>NZ_JAAABL010000003.1 GCF_009900765.1 Rhodovarius lipocyclicus
GCCTGATCCTGACCAATGACGAGGCGCTGGCGAAGAAGATCAACTCCGCGATCTTCCCCGGGCTGCAGGGCGGGCCGTTGATGCATGTGATCGCGGCCAAGGCGGTGGCCTTCGGTGAGGCGCTGCGGCCCGAATTCCGCGCCTATGCGAAGCAGGTGGTGACCAATGCCGCCGTGCTGGCGGACACGCTGAAGGGGCTGGGCTTCGGCATCGTGACGGGTGGCACGGACAACCACCTGATGCTGGTGGATCTGCGGCCGAAGGGCGTGACGGGCAAGGCGGCCGAGGGCGCGCTGGGCCGGGCGCACCTGACCTGCAACAAGAACGCGATCCCCTTCGACCCGGAGAAGCCGATGGTGACGTCGGGCGTGCGGCTGGGCTCGCCCGCCGCCACGACGCGGGGTTTTGGCGAGGCGGAGTTCCGCCAGATCGGGCAGATGATCGGGCGCGTGCTGGAAGGGCTGGCGGGGGCCAACAACCCCGACGGCAACGCGGCCATCGAGGCCGCCATCGGCGCTGAGGTCCAGGAGCTGTGCCGGCGCTTTCCGGTTTATTGAGAAAGGCGACTGATGCGCTGCCCCTATTGCGGCCATGACGAAACCCAGGTGAAGGACAGCCGCCCGGCGGAGGACGCCGCGGCTATCCGCCGCCGCCGGTTCTGCCCCGCCTGCGGCGCGCGCTTCACCACCTTCGAGCGCGTGCAGCTGCGCGAGATCACGGTCATCAAGACCGATGGCCGTCGCGTGCCCTTCGACCGGGAAAAGCTTGCGCGCTCCATCCGCATCGCCATGCGCAAGCGCCCGGTGGATGAGGAGCGCATCGAGCGCATCGTGAACGGCATCCAGCGCCGGCTGGAAACCGAGGCCGAATCCGAGATCCCCTCCCGCCGGGTGGGGGAGATCGTGATGGAAGCGCTGCGGAACATCGACGAAATCGCCTATGTCCGCTTCGCCTCGGTGTATCGCAACTTCACCGAGGCGAAGGATTTCCAGGCCTTCCTCGGGCAACTCGACAAGCCGTGACGCCCCGTGGCGTCGGAGACTGACCTGGCCCATATGCGGGCCGCTTTGCAGATGGCGTCTCGCGGCCTGGGCCGCACCTGGCCCAACCCCGCCGTGGGCTGTGTGCTGGTAAAGGATGGGCAGGTGGTCGCCCGCGGCTGGACCCAGCCCGGCGGCCGCCCGCATGCCGAGGTGGATGCCCTGGCCCGCGCGGGCGATGCCGCCCGGGGCGCCACCGCCTATGTCACCCTCGAACCCTGCAGCCATTGGGGGCGCACGCCGCCCTGTTGCGACGCGCTGGTGCGCGCGGGGGTCGCGCGCGTGGTGGTCGCCATGCGCGACCCCGACACCCGCGTGGACGGCCGTGGCTTCCAGCGCCTGCGCGAGGCCGGGGTGGAGGTGGAGGAAGGCGTGCTGGAGGCCGAGGCCAGGCGCTTCCAGGAAGGCTTCCTGCGCCGGGTCACGCTAGGCCTGCCGCTGGTCACGCTGAAATTGGCCGGCACGCTGGATGGGCGCATCGCCACCGCGCGCGGCGAAAGCCGCTGGATCACCGGCCCCGCCGCGAGGCGGGAGGCGCACGCCGCCCGCGCCCGCCATGACGTGATGCTGGTGGGCAGCGGCACGGTGCTGGCCGACGACCCGGACCTGACCATCCGCGACCTGGGCCTGCCGAACATTCCGCGCGTGCTGTTCGATGCCCGGCTGCGCACGCCGCTGGGCGCGCGGCTGGTGACGACCGCGCGCGAAACCCCCACCTGGATCGTCACCCGCACCGGCCACCGGCCGGACCGGCTGGCGCCCTATCTGGAAGCCGGCGTCGAGATCATCCAGGCCCCCATGCAGCCGGGCGGTGGGCTGGAGCCCCGGGCGGCGCTCGGCGCCCTGGCCCAGCGCGGCGTCACCCGCGTGTTCTGCGAGGGCGGGGCCAGCCTGGCGGGCGCTTTGCTGGGGGCTGGGCTGGTGCAGCGCGTGATGTGGTTCCATGCTCCGGCCGTGATGGGGGGCGATGGATTGCCCGCCGTCGCGGCTTTCGGGGTGGACGCCCTGGCTTCCATGCCCAGATACCGGCGTGTGGCCACCCGTGTTCTGGGCCCTGATCTGTTGAGCGAGTTCGAGGAGGAGCCCTGATGTTCACGGGGATTGTGACCGCGCTGGGCACGGTGCGAGAGGTGCAGCCGATCGGCGGCGGGCACGACATGCGCGTGGTGATCGGCGTGGCGCCGGAATTCCTGGCGAAACCGGAAACCGCGCTCGGTGCCTCCATCTGCTGTTCCGGCGTGTGCCTGACGGTGGTGCGGCTGGCCGATGACGAGTTCCTGGTCGATGCCAGTGCCGAGACCCTGTCGAAGACCACGCTCGGCCGCTGGCGCCCCGGCAGCCGGGTGAACCTGGAACGCAGCCTGCGCCTGGGCGATGAATTGGGCGGGCATATCGTCAGCGGCCATGTGGATGGCGTGGCGCGCGTGGTGTCGGCCACGCCCGAGAACGCCTCCGTCCGCTGGCGCTTCCGCGCGCCGGAGGGCTTCGCCCGCTATGTGGCGCAGAAGGGCAGCGTGGCGCTGGATGGCGTCTCGCTGACGGTGAATGAGGTGGAGGGCGAGGAATTCGGGGTGAACATCATTCCCCATACCGCCGCCCACACCACATTCGGGATCTTGCAGCCGGGTGATCCGGTGAATTTCGAGGCCGATACGCTGGCGCGCTATGTCGCCCGGCAGCTGGAGTTCCGCGTATGAAGACCGTGACGAGCAGCCTGCATGAATTCCTCGCCCCCACCGAGGAACTGCTCGATGAGGCCCGGCAGGGCCGCATGTTCATCCTGGTGGATGACGAGGACCGCGAAAATGAGGGTGACCTGGTCATCCCCGCGCAGTTCGCCACACCGGACGCCATCAACTTCATGGCCAAGCACGCGCGTGGCCTGATCTGCCTGGCGATGACCCGCCATCGGGTGGAGCAGCTGGGCCTGCCGCTGATGGCCCAGCGCAACGGCACCCGGCACCAGACCGCCTTCACCGTCTCGATCGAGGCGCGGGAGGGGGTGACCACGGGCATCTCGGCCGCCGACCGCGCCAAGACCGTGGCGGTGGCCGTGAACCCCGAGGCCGGGCGCGACGACATCGTGACCCCGGGCCATGTCTTCCCGCTGGTGGCGCGTGAGGGCGGCACGCTGGTGCGCGCCGGCCACACCGAAGCGGCCGTGGATTTCGCGCGCCTTGCGGGCCTCAACCCCTCCGGCGTGATCTGCGAGATCATGAACGAGGACGGCACCATGGCCCGCCTGCCGGACCTGGTGAGCTTCGCGCAGAAGCATGGCCTGAAGCTCGGGACCATCGCGGACCTGATCGGCTATCGCCGCCGCACGGAGCGGCTGGTGACGCGCGTGGAGGAGGGCGAGATCACCCATGCCGTCGGCGGCGCGTGGAAGGTCATCGTCTATTCCACCAAGCTGGAGCCGGGCGAGCATGTGGCGCTGATCAAGGGCGACATCTCCGGCCCCGAGCCGGTGCTGACGCGCATGCACGCCGCCAACCTGCTGCATGACCTGGTGGAGGGTGCCGGCACCCGCGAACTGCACGCCGCCATGCGCGTGATCGAGGCCGAGGGCCGTGGCGTGGTGGTGCTGCTGCGGGATTACCGCCCGGACGGCATCAGCACCCAGGTGCGCGGCCGGCGGGAGCGCGTGCCGAGCCCCGCGCTGCGCGACTATGGCATCGGCGCGCAGATCCTGGCCGATCTGGGCCTGACGGAGATCATCCGCCTGTCCAACAACCCCCGCCCCGTGGTGGGGCTTGAGGGCTATGGGCTGAAGGTGCTGGAGACCCGGCCAGTCGCGCCGGAAGGCGCGCCCTGACGTAGCACGCCGGAAGGCGGGCCCTGAGCCTGACGCCCTAGTGGCGGGCTCCGTCCCGGGCAGGCTGTGCCGCCCGGGGCTTTAGCGCGATGGCGCGTCCAGACCGACGAAAATCTCCGAGCCGGCCGTGCGATATGCGTGGCCGGGTGCATCTGACGTGCCCGCCGCCGCGTCGTAACCCATGTCGGCACGCACCGCTTCGCTGATGCAAAATCTTACAATTGCGAAGATGGACAAAACATTACCAAATATCCATGTATCCCTTCGTGGTGATCAACCGAAAGCCCATGCAGAGATCGCGGGGCGCCATGGGGCGCCTCGGTGCTGGATCCGCACAATAGAGGACTAGAACCATGAAGAACGCCATCAAGATCACGCTGTTCGCCTCCACCCTGATTCTGGGCGGTTTCGTCAACAATGCCCGGGCGGAGGGTGAGTGGACCAATGAGTATCCGCGTGTCGCCAGCAACAATATTGTCGGCGGCGGCCCGGTTGTGATCGCGAACACTGGCAACAGCGGCATGCCCACCGAAACCCGCGCCGTGGCTCCCGCCACTCCGCTGCATGCCCAGGCCGAAGCCCGGCCGACGCAGCAGGCTGGCCACACGGCGCCGCAACTCGGCTCCCAGTCCTCCGGCGCGTAAGCCCGGCTGGCTGAGCGAGGCGGCAAGGGGGTTCCATGCCCCCCTTGCCGCCTTACCCTTTATTGGGGTCCAATGGGCGTCAAGAAGATTGAGAGACGTCCATGACCATTCCCGCCATCGACCAGGGCCTGCGCGCCCGCGCCGCCGAATTCGCCCGCACCCATGTCGCCCCGCGCGCGGCTGAGATCGACCAGAGCCGTGAATACCCTTGGGACATCGTAGGCAAGCTGGCCGAGGCGAGTTTCATGGGCATGTCCATCCCGCGCGAATGGGGCGGGCAGGGCAGGGACTTCCTGGATGTCTGCGTGGTGGTCGAGGAAATGGCCAAGCACTGCACCGTCACCGCGCGCATCGTGGTGGAGGGCAATATGGGCGCCATCTCCACCATCATGGCCTTCGGCAGCGATGCCCAGAAGCGTTGGGCGGCCGATCTGGTGCTGGCCGGCGACAAGCCCGCCATCTGCATCACCGAACCCGAGGCCGGCAGCGACGCCACCGGCATGCGCACCCGCGCCGACAAGCGCGGCGACCGCTGGGTGATCAATGGCGTGAAGCACTGGATCACCGGCGCCTCGATTTCCAAGGTGCATCTGATCTTCGCGCGCGCGCATGACGAAAACGGCCACTTCCTGGGCATTGGCGGCTTCCTGGCGGAACGCGGCCAGAAGGGGCTGGAGATGACCCGCCGCGAACCCACCATGGGCCTGTGCGGCATGCCCGAGGGCGAGCTGACCTTCACCGATCTGGAAGTGCCCGACGAGATGGTGCTGCGCGCCCCGGGCGGCTTCCAGCGCGGCTTCGCGCAGCTCATCAACGCCTACAACTCCCAGCGCGTGGGCGCGGGCACGGTGGCCATGGGCATCGCCGCCGGCGCGCTGGACCATGCCCTGGCCTGGGTGAAGGAACGCGAGCAGTTCGGCCGCCCGATCGGCGAATTCCAGGGCCTGCAATGGATGCTGGCCGATATGGGCACGCAGCTCACGGCCTCGCGCCTCATGCTGCATGCGGCCGCGGCCTCCCGCGGGCCGAATGGCAGCCTGTTCCCCGACCCGGAGCTGGCGGCGCAGGCGAAGATCTTCGCCTCCGAGGCCGCGATCAAGATCGTGAACGATGCGTTGCAGATGTTCGGCGCGCGCGGCTATTCGCGGAACTGCCCGGTGGAGCGCATGGCGCGCGACGTGCGCATGTTTACCATCGGCGGCGGCACGGCGCAGGTGCTGCGCACGCTGGTGGCCTCGAAGCTGCTGGGCTGGAAACTGCCGCAGACCCGGGGCGACGCCGCCATCGCGCCCCTGCGCGCGGCGGCGGAATAGCGGCGCGGGGTGCTGGCGCGCGCGCCCGCTCTGGGCGAAAAGCGCGCATGACCCTGCGCCTAGAGGACATTCACCACGCCTTCGGGCCGCGCGAGATCCTGCGCGGCATCAGCCTGGAGGTGAAGCCGGGCGAGATCCTGTGCATCCTCGGCCCCTCGGGCGATGGCAAGACCACGCTGTTGCGCCTGGTGGCGGGGCTGGAGGCGGTGCAGCGCGGCCGCATCACCCTCGATGGCCGGGTGCTGGCCGAGCCGGGCCGCGAATTGCCGCCCGAGCAGCGCCATGTGGGCTTCGTATTCCAGGACTACGCGCTGTTCCCGCATCTGACGGTGGCCGAGAATGTGGGCTTCGGCCTGACCGGCCTGTCGCGCGGCGAACGCGATGCCCGGGTGGCCGAGGCGCTGGCCCGGGTGCGCCTGACGGAGAAATCCGCCGCCTGGCCGCACCAGCTTTCGGGCGGGCAGCAGCAGCGCGTGGCCCTGGCCCGCGCGCTGGCCCCGCGCCCCGCCGCCCTGCTGCTGGACGAGGCCTTCGCCAGCCTCGACGCCCGCCTGCGGGAGGAAGTGCGCGACGACACGCTGCATGTGCTGCAACAGGCCGGCATCCCCGCCCTGATCGTGACCCATGACGCGGAGGAGGCCATGTTCCTGGCCGACCGTATCGCCCTGCTGCGCCATGGGCTGGTGGAACAGATCGGCTCGCCGGAGGAGCTGTATCTGCGCCCGGCCTCCCCCTTCGTCGCCCGATTCCTGGGCGAGGTGAACCAGATCCCGGCCGAGATGCGCGATGGCGTGGCCCACAGCGCGCTGGGCGTGCTGAAGGCCGCGCTGCCCGATGGCCCCGCCACGCTGCTGGTGCGGCCGGAGGGGTTGCGCCTGCTGCCCCCCGGCACCGCCGGCGCCGTGCCTGCCCGGGTGGAGGCCAGCCGCCTGCTGGGGGCCACCACCATGGCGCATCTGGCGCTGACCGCGCCCTCGGGCGAGGTGCTGCACCTGCACGCCCGGCTGCCCCCCGGCACCGGGCTGAAACGCGACGATGTGGTGGGGCTGATCGCCGATCCCGAGCGCGCCTTCGTTTTCCCACCGGACTTGGCGGGATGACTTCGGGCGCATGGCTTCCTAGATCATGGCCTTGCTGCTAACCAACCCATACCGGAAAAGCGGGGCCATCCCCCGCCGCGAGAGGGACAATGTTGTTCGACCTGGCTTGGTCCGAAATCGCGCTCATTGGGGTGGTGGCCGTTGTCGTCATCGGTCCCAAGGAGCTGCCGAACGCCATCAAGGGCATCGCCTCCGGTATTCAGAAGGCGAAGAAATCGCTGCGGGAATTCCAATCCCAGGCGGATGAGCTGGTGCGCGAAGCGAACCTGACGGACGTTCGCGACAAGATCCACGAAGTGCGCAACACTATCAGCGACATCCGCCGCTTCGATCTGAAGGGGATGGTGGAGAAGACGGTGGACGGCGACGGCACCATCCGTGGCGCCATGGATGGGCTGTCGGGCAGCACCACCCCGGCCTGGACGCCGCCCGCGACCGCCGCGACCACGGCGGGCGCGCCGGATTTCATCCCGCCCGCGACGCTGGCCCCCTATATCCCGCCCCCGCCGCCGGCCACGGCCGCCACGACGGAAGGCGCGCCGGACTTCCTGCCGCCCGCGACGCTGACGCCCGCCGAATTGCTGGCGCCGAAGGAGGAGCCGAAGGCTGAGGAGCTTCCCGCCGAGGAACCCCCCGCCGTGATCCCGCCCGAAGCCACGGCCCCCGACGCCACCACCCCGGCGGAACCCCGCCCGGCCAACACCCAAGCCTGAGAAGAGACACGCGTGGCAACCGAGCCGGCCGAAGACCCGATCGACGACAAGCCCATGCCCCTGATGGAGCACCTGATGGAGCTGCGCACGCGCCTGCTCTATTCGGTGGTCACCTTCGGTATCGCCTTCGGCCTGTGCTACTACTTCTCTGGCCAGATCTACGGCTTCCTGGCCCAGCCGCTGGCCGACATCCTGGCCGAGCAGGCGCGCCTGGCGGGCGGCGCCGGCCCCGACCGGCGCATGATCTTCACCCAGCTGTATGAGGCCTTCTTCACCTACCTGAAGGTGGCCTTCTTCGGCGCGGTGTTCTTCAGCTTCCCGATGTGGGCCACCCAGCTGTGGCTGTTCATCGCCCCCGGCCTGTACCGCAGCGAGAAGCGGGCGATCCGCCCCTTCCTGCTGGCTTCCCCGGTGCTGTTCGTGTCGGGCGCGGCGCTGGCCTACTACTTCATCTTCCCGCTGGCCTGGAAGTTCTTCATCAGCTTCGAGACGCCCCCGGGCTCCGGCGGCATTCCCATCCAGCTGGAAGCCAAGGTCAGCGAATACCTCTCGCTGGTCATGCAGATGATCCTGGCCTTCGGGCTGGCCTTCCAGATGCCCGTGGCGCTGACGCTGCTGTGCAAGGTGGGCATCCTGCAGGTGGACACGCTGCGCAAGGGCCGCCGTTACGCCGTGGTGGGCATGTTCATCATCGCCGCCGTCATCACCCCGCCTGACATCATCAGCCAGGTGGGTTTGGCTTTGCCGCTGATCCTGCTCTACGAGATCTCCATCCTCGCCGCGAGCTGGATGGTGCCGAAGCCGCAGCCGGAAGAATAAGATGCACGATATCCGCGCCATTCGCGCCAACCCGGCCGCTTTCGACGCCGCGCTGGCCCGCCGGGGCATGGCCCCGGCTACCCCCGCCATCCTGGCGCTGGACACGGAGCGCCGCGCCTTCCAGACCCGCCAGCAGGAAGCCCTGTCCCGCCGCAACGCCCTGGCCAAGGAGATCGGCCAGAAGAAGCGCGGGGGCGAGGACACCACCGCGCTGGAGGATGAGGCGCGCGAGCTGCGCAACCTGATCGAGGCGACGGACGAGCTGGGCCCCAAGCTGGAATTCATGCTGGCCAGCCTGCCCAACATCCTGGACGCCGAGGTGCCGGACGGCGCCGACGAGACCGCCAATGTGGTGCTGCACCAGCATGGCGAACCCGTGCGGATCGAGGGCGCCAAGGAGCATTACCAGCTGGGCGAGGCGCTCGGCCTGATGGATTTCGAGGCCGCGAGCCGCATCGCCGGCGCCCGCTTCGTGGTGCTGAAGGGCGCGTTGGCGCGGATGGAACGCGCGCTGGGCCAGTTCATGCTGGACCTGCACACGGGCAGCCATGGCTACACCGAATGCGCCGTGCCGCTGATGGTGAACGACGCCGCGGCCTATGGCACCGACAAGCTGCCCAAATTCTCCGAGGATCTGTTCAAGACCACCGACGGCCGCTGGCTGATCCCCACCGCCGAGGTGCCGCTGACGGCCCTGAACATGGGCGAGATCATCCCCGAGCCGCATGAGCCGCTGCGCTACACGGCGCTGACGCCCTGCTTCCGGTCCGAGGCCGGAAGCGCCGGGCGCGACACCCGCGGCATGCTGCGCCAGCACCAGTTCCAGAAGGTGGAGATGGTCTCCATCTGCCGCCCCGAGGACAGCGAGGCCGAGCACGAGCGCATGACCCACTGCGCGGAGCGCGTGCTGACGGAACTCGGCCTGTCCTGGCGGCGGGTGTTCCTGTGCAGCGGCGACACCGGCTTCGGCGCCGCCCGCACCTATGACCTGGAAGTGTGGCTGCCCGGGCAGCAGGCGTGGCGGGAGGTTTCCTCCTGCTCCAACACGCGCGATTTCCAGGGCCGGCGCATGAACACCCGCTTCAAGCGCGGCAAGGAGACGGTGTTCATCCACTCCCTGAACGGGTCGGGCGTGGCGGTGGGCCGGGCGCTGATCGCGGTGATGGAAACCTGGCAGCAGCCGGACGGGTCCGTCATCATCCCGCCGGTGCTGCGGCCCTATATGGGTGGGCTGGAGAAGCTAGGCTGAGGCCTGGCTACTGCCGCAGGATCCGGCTGGCGATCAGCCCGGTGGCCAGCCCCCAGAACGCCGCGCCGATCCCGAAGAAACTCAGCCCCGAGGCGCAGGTGACGAAGGTCAGCACCGCCGGCAGCCGCCCTTGCTCGCTGAGCATGGAGCCTTGCAGGGCCGAGAGCAGCGCCCCCAGCAGGGCCAGCCCCGCGACGCCCTGGATCAGCACCGGGGGTGCTGCGGCCACGGCGGCCACGGCGTGCCCGGCGCCGAAGGCCAGCGCGATATAGCCCAGCCCGCAGACCAGCCCCGCGATCCAGCGCTTCGCCGGGTCGGGGTGGGATTCGGGGCCGGCGCACAGCGCCGCCGTGATGGCCGCGAAATTCACCAGATGCCCGCCGATGAAGGCCCCCAGCGCGCTGACCACGCCCGTCGCCACGAACACCGGCGCCGCGGGCGGGCGATAGCCATTGGCCTGCAGCACCGCGATGCCCGGCACGTTCTGAGAGGCCATGGTGACCAGGAACAGCGGCAGCCCCACGCCGATCATGGTCGAGAGGTCGAAGCGCGGCGCCACGAACAGGATATGCAGCCCCGCATGCTCGAAGGCGCCCTGGGGCAGGGGGGTGAAGACCGTGATCATCACCGCGGTCAGCGCCACGGCGGCGGGCACGGCCCAGATGCGCGCCACCCGCAGCATCACCAGCCACAGCAGCACCACCGGCAGCGCCAGGGCCGGCAGAGCGCCCACCGCCCGTGCCGGGGCCAGGCACAGGTCCAGCAGCACGCCGGCCAGCATGGCATTGGCGATCGGCGCCGGGATGGCCTGCACCAGCTTCAGCAGCGGCTTCACGAAGCCCGCCGCGATCACCAGCGCCGAGGCGAACAGGAACGCCCCCACGGCGGCGGGAAAACCCCCGGCGGGCGCCACGCTGGCGGCCAGCAGCGCCGCCCCCGGCGTGGACCAGGCGATGGAGATGGGCATGCGCCAGATCAGGCTGCACGCCGCGCCCAGCACGCCCATGCCCAGCGCCACGGCGAACAGGGCCGAAGCCGCCTGCTCCGGACCCGCGCCCATGGCGGCGAAGCCCTGCAGCACCACCGCGAAGGAGGAGGAGAACCCCACAAAGGCCGCAAGCAGCCCCAGAATCACAGGCTGCATCATGGCGTCAGGTCGATCCGGCTGGAAATACGGCTGGGCTGGCGGCCGAGGCGCAACATCTCTCCATCGCGCCAGCGATGCAGCAGATCGGCCCAGTGCCGGCTGAACGGGTGGCCCGACTGCCCGGTGGCGATGATGGCATAGAGGCCGTCCGGCGTGGCCATATCCGCCACCAGCCGCAGCCCGGCCCCGTGCACATGCGCGAAGGGCAGGCCCGGCAGCGCCCGCATCCCCCCGCGAGAGACGGTGTTGCCGTCACCGCCCGTGGGCACCGTCAGCCGCATCAGCCAGGAGATGCCGGGGATCACGCGCAGCACCGGATGTTCCAGCAGCGCCTGATGCGCATCGCCCCAGCGCCAGGCGCCCGGGTCGCGGCCATAGGTGGCGGAAAGCTCCGTCATGGTGGTGGTCAGGGCGCGGCCGGCCTGATCGGCGCAGCTGGGCCGGCACAGGAAGGCCGCGTCACCTGACAGGATGCGCGCCAGCAGTTCGGGCGTCGCGGCCTCGACCGGGGCTTCGGCTTCCAGCAGCACTAGGGTCAGGAAATGGCGCGACCAGCCGTTCCAGATCAGCGGCTGCGGCAGGGGGGTGGCCATATCGCCTTCCCAGGCCTTCAGCATGTCCTGCGCGATGGCGGCGGGGCCGGTCAGGCTCAGCCCGCGCAGCAGCGGCAGGCTGGCGCGCGCCAGCACCGAGGTGGTGTCGAGCTGGATGCCCGCCATCACCGCCGCGTCCGGCCGGCGCGTGCCGTCCAGCAATTCGTGGATGCGGCGGAAGCGGCTGTCATCGGGGAAATCGCGCGCCAGGAAGACCCCCTGGTCCGGCGGCGCGGGGCGGTTGTTGGCGTTCACCAGCCTGCCGGAGGCAGGGGCGATATTGCGCGGCATAGTCTCGGGCGGGTGGAAGCCGTCCCAATCCGCCAGCCCGTCATGGCCGGGCATGGGCAGCGCGCCATCGCCCATGCGCCGGCGAGGAATGCGGCCGGTGACGAACATGCCGATCGCCCCCGCCCGGTCCGCCACCATCAGGTTCTGGGAGGGCGACATGAACAGCGCCGCCGCCTGGCCCGCATCCTCCACCCCGCGCGCGGCGTTCAGGCGTGCCAGCGCATCGGCGGTGCGGTCCCTGGGCGCGAGGTTGGCCATGGCCACCGCCAGCACCCGGCCGTCGCGGCGCGGGATCTCGTCCAGGTCGGACATGACGGGGCCGTGCCGGGTCTCGCGCACGGTGATGGAGACAGGGTCGCCGCCGCGCACGCGGATCAGTTCGCGCCGCGTGAGGAAGGGGCGGGGGCCGCTTTCGGTCTCATAGCGCAGGTCATCGACCACGCGCTCGACGAACACGTCCTGCGTGTCGGCGTGGGTGGTGGTGAAGCCCCAGGCGAGGGATTCGTTGCGGCCGATCACGAACATCGGCACGCCGGGTGCCGTGGCCCCGCCCCGGAAGCGTCCGCCCGGCAGCTCCACCCGCGCCAGATACCACAGGATGGGCGCCGAGAAGCCCAGATGCGGGTCGGAAGCCAGCAGCGCGCCCCCGGTGCCGGAGCGCGCGGCATCCAGCGCCCAGGCATTGCTGGCGGAATCGGGGTGCGGAATCTCCCGCGGGAATTGCGGCAGGGCGGCCAGCAGGCTGCCCAGCCCCGGCAGCGCCGCCGCCTGGCGGTCGGGCTCGCCCGAGGTGGCGTCGGGGGCCACCAACTCCCACAGCCTGCGGGCGCCGATGCGTTGCAGCCAGTCGGCGCGCTCGATCTCGGTGCGCCAATTGCCCGACAGCCACAGCCCCATCAGCTTGCCCCAGATCAGGCTGTCGGCGGGGCGCCAGGGCTCGGGCGTGCCGAACCACAGGAATTCGGGGGCGATGAAGCGGCCGCGCTGGGCGATGCGGGCATTCACCCCGGCGGCATAGGCCTCCAGCAGGGTGCGGGTCGCCAGGGACAGGCCCGGCAGGTCGGCCTCGGCCCGGTCGCCCAGGCCCACGGTGCGCATGAAGCGGTCCAGCCGCAGCCCACCCTCGCCCAGCAGTTCCGACAGGCGGCCCTGGCCGGTGCGGCGCATCAGCTCCATCTGGAACATGCGGTCGCGTGCGTGCAGCCAGCCCATGGCCATGGCGGCGTCGGTCTCGGTCGCGGCCTGGATGCGCGGCACCCCGGCATTGTCCATGGTGATGGTCACCGGCGCCGACAGGCCGGGCAGGCTCAGCCGCTCATTCTCATCGGGCAGGGTGATCCAGATCGCCGCCGCCAGCGCGAGCACGGGCAGCCCCAGCCAGAAAATGGCCAGGCGCAGCCAACGAAACCGGGATGAGTGGCGGCGCATGCTGCGCGTGATACGCGACGCGGCGGCCCACGGCTACCGGGCCGCCGCAGAAGTTTATGGGATCATTCGGGCTCGATGCCCGCGCCGCGTACCATCTCGCCCCAGCGCTGGATCTCCGCCACCACGAAGGCGCCGAGCTCCTGCGGGGTGGAGGTGAAGGCATCGAAACCGAGATCGGCCAGCCGGGCGCGGCTTTCCGCCCGGGCCACGATGGCGCGCAGCGCGCCGTTGACGGTGGCGATGATCTCGGGCGCCATGCGGGCGGGGCCGAAGATGGCGTTCCAGCTGGTCAGGTCGAAGCCGGGCGCGCCCACCTCCGCCAGGGCCGGGATGTCGGGCATCAGGGCGGAACGTTCCTTGGTCGTCATGCCCAGCACCCGCAGCTTGCCGTCGCGCACCAGGCCGAGACTCGCCGCCAGGTCCACCAGCATCCAGTCTACGCGCCCGCCCATGATGTCGGACATGGCGGGGGGCGTGCTGCGATAGGGCACATGCAGCATCTGCGTGCCCGTCAGTCGCGCGATGGTGGCCGAGCCCACGATGCCGGTGGAATTGCCCGAGGCATAGCTGACGCCATCCGGCCGCGCGCGGGCGGCGGCGATCAGGTCGGCCAGGGCGCGATAGGGGCCGTCGCCGCGCACCACCAGCCAGAAGGGCAGATTGCCCATCCGGCAGATCGGCGAGAAATCGGCCACCGGGTCGTAATCCAGCCGGCGCAGCAGGGCGGGGTTGGCGGCGTGGCTGGTGTTGGTGGTCATGAACAGGGTGTGGCCATCGGGGGCCGCGCGCGCCACCGCCACGGCGGCGATGGTGGCATTGGCGCCGGCGCGGTTTTCCACCACCACCTGCGCGCCGCCCAGTTCCTGCGACAGCCAGCCCGCCGTCAGCCGCGCCACCGCATCGGTGCCCGAGCCGGCGGCGAAGGGCACCACCAGCGTGATGGGGCGGCTGGGCCGCCAGGACTGGGCGTGGGCGATGGCGGGCAGGGCAAGCGCCGCCCCCAGGATACTGCGTCTTTGCATGGCTTCCTCCGTTTCGTGAAAGCCTGCCTTGCCTGTCAGCCGGGGTCCAGACCCAGCTGCACCGCCTGGCGCCCGCGCGCCCAGGCCAGCATGCCGGCGGCGCGGCCATGCCATTTCACCCGGCGCGGGTCCCGCACGCGCAGCGCGGCCTTCAGGCGCAGTTCCGGCCACAGCATCAGGAACAGCGCCCAGGCCGAGCGCAGCCCCCGGTGCTTGGCCTGCACATGCAGCCGCGACCAGCCCTGGTGAAAGGCCTTGCACCATTCCAGCCGGGGAGAGGGCGCGCTGGACCGCCCCCCGGCATGCTGGATGCGGCACCCCGCCACATGCACCAGCGCCCAGCCGCGCGCCACGAGGCGCAGGCAGATGTCGTCGTCCTCGCCATACAGGAAGATGGCGGGGTCGAAGCCCGCCACGGCGCGGAAAGCCTCCATGCGGAAGAACATGGCCGAGCCGCCCACATAGTCCAGGCAGCAATCCCCGGCCGGCATGGGCATGGCCCGGCCGCGCGGGGGCGTGAAGGGCGTCGCGTGGCCGAATTGCAACGCGCCGTCGTCGCCGAAGATCTCGGGCGCCAGCATGCCGGCATCGGGGTAGCGCGCCGCTGCTTCCTCCAGCGCCGTCAGCACGCCCGGGGTCAGCCGCGCATCGGCGTTCAGCAGCAGGCCGAAGGGGGTGGAGACACGCTCGAAACCGCGATTGGCGCCGCGCCCGAAGCCCAGGTTGGTCGGCGCGCGCACCAGCGTCAGATCGGGCCGCAGCGCCAGGGCCACCGCCACGCTGTCATCGGTGCAGGCATTGTCCACCAGCACCACCGGAACCCCGGCCGGGATGGAGGCCAGGCAGCCGGGCAGCACCGCCGCGGAATTGAAGGCGACGATGACGACGCTGGTGAGGGAGGAACCGGGGTCGGACATGAACGGCTTGGGGATAATCGACCGGCCATGGGGGAGCTAGCCCGCATCCGCCATCATGACTGGCTATTCATGAACGCCCCCCGGCCCGCCAGCGCGGCGGGCCGGAAGGCGGCGGCCTCAGGCCATGTTCACCATGATGGTCTTCTTGTGGGTGAAGTGCTCCAGCATGGATTCCAGCGAGGCTTCCTTGCCGAGGCCAGAGTTCTTCACCCCGCCATAGGACAGGTTCGGCTGCACCACGAGGTTCTGGTTCACCTGCACCAACCCTGCCTCCAGCGCATGGGCGAAGCGCAGCGCGATCTTCAGGTCGTTGGTCCAGACGGTCGCGGCCAGGCCGAATTCGCTGTCATTGGCCTCGGCCAGCACGCTGTCGGCGTCGTCGAAGGGAAAGACGACGGTGACAGGGCCGAAGATCTCCTCGCGCACCAGCCGGCTGTCCTTGGACAGGCCCGTGAAGATGTGCGGCTGGATGAACAGCCCCTTCTTCAGCGCGCTGTCGGACGGCATGGCCGAGCACGCGCGGCCGGTGGCGCCGGCGGTGGCCTGGCCCTCGGCGATGAAGCCCTTCACCTTCTCGAACTGGCCCGGGGAGATGATGGTGCCGATGTCCGTCTTCTCGTCCAGCGGGTCGCCCATCACCATGGCGTCCACGCGCTTGGCCATCTCGGCCACGAACTTCTCGAAGATCGGGCGCTGCACGAAGATGCGGCTGGCGGCCGTGCAGCTCTGCCCCTGGCGGGTGAAGCGCATGGAGGTCAGCGCGCCGGCCACCGTCTTCTCGAAGTCGCAATCCGCGAAGACGATCATGGGCGACTTGCCGCCGAGTTCCAGCGTGACCGGGATCAGCTTCTCGGCCGCGGCGCGGGAGATGATCTTGCCGGTCTCGACCGAGCCCGTGAACGTCACCTTGCGGACCAGCTTGTGCTCGACCAGCGGCGCGCCGCATTCGGCACCCTGGCCCGAGAGGATGTTGAACACGCCGGGCGGCAGCACGCGGTTCACCAGCTCGACGATGCGCAGCACCGCCAGCGGCGCTTCCTCGGCCGACTTCACCACGATGGCATTGCCCGCCACCAGCGCGGGTGCGGCCTTCAGCGCCATCAGCATCATGGGGATGTTCCAGGGGATGATGGCCCCCACCACGCCCAGCGGCTCCCGCACCGTGATGTTCAGCACGTCGGGGCCGAAGGGCACGGTCTCGCCCTTGATCTCGCCGCCGAGGCCCCCGAAGAACTCGAAGATATCGGCGACATTGTTCGCCTCGACCCGGCTTTCGGTGCGCAGCGCCTTGCCGGTTTCGAGCGCCACCAGGCGGGACAGCTCCTCCACATGCTCGCGGATCAGCGCGGCCGCCTGATAGACCAGCGCGCCGCGCTTGCGGGCGGGCATCTTCGCCCAGGCCTTCTGGGCCTCGGCCGCGTTGGTCACGGCGGCGTCAACGTCCGCGGCATCGCCCTCGGCGGCGGCCGCGACCTGCTCACCGGTCGCGGGGTTCACCACCGGGAAGGTCTTGCCGGAGACGGCGGGCACATAGCGCCCGCCGATGAAATGCTTGCCCGACAAGGCCTTGGCCAACGCGAAGGGGTCGGTCGTGGGGGCAAGCGGGGTGGGGTGGGGGGTGTCCAGCATGGCTTTTCCTCCGGAATCAGGGGCCGGAGGATGCGCCGGCGGGCGCCCCGCTGCAACCTAGCCCTGGCCGGTCCGCGCCTGGGACGCGAAGGCGTTGAGCTGTTTGACCGTCGCGTCGAAGCGCCCCTCGGCCTCCGCGTCGCGCAGGAAGCGCACGCGCTCGACCAGGATCTCCGGCGGGGTGGGCTGGCGGGAGAGCAGGGCCATCACCTCATCGATGAACTCCGCCAGCGGCATGTAGCCCGGGCGGCTTTCCTGGCCGGGCGTCAGGCCCGTCTGCACGGCGGGCGGCGCCAGCTCGATCACCTCGACCTTGCCCTTCAGCACTTCCCGCAGCGCGATGGTGTAGGAATGCATCGCGGCCTTGGTGGCGTTGTAGGTGGGGGTGCTCAGCAGCGGCACGAAGGCCAGGCCCGAGGTCACGTTGATCAGCGCGGCATCGGGCTGGGCCGCCAGATGGTCCACCAGCGCATTGGTCAGCCGGATGGGGCCGAGCAGGTTGGTGGTGATGGTCGCCTCCGCATCCGCCAGGTCGCGGCGGGTGTCCAGCGCCTCGAAGCGCATGATGCCGGCGTTGTTGAGCACCACGTTCAACGCCGGGTGCGCGGCGACCAGCCCGGCCGCGAAGGCGTCGATCGCGGCGGCGCTGTCGATGTCCAGCGCCACGGCATGCATGCCGGCGCGCCCCGCGCAGGCCCGTTGCAGGGCCTCCAGCTGCCGCCCGGCCACGATCACGGTGTTGCCCGCATCATGCAGCCGCTGCGCCAGCGCCGCGCCGATGCCCGAACCGCCGCCGGTGACGAGGATGGTGTTGCCCGTGGGTTTCATGGGGGTTCTCCTGTGTGCCACCCCCATATCCGCCTGCCGCTCTCCACTTGAAAGAAGGCACCTGAAATATCTATACTTACCTGATGGAGAGTGGAGAGACGCGGCAGCCCACGCCGCCCGACCAGATCGACCCGAAGGTCCAGGCGCTGGTCAATGAGCTGATCGGCCGTGTGGCCGACAAATGGACGATGCTGGCGCTGGAGGAGCTGGAACAGCGCGGCGTGATGCGCTTCACCGAGCTGTCGCGCGCGCTGACCGGCATCAGCCAGAAGATGCTGACCCAGACGCTGCGGCAGATGGAGCGGGACGGGATGGTGACGCGCACCGTCCACCCCGTGGTGCCGCCACGCGTCGATTACGCGCTGACCGAACTCGGCCGCAGCCTGGGCGCGGCCTTTTGCGGCGTGTGGATCTGGGCGGAGGAAAACCTGCGCCGCGTCGAACAGGCGCGCCTGGATTTCGACGCGGCGCGAGCGGGCTAGAGGTAGCGCTCGTTGTCCAGCGTGTTCTCGCGCCCGATCTTGTCCCCGAACTGGGAGACGAAGGTGTCGGCCGCCTGATAGCCGTAGTCGCGCAGCGTGCTGAGGAAGGACCAGTCGCCGTTGAACTTCGTGCTGAGCTTGAAGGCGCGCATGCGCTCCTCATCCTCGATGCTGTGCAGGAAGATGCGGCGATAGCGCGGCTGTTCCAGCCGCCCCGATTCCAGCAGCCGCTGCACGAAGTCGATGGCGCGGATCTCGCTCATCAGGCTGGCGTTGAAGCTGATCTCGTTCAGCCGGTTCATGATGTCGCTGACCGAGGTCGGCAGCTCCGGCCGGTACAGCGGGTTCAGCTGCACCAGGATGATGTCGGCCGCCATGCGCTCATGATACAGCGGCCACAGGGCGGGGTTGCCCAGATAGCCGCCATCCCAATACGCCTCGCCGTCGATTTCCACCGCCTTGAAGATGTTGGGCAGGCAGGCGGAGGCGAGCAGCGCGTCCACCGTCAGTTCCTCCCGCCGGAACACCTTGGGCTTGCCGGTGCGCACGTTGGTGGCGCTGATGAACAGCCGGATCGCGTTGCTGTCGTTGCGCAGGCGTTCCAGGTCCAGCACCGATTCCAGCGCGCGCCGCAGCGGGTTGAACTCGATGGGGAAGGGATTGAACTGATAGGGCGAGGCCACGCGCGTCAGCGTATCGAAGGCGTTCCAGGCGAAGCTGTAGGTCATGTCCCAGCCCCAGATCGCGCGCTCGATCGGGTTGGTCTGCAAGGGAGACACGGCGAAGCGCGTGCCCAAGTCCCGCCAGAAGCGGTCCATCAGGTTGCGCGCGCCCATGCGCCCGCCCTCACACATGCCCTGGGCGAACAGCGCCGCGTTGATGGCCCCGGCGGAGGTGCCGGACATGCCATCGAAATCCAGCCACTCTTCCTCCAGCAGCCGGTCCAGCGCGCCCCAGGTGAAGGCGCCATGGGTGCCGCCACCTTGCAGGGCCAGGTTGATGCGCCGGGTTTCCCGCGCCAGAATCGCGGGGGCGGGCGGCTGCCGCGGCAGGACATCCATCAGTTGGCGACCCACCCGCCATCGATGGAGAGCGCGGAACCGTTCACGCTGCCGGCCTGCGGGCGGCACAGATAGAGCGCCATCTCGGCCACGTCCTCGACCTCGACCCAGCGCTTGTTGGGCTGGTGGACCAGCAGCTTTTCCTTCAGCGCCTGTTCCTCGCTGATGCCGAACTTCTCGGCCAGCGGCTTCACCTGGGCTTCGGCCAGCGGGGTGCGGACGAAGCCGGGGCAGATGGCGTTGCAGGTGACCGGGCTTTCCGCGATCTCGATCGCGACGGTCTTGGTCAGCCCCACCACGCCGTGCTTGGCGGTGACATAGGCGGATTTGAAGGGGCTGGCGACCAGGCCGTGGGCGGAGGCCACGTTGATGATGCGCCCGCGCTTGCGCGCCAGCATGGCCGGCAGCGCCGCCTTAATGGCGTGGAAGTTGCTGGACATGTTGATCGCGATGATCGCGTCCCACTTCTCGTCCGGGAAATCCTGCACGGGCGAGACGAACTGGATGCCCGCGTTGTTCACCAGGATGTCCAGCGTGCCCAGCGCCTTCTCAGCATCGGCGATCATCTCGCGGATGGAGGCGGGCTTGGACATGTCGGCGGCGGAGTAGGGGGCCTCGGCCACGCCCATGAGGGCGCCGATCTCGGCGCGGGCGGCGGCGATTTCCTCGGGCTTGCCGAAGCCGTTCAGCATCACGCGGGCGCCGGCGGTGGCCAGGGCCTTGGCGATCCCCAGCCCGATTCCCGAGGTGGAACCCGTGACAAGGGCACCCTGGCCCGAAAGGAAGCGATCAGACATAAGCGCTTTCAGCCCCTGAAATTGGTGTGATTTGAGCGATTGGCATACGCTCAACGCTGCATCGCGGCAACAGGATGCCATATGGAGTGGCGGTTCGCGGAATTCACCCGGTTGACGCGCACCCCCGGCACTTCCTATACGCCCTCATCCCCCGGGGCGCCCAAAGCGCATCCGGCGATATTGTTTGTTCTCGCCGTTCAGGAGTTTCCGCTGTGAAGCGCACGTACCAACCCTCCAAGCTCGTCCGCAAGCGCCGTCATGGCTTCCGCGCCCGCATGGCGACCGTGGGTGGCCGCAAGGTTGTGGCCACGCGCCGCGCCAAGGGCCGTAGCAAGCTCTCCGCCTAAAGCCGATGGCCGGCCTGGCCCGGCTGACGCGCCTGAAGCGACGCGCCGAATTCCTGCGGGTGGCCGGTAAGGGCCGCAAGCTGGGGCGGGGCGCGTTGCTGGTGCAGGTGCTGGAAGGCGGCGGTGACGAGGCCACGGGCAATGCCCGCCTCGGCTTCACCGCCACCAAGAAGCTGGGCAATGCCGTGGTGCGCAACCGCGCCAAGCGCCGCATGCGTGAGGCCGCCCGGCTGGAGCTGAGCGCCAACCCCGCCCCTGGCCACGATATCGTGCTGGTGGCGCGGGAACCGATCCGTGAGGCGGGCTTCGCCGCCATCCGCGCCGATCTGGTCCTGGCCCTGAACAAGCTGGGCGTGAAGCGGAACCAGTCATGAGCCTGGCCCGCCTGAACCCCGGGTTCCGCAACCCGGGGGTGCTGGCGCTGAAAGGCGCCGTGCGCACCTACCAGTACACGCTGCGGCCCTTTATCGGCGCCCATTGCCGGCATTGGCCCAGCTGCTCCGAATACGCGCTAGAGGCGTTGGACACGCACGGCGCGCTCAAGGGCTCGGCCCTGACCGCCTGGCGCATCCTGCGCTGCAACCCCTGGAATCGCGGCGGCTACGACCCTGTACCGCCAGCCCGGACCTGAACGCCCCCATGGACCAGAAGCGCCTGCTGGCGGCCATCGCCATCTCTGTCGGCATCATGCTGATGTTCGAGGTGTGGAACCGCAGCCACACGCCGGCCCCCGCGCCGCAGCCCACCACGGCCAGCGCCCCGGCGAGCCCGGCCGCCACGCCAGCCCCCACGGCCGCCGCCACCCCGGGTGACACGGTGGCCAGCGCCACCCCGGCGCGCGCGCAGGCCGAGCGCGTCACGATCGAGAACCCGCGCCTGTCCGGCAGCGTCTCGGCCCGTGGCCTGGTGCTGGATACGCTGATCCTGACCACCTACCGCGAGACGGTGGACCGCAACTCCCTGCCGGTGCAGCTGCTGGCGCCGCGTGGCCGCCCGGAGGGCTATTTCGCCCAGTGGGGCTGGACCGCCGCCGACGGCCGCACCCGCGTGCCCGATTCCGAGACCGACTGGACCGTCAGCGGCGGCCCGCTGGCCCCCGGCCGCGACGTGACCTTCACCTGGGAGAACGGCCAGGGCCAGACCTTCCAGGCCGTGATGGCGCTGGACGCGAACTATATGGTCACCGTGCGCCAGTCCGTGCGCAACGCGGCCGCGGAGCCCGTTTCCGTGCTGCCCTGGGCCCGCATCCGGCGTGAGCGCACGCCCCATGTCGCGGGCTATTACGTGCTGCATGAGGGCTATGTGGGCGTGCTGAACGGCCGCCTGACCGAGATCACCTACGCCAACGGCAAGAAGGCCGGCGAGGGCACCGCCGGGCTGGCCAGCCAGATCGAGAGCAGCGACGGCTGGGCCGGCTTCACCGACAAGTACTGGCTGACGGCGCTGATGCCGGCCGAGAACGGCACCCGCCTGACCCATGCGCTGCGCCACATCACCGATGCGGGCGTGGACCGCTGGCAGGCCGACATGGCCCCGCCCGCGGCCCAGCAGATCGCCCCGGGTGCCACGGCCGAACTGGCCACGCGCCTGTTCGCGGGCGCCAAGGAAGTGGCGCTGCTCGACAGCTATCAGTCCAGCCTGAACATCCGCGATTTCGACAAGGCGGTGGATTTCGGCTGGTTCTACTTCATCACCAAGCCGTTCTTCTACGCGATCGACTGGATCTTCAAGGCGACCGGCAATTTCGGCATCGCCATCCTGATCTTCACCTTCGCCCTGAAGCTGGCCTTCTTCCCGCTCGCCAATCGCGCCTATCACTCGATGGCGAAGATGAAGGCGCTCGGCCCGAAGATGCAGGAGATGAAGGAGCGCTATAAGGACGACCCCGCGCAGCTCCAGAAGGAGATGATGGGCCTGTACAAGTCGGAGAAGGTGAATCCCGCCTCCGGCTGCCTGCCCATCCTGCTGCAGATCCCGGTCTTCTTCTCCCTGTACAAGGTGCTGTTCGTCACCATCGAGATGCGTCACGCCCCCTTCTATGGCTGGATCCATGACCTCTCGGCGCCGGACCCCACCAACCTGTTCACCGCCTTCGGCTATATCCCCTGGGATGTGCCCAGCTTCGCGCATATGCCCGCCTGGGCGCTGATCATGGGCGTGACCATGTGGATCCAGCAGAAGCTGAACCCGCAGCCGCCCGACCCGGTGCAGGCCAAGATCTTCGCCTGGATGCCGGTGATCTTCACCTTCATGCTGGCCAGCTTCCCGGCGGGGCTGATCATCTACTGGGCCTGGAACAACCTGCTTTCGGTCGCGCAGCAGTGGTGGATCATGCGCGGCGACCGGCTGAAGAAGCGTTCGGCGGCGGCGTGAGCGGAAGCATCCCTCCCACCACCCGGATGCCCCTCGGCCTGCTCGATGCGCGGGACGAGGCCGAGCGGGCACTGCTGATCGAAGCCGGGCGGGTGCTGTTCGCCCAGCGCTGCGAGTTCTACTACGCCTCGCAGCGCATCGATCAGCTGCCGCCGGTGACGCTGCCGGAGGTTGCCTTCTGCGGGCGGTCCAATGTGGGCAAATCCTCATTGATGAACGCGCTGACGGGGCAGAACGCGCTCGCGCGCGTTTCCCACACGCCGGGGCGCACGCGGCAGCTCAACTTCTTCAACCTGGGCGACACGATCGGCCTGGTGGACATGCCGGGCTATGGCTACGCCCAGGCGCCGAAATCGGTGAAGCAGGACTGGCAGGGGTTGATGTTCGACTACCTGCGCGGCCGGCCCAGCCTGCGCCGGGTGCTGCTGCTGCTGGATGCGCGGATCGAGACCAAGGCCTCCGACCACATGGCCATGCAGCTGTTGAACACGGCCGCGGTGTCCTTCCAGATCGTGCTGACCAAGGCCGATGACGCCAAACCCTTCTGGCTGAAGCAGCGCCAGGAGGAAGCGCAGAAGCTGGTGCGCAAATACACCGCCGCCCACCCGCTGGTGCTCACCACCAGCAGCGAGAAGGGCACGGGTATCGACGAAGTGCGGGCCGAGATCTTCTCCCTCACCCTCGGCTGAATTTGTAGCCCGGCCGCTGCTTGACCCCCGCGCGCCGGGCGGCCAAACCCATGGGCCAAGTATCTGAACGCATCGGAAAGCCAGCCATGCTCGAGCCCACCCCGGACCAGATGGACATCATCGCCGGAGCCCTGCCGTATCTGAAGCGCTATGACGACCAGATCGTGGTGGTGAAGTACGGCGGCCACGCGATGGGCCAGGAGGAGACGGCCCTGTCCTTCGGCCGCGACATCGCGCTGCTGGAACAGGTGGGCATCAACCCCGTGGTGGTCCATGGCGGCGGCCCGCAGATCAACTCCATGCTGAAGCGACTGAACGTGCAGTCCACCTTCGTGCAGGGCCTGCGCGTGACCGATGAGGCGATGGTCGAGGTGGTGGAGATGGTGCTGGCCGGCACCGTCAACAAGCAGGTCGCCAATGCCATCACCCGCGCCGGCGCCCTGGCGGTCGGCATCAGCGGCAAGGACGGCAACCTGATCCGCGCCCGCCGCGTGACCCGCACGGTGAAGGACCCGGACAGCAACATCGAGCGCGTGTTGGACCTCGGTTTGGTGGGTGAGCCGGAGCAGGTGGACACCAAGGTGCTGCGCCTGCTGATCGACGCGGACATCGTGCCCGTGGTGGCCCCGGTGGGTGCCGGCCCCGATGGCCAGACCTACAACATCAACGCCGATACCGTGGCCGGTGCGGTGGCCGGGGCGCTCAGCGCCGAGCGCCTGCTGCTGCTGACCGACGTGCCCGGCGTGCTGGACGAGAACAAGACCCTGATCCCGGAGATGACGGTGGCCGAAGTGCGCGCCGGCATCGCCAGCGGCATGATCTCGGGCGGCATGATCCCCAAGGTGGAAACCTGCATCTACGCGATCGAGCGTGGGGTGAAGGGCGCCGTGATCCTGGACGGGCGCGTGCAGCACGCCGTGCTGCGCGAGCTGTTCACGGATGGCGGCGCGGGCACGCTGATCCGCGCCTGAGGCGGCCTCACGCCGGGGTCAGCACATAGGCTGCCCCGGCGCGCTGGGCGATGCCCTTGATCAGTTCGTCCAGCGCGGGCGGGATGGGGATGCCCTTCGCCAAGCGCTGCGCCTTGGCCTCGTCCTCGGGCTCCCCCGCGACCTTCACCGGCACTTCGGCCTTGGCCCGGGCCGCGCCGTGCAATTCGTCGATCACCGCGTCCAGGTCATCCTCGAACTCGCCCTCGGGGCGGAACACGTCCGGGCGCAGGGCCAGGAAGAAGTGGCCGATATTGTTGGGGTCGCCATCGCGCTGCACGCGGTTGCGGATGGGCGAGAAGCTGGCCCCCACCAGGCAGCCGCCCAGGATATGGGCCAGCATCGCAAGCCCGTAGCCTTTGTGGCTGCCCATCGCCCCGGTGCCGCCCAGCGGCGTGATGCCGCCTTCCTTGCGGCGGAAGGTGTATTCGAACCCCTCATGCGGGTCGGTCACGGCGTTGCCCGCGCCGTCCACCACCCAGCCCTCGGGCACCGGCTTGTCGTTGAGGTGATAGACCTTGACCTTGTTGCCCGCGACGGTCGTGGTCGCCATGTCCAGCACGAAGTCGTTGTGGCGGCGGGACGGCGCCGAAAAGGCGATCGGGTTGGTGCCCAGCACCGGCTCCGACGCGCCGGTCGGCACCATGATGACGCCGCGCGTGGAAGACGTGACCAGCCCGATCATCCCCTTGGCCGAGGCGATGCGGGCATAGGCGCCGGCGGCGCCGAAATGGTGGCTGTTCACCACGCCGACCACGCCCACGCCATGCGTGCCGCCCAGCTCCACCGCCAGCTCCATCGCCTGGACCGAGACCGGGTGCCCCAGCCCATCCTCGCCCGAGAGGAAGGCCGTGGCGCCCAGCCGCCGCAGCTCCTTCGGGCGGTTGGCGATGCGCAGCTGGCCCTTCTGCATCATCTCCTCATAGTTCATCAGCATGCTGATGCCGTGGCTGTCGACCGCCATCAGGTCGGTCTCGGTCATCACGTCGGCGGTGGTTCGGGCCAGGTCCTCCGGCATGCCCCAGGCGGTGAGCACCGCGAGGCATTGGGCGCGGACGGAAGCGGCGGTGGCATGCAGCATGTGTGGTTTTGATCCGGTATCGCGCAGCCGGGTCGTGGCGCTGCTGGCAGCGTTGTCCGGCTCGATGCGCATGGTGTTTCCTCTCCACGCAGCTTCAGGCTTGTCCGGACAGGCGTCAACCATGCATGCAACGCATGACGTGGCCCGCAAACCTGCCGGTTGCGACATGTGATGTCAGGATGAACGATGCAGGCAATGGAAACGGAAACGTCCCGGATCATCGTGGTGGGCGCCGGCGTGGTGGGGCTGGCGGTCGCCTGGCACCTGGCCCGCGCGGGCGCGGCCGTGACCGTGCTGGACCCGGAGGAACCGGGCTCCGGCGCGTCCTCGGGCAATGCGGGGGCGATTTCCTCCAGCTCCGTGGCGCCGCTGGCCATGCCGGGGGTGCTGAAGCAGGTGCCGGGCATGCTGTTGCGCCCCGATGGCGCGCTGCGCATCCCGCCCAGTTATTTCCCGCGCCTGATCCCCTGGCTGTCGCGCTTTCTGGCCAGCGCCCGCCCCGCGCGCGTGGCCGAGATCGCCGATGCCCTGGCCCTGCTGCAAGCGGGCGCTGTGGAGCAGCACCGCGCCATGCTGGCCGAGGAGGGCGCGCTGGACCTGCTGCGGGAGACCGGCCAGCTGCACCTGTATTTCGACGACGCCCACCTGGCCAAGGATGCCGGGGGCTGGGCGTTGCGGCAGAAGCACGGCCAGAGGCTGGAATACCTGCGCGGCGCCGAGCTGCACGCATTCCAGCCCGGCCTGTCGCCCCGCTATCAGCTGGGGGTGCTGATGCGCGACCTCGGCGCCAGCACCAACCCCCGCCGCCATGCGGAGGTGTTCGCGCGCGGGGTGGAGCGCATGGACGGCCGCATCCTGAAGGGCGCCGTGCGCGCGCTGATCACCGAAAACGGCCATGTCACGGGCGTTGCCACCGATGCCGGGCCGCTGCCGGCCGATCGCGTGGTGCTGGCGGCCGGGGCCTGGTCCGCGCAACTGCTGCGCCCGCTCGGCTACCGCATCCCGCTGGAAAGCCAGCGCGGCTATCATGTGGTGCTGCCGAAATCGGGGCTCGATCTGCCGCGCATCGTGGTGGCGGCGGACCGCAAGGCCTTCATCTCGCCCATGGAGATGGGCGTGCGCGTGGCCGGCACCGTGGAGTTCGGCGGGCTGGACCGCGCGCCCGACCCGCGCCGCGCCGCCTATCTGCTGGAGGACATCCGGCGCGTCTTCCCCGCCGCCAGCACCGAGGGCGCGGAGGGCTTCTGGATGGGACATCGCCCCTGCCTGCCGGACAGCCTGCCGGTGATCGGCCCGGTGGCGCGCTGGCCGGGGCTGTGGTGCGCTTTCGGCCATGGGCATCTGGGGCTGACGGGCTCAGCACCCACCGGCGCGCTGCTGGCCCGCGCCATGCTGGGCCCGGCCCCCAACACCCCGCTTTCCGCCTTCGCCCCGGAGCGCTTCACATGAGCCGACCCAGTACCGCCGAGATCGCGCGCGGGGTGCTGAAGCTCGCGGCGCCCACCACCATGCTGTCGCTGATGCAGGCCTTCGCCCTGCTGGTCGAGACCTTCATCGCCGCCCGGCTGGGGCGCGGGCCGCTGGCGGGCTATGCCACGGTGCTGCCCTTCGCCCTGCTGCTGGGGCAGATGAGCGCGGGGGCGATGGGCGGGGGCGTGGTCTCGGCCATCGCCCGCGCCCTGGGCGCGCGGCGAGAGGATGAGGCGAGCGCCATGGTCAAGCACGCGCTGACCATCGCGCTGTGCTTCGCCGGGGGCTTCATCCTGGCCATGGTGGTGCTGCCCCATCTGATCCTGGGCGCCATCGGCGGCGCGGCGGCGGCCGAATACGGCGCGCCCTTCGCCATGGTGTATTTCGGGCTGGGGGCGGTGCCGGCCTGGCTGGCCAATACGCTCGCCTCGGTGCTGCGGGGCGGCGGGCGGCACGGTATCGCGGCACGGGTGAACACGCTGGCCTGGATGCTCTCGCCGCTGCTGGGCTGGGTGCTGGCGCTGCCGCTGGGCCTGGGGCTGCCTGGCTTGGGCATCGGCTTCGGCGTGGCGATGTGGGCCGCGGCCATCGCCCAGAGCGTGATGGTCTGGCGCGGCGGCGCCGGGTTCCGGCCCAACCTGTCGGTGCCGTTCCAGGGGGCGCTGTTCCGGCGCATCCTGTCCGTGGGGGCGGTGGCCTGCGCGCTGGCGGCGGTGTCAAACCTCACCACCATCCTGGTCACGGCGCAGCTGAAGGGCTACGGGCCGGCGGCGGTCGCGGCTTATGGCGTCTCGGCGCGGCTGGAGTTCCTGATGATCCCGCTCGCCTTCGGGGTGGGCTCGGCGCTGACGGCGCTGGTGGGGCGCGCCGTGGGCGGCGGGGATTGGGAGCTGGCGCGCCGCACCGCCTGGGTGGGCGGCGGCATGGCCTTCGCCGTCTGCGCCTTGGTGGGTGGGGCGGTGGCCATCTTCCCGGGCGGTTTCGCGGGCGTCTTCGCCTCCGACCCCGAGGTAAAGGCGATCGCGGAGCTGGCGCTGTCCTGCATCGGGCCGGCCTTCGCCGGGTTCGGTCTGGGCATGGCGATGTATTTCGCGGCGATGGGGGCGGGGCGCATGCGCTGGCCGGTGGCCGCGGGGCTGTCGCGGCTGGGGCTGGCGGTGCTGGGCGGGGCCTTTCTGGGCCAGGGGCTGGGCATGGGGCTGGTCGGGCATTTCCTAGCCGTCGCGGCGGGGATCACCGCCTATGGTCTGATCGCGGCGGCGGCGGTGCAGCCGCGCGAGTGGGCGCCTCGGCTTTCCGTTTCCTGAGGCGGAATGCCTCAAAATAGAGACGAAATCCGCAAAAAGATTTTGTGCTTGAGTTGAGCCACCCTATGGCTCGCGGACAATCATCTGTTTTGACCGCAGAAAATCCACATCACGCGGATGTGTTCGCAACCGCAGCGCAATCACAAGTTTTGGTGATTGCGAGTGGGGCATGGCTTTGTTTCGATCAGAACAGATCATTCCCGACCCGTTCCGTTCTGTCCCCTTTCCCAGCGGAGGGTAGCCATGGCTCACAGAGCCCCGTCCCAGCCGGCATTCGCACGCCAGGCCTCCTATCTGCGCAAGGGCGCTTCCCATGCGGCCGTGCGCCAAGCCAGCCGCGCCGAGCAATGGGGGGACCTGTGGGCGCTGACCCGCGCCCTGCTGGTGCTGTTCGGTGGGGTGGCGCTGGTCGCGCTGGCCTTGGTCTGAGGGACGGTCAGCCCGCCATCAGCCCCTTGCGCAGGGCCACGAATTCCCGCACCGCGGCCGTGAAGCGGGCACAATCCGCATCGCTCACCGGCAGGCTGAGGGCCGCCATGCCGCGCCGGGCCAGATAGAAACCGGCCTCCAGCATGTCGAAGAAGAACAGCTCCCGCAGCTTCTCCTCGGCGGGTTCGGCCTTGTAGGGGCGGGTGATCTCGCCGGTGCGGAAATGCACGCACATCATGCTGCCGATGCCGGTGAACTGCATCGGGACACCGGCGCAGGCTTCGTTCAGCGCGGTGCGCAGGGCCTCTCCGCGCGCGTGCAGGGCGGTCACGGCCTCGCCCTTGAAGATCTCGCCCATCGCCACGCAGCCGGCGGCCATGGACCACACATTGTTGTTGAAGGTGCCGGCATGGGGCAGCGTGCCGGGCTTGTGGCCGTCGAACACGCCCATGATGTCCGCCCGGCCGCCGAAGGCGCCGAAGCTCATGCCGCCAGCCATGTATTTGCCCAGCGTCGTCAGGTCCGGCGTGATGCCGTGCAGCTTCTGCAAGCCGCCCTCGGAGTGGCGGGAGCTCATCACCTCATCGAAGATCAGCAGCGCGCCGGTTTCGGTGCAGGCGTCCCGCAGGGCGGCCAGGAAGGCGCGGCTGGCCGGGATGCAGCCGCCCGAGCCCAGCATGGGCTCCACCAGCACCGCGCCCAGCTTGCCCTTCAGGGCGCGGATGGCGGCGGCGGCGCCTTCCGGGTCGTTGTAATCCATGAAATGCAGCGGCAGCGGCACGTTCACCGCGTTCTTCTCGCTGGCGAAGGTCATCACGCCGCCATGATAGCCACCGCGCGCCACCATCACGTCGGACAGGCCGGTGAAGCCCCGCGCGGCGGCCAGCGCCATCATGTTGGCCTCGGTGCCGCTGTTGGTGAAGCGCACCAGGTCGAGCGACGGAAAGCGCGCGCATAGGATGGCGGCCAGCTGCCCCTCGCGCTCACCGACCGAGGCGAGGTTGATGCCGTTGTCCAGCGCGGCCTTCACCGCATCCAGGATGCGCTTTTCGGAATGGCCGAACAGGCCCGCGGTGTATTCGCCCAGCAGGTCCGTGTATTCGCGCCCGTCCACATCCCACAGCCGGGCGGCCTCGCCACGCGCCATGGCGGTGGGGAAGGGGGTGTAGAACAGCACGGAGCGGGTGTTGCCGCCGGGCATGTATTCCCGCGCCTTGGCGTGGATCGCGGCGCTTTGCGGCCGCGCCGCGCCGTAGCGGGCATGCGCGTCGGCGAGGGCTTCTTCCAGGGTGGAATTCACGGGGGAGGCGTGGTCGAGCGGGCTCATGCCCACAACCTCGCCCCGTCAGGCGCGTGCGGTCAAGCGGCCGCCTGCTGAATGGCCGAGAGAGTCCACGGGCCGCCCTGCGTGCGCATGAAGGTCCACAGCTCGGTCGCCGTGGTGCGGCGGTTCGGATCGCCCTCCACCACCGCGCCATCGCCCTGGCGGCGCGTCACGTCGATCAGGCTGAAGCGCATGGCGACGGTGCAGTAGTCCCGCGCGCCCTCGCGCCAGGATTCGGCCACATCGCCTTGTTCCAGCTTCACGTCGCGGGTCTCGTTGCGCCAGCCGCGCGCGGCGAGCGCCGCGTAGTCGTCGCGGAAATACTGCACCATCTCGGGCGTGGAGATGCGCTGCAGGGCGCTGAGGTCCTGCGCGGTCCAGGCGCGGTTCACCTCGACCAGCGCGGCCTCGAAGCTCGCCAGGTCCTGCGGGCCGATCCCGATCTCATCGACATTGCCACGCGGGGCGGCGCCGGCGCCGCCGGAGGAGCGCGGCATGACCGGTTCCGGCGCCATGTTCTGGCGCGGCATGCCGGCCAGGGCGGGTTCCTGCTGCGGGCGGCGCTGCAGGAAGGCGCGCACCAGCATCACCAGCCCGATGATCAGGCCGATCTGCAACAGGAAGCCCATGATCCCGGCCAGGCTGCCGAGGCCCGAGAAGAATCCGGACCCCGCCAGCAGGCCGAACAGGCCAGCGCCCAGCATGCCGGCCATCAGCCCGCCCATGAACGGGTTGCGCTGAAAGAAGCCGGGCCGGGCGGGCTGCGCCACGCCGGGCATGGGCCGGGGTGCGGTGGGCGCCACATCGGGGCGCGACACCGGCGGGGGCGGCTGCTGCGTGCGCTCGAAGGTGGGGGCCGTGCGCGGGGCCGTGTTGGTGGCGGGCGGCGCGGAGAAGGTGCGGCTGCCACGGCTGCCGGAGGAAATGCCGCCACCTGGCCGCGCATCGGCGAGAGCGGGCGCGAGCGCAAGCAGGGCCGCCGCGGCGATGGCCATGAAACGGGCAGGGGAACGCATGGGTGACTGGCTCCGGGTCTTTATCGAGATGGACGTCATGTAAGAACTCTCATGCCCGATTGCGATGGGGTGCCACAACCCAGAAGATTTTATTCAGGAGGACCCGCCCTATGCGCCTGACAGGATGGCTTTCAGCCTTGGCTTTGACCGTGCTGGCCGGAACCGCCCCCGCCCAGACACCGGCCCGTGTCTTCCGCCTGGCCACCAGCGTGGATGCCGCGACACTCGACCCGCACGCGAACAACGCACTCTATACCTATCTGCTGCTGCAACAGATCTATGAGCCGCTGACCCACCGCGCCGACAACCAGGTGGTGATCCGCACGGTGGTGGTGGACTGACGCCGCTCAGCGCATCGCGAACAGTTCCTGTTGGAACTGCTGCGTGACCGGCAGGCCGTGGCGGGCGAAATCCTTCCGCAGCACCTCGCCGAAGCCCACCGGTCCGCAGAACCAGATGCTGGCCTCGCGCCATTCCGGCACGGCGTTGCGGATGCGTTCGCCGCTCAGCCGGCCGTCGCGGGCATCGTGCAGCACATGCAGGCGGACATCCGCGGCCTCGGCATCGGCGCGCATCTTGGTAATGGCTTCCTCGCTGTAGTCGGTGGTGGAGTGGAACAGGTCGATGATCTGCCGTGGCGCCGCGCCACCAGCCTTCCGCCTCTGCGCCAGAAACTGCATGCGGGCGATGAAGGGCGTGATGCCGATGCCGGCCCCCACCCAGATCTGGCACGGGCGGTCATCCTCGAAGGTGAAGCAGCCATAGGGGCCTTCGACCCGCACGGGCTGGCCCACGCGCAATGTCGTATTCAGGCGGCTCGTGTGGTCGCCCAGCTCCTTGGCGATGAAGCGCAGGCGGTGCTCGGCCGGGTCCCAGGCGGAGGCGATGGTATAGGGATGCGCGCCCTCGGAGGTGTCGGAGGTCACGAAGGCGAATTGGCCGGCCTTGTGCCCCGGCCAGCCGGCGGGGACATCCACCTCGCCCTCCAGCACATGCAGCGGCGCGTAGTAATGCAGGCTGGCGATGCGCCCTTCCACCTTCCGGTCCGCGCCCACGCGGCGCAGCAGCACCAGCACGGCGGCCACGGTGCCATAGGCCAGCAGCGCGGCCATCAGCACGCCCAGCGGGCCGGCCCAATTGTCGAATTGCAGCAGCACGGCACTGTGAAACACCAGCACCAGATATACGGCCGCGAGAATGCGGTGCGTCCTGTAGAACAGGTGGTAGGGGATGCGCTGGACCAGGGCCACCGCGATCAGCAGCACCGAGGCATAGAAGGCCCATTCCCCCACGCCCTCGGCCGCACCGCGCAGAGAGAGCAGGAACTGCTCGGCCGCATTGTCCACGGCGGGCCTGGGGCCGCGCTGCGGCCGAGCCAGCCAGCCCAGGCCCACGGCCCATTTCGGCCCCTGCGCCCACAGCCAGTGCGCACTCCCCAGCGCCAGCCCGCCGATCCCGAGCCATTTGTGCAGGCGGTACAGCTTGTCGAGCCCGCCGAACCGCCCCTCCAGCCAGCGCGGCCGCGTGGCCAGGATCATGGCCAGGCTCATGCAGCCCATCGCCAGCACGCCGCTGTACTGCACCATGAAACCGCGCAGGGCGAAGAAGCCGCCAGGCGCCAGCACGCCGGGATTGGCCAGCAGCCAGAGGCCGCTGAGCAGGGCGATGCCCCAGCAGAGGGCCAGTTGTATCCGCCTCATCGGTCCGATCCTCGCGTCAGTGCCGCGCGGGTTAGTAGCTTTTCGGCAGCCCCAGCACCTTTTCCGCGATGAAGCAGGAAATCAGATTGGGGCTGACGGGCGCGATCCAGGGGATATGCGCCTCCCGCAGCAGCCGCTCCACATGGTATTCGCGGGCATAGCCGAAGCCGCCATGGGTCATCACCGCGTTCTGGCAGGCTTTCAGCCCGGCCTCGGCGGCGAGGTATTTCGCCGAATTCGCTTCCGCACCGCATTCCATGCCGCGATCGTAACGGTTTCCGGCCTTCAGCACCATCAGCCAGGCGGCCTCCAGCGCCATCCAATCCTGCGCCAGCGGGTGCTGCACGCCCTGGTTCTGGCCGATCGGGCGGCCGAACACCTGGCGCTCCTTGGCGTATTCGGTGGCGCGAGACAGCGCGGCCCGGCCGATGCCCACTGCCTCCGCCGCGATCAGCACGCGCTCCGGGTTCAGCCCATGCAGGATCATGCGGAAACCCTGGCCTTCCTCGCCGATCCGGTCCTCCAGCGGGATCTCGTAATCCTCGAAGAAGATCTCGTTGGAATCGACGGCGGCGCGGCCCATTTTCGGGATCTCCCGCACCGAGGCACGGGTGCGGTCCAGCGCGGTGTAGAACAGTGACAGCCCCTCGGTGGGCTTGCGGCATTGCTCGATGGGCGTGGTGCGGGCCAGCAGCAGGATGCGGTCGGCCACCTGCGCGGTGCTGATCCACACCTTCTGGCCGTTCACGATGTACTTGTCGCCGCGGCGCTCCGCGCGGGTCTTCAGCTTGGTGGTGTCCAGCCCCGTGGTGGGCTCCGTCACGCCGAAACACGCCTTTTCCTGGCCCGCGACCAAAGGCGGCAGGAAGCGCGCCTTCTGCTCCGCCGTGCCGAACACCACCACCGGGTTCAGCCCGAAGATGTTCATGTGCACGGCCGAGGCCCCGGACATCCCGGCGCCGGAGGCCGCGATGGTTTCCATCATGATCGCGGCCTCGGTGATGCCGAGGCCGCTGCCGCCATATTCCTCCGGGATGCAGATGCCGAGGAAACCGGCCTCCGCGACCGCCGCGTAGAAATCATGCGGGAAACTGTGGCTCTCCTCCCGCTCCAGCCAATAGGCGTCGGTGAAACGTTGGCACAGCGCGGCCACGCCGTCGCGGATGGCCTGCTGCTCGTCGGAAAGCTCGAAATCCATGGTGTCGTTCCTCAGGCCGCGGTCTTGATCATCGCCGCGCATTTCTCGCCGATCATGATGGAACCGGCATTGGTGTTGCCCGACAGCACGGTGGGCATGATGGAGGCGTCGGCCACCCGCAGCCCCTCGATGCCATGCACCTTCAGCTGGCTGTTCACCACGGCGCCGTCATCCTCGCCCATGCGGCAGGTGCCGGAGGGGTGGTAGATGGTGTTGCCGTGCTGGCGGCAGAATTCCAGCAGGTCCTCGTCGCTGGCGGCGGCGGGGCCGGGGAGGAATTCCTCCGCGATCCAGGGCCTCAGCGCGTTGGTCGCCGCCAGGCGCCGGCCCAGTTGCAGCCCGGCCACCATGCAGTCGCGGTCCGTCTGCGCCGTCAGGTAATTGGCGTGGATCAGCGGCGCGTCCTCCACCCGGCCGGAGGCGAGGGTGATCGTGCCCCGGCTTTCGGGGCGCAGCTGGCACACGCTCATGGTGAAGCCCGGGAATTTGTGCAGCCCGTCGCTCATCTTCTCCGCGCTGAAGGGGATGAAGTGGAACTGCACGTCCGGCGTCGCCGATTGCGGCAGCACCTTCGCGAACAGGCCGGAGGTGGCGGCGGCATAGGTCAGCGGGCCGGTGCGCTTCAGGATGTATTCCAGCCCGGCCTTGAACTTGCCGAAGGGGCTGGCCAGCACATCGTTCAGCGTGACCTTCTGGGTCGCGCGGAACAGCAGCCGGGCCTGGAAATGGTCCTGCAGGTTGCGCCCCACCCCCGGGGCGTGGCGCAGCACGGGAATGCCATGGGCCCGCAACTGCTCGGCATCGCCGATGCCCGACAGCATCAGGATCTGCGGCGAATGAATGGCCCCGCCCGAGAGCACCACCTCCCGCCTCGCGCGCAGCTGCTTCACCTGGCCGCCCTGGTTGTATTCCACGCCGACGCAGCGACCGTCCTCGATCAGCAGGCGGCGGGTCTGGGCGCCGGTCTCCACCCGCACATTGGGTCGGGCAGGGCGCAGATAGGCGGTGAAGCTGGAGCAGCGCCGCCCATTGCGGGTGGTGGTCTGGTACCAGCCGGCACCTTCCTGGACGATGCCGTTGAAATCCCGTGTGCGGGGCAGGCCAATTTCCACCGCGGCCTCGATGAAGGCGGCGGAGATGGGGTTGCTGTCGCGCAGGTCGCTGACGGCCAGCGGGCCGCCCGCGCCATGGATGGCGTCCGCACCGCGCTCATTGTCCTCCGCCTGGCGGAAGAAGGGCAGCACGTCCTCGAACCCCCAGCCCCGGCAATCCATCTGGCGCCAATGCTCGAAATCCTCCACCTGGCCGCGCAGATAAACGAGGCCGTTGATGGCGCTGGTGCCGCCCAGCACACGCCCGCGCGGCCAGGGGATGCGCCGGCCGTGCAGCTCCGGCTCCGGCTCGGTCATGAAATTCCAGGAGATGGTGGGGTGATACATGGTCTTGGCGTAGCCGACCGGGATGTGCAGCCACGGGTTATTGTCCCGCCCGCCGGCCTCCAGAAGGGTCACGGTGGCACCCGGGATCTCCGCCAGCCGCCCCGCCACGGCACACCCCGCCGAGCCCGCGCCGATCACGATGAAATCGGTATCCGCCTGCATGTTTCGCTCCCGTTTCGCGCATGGTCCCGGGAGTTGGGACGGCGGTCAATCCATCATCCGCAGGTTGACGCTCTGTCCGCGAGGCCGGAGAAACAGGTGGAGGAGACGCAAGAATGAACGGTTTCAGGGCACTTCTCGGTGAGGCGAACTGCCTGACCGAGGCGGCCGACATCGCCCCCTATGCCACCGACTGGCGCGGCCAGCAGGGCGCCATGCCCGCCGCCGTGGTGCGCCCGGCCACGGTGGAACAGGCCGCCGGCGTGCTGCGCCTGGCCGCCGAGCACGGCATGCATGTGGTGCCCAATGGCGGCCGCACCGGGCTTTCCGGCGGCGCGCTGCCCATTCCCGGCAATGCCCCGATCCTCATCGTCTCCCTGGAGCGCATGCGCCGCATCCGCGCGTTGGACCCGGTGGACATGTCCATCGCCGTGGATGCCGGCATCACCGTGCAGGCTGTGCAGGAGGCGGCACGGGAGGCCGGGCGGCATTTCCCCCTCAGCTTCGGGGCACAGGGTTCGGCGCAGATCGGCGGCGCGCTGTCCACCAATGCGGGCGGCATCAACACGCTGCGCTACGGCAACGCTCGCGACCTGGTGCTGGGGCTGGAGGTGGTGCTGCCCGACGGCCGCGTGCTGGACGACATGCGCCGCATCCGCAAGGACAACACCGGCTATGCCCTGCGCCACCTGTTCCTGGGGGCGGAGGGCACGCTGGGGTTGATCACCGGGGCCTCCCTGAAGCTGTTCCCGGCCCTGCGCACGCGGGAGACAGCCTTCCTCTCCGTGCCCTCGCCGCATCACGCGCTGCGCCTGCTCAGCCGCATGCAGGATTCCGGCGCCGATCTGGTCGCGTTCGAGCTGATGGACAGCCATCTTGTGGAACTGACCGTGGGCTATGTGCCCGGCCTGCGAATGCCAGTGCCGATGACCACGCCCTGGTGCGTCATCATCGAGGCGGGCTCCCCGCACCCCGCCGCCCCGGTGCGCGAATTGATGGAATCCGCCCTGGCCGAGGCGCTGGATGCCGGCGAGGCCATCGACGTGATGCTGGCCGAAAGCGAGGAGGCCCGCACCATGATCTGGCGCATCCGCGAAAGCGCGCCGGAGGCCTCGCGCTCCACCGGCCCCGCCGTACCGACCGACACGGCCGTGCCGGTTTCCGCCGTGCCGGAGTTCCTGGACGCGGTGCTGGCCCTGTCCGAGGCCCGCTGGCCGGGGATGCGGGTGGGGGCCATGGGCCATCTGGGCGACGGCAACATCCATATCAGCCTGCATGGCCCGGCCGGCATGCCGCGCGAGGAATGGCTGCGCCAGGCCGGCGGCTTCGCCGAGGCGGTGAACGAGCTGGCGGTGCGGACGGGCGGCAGCTTCTCGGCCGAGCATGGCATCGGCCTGACCAAGCTGAAGGGGATGAGCACGCTGAAGAACCCCGTCGCCGTCTCCCTGATGCGGGCCATCAAGGGGGCCATCGACCCCACGGGGCTGATGAACCCGGGCAAGGTGCTGCCGCCCGGGTGATCCCTCATTTGCGCAATTGCGCTGCGCCGCCGTCATTCGCTAGCCATGGCGCATGGCACGCATCCCCATCCACTACGACAGCTTCATGATCTCCAACGGGCTCAAGGGCTCGGAGCGGGCGAATGTCGGGCGGATCAAGCATCACACGCTGGTCCGCGACGCCGACGACATGACCGTCTCGGCCTATGACCACCACATCGCCCGGCTGACGAACATCGTGCCGGGGGATGTCTCCACCTTCCGCACCATCTGCCTGGAATGGCGGATCGTGGTGGTGGTGCGCAACCCGGGGGTGTCCACCCTGCGGGCGGGCAATCTGGGCATCGGCGTCACCGGCAAGCCGGAGGAGGACAAGCAGGGCCTGAAGGTGGGCAACGATGTGGTGCGCCGCGCCAATGGCGAGCTGATCGTGGGCGACTACGACCTGATGTCCGTCTGGGCCGCCGAGGGCCATGGCTATGAGAAGATCGAGTTCACCCGCGATGGCTCGGGCCACGGCGCCAAATGGACGAACCCGGAGGCCGAGCGCCTGTTCCTGCGCTTCAATGCCAGCCTGACCATCAAGCTGGAACACGGCGCCAATGACGACTGGAAGACGGACAACCCCATCTATCAGAACATCCGCAACAATGGCGTGATCGGCCACCGCAGCTATGTCGCCTTCACCGATACCGGGGACTACAAGTTGCTCGGCTCCCCGGGGGCGTTGAAGTCGTATTATCTGAACGTGCTGAAGGTGGATTGGCCGTATTCGGTCTAACCCAGCTCCTCCCACGCCGCCCGCGCCAGCTTCGCGATCGCCAAATACGCGCCCGACTGCCCCGGCAGCCCGTCGGGCAGCGTATCCGGCAGCCAATCGGCGTAGGCCGCGATGGCGAACAGCGGCTTGCCCTCCTTCCATACCACGCCCACATCGCTGCGCCCGCGCTTGCTGCGGCCGGTCTTGTTGGCGATGCGCGTGCCCCAGGGCAGCAGGAAGGGGATCATCCCCCGCAGCCGCTGCCAGCTCATGATCTCCAGCCCCTCGGCGCAGAGGTCGGGCGTCAGGCCCATCGCCTCCGCCTCGATGGCGTCCTCCGCACCGCGCAGGATGGCGCGCAGCAGCCGCACCTGGTCGGCCGGGGTGGTGGTGGCGGTGGCCTCGGGCGGGTGGTTCCAGGGCAGGTCGGGGTTGGGTACCAGCCCGCGCAGCCGGGTGTTCGCCATGCCGATGCCATGCGCCCAGGCGGTGACGGTATCCACCCCCACCTCCTTCAGCACCAGCTGCGTGCTGACATTGTCGCTGGTGATGATCATGTTCACGATGGCATCGCGCAGCGAGTATTCCGTGCCCGGGGTCATGTACTGGTAGGTGCCGCTGGTGATGTTGGCCTGCAGGTCGGCGGTGATGGTCAGCTTCTTCGACAGATCCAGCCGCCCGGCCCGGGCGCCGGCCAGCGCGCACATCATGATCGCCACCTTCCGCGTGCTGGCGGAGGGCTGGACGATCGCCTCGCCCCGGCCCCAGCCCCGGCCGCTGCCGTCCAGCGCCTCGATGCGATAGGTCAGGGTGAAGGGCTGTGCGGCGGCGATGCTCTCGAACCGGTCCATGGCTTGCGCTCCCGTCATGTCCGGACAAGGCTAGGCCCGAAGCAGCGGAGGCGTCGAGAGCATGAGCTACCATCCATCCTGGCGGGGCGTGACCTTCCATGACGTGGTGCCGGAGGGCACGCTGACGCCCCGCGCCTTCCTGGAGGATTGCCTGGAGCGCATCGCGGAGCGCGAGCCTGTCGTCCGCGCCTTCACCGCCATGAATGTCGAGGACGCCCGCGCCGTGGCCGACGCCGCGACCGCGCGCCGCGCGGCGGGCCGCCCGCTCTCGGCCATTGACGGCATGCCCATCGCGATCAAGGACCTGATCGAGACGCGCGACATGCCCACCCAGATGGGCTGCGCCGCCTATGCGGGCAATTTCCCCAAGCGCGACAGCGCCATGATCCAGGCATTGCGGGAGGCCGGGGCGGTCATCCTGGCCAAGGCCGTGACGACCGAGCTGGGCCAGAGCGAGCCCGGCCCCACCACCAACCCCTGGAACCCCCGGCACACGCCGGGCGGCAGTTCCTCGGGCAGTGCGGCGGCGGTGGCCGCGGGTTTCGTGCCGGTGGCCATCGGCACCCAGGTGGGCGGCAGCATCATCCGCCCCGCGGCCTATTGCGGGAACTGGGCGCTGAAGCCCAGCCAGGGCGCCATCCATCGTGGTGAGCGCCAGGGCACCAGCCAATCCACCGCCGGCCCCCACGCCAATTGCGCCGAGGATGCCTGGCTGGTGGCGCGTGAGATCAGCCGCCGCGTGGGCGGCGACCCGGGCCACCCCGGCCTGCAAGGCCCCTTCACCGTGCCCGAGCCGCAGCGCCCCATCCGCATCGGCGTGATGCGCACCGAGATCTGGGACCGCATCCCCGCCGCCGCGCGCGATGCGTTCGAGCAGTTGGTGCGCTCCCTGTCGGTCGAGGTGCTGTGGCCGGAGGAACACCCGCTGCTGGCGGCCTTCGAGAAGCGCCTGAGTCACGCGAATGCCGTGGGCGGGCGGATCACCAGCTTCGAGAACCGCTGGAGCCTGTGCAACCTGCCGCGCGACAAGCTGGCCGCCCGCACCCTGGCGCGGCTGGATATCAGCATGACCTACACCGCCGAGGATTATCACGTGGCGCTGGTGGAGCGGCAGGCGATGCGCGCGGCCCATGCGGCGCTGGCGCCGGTGGTGGACATGCTGATCGCGCCGTCCTGCCCTGGCCCCGCGCCGGTCTGGGACCCCCTGGCGCCCGATGCCGACGACAACCCGCGCCCCACCGGGGATGCCGCGTGCAACGCGGGCACCTCGGCCCTGGGCGCGCCGGCCGTGACCATGCCGTTGCTGGCGGTGGGCGGGCTGCCCATGGGCGCGCAGGTGGTGTGCCAGCCGGGTGAGGATGCGCGCGCCATCGCCTATGCCCGCTGGCTGTATACCCACACCCCGGCCGTGGTGGTGTAACGGGCTGGCCGCTTGAAACACCGCGGGCGCTCCCTTAGCTTACGGAAAGTTTAGCTTTGCCTGCGGTGTCTGCCGCGCCCGCCATCCCAGGCGGGCGCCCTGCCATGTGATCCGTGCGGCGGCGAGCCACATCGCATCGAAGGCGGCCGGATGGACCACAACATCTCCCTGATCACCACGCTGGCCGCCGGTTTCGGCATCGCCCTGCTGCTGGGCTTCATCGCGGAGCGCCTGAAAGTGCCGGCCCTGGTCGGCTATCTGCTGGCCGGCATCATCATCGGGCCCGGCACGCCGGGCTTCGTGGCCGATGTGGGGCTGGCGGGCCAGCTTTCGGAAATCGGCGTGATGCTGCTGATGTTCGGGGTGGGGCTGCATTTCTCCCTGAAGGATTTGCTGGCGGTGAAGCGCATCGCGGTGCCCGGGGCGGTGGTGCAGATGACGCTGGCCACGGCGCTCGGCATGGCGACCGGCCTGTGGTGGGGCTGGAGCTGGGGGGCGGGGCTGGTTTTCGGCCTGTCCCTGTCCTGCGCCAGCACCGTGGTGCTGCTGAAGGCGCTGGAGGCGCGGGGCGTGCTGGAAAGCATGAACGGCCGCATCGCCGTGGGCTGGCTGGTGGTGGAGGACCTGGCGACCGTCCTGGTGCTGGTGCTGCTGCCCCCGCTGGCGGGGGTGCTGGGCGGCACGGTCGTGGCCGCGCCCTCGGGCGACGCGCTGTGGCTGACCATCGTGAAGACGCTGCTGCAGGTCGCGGCCTTCATCGCGCTGATGCTGGTCGCGGGGCGGCGGCTGCTGCCCTGGCTGCTGTGGCAGGTGGCGCGCACCGGGTCGCGCGAATTGTTCACCCTGGCCGTGGTCGCGGCCGCCATCGGCATCGCGGTGGGCGCGGCGGAGCTGTTCCATGTCTCCTTCGCGCTGGGGGCGTTCTTCGCGGGGATGGTGATGCGCGAATCCGAATTCGCGCACCGCGCCGCCGAGGAATCGCTGCCGCTGCGCGATGCCTTCTCGGTGCTGTTCTTCGTCTCCGTCGGCATGCTGTTCAAGCCCGCCATCCTGATCGAGCAGCCGCTGCATGTGCTGGCGGTGGTCGGCATCATCATGATCGGCAAGTCCATCGCGGCGCTGGGGCTGGTGATCATGCTGCGCTACCCGCTCAGCACGGCGATGATCGTCTCGGCCAGCCTGGCGCAGATCGGCGAATTCTCCTTCATCATGGCCGGGCTCGGCGTCTCGCTCGGCATCCTGCCCGCCGAGGGCATGAGCCTGATCCTGGCCGGCGCCCTGATCTCCATCGCGCTGAACCCGGTGCTGTTCGCGGCCATCGAGCCCGCGCGGCGCTGGATCATCAAGCGCTCCCGCACCGCCCGCCGGCTGGAACGCCGCACCGACCCCTATGCCCAGCTGCCCATGACGACGGAGCGCAAATACCTGGAAGGGCAGGTGGTGCTGGTGGGCTATGGCCGGGTGGGCCGGCGCATCGCGGCGGCGCTGGATGAGCGCGGCATCCCCTATGTGGTGGCTGAGCAGAACCGCGAGATGGTGGAGGATCTGCGCCATCGGGGCCTGGCCGCCGTGTCGGGCAATGCGGCGGACCCGGCGGTGCTGATCCAGGCCCATATCGCCCAGGCGGCGATGCTGGTGGTGGCCACCCCGGACACGCTGGGCGTGCGGCAGATGGCCGACACCGCGCGCAAGCTGAACCCGGGCATCGAGATCGTGCTGCGCACCCACAGCGAGGAGGAATCCGAACTGCTGCGCAGCGAGAACACCGGCACGGTGTTCTTCGGCGAGGAGGAGCTGGCGAAGGGCATGACGCGGCATGTGCTGACGCGCTTCGCACCGAAGCAGAAGGGCGGGCACTAACCCCCGGGCGCTGTCACCTTGATGCCCGCGCCTTCCAGCGCCGGGCGCAGGTGCTGGGCGATGGCCAGCGACCCGGGCGTGTCCGAATGGAAGCAGATGCTCTCGAAGGCGATGGGGCGGTCGTCGCCTTCGACCGTGCGCACCACGCCGTGCTGGCAGGCGCGCAGCACCTTGGCCGCCACCGCCTGCGGGTCCGGCCGGCCCACCTGGCGGGCGAAGACGATGGCGCCGCTGTTGTCATAGTCGCGGTCGGCGAAGAATTCCCGGATCACCGGCTGGCCTTCCTCCCGCGCGATGCGGGCGGTGACGGAGATATCCATGCAGAACAGGAAGGCGGTGGGCGCCACCTTCCGCAGGGCGCGCACCAGGGCGAGGGACATTGCCTCATTCTGCGCCAGCTCCATGTACAGCGCGCCGTGCGGCTTCACATGGGCGATGGCGCCGCCGTGCCGGGTGGCGAATTCCCGCAGCGCGCCGAGCTGGTAGAGGATGTCGTTGACCATCTCCTCCGCCCCCGCGTTGATGCGGCGGCGGCCGAAGCCGCGCAGGTCGTCGAAGCCCGGATGCGCGCCGATCGCCACCCCGTGCCCCACCGCCAGCCGCACGGTCGCGTCCATCAGCGCCGGATCGCCCGCGTGAAAGCCGGTGGCGATGTTGGCGGAGGTGATGTGGGGCATCAGCGCGGCATCGTCGGTCTCGCCCAGGCGCCAATGGCCGAAGCCCTCACCCATGTCGCAGTTGATGTCCACCTGCATGCGCCTGCTCCTTCTCGCGGATGCGAAGCGTAGCAAAGAAAACGGCGCGGAGGTTGCCCCCCGCGCCGCGCTTTTCCTGGAAAGGAAAAGTCCTTCAGACCTTCGACTTGTAGATGTCGATGATGTCGGACAGCAGCTTCAGCGCCTCTTCCTTCGGGCGCTGGAAGGCGTTGCGGCCGACGATGGAGCCATTGCCGCCGCCGGCATGGATGGCGCGCACCTCGTTCAGCAGCGCATCGGCGCCCTTGGCCTCACCGCCCGAGAACACCACCAGGCGACGGCCGTTGAAGCAGGCCTTCACGATGTGGGCGAAGCGGGCAGCCGCGTCGTCCTCGACCGGGTAGGAGGCGTAGGTCTTCTTCGCGGCATCCAGCGAGATGGCGGCCGTGGGCGGCTTCACCTTGATGATGTGCGCGCCGACCAGGGCGGCGATGTGCGCGGCATAGGCCGCGATGTCCAGCGCCGTCTCGCCGGTCTTGTCCAGCATCGGGCCGCGCGGATAGGACCACACCACCACGGCCAGGCCCGCGGCCTTGGCCTCGGCGGCTAGCTCGCGCAGCTCTTCCATCATCTCGAACTGGTATTCGCTGCTCGGGTAGATGGTGAAGCCGATGGCGGAGCAGCCCAGGCGCAGGGCGTCGGCCACGGTGGCCGTCACGGCCTGGTCCTTCAGCGTGGCCAGGCTGTTGGAGTGGTTGACCTTCAGGATGGTCGGGATGCAGCCGGCATAGGAAGCGGCGGAGGCCTCCAGCGCGCCCAGCGGCGCGGCATAGGCGTTCAGCCCGGCCTCGATGGCCAGCTCGAAGTGATAGTGCGGGTCATAGGCGGCGGGGTTCGGCGCGAAGCTGCGGGCGGGGCCGTGCTCGAAACCCTGGTCCACCGGCAGGATGACCATGCGGCCCGTGCCGCCCAGCTTGCCGGTCATCAGGATGCGGGCGAGGTTCGCCTTGGTCCCGGGATTGTCGCTCTCATACCAGGAGAGGATTTCCTTGACCTTACGGGTGAGCTTCATCTGTGCGGTTCCCTGTGTCCAACCTCGGCCAGGGTGCTTAGCAAAGCCTAGATGGCTGCGGAAGCCGGGGGTTTCGCGATTACAACCCAATGGGTGGTGCAATGCACTGCCACATCGTCACTATTTTCGGCGCGGATCAGGATTTCCCCGTACAGCATGCGCTTTCCGCCCTTCACCACCCGTGCCTCGGCCACCAGCGGGCCGGGGCCGGCGGGGCGCAGGAAGTTCACATTCATGCTGGAGGTGACGCTGTTGTCCTGCCCGGCCGTGGTGGTCAGCAGCGCGGCCCACATCGCCACATCCGCCAGCCCCATCAGCGCGGGGCCGGAGACGGTGTTGCCCGGCCGCAGCAGGCTGGCATCGGCCGGCAGGCGCAGATGCGCCACACCTTCCTCGGCGTGGATCACCTCCACACCCCATTGCCCCGCCAGCGGCACGCCCCAGCGGACGGTCTCGGTCAGCCGCGCCAAGTCCATCACGCGGGGCGGCCCGCCAGCACCCGGCCCTCGCAGGGGTTGGTGCCCATCCAATAGACCAGGTCGGCCGGGCGGTTGATGCGGTACAGCGCCATGTCGGCGCGTTTTCCCACCGCCAGCACGCCGCGGTCATGCAGCCCCAGCGCGGCGGCGGCGTGGCGGGTCACGCCCAGCAGCGCCTCGTTCACCGTCAGCCGGAACAGGGCGCAGCCCATGTTCAGCATCAGCAGCAGCGACCGCGCGGGAGAGGAGCCGGGGTTCATGTCCGTGCTCAGCGCCATCCGCACCCCGGCCGCGCGCATGGCGGCCACATCCGGGTGGGCGGTTTCCCGCAGGGTGAAGGTGGCGCCGGGCAGCAGCACCGCCACCGTGCCCGCTTGCGCCATCTCGGCCAGCCCCTGGGCGTTGGAGCGTTCCAGATGGTCGGCGCTCAGCGCCTTGTGCCGGGCGGCGAAGGCGGCACCCTGCTGGTCGGTCAACTGATCGGCGTGCAGCTTCACCGGCAGCCCCGCGCGGGCGGCGGCGGCGAAGACCCACTCGGTTTCCACATTGGTGAAGCCGATGCTGTCCGCGAAGGCATCCACCGCGTCGGCCAGCCCTTCGGCGGCGATGGCGGGGATGATGCTGTCGGCCACCAGCCGGGCGTATTCGGCCCGGCGCCCGGCATATTCCGGCGGCACCGCATGCGCCGCGAGCAGGGAGGTCACGATCTCCACCCGCCGCTCCTGGCCCAGCGCGCGGGCCACGCGCAGCTGCTTGGCCTCGTTCTCCGCATCCAGCCCGTAGCCGGACTTGATCTCGACGGTGGTCACGCCCTCGGCCAGCAGCCCGTCCAGGCGGGGCAGGGCGGCGGCCAGCAGCGCGCCCTCGCTGGCCGCGCGGGTGGCGCGCACGGTGGAGAGGATACCCGCCCCCGCCCGCGACAGCTCCTCATAGGTCGCGCCCGCCAGCCGCATCTCGTATTCCGCCGCCCGGTCGCCACCGAAGACCAGATGGGTGTGGCAATCCACCAGCCCCGGCAGCACCCAGGCGCCCCCGGCGTCATAGGTGACGGCGCCCGGGCCGGGCAGCGCGGCGCGCGGGCCGATCCAGGCGATGGTCTCGCCCTTCACGGCGATCGCCGCGTCCTCGATGATGCCCAGGCGCTCATCGGCCATGGTGGCCGCGTGCAGGTTGGTCCAGACGGCGTCGAACATCTCAGTATTGGCCCAGCAGCTCAGCGAAGCGCCCGGCGCGGATGAGGGCGGAGACAGCGGCGATATCGGGCGCCATCAGCCGGTCCTTCTCCCAGAAGGGCGCCACGCCGCGCACCAGCGCATGGGCTGCCTCCAGCGCCGGAGAGCTTTTCAGCGGCCGGTGGAATTCCACCCCCTGGGCGGCGCAGAGCAGCTCCACCGCCAGGATATCGGCCAGGTTGCGATACATGGGCCGCAGGCGCAGCGCGGCGCCCGTGGCCATGCTCACATGGTCCTCCTGGTTGGCGGAGGTCGGCAGGCTGTCGGTCACGCGCGGGTTGGCCAGGTGGCGGTTCTCGGCCGTCAGGGCTGCGGCGGTCACCTGCGCGATCATGAAGCCGGAATTGATGCCTCCCTCCCGCACCAGGAAGGGCGGCAGGCCCGACAGCGCGGGGTCGATCAGCAGCGCGATGCGGCGCTCGGCGATGGCGCCGGTCTCGGCCAGGGCGAGCGCCATGAAATCGGCCACGAACCCCACCGGCTCCGCATGGAAATTGCCGCCCGAGAGCACATCCCCGCCGATCACCAGCGGGTTGTCGGTCACGGCGTTCGCCTCGCGCTCCAGCACCGTGCCGGCGTGGTCCAGCGCATCCAGCGCCGCCCCCAGCACCTGCGGCGTGCAGCGGATGGAGTAGGGGTCCTGCACGCGCGGGTCGTCCTCGCGGTGGCTGTCGCGGATGGCGCTGCCGGCTATCAGCCCGCGCAGCGCGGCCGCGACCCGGATCTGCCCGCGATGGCCGCGCAACTCATGGATGCGCGCGTCGAAGGGGGTGTCGGAACCGCGCACACCCTCGGTCGAAAGGGCGGCGGCGACCAGGGCGGTGGCGAACAGCCGGCGGGTGCGGAACAGCCCGTCCAGCGCAATGGCCGTGGAGACCTGAGTGCCGTTCAGCAGCGCCAGCCCCTCCTTCGGGCCCAGCACCAGCGGTTGCAGCCCGATGCGGGCCAGCGCCTCGCCGCCCGGAACCTCCACGCCGCGGAACAGGGCGCGCCCCTCACCCACCAGCACCAGGGAGAGATGGGCGAGCGGCGCCAGATCGCCCGACGCCCCCACGGAGCCGCGCGCCGGGATCACCGGCAGCACGTCGCTGTTCAGCATATGCGTCAGATAGTCGATGACGATGGGCCGCACGCCAGAGGCCCCGCGCGCCAGCGACATCGCCTTCAGCGCCAGCACCAGCCGCACGATGCGCGGCGCCAGCTTCTTGCCCACGCCGGCCGCGTGGCTGCGCAGCAGGTTCAGCTGCAGCTCGGCCAGGGCGTCGTCGGGGATGCGCGTCTGCGCCAGCTTGCCGAAGCCGGTGTTCACGCCATACAGCGCGGCGCCGGTGGCCAAGGCGGCGGCCAGCGTGGCGTGGCTGGCCTCCACATCCTGGCGCCAATTCCCCTCCATGCGCAGTGGCGCGCCTTCCCCGATGGCCTGGATGGTGGCGAGATCGATGGAACCAGGGGTCATCTTGTCCTCACTCAGTCAGAGCGCGATGCCGGGCAGGTCGAGCCCATGCTCCCGCGCGCATTGCTTGGCGATATCATAGCCCGCATCGGCGTGACGCATCACACCTGTCGCCGGGTCATTCCAGAGAACTCTCTTCAACCGGCGGGCGGCATCCTCGGTGCCGTCGCACACGATGACCATGCCGGAATGCTGGGAAAAGCCCATGCCCACGCCCCCGCCATGGTGCAGCGACACCCAGGTGGCGCCGGAGGCCGTGTTCAGCAGCGCATTCAGCAGCGGCCAGTCGGAAACAGCGTCCGAGCCATCCTTCATCGCCTCCGTCTCACGATTGGGCGAGGCGACGGAGCCGCTGTCCAGATGGTCGCGGCCGATGACGATGGGGCCGATCTCGCCGCGCGCCACCATCTCATTGAAGGCCAAGCCCAGGCGGTGCCGGTCGCCGAGCCCCACCCAGCAGATGCGCGCCGGCAGGCCCTGGAAGGCGATGCGCTGCTGCGCCATCTCCAGCCAGCGGTGCAGGTGGGTGTTCTCGGGCAGCAGTTCGCGCACCTTGGCGTCGGTCTTCAGGATGTCCTGCGGGTCGCCCGACAGCGCCGCCCAGCGGAAGGGCCCGATGCCTCGGCAGAACAGCGGCCGGATATAGGCCGGCACGAAGCCCGGGAAGTCGAAGGCGTTCAGCAGCCCCTCATCCTTGGCCACCTGGCGGATGTTGTTGCCGTAGTCGAGCACGGCCGAGCCCATCTTCTGGAAATCCAGCATGGCCTGCACATGGGCGACCATCGACTTGCGGGCGGCGGCGGCGACCGCCTTGGGGTCGGTCTCGCGCTTGGCTTCCCATTCGCCCACGGTCCAGCCGGCGGGCAGATAGCCGTTCACCGGGTCATGCGCGCTGGTCTGGTCGGTGACGATATCGGGCACCACGCCGCGCCGGACCAGCTCGGGGAAGACCTCGGCGGCATTGCCCAGCAGGCCGACGCTGATCGCCTTCTTCCGCGCATTGGCGTCGCGGATCATGGCCAGGGCGGTGTCCAGGTCATCGGCGCGGTGGTCGAGGTAGCGCGTCTCCAGCCGCTTCTCGATCCGGCTGGCCTGGCATTCCACCGCCAGCACGCTGGCCCCGGCGAAGACGCCCGCCAGCGGCTGCGCGCCGCCCATGCCGCCGAGGCCCCCGGTCAGGATCCAGCGCCCCGCCAGATCGCCGCCGAAATGCTGGCGCCCGGCCTCCACGAAGGTCTCGTAGGTGCCCTGCACGATGCCCTGGCTGCCGATATAGATCCAGGAACCGGCCGTCATCTGGCCGTACATCATCAGCCCCTTGCGATCCAATTCGCTGAAATGCTCCCAGGTCGCCCAGTGCGGCACCAAATTGGAGTTGGCGATCAGCACGCGGGGCGCGTTCTCATGGGTTTCGAACACGCCCACTGGCTTGCCGGACTGCACCAGCAGGGTCTGGTTGCCCTCCAGCCGCTTCAGGGTGGCCACGATCCGCTCATAGCTGTCCCAGTCGCGCGCGGCGCGGCCGATGCCGCCATAGACCACGAGTTCGCCCGGGCGCTCGGCCACCTCGTCGTCCAGGTTGTTCATCAGCATGCGCAGGGGCGCCTCGGTCTGCCAGGATTTGGCGTTGAGCGAGAGGCCGCGCGGGCTGCGGATGGCGGGGGCATTGCGCAGGCGGGGGTTGGTCATGCGGCTGATCCGTCAGGGGAAAGCGAGGCCCGGCCCGACAGTTCGAAGCGGGCGGCGGGCTGGATGAGGCGGGAGAAGGTCATCACCTCGCCATCCGTGAAGGTGCGGCGGCGGATGACGAGGCAGGGTTCCTGCCGCGCCACGCGCAACAGGCGGGAGAGCGCGGCATCGGGCAGGATGGCGGTGATGGTCTGTTCCATTTCCATCGGCCGGCCTTCCCGCGCCAGCAGGGCGAAGGTGGTGGTCGCGGCGTAATCCTGCGCCAGGAAGCCGGGGGCATAGCCGGGGCGCACCCAGCGTTCCTCCAGCTGGATCGGCGTGCTGTCGCCCAAATGCAGGATCTCGCTGTGGGGGATGGCGCTGCCGGCGGGCAGGCCCATGGCGTCCGCCACATCGCGCGGCACCGGCATGTTGCCCAGCTTCAGCACCCGGGCGGACCAGGCCATGCCGCGCGCCGCGATCTCCTGCGCGATGTCCTGGATGGAGACCAGCCCGAAGCGCGGCTTGGCGCGCGCGACGAAGGTGCCGACGCCGGGCACCTTAGTCAGCACCCCGTCGCGGGCGAGTTCCGCGAAGGCGCGGTTCACGGTGATGCGGCTGACGCCCAGCATGGGGCCCAGCTGGTTCTCGGACGGGATGCGGAAGCCCGGCGGCCAGGTGCCCGCCGCGATCTGCGCCCGCACATGCGCCTTCACCGCCGCATACAGGGGCTGCGCGCCGTCGGGCATCAGTCTTTCTTCCGATAGGAGAACGCCTTGTCGAAGCATTCCAGGATATGCCCGCCGGAGGTGGTGGGCGGGTATTTGGGCTCGGTAGCCCCCAGGGCGCGCGGGTCGATCGGCGCGTCGAAATTGGGGTCGTGGAAGGTGGCGATCGACATGCGCTCGTGGCCGGAGCGGTTCACCACCCGGTGCGGCGTGCTGGCGAAGCGGTCATTGGACCAGCGGCCCAGCAGGTCGCCCACATTGATCACGAAAGTGCCGGGCAAGGGCGGGGCCGGGATCCATTGGCCGGTCTGGCGTTCCTTCACCTCCAGCCCGCCGCTGCCGTCCTGCCACAGCAGGGTGATGCAGCCGAAATCCGTGTGCGGGGCCACGCCGAAGCCGTCCGTGTCGTCGGGTGCCTGGGGCGGGTAGAAAATCGCCTGGGTGCGCTGCAAGGGCAGGGTGTAGTGCGGCGCGAAGAAATCCGGCGGCAAGTCCAGCGACACCGCGATGGCGCGCATCAGCAGCCCGCCCACGCGCAGCATCTCGGCGTAATAGGCCTCCATGGCGGGGCGCAGTTCCGGCACCTCGGCGGGCCATTGGTTGGGGCCGCGCAGCTTCTGGCCCGCCGCGACCACCGGGTGGTCCATGGGCAGGTCCAGGCCCATGGAGAAGAACTCCTTCAGGTCGGCCTTCTTCGCGCCCTCCATCACCGCGCCGCCCATGGCGTGCCAGCCGCGGTGCATCTGGTTGGCGCGGGTGTGGGCTTTCACTTCCGGTGGCAGGTGGAAGAAGCGGCGGGATTGCTCGCGCGCCGCCTCGATCACGGCATCGGGCACGCCATGGCCGCGGATGTAGAAGAAGCCGGGGCCCGTGCAGGCGGCATGGATTTCCGCCGCCACGGCGCGAATGCCTGCATCCGAGGCATTCATGAGCGGGGATACATCGATGACCGGCAGGGATTGATGGACGGCGCCGTCGGGCATGTTGCAACCTCCATGCGATCCGGGCTTGCGGGCCCGCTGGGGGTCAGACTACTGTCATGACCTGTCATGTCAACCAAAAGCCGGAGAAGCCGGGTTGGCGGGACGGAATGCAGGGACCACGGACCGCACGCCGATACGCAATGGGCCATCTCGCCCAGGGAGAGCTGAATGACCGAATTTTCCATCACCCGCCGCGCCGCGGTGCTGGGCGCCGCCGCCGGCCTGGCCATCCCCGCCGTGGCCCGTGCCAATGCCTTGGAAAAGGCCCGCCAGGCCGGTGAGCTGGTGGTCGCCACCGAGCTGCATTTCGCGCCCTTCGACTTCACCCAGGGCGGCACCCAGGTGGGGCTGAACGTCGAGCTGTTCGCGGAGGTGGGCAAGGCGCTGAACCTGCGCATCCGCTTCATCGACCTGCCCTGGCCGTCGGTGCTGCCGGGGCTGGAGGCCGCGCGTTACGATCTGGTGGCCGGCCCCGCCACCATCACCCGCGCCCGGCAGGAGCGCTACCGCTTCAGCGCCCCGGTGGCGGACGCGACCGTGGCCCTGCTGAAGCGCGCCAATGACGCCAGCATCGCCAAGCCCGAGGACATCAACGGCAAGACCGTGGGCTGCGCCCAGGCCACCGCCCAGCTGGCGCAGTTGCAGGCCTATATCCAGCGCAACAACTTCAACACCCAGATCCGCGAGTACCAGAGCTTCTCCGAGGCCTATGCGGACCTCGCGGCGGGGCGCGTGGTGGCGGTGGCGAACTCCCTGCCCAACATCGCCTATACGGCGCAGCAGCGGCGCGGCGTGTTCAGCGTGGTGCGCCCGCCCTTCGGCGCGCCGGTCTATTTCGGCTATATCAGCCGCAAGGACGCCGACAGCGCGCCGCTGATGGATGCGGTGGATGGCGTGATCGACGCCATGCGCGGCGACGGCCGCCTGGCCGCGCTGCAGACCAAGTGGTTCGGCGAGAGCTTCACCGTGCCCGCGCGCGTCGCCGAAGCCTCTGTCTGATCTGGCCCGGGCGGGGCGACCCGCCCGGTTTCTCCGGGGTAATCACGCTTGACCTGGGAATTCGTGCAGGAAGCCCTGCCGCCCATGCTGTGGGCCACGCTGGCCACGCTGTGGGCCTCGGCGGGGGCGATCCTGATCGGGCTGTTGCTGGGCGCGCCGATCGCGGCCGCCAGCATGGCGGGGCATCGCTGGGCGCTGCTGTATGTCAGCTTCTTCCGGGGCGTGCCGCTGCTGGTGCAACTGCTGCTGGCCTATTTCGCGCTGCCCTTCCTGGGCATCGACCTGCCGGCGGTGGTGGCGGGCATCGGCACCATGGGGCTGTGCTGCGCCGCCTATATGGCCGAGATTTTGCGCGGGGGCCTCGCGCTGGTGCCGCATGCGGGCATCGAGGCCGCGCGGCTGCTGGGCCTGACACCCGCGCAGATCCTGCTGCGCATCCGCCTGCCCATCGCCATCCAGGCCATGCGCCCTGCCATCGTGGGTGAGGCGATCATGATCATCAAGGCGTCCTCGCTGATCTCGGTGGTTGGCATATTGGAACTGACGCGCAGCGCCCAGGCCCTGGCCGCCAGCACCTTCCAGCCGCTGGAAGCCTATATGCTGTGCGGCATCATCTATCTCGTCATCAACCTCTCGCTCTCCTTCCTCACGCGCGGGAGGGCCGCCTGATGGCCGTGTTCTACGAGAGCCTGTCGGCCGCCGCGCGCGGGTTGCCGGTCACGCTGGCGATCTGGCTGTCGGCGGTCGCGGCGGGCATGGCGCTGGGCTTTCTGGTCGGCGCCGCGCGCTTCTTCGCGCCGCGCCTGCTGAGCGCCCCCCTGGTCGCGGTGGTGGAGGTGGTGCGCGGCACGCCCTTCCTGGTGCAGTGCTTCCTGCTGTATTTCGGCGGGCCGTTCATCGGCATCGACCTGTCGCCGCCGGTGGCGGGCTTCGTCGCACTCTCCGTCTATGGCGCCGCCTATTTCAGCGAGGTATTCCGCGCGGGCTTCATGGCCGTGCCCCCGGCGCAGCTGGAGGCCGCGCGCCTGCTCGGCCTGTCCCGCACGCAGACCGTGCTGCGCATCATGCTGCCGGTGATGGCGCTGGGCGTGCTGCCGGCGCTGGCGAACCTCGCCGTCATCCTCATCAAGGAAACCGCCGTGCTGTCCATCATCACCGTGCCGGAATTCACCTTCCGCATGCAGGCGGTGGGTTCGGCCAGCTTCGCGGTGGTGGAAACCACGCTGGTGCTGGCGCTGGGCTATTGGGCGCTGGTCGAGGCCACGGCCTGGGCCGCGCGCCGCGTGGAAAAACGCATCGAAAGGGCCCTTGCGGCATGAGCGTGCTGGAAGTCGGCGCCCTGTGGCGCAAGGTGGGCCAGGCCGAGATCCTGCGCGGCATCGACCTGACAGTGGAAGCGGGCGAGGCTATCGGGATCATCGGGCCTTCGGGTTCGGGCAAATCCTCGCTGCTGCGCTGCATCGCGGGGCTCGATCCCATCGCCTCCGGCCGGGTGCTGGTGGAGGGCAAACCCGCCACGCCGGGCGATGGCGCCATCGGCATGGTGTTCCAGCATTTCGGCCTGTGGCCGCACCTGACCGCGCGAGAGAATGTGGCGCTCGCCCTGAAGCTGGTGCGCAAGCTGCCCAGGCGCGAGGCCGACGCCAAGGCCGATGCGGCGCTGGCGCGGGTCGGTCTCGCGGCGCAGGCCGGGCGCAAGCCCGCGGGGCTGTCGGGCGGCCAGCAGCAGCGCGTGGCCATCGCCCGGACGCTGGCCATGGAACCGCGCGTGCTGCTGTTCGATGAGCCCACCGCGGCCCTCGACCCCGAGCTGACCACCGAGGTGCTGGACGTGATCCGCGACCTGGCGCGCGCCGGCACCACCATGCTGGTGGTCAGCCACGAGATGGGCTTCATCGCGGGGCTTTCCACGCGGGTGATGTTCCTGGACCATGGCCAGGTGGTGCAGGTGGCACCGCCCAAGGACATGTTCGGCCCCGGCGCGGAACCCCGCGTGAAGGGCTTTCTCAAGACCTATCTCGACAGGGTGGCGTGGGCACAGGGATGACTTCTTTCTTCGCGGCCGAGGCATGGTTGCCCGAAGGCTGGGCGCGTGACGTGCTGATCGAGGCGGATGGGGCAGGGACCATCACCGCCGTCACCCCGGGGGCCGCGCCCGGCGATGCGCGGCGGATGGGCCTGGTGGTGCCGGGCCTGCCCAACCTGCACTCCCACGCCTTCCAGCGCGCCATGGCGGGACGGGCGGACCGGCGCGGTTCCGGCACCGACAGTTTCTGGACCTGGCGCATCGCCATGTATGCCGTAGTGGCGCGCATGAACCCCGACAGCGCCGAGGCCGTGGCCGCCATGCTGCACGCGGAATGCCTGGAGCGTGGCTATACCCACCTCTGCGAATTCCACTATCTGCACCACCAGCCCGACGGCACGCCCTATGCCGCGCGGGAGGAAATGGGCCTGCGCCACATCGCGGCCGCCGAGCGTTCCGGCATCGGCCTGACGCTGCTGCCCAGCCTGTACCGCCATGGCGGCATTTTCGGCGCGGAGCCCAACCCCGGCCAGCGCCCCTTCCTGAACGATCTGGACCAGTTCATGGGCATGATGGCGGCGCTGCACCGCCATAAGGGCCCGCGCGTGGGCCTGGGCGTGGCGCCGCATTCCCTGCGCGCCGTGACGCCCGAGATGCTGCAGGAGCTGAGCGACGTTTGGGCCGGCCCCATCCACATGCATCTCGCCGAGCAGCGCCGTGAGGTGGAGGAATGCGTGGCCGCCACCGGCCTGCGCCCCGCCGAATGGGTGCTGGAAAACGGGCTGGTGGGCCCGCGCTGGGTGTTCATCCACGCGACGCACCTGGACGATGCGGAGGTGGTGGCCCTCGGCCAGTCCGGCTCCATCGCCGGGCTGTGCCCGCACACCGAAGCCTCGCTCGGCGACGGCACCTTCCGCCTGCCGGAATGGCTGGGCGTGGGCGGCGCGCTGGGGGTGGGCAGCGACAGCCAGGTCTGCCTGGACCCGGCGCAGGAGCTGCGGCAGCTGGAAACCAGCCAGCGCCTGGCGCTGGAACAGCGCAGCGTCGCGGCCACGGATGCCGAGCCGCACCCGGCCGGCCTGCTGTATCGCCGCGCGCTGGCGGGCGGTGCCCGCGCGGCGGGCGCGCCCATCGGCGCCATTGCCCCCGGTTTGCGCTGCGACCTGGTCGAGCTGGATTCGGACCACCCAGACCTGATTGACCTCTCGGCCGATGCCGCGCTCGATGCCTGGGTGTTCGGCCCCGGGCGTGGCGTGGTGAAGACCACCGCCGTCGCGGGCCGCGTGCTGGTGGAGGAGGGACGGCACATCGCCATGCCCGCCATCCGCGCGGACTACACCAAGGCGATGAGGGATATCTGGGCATGAGCCAGTTGGCGGGGAAAATCGCGTTCATCACCGGCGGCAGCCGCGGCATCGGGCGGGCGACCGCACTGCTGTTCGCCGAGAACGGCGCGGACATCGCCTTCAACCACTATGAGGACGATGCCGAGGCCGAGAAGGTGGCCGAGGCGATCCGTGCGATGGGCCGCCGCGCTTTCCACGCCAGCTGCGACATGGGCGCGGATGCGCCGGTCATCCAGGCTTTCGTCGAGGCCGCGACGGCGGCCATCGGCGCGCCCGACATCCTGGTCAACAACGCCGGTATCAACATCCGCCATCCCTTCGAGGATTTCTCCCAGGAGGAATACGAGCGCGTGATGAACGTGCACGCGCGCGGCATGTTTCTGATGGCCCAGGCGGTCTATCCGGGCATGGTGGCGCGCGGGGCTGGGCGGATCATCAATGTCGCCTCCCAGATCGCGTTGAAGGGCGCGCCCATGGTCGTGCCCTATGCCATGGCCAAGGCCGCCATCGTCGGCATGACCCGCGCCCTGGCCTATGAGGCGACGCCCAAGGGCGTGCTGGTGAATGCCGTGGCCCCTGGCCCGATCGTGACCGACCTGACGGCCCAGCGCCCGCGCGAATGGCACGAGGCGATGGAACGCAGCCTGCCCATGGGCCGGCTCGGTCAGCCCATCGACATCGCATACACGGCCTTGCTCCTCGCGGGTCCAGGGGGCAGCTTCTATTGCGGCGCTACCCTGTCGCCCAACGGAGGAGATGTAATGCATTGATCGAGAAAGATTTCTCGCGTGAGGTCGCGCGCATCACCATTGCAAACGATCGCAAGCTGAATTCCATGGGCTCGGCGCTGCTGCGCGAGTTCGCCGCGGCCTTCGCCGCCGTGCCCGACACCGCCCGCTGCGTGGTGCTGACCGGAGAGGGCGGGCGCGCCTTCGTCGGCGGCGCCGACATCACGGAGATGGGGCGCGTCGAAACCCCCGCCCAGGGCCAGGCCTTCATCGAGAATGTCCACGCCGCCTGCCGCGCCATCCGCGACTGCCCGGTGCCGGTCTTCGCCCGCATCAATGGCTGGTGCCTGGGTGCGGGGCTGGAGATCGCGGCCGCCTGCGACCTGCGCATCGCATCCAGCGCCGCCAAGTTCGGCATGCCGGAGGTGCGCGTCGGCATCCCCTCGGTGGTCGAGGCGGCGTTGCTGCCGGGGCTGATCGGCTGGGGCCGCACCCGCCGCCTGCTGCTGCTGGGTGAGACCATCTCGGCCGAGGAGGCCCTCGACTGGGGCCTGGTGGAGCGCGTGGCGGAACCCGAGGCGCTGGACGGTGCGGTGCAGGAATGGATCGACCTGCTGCTGTTGGCCGGCCCCGTTTCCATCCGCAACCAGAAGGCGCTGATCCGCGAATGGGAGGACAAATCCGTGACGCAAGGCATCGCGGCGGGCATTCCGGCCTTCGCGAGAAGCTGGCTGACGGATGAGCCCAAGCGGATGATGGCGGGGTTCGGGAAGAAGCACTAGCTTTCTGGCAGCAGCCCCTTCAGGCGGCCGGTCTCCACCAGCCGCCTGACCTCCGCCCGCAGGAAGCGGATCACCGCGCGCGCGGCGGGTGAGACTTGGCGCTCGGCCGAGGTCGCCAGCACGAATTCGTGCAGCAGCACCGGCGCCACGATCCGGGTGGCGGCGACATGGCCCTGGCGCAGTTCCATGCCCAGCGCATCCCAGGCCGAGATGGTGTAGCCCATGCCCTCGGCCACCAGATGGGCCAGGGCGTGCAGGGAATCCACATCCTCGATGCGGCCGGGGGCGATGCCGGCGGCGGCGAAGCCTGCCTCCAGCTCCCGCCGCAGCCCGTGGTGGCGGCCGGGCAGCATTAGCGGCAGGCCGGCCAGCGCCGCCATCGGGATGTCGCCCTCGGCGTTCAGCAGCCCGGCCACTCGCGCGTCACCCGGCGCGTGGCACAGATACAGCACCGCGTCGAACAGGGGCTCGCTGTGGATGGCGGGGTTCTGGCGCATCGGGTTCAGCACCGCGATATCCACCCGCCCGCTGGTCAGCCATTCATGGATGGTGCCGGTGAAGGCATCCATCAGGTGCAGTTCCAGATCGGGCATCTTCTCCCGCGCGTGGCGCAGCAGGGGCGGCGCCAGGCTGGCCGCGACGGAGGGCGGCATGGCGATGCTCAGCTTGCCGCGCACCGCCCCGCTCGCGGCCATGGCGGCGGCGCGGATGCGCGACAGTTCCTCCAGCACCGGCACCACGGCCTCCGAGAAGCGGCGCCCTTCCTCGGTCAGTACCACGCCGCGGCCGTTGCGATAGAGCAGGGCGGTGCCCAGCTCCTCCTCCAGCGCGCGGATGCGGCGGCTGAGGGCGGGCTGGGTGATGCCCAGCACGGCGGCGGCGCGGGAGAAGCTGCCTTCCTCGGCCACGCGGCGGAACAGGCTCAACTGGCGGATATCCATGCCGCCGCTATAGCACGCGCGCGGCATGGACGTGCCGGCGGCCCTGCGCCTAAATGGCGGTCCATGCCGGATGAAACACCACCCCTCGCCGCCGCCCTGCAATGCAGCGTGGATGTGTTCTCCGCGCAGGAGATCGCGGGCTGGGTGCGCGACCCCGCCGCCCCCGAGCGCCGTGTCGAGCTGGAACTGCTGCTGGATGACGTGCCGATGGCGCGCGTCATCGCCGCCAATTACCGCCCGGATCTGGAAGCGGCCGGCATCGGCGATGGCCGCCATGGCTTCAGCATCCGCCCCGTGCATGCGCTGATGGCGGGCACCACCGCCCTGGTGCGCCTGCGCGATGCCGCCACGGGCCATGAACTGATCGAGGGCATGGGCCGGATCATCCACCGCGCCGGGGGCTTCGATGCCGGGGTGGGGCGGCTGCTCTCCGGCCTGGTGGAGAACAGCGCCCGCCGGGCCCGCGCGGCCGGTGACCTGGCGCCCGTGATCACCAGCCTGCGCCGCGCCCTGGCCCTGGCCGAGGCCGCCCAGGCCGCCCTGCCCGAGGAAGCCGCGGCCAGCACCGAATACGATGCCTCCATGCCCCTGCACCTGCCCGAGGGGCTGCCGGAAGTCAGCGTCATCATCCCCGCCCACAACCAGTGGGCGCTGACCCATGCCTGCATTGCCAGCCTGATCGCCCATGCCCCGCGCACGGCGTTCGAGGTGATCCTGGTCGATGATGCCTCGACCGACGGCACCGCGCAGGCGCGGCTGTCGGGCAATATCCGCCCGCTGCGGCAGGAGAGGAACCTCGGCTTCATCGGCGCCTGCAATGCCGGGGCGGCGGCCGCGCGCGGCCGCACCCTGCTGTTCCTGAACAACGATACCCTGGCCACCCCCGGCTGGCTCGATGAGATGCTGGCCACCTTCGCGTTGGACCCCGCCATCGGTGTGGTGGGCGCGGCCCTGCTGAATGAGGACGGCACGCTGCAGGAATCGGGCGGCATCGTCTGGCGCCACGGCGATGCCTGGAACTACGGCCGCAACGAGGAAGCCGAGGACCCGCGCTACAGCTTCCTGCGCGATGCCGATTACGTCTCGGGGGCGGCACTGATGCTGCCGGCCGTGCTGTTCCGGCAACTGGGCGGCTTCGACGCGCATTTCTCCCCCGCCTATTACGAGGATGTGGATTTGTGCTTCCGCGCCCGCGCCGCTGGGCGGCGGGTGGTGGTGCAGCCCGCCGCCCGCATCATCCACCTGGAGGGCCGTTCCCACGGCACCGACATCGAGGCGGGCGTGAAGCGCCACCAGAAGCTGAACCAGGCGAAGTTCCGCGCCCGCTGGGCCGATGTGCTGGCAAGCCACGGCACCACCGGCCAGAACCCGGAACAGGAGGCCGAGCGTTCCGCCGCCCCCCGCGCCCTGTTCATCGACGAGGCCACGCCGACGCCGGACAAGGATGCGGGCAGCCAAGCCTCCGTGCAGCATATGCGGCTGTTGCAGGGGCTCGGCTATCGCCTGTCCTTCGTGCCGTCGGAGGTGATGGAGGCCGACGGCCCCTACACCACGGCGCTGGAACGGCGTGGCATCCAGTGCTTCCACGCCCCCTATCGCCACAGTGTGGAGGAAGTGCTGCGCCGCATGCCGCAGCCGCCCGACCTGATCTACCTGTACCGCTACGGCAGCGCCGACAAATACCTGGGCCTGGCGCGCCGGCTGGCACCGAAGGCCACCGTCATCTTCTCGGTATGCGACCTGCATTTCCTGCGGCTGGAACGCGAGGCCGCGCTGGAAGCCGACCCGCGCGCCACCGCCCGGGCGGAGGCGATGCGCCATGCCGAACTCGCCCTGATCGGCATCGCGGACGCCACCATCGTGCATTCCGCGCTGGAGGCGAGTCTGCTGCGGGAGCTGGTGCCCCAGGCGCGGGTGCATGTCGTCACCTGGCCGGTGGCGATCCACCCGCCCCCGCTGCCCTTCACCGAGCGGCGCGGCTCCTGCTTCCTGGGCGGCTTCAACCACGCCCCCAATGCCGATGCCGTGCTGTGGATGGGCCGTGAGCTGCGCCCGCTGCTGCGCGGCCTGCCCGTCACCGTCTATGGCAGTAACCCCACCCCGCCCGTGTTGGCCGAAAGCCATGGGGATATCCAGGTGGCGGGCTTCGTGCCGGAGCTGGCGCCGGCGCTGCACCGCCACCGCTCGGCGGTGGCGCCCTTGCGCTATGGCGCGGGCATCAAGGGCAAGGTGCTGGACAGCCTGGCCCATGGCCTGCCCTGCGTGATGACCGCCATCGCGGCGGAGGGGCTGGGCCTGACCGGCGACCTGGCCTGGCTGCTGGCGGAGGACGCCCCCGGCATCGCCGCCAAGCTGCACCGGCTGGAAACCGACGCCGCCTGGAACGCGCATCTTTCGGCGGAGGGGTTGCGATTCATCGCGGACCGCTTCGGTGAGGCCGCCGTGCGGGCGGATTTCCAGGCCGCGATCGCGGCGGCGAGAGTATAGGTTACTCGGCCTTCACCAGCTCCGCCACTTCATCCTGCCGGGCGCGTTCCAGCATGCGGTGGGCGATCTCGCGCTCGCCCAGGATGGTCAGGTTGGAGCCCATATTCTCCAGATGCTCGTAGCAGGCATCGGAATGGGCGCGGGCCAGGATCTCCAGCCCCGGGTTGGCGGCGCGGGCCTGCATCACCACCTGGCCGGCCTCGAAGCTCTCGGGGATGGTGACGAACAGGCGCTGTGCCCCCGCCAGATTGGCCAGCGCCAGGGCGGCCGGGGTGGCGGCGTTGCCGTCAATCACCTCGGCCCCGGCCAGCCGGGCTGCCTCCCGCGCCTCGCTGCGGTCCTCGATGACCAGTACCGGGCGGCCGGCGGCCAGCAGACCGGCCGTGACCAGCGAGCCCACCCGGCCATGCCCCACCACGATGTCATGCCCGGACAGGCTGGTGGGGGTGGGGGCCACCACCTCGGGTTCGGGGGCGGGTTCGGGCTCGGCGACCGGTTCGGGCAAGGGGGCCGGGACCACGGGGCCGCGCCCCACGGCGGCCAGCACGCGGGCCTTCACCTCCACCACCCCATCGGCCAGCGAGACCAGCACCGGGTTCAGTAGGATGGACAGGATGGCGCCCGCCAGCACCAGGTCGCGCGCCGCCGGCGGCACCAGCCCCAGCGCCACGCCCAGGCCGATCAGGATGAAGCTGAACTCCCCGATCAGCCCCAGCCGCGCCGCGACCGAAAGCGAGGTGGTGCGCCGGTAGCCGAACAGCCGCAGCGCGCCATACACCACGGCGGTCTTGGCCAGCATGATAACGGCGATGGTGCCCAGCACCGCCAGCGGCCGGGCCAGCAGGATCGCCGGGTTGAACAGCATGCCCACCGAGACGAAGAACAGCACGCCGAAGGCATCGCGCAGCGGCATGGCTTCCTCGGTGGCGCGCTGGCTCAGCTTGGTCTCACCCAGCACGATGCCCGCCACGAAAGCCCCCAGCGCGAAGGAGGCCTCGAAGAAATGCGCCGCCACGAAGGCGATGCCCAAGGCCGTGGCATAGACCGCGAGGCGGAACAGCTCCCGCGAGCCGGTATGGGCGGTGTAGTGCATCAGCCAGGGGATGATCCGCCGCCCGGCCACCAGCATGAAGATGATGAAGCCCGCGACCTTGGCCAGCGTGATGCCCAACGTGGTCAGCACCGCCTGGTGCGACAGCGCGGGGCCGTGCCCGCCCGCCATGCCCGCCAGCGCCGGCAGCAGCACCAGCGCCACCACCATGGCCAGGTCCTCGACCACCAGCCAGCCCACGATGATGCGGCCGCGCTCGGTTTCCAGCATGCGGCGTTCCTGCAAGCCCCGCACCACCACGGCGGTGCTGGCCACCGACAGCGCCAAGCCGAACACCACGGCCGCCGCCAGCCCCCAGCCCATCAGCCAGGCAAGCCCCCCGCCCAGCAGCGTCGCCGCCGAGATTTCCAGCAGGGCGCCCGGCACCGCGACGCGGGCCACCGCCATCAGGTCCTTCAGGGAGAAATGCAGCCCCACGCCGAACATCAGCAGGATCACGCCGATCTCGGCCAATTCGCTGGCCAGGGCCTGGTCCGCCACGAAGCCCGGGGTGAAGGGCCCGACCATGACGCCCGCCAGCAGATACCCCACCAGCGGCTGGATGCGCAGCCGGTGCGCGATCAGCCCGATGATATAGGCCAGCACCAGACCCGCGGCGATGGTGGCGATCAGCGGTGTCTGGTGTGCGGGCATGAAGGTCTCTGCGGTGGCTCCCCTCAGATTGCGCGGCGCTTACGGCAGCGCAACCATCGGAATGGAGAATTCAGCCCTTCATGCGCGCCGCGAGCGAGGCCAGATACCCGGCCGCCGCTTCCTCCGCCGCCGCTTCCAGCAGGCGATAGTCGCGGATCAGCGCCTCGCCCGCCGGGGTCAGCGCCGCGCCGCCGCCGCCGACCCCGCCCGGGGTGGCGGCCACCACGGGTTCGGCCAGCATCTGGTTCAGCGTGTCCACCAGGTCCCAGGCACGCTTGTAGCTCATGCCCATGGCGCGCCCGGCGGCGGAGATCGAGCCCTCCCGCCCGATGGCCTCCAGCAGCGCCACCTTGCCCGGGCCGATGCGGCCCTGGGGCAGGTCCACCCGCAGGCTCAGCACGGCGGCCTCGGGCGGGGGGGCGTTGCGATGGCGGCTCATGGGCGATCCCTTCAGGTCTTGATCCAGACGGCCTTGGTGTTCAGGTACTCGTCCACATGGGTGGGGCCGCCCTCACGGCCGTAGCCGCTCATCTTATAGCCGCCGAAGGGCATGGCCGGGTCCATCGCCTGATAGCAGTTCACCCAGACGGAGCCCGCCCGCAGCCCCTTGGCCAGCTTGTGCGCCTTGCTGACATCGCGCGTCCACACGCCGCTGCCCAGGCCGAAATTGCTGGCGTTGCCGCGCGCCAGCACCTCGTCGATGTCGGTGAAGGGGATGGCGGAGATCACGGGGCCGAAGATTTCCTCCTGCGCGATGCGCATCTCATCGCGCACATCGGCGAAGATGGTGGGCGGCACGAAATAGCCATTGGCCAGCGCGCCCTCGGTCAGGCGCTCGCCGCCCGAAAGCGGCTTCGCCCCTTCCTGCCGGCCGATCGCGAGATAACCCGTGACGCGCTCCAGCTGCTCGGTGGAGACGAGGGGGCCGACCTGGGTCTCGGGGTCGCGGCCATCGCCCACGCGCAGCTTGCTGGCGAAATCGGCCACGCGATGGGTGAATTCCTCATAGACCTTCTGTTCGACGAACAGGCGCGTGCCGGCGCTGCAAATCTGGCCGGAATTGGCGAAGACGGCCATGGCGGCGCCCGGCACGGCGGCATCCAGATCGGCGTCGGCGAAGACGATGTCGGGCGACTTGCCGCCCAGTTCCAGCGAGACGCGCTTCAGGTTGGTCGCACTCGCCTGCACGATCTTCTGGCCGGTGAAGTGGCTGCCGGTGAAGGCCACCTTGTCCACGCCCATATGGGCGGCGAGCGCCGCACCCGCGGTCTCGCCGAAGCCCGGCACCACATTCACCACCCCCGGCGGCACGCCGGCCTCCAGGCACAGCTCGGCCAGGCGCAGGGGCGTCAGCGGCGCTTCCTCGGCGGGCTTCAGCACCACGGTGCAGCCGGTGGCCAGCACCGGCCCCAGCTTCCAGATCGAGGAGGAGAGCGGCGCGTTCCAGGGGATGATCGCCCCCACCACGCCCACCGCTTCCTTGCGGGTGAAGGCCGCGAAATCGCCGGGGATCGAGACATCGGTCGTCACGCCATGGATGCTGACGGCCTGGCCCGCATAATAGCGCAGCATGCCCACGGCGCGCTGGCGGTTGGCCAGGGTGCGCTGCATGGGCGCGCCCATGTCCAGCGTGTCCAGCGCCGCCATTTCCTCGAAGTTCTTATCCAGCAGATCGGCCAGGCGCAGCAGGATGCATTGCCGCTCATAGGGCGTGACGCGCGACCACGGCCCCTCGAAGGCACGGCGGGCGGCGGCGACGGCGCGGTCGATATCCTCCGCGTCGCCCTCCGCGACCTCGGCCAGTGTCTCGCCGGTCGCGGGGTTGATGGTGGTGAAGGTGCGCCCGCTCGCGGCCTCCAGCCATTTGCCGTCGATCAGCAGGCGCTTGGGCTTGCCGTCCAGAAAGGGGTGGGTCGAGGGGATATGGTTCATGGCTGGTTCCTCATGCTTATCGGCGGGGCTCTGGCAGCCCTGCATGGTCGAAAGTGACCGCCTTGATCAAGGCCCAGAGGTCACGCCCCGGGGCCAGGCCCAGCCGCTCCACGCTGTCCTGCGTGACGCGGGCGAGGATGATGGTGGGGCCGATGGCGAGGTGCAGGAACACCTCCCGCGCCTCGGCCGCCGGGGCGATGGCCACCAGCCGCACCGGCAGGATGTTGCGGGTGGAGATGTTGCGCGGTTCCTCCGTGGCCACCGCCACGTCGCGCGCGCGCAGGCGCAGGCGCATCACGCTGCCCGGGGCCTCCGGCCGCAGGCTGGTGACCAGTTCGCCGCCGGGAAAGCCGAGGCGCGTGATGCCGCCATGCGGGTCGTGCCCCAGCACGCAGACCGGCAGCAGCACGCCCGCATCGCGGCGCGCGGCCAGCGGCAGGTCGGTGCGGGCGGTCAGATCCTCCGGCCGGCCATGGGCCAGGATGCGGCCTTCGCGCAGCAGCACCAGGTGGTCGGCCAGCGCATCCACCTCATCCAGCGCGTGGGTCACGTACAGGATGGGCAGGCGCGCCGCGTCTCGCAGCCGGGCCAGGAAGGGCAGCACCTCCGCCCGCCTGCCGGAATCGAGGGCGGCCAGCGGCTCATCCATCAGCAGCAGGCGCGGGCGGGCCAGCAGGGCGCGGCCGAGTGCGACGCGCTGGCGCTCCCCGCCCGACAGCCCGGCCGGGCGGCGGCCCAGCAGATGGCCGATGCCGAGCAGCGCCACCACCTCCTCGAAAGCCGGGCCGGCCGCACCCCGGGGCGCGCGGCGCAGGCCGTAGCGCAGGTTGCTGTCCACCGACATGTGCGGGAACAGCCGGGCATCCTGGAAGACGGTGGCGCAGCGCCGGGCCTCGGGCGGCAGGGCGATGCGGGCGGCGGTGTCCAGCAGCACGGCGCCATCCAGCGCGACCCGCCCATGGTCCGGCCGCAGCAACCCGGCAACGGCGGCCAGCACGGTGCTCTTGCCGCAGCCGGAGGGCCCGAACAGCACCGTCACGCCCTCCGACGGCGCCTCGAAGGCCAGGTCCAGCGCGAAGCCGCCGGGAAAGGCATGTTGCAGCGCGACCGAGAGCATCAGCCCCGCCCCAGCAGGCGGTTCATGCGGCGCGCGATCAGCTCCGCCGCCAGCAGCCCGGTGATGGCCAGGATGAAGGAGACGAGGGCGAGCCGCGCCGCCGTGCCCTCGCCGCCCGGGGATTGCGTGGCGGCATAGATGGCCAGCGGCAGGGTCTGGGTCTCACCGGGGATGTTCGAGGCGAAGGTGATCACCGCGCCGAATTCCCCCAAGCCCGCCGCGAAGGCGGTGACGGCCCCGGCCAGGATGCCCGGGGTCATCAGCGGCAGGGTCACGGTCAGGAACACGTCCCACCGGCCGGCGCCCAGGGTGCGGGCGGCCTGTTCCAGGCCCAGATCCGCGTGCTCCAGCCCCAGCCGCACCGCGCGCACGATCAGCGGGAAGGACATGACGGCGGTGGCCAGCGCCGCGCCATCCGTGCTGAACACCAGCCGGATGCCGAACCAGTGCTGCAAGGGCGCGCCGATGGGCCCGCGCACGCCGAATAGCATCAGCAACCCCCAGCCCACCACCACGGGCGGCACCACCAGCGGCAGGTGCACCAGCGCATCCAGCAGCATCCGCCCGGGGAAGCGCCCGCGCACCAGCACCCAGGCGATGGCGATCGCCGGCACCAGGGAGACGGCGACCGACCGCAGCGCGACGATCAGGCTGAGCCTGACCGCCTGCCATTCCTCGGGGGAGAGGAAATCCAATGCCTTACTGCGCGAGGCGGAAGCCGAACCGTTCCCAGGTCGGCCGCGCCTCGGGCCCGGTCAGAAAGGCCAGGAAGGCGCGGGCCTGGGCATTGCCCTCCGCCCGGCGGGTGACGGCGAAGGGGTAGGTGACGGGGGTGTGGCTTTCGGCGGGGAAGGTGCCGACCACCCGCACGCCCTGGCTGATCGCGGCATCGGTGCCATAGACGATGCCATAGGGGGCCTCGCCGCGTTCCACCAGCAGCAGGGCGGAGCGCACGCTGTCCGCCCGGGCCAGGCGGGGGGCCAGGGCATCCCACTGGCCCATCCAGGTGAGCGCGGCCTGGGCATAGCGGCCCACGGGCACATGCGCCGGGTCGCCGGTGGCGATGCGGCCTTGGGGGCCGAGCAGCGCCACCAGATCGGTGCCGCGCGCCAGCGCCACGGGCCGGGCGGCGCCGGCCGGGGAGATCAGCACCAGGGAATTGCCGATGGGGCTGACGCGGGTGGCGTTCACCAGCAGGTTGCGTTCCTGCAGATAGTCGGCCCAGGGCTCGTCGGCCGAGATGAACAGGTCCGCCGGCGCGCCCTGTTCGATCTGCCGCGCGAGGCCGGAGGAGGCCGCGAAGGAGAAGCGCGGCGCCGGGTTGCCCTTCTGCTGCCAGGCCAGGCCGAGGGCGCGCAGCGCGTCCGTCAGGCTGGCGGCGGCGAAGACGGTCAGCTGCTCCTGCGCCTTGGCGGCGCCAGGGATGGCGAAGGCCAGCGCGCAGGCCAGCAAGGCGCGGCGGAAGATCATGGTGAGGTTCCCGGGCTCTATATTCCAAAAAATATAGCGACCCGGGCGACCCGCGTCCATCACCCCGGCATGACGCGCAGCCGGGCGAGCGGGGAGGCCGCGGACACCAGGAAGGAAGCGAGGAAGGCGCAGCCCGCCAGCGCGATGCCCGCCCCCGGCCCCCAGGCGGCCATGACCGCACCCGCCGACAGCGCGCCCAGCGGCCGCACGCCATAGATGGCCAGTTGCAGCGAGGCACCGACCCGGCCCAGCAACTCCGGCGGGGTCACGGCCTGGCGCAGGCTGACTTGGGCGATGGCCCATTGCATGGGGCCGAACCCCAGCAGGAACGCCGCCAGCGCCAGGGAGGCGGCACCCGGCGCGCCCAGCAGCAACGGGGCGGCCAGCACCGACACGCCCGGCCCGCCCAGCAGCACCAGCGCGGGCGCCGTGCCCCGCAGCAGCCAGGGCGCCGAGGCCGCCCCCAGCAGCATGCCCAGCCCATACCCCGCCTGCGCCGCACCCGTGCTGGCCGCCGACAGCCCCGCCACGTTCAGCGCATAGGGCACCACCGCCGCCAGCCAGGCGAAGAAGCCGAAATTCCAGCACAGGGCACAGCCGAACACCGCGCGCAGCAGCGGCTGGCGGGCGAGGAAACCCGCCCCCTCCTTCAAGCCTTGCAGGATGGGCGCGTGTCGGGCGGGCGGCGGGGGCAGGGCGGGCAGGCCGCGCGTGGCGAGCAGCGCGGCGACGGACCCCAGCGCCCCCAAACCCAGCGCCAGCACGCCCAGGCCGCGCGCCGCGCACCACCCGGCCAGGATGGGGGCCAACAAGGAGGCCCCGGCGCGCGCCAGTTCCAGCTTCGCATTAGCGCCCGCGAAACCCTCTCGCGCGGCCAGCACCGGCACAGTGGCCCCGGCCGCCAGCACGAAGATCACGGTGCCCAGGCTGGCCAGCAGCGCCGCCAGCCCCAGCGCCCCGGCGCCCAGCGGCAGGCCCAGCATCGCGGCCAATTGCCCGCCCAGCACCAGCCCCGCCGCCAGCAGCAGCACGCGGTGGCGCGGCCAGCGGTCCACCAGCACGCCCGCGGGCAGGGAGGCCAGCAGCCAGGCGAAGCCCGGCATGGCAACCAGCGCCGCGATGCCCGAAGGTTCCAGATGCAGGACCAGCCCGCCGATCAGCGGCAGGGCGGCGAGGAGAAGCTGGTCGGCGGCGTGGATGCCGGCGGCGGCGCGGATGAGATGATGCATGCCCGCAGGCATAGAGGGCCAGGCCAGGCCGCGCCTTCCGCCTGTTGCCTTGGCATCAGGCGGGGGGGCATCAGGTGCTGATATCCACCTTCGCCCCGCGCTCCTGCACCGTGGCGATCGGGGGCGGGCGCGTGGGCTCGGGCTTTTCGCGCGTGTGCTCGGCGAGTTCGGAGGCGCTCGCGGCCTCCAGAATCGTCGTCAGCGAGGCAATGGGCGCGCCCAGCGGGTAATACAGGCTGTGGCGCCCCATCATCTCGTCCGGGGAAATCTTGCCTGGGCTGATCCGCGGCAAGCTTGCCGGAAAGATCGGGCCCAGGGCAGGTGTGACCGAGGTCATATCCAGAAACCTTCCTTCAATCCCAAAATGCGGGACAAAGGTGAAGGCCCGGTTAATCCACCCGGATATTCGCGCTGCGGATCACCTCGCCATAGCGCGTGATTTCCTCGGCCACATAGGCGCCCAGCGCGTCGCGCGTCAGGGTGGAGGGCGTCATGCCGATTCCGGCCAGGCGCTGCTGGATCTCGGGGTCGGCCAGGGTGGCGCTGGTCTCGGCGGCCAGGCGGGCGACGATGGCGGGGTCGGTCCGCGCGGGGGCGAAAATGCCCTGCCACACTTCCAGGTTCACGCCCGCCAACCCCGGCTGGCTGCTGAGCGTGGGCACGCCCGGCAGCGCCGGATGCGGCGCGGCGGAGCTGACCGCATAGGCCTTCAGCTTGCCCTCCCGCACCAGCGGTGCGGTCAGGGTCACGGTCAGGATGGTCAGGTCCAGCCGCCCGCCCATCACATCGGTCGGGATCTGGGCAGAGACGCGATAGGGCACGTGCTCCAGCTTCGCGCCGGTGCGCTGGGCGATGATCTCACCCAGCAGGTGATGCGCGGTGCCGACGCCGGAGGTGGCATAGGTCAGCCCCTGGCCGCGCTTGGAGAGTTCGACCAGCGCCGCGAAATCGGCGGCCGGCAGGTCGGTGCGGCCCACCAGCGTCAGCGGCAGGGTGGCCAGCATGGCGACGGGGGCGAAATCCCGCACGGCGTCATAGCGCACGGCCTGCGGCGTCAGCACCGGAGAGATCGCCATGGTGCTTTCCACCGCCACGATCAGCGTGTGGCCATCGGGCGCGGCGCGGGCCACGCGCTCCACCCCGATGGTGCCGCCGGCGCCGGGCACGTTCTCGATCACCACATTCTGGCCCAGGCGGCGGCCGAGTTCCGGCGCCACCATGCGGGCCGCCGAATCGACATTGCCGCCGGCCGCGAAGGGCACAATCAGCGTGATGGGGCGGCTGGGCCAGGACTGCGCCCGGGCCAGGGAAGGCACCAAAGCGGGCAGGGCGAGCAACGAGCGGCGGGGCAGGGTCACGGCGCGGTATCCTTCAGCAGACGGTCAAAGGCGGCCAGATGCTCGGCCCGCCAGACGGATTTCTGCGCTTCCTCCACGAAGGCCCCCTCAATGCCGTTCAACAGGAAGCCGCGCAATGCCTCCGGCCCGAAACCGAAATCCCGGTGCATCATCGACCAGGCGCGGCTGGGGTCCACCAGATGCATGGTCGGGTCGTCGGTGTTCGGGTGGATGCGCAGGCCGAGGCCCGGCATGCGGCGGATCGGGTGCTCGGCGGCCCAGGATTCGCGGGGCAGGGTGCGCAGGTAGTAGCTGTTGGTGGGCACCACGGTAACGATCAGGTTCCGGTCCACGATCTCTCGGCACAGCTCCGGGTCGTCCACGGCGGTATAGGCGTGGTCCAGCCGGTCCACCCCCATCTGGTGGATGGCGATGCGGATATTGGCGGGCGGGCAGCCGAATTCCCCGGCATGGGCGGTGCGGCGCAACCCGTGCCGGCCCGCGAGCTGATAGGCCGGCACGAACAGCTCCGGCGGGCCCTTCACCTCATTGTAGTCGATGCCGATGCCGACCGCCACCGGGTCCGGCTCCTCGATCATCCATTCCACCAGGGCCATGGCGGCCTCGGGCGGGGCCTCGCGGTCGATGGAGGGGATCAGCAGGGCCGAGATGCCCAGGTCGCGCCTCGCATCCTCGAAGGCGGCCAGGATGCCGGAGCGCAGCCGGGCATATTCGGCGGCATTGCGGGCGCTGCCGGTGGGGTTCCAGAAGATTTCCGCATGCACCACCCCGTGGCGCGCATGGGCGGCGAGGTATTCATAGGTGATGCGGTGGAAGTCCTCGGGCTGTTGCAGCACCTCCGCTTCCAGGGCTCGGAAGGCGCGCAGCACGCCCACAGGCTTCTCCCCGCGGATGTAGAAGGCGGCGATCTCCTCGGCCGTGATGGCGGCGCCGCGCAGCCTTGCCAGGTCCTGGAAGGTCTCGCGGGCGATGGTGCCCAGCAGGTGATCGTGCAGCGCGAGTTTGGGGATCGCGCGGAAAAAAGCTTCGGTCAGCATGGGCCACCCTTGCGCGATGGCCGTTCCGGCGCAATGGCTGCGCGCATGAGCAAGGCTGAGCGGCCGGCCACGCGCCCGGCGAATCCCTGTTTCTCCTCCGGCCCCTGCGCGAAGCGCCCGGGCTGGTCCCTGTCCGCGCTGGAAGGCGCGCTGGTGGGCCGATCCCATCGCGCCGCCCCCGCCCGCGCGCGGCTGGCCGAGGTGATCGAGCGCACCCAATCCGTGCTGCGCATGCCCCAGGGCTGGCGGCTGGGCATCGTCCCCGCCTCCGACACCGGCGCGATCGAGATGGCGCTGTGGCACCTGCTGGGCCCGCGCGGCGTGCAGGTCGTGGCCTTCGAGAGCTTCGGCGATGCCTGGGCCAGCGACATCACCAAGCAGCTGCACATCCCGGCCCAGGTGCTGAAGGCGCCCTATGGCTCCATCCCGGACCTGTCGGCGCTGGACTGGTCCAACGACGTGGTCTTCACCTGGAACGGCACCACCAGCGGCGCCCGGGTGCCTAATGGCGACTGGATCCCGGCCGACCGCGAAGGGCTGGCGATCTGCGACGCCACCTCGGCCGCCTTCGCCATGGAGCTGGCCTGGGACAAGCTGGATGTCGTCACCTGGTCCTGGCAGAAGGTGCTGGGCGGTGAGGCCGCGCACGGCATGCTGGCGCTGAGCCCGCGCGCGGTGGAGCGGCTGGAAAGCCACACCCCCGCCTGGCCCATGCCCAAGATCTTCCGCCTGACCAGCGGCGGCAAGCTGATCGAGGGCATCTTCAAGGGCGACACCATCAACACCCCCAGCATGCTGTGCGTGGAGGATGCGCTGGACGGGCTGCGCTGGGCGGAAAGCGTGGGCGGGCTGGATGGGCTGATCGCCCGCAGCCGGGCCAATCTGGCCGCCGTGGAAGCGTGGGTCGGCAATGGCGGGCGCTGGCGCTTTCTGGCCGGGGACCCGGCGCTGCGCTCCAACACGTCGATCTGCATCGCACCCGACACCGCGGCGTTCCGCGCCCTGGCGCCCGAGGCCCAGGCGAAGCTGGCCAAGAAGCTGGCGGCCCTGCTGGAGGAAGAAGGCGTGGCGCTGGATGCGGGCGGCTACCGCGACGCGCCGCCCTCTCTGCGCATCTGGGGCGGGGCGACGGTGGAGACCAGCGATATCAAGGCATTGCTGCCTTGGCTTGACTGGGCACTTGAAGAAGTAGGCGGGTAAAGAATAAGGGGGGGCTCAAGGCCCCCCCGGCTCCCCCCTTGGGCCGTCAGGCCTGGGCGGGGATGATGCCCTTTTCGCCCAGCGTCTGCTGCAGCTCGCCGTCCTGGAACATCTCGGTCACGATGTCGCAGCCGCCGACGAACTCGCCGTTCACATACAGCTGCGGGATGGTCGGCCAGTTGGTGTAGGCCTTGATCCCTTCGCGGATCTCGTAGTCTTCCAGCACGTTCACGCCTTTGAACGGCACGCCCAGGTGGGACAGGATCTGCACCACGCGGGCGGAAAAGCCGCATTGCGGGAACACCGGGGTGCCCTTCATGAACAGCACCACCGGGGAGCTGTCGATTTCAGCCTTGATACGCTCGAAAGCCGGGTTCTCGGACATGTCTGGATTCCTCAGACGGAGGTGGATTCGGGAATGGCGGTCGTCAGGGCCAGGGCGTGCAGCACGCCGCCCATGCGGCCCTGAAGGGCGGCATAGACCAGCTGGTGCTGCTTCACCCGGGACAGGCCCCGGAACGCGTCACTGGTGACATGGGCGGCGTAATGATCGCCATCGCCGGCCAGGTCGGTGATGGTCACTTCGGCGTCGGGGAGTGCGGCCTTGATAAAGCCGCTGATCTCCTCGGGCTGCATCGGCAAGGCTCAGATCCCTTCCATCAGCTTCGGCAGCGCGGATTCATGCGCGTCCGTCAGTTCAGCGACAGATATGGAACCAATCCGGTCCAGTTCCAAGCTCTCTCCGCCGGAAACCCCCAGCTTTTGCGCAGGCACGCCGGCGGCCTGGGCCTCGGCCAGCAGGGCGGCGGCATCCGGCACGGCCAGGATGTAGCGGGCCTGGTCCTCACCGAACCAGAAACCATGGTCGCCCGAGGCGCTGATGACGGCGCCGATGCCGGAGGCCATGGCCATCTCGGCCAGCGCCACCAGCAGCCCGCCATCGGACAGGTCGTGGCAGGCCAGGACCTTACCGGCCAGGATTTGGGCGCGGACGAAATCGCCATTGCGGCGCTCGGCGGCCAGGTCCACGGGCGGGGGCGGGCCGGCCTCCTGGCCCGCGATGTCGCGCAGCCAGATCGACTGCCCCAGATGCCCGGCGGTCGCGCCGATCAGCACCAGTTCGGCCTTGGCGGGCATGGACAGGCCCACGGCGTTCGCCAGATCCTCGATCACGCCCACGCCGCCGATGGCGGGGGTGGGCAGGATCGGCTGGCCCTCGGTCTCGTTGTACAGCGAGACGTTGCCGCTCACGACCGGGAAGTCCAGCGCGGTGCAGGCGGCGGCCATGCCGCGCACGGCGGCGGCGAACTGGCCCATGATCCGCGGCTTCTCGGGGTTGCCGAAGTTCATGTTGTCCGTGATCGCCAGCGGCAGGGCGCCGGTCGCGGTGATGTTGCGCCATGCCTCGGCCACGGCCTGGGCACCGCCCGCCTCGGGGTCGGCCACCACATAGCGCGGGGTGCAGTCGGTGGTCATGGCCAGCGCGCGGCGCTTGCCTTCCACGCGCACCACGGCCGCGTCGGCCTGGCCGGGGCGCTTGCTGGTCTGGCCGCCCACCTGGGCGTCGTACTGATCCCAGATCCAGCGGCGGCTGCACAGGTCGGGGCTGGCGACCAGCGTCTTCAGCGCCGGGATGATGCCCACGGGGTCGGCCACCGGGGGCAGCGGGGGCTGCTTGGGGGTTTCCTCGGTGGGGCGGTGGTACAGGGGCGCTTCGGATTCCAGCGGCGCCAGCAGAATGTCCGCCTCGATCTGGCCCTTGTGGCGGATCACGATGCGGCCGGTATCGGTCAGATGGCCGATGACGGCGAAATCCAGCTCCCATTTGTGGAAGATCGCCTCGGCCACGGCCTCGCGGCCCGGCTTCAGGATCAGCAGCATGCGCTCCTGGCTCTCGGAGAGCATCATCTCATAGGCGGACATGCCTTCCTCGCGCTGGGGCACATCGTCCAGCACCAGTTCCACGCCCATGCCGCCCTTGCCCGCCATCTCGACGCCCGAGGAGGTGAGGCCAGCGGCGCCCATGTCCTGGATCGCGACGATCGCATCGGTGGCCATCAGCTCCAGGCAGGCCTCGATCAGCAGCTTCTCGGCGAACGGGTCGCCGATCTGCACGGTCGGGCGCTTTTCCTCGCTGTCCTTGTCGAACTCGGCCGAGGACATGGTGGCACCATGGATGCCGTCGCGCCCGGTCTTGGAGCCGACATAGACCACCGGGTTGCCCACGCCGCTGGCGGCGGCGGTGAAGATGCGGTCGGCGGGGGCGATGCCCACCGTCATCGCGTTCACCAGCGGGTTGCCGTTATAGGCGGGGTGGAAGTTCACCTCGCCGCCCACGGTCGGCACGCCCACGCAATTGCCATAGCCGCCGATGCCGCGGACCACGCCATCCAGGATGCGGCGGGTGCGGGGCAGCTTCGGGTCGCCGAAGCGCAGCGCGTTCAGGTTGGCCACCGGGCGGGCACCCATGGTGAACACATCGCGCAGGATGCCGCCCACGCCGGTCGCGGCACCCGAATAGGGCTCGATGAAGGACGGGTGGTTGTGGCTTTCCATCTTGAAGACGGCGGCCAGGCCTTCACCGATGTCGATCACGCCCGCGTTCTCGCCCGGGCCCTGGATCACCCAGGGCGCCTTGGTCGGCAGCTGCTTCAGCCACACGCGGGAGGATTTGTAGGAGCAATGCTCCGACCACATGACGGAGAAGATGCCGAGCTCCGTCAGGGTCGGCTGGCGGCCCAGGATGGCGAGCGCGCGCTCGAACTCATCGGGCTTCAGGCCGAACTGGGCGGCAAGCTGGCTGGCGCGGTCGGCGGGCAAGAGTTCCATGGGCGCTCCGGGCATTTACGGCAGGGGCCGGTTAGCAGAGTTTTCCGCGCCGCGAGAGGGGGTGGCGGCGCATGCCCCGCATGGGCACACGGCGTGGCAACGGACGTGGCAAGGATTTGTTATGCCTCGTGGCCAGAAGATGGGCGGATGGGGGCCGAACTGCAACTCATCCTGATCCTGCTGGCCTTCCTGGTGGGGGTGGCGCTGGTGGCCGACGCCCAGGTGCCGCTGGTGGATGCCCAGGGGCGCGTCATCACCCTGGCCGGCGGCGAGGAAGGCGACCGGCTGAGCGAAGTCGCCCGGCTGCGCATGCGCGTGAAGGCGCTGGAGGGCGAGGTGATGGAGCTGGAAGCCCTGTACCGCGCCGCCGCCCGCCAGCGCGACGCGGCGCGGGAGCGCAACCTGCAACTGGCAGGGCTGGCCCATGCCGGAACAGCGGTGAAGCAGATCAAGCACGCCTTCGCCTGGCGCTTCCACCCCGACCGCGTGCGCGGAACCCTGGTGGAAAAGCGCGTGAAGGCCGAGATCTTCACCGAATTCTGGGCCGAGATCGAACGCATCGAGCGCGGGGCCTATACTTCCACCACCACGTAATCGGCCTCGACACTCACGGGGAAGGTTTCGGCCTGCAGCGCCTCGCCCTTCTCCACGCAGGCGGGGAAGGCGCGCACCTTCATCCGCCGCGGGTCGAAGCGCGACCGGCCGGTGCGGATGTCGAATTCCCAGGCATGCCAGGGGCAGCGGATGATCTCGCCCTCGCGGCCATAGCTGTATTCGCCAGGGCAGGGGCTCTCGACCAGGCCCATGGTGGGGCCCTTCGACAGCGGGCCGCCCTGATGCGGGCAGCGGTCGGCCAGGGCGAAGAACTCGCCCTCCAGGTTGAACAGCACGATGCGGCGGCCATCCAACTCCACCAGTCGGCGGTCGCCGGGGGCGATCTCGGCCACGGGGGCCACGATGTGGCGGGCCATCAGAAGCCGTACACCCGGCGGGCATTGGCGCCGAAGATGGCCGCGCGGTGCGCCTCAGGGATATGGGTGGGGATGGCGGTGCGCGGGTCGTCGAAATCCCAGTGCGGATAGTCGCTGGCGTAGAGAATCCGGTCCCAGCCGATCCAGTCCATGCAATCGAGCAATTGTTCCGGGCGGGGCGGTTCCTCGATGGGCTGGGTGCTGACCCAGATGTGCTCGCGGATCTGTTCCGAGGGCAGGCGCTTCAGATGCGGCAATTCGTGGCGCAGGCTGGGGAAGTGCTTGTCCAGCCGCCACGCCACACTGGGCAGCCAGCCGAAACCGCATTCGATCAGCACGATTTTCAGGCCGGGGAAGCGCTCCAGCGCGCCCTCCAGCACCAAGGAATTGACCAGGGACTGGCAGGAGGTCGCGTGCTCGCTCACTTCCTCGATATAGAAGCTGGGCCAGCCGCCATTGGTCATCGCCCAGCCGGAATAGCCGAAGGCGTGGATGCCGATGGGCAGGCCGACTTCCTGCGCTGCCTCGAAGATCGGCCAGTATTTCGGATTGCCCAGCGGGTGGCTGGTGCGGCTCATCAATAGCACCTGGCAGAAGCGCGGGTCGCCGCCGCGCAGGCGGATCTCGCGCGCCGAGGCCTCCGGGTCCTCATACGGCACGACGACGGAGGCGCGCAGCCGGTCGTCCCCGGCCACCCAGCGGTGCAGCTGCCATTCATTCACCGCGAAGGCCATGGCGGCGGAAAAGGCGTTGTTCTGGTCGCCCTGGCCCGAGGGCTGCAACGGGTTCAGCACCCCCACATCCACCCCGTGGAAATCCAGGTGCTGGCGGGCCATGAAGGCCGGGTCGCTGGCGGGCACGCCGCCCTCCGGCGTCCAGGCATCCTTACGGCAGGCCAGCGGCATCGCCTTGAAATAGGGCGGGCCCTTGCTGAAGCCGTGGCGCGGCCGCATGCCATAGGTGTGCAGGCGGTCGCGCATCTCCTGGCTCAGCCAGGGGTCGTAGTCGTGCAGGGAGGTCGGGCGCGGATGGATGTCCACGTCGATCAAGCCTTGCGTGGCGGCGAGCGGCCGGCCGGGCGCGGCCTGGGGGCGGATCACGTTCATGGCAGGGCCTCCTGCGACAGGCGGGAATAGGTGGCGCGGGCGTTCTCGATGCAGATCTTGCGGGCGAGGTCCGGCCCGATGCCGGGCGGCAGGCGGGGCGGGCCGTCGAACTGCCAGTGCGGCCAGTCGCTGGACCACAGCAGCATCTCGTCGCTGCCCAGATGGTCCATCAGGCGCTGCACCGTCTCGGCATCGTCGGGTGCGTCGAAGGGCTGGATGGAGAGGCGGACATTCTCGCGCACGATCTCCAGCGGCGAGCGTTGCAGCCAGGGCACCTCGAAGCGCACGCCCTTCCAGGTTTTCGACAAGCGCCACAGGAAGGCCGGCAGCCAGGACACGCCGCTTTCCAGCAGCACCACCTTCAGCGTCGGGAATTTCTGGAAGGTACCCTCGGTGATCAGAGACGCCAGGGTGGACTGGAAGGCCTGCTGGTTGGCCGCGTAATCCTCCGCGTACCAGCTGGGCCAGCCAAGCGAGGTGACCGGGTTGCGGTAGGTGCTGCCGGCATGGATGGCCAGCGGCAGGTCATGGCGCACCAGCGCCTCGAAGATCGGCCAGTTGTGGCGGCGGCCGAGCGGGGTTTCGCCCATCACCAGCACCATGGCCTGCACGAAGCGCGGGTCGGGGGCCAGGCGCTCGATCTCGGCCACCGCGTGTTCGGGGTTGAACATGGGCAGCACGATGGAGGCCGCGAGGCGCGGGTCCCGGTCCAGCCATTCCGCGCGCGTCCAGTCGTTCAGCGCGGCGGTGAAGGCCTGGGCCATGTCCTCATTGAAGACGAGCTGCACGCCATACAACGGCGTGATGATGCCGCGCGCGATGCCCCAGGGGTCCAGCACCTGGTCGCGCAATTGCCCGATGGTGGCGGCGGGCGGGCCCGCGGCCGGGCGCCAATCGGCGCGCACGGTCTTGGGGGAGTTGGGTGGGAAGGCCTGGGTGTCGAAACCCTCCATGCCGCGCTGCGCGATCTGGTCGCGCCACAACGGGGGAAGGTAGGGCACCAGGGCCTGCAGCCCGGGCACCATCGGGTGCAGGTCGGCGTCTATCGCGCCTTGAAGCCAATTCATGGGTCACGTTCCTCTTGGCCCTGAGCTTGGCATGGGCGGAACGGGACGGAAAGAACTTAGCCGCCGGTCAGCACCGTGGGGAAACCGGAGACGATGACACCGCCATGGCTGGTCATGTCACCGATGCGGGCGGCGGGCAGCTTTTCGATCAGCACCGTCATGGAGCCCTTCACGATCGGGTCCGGGATCAGGGGCACGCACATGGACAGGTCCGTGACGCGCGCCGCCGGCAGCTTGCCCACCAGCACCGTGACGGCGCAGGGCGGCGCGATGGGCCCGCCCACATGCGGCACGGGGCCCGAGAACATCAGGCAGACGTGCATGTCCGTCACGCGCGCTTGGGGAGGGCCGGCCATGTCTCAGGGTCGCCTTTCCTGGCTGGGGAGGGGGCGGGAAGTCGGGGGTGCCCGCCGCCAGGATGAAGCATAGCGCCCTTGAAAGACAGGCGCATCGCCTGAAACGATGACCAGCCCTCGCCCTCCGGTCACAGCAGCGCGGGTTGCACCGCCATGCCGGGAACTCTGAACTGGCTGCAATCCAGCCCCTGCGTGCCGCCGCCCCGCCGCGCCAGGCCCAGGCTTTCCACCGAACGGGCGAAACGCTGGGCCAGCATGCCGGCATAGACGCCGGTGCCGGTCTGGCGGGTGTGGAAATCGCTCTGGTAGCTGGCGCCGCCGCGGGTGTCGCGGATCAGCGCCAGCACCTTGCGCGCGCGGTCGGGGAAATGGCGCTGCACCCATTCCTCGAAGATCTGCCGCAGTTCCAGCGGCAGGCGCAGCAGCACATAGCCCGCGCGCCGCGCCCCGGCATCGGCGCCGGCGGTCAGGATGCGCTCCAGCTCCATGTCATTGATCGCGGGGATCATGGGGGCGGCCAGCACGGCGGTGGGGATGCCCGCGCGGGACAGCTCGGCCAGCGCCGCCAGCCGCCGGACGGGGGAGGCCGCGCGGGGTTCCATCCTGCGTGCCAGCGTGCCGTCCAGCGTGGTGATGCTGATCGCCACCTGGGCCAGACCGCGCTCGGCCATGCGGGCCAGGATGTCCAGGTCCCGCAGCACGCCGGCGGATTTCGTCACCACCGTCACCGGGTGGTTGAAGCGCTCCAGCACCTCCAGCACCTCCCGCGTCAGGCGCAGGCGGCGCTCGACGGGCTGGTAGGGGTCGGTGTTGGCGCCGAGCGCCACCGGGCGGGCCGTGTAGCCGGGCTTGGACAGCTCCTTTTCCAGCAGCGCCGGCAGGTCCGGCTTGAACATCAGCTTGGTTTCGAAATCGAGGCCCGGGGAGAAGCCCAGATAGGCATGGCTGGGCCGGGCATAGCAGTACACGCAACCGTGCTCGCAGCCGCGATACGGGTTCAGCGACCGGTCGAAGCCGATATCCGGGCTGTCATTGTAGGTCAGCGCGGAGCGGGAGGTCTCGCGGATCAGCGTGGTGGCCAGCGGCGGCAGGTCGGCCAGATCCTCGGCCAGGGTTTCCCAGCCATCGTCAAAGGGCTCGGCCACGGCGCTTTCGAAGCGGTTGGCCGGGTTGCTGATGGCGCCGCGCCCCTTGTGGAAGGCGCCGGGAACGGTGAAGCCGGTGCGGGACTGCGCGCCCGCCGCGTGCGGGGCGGCATGCGGCGGCACGATGCGGCGCGGCGAGGGCTGACCCCAGAGAAGACCATCGGGCATGGAGGAAACTCCAACGCTGTTCATGTTCCGTTCGCAGGCACCATGCCCGCATATGCAAGCGCCAGTCAAGAACGAAAAATGAACATGCGCGCTTCCTTGGTATCCCGGCCTCGCGCAAACGCAACAACCCGCCTACAGTCCCCGCAGTCCAAGACAGGAGAACAGGGGATGGAGCTGCCGCTCTCAGGGGTCCGTGTGATCGAGGTGGGTCAGGCGCTGGCCGGGCCTTTGGCCGGGGTCATCATGGCCGATATGGGTGCCGACGTGATCAAGGTGGAAAAGCCCGAAGGCGACGACGCGCGCGCCTGGGGCCCGCCCTTCGGCCCGGATGGCGAGACCTCCCTCTATTTCTACGGCCAGAACCGCTCCAAGCGCTCCGTCTCGCTGGACCTGAAGACGCCCGAAGGCATCGAGGCCCTGCACAAGCTGTGCGAGACGGCCGACATCCTGATCCACAACCTGCGCCCCGGCGTGATGGAGGAGATGGGCCTGAGCGCGGAGGAGATGGTCGCGCGCCATCCCCGCCTCGTTTACTGCACCATCTCCGGCTTCGGCTTCACGGGGCCCATGAAGATGAAGCCCGCCTTCGACCCCATCCTGCAGGCCTATGGCGGCATGATGAGCGTCACGGGCTATCCCGACGGGCCGCCCAGCCTGTGCGGCGCCTCGGTCAACGACAAGGCGACGGGGATGTTCACCGTGATCGGCGCGCTGGCCGCGCTGCGCCAGCGCGACCTGACGGGCAAGGGCGGCATCGTCGATACCTCCCTGTTCGACACCGCGGCCTTCTGGGTGGAAGGACAGATCAACCAGTATCTGTATGACGGCCACATCACCCGCCGCCACGGCACGGGCGCGGCCGTGATCGTGCCCTACCAGGCTTTCCAGACCTCTGACCTGCCGCTGCTGCTGGCCGCCGCGAACGACCGGTTCTTCGCGCGCACCTGCCAGGTGCTGGGCCATCCGGAATGGGCACAGGATGAGCGCTTCCTGCGCGGGCGCGACCGCGTGCGCAACAAGGTGGAACTGATCCCGCTGATGCAGGAGGCCTTCTTCACCCGCAGCCGCCAGGAATGGCTGGATGCGCTGGGTGCGGCGGGCGTGCCGGTCTCTCCGGTGAACGACATCGCGGAGGTGGCGAATTCCGCCCAGATGCAGGCCGTGGAGATGATCTGCGAACTGCCCGAGGGCGGGCCGAAGGTGCTGGGCCTGCCCATCCACTTCAACCGCCGCCGCCCGAAGCCGAACCGGCCCTCGCCGCGCATCGGCCAGCACAACCGGGAAATCCTGGGGAGAGATTGAAAAAGAAAAGGCCGAGGGGGCTCACACCCCCTCGGCCTACCGAACGATCGGTCTGACCGCGCCTTACTTGCAGGCGGTGATCATGATCTCGACCAGGTGCCGCGCGCTGGCCATGTTGGCCTCCACGCAGGCGCGGGCGGGCTGGGCGCCGGCCGGCAGCCAGTTCACCCACAGCTCGTTCATCGCGTCGCGGTCGCGGATGTCCTTCAGCCAGATCTGGGCGGACAGCAGGCGCGTCGTGTCCGTGCCGTGCTCCTCCAGGGCGGCGTCGATCTTCGCCAGGATCTCGGCGGTCTGGCCCTTCACATCCTTGCTCAGGTCATCGGCGGTGATGCCGGCCAGGAAGACGAAGCCATGATACTCCACGCTGGTGGAGAGGATCTGGTTGGTGCCGTTGCGCTTGATGTGGCTCATCGGGGGTCCTTTCGGGTTTCCGGTGGGGAAGGGGGGTGCCTCTGTGCAGGCGTGGCGTCAAGCCACCGCATAGACGCTGTGGGCGGTCGCGGCCTGGATCATGGTCTCGAACACGGAAACGCCATGGATCGCTTCCTCCAGCGGCAGCGGGTATTCGGGCCCGCCGGCGACGGCGGCCGCGAAGGCCTCCAGCTCGGCGTGCTCGATATCCGTCACCGGGAAGTCGCGGGTCCATTCCTTGCCGTGGCGGTCGCGGAAGAACAGGTTCTCATGCCCGCGCAGTTCCAGCAGCCCCTCAGTGCCGAACAGCGCGACGCGCCAATAGCGCGCGGCGAGCGCCAGGGTGGAGAAGCCCACGGTGGCACCGCTTTCCAGCGTGGCCAGCATGGCGGTGGTGTCGTCGATCGTCTTGCTGACCTGCGCCTTGGAGATGACGCGCACATCCTGGAAGCGCCCGGCCAGGTTGATGATCATATCGACCATATGGATGCCCATGCCGCCCATGCCGCCCAGCGGGCTTTCGTCGCGGTCGGCGCGCCACATGCCCTCCTGGTAGTTGTAGGCACCGGGGCCGCTGAACTGGCCTTCCACATGCAGCAGCGTGCCGATGGCGCCGGCGGCCATCTGGGCCTTCATCTCAGCCACCGCGGGCAGGAAGCGGCGGTTGTGGCCGAGCGCCATCACCACCCCCGCCTTGCGGCAGGCGGCCACGGCGGCCTCGGCGCTGGCCTTGGTCATGGTGAAGGGCTTTTCCACGAACACATGCTTGCCCGCGCGGGCGGCGGCGATCACCTGCTCCGCATGCATGGAATGGGGGGAGGCGAGGGCCACGGCCTGCACCTCCGGGTCCGTCAGCACGGCCTCATAGCTGGAATGCAGGCGGATGCCCTTCTCGGCGGCGTAGTCGCGCGCCTTGTCCAGATTGCCGGTGGCGCCCGCCACGAAGCGGATGCCCGCGCCATTGCGCCCCTGCACCGAATTGACCAGCGTGCGGCCCCAGCCGCCCATGCCCACGATTGCGGTGTTCAGCATGCGAAATTCCTGTCTGCGAGAAGGCGGCGCAGGGTGGTGCAGGCGGAAAGCCTTGACAATGGGGGGTGGCTAGGAATAGGTTCCGCGCGTCAAGCCACAGATGCGTCCAGCGCCTCCCGCGCCGGGTTCAGCGCGGTGGCCAGCGGCGGGCGGGCCTCGGCCATCTTCTCGAAGGCCAGCCGCGCCATCATCCGATAGCCCAGATCCGAGAAATGCACCCCGTCATCGGCGCGCAGCCGGCGTTCCAGCCGGTCATGCCCGGGGATGGAGGCGCGGAACCGCCCATCGGCGTCGCTCGTCGCCTCCCAGGTGGAGATATAGGTGCCGCCCGCGGCCTCCGTGCCTTCGCGGATCATGTCGTTCAGCTGGCGCGCGGAATCGGCGAAGGCGCGGTCGCGCATGTTGGGCAGGCCGAGCCAGCCCAGCGGCGCCCGCGCCTCGGATGCCGCCTGGGAGATCGCCTGCACCGCGCCGCGATAGGCCTCATGGAAATTGCTGCTGCCGAACTGCCAGCGCCGCCGGTTCGCACGGTCCACGAAGGAGCGGAAGTCATTGGCGCCGATCCAGACGAAGACCAGTTGCGGCGGCGTGCGCTGCAGGCTCTCCCGCACCACGGCCACCCAGTCATGCTCATCCGCGCGCGTCAGGCCGGTGGCGTGGCGGGTGCCGTTCAGCAGGCGCGGTGCCTCCCGCCGGCGCATCACCGGGTTGGTGGACAGGAACAGGCCCTGGGCCAGGCTGTCCCCGAACAATTGAATGTTAAGCCGCCCGGCAGATTCTGCCGGGGGCGGCGAAGGAGGCGCCTGTTCGAGAGCGGGAGCCTCCGGCGCCGGATCCTCGGCGGCGGAGCGGGATTCGGGGGGCGAATCCTCCTCGGCACGCGCGGCGCGCGCCAGCAGGGCACCGCCCGCCAGCAGCCAGCCGCGCCGCCGTATCACCATCGGGGCCATCAGGCCCGCACGAAACTCCGACATCACTTCCCCCGCGCCCGCATGGCAGCCACCTGTGCCCGGCCCCCGCAACACTATGGACATTCAGGTTGGCAGTCCGTAACCACCACAAAGGAATTGTGCAGAATGTCAGCAAGTCTTCAACGCCCCTCTCGACGTGAATTTCTTGGCCAAGCCGGGGCCGGCTTGCTGTTGTCCTCTTGTGAGGCACGGCGTGACGCAAATGCCGCAGTTGCCAGCCCCGGCCCGTTCCGCAACCTGCGGGAGCTGAGCGCCTGGCGGCCGGAGGCCGTGCCCGACGCACCGCCCGTGCAGCAGGCCGCCTGGACCGGCAACCCCTTGGCGCCGCTGCGTTTGCAGCTGGCGACGCTGGCCGCCGGCACCCGCCGCCAGCCGATTTCCATCGTGCAGTTCGGTGACAGCCACACGGCCTCGCCCTTTCTGGTGCCGCGCCTGCGGGAGTTGTTCCAGGCCCGTTACGGTGCCGTGGGCCCCGGCCTGCTGCCGCCCGGCACCGGCCCCCGCTACACTCGCCTCTCCCTGGCCCAGGCCGAGCAGCAAGGCCGGTGGGAGGGTGCGACCGCCCTGCGCACCCCCGGCGCCTTCAGCCTGCCGGGCTATCGCCTGCGCGGTGAGGGCGCGGGCAGCCGTCTGGTGCTGCGCTCGACGGAAAGCGACGGCTTCGACCGCTTCGGGCTGGAGGTGCTGATCCAGCCCGGCGGCGGCAGCTTCCGCCTGGTGGCCAATGGCGAGCAGGGGCCGCCCCTGCCCACCAATGCCGCGGCGACCCGCCGCGTGCCGCTGCGCTATGAGCCCGGCCGCACCCAGCGCGAGATCACGCTGGAATTGCTGGGCGATGGCCCGGTGGATCTGCTGGGCTGGGCGCTGGAACGGCGCGGCCCCGGCGTGCTGGTCGAGGGTTTCGGCATCAACGGCGCGACCATCGACCTGCTGTCCAACATGGACCAGTCCATGCTGGAGGCCGGGCTGCGCGAGCGCCAGCCGGCGCTGATCATCCTGGCCTTCGGCACCAATGAGGCCGTGAGCAGCAGCGTCACCGCCCCCGTCTATGCCGCGCAGCTGACCGAGCGCGTGCGGGCCATGAAGCGCTTCGCCCCCGGCGCCGGCATCCTGCTGATGGGCGCCCCCGACGCCGCCCGCCGCCAGGGCCGGGGCGCCGGCTGCGATGCCTGGGCGCCGCTGCCCGGCCTGCCCGCGGTGCGGGAGGCCCAGCGCCGCGTGGCCTCGGCCGAGAATGTGGCGTTGTGGGACTGGTCGCGCCTGACCGGCGGCACCTGCGGCCTGCATGCCGGCACGCGCGCCGCGCCGAAGCTGGTGCAGGACGACCACATCCATTTCACCGCCGATGGCTATCGCGCCACCGCCGAGCGCCTGTTCGACTTCGTGATGCAGAACCCCGCCGCATGATGCGCGGCGAGTAGCGCGCATGCTGTTCCCCACCGGCGTCTTCGCGCTGTTCTTCGCCCTGGTCTTCACCCTGCACTGGGGGCTGAACCGCTGGCCGCTGGCGGACCGGCTGTGGCTGCTGTTGGCCAGCGCCGGCTTCTATGCCTTCTGGGATGCGCGGCTGTGCCTGCTGCTGGGGGGCGTAGGGCTGTGGGCCTGGGGCATGGGGCGGCTGCTGGCGGTGGGTGGCCGCCGCTGGCTGTGGCCCGGCGTGGCGGGCGTGCTGGCGGTGCTGGGCCTGTTCAAATACGCCGATTTCTTCCTGGCCGAGATCGCGGGCCGCTTCGCCCTGCTGTTCGGCTGGCAGCCGCCCGAGCTACTGGGGCTGGTGCTGCCGGTCGGCATCTCCTTCTACTGTTTCCAGGCCATTTCCTACATGGTCGATGTCTCGCGCGGGGATCTGAAGCCAGAGCGCGGGCCGCTGAACGTGGTGCTGTATCTGGGCTTCTTTCCGCATCTGGCGGCGGGGCCGATCGTGCGCGCCGCGCATTTCCTGCCGCAACTGCAAGCCCGCCCCGATGCCAGCCGCGTGCCCTTCATCATGGCCTGCCTGCTGATCCTGGGCGGCTTGGTCAAGAAGCTGTGGCTGGCCAACACCCTGGCGGTGGAGCTGGTGGACCCCGCCTTCCGCGACCCGGCCGGGCTTTCGGGCGCGCGGGCGGCGCTGGCCATCTATGGCTATGCCGCGCAGATCTGGTGCGATTTCTCGGCCTATTCGGACATGGCGATCGGGGTGGCGGCGCTGCTCGGCTATCACTTCCCGCGCAATTTCGACCAGCCCTACCGCGCGGCCTCCCTGCGGGAGTTCTGGCGGCGCTGGCATATCTCGCTCAGCTTCTGGTTCCGCGATTACGTCTACAAGCCGCTGGGCGGCGACCGGGGCGGGCGCTGGTTCACCGCGCGCAACGCGCTGCTGGCCATGGCGCTGTCCGGGCTGTGGCACGGGGCGGCGTGGAACTTCCTGCTTTGGGGCGTGCTGCACGGGCTGGCGCTGGTGCTGGAACGGTTGCTGGGGCTGGAAGGGCGCTTCGGGCGCATCGGCGGCGTGCTGATCACCTTCCACATCACCTGCCTGGGCTGGGTGCTGTTCCGGGCCACGGACATGGACACGGCGGGCGCCATGCTGGCGGCCCTCGGCCAGGGTGGGGAAGGGGAGGCGGTCACCCTGTGGCTGGTCGCCATCACCGCCGCCGCGCTGGCGCTGCACGTCACCCCGCCGCACTGGCCGCAACGACTGGAAGCGGCCCTGCGCCCGCTGCCCGCCTGGGCGCTGGGGCTGGGCTTCGGGCTGGCGCTGGTCATCGTGCTCACGCTCGGCCCGGCCGGTGTGGCACCCTTCATCTACTTCCAGTTCTGATCGGAGGCGCGGATGCGGCAGCCCTGGCTTCCCGATGCCACCCATATGCGGGGCGCGGATGATTTTTCGGCCAAGACGGCCACGCTGCCCGCGCGGCGGGCCGGGCTTGCGCTGGCGTTGATCCTGCTGTTGCTGGCGATGGGGCGCGCGCCCCAGATCCTGGACGCCGCCTTCGGCTATGAGGGCCCGGGCTCCGACACCCTGCTGGCCGTGGCCGAGGGCTGGTCCGGCGCCATGGAGGCGCTGGGCATCCCGCGGGTGCTGGCCATACTGGCCGAGCACCTGCGCTTCTCGGAATAGCCTAGGTCCAATCGACGTTCAGGTTCGGGAGGCGGCTGGCCGGGGATTTTTCGCGCCGGGGAGGAAGAAGCCGCCGCCAATGCTGTGGCATTGGCAAGGGTTCTGACGCTGCTGGCGTGAAAAAGCACCGCCAGACGCACCCGCAACGTGAATGTCGATTGGACTTAGTCCATATCCCCATCGGCCAGGGCGGCCAGGGCCGGGATATCCGGCAGCTCCACTTTATGCCCGCCTGGCTCCTTCACCAGGCCGCGCTTCTTCAGCGCGGTGAAGGCGCGGCTGACGGTTTCCAGCGCCAGCCCCAGCAGATCGCCGATCTCGGCGCGGGTCATCGGCATGTCCAGCACGTCATGCGGCTGGTTGCGGCGGCGGGCGGCCTCGGCCAGCGTGATCAGGAAGGCGGCCACGCGCTGTTCCGCCTGGCGGCGGCCCACGGTCACCAGCTGTTCCTGGGTCTCCGCCAGTTCCTGGCTGCACAGTTCGATCAGGCGGCGCTGGGTGGCGGGGAAACGCGCCAGCATGCCCTCGAAATCGCGCCGCGAGATGCGGCACACCTGCCCCTCGGTCAGCATCTCGGCATCCGAGAGGAAGGTGCGGCGGGTGGTGAAGCCCAGGATGTCGCCCGCGAATCGGAAACCCAGCACCTGCTGGCGGCCGTCGGGCATCTGGCGGGTCAGCTTCGCCACCCCGCGCGTCAGCATCACGACCGACTGGGCCGAATCGCCCTCATGATACAGCACGTCGCGCGGGTTCACCTGCGTGCGGCGGGTTTCGTGGGAAATCTCCTCCAACCCCGCCATATCCAGGGCGGCGCAGATGCCCGCCACCCGGCTGCCGCATTTGGCGCAGGCTACGGGCCCGCTGGTGGGGGCGCAAGTTTCGGATGCGCGCGTCGAGTCGACAGGATTCACCGGCTGCCCTCCCAGTAGGCAGCCGTCATGATAGCCTGAGTTGGCATGCAACCTCAAGCAACGGGCTCAGTGAGCGTCCGCCTCGTCGAAGTGACGCTTCACCACGCTCAGGCCGAAGAGCACGCCGAAGGCCAGCAACGCGAAGCCGAAGAAATTCAGATAACCTTCGGAACGGGCGGCCGTGAACAAACCCACCAGGGCGATCAGGGCGGAAAGGGCCAGAAAGAACACGCGGCCGGCAACCATATTACTTCTCCTTTTTGTGAGGTTCGTCGTCGAACAGGATCCGGGCGGCTGCGCCGTCCAGGTCCTCATACTGTCGGGTGCGCAGCGCCCAGAGGAAGCCGAACAGGCCGAGCAAGCCCATGAACAGCGCCAGCGGCACCAGCAGGATCAGGGCGCTCATGCGTCGCCTCCCGTTCTCAGCGCGTTGCCGATCACGATCAGGGAGGATGTGGCCATCACCCCCGCCGCGATCAGTGGCGTGACCAAGCCCGCGACCGCCATCGGCACCGCCAGCACATTGTAGACCAGGCTGAGCGCGATGTTCTGGCGCGCAATGCGTTGGGCGCGGCGCGCGAGGCGGATGGCGGCGGGAATGGGCGCCAGCCCCTCCGCCGTTAGCACGATGTCGGCGCTGGACTGCGCGAGGCTGGTGGCCCCCGCCGGGCAGGCGGAGACATAGGCGCGGGCCAGGGCCGCCGCGTCGTTCATGCCATCGCCCAGCATCAGGGCGTTGCGGCCGTCCTCGGCCAGGGCGGCCATGCGGGCCTCCTTGGCCGCGGGGTCGGCCCAGGCGCGCCAGTCGCGGATCGCCAGCTGCGTGGCCACGGCCGCCACGGCGGGCGCCGCATCGCCCGAGAGGATCTCCATCGTCAGCCCCTCCCGCCGCAGATCGGCGACGGCGGCCGCCGCGTCTTCCCGCAGCTCATCGGCGAAGCGGAAGCGGATGGGCGTCTCGCCCGGGCGGGCCAGCCACAGGGCCATGCCATCGGCGGGGTCGGAGGCCTCGGTGAAGGCGGCGGAACCCAGGCGGGTGCCGTCCAGCTCCATCCCGTGGCCGGGGATTTCCACCACGCCCTCGGCCAGCGGGGCTTCGGGGCAGGCGCGGACCAGGGCGCGGGCCAGCGGGTGGCGGCTGGCCGTGGCCAGCGAGGCCGCCTGGCGCAGGTCATCGGCGGTCCAGGCGCCGGGCAGCAGGCTGGGGCGGCCCTCGGTCAGGGTGCCGGTCTTGTCCAGCACGGCATGGCGGGCGGTGGCCAGGCGTTCCAGCGCATCGGGGCGGGCCAGCAGCACGCCGCGCCGGAACAGCGCGCCCGCCGCCACCACCTGCACGGCGGGCACGGCGATGGCCAGCCCGCAGGGGCAGGTGACGATCAGCGCGGCCACGGCGGGCACCAGCGCCTCCTGCCAGTTCAGCCCGCCCAGCAGCCACCAGCCCAGAAAGGTCGCCAGCGCCACGGCATGGGCGACCGGCATGTAGATCTTCGCGGCCTTGTCGGCGATCGAGACGATGCCGGACTTGCCCTGCTCGGCCTGTTCCAGCAGGCGCTGCATGGCCGCCAGCGAGCCCTCGGCCACCCGGGCCGTGACGGTCGCGGTGAAGGGCACGCCCATGTTGATCGCGCCCGCCGGCAGCGCCTCACCGCGCACAAAGCGGCGGGGCAGGCTCTCGCCCGTGGTGGCGGCGGTATCCAGAAGTGCTTCGGGCGATTCCAGGGTGGCGTCCAGGCCCAAGCGCTCACCGGCAGCGACCAGCAGCCGGTCGCCGGGGGCGAAGGCTTCCAGCCCATGCGCCACCACGCGGCCATCGGCCTCCACCCGGGTGGCGGTGCCCTGCTGCAGGGCCACCAGCTCGGCCGCCGCGCGGCGGGCGCGCCTGCGTCCGGCATGGTTCAGTACGCGCCCGGCCAGCAGTAGCGCCAGCAGCGAGGTCGCGCCATCGAACCAGGTGAACTGGCCGTTGCGGAGGGTTTCGGACACGCTCATCAGCGTGGTGGCCAGCACGCCGATGGACACTGCCAGGTCCATGGTCAGCCGGCCCGCCCGCAGCCCTTCCCAGGCCGGGCGGTAGAAGGGCATGCCCGCCACCAGCACCACCGGCAGCGCCACCAGCATGGCCAGCCAATGCATGGCCGCGCGGGTGGCCTCGCCCATATCCTCGCCCACCCAGACGGCGACCGAGACGAGCATCACATTCATCGAGCCGAAGGCGGCGATGCCGAGCGCGCGCACCAGGGCGCGGCCCTCCTTGTCCTCGGCCGCGCGGAAGCAGGCGGGGGACCAGGGGGCGACGCGGAAACCCAGCCGCGCCAGCAGCAGGCCCAGCGCGTCCGCGCGCTCCGGCCCGCCGCGCCAGCGGATGGTCAGGCGCCGGGTCGAAAGGCTGGCGCGGGCGGAGATCACATCGGGTTCGGCGGCCAGCGCCTGTTCCACCAGCCACACGCAGGCCCCGCACACCAAGCCACCCACCAACAGGTCGATGCGGTGGTCGCCATCGGGCAGGCGCTCGGCATGGGCAGAAAGTTCGGCGGCGGGCGCCTCGACCGGGCGCAGCGTGCCGGCCTCGGCCTCTCGCCGGCGATAGAAGGCTTCGAGACCCAGCCCCTCCACCAGCCCGTGCGCGGCCTCGCAGCCCGTGCAGCAGAAGCGGGCGGCGCCGGCCGGCAGCGGCGCCGCGCAATGCGCGCACACCGCCGTCTGGCCCGCCTCGGCGGGAATGACGCGCCCGATCACGCTCACGGCACGATCACCCTTTCACGGATATCCAGCACGCCGCCCGGCCCATGCAGCACCAGCTGCGTGTCCCACTGCCCGGCCTGGGCAGCGGCGGCATCGGCCCGCCACACGCCGGGGGCGGTGCTGGAGATCAACAGCGGCAGGCGCTCACCCGTCAGCGGGCGCAGCAGATGGCCCAGCAGGTCCCCGGGCACCGGGTTGCCGGCGGTGTCGCGGACCTCGATTCGCAGCGTGCCCGCTTCCAGCCGCACGCGCGGGTGCCAGCCCAGCGCATCCTGGCGCGCCGCCTCATGCAGCACGTCATTGTAGGTGCGGCCGCGATCATAGGCGCGCGGCGTGTTCACGCCGGTGAAGGTGCTGAGGGCGGCCCAGATCAGCACGCCATTCACCACCACCACCAGCAGCATCCCCCCCGTGAAGGCCCAGGGCACCCAGCGCCCGCGAGAGGGATCGTAGCTTTGCGTGCTCATCGTTCAGGCCCCAGGAAGACGCTGTCATGCCGGGCGACCGGCCGCCCCGCAGCATCCAGTAGCCGGAAGGAGACGGGGATGCTTTGAGGCAGCGCAAGCCCGGCGGGTGCCGTGACCAGCACGCGCCATTCCGTGATGCCGTCGGGCCTGGTTTCCAGCACCGGGCGGCCCTGGGCGTCGGTCTGGGCATTCTGCGCCACCACCTGCAGGCGGGCGGTGTTCGCGCCTTCCAGCACCAGGGCGTAATGTGCCACCTCGCGGGCCTTGTTCGACATCTTGATGGTGTAGGCATTGCGGATGCCGCCATCCGAAAGTCGCACGAACAGCGGCGCGCGGTCGCGGATCACCGACAGGCCCACCGTTTCCCGCAGCAGGAAGGCGCCCAGCATGATCGCCGCCACCACCCCCAGCACGGCGCTATACAGGATGGTGCGCGAGCGGATCAGCTTGGGCACATGCCGCACCTTCATACCCACCTCCAGCCGCTCGGCGCAGGCCGGCATGGACTGGGTGGCGGCGGTGCTGGCTGCGATATTGGCCAGCGTCTCGAAGGCGATCAGCCCCTCGGGGCGGTGCAACTTGCGCATCACGTCGTTGCAGGCATCCACGCACAGGCCGCAGCCGATGCATTCCAGCTGCTGGCCGTCGCGGATGTCGATGCCCGTGGGGCAGACATGCACGCAGGCCCCGCAATCCACGCAATCGCCCACATTGTCGGCCTTGGCCTTGCCGCGCGGCTCCCCACGCCAAGCGCGGTAGCTGACGACATAGGACTGGTCGTCCAGCATCGCGCCCTGGAAGCGCGGCCAGGGGCACATGTAGGTGCACACCTGTTCGCGCGCGAAGCCCGCGAGCGTGTAGGTGGTGACGGTGAACAGGCCGAAGAAGAAATAGGCCTGCAGGCTGGCGGCTCCGGTGAAGACGCCGCGCACGAAGGTCGGCGCATCCACGAAATACATGATCCAGGCACCGCCGGTGACCGCCGCGATCAGCAGCCAGGCCGCGTGCTTGGCCGATTTCAGCATCAGCTTGTGGCCCGACATGGGCTGGGCATCGAGCTTCATGCGGGCGTTGCGGTCGCCCTCGATCTGACGTTCCACCCACATGAACAGGTCGGTCCAGACCGTCTGCGGGCAGGTGAAGCCACACCAGACGCGGCCGAACAGGGATGTGGCGGCGAACAGGCCGATCGCCGCCAGCACCAGGATGCCGGTCAGGAAATAGACCTCCTGCGGCCACAACTCGATCCAAAAGAAGAACAGGCGGGCGTGGCTCATATCCACCAGCACCGCCTGATCGGGCGCACCCGGGCCGCGGTCCCACCGCAGCCAGGGCACGATGTAGTACAGACCCAGGAGCAGGATCAGCACCGCCCACTTCACCCGCCGAACCCTGCCGGAGACGGCACGCGGATAGACCTTCTTATGGTCCGCGTAGAGGCTCTGCGGCTGTTCCGGTTCGACGGCGCCGATATGCGACATGATGCTTTACCGGCCCCCACCCAGGGAGTGCACATAGACGGCCAGCATGTTGATGGTCGCCCCATCCAGGCGCTGGCCGAAGGCCGGCATCACGCCCAGGCGCGGGTTGCTGATGAACGCCTCGATGGTGCGCACGTCAGGACCGTTCAGCCAGATACGGTCGCTCAGGCGGGGGGCACCCAGTTCCTGATTGCCCTCGCCTTGCTCGCCATGGCAGCTCACGCAGTTCTCGGCGAACACGGTGGCACCGCGCGCAGCGGCAGCCTGGTCCGTCGCCAGGCCCGAGAGCCCCAGCACATGCTGGGCCACGTCCTGGATCTGCGCCCGGTTCAGCATGCCATCGCCCAGAAAGCGCGGCATGACGGAGGTGCGGGCCTCATCGTCATCCTGGTTGCGGATGCCGTGGGTGATGGTGGTGCGGATATCGGCCAGCGTGCCGCCCCACAGCCAGTCATCGTCGGCCAGGGTCGGGTAGCCGCCCGTGGCACCCTGCCCACCCGCGCCATGGCAGGCGGCGCAGTTGTTGGCGAAGGCCACGCGCCCGCCGGCGATGGCATAGGCGCGCAGCTCCGGGTCCGCCGCGATCTGGGCCGGGGTGGCCGCGCGCAGCCGGGCCATCATCGGCTCGGCCCGGGTGCGCGCCTCGGCCAACTCGGCGGTGCCTGCCTCACGCGCGATATAGCCGGTGACGCCGGTCAGGCCGCGGATGGGGATGGACGGGTACATGACCATCCAGACCAGCGCGAACAGGATGCAGGCATAGAAGGTGTACAGCCACCAGCGGGGCAGGGGCGTGTTCAGCTCCTTCAGCCCATCCCACTCATGGCCAGTGGTGTTCTGGCCGGAGATGGCGTCCTTCTCGATCTTCGTGGGCATGTCAGCCGTCCTTGCGGAGGGGAATCTGCGCGTGGCTTTCCAGCTCGCGCTTGCGGGAGGGCAGCAGGACCCAGACCAGGATCCCGCTGAACAGAACGAAGAACCACACCACCCAGAGCGTGGCGAAGACGCCGTGGTGGCGGGCGAGTTCGTCGATCATCGATCCCTCTCCCTTACTGTTGCCGCAGCTGTTCGGGCGTCACGTCGCGGAACTGCACGAGCGTGCCCAACATCTGCAGAAAGGCGACGACGGCATCCATCTCCGTCACTTCGGCGCTGTTGCCGTCGAACACCCCCTGGCGGGCCCGGGCATAGCGCGAGGCAAGGCCCGCGCCATCGGCCTCGGGGTTCGCCTGGGCGCGCAGGTCGGCGTCGGCGTTGCGGATCATCTCATCCGTGTAGGGAACGCCCAGCGCGCGCAGCGTGGCCATGCTGGCACCCACCCGGCGATAGTCCAGCGGGCGGTCCAGGAAGGCGTAGGGCGGCATCACGCTTTCGGGCACCACGGCGCGGGGGCTGCGCAGATGCTGGGCGTGCCAGTCATCCGAATAGCGCCCGCCCACGCGCGCCAGGTCGGGCCCGGTGCGCTTGGAACCCCACTGGAAGGGGCGGTCGTACATGCTCTCGGCCGCCAGCGAGTAGTGGCCGTAGCGCTCCGCCTCGTCGCGGAAGGGGCGGATCATCTGGCTGTGGCAGGTGTAGCACCCCTCACGCACATAGATCTCGCGGCCCATCAGTTCGAGCGGGGAGTACGGGCGGGTGCCCTCCACCCGCTCGATGGTGGATTCCACCGTGAACAGCGGCACGACCTGCGCCAGGCCGCCGATGGAAACGGTGATCAGGGTCAGCACGCCGAGCAGGATGAGGTTCCGCTCAATGGTGCCGTGGCTGAACTTGAATGCCATGTGCGTGCCTCCTTACTCGGCCGCCGCGGCGACAGCGCCGGAGGGAAGGGCCTGCGGCTCCTCGCTCTCGACCATCGTCACGGTCTTATAGAGGTTCCAGACCATGATCAGCGAACCGGCCAGATACAGCAGGCCGCCCAGCATGCGGATGACGTAGTAGGGGTGCATCGCCGCCACGGTCTCGATGAAGCTGTACTGCAGGAAGCCCAGCTCATCCGTCGCGCGCCACATCAGGCCTTGCATGATGCCCGAGACCCACATCGCGGTGATGTAGAGCACGATGCCCAGGGTGGCGATCCAGAAGTGCCAGGCCACCAAGCGCTCGGAATACAGGCGGGACTTGCGCCACAGCACCGGGAACAGCCAGTACAGCGCGCCGAAGGTGATGAAGCCCACCCAGCCCATGGCACCGGAATGCACGTGGCCGATCGTCCAGTCCGTGTAGTGGGACAGGGCGTTGACGGCGCGGATGGACATCACCGGGCCCTCGAAGGTCGACATGCCGTAGAAGCCCACGGCCGTGACCGAGAAGCGCAGCGCGGGGTTGGTGCGCAGCTTGTCCCAGGCGCCCGACAGCGTCATCAGCCCGTTGATCATGCCGCCCCAGGACGGCATCCACAGCATGATGGAGAACACCATGCCCAGCGTCTGCGCCCAGTCGGGCAGCGCGGTGTAGTGCAGGTGGTGCGGGCCGGCCCAGATGTAGAGGAAGATCAGCGACCAGAAGTGGATGATCGACAGCCGGTAGGAATAGACCGGGCGCTCGGCCTGCTTGGGGATGAAGTAGTACATCATGCCCAGGAAGCCGGCGGTCAGGAAGAAGCCCACCGCGTTGTGGCCATACCACCACTGGATCATCGCATCCTGCACGCCGCCGGCGACGCCGAAGGAACGCCCCGTGCCGCCCACGGGCAGCGCCAGGTTGTTGCCGATGTGCAGCATGGCGACGGTGATGATGAAGGCGAGATAGAACCAGTTCGCCACATAGATGTGGGGTTCCTCGCGCTTCAGGATCGTGCCGCCGAAGGCCACCAGGTACAGCACCCACACCAGGGTCAGCCACAGGTCCACGAACCATTCGGGTTCGGCGTATTCCTTGCCCTGCGTCACGCCGAGCACGTAGCCGAGAGCGGCCGTCACGATAAAGAAATTGTAACCCCAGAACAGGAACCAGCCCATCTCCTCGCCGCCGAACAGGCGGGCGCGGCAGGTGCGCTGCACGACATACAGGCTGGTGCACAGCAGGGCGTTGCCGCCGAAGGCGAAAATCACGGCGGACGTGTGAACCGGGCGCAGCCGCCCGAAGGTCGTCCATTCCAGATCCAGGTTCAGCAGCGGCCAAGCCAGCTGAGAGGCGATCGTCACGCCCATCAGGAAGCCGACCACGCCCCAGAACATGGTGGCGATGGCGAAGGCCCGGATCGGGCTCTCCACGTAGCGGATATCTGTATCCGGCGCTGTCATCGGGACGGTCGTAGCCATACCCTCACTCTCCTCGAACCTCTGGCTACATGACGGGATTCGGGCTCCCCCGTCCTTGAGGTGAATCAAGAGTGGGGACCGACTCATATCATTATGATATGCAAGCTATTGAAGAACGAGGGAGCTGTTCCATGAAAATCGAAGCTCTGGAGGGATCGCCCCCGGCTGGGGCCGGGCGGGTGATCCGCACCGACCGCCCCTGGCTGTGGCTGGCGCGCGGCTGGCAGGATATCCTGGCGGAGAAGCGGATCGCGCTGGGCTATGGCGCGGTGCTGACCGTGTTCGGCTGGATCATGGCCGCCATCATGCTGAATGCCGGGGCGGCCTGGGCGATTCTGCCGGCCACTGCGGGTTTCTTCATCATGGCGCCGCTGCTGGCCGCCGGCCTGTATGAGGTCAGCCGCCGACGGGAGCTGGGGCAGGCGGTGGGGCTGGACGCTGTGCTGGCGCCCTTCCGCCGCCAAGGCGGGCAGCTGGCCCTGATGGGCGCCCTGTTGCTGCTGGTGCACCTGGCCTGGGTGCGGGTGGCGGGGCTGATCTTCGCGCTGTTCTTCAGCCACGGATTCGCGGTGCCAATGGAGCAGCTGCCCATCGCGCTGCTGCAATCCCCGCAGCTGCTACCCTTCCTGGTGGTGGGCACGGCGGTGGGCTTCGTCTTCGCCGCCGTCACCTTCGCGGCCTGCGCCGTGGGCATCCCGATGCTGGTGGCGCGTGACACCTCGGTGCCGGAGGCGATCGCGGCCAGCATCACCGTGGTGCTGGCCAACCCGCGCCCGATGATCCTGTGGGCGGGGCTGATCGTGGTGTTCACCGGGCTGGGGCTGGTGCCGTTCTTCCTGGGGCTGGCGGTGGCGCTGCCGCTGATCGGGCATGCCAGCTGGCATGCCTATCGTGACCTGATCGAGGGCGTGGAGCCCTAGGCATTTGTTTTCACGATCATCTTTGCCCGGTCGGATGATTCCATCCGACCGGGTGATGATCTAAAACCGCTCATCCGGTGGCGCGATCTGGGTCACCAAATCACGCAGCAGGGCCTTGTTGGGCAGCGGTTCCAGCGTGGTGGTCCCTTCCTCCAGCCGCGCGGTGCAGGCGTAGGTGACGCGTCCGTTCACCACCATCATGCATTCCTTGCAGGCGTTGGCGTTCAGGCAGGCATAGCGGATGGCCAGGGTCGGGTCCTGCTCCGCGCGGATTCGGCGCAGGCCGTCGAGCACCGAGGCCCCCGGCTCGAATTCCAGGGTGAAGCTGTCATGGCGGGGGGGCTCGCCCGCCACGCCACGGCGGATCAGCAGGGTGGCTTGGGGCATCAGGCGGCCTCCGGCACGGGAATACGGGTGATGTCGAGGCCCCGCTCATCGCCCGAGAGCAGCAGGTTCACCCGCCAATCCTCCTCGGTTTCCGGGTGGTCGATGCGCTGGTGCGCGCCCCGGCTCTCGGTGCGGGCCAGGGCGGCGGCCACGATGCTGTCGGCCACCAGCAGCATCTGCCGCAGGTCGAACCAGTCGAGCCGCACCATGTCATGCGGCAGGCCGGGCGCGCCCGGGGGCAGGGGGCCTGCCTCGGCGCGGATGGCGGCGATGGCGGCACTGGCGCGGGCCAGCCCCGCCGCGTCGCGGAAGGGGCCCGCATGGTCGGCCATGGCGGCCTGCAACGCCACCACCAGGGCGGCGGTGTTGCGCGCCGGGCCCTCGGCGCCGACCAGCGCCAACGCCTCGGCCGCGGCGGCGGGCGAGAAGGCCGGGCCAGGGGCGGCGCGGGCCGCCTCGGCACCCGCGATCTTGCCGAAGGCCAGGGCCTCCGTGATCGCATTGCCCGACAGGCGGTTGGCGCCATTGGCGCCGCCCACCACCTCGCCGGCGGCGAACAGGCCGGGCACATCGGTGCGCATTCCCGTGTCCACCCGCACGCCGCCCATGTGGTAGTGCGCGATGGGCGCGACCTCCACATCGTCGCGCGTCAGGTCGATGCCATTGGCGGCCAGCTTGTCGATCACCGGGCCGAAGGCTTCGCGCAGCGTGGCCTGCGGCACATGGCGGAAGCTGAGCCAGGCGCCCCCGGCGGGCGAACCCCGCCCGGCCGCGACTTCCTGCGTGATGGCATAGGTCGCGAGGTCGCGCGTGGTGGTGTAGCGGCCCTCATCGGTGCCGCCGTAGCGGTCGATGAACTCCTCCTTCGCACCGTTCAGCAGCCGCCCGCCCAGCTTGTAGCGGAAGGGGTCCCACATGATCGGGTCCATGCCGACCATGCGCGGCGCCAGGTGCCCGATGGGGAAGAACTGGACGAACTCCATCCCCAGCAGCTTCGCCCCCGCCCGCAGCGCCAGCGCGAAGCCATCGCCCGACATATGGGCGGAGGCGCTGTTGCGCCGGTACAGCCGCGTCAGGCCCCCGGTGGCCAGGATGGTGGCCTTCGCCTCAATGGTCACGGGCGTGCCGGAGGCGATGTCGAACCCCACGGCGCCGGTCACATGCCCTTCCTGCGTCACCAGATCCGTCACCACCACATCGCCCAGGCGGCGGATGCGCTCATGCCGCTGCAACTGCGTGCGCAGGGTGCGGGAAACCGCGGGGCCGGTGGACAGGAAATCCACATAGACGCAGCGCGCGCGGTCATGCCCCGGGGCCTGCACGGCGCGCAGGCGGTTGCCGTCCCGCGCCCAGCCGACCTTCCAGCCCTCCATCTCGCGGATCACATCCACCCCCACCTCGCACAACAGGGCGGCCAGGGCCGGGTCGCACAGACCGCGCCCAGCGGTCAGCGTGTCCTGGTAGTGGAAATGCCAGTCGTCATCGGCCTCCAGCGCGGCGGCGACGGTCATCTGCGCCATCACGGTGGCGCCGCCACGGCCGATCAGGCTGCGTTCCAGCAGCAGCACATCGCCCGCGCCCTGGCGGCTGGCCTCGATGGCGGCATACATGCCGGCACCGCCCGCGCCGATGATCAGCACCTCGGTGGTGAAATGTCTCATAGCCGGCAGATGCCCCACAATTGCGCCGTATGCTGAGGATCATGCGCGGCGTGCCCGCGCCGGCCAAGCCCCCGCCGCCGGCCTTTCAGGCGCGGGGGCGCGGAATGGCCATCAAGCCAGCATGCGCCAGGCCATACCGCCCAGCACCGCGCCATTCAGCACGAACAGCAGGATGGCGACGCGCGCGAAGACCGGCCCGATGGCGCGCGAGAAGAAGCCGCCCAGCAGTGCCACCCCCACCAGCCCCGGCGCCGTGCCCGCCGCGAAGGCCGCCATGCCGATAAAGCCGCCCAGCGCCGATCCCGAGGCGGCGGCGGCGGCCAGCGCGCCATAGATCATGCCGCAGGGCAGGGCCGAGAGCAGCAGCCCCAGCGCGAAGCCCCGCCACCCGCCCGGGCGGGCCAGCAGCGCCTGCAATGGCGCCTGGAGCGCCCGTGGAAAGGCGGGCTTCGGCCCCTGGGGCATCCGCAGTCCAGCACGCCGCGCGGCCTCGGCGAACATCAGCAGGGCCGCGAAGACCAGCAGCCCGGCCAACAGCCAGCGCAGGCCGCTGACACCCGCGACGAGCCCCGCCCCGGCGCCCGCCACGGCGCCCAGCACCCCGTAACCCAGCATGCGCCCGGCGTGATAGGGCAGCAGCATGGCCCCCATCAGCCGCGACAGCATCGGCCCGCCGGCGCCCTGGCCCGCCTGGGCCAGCACGAAGGGCGCGCACATGCCCGCGCAATGCGTGACTCCGCCCGCGAGCCCCGCCAGGAACAACGCCCCGGCCATGGCCAGCACGCCGCCCGGGCCCAGCGCCGTCAGGTCATGCAGGCAGTTGGCGAGGAATTCCATGATCAGCGCCCGATCCGCTGAGATCGGAAGCGCTGAAACGGCCGATCAACCAAGGGTAAGGGCATGGTTCATGCCTCACACCGCGGCGGAATGCCGCCCGGCCTTGGCCAGCCAGGCATCGAAGGCCGCGGCCACCACGCGCACGAAGGGCCGCCCGCGCGACGTCATCGTCACCCAGCGCCCGCGCACCAGCACCATGCCGGCCTCCATCAGCGGCACCAGGGTGGGCATGGCGTCGGGCAGCAGGTCGGCCGGCACCTCGACCATGAAGTCGCACATCAGGCGCTCGATCACGGCCCCCCGGCGGCGGTCGTCATCGGTCAGCTCAAGCCCACGGATGGTGGCGAAGCGGCCCTGCTTGATGGTGTTGCGATAGGTGCGGATATCGGGCTGATTCTGCACGAAACCCTGCGGCAGCTTGCCGATGGAGGACGCACCCAGCCCCAGCAGCGCATCCGCCGTATCGTCGGTGTAGCCCTGGAAATTGCGCATCAACCGCCCCTCACGCGCAGCGATCGCCAGAGCATCGTCCGGGCGGGTGAAATGGTCCAGCCCGATGGCGGTGTAGCCGAGCCCCGCCAGCAGGCGCCGGGCGGCCTCCGCCTGCTCCAACCGCGCCTGGGCGCCGGGCAGCCAGGATTCCTGGATCAGCTTCTGCTGCTTGCGCATCCAGGGCACATGGGCATAGCCGAACAGGGCGATGCGGTCCGGCGACAGGCTGTGGGCCATCAGCAGGCTGCGTTCCAGCTCGTCGCACCCCTGGTGCGGCAGGCCGTACATCAGGTCCAGGTTGATGGCGTCGATCCCGGCCTCCCGCAGGTGGCCGACGCCGGCCATCACCACCTCGAAGGGCTGGATGCGGCCGATGGCGCGCTGCACCTCGGCGTTGAAATCCTGCGCGCCCAGGCTGGCGCGGGTGATGCCGAGGCGCGCGAGGCCCCGCGCCAGGGCCTGGTCCAGCCCGCGCGGGTCCAGCTCGATCGCGTGCTCCGTCACATGAGACAGGTCGAAGCGGGCCGCGATGTGGGCTATCACCTGCTCCATGCCCGGCAGGCCCAGCATGGTGGGGGTGCCGCCGCCCCAATGGATGCGCGTGACACGCCGCGCCTGGGTGTGGCTGGCCACCAGCTCCACCTCCGCCAGCAGCCCTTCCAGATAGGCCATGACGGGTTCGGGGTGGTTCACCGCCTGGGTGTGGCAGCCGCAATAGGTGCACAGCGCGGTGCAGAAAGGCACATGCAGATAGAGCGACAGCCCGGTTTCCGTCGGCAATGCCTCCAGCCAGCGGGCATAGGTGTCCGCATCGACGCCCGGGTGGAAATGGGGCGCGGTGGGATAGGAGGTGTAGCGCGGCACGGCGCGCTCGGCGAAAGCCAGGCGGTCCTCGGACATGGAAAGCCCTTTCAATTCTAGGCTTCCATGCCAGGGCAGCGGTGCCCCCGCGTTGATGCGGATCAAGGCGCTATGGGAGAAAGATCGATCACCACGCGATTGTCGAGGCGGAAATGCCGCAGCTGCGTGCCGGGTGCCAATTCCAGCAGCAGGGCGCCGTTCCGCTCGGCGGTGGCGCGCAGCGGCGCCACCGTCGGCAGGCCGCGCGGCATGCAGGTGGCGCCGGGGAAGGTCAGCAGCGCGGCGTCGCCCTGGCGCTCCAGCCGATAGGGGGTGGGGGTGCGCCATTCCAGCACCAACCGCGTGTAGGTGGGGTGCCGGGCGGCACGGACCACGAGCTGCGCCGGGCCACAGGCGGGCAAGGTAGGCACGGGCGCGGGAGGCGGGGCGGCTTCGGCCGGAGGCGGCACAGGTTCCGGGAGCGCGGCCGGGGCGGGCGCCACGGCTTCGGGTTCGGCGGGTGCTTCCGGCGCGCGTTCCGCCACGGGGGCCGGCGGCTCCGGCGTCACATTGGCGAATTGCGGGGCTTCCGGCTCCCTCGCGCGCAGCTGCGGCGGGGCGGGCTCCGGTTCCGGCATGGCCAGCGCGGCCTGCGGCGCGGGGCGGCCCAGCCAGCCCCACACGCCGACGCCACCCAACCCCGCGCCCAGCAACAAGGCCAGCGCCACCGGCCAGATTGGCCGCCGGGCGGGCGGCGGAGGCACAGGCGCCACCACTAGCACCGGGCGCGGCGCCAACGGCGCCTCGGGCGCGCGCAGGGCTTGGCGCAATGCCTCCGCCATCGCGGCGGCGCTGGGGAAGCGGTCGCCCGGCTCCTTCGCCAGGGCGCGGGCCACCACCAGATCCAGCGCGCCGGGCAGACCGGGGGCCAGGCTGGAGGGGGCAGGGGGCTCCTGCCGCAGGATGGCATTGAAAATGGCCGGCACATGCCCCGCGAAGGGGCGCTCGCCGGTCAGCATCTCATGCAGGACGATGCCCACGGCCCAGATGTCGGTGCGCGGCGTGATCTCGCCATGCTGCAACTGTTCCGGCGCCATGGCGTAGGGTGTGCCGAGCATGTCGCCCGCCACGGTCATGTCCGTGGCCTCGACGCGCGCGATGCCGAAATCGACCAGCCGCACCTGGCCCAGCCTTTCCTCGGCTGTCGCGGTCAGCAGGATGTTGGCGGGCTTCACATCCCGGTGGACGATGCCGCGGTCATGTGCGGCCTGCAGCGCGTCCAGCAGGTCGCAGGTCACGCGCACGGCCTCGGCCAGGGGCGGACGGCCCTGTTCCAGCACCTGGCGCAGCGTGTCGCCGATCACCAGCTCCATCACGATCCAGGCGAAATCCGGCATCTCGCCGAAATCGTGCACGGAGACGATGCCGGGATGGGACAGCCGGGCGAGCGACTTCGCCTCCCGGTAGAAGCGCAGCAATTCGTCGCGGCTGGCCCCCCGCAGGGGCATGGTCTTCAGCGCGACCAGCCGGGCGAGGTTGCGGTCATAGGCCTCGAACACCGTGCCGAAGGCACCGCGCCCGATCATGTCCCGGATCTCGTAGCGTTCGGCTACCAGGGCGCCGATCATGCCCGTCTGGCTGGCGCCAGCGCCGTGGGTGGCATCGGGCCCGCCGCTGAAACTGCTATCCTGCGGCATGCGCCGGCTGGGCCCCTTCCTTGCGGCCACAGGGGCCACGGACCGGCAGTCTATCATTCAAATGTTTAACGCGAACTTCGCCATCGGCCATGATCGGATGAAATTTGTCACCCAAGCCCCGGAAATACCGACGAATTGCATGAAAACTGGTGAGCCGGGCGGGACTCGAACCCGCGACCACATGATTAAAAGTCACGTGCTCTACCAACTGAGCTACCGGCCCTGGCAGCGCGCCGGGTGAGCCCGGCGCACGGCGCGCGCTGCCTCATGGGGCAGAGCGCGCCGCTCGTCAATCAGCCCCCAGCCTTATGCCGGGTCGGCGGCCACGCGCATGCGGATGATCTTGTCCGGATCGCGCACCTGGCCGGACTGGCCGGCGCCGCGCTTGATCTTGTCCACCGTCTCCATCCCGGCCACGACCTGGCCCCAGATGGTGTACTGGCCGTCCAGGAAGCTGCCCGGGGCGAACATGATGAAGAACTGGCTGTTCGCGCTGTTCGGGTCCTGGGTGCGGGCCATGCCGCAGGTGCCGCGCAGGAAGCGCGCGCGCGACGGCTGGCTGAACTCGGCCGGCAGGTTCGGCAGGTCGGAACCGCCCGTGCCGGTGCCGGTCGGGTCGCCGCCCTGGGCCATGAAGCCCTCGATCACGCGGTGGAACACGACGCCGTTGTAGAAGCCGCGGCGCGTGAGCGTCTTGATGCGCTCCACGTGCTGCGGCGCCAGGTCGGGGCGCAGCTGAATGGTGACGGTGCCGTCCTTCAGCTCCATCAGCAGGGTGTTCTCGGGGTCCTGCGCGCGCTGGGCGTCGGCTTCGGTGCTGTCGGACATGATGGCTCCAGCTAAAGGAATGGTGGCAAGCAGGGCACGGCGTTGCATGCGGTGCTCCCTTTTATTGCGGCGAAGGTTGCGGGGAAACACGGGCGAGGGTGCGTTCCAGCGTCAGCTTCGGGACGAAGGAGGAGATGTCCCCGCCCAGATTCGCGATCTCCTTGACGAAGCGCGAGGAGATGAACTGGTTCGTCTCGCTCGCCGTCAGGAACACCGTCTCGATGTCGTTGTCCAGACGGCGGTTCATCCCCGCCATCTGGAATTCGTAGTCGAAATCGGACACGGCACGCAGGCCACGGATGATCATCTGCGCACCCACCTGCCGCGCGAAACCGATGAGCAGCCCGGTGAAGGGCATCACATCGATCTTCATGCCATAACGCGCGGCGAACTTGTCGGTTTCGGCCCGGACCAGCTCCGCCCGCTCATCGAGCGGGAACAGCGGCCCCTTGCCGATATTGATCGCGACACCCACCACTAGGCGGTCAACAAGACGCGCCGCGCGGCCGATGATGTCGAGATGGCCGTTGGTCACCGGGTCGAATGTGCCCGGATAAAGGGCCACCCGTTCAGGCATCTGGTTCTTCCTCCCCACTGTCGAGAACAGGGAAGCAGCTCGTGATGTGCTCCCCTTCCTCCATGCGCAGCATGGTCACCCCCATGGCCTGACGGCCGGTGATGCGCACCTGGTCGGAGGGCAGGCGGATGAGCCGCCCGCCATCGGTCACCATCATCACGTCGTCGCCCGGGTTCACCAGGAAGCTGGCGGCGACCGCGCGGCCCGTGCGCGCGGAGAAGCCGATATTCGTGATGCCCTGACCGCCACGGCCCGTCACCCGGTACTCGTAGGCGCTGGATTTCTTGCCGAAACCCTGGTCGGTGATGGTCAGGATGAACTGTTCGGCCAGCTCCAGCGCGGCGATGCGCTCGGGGCTCAGCGTCACTTCGGCCGCGACCTCGGCCTCCTCCTCGGGGATCGGCGCGGTCTCGACTTCCTCGGCGCCCACGGCACGGCGCTTGGCCCCGGCATAGCGCAGATAGGCGGCCCGTTCCTCGACGGTGGTCTCCACATGGCTCAGCACCGCCAGCGAGATCACCACATCGTCGCCCAGCAGGCGGATGCCGCGCACGCCGCTGCTGTCGCGCCCGGCGAAGACGCGCAGCGTCTCGCTTTCCGCCACGAAGCGGATGCACTTGCCCGCGCGGGTCGAGAGGAACACGTCGTCGCCCTCGCGGCAGGTGGCCACACCCACCAGCGCGTCACCCTCATCCAGCTTCATGGCGATCAGGCCGGAAGCGCGGACATTCTTGAAGTCCGACAGGCGGTTGCGGCGCACATTGCCCTGCACGGTGGCGAAGACCAGATGCAGGTTCTCCCACAGGCTTTCATCCTGCGGCAGCGGCAGCACGGCGGTGATGCCCTCGCCTTCCTGCAAGGCCAGCAACTGGCGCAGGCTGCGGCCACGGCCGTTCGGCCCGCCCTCGGGCAGCTGCCAGACCTTGCTGCGGAAGGCGATGCCACGGCTGGTGAAGAACAGCACCCATTGATGCGTGTGCGCGACGAAGCTGCGCATCACCACATCGTCCTCACGCGTGGAGGCCGCCGAACGCCCGCGCCCGCCGCGGTTCTGCGCGCGGAAGGTGTCGAGCGGCGTGCGCTTCACATAGCCGTCGCGGGTGATGGTCACGACCATGGTGCCCGGCTCGATCAGGCTCTCATCGTCCAGATCGGCCACCACATCGTCGATGCGCGTCAGGCGGGGGCTGGCGATCTGGCCGCGCACGGCGATCAGCTCCCCGGTCATCACCTCCATCCGGCGCGGGCGGGAGCCCAGGATGTCCAGCAGGTCGCGGATGGTCTCACCCACCTCGCCCAGCTCGTTGGTGATCTTGTCGCGCTCCAGGCCCGTCAGGCGCTGCAGGCGCAGTTCCAGGATGCCGCGCGCCTGGGCTTCTGTCAGGCGCACCGTGCCCTCGGGGGTGATGACGTTGCCCTCGTCCTGGATCAGTTCCAGCAGCACGCCGACATCGCCGGCCGGCCAGTCACGGGACATCAGGGCCACGCGGGCGCTGGCGGCATCCGGGCTTTCGCGGATGACGCGGATCACGGCGTCGATATTGGCCACCGCGATGGCCAGGCCGATCAGGTTGTGGCCGCGCTCCCGCGCCTTGGCCAGGCGGTAGCGGGACCGGCGGAGGATCACGTCCTCCCGAAAGCGGATGAAGGCCAGCAGCGCGTCGCGCAGGCCCATCTGCTCCGGCGTGCCGTCGTTCAGCGCCAGGAAGTTCACGGCGAAGCTGATCTGCAGCTGCGTCATCCGGTAGAGCTGGTTCAGCACCACCTCCGCCGTCGCCTCGCGCTTCAGCTCGATCACGATGCGCAGGCCCTCGCGGTCGCTCTCGTCGCGCAGGTCGGAGATGCCCTCGATCGCCTTGGCGCGCGTCAGCTCCGCGATCTTCTCGATCAGCGAGGACTTGTTCACCTGGTACGGGATTTCCGACACCACGATCATCTGCCGGCCGCCGCGCATCTCCTCGATCTCGCAGGCCGCGCGCAGCGGGATGGAGCCGCGCCCGGTCTCGAAGGCCGAGCGGATGCCCGAGCGCCCGAGGATGATGCCGCCCGTGGGGAAATCCGGCCCCGGGATGATCTTCATCAGCTCCTCGAGGCTGGTCGCCGGGTCCTCGATCAGCTTAAGGGTGGCGTCGATCACCTCGCCGGGGTTGTGCGTCGGGATGTTGGTGGCCATGCCCACCGCGATGCCGTTGGCGCCATTGACCAGCAGGTTCGGGTAGGCGGCGGGCAGCACCCGCGGCTCCTGGGAGCTTTCGTCGTAGTTCGGCTGGAACTCGACCGTGTCCTCGTCGATGCCTTCCAGCAGGGCGGCGGCGGCCTTGGCCAGCCGGGCTTCCGTGTACCGCATGGCGGCGGCCGCATCGCCGTCCATGGAGCCGAAATTGCCCTGGCCGTCGATCAGCGGCACACGCATGGAGAAAGGCTGCGCCATGCGCACCATGGCGTCATAGATCGCGCTGTCGCCATGCGGGTGATACTTACCCATCACGTCGCCGACCACGCGGGCGGATTTGCGGTGGGGCTTGTCGGCGCCGTAGCCGGCCTCATGCATCGCGAACAAGATGCGGCGATGCACGGGCTTCAGGCCGTCCCGCACATCGGGCAATGCGCGGGAGACGATCACGCTCATGGCGTAATCGAGGAAGCTCTTGCGCATCTCCCGCGCGATACCGATGGGCGCCACATCATAGCGCGGTGCTTCGGGCGGGGTATCCGGTGTGTCGCTCAAGGGGTGCTCTTGGCTTTCAGGGCATAAGGATTGGCGCGCCGGAATCACCCCGCGCGCCACATTCGGTCACACTCGTATAGGCGTTCCGGGCGCCCTCGCCAACAGCCCCGGAAGCCCTTGATCAGGCAGGGTTTCCGGCGCCCAGCGCGCGGCGCATCAGGGCGGTCAGCGCCGATGCCTCCTCCGCTGGCAGGGCGGCCAGGGTGCGGGCATGGGCCTCACGCGCCAGGGGCTCCATGGCGGCGAGCAGCGCCTGGCCCTCGGGGCTCAGGGCGCAGCGCATCTCCCGGCCATCCTTCAGGCCCCGCCGGCGCTGCACCAGCCCGCGCGCATCCAGCCGCGCCAGGCTGCTGGCGGTGGTCGAGCGGTCCAGCGCCACGTCATGGGCCAGGGTGGTCTGGTCGGCCTCGCCGCGCGCGGCGATGGCGCTCATCAGGCTGTACTGCACAGGGGTGACGTTGAAGGCGGCCGTCAATTCCATGAACAGCGCGCCGTGCAACTGATGCAGGCGGCGGATCAGGTAGCCGGGGCGGTCGGCCAGGGGCCAGGCCCCAACCGGCGCCCCAACTGGTGCCGACGAAATCGGCGCTTGATCCGCATCAATGCCCAATGCCGCGCCAGGGCGGGGAATCTCATCCATATCTGCGCTCTCTGTCACATTGCGCGCACGCGGTGATGCGACCAAACCTTCAGTGCACGTAACATCTGGTGGAGCCCGTGACCATGCCCTTCATGACCCGCCGCGCCGCGCTGGCGCTGGCCGCCGCGCCGCTGGCCGCCCCCGCCGTGGCGCAGACCGCGAACATCAAGCTGACGCTGCCCTGGCTGGCCCAGGGTTCCACCGCCTATGCCTATATCGCCAAGGAAATGGGCGCCTTCCAGCGCCGGGGCCTGAATGTGGATGTCAGCCGCGGCACGGGGTCCGTCGCCGCCGCCCAGGCCGTGTCCCAGGGGCAGTTCGACTATGGCATCGTGGGCGCGGGCCCCATGATCCTGGCCGCCGCGCGCGGCCTGCCCATCCTGGCCACCGCCACGGTCAACTACGACATGACCATGGGCATCGCCCTGCGTGAGGACAGCCCGATCCGCACCGCGAAGGACCTGGAAGGCAAGAAGCTGGGCGCCGTGCCGACCAGCGCCGAATTCCCTTTCTGGCCCGCCTTCGCCCAGCGCGCCGGCATCAACACCAGCACCATCACCATCGTGCAGATGGACAACCGCGTGCTGGAGCGCGGGCTGATCGACCGCCAGGTGGACGCGATCACGGCCATCGGCTCCTCCTCCATCCCCGTAATGCAGGCCCAGCGCGCGGCGCACCGCTTCATCCCCTATTCCTCGGCGGGCGTGAACTTCTACGCCAACGTGATCTGCACCCGCCCCGAGGTGCTGGCCAGCCGCCGCAGCCAGGTGGAGGCCGTGACCGAGGCCCTGCTCGAAGCCGCCGCCTTCCAGTTGAAGGAGCCCGAGCGCGCCATCGACATGTTCATCAAGCAGGTGCCCGAGATCGGCATCACCCAGGGCGGGCGCGAGAATGCGCGGCTTTCCCAGGGGCTGATGCAGTGGACCATGGTCGCGCCGGAGGCCATCGACAACGGCCTGGGCTACACCGACATGGCCAAGTGGACCGCCATGACCGACTTGGTGATGCAGTATGGCGCCCCCGCCGACGCCACCCGCCCGGCCACCGAGGCGGTCGTCAGCAACACCTTCGCCGGCAAGGTCAAGCTCTCCGCCGCCGAATGGGCCACGATCCGCACCAACCTGGCCCCCTTCGGCCAGATGCTGGGCTGAGGCCATGATCAGCCTGCGTGGGGTCCGTAAGACCTATGCCTCCCCGGCCGGGCCGGTGGAGGCGGTGGCCGGGGTGTCCTTCGACATCAAGGAAGGGGAGTTCGTCTCCATCCTCGGCCCTTCGGGCTGCGGCAAATCCACGCTGCTGATGATGCTGGCGGGGCTGGAGCATGCCTCCGCCGGCACGATCCAGGTGGCGGGGGAGGCCCTGACCGGCCCCCGCCGCGACGCCGGGCTGGTGTTCCAGGATGCGACCCTGCTGCCCTGGCTCTCGGCGCGCGACAACGTGCTGTTCCCCATCAAGATGATGCGGCTGGAGCGGGACAAATACGTGGCCCGCGCGGAGGAACTGCTGCGCTCCGTGGGCCTCGGCGATTTCATGGACAAGCGCCCGCGTGAGCTGTCGGGCGGCATGCGCCAGCGCGTGGCTCTGTGCCGCAGCCTGATCCACGAACCCAGCATCATGCTGATGGACGAACCGTTCAGCGCGCTGGACGCCATCACGCGCGACGAGATGGCGCTGGTGCTGCTCGACCTGTGGTCGCGCCACCGCAAGACGGGCGTGTTCATCACCCATTCGATCCGGGAGGCGGTGTTGCTGTCCGACCGCGTGCTGGTCATGACGCGCCGCCCGGCGGTGGTGGTGGCCGATGTGACCATCCCCTTCGCCCGCCCGCGCGACGAAAGCATCCAGGACAGCGCCGAATTCAACGCGATCGTGGCCCGCCTGCGCGGCATGATCGAGCACAGCATCAAGGAGGCCGCATGAGCGACGCCGTCCTGCCCGCGGCGCCCAGCGTGGCGCCGCCCACCTCGCTCGCGCGGCATTGGGTCGCGCAGGTCGTGCTGCCCGTGCTGTTCGCGGCGGCTGTCCTGGGCATCTGGGAGGCGCTGGTGCGCTGGTACCAGGTGCCCGAGGTCATCCTGCCCGCGCCCAGCGTGATCTGGCGGCGCATCCTCTCGGCCTGGCCCTTCCTGGTGCAGCATTCGGTGCCGACCGCAGTGGAGGCGGCGCTCGGCTTCGTGATCGCGACCGTGTTCGGCATCCTGCTCTCGGTGCTGCTGGTCTATTCGCGCTGGGCCTATGCGGCGCTGTATCCCAACGTCGTGTTCTTCCAGCTGATCCCCAAGATCGCGCTGGCGCCGCTGTTCATCGTGTGGCTGGGCATCGGGCCTTCCTCGCGGCTGGCGTTCTCGGTGTTCATCGCCTTCTTCCCGGTGGTGATCGCCACGCTGACGGGGCTGAACTCCACGCCGCCCGACATGCTGCGGCTGTGCAAGGCGCTGACGGCGCGCAACTGGCAGGTGTTCCTGTCGGTGCGCTTTCCCTATGCGCTGCCGCACATCTTCTCGGGGCTAAAGATCGCTGTCACCTTCGCCATCATCGGTGTGATCGTGGGCGAGTTCATCACCGCCCAGGCGGGGCTTGGCTATCTGGTGCTGTTCGCCTCCAGCCAGGCGGAAACCCCGCTCATTCTCGCCGCCATCGCCATGCTGTGTGTCGTGGGGCTCGTGCTCTACGGCATCGTCGCGGGCGCCGAGCGGATCATTCTCAAGCGCTACGGTCACTAGGAGCATCACCATGCAATACGACCTGCTGCTCAAGGGCGGCCATGTGATCTGCCCGGCCCAGGGCATCGACGGCATCCGCGACGTGGCCATCAAGGATGGCCGCATCGCAACCATCGAGGCCGAGATCCTCCCCAGCGCCGCGAAGACCGTGACCGATGTGAAGGGCAAGCTGGTGCTGCCCGGCATGATCGACACCCATGCGCATATCTACACCTATGTCTCCGGCCGCTTCGGCCTGCCGGCGGACATGGCGGGCGTGCATTCGGGCGTGACCAGCCTGATCGACCAGGGCGGTGCCTCCTGCATGACCATGCCGGGCTTCCGCGAGTTCATCGCCAAGCCCGCGAAATCCCGCGTGTTCAGCTTCATCAGCGCCTATGTGGTGGGCGGGCTGGAAGGCCACTACTACCCCACGCTGTACGGGCCCGAGAACGTGGACGTGGAGGCCACCGTCAAGATGGCCCACGCCCACCCGCAGCTGGTGCGCGGCGTGAAGGCGCATGCGGAACTCGGCGGCATCGCCCGCTTCGGGCTGGAAGTGCTGAAGAAGGCCGCCCAGATCGGGCGCGAGGCCGATCTGCCGGTCTATTGCCATTTCGGCCAGCTGTGGCCCACGCCCAGCACCGGCCGCAACGGCGTGGACCCGGATGAGATCCTGCCCCAGGTCGTGCCGCTGCTGCGCGCGGGCGACATCCTGGCCCATCCCTTCACCCGCCACCCCGGCGGCTTCGTGGACAAGCGCACGGGCAAGGTGCACGCCATCGTGCAGGCGGCGCTGGATGCCGGGCTGAAGGTGGATGTGGGCCACGGCAGCCATTTCAGCTTCAACATGGCGCGCATCAGCCTGGATGCCGGCATCATGCCGGACACGCTGGGGGCGGACATGCACGGCTACAACACCCGCATGCCGGCCCCGGGCACGCCCGACCAGCATTCGGACCCGGAGGAGGATCACCCCTTCACCGGCAAGGCCCGCTTCTCCCTGACATTGGCGATGACGGAGCTGCTGGCGCTCGGCGTGCCGCTGGACAAGGTGGTGCGCATGGTCACGACTGGCCCCGCCGCCATGCTGCGCATGCAGGATGAGGGCATCGGCACGCTGCGCGTGGGTGCCATCGCCGATGTCTCGGTGCTGGACGACGCGCGCGGCCGCTTCAAGCTGGAAGATAATGAGGGCACCGTGGTGGTGGCCGACCGCATGCTGACGCCCGACTTCTGCCTGCGTGAGGGCGTGCGCTACGAGGCCGACGCGCCGATCCTGCCCCAGGCCGTGGCGGCCTGATGTCACGCCAGGGGGTGGGGGCGCCGGTCCTCCGGAAGGAGGATGGGCGCTTCCTGCGCGGGCGCGGGCGCTATGTGGGCGACATCGCCTTCCCGGGCATGCGGGAGGTCGCCTTCCTGCGCAGCCCGGTGGCGCATGGCATCATCCGCGCGATCACCAAGCCCCAGGGGTATGAGGCCCAGGTCTTCACCTGGGCGGATCTGGAGGGCGTGCAGCCGATCCGCGCGCCCTCATCGCTGCCGGGCTTCCGCAAATCCGACCAATATCCGCTGGCCCATGGCCGCGTGCGCCAGGTGGGCGAGCCCATCGCCATGGTGATGGCCGCCACCCGCGCCGAGGCCGAGGATATCGCCGAGATGATCGGCCTGGACATCGAGGAACTGCCGGCGGCCACCGACATGCTGGCGCACCGCGCCGGCCCGCCGATCCATGAGAACTGGCCCGACAATGTGGTGCTGCACACGCTGGTCGATGACGACATCAGCGATGTGGCGGCGCCCATCGTCGTCCGCCGCCAATTGCGCACCGCGCGCCAGCACATGGCGCCCATGGAGGGGCGCGGCGTGGTGGTGCGCTGGGATGAGCGCATGGAACAGCTGGAGATGCACAGCTCCAGCCAGATGGTGCATGTGACCAAGACGGGGCTCGCCGAATGCCTCGGCCTGCCGGAGGCCGCGGTGCGCATCATCGCCCCCGATGTGGGCGGCGGCTTCGGCTACAAGGGCATCCTGCTGCAGGAGGAAGTGGCGATGGGCTGGCTCGCCCGGCGGCTGGGCGGCACCGCCCTGCGCTGGATCGAGGACCGGCGGGAGGCGCTCTCGGCCCAGGCCAATTGCCGCGAGCACCATTACGACATCGCCGTGCACGCCGACCATGACGGCCGCATCCTGGCCATCGACTGCGAGGCGCATGTCGATAGCGGCGCCTATTCCGCCTACCCCTTCAGCGCCTGCCTGGAGGCGGCGCAGGTCGCCTCCATCCTGCCCGGGCCCTATGTGGTGCCGCGCTATCGCTGCCGCACCTGGAGCGTGGCGACCAACAAGGCGCCGATCCTGCCCTATCGCGGCGTGGCGCGGACGGGCGTGTGCTACGCGCTGGAAACCACGCTGGATGCGGTGGCGCGGCAGGCGGGCATCTCCCCGGTGGAGCTGCGCCTGCGCAACCTGCCGGGGCCCGAGGCGATGCCCTACATCAACATCACCAACAAGATCTTCGACAGCGGCGACTACCCGGAGGCCCTGCGCCGCGCGGCCGATGCCGTGGATGCCGCGGGCTTCCCCGCCCGCCAGGCCGCCGCCCGCGCCGAGGGCCGGCTGATCGGCCTGGGCTTCGCGGTGTTCTGCGAGCAGGGCGCGCATGGCACCAGCGTCTATCACGGCTGGGGCATTCCCTTCGTGCCCGGCGCCGAGGCCGCCCAGGTGCGCCTAACCCCCGATGGGGGGCTGGAAGTGCGCGTGGGCGTGCAGAACCACGGGCAGGGGATGGAAACCACGCTTGCCCAGGTCGCGCATGAATTGCTGGGCATGCCGCTCGATCGTATCCGCATCATCCATGGCGACACGGCGCTGACGCCCTATTCCACCGGCACCTGGGGCAGCCGCAGCGCGGTGATGGCGGGCGGGGCGGTGGGCGATGCCTGCGCCCTGCTGCGAGAGCGCGTGCTGGCCATCGGCGCGCATCTGCTGCAAGCCGAACACGTCGAATACCGCGACGGCGCCATCCACGCGGGCGCGGCCAGCGTGCCGGTCGCCGAGATCGCCCGCATCTTCCACCGCGCCCCGCAGCAGTTGCCGCCCGAGATGCAGACGCAAAGCCTGGAGGTCACGCTCGGCCACAAGACGGTGCGCGACACCGGCACCTTCAGCTACGCCGCCCATGCGGTGGAGGCGGAGGTGGATGCGGCCACCGGCCAGGTGAAGCTGCGGCGCTATCTGATCGTGGAGGATGGCGGCGTGTTGCTGAACCCGCTGGTGGCCGATGGCCAGGTGCTGGGCGGCGCGGCCCAGGGCATCGGCACGGCACTGTATGAGGAAATGCCCTTCGACACGGCGGGGCAGCCGCTGGCCTCCACCTTCGTGGACTATCTGCTGCCCGGCGCCGGCGAGGTGCCCGATATCGAGATCCTGCACATGGAAACGCCGAGCCCCATCAGCCGCTTCGGCCAGAAGGGCATCGGCGAGAGCGGCGCCATCGGCCCGCCGGCGGCCATCGTGAACGCCATCAACGACGCCATCGCCCATCTGGGGCGCGAGGTGACGGATATCCCGGCCACCCCCGAGCGCATCCTGGCGGCCTTGGCATGAAGCCCGTCGCCTTCGACTACGCGCCCGCCGAGACCCTGGCGGGCGCGCTGGCCGCCCTGGCCGCCCCCGGCGCCAAGCCGCTTTCGGGCGGGCAATCCCTGGCGCCGACCATGAACCTGCGCTTGGTGCGGCCCGCGACCCTGGTGGATGTGAAGCCGCTGCCGGGCCTGCGCGACGCGCTGGAAACCCCGACCGGCCTGCGCCTGGGCGCGGCCATCACCCATGCCGAGATCGAGGACGGCGCGGTGCCGGATGTGACCTGCGGCTTCTTGGCGCATGTGGCGCGCGGCATCGCGTACCGCGCCGTGCGCAACCGGGGCACCATCGGCGGCAGCCTGTGCCACGCCGACCCCGCCGCCGATTGGCCGAGCTGCATGGCCGCACTCAACGCCACCATGATCGTGGCCGGGCAGGGCGGTGAGCGCCGCATTCCGGCACGCGAATGGATGCGCGCGCCCTTCGTCACGGCGCTGGCGGCTGGGGAAATCCTGCTGGCCGTGGAGATCCCGCGTCTGCCGCCCGGCAGCCGTTGGGGCTATGCCAAGATCAACCGCAAGGTGGGCGAATTCGCCAAGGCCCTCGGCGTCGCCTTGCCGGGTGTGCTGCTGGCCGGCGCCATCGAGGGACCACCCGCGTTGCTCGGCAGCCTGGACGACCTCCCGCCGGGCCTCGACGCCCAGCACCGCCAACTGGCCGCCGTGGCCGTCACCCGCGCCGCCGCGATGAGGGACGCCGCATGATCACCCTGACCGTGAATGGCGAGGCCCGGCGCCTCGACACCCCAGCCCGCACCCATCTGGCCGATGCGCTGCGCGATGGCTGCGGCCTGACCGGCACCCATATCGGCTGCGAGCAGGGCGTCTGCGGCGCCTGCACCGTGCTGGTCGACGGCAAGCCCGCGCGCTCCTGCCTGCTCTATGCCCATGAGGCCGCGGGCAAGACCGTGACCACCATCGAGGGGTTGGACGACGATGCGGTGGCCGAGGCGCTGCGCGCTGCCTTCAGCCGCCATCATGCCCTGCAATGCGGCTATTGCACGCCGGGGATGATGGTGACGGCGCGCGACATCGTGCTGCGCCTGGGCGCCGTGGATGAGGAGCGCATCCGCGAGGAGCTCGCCGGCAACCTGTGCCGCTGCACCGGCTATCGCGGCATCGTGCGCGCGATCGCGGAGGTGGCGGCCAACCGCCCCGTCCTGCCCGCCGCCGCCCCGCGCCGGGAAGCCCCGGCGGTCGCGGCCCCCGTGCTGGCAACCGTGGCTCCCGCCGTGGAGCTGCCCAACCGGATCGAGCACCAGGAGGCCCTGGCCGTGCCGCTGGAGGCCGCCTGGGCCATCCTCTCAGACCCCGCGCGCATTGCCGCCTGCCTGCCGGGCGCGGCGCTGACCCGGCATGAGGGCGCGGTGCTGGAAGGCACCTTCACCGCCAGCCTGGGGCCGATCTCCGCCAGCTTCGCGGGGGTGGGCGAATGGGCCGTGGGCGATCATGCCGGCAGCGTGCGCGGCCGGGGCCGGGACGGCGCCAACGCCGCCGAAGGCCAGGTGGAGTTCCACCTGACCCCGGCACCGGAAGGCGCGCTGCTGAATGTCGTGCTGTCCTGGCGGCTGACCGGGCCCTTGGCGCAATTCTCGCGCCCGGCCTTGCTGCGCGGGCTGGTGGCGGGGCTGGCCGGGCAGTTCGCCCGCAACCTGGAACGCGCCGCGCGCGGAGAGGCGCCGGCGAAGCGCCTCTCCCTGTGGGCCCTGATCCGGGCCTGGATCTTCGGGCGGTAGAGCGTGATCGCCGGAGGTGGAATCACCGCAGGCGTGAATCACGCGGCTCAATTAAAGTTAGAGTGTGAGCCGTGCGCGAAGGCGCACGGATCATGCTCTAACCGCCGAAGGTCCGGTTGTCGCCGGGCCGCAGCCGCAGGTCCGGCCGCAGATTGGTGAAGGGCAGGGTGGCCGGATCGGCCACCACGGGCCCCGGCGCCGCCGCCACCAGCACGGTTTCCGCGATGGGCTGGAAATGCGCGCGGAAATGCACGCTGCTCTTCACCGCCACGATCTTCATCGCGGCGGGCTCGATGCCCACGCTGCGGAAGGCCTCCTGGTCATGGGCCTGCATCTTCAGCGAGGTCAGCACCACCTGCACGCCCGGCGCCACGCGGATGCGCGCGCTGGGGCCCAGATTGGCGCGGTTGCCGCCGCCCATCGGGCCGCTGAGGGTGAACTGCCCGTTGGTCAGCTTCTCGACCGTCGCGGTCACCTCCAGCGGTGCCTCGCCGCTGGCACCGCCCAGGATCAGTTGCAGGGTGGCGCCCTCGCCGGCCGCGTGGCAGGCGGCGGCGGAGCGTTCGTCGTTGAAGATGGCGAGCGCCGCGCCCTCTGCGCCCTGGCGGATCAGCTCGGCCAGCAGGCCGGTGGTGTCGCCATGGCCGCCGCCGCCCGGGTTGTCCTGGGTGTCGGCGATGACCACGGGCTTGCTCGCCGTGGTGGCGATGCGGATGGCCTGGGCCACCGCCTCACCGGCCGGCAGCACGCCGCCGCTGAAGGCCGCTTCCTGCGCGTTCAGCGCCGCCAGGAAGGCGTCGGCCGCTTCCTCCGCGCGCTCACCGAAGGCAGCGATCGCCTGGCCGCAGCCCGGGAAATCCGCGTAGGGGAAGCCGAAGCAATAGGCGAGTTCGGCCAGGCCGTATTCCTCGGCCATCGCGGCGCGGGTGGCCATCATGCCCGCCATGGGTTCGACCATCGTGCACTGGCTGGTGATGGGCAGCAGGAAATCGGCCACGCGGAAGGCCTTCTTCCACGGCCCCTCGCCCTTGATGCGGCGCAGCAGCAGCTTCATCGCCTGGCCGCCGGCGTATTTCATGTCCACATGCGGATAGGTGCGATAGGGCACCAGCGCATCCGCCATCTCGACCATCAGCGCGGTCATGTTGGCGTGGGGGTCCAGGCTGGCGGTGATGGGCACGTTCGGGCCCACCACGGCGCGCGCCCGGCGCAGGATCTCGCCCTCGGCGTCGGGGAAATCCTCGCTGACCATGGCGCCGTGCAGTTCGATGAACACGCCGTCCAGCGGCCCCGCATCCAGCGCACGGGATAGGGAGGCCATCATCAGCCCGGTGATGCGCTCGAAGGCCTCACGCGTCACGGGGCCGGCGGGGTTGGCGAAGGCCCAGACCAGGGGGGCGATCTCCACCCCCGCTTCCTCGGCCACCGCGATGGCGCCGGCGGCGGGCTGGGCCGTGCCGCGCATGGTGGCCACCAGCGTCTCGGGGTGCTGCAGGGTGGGGAAGCCGCCCGTCTCGATGAACTCGCGATAGCCTGTCGGCAAAGGAGCGAAGGAATGGCTTTCGTGCTGAAAACCGCCGATGGCTACACGCATGGTTACCCCTCTTTAACGTGGTCGGCTCTGGGTATAGTCCCAGAAATCGAAAGCGAAATCCTGCTGGGCGCGCGCACCCAGATGACAGGTGAAGCAGGCCCGCATCGACGCCGCGGTGTCCATCCCCGCCTGGCGGGTCAGGTCAGGGTTGAAGCGGGCGTATTCCCAGTTTCCGTTGCGGATATCAGCCGGATAGCCCTCGCCCCAGCCTTCGCGCTTTTCCTGCACGGAAAGCAGGAAGGGCGCGGGTTCCGGGATCAGCCGGCCGCGGATGTCGCGCAACAACGCGCCGTCCGGGCCGGTGCGGGCGCGGTGGTCGGCCATCACGATCATGGTGCCGTTGGGCAGCGGCGCGCCCGGGGTGGCGGCGAACAGCGCCTCCGGGTTCACGTAGAAGCGGCGGATGATCCGCCGTTCCACATTGTCGATGCTGCTGTAGTTCAGGAAACGCTGCGCCCAATCGGCGGGCATGCTGATGTTCAGCGGCCCCGGCGTGTAGGGCGCCTGGGCGGGCGCTGGCGACACCCCGGCCAGAAGCAGGGCGATGGCGGCGATGGCTGGGCGCATGGTGGCTCCTGGCTGTCTTTCTTGGGCCAGGATCACATGGCCCCGGACGCGGGGCTTACCAGGGGCGCGTTCGCGGTGGCGATTCGCGCCCCCGCCGTCAGCCCCCGCCCGGGGATGCTCATGCCTTCACCACTTCCGCGGTGGCCAGCACACCATCGGCCAGCACCTTGAGGCCGGCTTCGGCCCATTCGGGGGTGATGCTCTCGGCCTCATTGTGCGAAAGCCCGCCATGGCAGGGGGTGAAGATCATCACGGTCGGCACATGGCGGGCCATATAGACCGCGTCATGCCCGATGCCGGTCGGCATGGTCTTCCACTTCAGGCCCCGCGCCTTGGCCGAGGCCTGGCAATGCGCCACCAGCTTCGCGTCGAAGGGCGTGAGCGGGCTGTACCAGAAATCCTTCACCTCGATGCCCAGCCCCCGTTCGGCGGCGATGGCGGCCCCCGCTTCCCGCAGCTTGGCCGCCATCAGGTCCAGCGCCGGCACATCGGAATGGCGGGTATCGACGCTGAACCACACCTCGCTGGGCGCCACGTTGCGAGAGGACGGATACAGCCGCATCTGCCCCACCGTGGCCCGGCCCGGCTCACCATCCGGGGCCAGGGTGGTCAGCGCGATCTCCTCCAGCGCGGAGATCAGCTTGGCCGCCCCCATCATGGCGTCGCGGCGGCCGGCCATGGGGCTGCCGCCATGGGCGTCCTCGCCGGTCACGACCACTTCCAGCCAGTTCTGGGCCAGGGCGCGGTCCACCACGCCCAGTTCCAGCCCCTCATCCTCCAGGATCTTGCCCTGTTCGATGTGCAGCTCGAAATAGGCGGCGCAGTCGCGCAGCACGGTGGGGTCGGCCTCGCCGCGCCAGCCGATGGCCTCCAGCTCCTTGCCGAAGACGGCGCCTTCCTGGTCCTGCTTGGCCAGGATCTCCTCCTCGGTGAAGACGCCCATGGCCACGCCGCTGCCCATCATGGGCGGCGCGAAGCGGGCGCCTTCCTCATTGGTCCAGTTGATCAGCAGCAGGGGGGCGCGGGTCTGGATGCCGGCCTCATGCACCGCGCGCATCAGTTCCAGGCCCGCCAGCACGCCCAGCACGCCGTCGAACTTGCCGCCGGTGGGCTGGGTGTCCAGATGGCTGCCGAAGGCGACCGGCTTGGCCTTGGGGTCCGTGCCTTCGCGCCGCAGCATCATGTTGCCCACGCGGTCCACGGTCAGGGTGCAGCCCACCTGCTGCGCCCAGCGGGCCAGCAGGTGGCGGCCCTGGTTGTCCACCTCCGTCAGGGTCTGGCGATTGCTGCCGCCCTTGGGCGTGCCGCCGATCTTCGCCATCTCCATCAGGCTGTCCCACAGCCGCGCGCCGGAGAGGGGGATATTCGTGCTCATAGGCTTTCCACTCCACACCATTCGGCCATCGCCAGCGCGATGGCCCGCGTGCAGGCGTGGATGCTCTCCACCCCCACATTCTCGTCGATGCCGTGGATGTCCACGGCATCCGGCCCGAACACCGCCACCGGCGTGCCCTGGTGCAACACGAAGTGCCGGCCATCGGTCAGGCCCGTGGCCGGGTAGTCACGCAGGCTGCCCCCCGTCACGTCCGCCCAGGCCCGGCGGGCGAGCTTCACGATCGCCGCATCCGTATCGAACACGCAAGGATCGGCCATGAAGCCCTTGAATTCCAGCTTCACCTGCGCGCCGCGCAACCGTTCATGGGTGGCGGCCTGGGCCACCAGGCGCTCGATATCCGCCTTGGTCCGGGCGGCCGTGTAACCCTGCATCACGCCCACCCGCAGGCCGATGCGGCAACGCGTGGCGACGGAGCTGTTCCACTCCCCGCCCTCGATGGTGCCGAGGTTGATGTTCACGGGGTGGTTCACGCCCCGGAAGGCCGGGTGGATGTTCTCGGCGCGGTTGCGCTCGTTCTCATAGTCCTTGAAGGCGCCGGCGATGATGTTCGCCGCCTCGATGGCGTTCACGCCCGCCTGCATGTCCCGCACATGGGCGGGGCGGCCGCTGACCGTCACCCAGGCCCAGACCACGCCGACCTCGGCGGTGTAGAGCGCCTCGATGCCTGGGCCGGGCTCGGGGATGATGACGGCATCGCATCTCGGCAGGGCCAGCATGCAGGCGGCGGCACCATTGCCGGTGCATTCCTCCTCGATCACCGCCTGAAGCTGCACTTCGGCGGCGGGCTGCAGCCCGGCATGCCGCAGCGCCGCGAAAGCGCCGAGATAGGCGGCGATGCCACCCTTCATGTCACCCGCGCCGCGCCCGAAGATCCGGCCATCGCGGATGACCGGCTGATAGGGCGGGCTCTCCCACATGTCGGCGGCACCCTCGGGCACCACATCCACATGGCCCTGCAACACCAGGGAGCGCCCACGCTTCTCGCGGGGCGTGTGGATGGCCACCACGTTGTCCCGCCCCTCATACGGCACCAGCGGGGGCGACCAGATGGGGTCGTCGGTGGGGATGGTGGGAATCCGGCGCGGGGCCAGGCCCAGCGCCCGGTACTGCCGGTCCATCTCATCCAGGGCGGAGGCCTCGTTGCCCAGGGTGCTGGGGCAGCGCACCAGGCGGAACAGGCTGTCCAGGGTGGCGGACTGCAACTCATCGCAGGCGGCCAGGATGGCGCGCTTGGCGCCGGGGTCCAATGTCATGCTCATCGCGCGGGGAGTATGGCGCGACGCGGTGCGGGTGCTAGCCTCCCGACCCATGAAAGCCTTCGCCCATCCCGATGAGGCGCTGCATGCGCCGCAATTCTTCCTCACCCGTGGTCGTTTGCGCGGCAATTTCGAGGTGCCGGCCCGGGCGGAGAGCCTGCGCCAGGGACTGACCTCGCTGGGGATCACGCCCGAGACTCCGGCCCATGGCACCGCCGTGGACGCGGCCCGGCTGCACAGCCCGGACTACATCGCCTTCCTGGCCGAGGCCGCCGAGAAGTGGGCCGAACTGCTCGACCCGGGGCCGGAGGTGGTGCCAAACATCCACCCCAGCCCGGAGATGCTGGCCCAGACCCGCACCGCGCCGAAGCACATCGTGGCCCGCGCGGGGGCCTATACGGCCGATACCGCCTGCCCGATCGGGGCGGGCACCTATCAGGCGGCGATGTCGGCCGTGGGCTGCGCGCTGGCGGCGGCCGAGGTCGCGGTGGCCGGCGGCACCGCCTATGCGCTGTGCCGCCCGCCCGGGCACCATGCCTATGCCGCGCGGGCGGGCGGGCATTGCTACATCAACAATTCCGCGCTGGCGGCCCAGCGCCTGCGGGATGCGGGGGCGGCCCGGGTGGCGGTGCTGGACATCGACAGCCACCACGGCAACGGCACCCAGGGCATCTTCTGGGACCGCACGGATGTGCTGACCATCTCCCTCCACGGCGACCCGGGGCAGTATTACCCCTGGTATGTCGGCTTCGCCGATGAGGTGGGGACGGGCGAGAACCTGAACCTGCCGCTCGCCTTCGGCTCCGGCGACACGGAATGGCTGGCGGCGCTGGAGGTGGCGCTGGCCCGCATCCGCGCCTTCAAACCGGACGCGCTGGTGGTCCCCCTCGGCTTCGATGCGTCGGAGCATGAACCCCTGGCCTCGCTGAAGGTGACGGCGGAGGGCTTCGCCCGGGCGGGGGCCGCGATCTCGGCGCTGAAACTGCCCACCGCCATCTGCCAGGAGGGCGGCTATGCCGTCGATCACCTGGGCCATCTGCTGCACCGCTTCCTGGGAGCATGGGCATGACGCTCTGCCTGGATACCCATATCGACATCCGCTGGCCGGAGCCGCCGGACTGGACCACCGACACCCAGATGCTGGTGGACATGCCCAAGATGAAACAGGGCGGCATGAGTGCGGCCGTGTTCATCGCCTATGTGCCCCAGGGCAAGCGCGATACCTCGGGCCATGCCCAGGCCGGCGCCCGCGCGGAGGCCATGCTGCGCCACATCCGCGCGCGCGGAGAGGCGCCCGGCGCCCGCTTCTGCGCCACCCCCGACGAGACCGAGGCGGCCTATGCCGCGGGTGAGGTCGCGGTGCTCTCGGCGGTGGAGAATGGCTATGCGATGGGCCATGACCTGTCGCGCATCGCGCTGTGGCGCGGGTTGGGCGCCCTGTACCTGACCATGACGCATGACGGCCACAACGACCTATCCGACAGCGCCCGGCCCAAGCCCGCGCTGGGGGACGCGCCGCAGGAACATGGCGGGCTGTCGGCGCTGGGCGAGCAGGCGGTGGCGGAGATGAACCGCGTGGGGCTGATGGTCGATGTCAGCCACACCTCGCGCGCCGCGATGCTGCGGCTGGCCGCGATCAGCCGCACCCCGGTGGTGGCGACCCACACCGCCTGCACCGCGCTGTGCCCGCACCCGCGCGGCATCGACGATGAGCAGCTGGACGCCCTGAAGGCCTGCGGCGGCCTGGCGCAGATCACCGCCGTGCCGGCCTTCCTGAAGCAGCCGCCGCCGAACCAGCCGGCCCGCGCCGGGGTGGCGGAGATGGTGGACCACATCGATCACGCGGTGGCGCGGATCGGGCTGGACCATGTGGGCATCAGCAGCGATTTCGACGGGGGCGGGGCCGTGCATGGCTGGTCCAGCGCCGCCGAGACCCGGAACGTGACCGAGGAACTGCGCCGCCGCGGCTATGGCGAGCGGGAGATCGGGCTGCTCTGGAGCGGGAATTTCCTGCGGGTGTGGCGGCTGGTGTTGAAGGGAGCGCCGTAACCCACGCTTCCCCTAATAGCGTGTCCAGATCTGATCGGTGACGCGCAGATTGAACTCGCAATCATACAGCTGCAGCCGGGCGCCGTTGTTGGTGCCCGGCGCGCCGGCCACGTCGATGCAGCGGCCCGACAGCCGGTTGCGGATATGGCCCGAGGGCAGGAGTTCCCACCGCTGGTCGGTGGGCTTGCCGCTGATGCTGCGGCCGTCCGTTTCGCAGTCCCACAGGATGAGCGGGGCGCTATTGAGCGTGCCGGGTGCGCCAGAGACATCGAGGCAACGTCCGGACAGGGTGTTGCGGATGAAGCCCTGGGGCGTGAATTCCCACATCTGATCCGTCGGGGAGCCATTCGGATTCATGCCGCTGCGCTCGCAATCATACAGGATCAGCGGGGCACCATTGCGCGTGCCAGGTGCGCCGGAAACATCGAGGCACCTGTTGGAAAGCCGATTGACCAGCATCTGTCCGCGCAGATTGCCTTGCCCCCAAGAAGCGGCGGGCACAATCAAGACAAGAAGGGATAGGATGCACCCGAAAAAGGCGGTCGATTTCACGTTCATGTCAGAAACATCAAGGGAGAGGATGTTTCCCTCAAGTTACAATGCCGTATCATTTATCGCTTCAGCCCCAGGCGCGTCTCGCGGTGCCAGATATACAGGCCGCAGGCGACCAGCACCGCCATGCCCGCCGCATCCCGCGCATCCGGCACCTCGCCCCAGAACAGGAAGCCCAGCGCGGCGGTCCAGATGATGCCGGAATACTCGAAGGGCGCGACCACGGTGGTATCCCCGCTGCGGTAAGCCGCTGTCATGAACAGCTGGGCCACGCCTGAAACCGCCCCCACCCCCGCCAGCAGCAGCCATTGCAACGCTGAGGGCCACACCCAGCCCGGCACCGCCACCACCAGCGACATCGCGGCGCAATACAGCGCGAACCACATCACGATGGTCACGCCGGGTTCCCCGCTCTCACCCATGCGGCGGATGCTGATCATGGCCAGCGCCCAGCCCACCGCCCCCAGCAGCACGATGCCAGAGGCCAGCCAATCCTCGCCCAGCGTCTCCCACGGGCGAAGCATCAGCAGCACGCCGCCGAACCCCACCAGCACGGCGGAAAAGCGGCGGACGCCCACCTTCTCCCCCAGCAGCGGCACGGACAGCAGCGTCAGGAACAGCGGCATGGTAAAGCCCAGCGCCGTGACATTGGCCAGCGGCAGGCGGGTGTAGCCGTAATAGACGGTGACCATGCCCACCAACCCCCAGATGGCGCGCCAGAAATGGCCCATCGGGTTCTTGGTGCGCAGCATGGGCCAGCCGCCCGCGCGCATCAGCAGCACCACCAGCACCGGCAGCGCGAACAGCGACCGGAACAGCACCACCTGCGCGAGCGGAATGCGCCCGTCCAGCGCCTTCACGCAGACGGCGGCCAGGGCATAGGTCACGGCGGCGGCCAGCACGCACAATATCGCGCGGCGGCGCTGCGTCTGAAGGGTGTCTGGAGGGCTCATGGACGGGCGATGGAGCCCAGGTTACGGTTCCCGCCCGATGAACACCAGACCCCCCAAGGCACCGCCGATCCCGCCCTATCCGGGCCTCGAGATCCGCGAGGACAGCATCGCCTACAATGGCCGCTTCGCCATGCAGATCGTGCGTTTCACTTACGAACGCTTCGACGGCACCCGCTCTGGCGAGCTGACCTGGGAGCTGTGGCGGCGCGGCCCGGCCGTGGTCGTGCTGCCCTACGACCCCTGGTCGGACAGCGTCGCGCTGATCGAGCAGTTCCGCCTGCCGGCCCATGCCGCGGGCTTCCAGCCCATCATGAAGGAATGCGTGGCGGGGCTGTGCGAACCGGGCGAGGACATGGAGGCCACCGCCCGCCGCGAGGTGCGCGAGGAATCGGGGCTGGAGCCCGACCTGCTGGAACCCATCGGCAAGTTCATGCTGATGCAGGGCGGCAGCGACGAGAATGTGCAGCTTTACTGCGCCCGCGTGCGCCTGCCCGAAGCCGGGGAGGCCGGCACCTATGGCCTGGCCGATGAGCATGAGGACATCCGCCTGACCGTGCTGCCGGCCGAGCAGGCCTTCGCGCTGCTCGACACCCATGGCATGCAGAACGCGACCGGGGCGTTGGCACTGTGGTGGCTGCGCCATCACCGCCCCCGGCTGAGAGAGGAATGGACCCGCGCATGACCCGCCTGATCTTCCGCGACGACGCCTATCTGCGGGAGGCCCCGGGCCTGGTGCTCGCGGTTTCCGAGGCCGGGGTGGAGCTGGATGCCTCCCTGTTCTACGCCCAGGCCGGCGGCCAGCCGGGCGATACCGGCACCCTGGTGTGGGAGGGCGGCGAGATGCCCATCGCCAACACCGTGAAGGGCGAGGGCGACACCGTGCTGCTGAAACTCGCCGAGGGCGCGGCCACGCCCCCCGTGGGTGCGGCGGTGACGCAGCGCCTGGACTGGGATCGCCGCTATCGCCACATGCGCATGCACACCAGCATGCACCTGCTGTGCAGCCTGATCCCCGGAGCCGGGGTGACCGGCGGGCAGATCGGTGCCGACCGCTCGCGCCTGGATTTCGACCTGGCCGAGCCGCCCGCCAAGGAATGGCTGACCGATCGGCTGAACGCGCTGATCGCGGCCAACCACCCCATCACCCAAAGCTGGATCACCACGGAGGAGCTGGACGCCAACCCCACCCTGGTGCGGACGCTGTCGGTGCAGCCGCCGCGCGTGGGCGGGCAGATCCGCCTCGTGCGGATCGGCGCGGGCGAACCCCCGGTCGATCTGCAACCCTGCGGCGGCACCCATGTGGCGGCCACCGGGGAAATCGGCCGCGTCGCGGTGACGAAGCTGGAAAACAAGGGCAAACAGAACCGCCGCGTATATCTGGTGCTGGAGGAAGGCTGAACATGAACGATCTGGTATCCACCGCCTGGCTGGCCGAACATCTCGGCAAGCCGGGGGTGCTGGTGTTCGACACCACGAAATACCTGCCCAACGAGCCCTTCGACGGGAAGACGAAATTCGCCGAGGCCCATATCCCCGGCGCCCGCTTCTTCGACATCGACGAGGTGGCCGATCCCGACGCCAGCCTGCCGCACATGGCGCCCACCGCCGCGCGGTTCGAGAAGCTGATGGCCAAGCTGGGCGTCAGCAACGACAGCGCGGTCATCTTCTATGACCAGAAGGGCGCACAGAGCAGCCCGCGCGGCTGGTGGCTGATGCGCCTGTTCGGCCACAAGAACGCGGCGGTGCTGGATGGCGGCCTGCCGGCCTGGACGCGCGAAGGCCGCCCCATGGAGGCCGGCACCCCCGCCGCCCCGGCCCCCGGCACCTATGTCGCGGACCTGATCGCGGCCCGCATCAAGGGCATCGGCGACATCAAGAACATCATCGCCGATGGCTCGGCGCTGATCCTGGATGCGCGCTCCAAGGGCCGTTTCGATGGCACGGCGCCGGAACCGCGCCCGGGCCTGCCCTCCGGCCACATGCCGGGTGCGGCCAACGTGCCGTTCAACGAGCTGTTCGGCGCCGATGGGCTGATGCTGCCCGCGGCCGAGCTGCGCGCCCGCTTCGCAAGCGCCGGGGTGGATGGCACGCGCCCGCTCGTCACCTCCTGCGGCACCGGGGTCACGGCCTGCGTCGTGGCGCTGGGGCTGGTGCAGGCGGGGCTGCCCGAACCCGCGATCTATGACGGCAGCTGGACCGAATGGGCCGGCCGGCCGGAAACGCCCAAGGAAAACAGCTGAACATGAGCAGCAACCAGCAGAAGTTCGACACGCGCCTGTCCCATATGGCGCGGCCCGGCATCCGCACCCATGGCTTCGTGAACACGGGCGTGCATCGCGGCTCCACCGTGCTCTACCCGGATTGCGCGACCCGCGCCGAGGGCCCCAAGCACCGCTACGAGCAGTGGATGAGCTATGGCACCGGCGGCGGGCCCACCCATTTCGAGCTTGAGAACGCGATCGCCGAGATCGAGGGCGGCACCCACTGCACCATCGTGGGCACGGGTCTCGCGGCCATTTCGGTGCCGCTGCTGGCCTATCTCAAGGCCGGCGACCACATGCTGATGCCCGACAGCGTCTATGGCCCGGGGCGGAACATCGCCACCAAGATGCTGGCCGGCTTCGACATCGAGACCACCTTCTACGACCCCACCATCGACGAGGCCGGCATCGCCGCGCTGATCCGCGACAACACCCGCGTGGTCTATACCGAGAGCCCGGGCAGCCACACCTTCGAGCTGCAGGACATCCCGGCCATCGCCCGCGCCGCCCATGCGCGCGGCGCGGTGGTGATGATGGACAACACCTGGGGCATCCACCACTTCCAGCCCTTCCAGCATGGCGTCGATGTCTCGATCCAGGCGCTGACCAAATATGTCGGCGGCCATTCGGACATCCTGCTGGGCTCCTGCACCGTGAACAGCAAGGCGCATTGGGAAAAGGTGCGCGAGAGCGCGCTGCTGCTGGGCGCCTATGCCTCGCCGGACGATGTGTGGCTGGCGATCCGCGGCCTTCGCACCATGGGCGTGCGGCTGAAGCACCAGGAGGCCTCGGGGCTGGAGATCGCGCGCTGGCTGGAACAGCAGCCGCAAGTGCTGCAGGTGGTGCATCCCGCCCTGCCGAGCCATCCGCAGCATGAGCTGTTCAAGCGCGACTTCACCGGCGCTTGCAGCCTGTTCGGCGTGGTGTTCCAGCCACACTACACGCTGGAGGACGCCTATCGCTTCGTGGAAGCGACCACGCTGTTCGGCATCGGCGCCAGCTGGGGCGGGTATGAGTCGCTCGCCCTGCCGACCACGGGCTTCCTGACGCGCACGGCGGGCACGGGCCATTTCGACGGCCCGATGATCCGCATGCATATCGGGCTGGAGGATGTGGGCGACCTGAAGACCGACCTGCTGCGCGGTTTCGCGGCGCTGGGGTAAGGGAAGGGGGCCGGAAGGCCCCCTTTTCACGCGTCCGGCGAGATGTTGTAGCGGCGGATCAACCCGCCCCAGCGCTCGGCCTCGTCCGCGATGAAGGCACGGAAGGCCTCGGGGCCCTGTGCCGTGATCTGGAAGCCCGCCGCCTCCAGCCGCGCCTTGCCTTCGGGCGCGGTGATGGTGCGCCGGGTGATCTCGAACAGGCGCTGCACGCGCTCGGCCGGCGTGCTGGCGGGCGCGATCAGGCCCGACCAGGCATAGCTCGCGGCATCCGGGATGCCTGCCTCGGCCAGGGTCGGCACGTTCGGCAGGGACGCCACGCGCTCCTCGCCCGTGCAGACCAGGGCCTTCAACTGCCCCTCTCGCACCGGGGAGAGCACGGCGGAGACGATCACCACCATCGCCTGGATGCGCCCGGCCACCAGATCCACCGTCGCCTGGGCGAAGCCGCGATAGGGCACATGCACCATGTCCAGGTCGCCGCGCGCGATCAGGTCCACCATGCCCAGATGCGCGCCCGACCCGGCGCCGACCGAGCCATAGGACAGCTTGCCCGGGTTCGCCTTGGCATAGGCCATGAACTCCGCCAGCGTGTTGGCGGGCACGGAGGGATGGATCACCAGCACCTGCGCCGTGCGCACCATCAGGCAGACCGGCGCCAGATCGCGCGCGGGGTTGTAGGTCAGGTTGGGGAACAGGGCGGGGGCGGTGGCCAGCGGCCCGTTGATCGAGATGCCGAGCGTATGGCCATCCGTCGCCTTGGCCACGGCATCGGTGCCGATATTGCCGCCCGCGCCGGGGCGGTTTTCCACCACGCAGGGCTGGCCCAGCGCCTCGGCGAAGGCGGGGGAGATCACGCGCGCCGTCAGGTCGGGGGTGGAGCCGCCGGGGAAGGGCACGATGATGCGCAGGGGCCGGTCGGGCCAATGCGGCTGGGCGACAGCGGGGGCGGACAGCGCGGGTGCGCCCAGCAGGGCCAGGGCCGCACGGCGTTGGATCTTATGGTCGTTCGTGAACATGGCGCCCGCTGTGTAACAGCTTTTCAGGCGCCCGTCGTCATCACCTCGACAATCCGCCATGCGCGTTCGCTACCATCTGGGGCGCGCGTCACGAGGGTCTCGCCCGGGCGCAGCATGGCGGGGAACTGGATGAATTCCTGCGCCGCATCGCCCAGCGAGTGCCCTTCCTCGGCCAGGCGCAGGGACCAGCAGCCGAAATCATCGTCGTGATGGATGTCCCCCAGCCGCGGCGCGGCATCGGGCGGGGTCAGCGCCGCGCTCCAGTCGGCGGTGCGCGCGGCCCAGGCGGCGGTGTCCGGCAGCCCATGCGGCCCGGCCTCCAGGCTGAGGCTGAGGCGCCAACGGCTGTCCCCCATGGGCAGCCCGGGCGCGGAAAGCAGGGTGAGGGTGATGCGTTGCATGGCTCCATCATAACGCATGATGCGCCGCAGGGTTGTTTCATCGGTGCTGGACATCACCCCCCCTGCCGCGCCACATGCGCGCCATGCCTCGTCCGCCTTCCCGCCCGAACCAGGGCCGCCCCGCCAAGGGCCGCCCCCACTCCCCCAGCAAGGGCCCCCATCAGGGGCGTGAGGACGCGCCGCCGCGCCCGCCGCAAGCCGAGCGCAAACCCGAACGCCAGCCCGAACGCCCGCAGCGGGCGCCGCAGCAGCCCGCCCTGGGGCGCGCCGCCATGGCGGCCCCCGGTGCCCGCCAGGCCGCACAGGCCGCCGCCGCCCGCCAGGCCGCCAGCCAGGCGGGCCGTGGCGCCCGCCCGCCGCAGATGGCCCGCGCGCCGCAGATGCTGGCCGCCGAATCCACCCCGCGCGGCACCTATTGGCTGTATGGGCTGCACCCGGTGCAGGCCGCGCTGGCCAATCCCCGGCGCACCATCCGCCGCCTGCTGCTGACGCAGGAGGCCCACACGGCCCTGGTGCGCCAGGTGCCGCTGCCCTGGTCCGTGATCCCGGAGCAGGTGGACAAGGCCCATCTTTCCAGCTTCCTGCCCGCCGACGCGGTGCACCAGGGCACCGTCGCCCTGGTGGAGCCGCTGGAGGAACCCGATTGGGAAGCCGCCATCACCCGCAATGACGGCCCCGTGCTGGTGCTGGACCAGGTGACGGACCCGCGCAATGTCGGCGCCATCCTGCGCAGCGCCGCGGCCTTCGGCGCCGCCTGCGTCATCATGCAGGACCGCCACGCGCCGCCCGAGACCGGCGCGCTGGCGCGCGCTGCCTCCGGCACGCTGGAAACCGTGCCGGTATTGCGGGAGGTCAACCTCTCCCGCGCGCTGGAAGCCTTGAAGAAGGCCGGCTTCTGGGTGCTGGGCCTGGATGGCGACGGCACCGAGACCCTGGCCGAGGCCGCCCCGCGCGACCGCCGCGTGGTGCTGGTGCTGGGCGCCGAGGGCGATGGCATGCGCCGCCTGACGCGGGAGGCCTGCGACGTGATCTGCCGCTTGCCGATCAGCCCGGAGGTTGAGAGCCTGAACGTGTCCGCCGCCGCCTCGGTGGCGCTGTACGAGTTCGGGAGAACCAGAAAATGACCGATGCGCTGGACCTGATCCTGACCGCGCGGCGCGAGAAGCGGGTGCTGGCGCCGATGGGCAAGGCCGCGCCCGCCGACCTCGCGGCGGGCTATGACTTGCAGCACCGCGTGGCGCGGGCGCTGGGCGCGGTGCCGCCCGCGGGCTTCAAGATCGGGGCCACGACCAAGGTCATGCAGGAGTATCTGGGCCTGCCGGGCCCGGCGGCGGGCTTCGTGCCGCCGGGCACGCCCCAGGCCAGCGGCGCGCGTTTCCGCTTCGCGGATTTCCTGGCGGTTGGCGTGGAGTGCGAGGTGGCGGTGCGCCTCGGCCGGGATATCGCGCCAGGGCCGATCACGGCGGCCGAGGCCGAATCGGCGGTCGCCGATGTGATGGCCGCGATCGAGATCGTGGAAAAACGCTACGGCGACCTGCGGGAGCTGCGCACGCCGACGCTGGTGGCCGACCAGGTCTTCCACGCCGGCGGCGTGCTGGCCGCGCCGCCGAAGAGCTGGCGCAAGATCGACCTGGGCGCCATCTGGGGCGAGATGTTCGTCGATGGCGTCTCGCGTGGCGGCGGCCATGGGCGCGACCTGCTGGGCCACCCGATGGCGGCCCTGGCCTGGCTGGCCGATTCCGGCGCCGCCCATGCCTTTGGCGGGCTGAGGAAGGGGCAGGTGGTGTGGCTGGGCTCCGTCATCCCGCCCCTGTGGCTGGAGGGCCCCTGCCATGTGGAGGCCCGTTTCGAGGGGCTGGGCAGCGCCGAGCTCACCTTTTCTTAAGGGTTACATGGCATGAATCGGACCGGGGCCAGCTTGGGCCCGGTTCACGCCAGGACGGCGCGCGGAGTAGAGGCACCATGCCGTCCAACAAGCCCATCGCCCGTCAGCGGGCCGCCCAGTTGCCGGATTCCTCCCCCAGGGGCCAGGACTGGCACGCGATCCCTGAAGAACTGCAACTGGTGCTGGCGCGCGAAGCCATGCGCCGCGCCGCCGCCACCCTGGCCGAACAGGCCGATCTGCTCGCCTTCGAGATGGAGGAGGGCACGCTGGTCGATCGCGGCGGGCCCGACGCGCTGCGGCTGTTCGCCTCCATCGTGCGGGCGACCAACGCGGATTCGCTGGGCCCAGTGGGGCACGCCTAATGGGGCACGCCTAATGGGGCACGCCTAACCCCGCGCGGCCAGCGCCACGCCCGAGACCGTCAGCACCAGCGCCGCGATCTGCCGGGGGCCGAAGGGCTCGCCCAGAAAGATCGCGGCCCCCGCCACGCCGAACATGGGCGCCAGCATGGTGCCCATGGAGGCCAGGTTGGCCGGCACGCGCTTCACCGCCTCGAACCAGGCCAGATAAGCGAGGCCGAGCGGCATGATCGTCATCCAGGCGAACAGCGCCCAGGCGGTGCCCGAGGCCTCGGCCCAGCGCGGGCTTTCCAGCAGCAGCGCCAGCGGGATCAGCGGCAGCCCGCCGATGCCCACCTGCCACGCCGTCAGCGCCACCGGCGGCAGGCGCAGGGGCATGCGCTTGCCCAGCACCGTGCCCAGGCCGAAGCAGAACCCGGCCATCATCACCGACAGCACGCCCGGCAGCTTCTCCAGCCCCACATCGAAGCGCTGGCCCGCGAACAGGATGCCCACCCCGGTGAAGCACAGCAGCATGGCCGCCACCCGCCGCCAGCCCGGCCGCTCACCCAGCACCGGCCAAGCCAGCAGCACCGTGAAGATCGGCGCGGTATAGGTGACGATGGAGGCCTCGCTGGAAGGCAGCCAGACGAGGCCGATGGTGGCGAAACCCATCCAGGCCGTGACATTCAACAAGGAAGCCAGCACCAGCCGCCCGCGCATGCCGGCCGGCACGGACAGGCTCTGCCCCAGGGCGCGGGCGACGATGGCCAGCAGCAGAGCGGCGATGCAGCAGCCCAGCGCCCGGATGCTCATGGGCGGCAGTTCGCGCAGCAGCACCTTCAGCAACGGCCAGTTGGTGCCCCAGCCAAAGGCCGCGACCACCAGCAGCACCAGCCCTAGGGGGTGAGCAGATGGCACTCCGCGCCCCCTACGAGTGGCGGGGCCTCGGTCGAACAACGCGCGATGGCCACCGGGCAGCGCGGATGGAAGCGGCAGCCGGGCGGGATGTTGGAGGGATCGGGCATCGCATCGCCTAGCCCCACATCGGGCACGCCCAACCCGGGCTCCGGCGTCAGCACGGAGGCCAGCAAGGCCCGCGTGTAGGGGTGGCGCGGCGCCGCGAACAATTCCTTCGCGGGCGCGTATTCCACGAAGCGGCCCAGATACATCACGGCCACCGCATCGGCCACATGCTCCACCACGGCCAGGTTGTGGGAGATGAACAGCGTGGTGATGCCCATGTCCCGCCGCAGCTCGGCCAGCAGGTTCAGGATCTGCGCCTGCACCGACACATCGAGCGCCGAGGTCGGCTCATCGCACAGCAGGATGCGCGGCCGCAGCACCAGGGCGCGGGCGATGGCCACGCGCTGCCGCTGCCCGCCCGAAAGCTGGGCCGGATAGCGCCCGGCCATCTCGGCGGAGATGCCCACGCGCTCCAGCATCGCCAGCGACTGGGCGCGGATCTCGGCGCCGGACAGCCCGCCCTGGGCCACCAGCGGCATGGCCACCACATCCACCACCCGCCGGCGCGGATTGAGCGAGGAGAAGGGGTCCTGGAACACCGGCTGGATCAGCCGGGCGCGGGCACGGCGGTCGAGTGCGCCCAGGGATTGCCCGGCGACCAGCACGTCGCCCTCCGTGGGTGCCAGCAGGCCCAGGATCAGCTTGGCCAGGGTGGATTTGCCGCAGCCCGATTCGCCCACGATGCCCAGCGTGGCGCCTTCCTCCAGCCGCAGGTTCACGCCGTCCACGGCGCGCACCTCCCGCGGCTTGCCGAAGAAGCCCTGCTTCACGTTGAACCGCTTGGCGAGGTTCCTGATCTCGATCGCGGGCGTCATGCCGACAGCACGCAGCGCGAGAGGTGGGTGGTGCCGTACAGCGGGATATCGGCCTCACAGGCCGGCTGCGCGTAGGCGCAGCGGGAGCGGAAGCCGCAGCCCCGGAAGCCCTCGGTCAGCTTGGGCACCATGCCGGGGATGGTGCCCAGCTGCGATCCGGGCGGCAGCTTGCCCGGCACCGGCAGGCAATCCAGCAGGCCGCGCGTGTAGGGGTGGCGGGGGTTGGCGAACAGCTCGGCCGTGGTGGCGGTTTCCACCACCTGGCCCGCATACATCACGGAAACCCGGGTGGCGACGCGCGCCACCACGCCCAGATCATGGGTGATCAGCATCAGCCCCAGCCCCAATTCGGCCTGCAACTGCGCCAGCAGCCGCAGAATCTGCGCCTGGATGGTCACGTCCAGCGCCGTGGTGGGTTCGTCCGCGATCAGCAATTCGGGGTCGTTCATCAGCGCCATGGCGATCATCACGCGCTGGCGCAGCCCCCCCGAGAGCTGGTGCGGAAACTGCCCCAACCGCAGACCCGGGGCAGTGATGCCCACACGGCCCAACAGTTCCTCCGCGCGGTCCAGCGCGGCGCGGCGGGTGCCGCCCTTGTGGCGGGTGCGCACCTCGGCCATCTGCGAACCCACGGTATAGGCGGGGTTCAGGCTCGTCATCGGCTCCTGGAAGATCATCGCGATGCGGTCGCCGCGCAGGCGGGACAGCGCGCGTTCGTTCATCGGCAGCAGGTCGATGCCGTCGAAGGCCATGCGGGCGGCGCGGCGTTCCGCACCCTTGGCCAGCAGCCCCATCACCGCCAGCGAGGTGACGGATTTGCCGCAACCCGACTCACCCACGATGCAATGGGTCTCGCCGCGTTCCACCACGATGTCGGCGCCGCGCACCGCGGCCGTCTGGCCGAAGCGCACATGCAGGTCGCGCACTTCCAACAGGCTCATGCGCGGCCCCCCACCAAGTCTCGCAGGCCGTCGCCCAGCAGGTTGATGCCCAGCACCAGCACGAACAGCGCGATGCCGGGGATCCAGATCACCCAGGCGGAGAAGAACATGAAATCGCGCCCCTCAGCGATCATCAGCCCCCAGCTGGGCAAGGGCGGCGGCACGCCGAGGCCGAGGAAGGAGAGCGAGGCCTCCAGCAGAATGGCCAACGCCATTTCCAGCGTGGCGACCACGGCCAGATGCGACAGGATATTGGGCAGGATCTCGCTGAGCAGGATGCGCGGCGTGGAGCACCCGGCGGCCCAGGCGGCGGAGACATAGTCCAGCCCGCGCACCTGCATGGTGGTGCTGCGCGCCACCACGGCGAAGCGGTCCCACAGCAGCAGCCCCAGCACCGTCACCACCAGCACCGCCGAGGACCCGAACAGCCCCACCACGGCGAGCGCCACCAGCACCACCGGAATGGCCAGGCGCGTGGTGATCAGGAACAGCACCACATCATCCACCCGCCCGCCGAAGAAGCCGCCCAGCACCCCCAGCGTGATGCCGATGACGCCCGAGACGATCACCGTCAGCACGCCGATGATCAGCGACACCCGCGCGCCATACAGCAACCGCGACAGGTAATCCCGCCCCAGCTGGTCGGTGCCCAGCAGGTTGGCGGGGTTGGTGCCCTCCATCCAGAACGGCACCGCCAGGCGGTTGTTCAGATCCTGCGCATAGGGGTCATGCGGCGCGATCCAGGGGGCCAGGATGGCGGCCAACGCCACCAGCACCAGGATCGCCAGCCCGACATACAATCCGGCCTTCTTCATCCGCGCAGCCTCGGGTCCAGCAGGGCGTTCAGCATGTCGGCCGCCAATGTCAGGGCGATGTAGATGCAGGCCAGCACCAGCACCACGGCCTGCACCACGGGGAAATCGTTCTTGGTGATGCTCTCCCACGCCAGGAAACCCACGCCATGCAGGGCGAAGACGCTCTCGATCACGATCGAGCCGCCCAGCATGAAGCCCAGCTGCACCGAGGCGATGGAGACCACCGGCAGCGCCGCGTTGCGCAGCGCGTGCTTGAACAGGATGGAAAAGCGCGACAGCCCCTTGGCCCGCGCGGTGCGGATGTAATCCGACCCCAGCGCCTGGATCATGCCCGAGCGCGTGAGGCGCGTCAGCGCCGGAATGGCCGAGAACGCCAGCACCATGCCGGGCATGACGTAATGCTCCCAGCTGCCGGTGCCCGAGACCGGCAGCCAGCCCAGTTGCAGCCCGAAGAAGATCATCATGATCAGCCCCAGCCAGAAGCCCGGCATGGCCTGGCCCAGCATGGCCACCAGCTGCACCAGCCGGTCCACCCAGGTGTTTTCCCGCACCGCGGCCAGGATGCCCATCGGGATCGACACCACCAGCGCGATGCACAGCCCCACCAGCCCAAGGGTGAGGGTCACGGGCATGCGCTCCAGGATCAGGTCCGACACGCGGGCGCGGAAGAAGAAGCTCTCGCCGAAATCGCCCACCGCGGCCCGGCCCACCCAGGAGAAGAACTGCTGTAGCAGCGGCCGGTCCAGCCCATAGGCGCGGCGGACCATCTCCACATCCTCCTGCGTGGCGGCGGGCCCCGCGATGGAAATGGCGAGGTCGCCCGACAGGCGCGTCAGGGTGAAGGCGAGGGTCAGCACCGTCAGGCTGACCAGCAGGGCGAGCACAAGGCGGCGCAGGACGAAATTGACTATCGATTGAACAGCTAACAGGCAAGCGCGCGTCGTGGCTAGTGCATGCCTCGGCAGCGCGGGACGGGCTTCCAGCGGTGCTGCCCGCAAACTAGGCTCCGGGGCATGGAAACGTGCCAAACACTGCCGGCCCTCAGGGCCGCGACCGCCCGCTTGCGCGCGGCCGGCCGCCGCATCGCCATCGTGCCCACCATGGGCGCGCTGCATGCCGGGCATATCGCCCTGGTCGCCGCCGCCCGCCAGCATGCGGATGCGGTCGTCACCTCGATCTTCGTGAACCCGTTGCAGTTCAACCCGAACGAGGACCTCTCCCGCTATCCGCGCGATGAGGCGGGCGACCTGGCCAAGCTGCGAGAGGCCGGCTGCGACATCGCCTGGCTGCCGGGGGTGGAGGTGATGTACCCGCCCGGCGCCGGCACCACGATCGAGGTGACGGGCCCCACCGCCGGCTGGGAGGGCGATGCCCGCCCCGGGCATTTCCGGGGTGTCGCCACCGTCTGCGCCAAGCTGTTCCTGCAATCGGGCGCCGATGTCGCGGCCTTCGGCGAGAAGGACTGGCAGCAATTGCAGGTCGTCACCCGCATGGCGCTGGACCTGGACATCCCCACCCGCATCCTGCCGGTGCCCACGGTGCGGGAGGCGGACGGGCTGGCCATGTCCTCCCGCAACCGCTTCCTCTCGGCCGATGAGCGCGCCCGGGCACCGCTGTTGATCGCGGCCATGCGCCGCGCGGCCGGGACCATCGCGGGCGGCGCCCCGGTGGCAGAGGCCCTGGCCACCGAGACCGAAGCCCTGGCCCGCGAGGGCTTCCAGCCCGATTACCTGGCCCTGGTGGACGGCCCCAGTCTGAAGCCGCTGGCGGCCATCCAGCCCGGGCCGATGCGGCTGCTGGCCGCGGCCAGGCTCGGCAGCGTGCGGCTGCTGGACAATATCCCGGTGGGTTGAACCCCGCCCTGCAGGAGGAAACGACAATGAATATCAGGAAGTGGCTCGGCGCCCTGCTGGCGCTGGGCATGATGGGGCAGGGCGCCCCAGCCCAGGCACAGGGCCAGGGCCAGACCGTGCGCGTCATCATCACCTGGGCGCCGGGCGGCACCACGGATTACGTGGCGCGCCTGTATGCCCAGCGGCTGTCCCAGGTCACGGGGCAGTCCTTCGTGGTGGAAAACCGCACCGGCGGCAGCGGCATCGTCGGCTGGAACGCCGTGGCCCAGGCCCGGCCGGACGGCACCACCCTGCTCATCACCGACAATTCCATCGTGACCGTGCCGCCGCTGCTGCCCGCCCCAGGCTTCGACGTGCGCCGCCAGTTCGAGCCGGTGACGGAAATGGTGGAATACCCCGCCGTCTTCACCGTGCCCGCGAATTTCGAGGCCCGGACCCTGCAGGACCTCGTCTCCATCGCCCGCGCCCGGCCGGATGCGCTGAACTACGGCTCCATGGGCAATGGCTCGACCATGCATCTGTACATGGAGGTGTTCCAGGACCTGACGGGCGGGCGCATGACGCATGTGCCGTATCGCGGTGCCGGGCCCGCCTATCTGGATGTGGTGGCCGGGCGCATCCAGCTGACCCTGGCCGCCCCGCCCACCATGCTGTCCGGGGCGCAGGCGGGTGCGGTGCGCGCGCTGGCCATCAGCACCAGCGGCGGGCGGGTCGCGGCCTTCCCGGGCGTGCCCACGGCGCGCGAGTTGGGCTTCGATTTCGACCTGGGTTACTGGTACGGCATGTTCGCCCCGCATGGGCTGGACCCGGCCGTGGCCCAGCGCCTGCGCGAAGCGGTGGCCCAGGTGAACGCCATGCCCGACGTGCTGGCCCGCTTCGCCGAGCAGGGCGCCACCCCCATGACCGGCGACCACACCGCCCTGGCCCGCCGCGTGGACACGGAGTTGGAGCGCTGGACCCGCGTGGTGCGCGAGAAGGATATCCGTCCATAAACCTCACGCCCGCGTGAAATCGGGGGGTTCTCCGGCTAGGCGGCGCCTGCCTTCGCGCCGCATAATGGGGATGGAGAACCCGCTGTGATCTTTGCCAGTTTCGAGTTCCTGTTCCTGTTCCTGCCGCTGTTCTTCGCGGTGTATTTCCTCACGCCGTTCCGGCTGCGGAACTGGCCGATCCTGATCCTGTCCTGGGCATTCTATGCCTGGTGGCGGGTGGATTTCCTGGCCCTGCTGGCGGGCGTCACGCTGTTCACCTTCCTGGTCGCGCTCCGGCTGGATGGCGCGGAGGGCAGGGCGCGCGGGCGCTGGCTGGCCTTTGGCCTCACGGGCAATCTGGGCGTGCTGGCCTGGTTCAAATACGCCAATTTCGGCGTGCACAGCTTCAACCAGGCCATGGCCGCGCTGGGGCTGGCGGCGCTGCCCTGGGCGGAGATCATGCTGCCCATCGGCCTGTCCTTCTATGTGCTGCAATCGGTCAGCTATCTGATCGACGTGTACCGGCGCGATGTCCCCGTCTCCCGCAGCTTCATCAACTACGCGGCCTATAAGGCCATTTTCAGCCAGCTGATCGCGGGCCCGATCGTGCGCTATGCCGAGATCGCGGATGAGCTGAAATCCCGCGACCACTCCCTGGCGCTGTTCGGCGCGGGGGCGCGGCGCTTCATGGTGGGCTTCGCCATGAAGGTGGTGCTGGCGGACACGCTCTCGCCCCTGGTGGACGCGGCCTTCGCGCTGCCCGCGCCCTCGCTGGTCGATGGCTGGGTGGCGGCCTTCGCCTATACCTTGCAGCTGTTCTTCGATTTCGCGGGCTATTCGGCCATGGCCATCGGGCTCGCGCTGATGCTGGGCTTCCATTTCCCCGAGAACTTCAACTGGCCCTACCTGTCGCAATCCATCCAGGAATTCTGGCAGCGCTGGCACATGACGCTCAGCCGTTTCCTGCGAGATTACCTGTACATCCCGCTGGGCGGCAGCCGGCAGGGGGCGGTGCGCACCTATATCAACCTGCTGCTGACCATGCTGATCGGCGGCTTCTGGCATGGCGCGAACTGGACCTTCCTGGCCTGGGGCGCCTGGCATGGCGGGCTGCTGGCGCTGCATCGCGGCTGGTCGCGCGGCGGCGGGCGGCTGCCGGTGGCACTGTCCGTGCCGCTGACGCTGTTGGCCGTGATGCTGGGCTGGGTGGTGTTCCGGGCGGAAAACATCGAACAGGCGCTGCGCGTCTATGCCGGCATGGCCGGGCTGCATGGGGTGGCGATGTCCGACGCGCTCGCCTGGCAGATCCTGCCCGAGCAATGGTGGGTGATGGCGTTGGGCGTGGTGATCTGCGCGCTGCCCGCCGCCGGCAGCTATATCGCCTGGCAGCGGGAGCCCGGGGCGATCCGCGGCATCTGGCGTTTCGGCTGGCAGGTGGGGCCGTCGCTGGCCTTCATCCTGGCGGTGGTGCTGCTGTACAGCCGCGCCGCCGTTCCCTTCCTGTATTTCCAGTTCTGAGGGGGGTGCGCGATGCCCTGGCTCGACATCCTTCGCGCGGGCGGGCGGCGGGCAGCCGTGGCCCAGGGCGCCTTCGCCGTGGCGTGGCTGGGCTTCGGCGCCTGGCAGGGGGGCGAGGCCCTGCGCTCCGCCCCCGCGCGGGAACGCCTGGCCCCCACCTTGAATGCCGAGGCCCTGCTGGCCGGGCGCACCGCCGGCGCCATCAACCACATCATGGCCCATGAACTGCCGGTGGATGGCTGGCTGCGCATGGCGGGCGGCGTGCTGCGCTATGGGCTGGGCTCCGGCGGGCCGCAGGTGCGGGTGGGCTGCCAGGGCTGGCTGTACCTGACGGAGGAGCTGCGCCCCTGGCCGGAGGCCTCCGCTGCCATGGCCCGGCGCGTGGCGGGGCTGGCGCGGGTGCGGCAGGCGTTGGCCGCGCGCGGCATCACCCTGCTGGTCACCGTGGCGCCGGACAAGGCGCGCGTGCACCCGGAAAACCTGTGCGGCGCGCCGCTCTCGGCCCAGGCGCGCGACCGCTACCATGCCTTCATGGACATGACGGAGGCCGCGGGCCTGCCCGTGATCGACAGCGCGGCGGCCCTGCGCGCGGCACGGGTGCGGGGCGACGTGTATCTGCGCACCGACACCCATTGGAATCGCCTGGGCGCCGCCGCCGTGGCCCAGGCCGTGGCCGCCCGCCCGCTGCCCTATCGGCGAGAGGACGGCTTCCAGCGCCAGGAACCGCCCGCCGCGCCGCATGTGGGCGACCTGCTGCGCCTGATGAACCTGGAGGACGCGCCCGACGCCCTGCGCCCCGCCCCGGATGTCTATTCCGCCACCAGCGTACAGGCGCCCGAGGCCGGCGGCGGGTTGCTGGACGAGGCCCCGGCGCCGGAGGTGGTGCTGATCGGGTCCAGCTACTCGGTGAACGGGGATTTCCACGGTGCGCTGCAATTGGCGCTGGGCGCGCGGGTGGCCAATTTCGGCCAGGCGGGCGGCGGCTTCGCGGGCAGCGCCATGCGGTATTTCAACAGCCCGGCCTGGCGGGAAAACCCGCCGAAGCTGGTGGTGTGGGAAGTGCTGGAACGCGCCCTAGGCCAGCCGGTCAGCGCGGAGGAATCGGCCTTTCTGGAACGCCCCCTCCGCTAGTCGCTCTACTGCAGCATCAGCGCGAAGCCCGGGATATAGGTCGTCAGCATCAGCACGATCAGCATGACGATGATCTGCGGCCAGATCACCCGGCTGATCGCCGCCAGCGACTGCTTGCTGATCGCCATGCCCACGAACAGGCAATAGCCGATCGGCGGCGCCGCCATGCCGATCGCCACATTCACCACGATCATGGAGCCGAAATGGATCGGGTCCACGCCGAACTTGTTGGCGATGGCGATCAGCATCGGCCCCAGCACCACCATGATCGCGATCTCATCCATCACGGCGGCCAGCAGGAAGAAAGCGATGTTCAGCCCGGCCAGGGCCATCCACTTCTCCTGCACATTCTCGGCCAGCCAGGAGGCGAAGTTCACCGCGATCTGCTCCTGCGCCACCAGCACGCCGAACCCGGTCGAGACGGCGATGATGGACGTGACCATGGCGCTGGTGCGCAGCGCGCCCAGCACGATGGTCGGCAGTTCCGCCCAGGCGATGCGGCGTTCCACGAACAGGCCGATGACCAGGGCGTAGAGGCAGCTCATCGCCGCGGCCTCGGTGGGGGTGAACACGCCGCCATAGATGCCGCCGAGAACCAGCAGCGGCGACAGCAGCGCCCAGCGCCCGGCCACGAAGGCCTGGCCCACCTCGTTCCAGTCGGCCTTGGGCAGTTTCGGCACCTGGTGGCGCCGGGCATGCCACCAGCACACCACCAGCAGCCCCGCCGCGATGGTGAAGCCCGGCACGACACCCGACAGGAACAGCTTCCCGATGGATTGCTCGGCCACGATGCCCCAGATGACGAAGGCGATGGAGGGCGGGATCAGCGGCCCCAGCACCCCGGCCGACACCGCGATGGAGGCCGCGAAAGGCGCCGAATACCCCGCCCGCACCATGGCCGGGATCATGATGCCGCCGATGGCCGCCGTGGTGGCGGGTGCCGAGCCCGAAATGGCCGAGAACACCAGCGCCGCCAGCACCGTCACCATGGCGAGCCCCCCGGTGCGGTGGCGCACCAGCGTGCCCGCGACCTCCACCAGCCGTTGGGACATGCCGCCGGCGGACATGATCTCGCCCGCCAGCATGAACAGGGGAATGGCCAACAGGCTGAAGCTCTGGGAGCCCGCGATCAGCTGCTGCGCCAGGAAGGCGGGCTCGATATCGGCCAGCAGCAGCGCCAGGGCGGTGACGCCCATGATGGCGAAGGCGAAGGGCACGCCGAGGACGGCCAGCGCCCCCAGCCCGGCGGTCAGGGCAAGGGTCACGCTCATGCAGCGCGCTCCGGCGCCAGGGCGTGCTCGATGGCGAAGACCGCGCCCAGCGCGCCCGCGATGGGGGCCATGATGTTGAGCAGCTCCGCCGGGTATTCCATCGCCGCCGAGTAGGACCCGCCCGCCATGTCCATGAAGCGCAGCCCGGACCAGAACAGATAGCCGCACAGCACCGCCGTGCCCGCCGCGATCACCCGGCCGAGCGCCGCGCGCGGGGCGGGGGGCAGGGCCTCCGGCAGCAGGGTGAGGGCGACGTGGAAGCCCTCACGCACGCCCAGCGCCAGCCCGCCCAGCGTCGCCCAGGAGAACATGAGCACCGCCAGCTCCTCGGACCATGAGGGGGCGGCGAGGAAGACGTAGCGCATCACCACCTGGATCACGATCGCGGCGAACATCACCAGCACCGCCACGACCAGGCTGGCCTTCAGCAGAGAGGCCAGCGCGGCAGTCGCTCGCCGCATCAGCCCGCCGCCGCCAGCGCGTCCCGCACGATGTCGGCGCCGATGGCGCCGCGGAAGCTTTCGTACATGGGCAGCACGGCGCGGCGGAAGGCGGCGGGGTCCGCCACCTCGTTCACCGCCATGCCGCGCTGGCCCAACGCGCCCACCAGCGCGCGCGCATTGGCGGCGGCGGCGGTGCGCTGGCGGGCGGTCGCGGCGACACCGGCCTCACGCACGGCGGCGCGCAGATCGGGCGCCAGCCGGTCATGGCTGCGCTTGGCCATCAGCAGGCCGATCATCGAATAGATGTGGTTGGTCATGGAGAGGTAGCGCGTGACCTCGTAGTATTTGTTGGCGTCGATGACCGCGAGCGGGATTTCCAGCCCGTCGATGGCGCCCTGCTGCACGGCGGTGAAGGTCTCGCCCCAGGCCATGGGCACGGCGGTGCCGCCGAGGGCCGTGTACATCCCCACATAGATCGGGCTTTGCAGCACGCGGAACTTTACGCCCCGCAGGTCGCCCGGCTGCACGATGGGCCGGACATTGTTGATCATCTGGCGGAAGCCGCCTTCCATATAGCCCAGATTGACCACGCTCTTGCTTTCCAGCCGCTGGGCGAGCGACTGGCCCACCGCGCCGTCCAGCACGCGCTGGGCGGCGGCGGCATCGGCGAACAGGAAGGGCATATCGTTGATCTGGAAGGCGGGCTCGATCTGTGCGATCACGGCGTTGGTGATCACGGCCAGGTCCACCGTGCCCAGGCGCATGCCGTCCAGCATCGGGCGCTCATCGCCCAGCGCGCGGTTGGGGAACAGCTGCACCTCGATGCGCTCGCCCACGCGGTTCGCCAGCTCCTCCTTGAAGAAATGCGCGCCCATCGCGTAGGGGTCCTGCGCGCTGTCGCTGGTGGTCCAGCCCACCTTCAGGGTGGGGCGGGCCTGGGCCCGCGCCAGGACAGGGGTGGCCAGCACGGAAGCGCCCAGCAGGGCGCCGCGACGGGTGAGCAGCATGAATGTTTCCTCAATATTGGTGATTTTGTCACAAACTGCGCTGTAACGGCCGTGGCATCAAGCCTTGACCTGCCCCCCGCATGGCGGAAAACCCGGGGCATGAGCGAACACGATCCGGGCGGTAAGGTCAGGCTGGCATTGGCTGGCGATGTGGTGTCGGCGGCGGGGTTCTCGCCGTGCCGGCGGTACCGCACCTGGCTGGAACGCCGTTGGGACGGCCAGCCCATCGGCAGCGGCGACCACGCGGCCTTCATCGGCATGAACCCCTCCACGGCCGATGAGAATGTGGACGACCCCACGGTGCAGGGCTGCATGGCGCGCGCCCGGGCCTGGGGATTCGGGGCGGCGGTGATGCTGAACGCCTTCGCCTATCGCGCCACCGACAAGAAGCGCCTGCTGGAGACCGACGACCCCATCGGACCGGGCAATGACCAGGCGATCCTGGATTTCAGCCGCCGGGCGGGGCGGGTGATCGCGGCCTGGGGCCAGCCGCCGAAGCCGCTATTGGGGCGCGGGCGGCAGATCGCGGCCATGCTGGCGGGGGCGGGGGTGCCGCTGCTGTGCTTCGCGGTGAATGCCGATGGCAGCCCGAAACACCCGCTCTATGTGCGGCGCGACGCGGTGCCGCTTCCGTACAAGCCTTGATCGATCAGATTTTGGTATCATGACGATAGCCGGACGCGCCTTGGCACGGACCGGCCGTGGGACCATTTTCTCTCAACGAACAGAAGGATCGAACCCATGGCAAAGCCGAAGCTTCATCCCGTCGCCAATGATCTGGGCGACAACGCCAAGACCGCCAGTGTTACCCTGCTGAACGCCGCCCTGGCGGATGTCATGGACCTGACGAACAGCGTCCGTATGGCGCATTGGACCGTGAAGGGCCCGCAATTCGCCGCCCTGCACGCGCTGTTCGAGACCTTTTACGACCAGCTGGGCGAACAGACCGACGATGTGGCCGAGCGCATCGTGCAGCTGGGCGGCACGCCCAATGGCACCACCCAGCAGGTGGGCAGCCTGACGCGGCTGGCACCCTATGACGCCACGCTGCGCGCGGGGCTCGATCACGTGAAGGCGCTGAAGGACCGTTACGCGGCCTTCGCCGCGACCACCCGCGCCGCGGTGGATGCCTCGGCCGAGGCGGGCGACGCGGATACCGCCGACCTGCTGACCGGCCTGTCCCGCGTGCTGGACAAGGCGCTGTGGATGCTGGAAGCGCATCTGGAGGCGTAAAAGGGAAGGGGGGCCGAAGCCCCCCTTTCTGGTCAGCCCGGCAGGGCCTTCAGCTCGGTTTCGACGAAGCTGAGGAACTTGTCCCCCGCATTCACCACATTGTGCTCCACCCCGGCGAAACGCTGGTAGGAGACACCGGCCTTCAGCTCATAGGTGCCGGTGGTGCCATCGGCCATTTCGGCCATCAGCGTGCCGTCGGTCACGGGCACCACCACATAGAACCAGCCATGGCGATGGAAGCCGGTCTCGGCGCCGGGCTCGAAATCCCAGCGCGTGACGCGCACGTGCTGGTCGTCGATCTGCACCGTGCCGGTGGCCGGCGCGCGGCAGCGCAAGGGTTCGCTGGCCATGGGCTTACTCCGCCGCCTGCTTGGTGGCGAAGCCCGGCAGCGGGATGGCACCCGTGGCCACCCAGGCAGCCCAGGCCGCGTCGGCGGCGGCGCCCTGCAGGGGCAGGTGCGGCGGGCGGATGTTCAGCCAGCCCTTGTCGCCGCTGCTGCGGGCGATCACTTCGCGCAGGTTCGGGATCAGCGGCGCGGAGGTCGCGGCCCGGCGCGTGGCGGTCAGCATGGCCTGGGCCGCATCGGCCTCGGGGCCCGTGCGCTTGGCATAGACGATGCCGCCCCAATGGGAATTGGCATTGCCGGCGGCGGTGATGCAGCCCGCGCCACCCTCGGCCAGGATCTTCTGCAGGTATTCGTCGCTGCCCGAATACACCTCGAACCCACGGCTGGCGAAGCGGTCGATCATCGCCTTCATGTTGGCGTAGTCGCCGCTGCTGTCCTTCACGCCCTTGATCACGCCCGGGAAGGCGGTGGTCAGGCGGTCGATCAGGTCCAGGCTGAAGGGCACGGCCGACTGCTGCGGGAAGTGGTACAGATACAGGGCGATCCCGCCGCCCACGCGCTTCACCACCTCGGAGAAATAGGCGAACAGCCCGTCGTCGGACGGCGCCTTGTAGTAGAAGGGCGGCAGCAGCAGCACGCCGCGGCAGCCCTGCTCACGCGCATGGATGGTCAGTTCCACCGTGTCGGTGATGGAGGGGCAGCCGGTGCCCGGCATCATCTTGGCCGCCGGCACGCCGCGCGCGACCAGGCCTTCCAGGATCTGCTTGCGCTCATGCAGGCCGAAATTGTTGGCCTCGCCCGTGGTGCCCAGCACGCCCAGGCCGTTGCAGCCATTGGCCAGCAGCCAATGGCAATGCTTGGCCATCGCATCCAGGTTCAGGGAAAGGTCAGCGTTCATCGCGGTCAGCACCGCGGCGTTCACGCCACCGTAGAGGGCATCCTTCATGGGCGGTTCCTTTTTCTCGGAAGGGGGCCTGCCTGTTTCGGCCAACGGCCGGGCCAGGGCACGACATGGGTTTCGAGCGCGCCGGCGTCGCGTTCCGGCACCACGCGGTGGGCGACGGACACCCCCGCCTCGAACACGGTTTCCGCCCGGCCGGAGACCAGCGGGTGCCAGTCGGGCAGATCGCGCCCCTCGGCCAGCAGCCGGTAGGCGCAGGTGGGGGGCAGCCAGTCGATCTCGCGCACCAGCTCCGGCGTCAGCTGCATGCAGTCGGGCACGAAGCGGCGGCGCTTCTCATAGTTGCGGCAGCGGCCGGTGGCGCCATCCAGCAGGCGGCAGGCGACATTGGTGAAGCCCAGCTCGCCCGTGTCGTCGTCGCGCAGCTTGTGCAGGCAGCAGCGGCCGCAGCCGTCGCACAGGCTCTCCCACTCGGGGCGGGTCATCGCCTCAAGGGGTTTCGCGCGCCAGAAGGGCTGTTGGTCTGCCATCGGGGCGCAACATAGTCGGGGATGGCGGCCGGGGCCATTCCCCTGTCAGCGAATGCGAATGGTCGCACCCGCCGCCGTGCCCTCCGCATCCAGCACCGTGATGCGGTACTGCCCGGGGCCCGGCGGCTGCCAGCGCGCGTCCCGCCGGGCGGGCTCGGTGGGCAGCGGCGCGCCATCCACCAGGAAGGTCAGCGGCCGCCGCCCGCCCGCCGAGCGGATCACGAGGTCGGAACCCTCCTCCAGCACCGCGCCCGGGGGCGGGAACAGCAGGCGCAGCCGGTCCGGCAGTTCGGCCATCGGCGCGACCTGGGCGCGCACGCGCAGCGGCGCCAGGGGCGCGGGCGGCACCAGCGCCATCACCCGCGCCAGGATGGGCAAAGCGAGCCGCGCGCCCGTGGCCCCCGGCATGGGCGTGCCATCGGGCCGGCCCACCCACACGCCTGCCACATGCCGGGCATCGAAGCCCATGGCCCAGGCATCGCGCCCGCCCCAGCTGGTGCCGGTCTTCCAAGCGACGCCGGCAGGCCCGCCGCCCGGAAAGGGCTGCACCAGCACCGCGCCCACCTGGGCGGCGGCGTGGGGTTCGAGCACCTGCCGGGCCTCGGCGCGCGGGCCGGGGCGCAGGGCCAGCGGCGCGGCCCGCCCGCCATCGGCCAGCGTGGCATACAGCCCCACCATGCCGCGCAGCGTGAACCCCGCCCCACCCAGCGCCAGAGGCAGAGAGGGATCGGCCCCGGTCGGCAGGCGCGGGGCGAAGCCCGCCTCCTTCAGCAGCCCCGCGAAGCGCACCGGCCCCAACTGCGCCAGCAGCGCCACCGCCGGCAGGTTCAGCGATTGCCTCAGCGCGTCGGCCACCGTGATCTGCCCGGCGAAGCCGCGGTCGAAATTCTCCGGCGCATAGGCCCCGAAGCTGCGCGGCATGTCCGACAGCAGGGTGGCGGGCGTCACCAGCCCCTCCTGGAAGGCCAGCGCATACAGCAGGGGTTTCAGGGCTGAACCGGGGGAGCGGCTGGCGGCGCTGAGGTCCAGCGCGCCCGCCCGGGCCTCCGCCATCCATGCCCCGCCCGCCAGGGCGCGGACGGCGCGCGGCTGGGTCTCGGCCAGCATGATCGCCACCGAGGCACGCTCCGGCAGACCCGGCAGGCTTTCGGCCAGGATGGCCTCGACCGCGCGCTGCAGCCCGGCATCCAGGGTAGAGGGCCCGTTGCGCAGCTGCCGCGCCAGATGCGGCGCCAGGCGCGGCAAGGGCTGGCGGCGGGTGGGGATGGCGACCAGCCGGGCCATTTCCGCGTCCTCCTGCTCCACGGCCGGGGCGGCGCGGCTGAGCAGCACGGCATCGCGCGCGCGGCGGGCGGCCTCGGGATGGCGGTCGGGGCGGCTGCGGGTGGGCTGGCGGGCCAGGCCCACCAGCAGGGCGGCCTCCGCCATGTCCAGCTGCCGGGCGGGGCGGCCGAACCAGGCGAGCGCCCCCGCGCGCACACTCTCTATGTTGCCGCCCTGGGGGGCGAGGGTCAGCCACAGCCCCAGGATCTCATCCTTCGAGTAGCGCCGTTCCAGTTGCAGGGCGCGCAGCGCCTCGATGGCCTTAGCCGCCAGGGTGCGCGGGCGCGGCTCCAGCATGCGCGCCACCTGCATGGTCAGGGTCGATCCGCCCGAGACCACGCGCCCCCGCCGCACCCATTGCCCCGCCGCGCGCGCCAGCGCCAGCGGGTCCACGCCCGGGTGGTGGCGGAAGCGCCGGTCTTCGGCCGCGATCAGCATGGCCAGCAGATGCGGGGGCACATCGCCCACGCCGGTCGCCAGCCGCCACACCCCGCCCGGGGCCGGCAGCACCGACAGGGTGCGGCCGTTGCGGTCCGTCACCTCGCCACCCACGGCCAGGGCGCGCGCCATGGGCGGGGGCAGGAAAGCATCCAGCAGCCAGGCCCCGCCCGCCAGCAGAACTGTGACCAAGAAGGTGATGGCGAAGCGCCGGCGCATCCCCTATCCATCCCCTCCTGAGTGAACACGACTGCCTTGGTCTATACCAAACAGCCGCCCCGTATCTCCTCACGCAGAGCGGGGATTGACGCAGCGGTCATGATAACAAATTGCAGTCTTCCAGTCCGGGCTTGAGAGGAAATTCCATGCTGTTGCGTGCCGCTGTGCTGAGTTTCCTGGCCTTGTCCGGCCCGGCCCTGGCGCAATTCGGCCCCCAGGGCCCGCCGGCCGTCGGCGTGGCCCCGGCCGAGCGCCGCCCCGTGACCGAATCCGCCGAATTCGTGGGCCGCATCGAGGCCGTGAACCGCGTGGACATCCGCGCCCGCGTCACCGGCTTCCTGGAGCAGCGCCTGTTCCAGGAGGGCAGCGAGGTGGAGGAGGGCGCGCCGCTCTACCGGCTGGAGCACCCCCCCTTCGAGGCGCAGCTGGCCCAGGCCCGCGCGAGCCTGGCCAGCGCCAACGCCACGCTGGAGAACGCCCGCGTCGCCCTGGCCCGCGCGCGGGAGCTGCGGGCGAGCGGCGCCGGCACCCAGGCCGCCCTCGACACCGCCCAGGCCACCGAGCGCACCGCCAACGCCGCCGTGCTGGGCGCCCAGGCCCAGGTGCGCGTGGCCGAGATCAACCTGGCCTATACCGATGTCGCGGCCCCCATCGCGGGCAAGATCGGCCGTTCGGTGCTGGCGCCGGGCAATGTCGTCTCCCCCACGCTGACCGAACCGCTGGCCACCATCGTCAGCCAGGACCCGATGCGCGTGGCCTTCAATGTGTCCCAGCGGCAGGTGCAGGAGCTGCGCACGCGCTATGAGGGCCGCGGCGGGCTGGATGCCACCCGGGTGCGCATCCGGCTGGTGGATGGCTCCCTGTATGGCCAGTCCGGGCGGATCGAGTTCCTGGACACCCAGGTGGACCGCAACACCGACACGCTGCTGGTGCGTGCCAGCATGCCCAACCCCCGCCTCCAGGTGCAGGGCCAGGCGGTGGATTCGCGGGAGCTGGTGGACGGCCAGTTCGTGACCGTGCTGCTGGAGGGTATCGAACCCGTGCTCTCGGTCGTGGTGCCCCGCGCCGCCGTGCTGCAGGACCAGGGCGGCTTCTATGTGTTCATCGTGGGCGAGAACAACGCCGCCACCCGCCGCAACATCCGACTGGGCCGCACCGTGGACGGCATCGCGGTGGTCGAGGACGGGTTGCAGGGCGGCGAGAGCGTGATCGTGGAGGGCATCCAGCGCGTGCGCCCCGGCGCCCCGGTGAACCCGGGCCCCGCCAGCGCCGCCCCCGCCGCCGGGGGCGCCCCCCGCGCCCCGGCGCGCTGAGGAGCCACCCGCATGCTCTCAGGCGTCTTTGTTGACAGGCCCCGGCTGGCCATCGTCATCGCCATCGTCACCACCATCGCGGGGCTGCTCGCGCTGTCGGTGATCCCGGTGTCCCAGTTCCCGGACATCGTGCCGCCCCAGGTGCAGGTCACGGCGCGTTATCCCGGCGCTTCCTCCGCCGTGGTGGAACAGACCGTCGCCCAGCCGATCGAGGCCGCGGTGAACGGCGTGGACCGCATGCTGTACATGCGCTCCAACAGCGCCAATGACGGCACCTACCAGTTGAATGTCAGCTTCGCGCTGGGCGTGGACCCGGACATCGCGACGGTGAACGTGAACAACCGGGTGCAGGCGGCCCTCGCCAGATTGCCGCAGGAGGTGCAGCGCAGCGGCGTGACCGTGCGCAAGCAATCCTCCTCGGTGCTGCAGTTCCTGCAGATCTATTCGCCCGATGGCTCCCGCAATCCGCTGTTCCTGTCCAACTACGCCACCATCAACGTGGTGGACCGCTTGGCCCGCGTGCCGGGGGTGGGGCAGGTGTTCCTGTTCGGCGCGCTCGATTACTCCATGCGCATCTGGTTCCAGGTGGACCGGCTGACCAGCCTGGGCATCGCGCCGTCGGATGTGATCACGGCCATCCAGGGCCAGAACGTGCAGGCCGCCGTGGGCCGCATCGGCGCGCGCCCGATCGGCGATGACCAGCAATTCCAGTTCAACGTGCAGACACGCGGCCGCCTGACCACGCCCGAGGAATTCGGCGAGATCGTCATCCGCGCCAACACCGATGGCTCCATCCTGCGGGTGCGGGATGTGGCGCGGATCGAGCTGGGCGCCGCGAATGAGGACACCGAAAGCCGCCTGAACGGCCGGCCCACGGTGGCGATGGGCATTTATCTCTCGCCCGGCGCCAATGCGGTGAACGTGGCCGGCGCCGTGGGCCGCGCCATGGAGGAAGTGAAGACCCGCTTCCCCAGCGGCGTGGACTACCGGGTATTCTACGACACCTCCACCTTCGTCTCCGACACCATTTATGAGGTGCTGAAGACGGTGCTGGAGGCCTTCATCCTGGTGGTGCTGGTCGTCTATCTGTTCCTGGGCAGTTTTCGCGCCACCATCATTCCCACCGTCGCCGTGCCGGTCTCGCTGATCGGCACTTTCGCGGTGCTGTTGGCCATCGGTTTCTCGGCCAATACCATCTCGCTGCTCGCCATGGTGCTGGCCATCGGCATCGTGGTCGATGACGCCATCGTGGTGGTGGAAAACGTCGAGCGCGTGCTGGAGGAACACCCGGAACTCTCGCCCGCCGACGCCACCAAGAAGGCCATGAGCGAGATCACGGGGCCCATCATCGCCATCACGCTGGTGCTGCTGTCGGTGTTCGTGCCGGTGGCTTTCATTCCAGGTGTGGCGGGCGTGATGTTCCGCGAATTCGCCGTGACCATCAGCGTGGCCATGGTGATTTCGGCGACCAACGCGCTGACGCTGTCGCCCGCACTGTGCGCGCTGGTGCTGCGCCACACCGGGCCGCGCCGGGGGCCGATCAAGTATGTGATGGCCGGCATCGACAAGATGCGGGACGGCTATGCCTGGATCGTGCGCAAGCTGCTGCGCTTCGCCATCATCTCCATCCCGCTGACGGCCGTGATCGGCTATGGCATCTATGCCGTGGGCGCGCGCACGCCGCAGGGCTTCCTGCCCACCGAGGACCAGGGCGCCTTCTTCATCCAGTTGCAGTTGCCGCAGGGTGCCTCCGTGGCCCGCACGCGAGAGGCGGTGGAGCAGGTGGAGGAGATCCTGCGCCGCAACCCCGCCATCGATAACATGCTGGCCATCGTCGGCTTCTCGCTGATCGACGGCGGCGCGCAGGCCAATGCCGCCTTCATGGTGGCGCGCATGAAGCCCTTCGCCCAGCGCACCCAGGTGCAGGACAGCGTGTTCACCGCCATCGGGCGGGTATTCGGGGAAACCCAGGGCATCCGCACGGCCAATGTCTTCGCCTTCAATATCCCGCCGATCATCGGCCTCGGCACCGGCTCGGGTTTCGATTACCAGCTGCAGGATTACGAGGGGCGCGACCCGGCCGAGCTCGGCAGCGCCGCCTTCGGCATGATGGTGGCGGCCAACCAGGACCCGCGGCTGCGCAGCGTCTTCACCACCTTCTCGCCCACCACGCCCAGCCTCTATCTGGATGTGGACCGCGACAAGGCGCAGGCGCTGGGTGTGCGCATCTCCGACCTGTTCACCACGTTGCAGGCGACGTTGGGCGGGTATTATGTCAACGACTTCAACCTGTTCGGCCGCACCTGGCAGGTGAACATCCAGGCCGAGGCCGCCGACCGCAACGATATCAGCGACATCTGGCGCATCCAGGTGCGCAACGCGCGCGGGCAAATGGTGCCGCTGCGCGCCTTCGCCGATGTGCGGGTGGTGCTGGGGGCGCAGACCATCAGCCGCTACAACAACACGCGCTCCGTGCTGCTGAGCGGCACGCCGGCGCCCGGCGTGTCCTCCGGCGCGGCGCTCATGGCGATGGAGCAGATCTCCGCCCGCTCATTGCCGCCGGGCTTTGGCTATGAATGGACCAATGTCGCCTATCAGGAACGGCAGGCGGCGGGGCAGACCAGCATCATCATCGCGCTCGCCATCCTGTTCGCCTACCTGTTCCTGGTGGCGCTGTATGAGAGCTGGACCATCCCCATCCCGGTCCTGATGTCGGTCGCGGTGGGTGGCCTCGGTGCCTTCGGGGCCATCCTCATCGCGGGGGCCAGCCTGGATGTGTATGCCCAGATCGGCCTGGTGGTGCTGATCGCGCTGGCGGCCAAGAACGGCATCCTGATCGTGGAATTCGCCAAGGAACGCCGCGAGGAAGGCCTGCCCCTGCGGGAAGCCGCGGCGCTGGGCGCCGGCATGCGGTTCCGCGCGGTGATGATGACCTCCATCGCCTTCATCCTGGGGCTGGTGCCGCTGGTCTGGGCGGAGGGGGCGGCCATGCTGTCGCGCCGCGCGGTCGGCACGCCGGTGTTCGGCGGTATGATCGCGGCGGCACTGGTCGGAATCTTCATGATCCCGATGCTGTATGTGGTGTTCCAGGGCACCCGCGAGCGCATCAAGGGCTGGTTCGTGCGCAAGCCCGCGGCGCAGCACTGACAAGGCAACCGGCATGCGGGAGGGCCGAGCCCTCCCGTTCTGTCAAAGCGCCCGGCAAGCCTCCATCAGCCATGCCTGGGTGCCGTCATCCAGCGCCCCGGCCAGCGCGGCCAGCACCCGGGCGTGATAGGCGTCGATCCAGGCGCGCTCGGCGGGCGTCAGCAGGGCGGGTTCGATCAGGGCGCGGGCATAGGGCGCCAGGGTGATCGTTTCGAATTCCAGGAAAGGCTTGGCCTGGTCGGGCTGGGGGGCTGCCTCGCGCACCAGCAGCAGGTTCTCGATCCGGATGCCGTAGGCGCCGGGCAGGTAGTAACCCGGCTCATCCGACAGGATCATCCCCGGGGCCAGCGGCACGATCTTCGCGGCGCGGGAGAATGCGACCGGCCCCTCATGCACCGACAGGAAGCTGCCCACGCCATGGCCGGTGCCGTGGTCGTAGTCCAGCCCCGCCTCCCACAACGGCCGCCGCGCCAGGGCGTCCAGATGCGGCCCGGCGACGCCGCGCGGGAAGCGGGCCACGGCCAAGGCGATATGGCCCTGTAGCACACGGGTGTAGCGCTCCCGCAGGCCCTGGGGCGCGGGGCCGGGCCCGGTGAACAGGGTGCGGGTGATGTCCGTGGTGCCGTCCAGATACTGGGCGCCCGAATCGATCAGGTAGCATTCATCCGGCTTGATCGGGCGGTCGGATTCGGCGGTGGCGCGGTAATGCACCACCGCGCCGTTCTCACCCGCGCCGGAGATGGCCGGGAAGCTCTCGGCCTGGAACAGCGGCACCTCGCGGCGGAAGGCCAGCAACTGCTCGGCGGCGGAGACCTCGGTCAGGCCGCCCTTGGGCGCCTCGCGGGCGAACCAGGCCAGGAAGCGGGCCATGGCCACCGCGTCGCGCTCATGCGCGTTGCGGGCGCCTTGCTGCTCGACGGCGTTCTTGCAGGCGCGGGGCAGGCGGCAGGGGTCCTCGCCCACGGTCAGGGCCGCGCCGGCGTCGCGCAGGGTACGGGCGAACCAGGCGGGGGTCAGGTCCGGGTCCAGCCGCACCTTGCGGCCCGCCAGGGCCTTCAGGGCGGCGGGCAGGGCCTCCCGGCTGGAAACGGAAACGGCATTGCCCAGATGGGCGCGCACCTCGGGCCCGATCTTGGCGGGGTCCATGAACAGCTGCACGCCGCCATCGGCGCCCAGCAGGGCGAAGCCGAGCGCCAGGGGGGTGTGGGACAGATCCCCGCCCCGGATGTTCAGCAGCCAGGCGAGCGAGTGCGGGTCCGCCAGCACGGCGGCGGCCTCGCCGGCCTTTTGCAGTTCGGCCGCGGCTTCGGCACGCTTGGTGGCGCTGTCCTTGCCGGCGTATTCGGGGCCATGCACCCGGGCCTGGGCCACGGGCGGGGCAGGGCGGTCCTTCCAGACGGCATCCACCGGGTTGCGGGCCAGGGGCACCATGGTCACGCCAGTATAGCGGGCGATCGCGGCTTCCGTGTGCAGCCAGGGGTCGTAGCCGATGCGCGCCCCGGGGGCCGTGGCGGCCAGCCAGTCGGGCGCCGGTTCCTCGATCAGGTGGCGGTATTCGTACAGCCTGCCGTCCACCTGCTGCCGCACCTGGGTGGTGTAGCGGCCATCGGTGAAGATGGCGGCCTTGTCCTTCAGCACCACCGCCAGCCCCGCGCTGCCGGTGAAGCCCGTGAGCCAGGAAAGCCTCTCGCCGGAGGGCGGCACATACTCGCCCAGATATTCATCGGCGCGGGGGATCAGGAACCCATCCACCCCCTGGGCTGCGATTTCGGCGCGCAGGGCGGCCAAACGGTCGGCGGCATTCATCATGATGCAGGCATAACCCGGTCAAAGCCCTTCATGAAGCCGTCGTTTGGCCCTATGTGGGGCACTGAGCACCCCTGACTACCGGAAACCCAATGCCCGACACGCCGCTGGATCGCATCCGCAACTTCTCCATCATCGCGCATATCGACCACGGCAAGTCCACCCTGGCGGACCGGCTGATCCAGACCACGGGCGCCATCAGCGCGCGCGAGATGACCGAACAGGTCCTGGACAACATGGAGCTGGAGAAGGAGCGCGGCATCACCATCAAGGCGCAGACCGTGCGCCTGAACTACCTGGCGAAGGACGGCCACACCTATGTCTTGAACCTGATGGACACGCCGGGCCATGTGGACTTCGCATACGAAGTCAGCCGCAGCCTGGCTGCCTGCGAGGGCTCGCTGCTGGTCGTCGATGCCTCCCAGGGGGTCGAGGCGCAGACGCTGGCCAATGTCTATCAGGCGATCGACGCGGGCCATGAAATCGTTCCGGTGCTGAACAAGGTGGACCTGCCCGCCGCCGAGCCCGAGCGCGTGAAGACCCAGATCGAGGACGTGATCGGCATTCCGGCCGATGACGCGGTGATGATCTCGGCCAAGACCGGCCTGAACATCGACCAGGTGCTGGAAGCCATCGTCACCCGCCTGCCGGCCCCCAAGGGCGACCCCAACGCCCCCACCAAGGCCCTGCTGGTCGATAGCTGGTACGACGCCTATCTGGGCGTGATCGTGCTGGTGCGCGTGAAGGACGGGCATCTGCGCAAGGGCCAGAAGGTGCGGATGATGTCCTCCGGCTCCATCCACACGCTGGAGCAGGTTGGCGTGTTCAGCCCCAAGATGGTGGCCGTGGACAGCCTGGGCCCGGGCGAGATGGGCTTCTTCACCGCCGCCATCAAAACCGTGGCCGACACCAATGTGGGCGACACCGTCACCGACGACCGCCACCCGGCCACCGAGGCGCTGGCGGGCTTCAAGCCCAGCGTGCCCGTGGTGTGGTGCGGCCTGTACCCGGTCGATGCCGATGACTACGAGAAGCTGCGCGACAGCCTGGCCAAGCTGCGGCTGAACGACGCCAGCTTCCATTTCGAACCCGAGACCTCGGCGGCGCTGGGCTTCGGCTATCGCTGCGGCTTCCTGGGCCTGCTGCACCTGGAAATCATCCAGGAGCGCCTGTCGCGCGAGTTCGACCTGGACCTGATCGCGACGGCCCCCAGCGTGGTCTACAAGCTGAAGCGCAATGACGGCACGGAGGAGGACATCCACAACCCCGCCGACATGCCCGATCCCACGCTGATCCAGACCATCTCCGAGCCCTGGATCAAGGCCACCATCTTCGTGCCCGACGAGTATCTCGGCTCCATCCTGACCCTGTGCAACGAGCGCCGGGGCCAGCAGGTGGAGCTGACCTATGTCGGCAGCCGCGCCATGGCCGTCTATCGCCTGCCGCTGAACGAGGTGGTGTTCGACTTCTACGACCGCCTGAAATCGGTCAGCCGCGGCTATGCCAGCTTCGACTACGCGATGGACGGGTATGAGCCGGGCGACCTGGTGAAAATCTCCATCCTGGTGAATGCCGAGCCGGTGGACGCGCTGTCCTTCATGGCGCACCGCGCCCAGGCGGACCGGCGCGGGCGCTCCATCTGCGAGAAGCTGAAGGAGCTGATCCCCCGCCAGTTGTTCAAGATCCCCATTCAGGCCGCGATCGGCGGGCGGGTGATCGCGCGTGAGACCATCAGCGCCATGTCCAAGGACGTGACCGCCAAGTGCTATGGCGGCGACATCAGCCGCAAGCGCAAGCTGCTGGACAAGCAGAAGGAAGGCAAGAAGCGCATGCGGCAGTTCGGCAAGGTCGAAATCCCGCAGAGCGCCTTCATCGCCGCCTTGAAGATGGATGCCTGAGACGAGGATGGCGGCCCGGTAGCCCCGGGCCGCCTATTGCCAGGGCGGATTCCGCGCATTAAATGCGACTGACTCGCATTTGCGGATTTCCAATGCCCCGACACATGACCCTCGCCCTGCCGGCCCTGCTGCTGGCCACCGGCGCCGTTGCCCAACAGGCGGCCCCCGATGTGCAACTGCCGCAGATCCAGGTCGAAGGGCTGGCCGAGCGCGCCGACGGCCCGGTCCAGGGCTATCGCGCCGAGCGTTCCTCCAGCGCCACCCGCACCGATACGGCGCTGCGCGACACGCCCCAGGCCGTGGTGGTGGTGCCGCGCCAGGTGCTGGAGGACCAGGCGGTGGTGCGGCTCGATGATGCGCTGCGCAATGTCAGCGCCGTCCGCCCGGGCGGTTCGGGAGGCAACCGCACGGAGGCCTATCTGATCCGGGGCTTCCGCACCCAGAACTACGCCATCGACGGCGTGATGCAGAACCCGGCCGCCGAATTCGTGAACGGCTTCCGCGACCTCTCCAATCTCGAACGGGTGGAGGTGCTGAAGGGCCCGGCCTCCGTGCTCTATGGCATCGGCGACCCGGGCGGGCTGATCAACCTCGTCACCCGCCGGCCGCAATTCACCCCCTCGGGCAGCTTGACGCTGACGGGCGGGCAGTTCGGCTATGTCCGCAACGAATTCGACATCACGGGCGGCCTGCCGGAGACAGGGGTGGCCGCGCGGCTCAGCGGGTCGCTGACGCGCGACGAAGGCTACCGCGAGATCGCCCGCCGCACGGAGCGCGTGTTCATCGCCCCCAGCGTGACGTGGCAGCCCGACGAGCGCACCCGCGTGACCATCGGCGCCACCCACTACGACCAGACCGGTCCCTTCGACCGCGGGCTGGTGGCCCAGGGGCGCGGCGTGGTGGTCCGGCGGGACAACTATTACGGCGAGCGCTGGTCCAACAACCGCTCCATCGCCTCCGACTTCAACATCCGCACCGAGCACCAGGCAACCGACTGGCTGACCCTACGCCAGTCCACCCGCTTCGACTGGGGCAGCGCGCACCGCTACAGCGCGGACCCGGTGGCGCTGGCCGCCGATGGCCGCACGCTGACGCGCCGCGCCACCGACCAGGACGACAATTCGCAAAGCGTGGACCTGCTGTTCGACGCGACGGCGCGCTTCCAGACCGGGCCGCTGGCCCACAGCACCACGGCGGGGGTGGAATACATCCACGCCAAGCGCAGCCTGGCGCTGTACCAGGGCACGCTGGCCTCGATCGACCTGCTGAACCCGGTCTATGGCGCGGCTCCGGGGCGGCTGGCGCTGCGCACGGTGCGCAATGACGTGCTGGATATGACCTCGGGTTTCCTGCAGCACCAGATCAGCTGGAATGACCGGCTGATCCTGCTGGGCGGCTTCCGCTACGACAATTTCCACCAGCGCACGATCAGCAACGGCGCCCGCAGCGCCGCCGGCGGGGACAATGTGGCCCCCCGCGCCAGCGCCCTGTACCGCCTGCGGGACAATCTGGCCCTGTTCGCGGGATGGAGCCGCAGCTTCGTGCCGCAATCGGGCCTGTCCTTCAGCGGCGCGGGCTTCGCCCCCGAAACCGGCGAGCAATACGAGGCCGGCGTGCGCGTGGATGTGCGCCCCGGCCTGACCGCCACGCTGGCCTTCTTCAACATCCGCCGCCAGAACGTGCTGGCGACGGACCCGGTGAACAGCGGCTATTCCATCCAGACCGGCACCCAGCGCTCCCGCGGGATCGAGCTGGACGTGGCGGGCGAGGTGCTGCCCGGCTGGCGTGTCTTCGCCTCCGCCGCCTATCTGGATGCGGTGGTGATCGCCGACACCACCTATGCCAGCGGCCGCGCCCTGACCGGCGTGCCGCGCTGGAGCGCCAGTTTCTGGAACAGCTACGAATTCCGGGACGGCCCGCTGCAAGGGCTGAACCTGGGCGGGGGCGTGTTCGCGGTCTCGGCGCGGTCGGGGGATCTGAACAACAGCTTCCGCGTCTCCGGCTATACGCGCATCGACCTCAGCGCCAGCTACCCGGTGCATCCGAATGCCCGCATCCAGCTCGCGGTGCGCAACCTGACGGACGCGCGCTATATCGAGGCACCGGTCAGCCGCACCGAGAACTACGCCGGCAGCCCGCGCACGGTGCTCGCCTCCCTGCGGTTCAGCTTCTGATGCGCGGGCCCGGCGCGCGGATGGTCTGGCGGGTGGCGCATCGCTGGATCGGGCTGGTCATGGGCACGCTACTGGCCCTGATCGGGCTGACCGGCGCGCTGACCACCTTCCAGCGCGAGATCGACGCCTGGCTGAACCCGGCCCTGTTCACCGCCAGCCCCGGCCCCGCCACCATCGGGGTGGAGGAAGCGATGGCCGCCGCCCTGGCGCAGGACCGGACGGGCCGTGTCACGCTGGTGCGCCTGCCGGACCCGGTCTGGCCCGTGATCACCGTGAACCAGACCCGGCGCGGCCATGATGGGCAACGGCTGTGGATGGTGCATCTGGACCCCGCCTCGGGGCGGGTGCTGGGCAGCCGGGATTTCGATGCCTCCTTCTCCCGCACCGTGAACCGGCTGCATTCCAACCTGCTGCTGCGCGAATGGTGGGGAAAGGAGATGGTGGGCATCGCCGGGCTGTTCGCGCTGGTCTCGATCGGCAGCGGGCTGTGGCTGTGGTGGCCGAAGGACGGGTTCGGCGCGGCGCTGGTGCGGCTGCGCACCCGCCCGCGCCAGATCCTCTATATCGACCTGCACAATCTGGCCGGGGCCTGGCTGGCCGTCCCACTGCTGGCTGTGGTGCTGACGGGGGTGTGGCTGGCGCTGCCCGGGGTGGTGCGCCCCGTGGTCGGGCTGGTGACCGATACCCGCGAACGCGCGCCGGTCTCCGAGGCGCGCTTCACCTGGCCGCCCGCCATCGGGGCCGCCCGCGCCCAGGCCCTGGCCGAGGCCGCCGTGCCCGGAGCCGTCGCGGGCTATGTCTCGCCCCCGCTGCCCCGGCGCAATGCCTGGCAGGTGGGGCTGCGTGGCCTGGGGGGCGACCCGCGCATCCGCAGCCGCAGCTTCGTCTGGATCGACCCCGCCAACGGCCAGCTATTGGGCATTCTGGGCGAGGGCCATGGCGCGCTGGGCGCGCGGATGGAAAAGGACGCGATCTGGCTGCACAGCGGCGTGCTGTTCGGCCGGCCGGGGCAAGTGCTGTCGCTGCTGACGGGGCTTTCCCTGCCGGTGCTGTGGGTCTCCGGGGTGCTGTACTGGCTGCGCAAGCGCCGGTTGCGGCAGGCCGGCCCGCGCCTGGTGGGCGGCCAGGCCGCGGTGGGCTGACGCGGCGGGCCAGGGCAGGGTATTCTGCCTGCCACGGAATACGCCCAGGATATGAATGCCCGCAGATCAACACGGTAACACCAGCTGGTTCCGCCGCCTCGGCCCCGGCCTGATCACGGGTGCCGCCGACGACGACCCCAGCGGCATCGCCACCTACTCCCAGGCCGGCGCGCAGTTCGGCGTGAACATGCTGTGGACGGTGGTGCTGACCTTTCCGCTGATGGCGGCGATCCAGGCCATCTGCGCGCGCATCGGCCGGGTGACGGGGCAGGGGCTGGCGGCCAACATGGTGCATGTGCTGCCGCGCCCGCTGGTGCAGGGGCTGGTGGCGCTGCTGTTCCTGGCCAATGCGGTGAATATCGGCGCGGACCTGGCCGCCATGGGTGCCGCCATGCAGCTGCTGCTGGGCTGGGGGCAGGTGCTGTTCGCCGTGCTGTTCGCGGCGGTCTCCCTGCTGTTGCAGGTGTTCGTGCCCTATCACCGCTATGTCCATGTGCTGAAATGGCTGACGCTGGCGCTGTTCGCCTACGCCGGCATCCTGTTCAGCGTGCGGATCGACTGGGCGGGCGTGGCCCAGGGCGTGTTCTGGCCGCGCCTGGCCTGGACCGCCGACGCCTTCACCCTGATCGTGGCCGTGTTCGGCACCACCATCAGCCCCTATCTGTTCTTCTGGCAGAGCGCGGAGGAGGTGGAGGACGCGACCGGCCAGGGCGCCCTGCTGGACCACCCCGAGGCCGCGCCCGCCGAACTGAACCGCATCGGCGGCGACACGCTGGTGGGGATGGGTTTTTCCAACGCCATCGCCTTCTGCATCATGCTGACCACGGCGGTCACGCTGCACGCGGCCGGCATCTCGGACATCGCGACCTCCGCCGACGCGGCGCGCGCGCTTCGGCCCATCGCGGGGGAGATGGCCTTCTTCCTGTTCAGCCTGGGCATCATCGGCACCGGGCTGCTGGCGCTGCCGGTGCTGGCGGGGTCCGTGGCCTACGCGGTGGGGGAGCTCTATGGCTGGCGCGCGGGGCTGGAGGAGAAGCCCCGCAACGCCAAGGGTTTCTATGGCATCATCGCGCTGGGCTTCGCCGCCGGGCTGCTGATGCTGTTCCTGCCCATCGACCCCATCCGCGCCCTGTTCTGGAGCGCCGTGCTGAACGGTGTGATCGCAGTGCCGCTGATGGCCGCCACCATGATCGTGGTCGGCAGCCGGAAGCATCTGGGCCCCTTCGTGGCGGGGTTCTGGCTGCGGGTGCTGGGGTGGCTGGCCACCGCCGTGATGGCCGCCGCCGCCCTCGCCATGTTCCTGGTGTGAGGGCGGCCCCCAAGTCTTGCACTGGACAGGCGCGCCCTTCGGCCCCTAGGGAGGGCGCGTGTTCAGCCTCGTCTTCAGCCGCCGCTACGCCATGGCGCACCGCCTGATCGCGGGCCTCTCCGAGGCCTGCGCGATCCCGCATGGCCATAATGAGACCGTGACGGTCACCCTGCGCGCCACCGCCCCCGCGCGGCTGGACGGCAACGCCAACATGGTCGAGCCCTTCGAGCGCGCCAAATCCACCTGGCATCGCTGGATCGACGGGCATCTGGACCATTCCCTGCACCTGTCGGGCGACGACCCGCTGCTGGACTGGTTCGCGGAGCGCGAGCCGCACCGGCTGCCCCGTATCCTGGTCACCCCCGGGGACCCGACGACCGAGGTTCTGGCCGCTTGCCTGATGGCCAAGCTGAACGCCTTCCTGGCCGCCGATGGCGGGCGGCTGAGCTGCGCCGCCATCCGCATCGAGGAAACCCCCACCAACGCCGTCACCTTCGAGGGCGATCCGCTGGCGGCACTGCCGCGCGTGATGCGCGGCAACCCGTGGTGGCTGCGCGCGGATATGAGCATCAACGACCTGGCGCCGGTGCTGGCGTGACCTACGCGGTCAAGGAGATCTTCTACACCCTGCAGGGTGAGGGCGCGCAGGCCGGCCGGCCGGCGGTGTTCTGCCGCTTCGCGGGCTGCAACCTATGGTCTGGCCGCGAGGAAGACCGCGCCCAGGCCGTCTGCCAGTTCTGCGACACCGATTTCGTGGGCACCGACGGCACGGCGGGCGGGAAATACCCCGATGCGGCGGCGCTGGCCGATGCGGTCGCGGCGCATTGGCCCTCCGGCGGGCGCCCCTTCGTCGTCTGCACGGGCGGTGAGCCGCTGCTGCAACTGGACGAATCCCTGATCGAGGCCCTGCATGCCCGCGGCTTCGAGGTGGCGGTGGAGACCAACGGCACCATCGCCCCCGCACCCGCGGGGCTCGACTGGATCTGCGTCAGCCCCAAGGCCGGCGCCGAGCTGCGCCTGACCCGGGGCCATGAGCTGAAGCTGGTGATCCCCCAGCCCGGCATCGAGCTGGAAGCGATGGAGAAGCTGGATTTCACCCGCTTCTCCCTGCAGCCCATGGACGGGCCGGACGCCGCCCGGAACACCCAGGCGGCGCTGGAACTCTGCCTGGCCCGCCCGCAATGGCAGCTCAGCCTGCAGACGCACAAGCTGCTGGATATCCGCTAGCTTCCGGTAAAATTCGGCGCCCGCTTGTTCAGCATCGCGTCCACCGCTTCCTTGTGGTCGGCGGTTTCGTGCGCGATGGCCTGGAAGGCCGCGCTCATCTCCAGCAACGTGTCCAGGCGGGTGTGCTGCCCCTCACGCAACAGCCGCTTGGTCATGCGCAGCATCTGGGGCGGGTTCTTGGCCACGCGCGCGGCCAGGGCGCGGGCCGCGGGCAGCAATTCCGCATGCGGCACCACCTGAGAGACCAGCCCGACCTTCAGCCCCTGTTCCGGCGTCAGCGGATCGCCGGTGAAGCTCATCTCGCAGGCGACGGACATGCCCACCACGCGCGGCAGCAGCCAGGCCCCGCCATCGCCGGGCACGATGCCGACCCGGATGAAGCTCTCGGCGAAGATCGCCTTGTCGCTGGCGATGCGCATGTCGCACATCAGCGCCAGATCGAGCCCCGCGCCGATGGCCGGGCCGTTGATGGCAGCGATCGTCGGCAGGTTCAGGTCATACAGCGCCAGCGGGATCATCTGGATGCCGCGCCGGTAGTTCTCGCGCATGCTGGCCGGGCCCTCGCCGGACATCATGCCGCTGCGGTCGCGCATGCTCTTCAGGTCGCCGCCGGCGCAGAAGGCCGGGTCGGCGCCGGTCACGATCACGCAGCGCACGCTGTCATCGCGCTCGATGCGGCGGCAGGCGGCGACCACCTCCTCGCACTCGTCGCGGCTGCCGATGGCGTTGCGCTTGGCCGGCGCGTTCAGGGTGAGCGTGACGACCGGGCCGTCCTGCTCGTACTTGATGAAATCGGTCATGCGGTTCTCACGTCACGAGAGGTGATGTCGGCCCAGAGCGCGGCGCCGCCCCGGGAAATGGCCTCGGCGCCGATCTCGGCGGCCCAGGCGCGTTCGCTGCCGCCTTCGTCCCGCCAGGACCACAGGCGGCGGGTGAAGTGGTGCAGCTCGTGCTCCTCGGTGATGCCGATGGCGGCGAAGACCTGGTGCACGCGGCTGGCGGCGAGTTCGGCGGCCTCGCCCGCGATGATCTTGGCGCAGGCGATCTCGAAGCCCGCATCCAGCAGCCCGCGCGCGTCCACCGCGCGGGCGGCGATGCCCACGGCGGATTCCAGCGCCGCCACCTCACCCGCCACCAGGGCCAGGGATTGCTGGATGGCCTGGAATTTCCCGATCGGGCGGCCGAACTGCTTGCGGGTGTTCGCCCATTCCACGGCCAGGTTCAGCGCGTGGCGCGCGGCACCGGCCATCTGCGCCGCGCGCAGCAAGGCCAGCCCCAGCCGCATCGCGCGCGGCGAGGGCCCGCCCGCCGTCAGCGATGCGCCCAGGCGCAGCGCGTCGCGCGGCTCCCGCGCCAGGTTCAGGCCGGGGGTGTGGCCGGTCACGGGCCGCACGCCGGCCTCCGTCACGGCATGGGCGGCGAAGCGGCCAAAGGGCGCGTCGCTGGCCCCCAACGTCAGCACGCCCTCGACCGGGGAGGCCAGCAGGGCATTGGCCAGCATCGCCTCGGCCACCGGCACGGGGGCGCCGTGGCGGCCCAACACCTGCCAGATCGCCACGGCATCGGCCCAGGACAGGCCCACCCCGCCCGCATCCTCCGGCACCAGGGCCAGGGTCAGGCCCTGTTCCTCCAGCGCGGTCCAGGTCTCTGCCAGCCATTCCCCGGCCTCCAGGCGGCGCAGCCGGGTGGGGCCGTTGCCGTCATTCAGCAACCGGTCGATCTGCCCGGTGATCGCGTCTCCGATCTCGCTCATCTGAGGCCAAGCTCCCGGGCGATGATGCCGCGCAGGATCTCGCGCGTGCCGCCCCTCAGGCTGAAGGTGGGGGAAAGCTGCACCAGGTCATGCAGCAGGGCGCGCAGGGCGGGGGGCGTGTCCTCGGGTTCCAGCAGGGCGCGGATGGCCTCGGGCAGGTGCTGCTCGAAGCTGTTGCCGACATCCTTCACCAGGGCGGCCTCCCGCGCGGGGGATTGGCCTTGCTCCAGCATGCCGGCGACCGACAGCGACATGCCGCGCAGCGTGTTCAGCCGCGCGACCAGCCGGCCGATGGGCACGGCGGCCTCCGGCCCCACCGCGTCGATCCCCGCGCTCAGTGCGGGGAAGGAGGACAGCACCCGGTCCGGCCCGCTGCGCTCGAAGGCGAGTTCGGCGGTGGCCTGTTCCCACCCCGCGCCCTCCCGGCCCAGCAGCGCGTCGGCGGGCAGCAGCACGTCGTCGAAGGTGACTTCGTTGAAGCTTTCCTCGCCCAGCATGTCCTTGATGGGGCGGATGGTGATGCCGGGCGTGCGCAGGTCCACCAGGAATTGCGAGAGCCCCGCATGGCGCGACCCGCCCTCCGGCGCCGGCGATGTCCGCACCAGCGCGATCATGTAGTCCGACAGATGCGCGAAGGTGGTCCAGATTTTCCGGCCGTTGATCTTCCAGCCTTCGTTGGTGCGTTCGGCCTTGGTGCGCAGGCTGGCCAGGTCGCTACCGGAATCGGGCTCGGACAGACCGATGCAGAAGGCGAGTTCGCCCGCCGCGATGCCGGGCAGGATGCGGCGCTTCTGCTCCTCGGTGCCCAGGCGCAGGATCAGCGGCCCCGATTGCCGGTCGCCGATCCAATGCGCACCGACCGGCGCGCCCTGGGCCAGCAGTTCCTCCAGCACCACGGTGCGTTCCAGGCCGGAGCGTTCATGCCCGCCATATTCCTTCGGCCAGACCATGCCGATCCAGCCGCGCTTGCCCAGTTCGCGCGAGAAGCCGCGGTCAAAACCCATCCAGGAACGGGCGCGCACGGCGGGCCCCCAATCATATCCGGCCAGGAATGCGCGCACGTTGGCACGCAAGGCGTCTGTGCCTTCCGGCAGGTTCGGTATGTCGAACCGCATTGTTTCCCCCTTTACGTCCCCGAACGCTGCCATAGGCTGCGCGGCCGAGGAAACCGGGAGCATCATCATGGAAAAATTCGGCATGGGCCAGCCCGTACGCCGCAAGGAGGATACGAGGCTCCTGACCGGCCGTGGCCACTACACCGACGACCTGAACCGCGAGGGCCAGGCGCATCTGGTGGTGCTGCGTTCCCCGCACGCCCATGCCCGGATTCTGTCCCTGGATGTGACGGAGGCGCGCGCCGCCCCCGGCGTTCTGGCGGTGCTGACGGCCGATGAGGCGGCGGCCGATGGCCTCGGCCTGTTCCCCGTGATGGTGGATGTGCCCGGCAAGGGCGGCACCAAGCTGGCGGCACCCCCGCGCGCCATCCTGCAAAAGGACACGGTGCGCTTCGTGGGGGACCCGGTGGCCCTGGTCGTGGCCGAAACCCGCGCCCAGGCGCAGGACGCGGCCGAGCTGATCCTGGTCGACTACGACATCCTGCCCAGCATCACCGACACGGGTGCGGCGGACGCCGAGGGCGCGCCCCAGATCTGGCCCGAGGCCCCGCGCAACACCTGCGTGTTGTGGTCCAACGGGCGCGAGGCCCTGGCGGATGAGGCCTTCGCCAAGGCCGCGAAGGTCTCCCGCATCCGGCTGGTACAGAACCGGCTGGTCGGCAACCCGATGGAACCGCGCGTGGCCGTCGGCGAATACGATGCCGGAACGGGCCGCTTCACCCTGACCAGCCCCACCCAGGGCGTGGTCCGCGTGCGGGAGGCCCTGGCCCAATACGTGTTCGGCGTGGACAAGGCGCAGGTGCGCGTTATCTCGCCCGATGTCGGCGGCGGCTTCGGCCTGCGGGGCAAGCTGTTCCCGGAATCGGCGATGGTGCTGTGGGCGGCGAAGCGCCTGGGCCGGCCCATCAAATGGCGCGCCGACCGCACCGAGACCTTCCTGTGCGACCCCCATGGCCGCGACCATGTGACCGAGGCCGAGATGGCCTTCGACGCCAATGCCCGCATCCTGGGCATGCGGGTGCGGACCAATGCGGCGGTGGGCGCCTATCTGCTGGATTTCGGGCCCCGCGTGCCCACCGTGGCGGGCGGGCGCATCCTGGGCACGGTCTATGACATGCAGGCGGTGGATGTGCAGGTGCGCTGCGTCTTCACCAACACCGCACCCACCGATGCCTATCGCGGCGCCGGGCGCCCCGAGACCGCCTATGTGATCGAGCGCCTGCTGGACCTGGCCGCGCCCGATTTCGGGCTCAGCCGGGAGGCGATCCGCGCCCGCAACTTCATTCGCCCGGACCAGATCCCCTACACCAACTGCGTCGGCAACGTGATCGACAGCGGGCATTTCGAGGAAACCCAGGGGCTGGCCCTGAAACTGGCCGATTGGGACGGCTTTGCCGCCCGCCGCGCCGAGAGCGCCGCGCGCGGCAAGCTGCGGGGCAGGGGCCTCGGCTATTTCGTCGAGGCCTCGGGCGGGCAGCCCTTCGAATGGGCGCGGGTGGCGTTCCAGCCCGATGGCATGGTGAACCTTTCGGTCGGCACCTTCAGCCACGGCCAGGGGCATGAAACCGCCTTCGCGCAATTGCTGCACGACAAGCTGGGCGTGCCCTTCGACAAGGTGCGGCTGGTGCAGGGCGACAGCGATGTGGTGCCAAATGGCGGCGGCACTGGCGGTTCGCGCTCCTCCCAGATGGGCGGTGTCGCCACCGTGCGCACCGCCGAGCTGGTGATCCAGAAGGCGCGGCGCATCGCCGCCACCCTGCTGGAAGCCGGCGTGGACGACATCGAGTTCGAGGCCGGCCGCTTCCGTGTGGCGGGCACCGACATCTCCGCCGGCTGGGACGAGCTGATCGCGGCCGGCGAGGCACCCAACCTGGACGAACAGCACGTCTACAAGCGCGACACCGAGTGCAACTTCCCCAATGGCTGCCATGTGGCCGAGGTGGAGGTGGACCCCGACACCGGGCTGGTGGAGGTGGTGCGCTATGCCGCCGTCGATGACGTGGGCGTGCCCATCAACCCGCTGCTGGTGCATGGGCAGTGCCATGGCGGCATCATGGCCGGGCTCGGCCAGGCGCTGCTGGAGCACGCGCGCTACGACGACGAGACCGGCCAGTTCCTGACCGCCACCTTCCAGGATTACTGCATGCCGCGTGCCTCGGACGCGCCGGCGTTCAACGTGGACCTGAATGTGGTGCCGTGCCCCAGCAACGACCTGGGCGTGAAGGGCGCAGGGGAGGGCGGGGCCTGCGGCGCGCCGCCGGCCATCGTCTCGGCCTTGTGCGATGCGCTGGGCGTGGCACACATCGACATGCCCGCGACGCCGGAAAAGGTCTGGCGCGCGCTTGAAAGCCGGACCGCCGCCGCATGAGCCAGAAGTTCATCCCCGCCACCTTCATTCGCGGCGGTTCCTCCAAGGGCGTGTTCTTCCACGCCAAGGACGTGCCCAGCGACCGGGCCGCGCTGGACCCGATCCTGCTGGAGGTGCTGGGCTCGCCCGACCCGTATCAGCGGCAGCTGGATGGGATGGGGGGCGGGATTTCCTCGCTCTCCAAGGGCGTCATCATCGGCCCGCCGACGCATCCTGACGCCGATGTGGACTACACCTTCGCCCAGGTCGCGGTGGACAAGCCGATCGTGGACTGGAAGGGCAATTGCGGGAATTTGTCCTCCGCGGTCGGGCCATTCGCCGTCGATACCGGGCTGGTGCAGGTCGCGGATGGCGAGGCGCTGGTGCGCATCCATCAGGTGAACACGAAAAAGATCATCCACGCCCGCTTCCCGGTGAGGAACGGCAAGGCCGAGGTGCGCGGCGACTACGCCATCGCGGGCGTGGCGGGCACGGGCGCGCGCATCCGCCTGGATTTCCTGGCCCCGGGCGGCACCCAGACCGGCGCCCTGCTGCCCACCGGCCAGGTGATCGAGGAGATCGAGGGCCTGCCCTGCACCCTGGTCGATGCCGCCAACCCGGCGGTGTTTTTCGCCGCCAGCGACCTGGGCCTGACTGGCGAGGAGACCCCCGACCAGATCGAGGCCATCCCCGGCATGATGGCGCGGCTGGACCATCTGCGGCGCCTGGCGGGCGTGCGCATGGGCCTGGCCGAAACGCCGGAGAAGGTGGGCCTCGCCGCGCCCCGCGTGGCGCTGCTGGCCCGCCCCGGCGCACCGAAGCTGCTGGATGGCTCTGTCATGACGCCCGACAGCCACGACATCCAGGTGCGCATGCTGTCCATGGAGCGCGTGCACCGCGCCGTGCCGCTGACGGGCGCGCTGGGCCTGGCCTGCGCCTGCAAGGTGGCGGGCAGCCTGCCGGCCAGCCTGTGCGGCCCGCTGCCGCGCCCCGACGAGATCCGCGTGGCCCAGCCCAGCGGCATGCTGGCCGTGGGGGCGGAGGTGCGCCACGACAATACTGGCTGGCGCGCCGAAAGTGCCGTCGTGTATCGGACCGCGCGCACCCTGATGATCGGCGCCGTGTCCATCCGGGAAGACTGAAAAAATAATCGCTTTCTTTGCGCCAAATCAAAGAACACCCCCCTCCCTGCCGGTAGCTTTCCCTCAGCGTTCACCGGCAGGGGGCATCCCGGCAGGGCAGCGATTTCAGGCCCCACCACGCTGCCTTGGTCCCCGACCCGTCCGAGGCCTCTTCGCGGGTTGCCGGTGAACGCTCTTTTTTCCATATAATTTTCAGGAAGAGGCTGCTTTGATGCCCAGCATGCTGGAAACAACCCTGCTCTGCATCCTGGTCCTTGCCCTGCTGCCCACCATGGCGCAGATGTGGCGGGCGCCGCGACCGCGCCCCATCCCCGTGCCGGCCCGCCGTCGTCACCGCCCTTTCTGAGAGAACCGATGGATTACAGCGCCTTCTTCCAGTCCAAACTCCAGGGCCTGAAGGATGAGGGACGCTATCGCGTCTTCGCCGAGCTGGAGCGTATCCGGGGGCAGTTCCCCACCGCCACCCATCATGGCCAGGCCAACAAGCCGCCGGTGAAGGTGTGGTGCAGCAACGATTACCTCGGCATGGGCCAGCACCCCGCGGTGCTCGCCGCGATGCATGAGGCGCTGGACCGTTCCGGCGCCGGTGCCGGCGGCACCCGCAACATCGCGGGCACCAACATCGACCACATCGCGCTAGAAGCCGAGCTGGCCGACCTGCACGGCAAGGAAGCGGCCCTGCTGTTCAACAGCGGCTACATGTCGAACATGGCCACGCTCTCCACGCTCGCGGCGCAGATGCCGGGCTGCGTGGTGTTCTCGGATGCGTTCAACCACGCCTCCATGATCGAGGGCATCCGCCATTCCCGCGCGCAATGCGTGATCTGGAAGCACAACGACCTGGATGATCTACGCGCGAAGCTGGCCGCCGTGCCCGCCGAGACGCCCAAGATCATCGCTTTCGAGAGCGTGTATTCCATGGACGGCGACGTCGCGCCGATCGCGGAGATCTGCGACCTGGCCGACGAGTTCAACGCCATCACCTACCTCGACGAGGTGCACGCCGTGGGCCTGTATGGCCCGCGCGGCGGCGGCATCAGCGAGCGTGACGGGCTGGCCCACCGCCTGGATGTGATCGAGGGCACGCTGGCCAAGGCCTATGGCGTGATCGGCGGCTACATCACCGGCAGTGCGCAGCTGGTGGATTTCGTGCGCAGCTTCGCCTCGGGATTCATCTTCTCCACCTCTCTGCCGCCGGCCGTCGCCGCCGGTGCCCGCGCCGCGATCAGCCACCTGAAATCCTCGGATGCCGAGCGCGCGGCGATGTTCGCCAATGTGGCGCGGCTGCGGGCGGGCCTGGATGCGCTGGGCATCGAACACCTGATGAACCCCAGCCACATCGTGCCCGTGATGGTGCGCGACGCGGCGCTGTGCAAGCGCATCAGCGACACGCTGCTGGACGAGCACGGGATCTATGTGCAGCCCATCAACTACCCCACCGTGCCGCGCGGCACGGAGCGGCTGCGCTTCACCCCCTCGCCCCTGCATGGCGAGACCGATATCGCGGCACTGCTGAAGGCGCTGGGTGAGATCTGGGCACAGAACAGCCTGTTGAAGGCGGCATAAAGGGCAGCATTGCTACCCATCCCTCCCGCTGCCACACTCGGCGCAAAGAAGCGGAGGGAAGTACCATGACCCATCAGGGCAAGCCCGTTCCCGTGACGGCGTTGCAGCGCGTGGAGATGCTCCACGCGCTGGAAAAGAAGCTCCTCTGGCTCTCCGCCTGGATGATCCACAACGCCAACCACCTGCGCCCGAACCGCGACGGGCTGAAGGTGGGCGGGCACCAGGCCTCCTGCGCCTCGGCGGTATCGATCCTGGCGGCGCTGTATTTCGATGCGCTGAAACCGGCCGACCGCGTGGCGGTGAAGCCCCATGCCGGGCCGGTGTTCCATGCCATCAACTATCTGTTCGGCCGCCAGACTCAGGAACGCCTGACCACCCTGCGCCAGTTCGGCGGTATCCAGCCCTATCCCAGCCGCATCAAGGATGGGCCGGAGGTGGATTTCTCCACCGGCTCCGTGGGGCTCGGCGTGGCGATCAGCAGCTTCGGCTCGCTGGTGCAGGATTATGTGCAGCTGAAGAAGCTCTCGCCCCCAGGCCTGCCGGCCGGGCGGCATGTCGCCGTGGTGGGCGATGCGGAACTGGACGAGGGCAACATCTATGAAGCCCTGCTGGAAGGGTGGAAGCACGACATCCGCAATGTGTGGTGGGTGATCGACTACAACCGCCAGTCCCTCGATTCCGTGGTGCCCGACCGGCTGTTCGGCCGTATCGAGGGCCTGTTCCGCGACATGGGCTGGAACGTCGTCACCCTGAAATACGGGCGCAAATTGCAGGCCGCCTTCGCGCGGGAAGGCGGGGAATCGCTCCGCCGCTGGATCGATGACTGCCCCAACAGCCTGTATTCGGCCCTGACATTCCAAGGCGGCGCGGCTTGGCGCAACGCCGTGCTGGCCGAACTCGGCCGCGAGGAGGGCATCCGCGCCATCATCGACCCGCTGAGCGACGATGAGCTCTCCGCCCTGATGACCAATCTGGGCGGCCACGACATCGAGACGCTGACCGAGGCCTTCCACGCCGCCGCCGCCGAGGGCGACCAGCCCACCTGTTTCATCGCCTACACCATCAAGGGCATGGGCCTGCCTTTCGCCGGGCACAAGGACAACCACTCCGGCCTGATGACGAAGGAGCAGATGGACACCTTCCGGCAGGTGATGAACATCCGCGAAGGCCATGAGTGGGACAAGTTCGAGGGGCTGGACACCCCGCCGGAGGCCCTGGAGGCCTTCCTCGCCAGCCTGCCCTTCGCCACGCCGCTGACGCCGGAGGGGCGGCGCCTCACCTCCCCGCAGGTGCCGGTGCCGGCGGTGCTGCCGGTGCCCAAGGTGGGCAAGGGGCGCAAGCTTTCGACCCAGGCGGCCTTCGGCGAGATCCTGGCCGAGATCGGGCGCGGGAAGGGCGAGTTCGGCCCATTGGCCGACCGCATCGTCACCACCAGCCCGGATGTCACGGTCTCGACCAATCTCGGCGCCTGGGTGAACCGGCGCGGCATCTTCGACCGGCATCTGAAGAACGACGTGTTCCGTGACGCGAAGCTGGCCAGCGCCCAGCGCTGGGGCATGTCGCCCGAGGGCCAGCATGTGGAACTCGGCATCGCGGAGCAGAACCTGTTCCTGGTCCTTGGCGCGCTCGGCCTTGCGCATAACCTGTACGGCGCACGGCTGCTGCCGATCGGCACCGTCTACGATCCCTTCGTGAACCGCGGCCTCGATGCGCTGATCTATGGTTGCTACATGGATGCGCGGTTCATGCTGGTCAGCACGCCATCGGGCCTGACCCTGGCGCCCGAGGGCGGTCAGCACCAGAGCGTGAACACCCCCCTGATCGGCATGGCGCAGGACCGGCTGGCGAGCTTCGAGCCCGCCTATGCCGACGAACTCGCCATCCTGATGCGCCACGGCTTCGCGCATATGCAGGCGGAGAACGGTTCCAGCGTGTGGCTGCGGCTTTCGACCCGGGGCCTGGAACAGCCGGAGCGCGTGCTGGACCCGGCGGCGGTGATCGCCGGTGCCTATTGGGCCGTGCCGCCCGCCGAGGGCGCGCGGATCGCCATGGCCTATCAGGGCCCGGTGGCGCCGGAGGCGATGGCCGCCTTCGAGGAACTGCGCGCGGAGGAGCCCGGCGCCGGCCTGCTGGCCATCACCAGCCCGGACCGGCTGCACCAGGGCTGGCTCGATTCGCGGCGCGTGGCGCGGGGCGGGCCGGGGGCCGAGCCCTCGCATATCGAGAAGCTGTTGGCGCCGCTGGCCCCCGGGGCCGCGCTGGTGCCGGTGCTGGATGGGCATCCGGCGGCCCTCTCCTGGCTCGGCGCGGTGCGGGGGCAGCGGGTGGTGCCGTGTGGCGTGGAACGCTTCGGCCAGTCCGGCGATATCCCCGACCTGTATGAGGCCTACGGCCTCAGCACGGAGGCGATCCTGGACGCCTGCGCCCAGGCCCTGCTGGGTTGACCCGTCGCGTGGGGCGGCCACAATCCGCCCCATAAACAAGACGAGGAAGCGCCTGTGACGTTCCGCCTGCGCGTGGGTTATGTCGGCTGGGTTCCGCACCTGGCATTCCTGGAAACCGCCGCCGCCGACCCGGCGCTGGAGATCGTGAAGATCCCGCTGGAGGCCAGCACGGATGAAATGGTGCAGGCGCTGTCCTCCTGCCACGCCTATTACGTGATGGCCGCGCGGGATGAGTTGCCCAAGCCCGTGCATGTCACCCGCGAATTGCTGGCCAAACTGCCGAACCTGCTAATGGCGGCCAGCTACGGCGCGGGTTACGACCCCTGCGACCCCATCGCCTGCACCGAGGCCGGCGTGCTGCTGCTGAACCAGGCCGGCGGCAACGCGGAGGGCGTGGCCGAGCACGCGGTGGGCATGATGCTGGCCTGCCTGAAGCGGATGCCCGACAGCCACGCCGCCATGAAGGCCGGCCAGGCCGCCGACCGCAGCGCCCAGATGGGCCGCGACCTGAAGGGCATGACGGTGGGCCTCGTGGGCTTCGGCAATGTCGGCCGGCGCACGGCGCAGATCCTGCAACTGGCCTTCGGCTGCACCGTCATCGCCTGCGACCCCTATGTGGATGCGGCCACCATGGAGGCGCTGGGTGTGCGCAAGGTGGATCTGCCCGAGATCTATGCGGCCAGCGATGTCGTCAGCCTGCATTGCCCGCTGACGCCCGAGACGCGCGGCATGGTGGGTGCGGCCGCCTTCGCCGCCATGAAGAAGCGCGTGGTGTTCGTGACCACGGCGCGCGGCTCCATCCATGACGAGGCGGCGCTGTTCGCCGCCCTGCAAAGCGGCCAGGTCGCGGGTGCGGGGCTCGATGTGTGGGAGCAGGAGCCGCCCCCGCCCGACCACCCGCTGCTGCACCACCCCCATGTGATCGCCAGCCAGCACATCGCGGGTGTCACGGAGCAGAGCCGGGCCAACATCACCCGCATCGCGGCGCTGGCCTTCAGCGATGTCGCGGCGGGCCGCCTGCCGCCGCGCATCATCAACCCGGAGGTGCTGCCGCGCTGGAAGCAGCGCTACCGGCAGGCAACGGGGTTCGTGCTGGACTGAACCGCGCCCGGTGGGGGGGGGCTCAGGCTGTGACAACCCCCCGCCGCATCCCCTGCCACAGCGCGATCCCGGCCGGGATCAGCATCGCCACCGCGCCGCGCTCCACGTCGCCCAGCATGTAGCCGAAGGCGCCGACCAAGCCGCCCGCCACCAGCAGCAACCGTTCCGGCATCGCCAGCCGCTTCAGCAGAAACCCGGCATAGCCCGCCGTCACCGCCACCAGCGCGCCCACCTGGGTGGCGCTCGCCAGCAGGATCTCGCCCAGCGAGCCCCGCAGCATGATCCCCGGGTCGTAGATGAAGGCGAAGCCCACTGTGAACCCGGCAATGCCGAAGCGCGTGGCATGCAGCGACGTGATGGTGGGCGAGGCCCTGGCGATCGCCGCCGCCGCGAAGGCCGCCGCGGCCACGGGTGGTGTCGCATCCGCGATCACCGCGAAATAGAACACGAACAGATGCGCGGGCAGGATCAGCTGCTCGGGCGAATAGCCCAGCGTGCGGGAGCCCAGTTCCAGGATCTGCGGCACGCCGATGGCCGCCGCGATGATGTAGCTGGGCGTGGTGGGAATCCCCATGCCCAGGATCAGCACGGTCATGCACAGCAGCACCAGCAGCCAGGGCAGGGAGCCCCCGGCGAGGTCCTTGATGATGCCGCCGAAGGCCACGACCATGCCGGTCGAGGTCAGCGCCGACACCACGATGCCCGACCCCGCGATGGAGACCGCGAGCGGCGCCATGGTGTGCCCGGCGCTCGCCAGGCTTTCCAGCACGGTGCGCCAGCCCATGCGCGTGCGCGCCCGCAGCAGCGAAACGCCCACCATGGCCAGCGTGGACATGAAGGCCGCGTAGTTGCCGCTCCAGCGCTCGTTCATCAGGTAGACGAGCACGCCGATCGGCAGGATCAGGTGGGCGTCGGCCAGCACCTCATGCCAGGTCGGCATTTCCGACAGCGACATGGGGCGCATGCCGGCGCGCTTGGCCTCGAAATGCACCGCGGCCAGGATGGCGAAGTAGTACAGCACCGCCCCCAGGGCCGCCGCCGTGATGATCTGGCTGTAGGGAATGTTGGTGATCTCGGCCATCACGAAGGCCGCGGCGCCCATCACGGGCGGCATCAGCGCGCCACCCACGCTGGCCGCGGCCTCGATGCCGCCGGCGACGGCGGGCCTGTAGCCCACGCGCTGCATCAGCGGGATGGTCATGGCCCCGGTGGTGATGACGTTGGACACCGAGCTGCCGCTCATGGTGCCGAACAGGCCGGAGGTGATGACCGCCACCTTGGCCGGCCCGCCGGAGTAGCGCCCGGCGATCACCGCGCCGAAATTGCTGAACAGGCGGCCAGTGCCGCTGCCCTGCATGAAGGCGCCGAAGATGATGAACACCGCGATGGTGGTCGCCACGATCCCGGTCAGCGGCCCGTACACGCCGCCCGCCGTGGGCACCAGCCAGGCGGATTCGACGATCTCGGCCGGGGTGAAGACGCGGGTGTTCAGCACGCCCGGCAGCAGATGCCCGAACTGCATGTACAGCAGGCTGATCGCCACCATCCAGGCCAGCCCGGGCTCGACGGCCCGGCGCGTGGCCTCCAGCAGGGTGATGACGCAGATGATGCCCAGCGCCATCATCTCCCACCCGAAGGGGTCCACATATTCCATGCGGTCGGACACGGCCTGGGCATTCCACAGCACCCAGGCATGGGGGGCGGCGGCGGCGAAGGCCCAGGCCCAGTCCACCAGCGTCGGCCGGTCACGCGGCGAGGATTTCAGCGCCGGATACAGCAGGAACAGCGGCGGCACGAAGACCAGCAGGTGGAAGCCGCGCATGGTGATCGGCTCCGGGAAGCCGAACCCCGCGAAATAGAGATGGATGGCGGCGAACACCGCCATCCACAGGGTGGCGGCCCACCACCCCCAGCCAGGCAGTTCGCGCATCAGGCCGGGTTGGCCCCGGCGGCGCGGAAGGCCTTCACCGCACCGGGGTGCAGCGGCACGCCGGTGTACTTCACGGCCTCGATGGGGTCGAAGGCGCCCATGCTGGCGTGAATGGTGGCCAGGCGCTGGCCCTTGGCGCGGATCAGCGTGCGGGTGATCGCCTCGCACACATTCTCTGGGATGCTCTCATGCACCAGGATCACGCTGTCCATGGCCGTCACGTCGATGGGCGCCTGCAGCAGCGCCGGATAGGCGCTGGGCGGGCAGTTCGACTGGGCATAGCTGTAGCGCTCGATCATATGGGCGCGGATATCGTTGTCGAAGCCCAGCAGCTTGGCCTGGCGGCGGCCCTGGGCGATCTCGGTTAGGATCGCGGCGGGGCGGGCGAGGGCGAAATACAGGTAGTCCACCTGCCCGTCGATGAAGGCCGCCGCGATGTCGTTGTAGCTGCCGTTCAGATAGCGCCCGCCGCCATTGCGGATGGCGTCTGGGGAGGTGCCGATGAAGCGCAGGATGCGCTGCAGGGTCATCTCATCGGTCGAGGAACGCTGCGGCACGCCGATCTTCAGGCCGCGCTGGGTCAGCACCTCCCGCATGCCGGTCACGGGGGTGTCGGCCTTGGCCAGCAGGTAGTGGTCGGTGGGCGAATAACCGGTGCCCAGGCAGCGCAGGCGCGGGTGGGCGGCGGAATACGGCTCCTCGCCCTTGAAGGCCGCGGCGGCGAAGGCGTCGATGCCCCAGCCCATCTGCGACTGGCCGTTGTTGATGCGGGTGGGGTTCGCCAGCCCGCCGCCCGGCACCACGCGGATCTGGATGTCCGGGTTTTCCTCCCGGATCAGGGAGGCGACGCCGGCGGCCATGGTATACCAGCCGCCGCCCAGCGAACCGGCCACCCATTCCAAGGTGGTCTGCGCCCGGGCGGGTGCGACGAAGGGCAGGGCCAGGGCGGAGCCCAGCGCGATACGACGTGTCAGCATGTGCATCACCTTCTCAGCGGATGGGGGGCGCGTACATCAGGCCGCCCTGGGTGTAGAGCGCGTTCAGGCCACGGCGCAGGCCGATGGGGCTGCCCGAGCCGAGGTTGCGTTCGAAGATCTCGCCGTAATTCCCCACGGCCTTGATCATGTTGTAGGCCCAGCGGCGGTCGAGGCCCATCATCGGGCCATGATCGCCCGAAAGCCCCAGCAGGCGGCGGATCTCGGGGTTCTGGCTGTCCAGGAAGCTGTCCACATTGGCCTGCGTGATCCCCAGCTCCTCGGCCGTGATCAGCGCGAAGATGGTCCAGCGCACGATGTCGAACCACTGGTCGTCGCCATGGCGCACCACCGGGGCGTGCGGCTCCTTGGAGATGATGTCGGGCAGGATCACGTGCTCGTCCGGGTTCGGGAAGCTGGCGCGCAGTCCGGCCAGCTGGCTCGCATCCGTCGAATAGGCATCGCAGCGGCCCGCGAGGTAGCTGCGGCGCGCCTCATCGTTCTGCTCGAACACCACGGGGTTGTAGCGGATGTTGTTGGTGCGGGCCCAATCGGCCAGGTTCAGCTCGTTGGTGGAGCCCGCGACGACGCAGATACTGGCCCCCGCCAGGTCCTGCGCGCGCGTCACGCCCAGGGACCGCCGCAGCATGAAGCCCTGGCCGTCATAGAAGTTCACCACGGTGAAGTTCAGGCCATTGGCGGTGTCGCGCACATGCGTCCAGGTCGCGGTGCGGATCAGGATGTCGATCTGCCCGGATTGCAGCGCGGGCAGGCGCGCGTTGGTGGTCAGCGGCACCCAGCGGATCTTGGCGGCATCGCCCAGCGTGGCGGCGGCCACGGCGCGGCACAGGTCATTGTCGATGCCGCGATACTCGCCCCGGCTGTCGGGCATGGAGAATCCGGCCGCACCCGTGGAGGTGCCGCATACCAGGATATCCCGCTGCCGCACGGCGGACAGGGTGGGGCCCAGGCTTGCCGTCTGCGCCATCGCCATGGCGGGCAGCAGCGCGGCGAACAGGGCCGTGAGAGTACGCTTGAGCATCGTGAGCCTTCCTCCGGAATGATCAGCATGGAGGGGGGTGCGGTGCACACGCAAGTGGGGCGCGGCTTGACGCGCGCGCCCAGCTGGCAAAGGCTGCACAGAACAACGCCACCGGGATGTCATGGCTGCACCGCTTGTTTCCTCCGCGCCGCAGGGCGCGTTCGACCGTATCAAGACTCTTGTCCCCGGCCTGGCGCTGAGCCTGGCCATCGCGGTGCTGGCCATCGTCGTGCGCAACGCGACGGGAATCGCCGCGCTGAACCCCGTGGTGGTGGCGCTGGTGGTGGGCATGGGTTTTCACGCCATCTGGGGCACGCCGGCCGTGCTGAAGCCGGGCATCGGCTTCGCGGTGCGGCCGGTGCTGCGCGCGGCCATCGTGCTGCTGGGCCTGCAGGTCACGCTGGGCATGCTGTGGTCGCTGGGGCCCGCCGCCCTGCTGCTGGCCGTGGTGGTGGTGGCCGCCACGCTGCCTTTCACCATGTGGCTGGGGCATGTGCTGGGGGTCGATCGCGCGCTGGCGCAGCTGATCGGCACCGGCACGGCCATTTGCGGGGCCTCGGCCATCGTCGCCGCCAACCAGGTGGCGCGCGGGCGGGAGGAGGATGTGACCTACGCCCTGGCCGTGATCACCCTGTGCGGCACGGCGGCGATGATCCTGTTCCCGTATCTGGCCGGGCCGCTCGGCCTCGATGCCCAGGATTACGGCATCTGGGCCGGCGGCGCGATTCATGAGGTGGTGCAGGCCGTGGGGGCCGCCGCCGCCGGCGGGCCCGTATCCTCGCAGACCGGCACGGTGATGAAGCTGGCGCGGGTGTTCATGCTGGCCCCGGCCGTGCTGGCGCTGGGCTGGTGGGTGGCGCGGCAGTCGGGTGGCGAGGCCGCGGGCGTGAAGGCGCCGGTGCCGGTCTTCGCCTTTGGCTTCCTCGGCCTCGTGCTGCTGGGCAGCACCGGGCTGGTGCCGCAGGCCGCCGTGGATGCCAGCCGCTTCCTGGTGCCGCTGATGCTGGCGGCCTCGGTCGCGGCGCTGGGCTTGCAGACCAACCTGAAGGCGCTGAAGGCGCGCGGCCTGGCGCCGCTGCTGCTGGGCGTGGCCAGCAGCCTGTTCATCGCGGCCTTGGCCTATGTGGGCGTCAGGCTGATCGGCTAGATCCTCGTCCGGTCAGATGGAATCATCTGACCGGATAAAGATGATCGTGAAAACAAACACCTGGAGCGGTTGCCGTGAGCCGGTGCGAGCGGAAACCGCTCCAGTCAGCAAGGCAGGGCCGGGAACAGTTCGGAGGGGTTCACGAACTCCTCCTGCGCGGCCACCGTCAGGATCTCGCGTGAGCCTGCCTCCGCCGTGCGGCGCAGCAGGCCGAACACGCTGGAGGCAGCGCGGCTCAGCGCTTCCGCCGCACTGCCGCTGCGCATGCGGTGCAGCAGGAACAGCGCGCTGATCGCATCGCCCGCGCCATTCACCGAAACCGGCAGCAGCGGCGTGTTCAGCCGCCAGAATTGCCCGCCCTCGGCCGCGATCATGCCGATCCGGCCCGGCTCCTCCTCATGGCTGGTCAGCAGCACGCAGCGCGGGCCCATGGCCTGCAGCGCGGTCAGCGCGGCCTTGCATTCCCCCAGCGTGCCGGCGGGCAGGCCGGTCAGGTATTCCAGCTCGAACCGGTTGGGGGTGGCGATATCGGCCAGCGCCAGGGCGCGGTCGCGGAAGAATTCGGGAATGCCCGGGCGCACGAACACGCCCCGCCCGGTATCCCCGATCACGGGGTCGCAGCAGTACAGCGCCGCCGGATTCGCGGCCTTCACCTTCTCCACCGCCTCCAGGATCGCATCACCGATATCGGCCCCGCCGACATAGCCCGAGAGCACCGCGTCGCAGCGGGGCAGGGCGCCCCGCTCCTCGATGCCGGCCAGGCATTCGCGCACCAAATCGCCGCCGAACACCTGGCCGCGCCAGGCGCCATAACCCGTGTGGTTGCTGAACTGCACGGTGTGGATGCCCCACACCTCCGCCCCCAGGCGCTGCAGCGGAAACATCGCCGAGGCATTGCCGACATGCCCGTAGGCGACCCAGGACTGGATGGAGAGGATATTCTCGGCCAAGGCACGCGCGCTCCGATGGAATCAGACGCGCGCGAGCATGACGCCGCCGCGTTACTCCCGCCAGGGGTGCCGGGCCCACAGCGCCTCATATCCTGTGCGCAGCGCGACCAGTTCCCGCAGGTATTCCGCCGGCGGCAGGAAGCGCAGCGGCAGGGACTGCCGCCGGGCGATCTGCTGGAAATCCGGGTTGTCCACCGTGGCGCGCAGCGCGGCGGAGATACGGGCCAGCGCCTCCGGCGGGATGCCGGCGGGGGCGGCCATGCCGCGCATGCTGCCCTCGATCACGTCGAAGCCAAGCTCCTTCAGCGTGGGCACGCCGGGGGCCTCGGACCATCGGGTGGCGCCCATCTGCGCCAGGGGGCGCAGCAGGCCCTGCGCCATCTCGGTCATCCCCTCGGCCATGTTCATGCTGGCGATGGGAATGGCGCGGGAGATCAGATTCTGTTTCACCTGCGCCGAACCGCCGAAGGGCACATGCAGGAACTGCGTGCCCGTCGCGCGTTCCAGCGCCAGCACGGCCAGGTGGTCGTCCGACCCCACGCCGGTGGTGCCATAGCCGAGCTGCCCCGGCCGCTGCCGCGCCGCCGCCAGCAGGCCCGGGAAGTCCGTAATGTCGCTGTCCGCCCGCACCCACAGCCCGCCCGGATCGTCCACGATGTTCGCGATCAGCGTGAAGTCGTTCAGCGTGAAACGCGGGCGGCGCTCGATCGGCAGGGTGACGATGGCGGGCGTGTTGACGAAGCCGATCGTGTAGCCGTCCGGCCGCGCGCGGGCGAGTTCGGTGAAGCCGATCTCGCCACCGGCACCCGCGCGGTTCACCACCACCACGGGCTGGCCGAGCTCGCGTTCCATGAAGCGGGCGATGGTGCGGGCCGCGACATCGGTGCCGCCGCCGGCCGCATAGGCCACGATCATGGTCAGCGCGTGGTCGGGTTGCCATTGGGCGAAAGCGGGGCGCGTGGCCAGCAAGGCCGGCAGCGCGAGCGCTGTGCGACGTGAGATCATTGACGTGTTCCTCCGCCGCGCAGCTTAGCCGGGCGCGGCGGAGGATGACGAGGCCCTATCCGACCTCGGCCATCAGCCAGCCGCGCGCGTCCATGGTGGCGGTATCACCGGCCTGGACCAGGATGGTGGTGGTGGGGCTTTCCAGGATGGCGGGGCCCTGGATGGTCGCGCCATCCGACAGGTCACCGAAGCGATAGACCGGCCATTCCGCGAAGCCGCCATCGCGCCACACCTGGCGGGGCGCGGCGGGTGGCATGGGCGGCGCCGCATAGCGCCCGGCATCGCCCGTCAGCCGGCCGAGGGCCGCCACGCGCGCGTTCACCAGCACCACCTCATCCTGCGGCAGGGAGTAGGTGAACAGCGCCTCATGCTGGGCGTGGAAGGCCTGGCGCACGGCGTCCGGCATATCGGGCGCGGCCCAGTCGATGCCGTCCAGCTTCACGCCGATCTCGAACACCTGCTCGCCATAACGCATGTCGGCGGAGCGGGTGGCGGTGATCTCGCCGTTGAACCATTCGGCCATGCGGGCGCGGGCCGCTTCCTCCTGCGCCGCGAAGGTGGCGGCCAGCGAGGCATCCGGGTTGGCGTTCACGCTGCGCGTCACCTCGAAGCGCAGATCGGTGCGCAGCATGCCCCAGGCCGACAGCCCGGCGGCGAACAGCGGCACCGCATAGCGCGCCATGCCCAGATCCCGCGCCACCGCCGAGGCATGCAGCCCCGCAGCACCGCCGAAGGACAGCAGCGTGGCCCCGCGCGGATCGACACCGCGCCGGACGGTGGCCACCCGCACGCCATCGGCCATGCGCGCATTCACCAGCCGGTACACGCCCCAGGCGGCCTCGCGCATGGAAATGCCGAGCTTTTCCGCCAGCCTGCCCATGGCGGCGATGGCCGCTTCCTCATCCAGCCGCTGCGCGCCGCCCAGGAAGCTGCCGGGGTCCAGATGGCCCAACAGCAGGTTGGCATCGGTCACGGTGGGCTCGGTGCCGCCGCGGCCATAGCAGGCGGGGCCGGGGCGGGCGCCGGCGCTTTCGGGACCCACCTGCAAGGTGCCGCCCGCGCCCAGATGCGCGATGGAACCGCCGCCGGCGCCCAGCGTGATGATGTCAAGGCTTTCCAGCGCGATACGCTCGCCCGCGACTTCACGCCCGCGCCCCAGCTTGGCCACGCCGCCCGCCACCAGCGCGATGTCGGTGGAGGTGCCGCCCATGTCGAAGGTCACGAGGTCGCCCGCCATGCCCTCACGCGCCAGCGCCACGGCGGCGGCGACACCGCCCGCCGGGCCCGACAGCGCCGTGCCGGCGGCCAGCCGCGCGGCCTCCGCGATCGGCGTGACACCGCCATGGGAGAGGATGACGAAGACGGGCCCGGCATAGCCCACCTCCTTCAGCCGCTCCGCGAGGCGGCCGAGATAGCGGGAGACGGGCGGGCCCACATAGGCGTTCACCGCCGTGGTGGAGAACCGCTCGAACTCCTTGATCTCCGGCAGCACCTCGGCGCTGGTGGTGACGAAGACGCCGGGCAGGGCGCGGCGCACCGCCTCGGCGGCGGCCAGTTCATGCGACGGGTCGCGCCAGGCGTGCAGGAAGCAGATCGCCACCGCCTCGGCACCGCGCGCGGCCTCGATGGCGGCGGCCAGGCTCGCCTCGTCCAGCGGGGTTTCCACGCTGCCATCGGCGCGCAGGCGCTCCTTCACGGCCAGGCGGCGGCTGCGGGGCACCAGCGGCTCGGGCGGGGCCAGGCGCAAATTGTAGCGCTCGGGCTTCAGCCCCTCGCGCATCTCCACGATGTCGCGGTGGCCCTCGGTGGTCAGCATGGCCACCTTGGCGCCCTTGCGCTCCAGCAGGGCGTTGGTGGCCACCGTGGTGCCGTGCACGATGCGCTCGGTGCCGGCCAGCAGGGCCTCCAGCGTCAAACCGGCGGCCTGGGCCAGGTTGCGCAGGCCCTGGATCACGCCCTCGCTCTGGTCATGGGGCGTGCTCGCGGCCTTGGCCAGATGCGAGCGCCCGTCCGGGCCCACGCCCACCACGTCGGTGAAGGTGCCACCGACATCCACGCCGATACGCCACTTGCTCATGCTTCGTTCCCCTGGGCCGTATACCCCTCTTCGGCGTCCTTCGCGCGCGCCTCGGCCGAGCGTTCGCCGGGCGGCCCCCAGCCGCCGCCGCCCGCCGAGAGCAGGTGCAGCACCTCCCCGGATTCGATGGGGATCGAGACTTCCTTGCTGCGCAGCAGCCGTTCGGAGCCATCGTTCTTGCGCAGCACATAGCGGTGCGGCGCGCTGTCCTCGCCGCCCTGGATGCCCGCCGAGCCATGGAAGGCGCCGTCGCCCGCGGTGTTGCCCACGGCCGGGCCATCGGTTTCCACGCGCAGCAGCAGCTCGGCGCCCAGGCCGCCGCGATGCTTGCCCGCGCCGCCGGAATTGGGGCGGAACTCGTGCTTGGCGAAGTGCAGGGGGAAGCGGGCCTCGGCCTGCTCCACGCTGCCGAATTTCAGGCCGCCGGCGCTGTGCCACTCGCCCACCGTGTTCCAGCCATCGCCCGCCACGCTGCCGCCGCCACCCGGGCGGGCATGGAACAGATGCCAGACGAAGCCGCGCCCGTTGCGGGGGTCGCGGCCCTTGATCGCCACGCGGAAGCGCCGGCCCCAGCCGCCCATGGCGCGCTCCGGCGCCGCGTTCTGCAGGGCGCGGATGATGGATTCCACGATCTCATTGGAACAATGGCTGGTGCAGAGCGTGACCGGCCGGCCCTCATGCGCCCACACGATGCTGCCTTCGCGCGCGATGACCTTCAGCGGGCGGAAGGCACCCTCGTTCTTCGACAGGTCCGCATCCAGCAGATAGGCGAAGGCCATGCAGCAGGCCGAATACATGTTGGGATAGCTGGAGTTCACGATGCCCACCGCCTCGTCGTCCGAGGCCGTGAGGTCCACCGTCAGGCTGCCGCCCTGCTTGGTGCAGGTGGCGCGGATGGTGATGTTCTCCCGCCCATGGCCGTCATCGTCCAGCACCGCCTCGCCGGACCAGGTGCCATCGGGCCATTCGGCCAGGATGGAGCGCGCGTGCTTCTCGGCCAGGTCCAGGATGGCATCGACGGTGGCCAGCAGCGGCCCGCGCCCATGGGTGGCCAGCAGTTCCGCGATGCGCGTGGCACCCAGCCGCGCGGAGCCGATCATGGCCATCAGGTCGCCGCGCACATCGCGCGGGATGCGCGTGTTGGCGCAGACCATGGCCAGCAGGTCGGCGCGCAAGCCGCCATCCTCGCCCAGGCGGATCGGCGGGATGCGCACGCCCTCGGACCAGATATCGGTGGCACCCGCGTTGTAGCCGCCATAGGTGCCGCCGCCGACATCGGTGATGTGCGCGCGCACCACGGTGAAGAAGCAGCATTCGCCCTCGGCGAAGACCGGCAGGATGATCGTCAGGTCCGGCAGATGCGAGCCGCCATTGTACGGATCGTTCAGCAGGAAGATGTCGCCGTCGCGGATGGTGGGGAAGGTCTTCAGCACCGCCTCGGTGGCGAAGCGCAGCGCGCCCACATGCACGGGGATGTGGTCGGCCTGCGCCACCAGCGAGCCATCCGCGCCGCACAGCGCCACGGAGAAGTCGCGGGAGGAGTTGAGGATCTGGCTGTAGGAGGTGCGAAGCATCGCCTCTCCCATCTCCTCGACAATGGCGCGAAGCCGGTTGTCGAGCACGGCAAGGGTCACGGGGTCCATGGCGGAAGGGTCACGGCGGCCCCCATTGGCGTCAACCCGGGCTTGGGGTCATGCTGCGGCAAAATCCAGGAGGAAATGATGCGAGAATTGGCAAATGGCCTGCGTTTTCCCGAAGGGCCGGTCGCGCTGCGCGATGGCTCCGTCGTGCTGGTGGAAATCGAGAGCCGGCGCATCACCCGCGTGGCCGCCGATGGCACCAGGACCACGCTGGCCACGATCAAGGGCGCGCCGAACGGCATCGCGCTCGGGCCCGACGGCAAGCTGTTCATCTGCAACAATGGCGGCTTCCTGTGGGTGGAGGAGCCGACCAGGCTGCGCCCGCACGGCGTGCCCGCGGATTACGAGACCGGCCGCATCGAAGTGCTGGACATGGTGACCGGCGAGTTGACGCGCCTGTATGACCATTGCGGCGACCACAAGCTGTGCGGCCCGAACGACATCGTGTTCGACCCCGTGCACGGCGGCTTCTGGTTCAGCGACCTGGGCAAGGTGCGCGCGCGCGGCCGCGACCATGGCGGCGTCTATTGGGCGGCCACCGACGGCAGCAAGATCATCGAGGCCGCGCACCCCGTGCCCGGCGGCGCCAACGGCATCGGGCTGAGCCCCGACAGCAAGACCCTGTATGTGGCCGAGACCGAGACCGGGCGCCTGTGGGCCTGGGATGTGGAAGGCCCCGGCAAGCTGGCGAAGCAGCCCTGGCCGAGCCCCGCGGGCGGGCGGCTGCTGTGCCAGTTGCCGGGGTTCCGGCGGCTCGATTCGCTGGCGGTCGCGGCCAGCGGCAACATCGTGGTCGCCACGCTGGTTTCGGGGGAAATCACCACCGTCTCGCCCAGCGGCGAGATCGTGCATGTGGAGAAGATGCCCGACCCGATGCCCACCAACATCTGCTTCGGCGGGCCGGATATGCGGACGGCCTATATCACTTTGTCCACCACGGGGCGGCTGGTTGAAATGAAATGGCATGAACCGGGGCTCGTTCTGCAACATTCTTGACAGAACGCGCCCGCGAAAGAATGCTAACGTTCAACCAACCCGCATAAACTACCCGAGGAAACCATCATGAACAGCACCCGCCGCCTGCTGCTGGGCTCGGCGCTGGCCGCGCCTTTCGCCGCCCCCGCCCTGGCGCAGAACGATCCCTATGTGATCGGCACGCTTTTCCCCATGTCCGGTCCCAATGCCGAATACGGCACGGTGTTCACGCAGGGCGCGCAGCTGGCCATCCAGCATATCGAGGCGGACCGCATGCTGCGCCGCCCCATCCGCCTGCAGGCGGAGGACACCCAGGCCCTGCCGCAGCAGGGCGTGATCGGCATGCAGAAGCTGGTGAACGTGGACCGCGCGGTGTTCACCCTGGTGGGCTTCACCGCTGTCTCCAAGGCGGTGGCGCCGATCGGCGACCGGGCGCAATCCGTGATGGTGAATGGCGGCGCGGTGGGGCCGGATCTCGCGGGGCTGTCGCCCTATTTCTGGAACGTCATCCCGCTGGCGCATCTCGAAACCCGCGCGCTGCTGCCGTATCTCAGCCAGGAGCGCCGGGTGCGCCGCGTGGCGCTGGTCTATGTGGATGATCCGCTGGGCGATGCCATCCTGAGCGAGCTGCGCCAGCAGCTGCCGCGCGTGAATGCGGAGCTGGTGGGCAGCTTCTCCATCCCGCGCACCGCGCAGCAGTTCGGCCCCATCGCGGCGCGCGTGCGCCAGGCGCGGCCGGATGCGGTCTACATCGCAAGCTTCGGCGCCCAGCAGGCCCAGATCATCAAGGGCCTGCGGGACAACGGGGTCTCGACCCTGCTGTGCAGCTACTCCGCCATGGGCCTGGACAGCGTGCGCACCCTGGCCGAGGCCGAGGGGCTGGTCTTCACCTCCCAGAAGATGGATTTCGAGGGCGGTGACGCGCTGACGCGCCGCTTCGCCACCGATTTCAACGCCCGCTTCAGCAAGACGCCCACCATTTACAACGCCAACTACTACAACGCCGTGCGGCTGTTCGGCCTGCTGGCACAAGGGATCGAGCAGGCGGGCGGAACGGTGAATGGCGAAAGCCTGCGCGCGGCCCTGCTGGCGCGCCGCCGCTTCGATCTGGTGGGCGGCCCCGGCGAGTTCGACGACCAGGGCAACATGATGGCCGCCATCGAGGTGCTGGAATACCGCGGCGGCCGCACCCAGCGCCTGGTCGGCTGACCCCCTCATGCTGGAACTGCAATTGCTGCTGGGAGGGCTCCAGAACGGGGCCCTCTATGCGCTGACGGCCGCGGGTTTCGCGCTGATCTTCGGCGCGACCAAGGTGTTCCATGTGGCCCATGGCGCGACCTTCACCCTCGCGGGCTATGTGTTCATCGGCGCCTGGAACGCGGGCTGGCACCCGGTGCTGGGCGTGCTGGCCGCGATGGCCGCCGCCGTGGCCTTCGGCATCGCCATGGAACGCTTCGTCTACCGCCCGATCGGCCGGCATGAGGGCGGGTTCTTCACCGTCTTCGTCGCGGCCTTCGGTGTTTCCATCGTGGTGCAGAACCTGATCGCCATGGTGGCCGGGCGCGGCTTCGCCAATGTGGACAGCCCGCTCTCCATGGCCTCCGAGGTGTTGCCGGAACTGTTCCTGGCGCCGGTGTTCTGGATTTCGATCGTGGCCGCCGTGGCGATGTTCCTGGCGCTGACGCTCTTCCTCTCCCGCCATCCGGCGGGGGTGGCGCTGCGCGCGCTGGCGCAGAACGCGGACCTGCTGAGGGCCTATGGGCTGTCCTCCTCCAAGCTCTCGATCCTGGCCTTCGCGCTGGGCTCCGTGCTGGCGGCGCCGGCGGCGATCCTCACGGCCATGACCTCCGGCATCAATGAGGCGGTGGGCAACCATGTCATGCTGATTTCCATGGCGGCGACCATCGTGGGCGGCGTGGGCAGCCTGCGGGGTGCCGCGCTGGCCGGACTGCTGCTGGGCGTGGCGGAGGCCGTGGTGCTGACCGTGCTCGATACCCAATGGGCGGAGGGCGCCAGCTTCATGGTGCTGTTCGCCTTCATCCTGTTCCGCCCCTCGGGCATGTTCGGCGCGGCGGTGGCCCGATGATCGCTTATCTCTCCAACCTCGCCACGCTGGCCGCGATCTTCGGCCTGCTGGCGGCGACACTGAACTTCATGGTCGGCCAGGCCGGCATCTTCAGCGTGGCGCATGCGGTGTTCATGGGGCTCGGCGCCTATGCCGGGGCGCAGGTGGCGCTGCTGGTGGTGCCGAACCCGCTGCTGGCCTGCCTGGCGGCGGCCGTGGTCGCGGGCGGGCTGTCGCTGTGCCTGGCCTTGCCCGCGCTGCGCGTGCGGGGCGAGTATTTCGTCGCGGCCTCGCTCGGCCTGCAGATGATGGCCGTGACCCTGTTCACGGAGGCCAAGCCGCTGACCGGCGGCATGGGGGGCTTGGTCGGCATTCCGCGCCCCAGCCTGTTCGGCGTGGTGATCCCGGTGCTGCCCATGGCGCTGATCGCGCTGGTGCTGTTCCTGGTGCTGATGTCGGCCATGCAGCGGGGCAGCTTCGGCCGCACGCTGGGCGCCATCCGCGATGCCGAGAGCGCCGCCGAGGCGCTGGGCAAGAACGTCGCGGTCGCCAAGGCGCTGGCGGTGGCGTTCTCGGCCGCCGGTGCGGGTGTGGCGGGGGCGCTGTTCGCGCTGCACCTGTCCTTCGTGAATGTCGAGAGCTTCACCCTCGAACAATCCGTGCTGGTGATGGCCATGCTGATCGTGGGCGGCACCGGCACGCTGCTGGGGCCGTTGCTGGGGGCGGTGCTGCTGCTGTCGCTGCCCGCCGCGCTGTCCTTCCTGCCTTTCATCCCACCCACCGAGATCGGTTCGGTGCAGCAGATCATCTATGGGGGGGCGATGGCGCTGCTCATGATCTTCAGGCCCGCGGGCCTGCTGGGCGACCAGAAGCGCGGGAGGAGCGAGGCATGACCATCGCTCTGAGTTGCCAGGGCCTGGCGCGCAGCTTCGGCGGCGTGCAGGCGGTGAAGGGTGTGTCTCTGTCGCTGCCGGCCGGGCAGGTGACGGCCCTGGTCGGCCCCAACGGCGCGGGCAAGACCACGGTGTTCAACCTGATCACCGGCAATCTGCGTGCCGATGAAGGCAGCGCCACCCTGCACGGCAAGCCCATCATGGGGCTGAAGCCGTGGCAGGTGGCGCGCGCGGGCGTGGCCCGCAGCTTCCAGGACCTGCGCCTGTTCCAGCACATGTCCGTGCGGGACAATGTGCTGGCCGCGACCGAGCCCGCGGGCTGGTTCTGGCAGCCCGGCGGGGCCAGCGCGCGGCGGGAGCGCGAGGCGAAGGCCGATGCCGCCATCCAGGCCGCGGGCCTTTCGGCGGTCGCCGATGCGCGGGCCGTGGACCTCGCCTATGCGGAGCGCAAGTTCCTCTCGATGGCGCGTATCCTGGCGGCCGAGGCCAATGTCTGGCTGCTGGACGAACCGGCCTCGGGGCTCGATTTGTCCTCCCGCGAGCGGTTCCAGGGGCTGCTGCACCATGCCCGCGCGCAAGGTGTGGCGATCTGCCTGATCGAGCACAACCTCGACGTGGTGATGGCACTCGCCGACCGCATCGCCTTCCTCGACCGGGGCCAGGTGCTGGCCGAGGGCGAACCCCAGGCCATCATGCGCGACCCCAAGCTGGCCGCGATCTATTTCGGAGACCGCCAATGAGCGCGCCCGCACTGGAGGCAACCGGGCTCGCCGCCGGCTATGGCGGGCGCGAGGTGTTGCAGGACATCAACCTGACCCTGCATGCCGGAGAGGCGCTGTGCGTCATCGGCCACAACGGCGCGGGGAAATCCACGCTGCTGCGCTGCCTGTTCGGCCTGCACCGGCCGACGGCCGGCGGCATCGCCGTGTTCGGCCAGGCCCTGCCGCGCCATGATCCCGCCAGCCTGGGTGCGGCCGGCATCGCGCTGGTGCCGGAGGGCAGGGGAGTGTTCCCTGACCTGACCTGCGAGGAAATCTTCGGCCTCGCCCTGTGGTCGGCGGGCGTGCCGAAGCCAGAGGGGCTGCGCCGCATCGAGGAAGTGCTGGAGATCCTGCCGCGCATCCGCGAATTCCGCACGCGCCGCGCCGGCACGCTCTCGGGGGGGCAGCAGCAGATGGTCTCCATCGCGCGCGCGCTGCTGACACGCCCCAAGGCGCTGCTGCTGGACGAGCCCTCGATCGGCCTCGCGCCGAAGCTGTTCCAGGATCTGATGGAACCCATCGCGGCGCTGGTGAAGTCGCGCGGCATGTCCATGCTGCTGGTCGAGCAGAATGTGCATGAGGCCTTCGCTGTCAGCGACCGGGTGCTGGTGATGCGCAGCGGCCGGCTGATCCGGGAGGGGACGCCGAAGGAACTGTCCGATCACTCGGTGCTGATGGAACTGTTTTGAGGATACGGGGGGCGGAAACGCCCCCCCGCTTCGATTCAGGCCGCCTCTTTCGAGCGGTCCCACAAATTCGGCACCACCTGATTGGAATAGCCGGAGATGAAGGCCTTGGTCTCGCCTTCCGGCGTGAACACATGGCGCTTCACCGCGCCGATATTGCCGCCATAGACATGGATGCTGATGGAGGCGCGGTCCTGGAACGCGTTCTCCACCACATGGATGTCCCCGATGGTGGGGGAGACGGCCTCCACATCGCCGGGCTTCAGGGTGATGGGCGTGCCCTCGACCACCGGCTTGCCGTCCTTCAGCGCGAAGCCGGTCGAGACCTCCGCCCCGCGCAGCATGCCGATCAGCCCCCACACCATGTGGTCATGGATGGGCGTGCGCTGGCCGGGCCCCCAGACGAAGCTGACCACGCTGAAGCGTTCCAGCGGGTCGCAATGCAGCAGGTACTGGCTGTAGCGCTCGGGGTTCGGCTTGGCGAAATCCTCGGGCAGCCAGTCATCCTGGGCGACCAGGGCGGCCAGCAGGGGCTTGGCCTTGTCCAGCAGCGGGGCCTCGGTCAGGCCCTGGCCGGCCAGTTCGGTCATGGCGGCGATGAAATCGCGCAGCTTGGCGGTGCTCATGCTCTTGCTCCTCAGCCACGGCCCTCGAAGGGCATCTTGCTGGCCTTGATGGTCATGGTGAAAATGTTGGCGCTCAGGTCCAGGCTGTCCATGAAGACGATGGCGCGGCCGACATTGTCCACATCCATGGTGGGTTCCACCGCCACGGTGCCGTCGGCCTGCTTCACGCCGCGCTGCATGCGCTGGGTCATGGGCGTCGCGGCGTTGCCGATGTCGATCTGCCCGGCGACGATGTCGTATTTCCGGCCATCCAGCATCAGGGATTTCGTCAGACCCGTGATGGCGTGCTTGGTGGCGGTATAGGGCGCGCTGTCCGGGCGTGGGGTGTGCGCGCTGATGCTGCCATTGTTGATGATGCGCCCGCCCTGGGGCGACTGCTCCTTCATGATGCGGAAGGCGGCCTGGGCGCACAGGAAGCTGCCCGTCAGGTTCACCGCCACGATCTCCATCCACTTGTCGGCGGGCAGGTCCTCGAACAGCACGCCGGGGGCGTTCAAGCCGGCATTGTTGAACAGCAGGTCCAGCCGGCCCCACTTGGCCTTCACCTGGGCGAAGGCGGCCTCCACGGCCTCGGGCTTGGACACATCGGCCGCGATCGGCAGGGCGTTGGCGGCATTCGCGCCGGCCAGGGATTGGGTCTCCTCCAGCGCCTCGATCCGGCGGCCCAGCAGCGCCACCCCATACCCCGCCGCCAGCAGCGCCAGCGCCGTCGAGCGCCCGATGCCGGTGCCAGCGCCCGTCACCACCGCGATTTTTTGTGCCATGTCGATCTCCTCCGGATGTCGGCGGGCAGGTTGCTTCGATGCGGGCCGGGCCGCAAGCTGGCCGCCCGCGACCGGAGGAAACGAATGTACGAATATGATTGCGTGCCCGCGCTGGAAGTGACCGGCACGCCGCGCTGGCGGGCCCCGGCGCGCGCCTGCGACTGCCATTTCCACATTTTCGGCCCCTATGAGGCCTATCCGCTGAGCCCCACGCGCCCCTACACGCCCCCGCCCGCGACCATCCCGCATTACCTGTCCATGGCGGAAAAGCTGGGGCTGGAGCGCATGGTGGTGGTGCAGGCCAGTGTCTCGGGCACCGACAATGCCGTCACGCTGGATGCGGTGAAGGGCTTCGGGATCGAGCGCGCCCGCGCCGTGGTGGTGGTCGATGACAGCGTGACCGAGGCCGAGCTGCGCGCCATGCACGCCCGGGGCGCGCGCGGCGTGCGCTTCAACGCCGTCAGCGGCAATGGCACCCCGGTGGCGCAGCTGGAGGCCCTGGCCGCCCGCATCGCGCCCCTGGGCTGGCATATCCAGATCTATGCCAAGAGCGACGCCATGCTGGCCATGGCCCCCACCCTGGCCCGGTTGCCGGTGGAGGTGGTGCTGGACCACATGGCCGGCGCCCCCGCGGCCGAGGGGCCCGACGGCCCCACCGCCCGCGCCGTGCTGGCCCTGCTGGAAGGCGGGAAGGCCTGGGTGAAGCTGTCGGGCTATCGCGCCTCCGCCCCGCCCTGGACGGATCTGGCCCCGCTGGCGCGTGCCTTTTACGCCGCCCGGCCCGACCGCTGCGTCTGGGGCAGCGACTGGCCGCACACCCAGGTGCAGAACGCGGCGGACATGTATGACGACGCCGTTCTGCTCGATTGGCTGGCCGATTGGTTCCCGAACCCGCTCGACCGTCAAAGAATTCTGGTGGATAACGCCTCCGCTTTGTATTTCCGCGCCTGAGAGGGCTGGAAACAGGACGCCAAAAGTCCTATTTGAGCCGCAGCGAAGGAGGATGCCTTGCTGCGGCTATCCAAACTGACCGATTACGCGATCGTCGTTCTGGCCCGTCTGGGCCAGGCGAACGCGGCCGGCCGGGTCACGGCGGTGCCGGAGCTGGCGCTGGCCAGTGGCCTGGCGGAACCCACCGTGGCCAAGGTGCTGAAGATCCTGGCCCAAGCCGGTCTGGTGGAAGGGCTGCGCGGCGCGCGCGGCGGCTACCGCCTCTCCCGCACGCTGGAATGCATCCCCCTGTCCGACGTCATCACGGCCTTCGAGGGGCCGATCGCGCTGACCGCCTGCGTCGATGGCGCGGCGGGCGGCTGCGAGTCCGAGGGCTGCTGCCCGGTGCGGGGCCGGTGGGACCCGGTGAACCGTGCCATTCGCGATGCGCTGGCCGGGGTTACCGTGGCCCAGCTTGCCAACACGCCACCCGCGCGGCAATGCGCCGCCGCTGTACTGAACTTCTGAACGGGGCCCTGACACATGCCTGCTGTGACCGAGACCATCGAAACCGTTCAGTCCGTGGCCGAAGGCGGCTACAAATGGGGCTTCGAGACCGATATCGAAATGGAATTCGCTCCCAAGGGGCTGAATGAGGATATCGTCCGCTTCATTTCCAAGAAGAAGAATGAGCCCGAGTGGCTGCTGGAATGGCGCCTGAAGGCCTTCGCTCTGTGGAAGACCATGAAGGAGCCCGATTGGGCGGCCGTGAACTATCCGCCCATCGACTACCAGGATGCGTATTACTACGCCGCCCCGGTCCAGAAGGCCGGGCCCAAGAGCCTGGACGAGGTCGATCCCGAGCTGCTGAAGACCTACGCCAAGCTCGGCATCCCGCTGAAGGAGCAGGCGATCCTGGCCGGTGTCGAGGGCGCGGGCGAAAGCCCCGCCGATGGCCGTCTGCCGATCGCCATCGACGCGGTGTTCGACAGTGTCTCCGTCGCCACCACCTTCAAGGGCCGGCTGGAGAAGGAAGGCATCATCTTCTGCGCCATCTCCGAGGCGGTGCAGAACCACCCCGATCTGGTGCGCCAGTATCTGGGCAGCGTGGTGCCGCAGGCGGATAATTTCTTCGCGGCCCTGAACAGTGCCGTCTTCACCGATGGCAGCTTCGTCTACATCCCCAAGGGCGTGCGCTGCCCGATGGAGCTGTCCACCTATTTCCGCATCAACGCGAAGAGCACCGGCCAGTTCGAGCGCACCCTGATCATCGCCGATGAGGGCAGCACGGTCAGCTATCTGGAGGGCTGCACGGCCCCCATGCGCGACGAGAACCAGCTGCACGCGGCGGTGGTGGAGCTGGTGGCGCTGGACGATGCCTCCATCAAGTATTCCACGGTGCAGAACTGGTACCCCGGCGATGCCGAGGGCAAGGGCGGCATCTACAACTTCGTCACCAAGCGCGCGGCCTGCCGCGGCAAGCGCAGCAAGGTGAGTTGGACGCAGGTGGAAACCGGCTCGGCGATCACCTGGAAGTATCCCTCCTGCATCCTGCAGGGCGATGACAGCGTGGGCGAATTCTACTCGGTGGCGATCACCAACAACCGCCAGCAGGCCGATACCGGGACCAAGATGTTCCACATCGGCAAGAACACGCGCAGCACCATCGTCAGCAAGGGCATCAGCGCGGGGTTCGGGCAGAACACCTATCGCGGCCTGGTGCGCATCGGCGCCAAGGCCACCGGCGCGCGCAACTTCACCCAGTGCGACAGCCTGCTGATCGGCGACCAGTGCGGCGCGCACACCGTGCCCTACATCGAGAACCGCTGCATGTCGGCCAAGACCGAGCATGAGGCGACCACCAGCCGCATCGCCGAGGATCAATTGTTCTACTGCCGCCAGCGCGGCCTGTCGGAGGAGGAGGCCGTGGGCATGATCGTGAACGGCTTCTGCCGGGAGGTCCTGAAGGAACTGCCGATGGAATTCGCGGTCGAGGCGCAGAAACTGCTGCAGATCAGCCTGGAAGGGAGTGTTGGTTAATGTTGAAGATTGAAGGGCTGACCGCCGAGATCGATGGCAAGCAGATCCTCAAGGGCCTGGACCTGGAGGTTCCGGCCGGCGAGGTGCATGCCATCATGGGCCCGAACGGCGCGGGCAAATCCACGCTTTCCTACGTGCTGTCGGGCCGTGAGGGCTATGAGATCACCGGCGGCTCCGTGACCTTCCACGGCAAGGACCTGCTGGCGATGGAGCCCGAGGAACGCGCGGCCACCGGCCTGTTCCTGGCCTTCCAGTACCCGGTCGAACTGCCGGGCGTGGGCAACGCCACCTTCCTGCGCACCGCGCTGAACGCCATCCGCCGCCAGCGGGGCGAGCCGGAGCTGGACGCGATGCAGTTCCTGAAGCTGGCCCGGGGCCGGATGAAGGAGCTGTCGATGCCCGAGGACATGCTGAAGCGCGGCGTGAATGTCGGCTTTTCGGGCGGCGAGAAGAAGCGCAACGAAGTGCTGCAGATGGCGCTGCTGAACCCCAGCCTCGCCATTCTGGACGAAACCGACAGCGGCCTCGACATCGACGCGCTGAAGATCGTCTCCGACGGCGTGAACGCCCTGCGGGGCCCGGGCTTCTCGGCGCTGGTGATCACCCATTACCAGCGGCTGCTGAACTACATCGTGCCCGACCGCGTGCATGTGCTGGTGAACGGCCGCATCGTGAAAAGCGGCGGCAAGGAGCTGGCGCTGGAGCTGGAAGCCCACGGCTATGCCGAGGTCGCGGCGTGAATGCCATGAGCAACAACGCCGAGGCCTTCCTGCGCCGGGCGGAGGCGCTGGCGACCCCCGCCTGGGCCGGCGCCCTGCGCCGCCAGGGGCTGGATGCGCTGGCGAAGTCCGGCCTGCCGACCCGCCGCGCCGAGGCCTATAAATACACCGACCTGTCGCCGATCGCGCGCGCCGAATTCGGCGCCGCCCCCGCGGCCCTGGCCCGCCCCGCGCTGCCCGCGCCGCGCGGCCGCGCCCGGCTGGTCTTCGTGGATGGGTTGCTGCGCGCCGATCTCTCGACCCTGCCGCCGCGCCCACTGTCCGATGCCGCCGCCGTGCTGGGCACGGTGGAAAACAGCGCCGTCACCCCGGTCGCGGCCCTGAACGCCGCCCTGGCCGAGGACGGGATGTTCCTGGACATCCCCGCCGGCGAGCAGGCCGGGCTGATCGAGCTGGTCAGCATCGTCACCGAGGCCGCCGGCCCCATCGCCTTCCATCCGCGCCATGTGCTGCGGCTGGGGCAGGGGGCCAGCGTGACCCTGCTGGAAACCTGCCAGGGGCCGGATGGCGTGGCCTATCTGCACAACCCGGTCTTCGAGGTGGTGGTGGGCGAAGGTGCCACCTGCGCCCACACCCGCATCCAGCAGGAAGGCGGTTCGGCCTATTTCCTGTCCTCGGTGCATGCGCGCATCGCCGCCGGCGGCACCTATGACAATTTCACCCTGAATGCCGGGGCGAAGCTGGCCCGCAACGAGATCCATGCCGCGCTGGAAGGCCCCAAGGCCGCCTGCCACATGAATGGCGCGCAGCTGGTGGGCGATGGCCGCCATGCGGACAGCACCACCTTCCTGCACCATGCCGCGCCCGATTGCGCCAGCCGCCAGACCTACAAGACGGTGCTGGCCGGGCGCTCTCGCGGGGTGTTCCAGGGTAAGATCCTGGTCAGCCAGGCGGCGCAGCGCACCGATGGCTACCAGATGAACCAGGCGCTCCTCCTCTCGGAGGATGCGGAAATGGATGCCAAGCCGCAGCTTGAAATCTACGCGGATGACGTGAAGTGCAGCCATGGCGCCACGGTGGGCGCGCTGGACGAGGCGCAGCTGTTCTACCTGCGCTCTCGCGGCATCCCCGAGAAGGAAGCCCGCGCCATGCTGGTGCAGGCCTTCCTGACCGAGGCGGTGGATGGCGTGGCCGACGAGACCTGCCGCGCCGCGCTGGATGAGGCGGTGATGGGCTGGTGGCGGGAGATGGCGGCGTGATGGACGGCGCGGTGAACCCCAGGGGGGAAGCGGATTTCGATGTCGAGCGCATCCGTGCCGACTTCCCGATCCTCGCGACCGAGCATCGCGGCAAGAAACTGGTGTTCCTGGACAGCGGTGCCTCCGCCCAGAAGCCGCGCCAGGTGATCGACACCATGATCCGCACCATGGAGACCGCCTACGCCAACGTGCATCGCGGCGCCTATCACCTGAGCGAGACGGCCACCGCCGCCTATGAGGCCGCGCGCGCCGCCTGCGCGCGTTTCCTCAACGCGCCCCGGCCCGAGGACATCATCTTCACCTCCAACTCCACCATGGCGATCAACCTGGTGGCGCACAGCTATGGCCGGGGCATCATGAAGCCCGGCCAGGCGGTGGTGATCAGCGAGATGGAGCACCACGCCAATCTGGTGCCCTGGCAGATGCTGCGCGACGGGCACGGCACCGAACTGCGCGTGTGCCGCATCACCGATGCCGGCGAGCTGGACCTGAACCACCTGGCCGAGCTGCTGGCGGATGGGAAGGTGGGCCTCGTCGCCGTCACCCACATGTCCAACGTGCTGGGCAGCGTGACGCCCGCCACCCTGATCGCCCGCATGGCGCATGAGGCCGGCGCGAAGGTGTTGTTCGACGGCAGCCAGGCCGCCGTGCACCGCCGGGTGGATGTGCAGGCGATCGACGCCGATTTCTACTGCTTCACCGGCCACAAGCTGTATGGGCCGACCGGCATCGGCGTGCTGTATGCCCGCGCCGCCTTGCAGAAGGCGATGCCCCCCTTCCTGGGCGGCGGCGACATGATCGCCAGTGTCACCTTCGAGCGCACGACCTGGGCCGAGCCCCCCGCGAAGTTCGAGGCCGGCACGCCGCCGATCATCGAGGCCGTGGGCCTGCACGCCGCCATCGACTATGTGGAGGCCATCGGCCTGCCCGCGATCGAGGCGCATGAACGCGCCCTGGTCGATCACGCCATGGCGACCCTTCCGCATGTCGAGGGCCTCACTATCTATGGCAAGGCGCAGGATCGCGGCGGGGTGTTCGCCTTCGCTCTCGATAACGCGCATGCCCATGACCTTTCGACCCTGTTGGACCGGGCCGGCATCGCGGTCAGGGCCGGGCGCCATTGCACCGAGCCGCTGCATGAGCGCCTCGGCGCCGGGGCCGGGACCTGCCGCGCCAGCTTCGGCCTCTACACCACGAAGGCCGAGATCGATTACCTGGCCGAGGCACTGGCCTCGGCACGGAGGTTTTTCGCCTGATGTTCGATGATCTGCGAGACCTGTATCAGGAAGTCATCCTGGACCACGGCCGCAAGCCCCGGAATTTCCGGCGGCTGGAAAACGGCACCCATCACGCCCGCGGCGACAACCCGCTCTGCGGCGACAAGATGGAGCTGTGGCTGGCGCTGAACGAGGACGGCACCATCGCCGACGCGGCCTTCCAGGGCCGGGGCTGCGCCATCAGCATGGCCAGCGCCAGCCTGATGACCGAGACGGTGAAGGGCAAGTCGGTCGCCGACGCCCACAAGCTGGGCGAGCAGTTCCGCGAGCTGGCCATGACCGGCACCTGCCCGCACTGCGCGGCGGGGCTGGAGGATGAGATGGAACGCCTGGCCCCGCTCTCGGGCGTGCATGAATTCCCCAGCCGGGTGAAATGCGCGACGCTCGCCTGGCACACGCTGAATTCCGCCCTGGACAACCAGGGCAAGGAGGCGAGCAGTGAGTGAACCCAGCGTGTCCTCCTGGACCCCCGAAGGCGAGGAGCATCCGCGCCTGACCGAAGAAGGCGTGATCGCGGCGCTCAAGACCGTGTATGATCCGGAAATCCCGGTGGACATCTATGAGCTCGGCCTCGTCTACGCGATCGAGATCGGGGATGACGGCAAGGTGAAGGTGGAAATGACCCTCACCACGCCATCCTGCCCCTCGGCGCAGGAACTGCCCGGCATGGCGCAGGAAGCCGTCCGGCAGGTCCATGGCGTTACGGATTGCGATGTCGAGGTCGTCTGGGATCCGCCCTGGGACCAGAGCCGGATGAGCGAGGACGCCCGCCTCGCCCTGAACATGTATTGAGGAGGTGGCCAGCGTGAGCACGACGACTGAAAAGCCCCGCACCCGCGAATTGCCCCCGCTGATCCGCATCTCGGACGCGGCGGCCGAGCGCCTGTCCGGGCTGTATACCCATGCCGAGGCCGGCAAGCTGCTGCGCATCGGGTTGAAGACCAAGGGCTGCTCCGGCATGGCCTATGATCTGGACTTCGTGGACGCCCAGGGCCCGAACGATGAGCGCGTGACGGACAAGGGCCTGACCATCCTGGTGGACCGCAAGGCGACGCTGTTCCTGATCGGCACCACCATGGACTACGAGATCAAGGCGATGAGCCAGGGCTTCACCTTCACCAACCCGAATGAGAAGGGGCGGTGCGGCTGTGGCGAAAGCTTCCACGTCTAAACTTCCGCCATCTGCCCCCTGAGGGGGCAGTAGCCGCCCGTTCCGGGGCCGGGATTGTCCGACAGGGGGCTGGCCAGCCAGCCCGTTCCGCGCTGCCATTCCGCCCCGAGAGATAGGGAATGGCACATGGCCAAGAAATTTCACCTCGGCTGGTTTTTGCAGGGGTCCTCGGCGCAGGCCTGGGGCGAGCCCTTCACGGGGGCCATCGGGCGCGACTGGCGCCAGCCGGATCTGTTCGTTGACATGGCCCGCCACCTGGAACGCGGCCGCTTCGACTATATCCTGATCGAGGACAGCTCCTATGTCGGCGAAAGCTACGGCAATTCGCGGGAGCTGTACCTGCAGAGCGCGCTGTCCGTGCCCCGTCAGGACCCGTCCATCGTCGCCACGCTGATGGCGGCGGCGACCAGCCGCATCGGCATTGTGCCCACGCTCTCCACCTTCGCCTATCCGCCCTATCTGCTGGCGCGGCTGGTGGCGACGCTGGACCAGGTCTCGGCCGGGCGCATCGGCTGGAACCTGGTGACCGGCAGCAGCGATTTCGCGGCCATGAACTACGGCATGCCGGGCATGCCCGACCATGACCTGCGCTATGAGATGGCCGAGGAATACATCGCCGCCACCAACATGCTGTGGGACAGCTGGGACAAGGACGCGATCCTGGCCGATACCGCCAGCGGCGTCTTCGCCGACCACACCAAGGTCCGCCACACTGACTTCAACGGCAAATGGTTCAAGACGCGCGGCCCGCTGAATTCCGGCCCCTGCGTGCAGGGCCGCCCGGTGATCGCCCAGGCCGGCGGCTCCCCGCGCGGCAAGCAGTTCGCGGGCACCCATGCCGATACGGTGGTGGCCAGCGTGAAGGGCACGGCCGCCATGAAGGCCTTCCGCGACGATGTGCGGGCCGCCGCCGTGGCCTCGGGGCGCAACCCCGACCATGTGAAGCTGCTGTGGCTCGTCACCCCCGTGCTGGGTGAGACGGAGGAGGAGGCCCAGCTGCGCCAGAAACAGCGCCTGGCCCGCGCCGAGGCCGGCCTGCCGCAGCTGATGGCCCATTTCGGCAAGACCACGAACATCAACTTCGCGGCCTATGACCTGGACATGCCGGTGGCCGAGATGACGCTGACCACCAATGGCCACCAGCAGTCGCTGGACGATTTCAAGCGCAACGCCGGCAAGAAGACCCTGCGGGAGGCCATGCTGTCCTATCGCGGCAATTCGGGCTCCGTGCCGCTGGTCGGCACCTGTGACTCGGTGGCCGCCCAGATGGGCGAGGTGATCGAGGAAGTGGGCGGCGACGGCTTCCTCATCACCACCAACGACACCAGCCGCCGCGTGGTGGCCGAGGTGGTGGACGGGCTGGTGCCTGCCTTGCAGGCACGCAACCTGGTGCGCAAGGAGTATGCGCACGCCACATTCCGGGAAAATCTCCGGGAGTTCTGACGTTCCGGGGGTTCAAGGGCAGGGGAGGCGGGTCTAGCATTTACGCCTCCCTTACTTGTCAGGACCGGCCCCGATGACGCCTCCGCGCAATAGCTCCGCAACCCGCGATGTCGCGTATGCGCTGCACCCCTACACCGATGCCCGCGCCCATGAGCAGGGCGGTCCCATGATCATCACCCGCGGCGAGGGGGTGCGCGTGTGGGATGACCAGGGCAAGTCCTATATCGACACGGTGGCGGGGCTGTGGTGCGCGGCGCTCGGCTTCTCGAACGAGCGTCTGGTGGCGGCCGCGACCGCGCAGATGCGCAAGCTGCCCTTCTACCACGCCTTCACCAGCAAGGCGCACGAACCGATGATCGATCTGTCGGAGATGCTGATCGAGCGTGCGCCGGTGCCGATGAGCAAGGCCTTCTTCTGCAACAGCGGGTCGGAAGCCAACGACACCGCCATGAAGATGATCTGGTACTACAACAACGCCATCGGCCGCCCGCAGAAGAAGAAGATCATCGCCCGCATCAAGGGCTATCATGGCGTGACCATCGGCTCCGCCTCCCTGACCGGGCTGCCGAACAACCACAAGCTGTTCGACCTGCCGATCGCGGGCATCCTGCACACCACCACGCCGCATTACTATCACGAAGGCCGCCCCGGCGAGACCGAGGAAGACTTCGCGACCCGCTGCGCCGATGAGCTGGAAGCCCTGATCCTGAGCGAGGGCCCCGAGACCATCGCCGCCATGTTCATGGAACCCGTGATGGGCGCCGGCGGCGTGATCGTGCCGCCCAAGACCTATTACGCGAAGATCCAGGCCGTCCTGCGCAAGTACGACGTGCTGGTGGTCGCCGATGAGGTGATCTGCGGCTTCGGGCGCACCGGTGAATACTGGGGCTGCACCACCATGGGCATCGAGCCGGACATCCTGACCTGCGCCAAGGCGCTGTCCTCCTCCTTCCTGCCGATCTCGGCGGTGCTGATCAACGACAAGGTCTATCAGGGCCTGGCCGATGGCAGCCATTCCATCGGCACCTTCGGCCATGGCTACACCTACTCCGGCCATCCGGTGTCGGCGGCCGTCGCGGTCGAGACGCTGAAGATCTACGACGAGATGGACATCGTGGGCCATGTGAAGAAGGTGGCGCCCCTGATGCAGGCCGCCATCCAGAAGCTGGCCAGCCACCCGCTGGTGGGCGATGCGCGCGGCGTGGGCCTGATCGGCGCGATCGAGCTGGTGGAGGACAAGGCCACCAAGAAGAACTTCGACCCCGCCCGCAAGGTGGCCGGCCGCGCCGCCAAGCTGTGCGAGGCCGAGGGCCTGATCTTCCGCATCCTGCCCGGCGACGGCCTGGCCTTCTCCCCCCCGCTGGTGATCAACGAGCAGGAGGTGGAGGAAATGATGTCCGGCCTGACCCGCGCGCTGGACAAGCTGGCGGTGGAACTGCGCCGCGAAGGCTTCACCATCGTGTGAGGCGAAGCGGGCCCGGGGGGAGGTTTCTCGGAGCCTTCTCCCGGCCCGATCCACACTTGAATGACGGTTCAGATGTGCTATCTTTTTTCCAAGTTGAGAGTAATTCGCAACTGCAACTGACATTCGCAACGCCACCCCGCCCGACCATCGGCGGGCCAGCCACCGAGGGACACATGGGCCGCGATTACAGCTATATCGCCCGCCGCTGCGAACGCGCCGTCGTCACCGCCTATCGTGAGCTGCGTGAGGCTGGCTCCCAGGATGTTCCGGCTTTCCAGGCCTGCACGACGCTGTATCGCGTGCACCACCCGGAGGCCTCGGTGGATGAGGCGCGCCGTCTGGTGGCGGAATGGATCGACCACCATGTGGTGCGCGCCAGCAGCGGCCCTACCCGTGGCTGCGACTGCTGATCCTTCAAGCACTTGCCTAAGGCCGGGCAGGGCCACATAAGCCCGGCATGCTTCCCCTGATCCGTCTGCTGCCGGGCCGTGACCGTCGCGTCAAGGCTGGCCACCCCTGGGCGTTTTCCAACGAAATCGCCATGTCCGCCGAATTGCGGGCCCTGCCCGCCGGCACGCCCGTGCGGCTGGAGGGCGATGACGGCGTGAAGCACGGCGTCTGGCATTTCAACCCGCACAGCCTGATCGCCGCGCGAGTCCTGGACCGCGACCCGAACGCCATCCCCGATGCCGCCTGGTATCAGGCCCGAATCGGCCGGGCGCTGGCGCTGCGCGAACGCCTGCTGCCTTCCCCCCATTACCGGCTGGTGCATGCCGAGGCCGATGGCCTGCCGGGCCTGATCATCGACCGGCACGGCGATGCCGTGGCGCTGCAGGCCAACACGGCCGGCATGGAGGCGGCGACTCCGCACATCCTGGCCGCCCTGCGCGCCCTGATCGACCCGCGCCTGGTCATCGCCCGCAATGACAGCCCCGTCCGCAAGCTGGAGGGGCTGGAGGAAGCCGTCACCACCCTGCATGGGGAAGGCGGCACCGCCCATGTGGCCGAGGGCGCCATCCGCTTCGAGCTGGACCTGACCGGTGGCCAGAAGACCGGCTGGTTCCATGACCAGCGGGAGAACCGGGCCCGCGTCGCGGCCCTGTGCAACGGCGCTACCATGCTGGATGCCTTCTGCCACACGGGCGGCTTCGGGCTGGCGGCGGCCGCGGCAGGCGCGCGGCACGTCACGCTGCTGGACCGCTCGGAGCCCGCGCTGGTGCTGGCCACCCGCACCGCCCAGGCCCATGGGCTGAGCCAGGTCGAGTCGGTGCGCGGCGAGGCGCTGGAGGTGCTGGAGCGCTGGGTGAACGAAGGCCGGCGTTTCGACGTGGTGGTGGCCGACCCGCCCGCCTTCGCCAAGGCCCGCAAGGATGAACAGCCCGCCCTGCGCGCCTATGCCCGGCTGGCGCGGCTGGCGGCGCAGCTGGTCTCGCCGGGCGGCATCCTGTTCATGGCCAGTTGCTCGCACCATGTGGCGCCCGCGGCCTATGCCGATGCGGTGGCGCATGGCATCTGGCGCGCCCGCCGGGATGCGCGGCAATTGTTCCAGGGCGGGGCAGGGGTGGACCACCCCGTGCACCCGATGCTGCCCGAAAGCGCCTATCTCAAGGCGCTGCTCTACGCCCTGGATTAACCGTACAGGTGGCAGGCGACCGAGCCGCCCTCGGGCATCGCCCGCAGCTTCGGCAGGGTCACGCTGCATTCCGGCATGGCGTGCACGCAGCGCGGATGGAACGGGCAGCCCGGCGGCGGGGCCGCCGCTGAGGGGATTTCCCCCAGGATGCGCGGCAGCGCGCCGCGCAGCGCCGGGTCGGGCTCCGGCGAGGCATCGCGCAGCATCCGCGCATAGGGGTGCAGCGGCTGGGCCAGCACGCGCGCGACAGGCCCTTCCTCCACGATCCGGCCCAGATACATCACCGCCACCCGGTCGCAAAACCAGCGCACCACCGACAGATCGTGGCTGACGAACAGGAAGGCGAGGCCGCGCCGCTGCCGCAATTCCCGCAGCAGCAGCAGCACCTGCGCCTGCACCGACACATCCAGCGCCGAGACCGGCTCATCGGCCACGATCAGCTCCGGTTCCAGCGTCAGCGCGCGGGCGATACCGATGCGCTGGCGCTGCCCGCCCGAAAACTCATGCGGGTAGCGGTCATAGGCGTTGGGCGGCAGGCCCACTTCCTCCAGTAGGGCCAGGGCGCGCTTCTTCGCCTCCTCACCGCGCGCCAGGCCATGCACGCGCATGGGCTCGGTCAGGGCGGAGCCGATGGACTGGCGTGGGTCCAGCGAGGAGTAGGGATCCTGGAACACGATCTGCATGCGTCGGCGCAGGGCGATCAGATCCTTGCCGCGGGCCGCGCGCACATCCTGGCCGGCGAAGCGCACGTCGCCGCCATCGGGCTCGACCAGGCGCAGCAGGGCGCGGGCGGCGGTGGATTTGCCGCAGCCCGATTCCCCCACCAGCCCGAAGGCCTCGCCGGGGTTGATGGTCAGCGACACGTCCTCGACGGCGCGGATCACGGTGGTCTTGGGCTTCGGGAAGCCCTTGCGGACGGTGAAGTGCTTGGACAGGCCCCTGACGGAGAGCAGCGGTTCGGTCATGTCATTCGTTCCGCAGCTTGGGGTCGGTCGCGTCGCGCAGCCCGTCGCCCACCATGTTCAGCCCCAGCACCAGCAGCAGGATGGCAACGCCCGGGAAGATCGCGAGCCAGGGCGCATCCAGGATGTTCTCGAACCCGTCGCGCGTCATGCCGCCCCAGGTGGGCGTCGGCGGCTTCACGCCCAGGCCGATGAAGGACAGCGAGGCCTCCACGCGCACGGCGGTGGCCATCCACAGGCTGCCCATCACCATCAGCTCGGACAGGATATTGGGCAGGATGTGCAGGAAGATGATGCGCGTGTGGCTGTAGCCCAGCGCGTGCCCGGCCTCGACGAAGGCACGCTCCTTCAGCGCCATGGTGGGCGCGCGGGCGATGCGGGCGAAGGGAGCGATGGCCGTCAGCGCGATGGCGATCACCAGGTTCACCAGCTCCGGCCCCAGCAGCGCCACCACGATCAGGCCCAGGATCAGGCTGGGGAAGGACAGCAGCACATCCATCGCCTGCATCACGATCAGGTCGAACTTGCCGCCGACATAGCCTGAGACCATGCCGATGATGCCGCCGATCACGATCGACACCGCGATGGCGCCCAGCGACACCACCAGCGAGATGCGCGCGCCATACAGCAGGCGCGAGAAGATATCCCGCCCGAACTGGTCCGTGCCCAGCCAGTAATCGGCGCTGGGCGCTTGCAGGCGGCTGATGATGTCCTGCTCGGTCGGGTCATGCGGCGTGATGAAGGGCGCGAACACCGCCCCCAGCACGATCAGCAGCACGATCACGGCACCCAGCGTGGTGGTGGGGTTGGCCAGCGCCCGTTGGGCGGCGCGGCGCAGGGGCGAGGGCTGGCTCACGGTGGCGCTCATGCCGCCTTCACCCGCGGGTCGAGCACGCCATAGAGCAGATCGGTGATGAGGTTCACCACCACGATCAGGAAGCAGTAGATCACCATCAGCCCCTGCAGCATCGTGTAGTCGCGCTGGTTCAGCGCCCCCACGATGACCTTGCCCAGACCTGGGCGGTTGAAGACGATCTCGGTCAGCACCGAGTTGCCGATCAGGATGCCGACATAGAGGCCGACCACGGTCACCACCGGCAGCGACGCATTGCGCAGCCCATGCACCCACACCACCCGCCGCCAGGGCACGCCCTTGGCGCGCGCGGTGCGGATGTAGTCCTCGCTCAGCGAAGCCAGCATGGCGCTGCGCGTCACGCGCGTGATGTAGGCGGCCATGACCAGCCCCAGCGTGATCGCGGGCAGGATCAGCTTGTGGATGCGGTCGCCCATGTCACTGAGGTCCGCCTGACCGATGACCGGGAACCAGCGCAGATGCAGCGCGAAGCCGATCAGCAGGAAGATGCCCGACACGAAGACCGGAAACGACAGCCCGATCAGCGAGAGCAGCCGCGCCGCCACGTCGATCGGGCCATTGCGGTGCAGTGCCGCCCAGATGCCCACCGGCACCCCCACCACGATGCCCAGGATCATGGAGGCGATGGTGAGGTCGATGGTGTGCGGCAGCACCGCGCCCACCTCCTCGAACACCGGCCTGCCGGAGACCATGGAGGTGCCGATATCGCCCGTCAGCGCGGCGCCCAGGAAGCGGACATATTGCGTCAGGATCGGCACATCCAGGCCGAGCCGGGCGCGCAGAGCGGCTGCCGCCTCCGGCGTTGCCTGATCACCCAGGATGACCAGGGCAGGGTCGCCCGGCACCACGCGCACGATGATGAACACCAGCGTCAGCACCGCGAGCAGCGTGGGGATGGAGGCGAGCAATCGCCGGAGGATGAAGCCGATCATTCAGTTCAGCCGCGTCTGCTCGGTGATCAGCGGGCCGAGGCTCATGGAACCTTTCAGCTCATAGCCGTAGTCGAGGTTGTTGCGGCGCGCGAAGACCAGCAGCGTCTCCATCACCGGCACGGCGCAGACATTCTCCACCAGCAGGCGCTGGGCCTCGGCCCACAGGCGCAGCTGCTCCTCGCGGTTGGTGGAAACCCGCGCGGCGTCGATCTGGCTGTCCGCCACATTGCAGTGGGAGAAGTTGGTCACCGCCGTGGGCGTGCCGGGGATCGAGCGGCTGTGGAAGAACTGGCTGAGGAAGATATCCGCCACCGGGAAGCGCGCGGCCGCGTAATAGACCAGCGGCGACAGGTTCTGGCGGATCTGCTGGTGGAAGGTCGCGTGCTCCACCACCTGCAGGTCCAGCGTGAAGCCCACGCGGCGCAGCTGCTGCTGGATCACCTGCATGCCGTTCAGCATCTCGGGCAGTTGGGTGTGCACCACGCGCACGGTCAGGCCATTGGGGTGGCCGGCCTCGGCCAGCAGGGCGCGGGCGCGCGCCTGGTCGAAGGGCAGCAGGCCATTGTCGGCCGTGAAGCCCAGATAGCCGCGCGGGACCACCGACAGGCCCTCACGCGACACGTCCGGCCCGCGCCAGCGCACCATCTCCTGCCGGTTGATGGCGTGGGCGAAGGCCCGGCGCACGCGGATGTCGTTGAACGGCGGGCGGGAGACATCGAGGCTGAGGATGGTCAGCTCGCCCGGCTCGAACACATCCACCGTGGAGCCCGGCACCTGGCGGGCGCGGTTCACCCAGGTCTGGTCCGCGCGGCCATAGTTCAGGTCCAGCTCGCGGTTCTGGAAGGCCAGGTCACGCGAGGCATCGGACGGGATGAAGCGGTAGGAGATGCGGCCGATCTGCGGCGCGCCGCGGTAATATTGCGGGTTGGCCACCATCTCGGCACTCGTGTTCGGCGTCACGCGCTCCAGCGCGAAGGGGCCGGTGCCGATGGGCTGGCGGGCGAAATCGGCGCCGCGCTGTTCCACCGCGCGCCGGCTGACGATGTAGCCGCCCGAATAGTTGGTCACGAGGCCCAGCAGGCTCGGCACATTTTCCCGCAGGGTGATGCTCACGGTGTAGGGGTCCACCGCCTCCACCGACTGGAAGGCGCGGTAATCGGCGCTGAAGGCGGAGCTGCCGGCATTGGCGGCCTTCTGCAGGCTGAACACCACGTCATCGGCGGTCATCTCGCCGAAGCCGCCATGGAACTGCACGCCACGGCGCAGGCGGAAGGTCCAGACCTTGCCGTCCGGGCTGCTTTCCCAGCTTTCGGCGAGGTCGGGCTCGATCTCGGCGGGGTTGATGGAACCGGGGCGGAAGCGCACCAGCCCGTTGAACATCCAGGCCACGGCCACGCGGTCGATGGTGGAGACCGCGAAATGCGGGTCCAGCCGCCCCACATCCTGGGCCGCCATGCCCACGCGCAGGGTGGGGCCCTGCTGCGCCTGCGCGGCCAGCGGCGCCGCCCCTAGGACCATGGCGGCGAGCGCCGCCAGAAGCTTCGTCTTCATACCCATCACTCTCCCGTTCGCGGGGGCGCATTGGCCCCATTATCCTGCCAACCCTGTATGCGGCGCCCGCTATTCCAGGCGCGTTTTCCAGACATCGGGCTCCACGCCATCCTGGCGGTTGAAACGCGCGATGTCGAAAGCTTCCAGCGGCACGTCGGTGCGCCCATCCAGCACCAGCTCGCTGAGGATCTCACCCACCGCCGGCCCCAGCATGAAGCCATGCCCCGAGAAACCGAAGGCGTGCAGCAGCCCGGGCGTGGTGTGGGACCAGCCCATCACCGGCAGGGCATCGGGCATGCCGCCGTCGATGCCGGTCCAGCTGCGGATGATCAGCGCGCCTTCCAGCCGGGGAATGATCTCGATGGCCTTCCGCATGGCCAGGAAGCCCGGATCGGGCAGCGGGCGGGAGCGGGGCAGGGCGGGATCGCTCTCCCCCCGTCCGCCGCCCAGGATGACGTTGCCGCGCGGGATCTGGCGCAGATACACGTCGCCCCCCACCACGCCGACATTGACGGAGCAGAAGTACGGCAGCGGCTCCGTCACCAGCATGTTGGGGTTGAGGGATTCGACCGGCACCGGCTCCCCGAAGCGTGCCGCGACCTCCCCGCCCCAGAAGCCCGCCGTGTTCAGCAGGATGGGGGCGGTGAATTCCTGGCCATTGGCCAGCACGCGGAAGCCCGGCTCGATGCTTTCCACCTTGTGGTGTTCCAGCAGGGTGGCGCCGGCGGCGCGCGCCATGCGGGCCAGCGCCGGGGCCAGCAGGCGCGGGTTGGCCGAGCCATCCTCCGCCAGCAGGGAGCCCGCGATGACGCTTTCGCCGAAATACGGGTGCTGGGCGCGGATGGCGTTGCGGCCGAGCATGGTGGTTTCCAGGCCATAGCCCTTCGCCATTTCGTTCCAACGCAGCAGATCGGCTTCCTGCTCGGCATTGCGGGCCAGCTTCAGGTGGCCGCAGGGGTCGAATTCCACATCGCTGCCGCACAGTTCCTGGATGTTCGACCACAGCCGGCGCGATCGGATGGCGAGCGGGATTTCCGCCGGGTGGCGCCCCTGCTGGCGCACGCCGCCATGGTTCACGCCGCTGGCCTGGCCGCCGATCAGGCCGCGTTCCAGCAGCACCACCCTGGTGCCGCGCTTGGCCAGGTGCAGGGCTGCGGAAACACCCGCGCCGCCACCGCCAATAATCAACACATCGGCCGTTATGGGCACGCGATTCAGCCCTCCGGTGCTCGGCTTCGCCTGCGCCCTGCGGTCATCGCGTGCGCTCATGCCATCACCACCGGCTTCACGGGCATCTGCCCGCGCAGCCGTCCCACATCCTGCACCGCGCAGCCGCGTGCCGCGGCCAGCACCTCCGCCCCCGCCGGGCCGCAGACACGCCCCTGGCAGCGGCCCATGCCGATGCGGGTGAAGGCCTTGCCCCGGTTCACCTCCGGCGCGTCGGTGGCACGCAGATCGCCCGCCGTGATCGCCTCGCAGCGGCACAGCAGGGTTTCGTCGGGCATCGCGGCCGCGTGCGCCGCCGGGTATGGGAAGGCCCGCTCCAGCGCGGCGCGGAAGCGCGCCTCCAGCCACAGGCGGCGGTGGATCATGTCGGTCTCCAGCGGATCGACGGGCTGGCCCGCATCCTCGATCACGGCCAGCGCGGCGCGGGTGCCGGCCAGCTCCGCCACCACGCTGCCGCCGATGCTGGCGCCATCGCCCGCCAGATACACGCCCGGCACGGCGGTGCGCCCGGCGCGGTCGCGCTCCGGCAGCCACAGCCGTTGCAGCGTATCGAAGGCGAAGGGCACGCCCGCCAGATCGGCCAATTGCGTCTCGGGCTTCAGGCCATAGCCGATGGCGACGCCATCGACCTCCGTGCGGTGCTCGGCGCCCTTGGCGTCGCGCCAGAGCAGGGCCTGGGCGCTGTCGGCACCCTCCACGCGCAACGGCAGGGCGCCGGCGTGGATGCGCACGCCTTTCCGGCGCAGCGCGGCGCGCCAGGCCAGGCCGCGCAAGGCCCCCACCGGGTTCCAGGCCAGCCCCGGTGCCGCGCGCAGGGTTTGCCCCCAGCCCGCGCTTTCCAGCACCAGCGCGGGCGGCGCGCCCGCCTTGGTCAATTGCCAGGCCAGCAGCAGCAGCAGCGGCCCGGTGCCGCACAGCGCCACGCGCCGCCCGATCGCCAGCCCTTGCGCCTTCAGCGCGATCTGCGCGGCGCCGAGGCCGGTCACCCCCGGCTTGGTCCAGCCGGGGATGGGCAGGGCGCGGTCCATCGCCCCGGTGCAGAGGATGACGCGCTCATACGGCACCTCCTGCGTGGTGCCGTCAGGCCCCTGGGTGTTCAGCAGACGCGGGCCGGGGCGCAGATTCCACACCAGCGTGCCCGGGCGCCAATCCACCTGGGCGCGCAGGCGGGCCACCGTGTCATGGATGGCCTGGGCGCGCGCGGCATCGGCGCCATACAGCGCCTTCGCGTCGCGCGAGAAACCCGGCGGCGGCTTCTGGAACACGCGGCCGCCGCCATCGGGCGATTCCTCGATCCAGACCGGGCGGATACCGGCCTCGACCAGGCGTTCCACCGCGCGCACGCCGGCGGGGCCGGCACCGACAACGACCACGCTCATCGCCGGATCACCTTCATGCCCGCCTCCACCAGCGTGGAGCAGGCGCGCCGCGCCCCCAGCCCCTCGATCACCAGCCAGCAATCCTGGCAGGCGCCCATCCAGCAGAAGCCCGCCCGGGGGCCATCCCCGAACTCGCTGTTGCGCACCCGGCCGAGCCCCGCGGCCAGGATCGCCGCCAGCAGCGTATCGCCCTGGCGCGCCGTCACGGCCTGCCCATCCACCGAGAAGCCGATCTCCGGCCGTGCCTGATCGACCAGCCTGACGGGTGTCACAGCATGTCCTCCGCCCGGCAATTCACCGGAAATTCCGCCACCGAGGCGTTGTTGGGCATGTGCATGGCCGTGCAGGCCAGCACGGCCAGATCGGCCGCATCCGTCATCTCCTCACGCGGGAAGGTGGCGTTCACGGTCATGTCGGTGGCCACATAGCCGGGGCAGACGGCGGTGGCGCGGATGCCCTGCTTCCAGCCTTCCTTGCGGATGGAATGGGTCAGCGCCACGGCGGCGAACTTGCTGGTCTGATAGCCCGTGTTGTCGTTGCCGACGCGCTTGCCGGAGAGGGAGGCGATGGTCAGCACCCGCCCGGTGCCGCCCTGGGCCAGCGCGTTCCAGGCCGCGCGTACCAGCAGCAGCGGCCCCATCATGTTCACCCGCCACATGGCCTCGATATCCGCCACCTCGCCGCGCAGGAAATTGCCGGGGGCCAGGATGCCCGCGGCGTTCACCACCCCGTCGATGCGCCCGAAGCGGGCCAGCGTGGCCTCCACCCAGGCATCGGCGGAGGCAGCCTCCACCGCATCGTAATGCGCGGCGAAGCAGCCGCGCGGGGCATGGCCGGGGTCGCGCACGCCGGCGCTGATCTCGCAGCCCAGGCGTTGCAGTTCCTCGGCGATCGCGCGCCCGATGCCGCGCGAGGCACCGCTGACCATCACGACGCGGCCCTGGGGATCAAGCATTTTGGCATCTCACTTCATGGTCGGGCGCGATGTCGCGCAGCGCCTGGGGGGTCTCGCAGCCGGGGCTGCGCATGGTGCAACGGTCCGCGAAGCGGCAGCCCACCGGCATGCCGTCCAGCGGCGGCACGCGGCCGGGGATGGCGGCCAGCGGCTGCGGCTCTCCGGTCAGGCGCGGGATCGCGGCGAACAGGGCACGGGTATAGGGGTGGGCGGGGCGGGCGAAGATTTCGGCCACCGTGCCGGTTTCCACCACCTGGCCGGCATACATCACCGCCACCCGGTCCGCGATCTGCGCCACCACGCCCAGATTGTGGGTGATGAACAGCATGGCCATGCCGTGCCGCGCCTGCGCATCGGCCAGCAACCCCAGCACCTGGGCCTGGATGGTGACGTCCAGCGCGGTGGTCGGCTCATCGGCCAACAGCACGGCGGGCTCGCAGGCCATGGCGATGGCGATCATCACCCGCTGCCGCATGCCGCCCGAGAACTGGTGCGGATAATCCTTCAACCGCGTGGCGGCGGAGGGGATCTTCACCTCCTCGAACAGCGCGCGGGCTTTCTCCAGCGCCGCGGCGCGGGACAGGCCCTTATGGATCACCAGGGATTCCGCCACCTGGTCGCCCACGGTCATCACCGGGTTCAGCGCGGTCATGGGTTCCTGGAAGACCATGCCCAGCCGCGCGCCCCGGATCTTCTCCATGGCGGGCTCGGGCAGGGCGGCGATGTCCTGGCCTTCCAGCAGCACCTCGCCGCCCGCGATGCGGCCGACAGGCGGGCGGATCAGCCCCATCACCGACATGGCGGTGACGGATTTGCCGCAGCCGGATTCCCCCACCAGCGCCAGCGTCTCCCGCCGGGCGAGGCTGAAGGAGATCCCCGCCACCGCCTCCCGCCAGGTGCCGTTGATGCGGAATTCCGTGCGCAGGCCGCGCACCTCCAGGGCGGGGGTCATGCGGCGGCCTTTTGCTGCTGGAAGCGGGCGGGCGAGAGTTCGGCCACCGGCATGTTGGTGGAACCGCGCGCCATGAGTTCGGCGACGGCGGCACCCGCGGCCGGGCACAGTTGAAACCCGTGCCCCGAATAGCCGAAGGAATGAAACAGCCCCGGCATCACCAGGCTCTCGCCGATCACCGGCACCTCGTCGGGCGTGCGGGCCTCGATGCCGGTCCAGCTGCGGATGATCCGGGCCTTCGCCACGATGGGGAAGATCTCGGCCGCGATCCGCGCGGCCTTGGCCAGGTTCATCAGGTTCTGGCTGGAGGTCTCGGCCACCAGGTCATTGGCCCCCTGATGCCCGCCGCCGATCACCACCGTGCCGACCTCCGATTGCTTGAAGGACAGGGCGCGCGCGGCGCTGCCGACCGTGGGCAGGCAGAAGAAGGGCAGGCGCTCCGTCACGATCATCATGCTGGCCTTGGGCGTGGTCGGCAGATATTCGCCGATGCCGGCGGCCAGCCCGCTGGCCCAGGCGCCGGCGCAATTGGCCACCCGCTCGGCCTCCATCGGGCCGCGATCGGTCTCGACCACCAAGGTGCCGGAGGGACGGCGCGCCAGGCCCCGCACGGCGATGCCCTCGATGATCTCCACCCCCGCTTCCATCGCCGCGCGGCGGAAGGCCATGACGGTGCGCATCGGGTTGGCGGAGCCGTCATCGCGCACGATCATCGCGCCGCGCACATGCGGCGAGACGGCGGGCAGCAGGCGCAGCACCTCATCGCGGCCGATGATTTCCTCATGCGTCCAGCCACGCAGGCGGGTGGCGGCGGCGCGGGCCTCCAGCTTCGGCAGATCGGCGTCTGATTCCGCCAGCTTGATCTGGCCGAAGGGGCGAAAGCCGCCGTCATCGCCCACGATCTTCGGCAAATTGGCCCACATCTCCGCCGCGATGACCGAGAGCCCGACCTCCCGCATATCCCGCCCCAGGCGGCGCACGCCCCCGGCATTCACGCCGGAGCTGTGGCGGCCGACATGGCGGCGCTCCAGCACTGTCACCCGCCAGCCGCCCATGCGCGCCAGATGCAGGGCGGTGGACAGCCCATGCAGCCCGCCGCCGATGATGAGGGCCCGGTTCATTCGGCCAGCGCCGCCAATTCGCCGATGGTCAGCGGCTTGGTGGGGAAGCGGGTGCGCATGGCCTCCACCTCGGCGGGGGGCACGTGGCGGGCCTCGGCGATGGCGGCGTGCAGCAGGCCGTGGCAGATGCGGCCCTGGCAGGCGCCCATGCCTGCGCGGGTGAAGGCCTTCAGCTGGTTCACGCCCAGGCAGCCCAGTTGCGCCGCGTCCTCGATGGTGGCGCGCGTCACTTCCTCGCAGCGGCACAGGATGGTCGCGGGTGCCTCGGGCAAGGGCAGGGGGGCGAACAGAGTGTCGAGGAAGCCGCGCGGGGCCAGCTCATCCCCGCGCCGCAGCATCAGCGGGCCCGCCAGAGCGTCGCGCTGTTCCTCGCCGAAACGGCCCAGCGCCTGCGCGGCCCCCAGCGCCGCGATCCGGCCCGACAGCGCCGCCGCCCAGGCCCCGCCGATGCCGCCCGAATCTCCTGCCACCATGATGCCGGGGATGTTGGTGTTGCCGTATGCGTCCAGCACCGGCTGGAAGGCGCGCTGGCGCTCGTTCCAACTGTGCTCCAACCCCTGGATGGCGCGGGTGATCTGGGTGTTGGGCACCACGCCGTCATGCAGCAGCAGCGTGTCGGCCTGATGCCGCGTGCCGTTGATGACCACCGCCTCCAGCTTCCCGTCACCCAGCGCCTGGATGTCCCGCCCGCGATGGACCGGCACGGCCTTCCTCACCGCGCGCATCCAGGCCAGGCCCAGCATCAGGTAGCGCGGCTTGCGCAGCGCGCAGGGCAGGTGCCAGAGGGCCCGCTTCAGCGCGCCGGGGTCGGACATGTCCAGGATGCCCGCGATCTTGCCGCCCTTGGCCAGCGCCTGCGCGGCATAGAGCCACAGCAGCGGCCCCTGGCCCGCGATCCAGACCTGGCCCTGCGGCACCAGCCCGGCCGATTTCAACAGGGTCTGCGCGGCCCCCACCCCCATCACCCCGGGCAGGGTCCAACCGGGGATGGGCAGGGCGCGCTCGGTGGCGCCGGGGGCCAGGATGATGCGGCGGGCCTCCACCTTCCGCGCCTCGCCGCCCACGGAATAGAAGGCGCGCGGCCCGGGCTCGATGGCCCAGAGCGTCGCGCCATACACGCATTCCGCGCCGCTGGCAGCGAGTTCCGCCATCAGCGCGGCACCCGCATGGGCCTGGATGTCGCCCGGGCCCTTGGCGTCGGCGCGCGCATTGCGGTGCACCTGGCCGCCGGGGGCCGCGTTCTCGTCCAGCAGCAGCACCGACAGGCCCTGGCGGCGGCCCTCGATGGCGGCCGCCATGCCGGCGGGGCCGGCGCCCAGGATCAACAGGTCGGTCATGCGCCCACCACCTCCGGCGCCATGGGGCCCGCGGCCATGCCGGGGGCGACCAGCGTCATGCAGGCCTGCCGGTTCTGCTCGCCATCCACCTCCACCAGGCAATCGAAGCAGCTGCCCATCATGCAGAAGGGCGCGCGCGGCGCCCCCGAGACCACCGTGGTGCGGAACTGCGTGATGCCCGCGGCCAGCAGGGCTGCGGCCAGCGGCTCTCCGGCGCGGGCCGGAATGCTCCGGCCCTGCCAGGTGATGGTGCAGTCGGTGGGTTCAGTGCGCTGGAACATGGAACCTGCTGGGATGAAGTTCTGTGACGGCCTCGGGCAGGCGCCCGGCCAGGATGCCCTCGGCCAGGGGCCCGGCATGCATGGCGGCCAGCGTCACGGCCGAATGGCACACCGCCACGAAGGCCCCGGGGTGCCCCTCGATCTCGGCATAGGCCGGGAAGCCATCGGGCGTCATCGGCCGCAGCGCGCCCCAGGCGCGGAAGGCCCGCGCGCGGGCCAGATCCGGCAGCACCTGGATGGCCCGCGCCGCCATGCCCGCCAGATGGGCGGTGGTGGTGAAGGGGGTGGGGTCGCCGTCATCCTCCTGCGTCACGCCGATCTGCACCGTGCCGTGCACGGTCTGGCGGATGGCGGAGGCCGGCAAGGGCAGCATGGGCGGCAGGCGCTCGGTCACGATGTTCTGGCCGCGCACCGGGCGCAGCGGGATATGGGCGCCCAGCATGGCCGCCACCCTGGGCGTGCCCAGGCCACAGGCGATGACGATCTTCTCCGCCGCCACCCGGCTGCCATCGGCGCGATGGATCACATAGGGGCGGCCCGGTTCGATCCGCACGACCTCGGCCCCCGGCAGATGCGCGGCGCCCAGCGCATGCAGCCCGGCATGGAAGCCCTGCAACAGGGAAAGCGGGTCGGTGTGGCCGTCGCGGGGTTCGTAGCTGGCGCCAACCACCGCATCGCCCAGCCGGCAGCCGGGCATCAGCTCCAGCAACTCCTTGCGGTCCAGCAGGCGCAGCGATGCGGCGCCCTGGTTGTGCAGCCGGTTCACCACGGCGCGGCGTGCCTCGAACTCGGCCTCACCCAGGCAGAAATTCAGCCCGCCTTCCTGCCGCAGCCCGCAATCGCGCCCCAGCAGGGCCGAGATGCGGTCCGCCAGCGCGGGCCAGGCCGCCAGCGAGGCCCGGGTCCAGGCCGCATAGGCGGGCATGCCGTCCCCCTTGCCTTGCGACCAGACCAGGCCAAAATTGCCCCGTGCGGCCCGCAACGCCGTATCGCCGCCATCCAGCACGGCCACACGCGCCCCTCGGGTCGCGCAGCCCCAGCCAATGGCACTGCCCAGCATGCCTCCGCCAATGACGGCGATCTCGTAAGCCTCCATGGCTTGCGAGCGTGATCGCTTGCGCGCCATCCTGCAAGCAGGAGTGCCCCCCATGATCCGCAAGCTTTTGTTCGCCACTGCCTTTTCCCTGACCAGCCTTGCCGCGCATGCCCAGACGCTGCGCGTCGGTGTCATCGGCCAGGACCCCGGCAACCTCGACCCGCACCGCGCCACCACCTCCCAGGACAAGGGCACGGCTGCCTGGGCCTTCGACGGGCTGCTGCGCTTTCCGCCCGGCAGCGCCGACCCCGCCGCCATCGAGCCCGACCTGGCCGAGCGCGTGGAACGCAGCGCCGATGCCCTGTCGCTGACCTTCACCCTGCGCCCCGGCGTGCGCTTTTCCGACGGCAGCCCGCTGACGGCGGAGGTCGCCGCGGCCTCCCTCCGGCGCGCCATGGACCGCACGCGCTCCAGCTTCGCGGCCGATTACCGCGCCGTCGCGGCCATCGAGGTCACGGGGCCGCTGACCCTGGTCGTGCGCCTGCGCGAACCCGTGCCCGGGCTGCTCGGCCTGTTCGCCAACTATCATGGGGGCATGATCGTGAATGAGGCGGGGCTGGGCACCGGCCCCTTCCGCATCGGCGAGACCACGCCCGGCCGCGTGCGCATGCCCGCCAACGACAATCACTGGCGCGGCCGCCCGGCGCTGCGCGAGATCGACGTGCGCTTCATCCCCTCCGACCAGACGCGCGAACTGGCCTATCAGTCGGGCGAGCTGGACCTGATCAGCGGCAGGCGCGAACAGCGATGGGTGGAGCGCATGCGCGCCCTGCCCAACACCACCGTGCATGTCTTCGGCCCCGGCGAGTTCCGCACCCTGCTGATCAACGCGGCCTCTCCGCCGCTGGATGATGTGCGGGTGCGCCGCGCGGTGCAGCATGCGCTGGATGTGAACGCCATCGCCCGCTTCGTGGGCACCGATGTGGCCACCCCCTGGGCCGCGCCGGTGCCGCCCGGCTATCTGGGCGCGGTGACGGACATGGCCCGCCCCGCCTTCGACCAGGCCCGCGCCCGTGCCCTGCTGGCCGAGGCCGGGCACCCGGGCGGCATCACGCTGCGCGCCGTCGTCTCCTCCATCTCCGCGCAATTGCCGATCATGGAGGTGATCCAGGCCCAGCTGCGCCGCGCCAATATCCGGCTGGAGATGGATGTGGTCGAACACGCCACCTACCACCAGCGCATCCGGGAGAACCTGTCCCAGCTCACCTTCTATGGCGCCGCGCGCTTCCCGGTGGCGGATGCCTGGCTCAGCCAGTTCTACCATTCCTCGGCAGCCCCCGGCCGGCCGGCGATGAGCCTGAACTTCGCCCATTGCTCGGCCGCGGATGCCGAGATCGACGCCGCGCGCACCGAAACCGACCCCGCCCGCCAGATGGCGCTGTGGGCCGAGGCGCAGCGTAAAATCACGGAAGCGGCATGTTCCGTGCCTTTATTCGATTTACGACAAGTTTGGGTGACGCGGAACAACGTCGAGCTGGGCTATGAACTGACAGGGGCGCTCAATCTCGCCCCGGCCATCACCCACGCAACACGGCTCCGCTGAGGCAAAACATGACCACCGTTCTGATAACACTGGCGGTGATCCTCGGGATCATCCTGCTCGTCGCGCTGATCTTCGTCGGCATCTACAACCGGCTGGTCGCCCTGCGGCAGACCACCAACCAAGCCTGGTCGGACGTGGACGTGCAACTGAAGCAGCGCCACGACCTGATCCCCAACCTGGTCGAGACCGTGAAGGGCTATGCCAAGCACGAGAGCGGCACGCTGGAGGCCGTGATCAAGGCGCGCAACGCCGCCGTCTCCGCCCAGGGGCCGGAAGCCGCGGGCAAGGCCGAGGGCCAGCTGAACGGCGCGCTGCGGCAGTTGTTCGCGCTGAGCGAGGCTTACCCGGACCTCAAGGCCAACACCAACTTCACCGAGCTGCAGCGCGAGCTGTCGAACACCGAGACCAAGATCGCCTCGGCCCGCCGCTTCTTCAACAACGCGGTGGCGGAGTTCAACACGGCGATCGAGCAGTTCCCGGCGGTGCTGATCGCGGGGATGTTCGGCTTCCGCAGCCGCACCTTCTTCGAGATCCCCGAGGAAGACCGGGCCGTGGTGGCCGAGGCCCCCAAGGTTCAGTTCTGAACCATGTTCGGCACCATCGGCCTGTCCACCCATGTGTGGAACAACAACTGGCGCACCATCCTGCTGCTGGCTGGTTTTCCGGTGCTGCTGGTGGTGCTGTCCTTCGGCCTGTCGATGATCTTCTCCTATGACGCGGGGGGCGTGCTGGCGGCCTTCCGCGTCGCCTGGAAGAAGCTGCCGGGCTATGTCGCCTTCTCGGTCGTGGTCTCGGCCATCTGGTTCGCCATCGCCTGGGCACTGAACCAGCGCATCATCGACTGGGTCTCGGGCGCGAAACCCGCGACGCTGGAGGCCGAACCCCGCCTCTGGCACCTGATGGACGCCATCTGCATCAGCCGGGGCGAGCCGATGCCGCGCCTGGGCATCATCGAGAGCGAGGCGATGAACGCCTTCGCCTCCGGCCTCGACCGCAAGAAAGGCAGCATCACCGTCACGCGCGGCCTGCTGAAGGGGCTGGATGACCGGGAGCTCAGCGCCGTGCTGGCGCATGAGATGACCCATATCCGCAACGGCGACGCGCGGTTGGCGGTGATCGCGGCGGTGTTCACCGGCGTGATCACGCTGGGCTTCGACATGCTGTGGCGCAATTTCTCCGGCATCGCCACCACCACCGCCGGCACCGACAGCGGTGGCGGCGGCTGGAGCCTGCCGCGCGGGCGCTCCCGCGGGGGCAGCAGCCGGTCCAGTTCCAATTCCAAGAATGACGGCGCGGCCTTCATCGTCATCATCGGCATCATCATCGTGGTGATCGCGGGTACGCTGTCGGTGATGCTGCGCCTGGCCCTGTCCCGCAACCGCGAGATCCTGGCCGATGCCGGCGCCGTGCAGATCACCAGCGACCCAGACGCCATGATCTCCGCCCTGCGCAAGATCGAGGGCCACGCCGCCATGCCCGGCCTGCCAAGCCAGGTGCAGGCGATGCTGCTGGAAAACGCGGCGGGCACCCGGGGTGCCTCCTTCTGGGCCACCCATCCGCCGATCGAGGAGCGGGTGGCGACCCTGGTGCGGGTGGCGGGCGGGCGCGATCCCGGCCCCTACACCGCCCCCGCCGCCCCGCCGGAGGACGACGACGCCGACAAGACGCGCGTCGCCCCCCCGCGCCCCGGCCCCTGGGGGGCTGCGGGCGCCACCATCCCGGGCGCGATCCTGACCGGCGAGCCCCTGCCGCCGGGCGGCGTGCCCGGCCTGCCGCCCGTGCTGGGCGGCAAGCCAGCCAGCCCACCCCCTTCCAGCTTCGCCGATGAAATCGCCGCCTTGCGCGCGAGGAAAAACCAGCCCGAATGAACCGTGCCCCCTTGGCCTCGCTAGGGCTGCTGCTGCCCTGGCTCAGGCCCTATCTGCCGCGTGCCTTCGGCGCGCTGGCCCTGTTGCTCGTCTCCTCCGCCATGCTGCTGGGGTTGGGGCAGGGGCTGAAGCGCTTCATCGACGAAGGGTTTTCGGGCGGCGAGGCCGCGCTCGACGCCACGGGGCTCGGCATGTTCGCGCTCTGCGTGGGCTTCGGTTTCGCCAGCGCCGGGCGCTACTGGCTGATCACCTGGCTGGGTGAGCGCGTGGCGGCCGATCTGCGCACCGCCGTGTTCCGCCATGTGCTGACGCTGTCGCCCGGCTGGTTCGCGGTGCACCGCACGGGCGATATCCTGTCGCGGCTGACGGCCGATATCGCGCTGCTGCAATCGCTGGTGGGCAGCGCGATTTCCATGGCGCTGCGCAACACGCTGATGGGCTTCGGCGCCGCCGGCATGCTGATCGCCACCAGCTGGAAGCTGGCGGCCATCGCGCTGGGCGTGGTGCCGCTGGTGGTGGCACCCCTACTGATCTTCGGCCGGCGCGAGCGCCGCCTCTCCCGCACCGCGCAGGAGCGTGTGGCCGATGTGGCCGCCACCGCCGAGGAATCGATCAACGCCATCGAAACCGTGCAGGCCTTCACGCGAGAGGGCCAGATCGCGGCCCGCTTCGACGCCGATGTGGAGCTCAGCGTGGCCGCCGCCACCCGGCGCATCGCCGCCCGCGCCGGGCTGATCCTGGCCGTGATCCTGCTGGGCTTCGGCGCCGTCACCTTCGCGCTGTGGGTCGGCGGGCGCGACGTGCTGGCGGGCCGCATGTCGGCGGGCGAGCTGTCGGCCTTCGTCTTCTACGCGGTGCTGATGGCCAGCTCCACCGCCGCCGTCTCCGAGGTGTGGGGCGAGATCCAGCGCGCGGCGGGGGCGGCCGACCGGCTGGGCGAACTGCTCTCCGCCCACGCGGACATCGCCCCGCCCGCCAACCCCCAGCCCCTGCCGCCGCCCCATGGGGAGATCGCCTTCGAGGCCGTCAGCTTCGCCTATGCCGGGCGCGGGGCGGCGCTGACGGATGTGTCCTTCCATGTGGCGCCCGGTGAGAATGTGGCGCTCGTCGGCCCCTCCGGCGCCGGCAAGACCACCATCCTGAAGCTGCTGCTGCGCTTCCATGACCCCGAAAGCGGGCGCATCACCCTGGATGGCCTGGACCTGCGCGACGCGGTGCCGGAGGCCCTGCGCGGCCGCATCGCGCTGGTGGGGCAGGAACCGGTGATCTTCTCCGGCACGGTGGCCGAGAACATCCGCTTCGGCCGCCCCGAGGCCAGCGACGAGGAAGTCCAGGCCGCCGCCGAGGCCGCCGCCGCCCATGGCTTCATCGCCGCCCTACCGCAGGGTTACGACACGCCGCTGGGCGGGCGGGGTGTCTCCCTGTCCGGCGGGCAGCGGCAGCGGCTGGCCATCGCGCGCGCCATCCTGCGCGACGCGCCCGTGCTGTTGCTGGACGAAGCCACCAGCGCGCTGGACGCCGAAAGCGAGCGCGCGGTGCAGCAGGCGCTGGAGAAGCTCTCGAAAGGCCGCACCACGCTGGTGGTGGCGCACCGTCTGGCCACGGTGCGCCGTGCCGACCGCATCCTGGTGCTGGAACAGGGCAGGGTGGTGGCCAGCGGCACCCATGCCAGCCTGATGGCCGAGGGCGGGCTCTATGCCCGCCTCGCGGCGCTGCAGTTCATCGCGGAGTAGAGGCGCTATTCCGTCGCCTGGCGCACCAGGCGGGCCAGGAAGGCTTCGGTCGCCTCCTGCTGCTCGGTGCTGATGTCCACCCCATGGCGGGCGAAGACCCGCCGCGCGATGTCCTGGCCGGTGCTGCGGGTGACGAAGACCTGGCCTTCGCGGTCCTGCCAGACCAGCACGCGCTGCGGCAGATCGAGCGCCAGTGTGGGATGGGCGGCCATGGCGCCGGTCCCGCCCTCCGGGTTCCCGAACAGGATCACGCTGCGCGGCGGCAGGCTGAGCCCCACATCGCGGGCGGCCTCGGCGTGATCGATCTCGGCGAAGACGCGCCACCCCGCCCCCAGCACGGCATTGCCGAACAGGCGGATGGTGGTGGGCACATCATGATGGCTGGGGGTGGTAACCAGCCCCGTATCCTGCGCCAGCGCCGGCAAGGCCAGCAACGCCAGCCCACCGGACAGAAGGCCGCGCCGTCGGCGGAGAGGGGTGAGTATCACGGCGCGGCTCCTGCCCGGTGGTATGTGGGCATACGCCCCCGCACCGGGAAAGGTTACACCGCGCTCGACCATTCCGCCGGCACGAACACGAAGCCCTGGCCCTGCCGGGCGATGTAGCCATTCGCCGGGAAGGGGAAGTGATAGCCGGTGACGCGGATGCGGTCGGTCGCCACCATGTCCAGCACGCGGCGGCGGGTGGCGGCGGCCAGATCGCCGTCGAAATCGAACACGATCTGCCATTCCGGCCGGCGGGTCATGATCTCGGGCCGGTTGGTGATGTCGGCCACGAAGATCAACTGATCCGCGCCGTCCGAGATGCGGTACATGGTGTGGCCCGGCGTGTGCCCCGGCGCCGGAATGGCGGTGATGCCCGGCAGCACCTCGGCGGAGGAGGCGATCTGGCGCACCCGGCCCTGATAGGGCGCGAAACGCCGCGCGACGTTGGAGAAGGAACCGCGCTGGCCCTCCGGGCTGCGGCTTTCGTTGCTGGCTTCGGTCCACCAGGCCCATTCGGGGGTGGGCACCACGATCTCCGCATTCGGAAAGGCCCGGCCGCCTTCCGCGTTCAGCAGGCCGTTGATGTGGTCGCCATGGAAATGGCTGTGGATCACATGGGTGACGCGGGCGGGGTCAATGCCGGCGGCGGCCATGTTGGCGATGGCGCGGCCATTGGTCGCACCCGCGCCTGTCACGCCGTTGCCGGTGTCGAACACCGCCAGCACATCGCCCTTCTGCGCGAAGGTCAGGGTGAAGGTGATGGTCAACTGGTCGGGCGGCAGGAAGCTTTCGGCCGCGACCGCGCGCACCTCCTCGATGGAGGCATTGCGCACAAAGCCTTCCAGCGGGCGGCGGAAGAAGCCGTCATGGACGGTGGTGATCAGCCAGCCGCCCACCTTGAAGCGATAGAAGCCGGGAGCCTGCATGGCCGGCGCGGCGGGGGCCTGCGCCACGGCGGGCAAAGCTTGCGTCAGGGTCAGCAGGGCGGGCGCCGTAAGGGCGGTCCGGCGAAAGATGGTCATGGCGCGTGTCTCCTGGCTTTTGCGAAACCGCACTGGCACATGGGGCGGCTTCGGCAAAGGAAAACCCTCAGCCGCCCCATTCCGGGCGTGGCAGGCCCAGATGCCCGCGCAGCGTGCTGGCCGTGTATTCCCGCCGGAACAGGCCGCGCTTCTGCAGGATGGGCACCACCTGGTCGACGAAATCGTCGAAGGCGCCCGGGAACCAGGGCGGCATGATGTTGAAGCCGTCCGCCGCCCCGGCCTCGAACCACTCCTGCAGGCCGTCGGCCACCTGTTCCGGCGTGCCCACGATCAGGCGGTGGCCCATGGTGGCGGCGACCACGTTGCGCAGCTGCCGCAGGGTCAGGTTCTCCTTCTTCGCCAGCGCCTGCAGCGTCTCGGCATGGCCGCGCATGATGCCCGAGGGCGGCAGATCCGGCACCGGCCCGTCCAGGTCATAGCCGCCGAGGTCATGGCCCAGCCGCTCCGCCAGCACGCGCAGCGCCACCACGGGGTCGGCGCATTCGCCCAGCGTGGCCAGCTTCGCCTTCGCCTCGGCCTCCGTGCCGCCGATGATGGCGCTGACCCCGGGCATGATCTTGATATGGTCGGGCGAGCGCCCGAAGGCCGCCGCACGCTGCTTCAGATCGGCGGAGAAAGCCTGCGCCACCGCCATGTCCTGATGCACGGCATAGACGATCTCGGCGATCTGGCCCGCCAGGTCGCGCCCGGCCTCCGACGCGCCGGCCTGGATCATCACCGGATAGCCCTGCGGCATGCGGGACATGTTCAGCGGGCCCTTGCTGCTGAAGTAGCGGCCCTTGAAGTCCGGCGTGTGCATCTTGGCGGCGTCGATGAAGCGGCCGGCCGCCTGGTCCAGTTGCCAGATGCCGTCCTCGCAGCTGTCCCACAACGCCTTCGCCACCTGCACGAATTCTGCTGCGATGGCATAGCGCTCGTCATGCTCAGGGTGCTTGTCGCGGCCGAAATTCGCCGCCGCCTCGGCGAAGGCGCCGGTCACGATGTTCCAGCCGCAGCGCCCGCCGCTCATGTGGTCGATCGAGCCCAGGTAGCGGGCGAGGTTGTAGGGCTCGGTGTAGGTGGTCGAGGCGGTGGCGGCCAGGCCGATGTTCCGCGTCACCATGGACAGCGCGGCCAGCAGCGTCAGCGGCTCCAGGCGCAGCACCATGGAGGGGTGCATGTCCGGCCGGGTGTTCACGGCATCGGCCAGGAACAGCAGGTCGAACTTGCCTTCCTCGGCCTTGCGCGCGACGCGCACGATCAGGTCCAGGTTCTCCGACCCGGCCTCGGCGCCGGGCATGCGCCAGCCGGCGATGTGATGGCCCGCCCCCAGGATGAAGACACCGAGATGCATCTGACGGGGAAGGGACATGGCCTGCGAACGCTCCTGCAGCGGGCGCCACCCATGCAGCGCGCCTCAATTCACTATGGATGAAAAAAATGCGGCCATGCAATCCCATTCAAAAATCGACCGGCCCATAAACCTTGATATTGCACCGCAAGCGTGCGGATGCGGGGGCAGGCCCTTGGCCTGGATCAAAAATCCCTATTGAAAACCACTCAAAGATTCCATAGCCTTCCCAGGCAGAAAACCGGCAGCGGATCCGTTCGGGCGGACGCATGGCGGAGGGTGCGGGAAACAGCGCGCGGCGCAGAACCATTCGGCGAAGGGGCTGAGATGATGCTGACGCGACGGGGTACGGTAACAGGCGTGATGGCGGCCATGGCGGCGGCCCCCGCGGCACGAGCCCAGGCCTTTCCCACCGGCCCGGTGCGGCTGGTCATCGGCTTTCCGCCGGGCGGCACGGTGGACACGATCGGGCGCATCATCATCGGCCCCATCGGCGCGCGGCTGGGCCAGCCCCTGGTGATCGACACCCGCGCCGGGGCCTCCGGCGTGCTGGCGGTGGAAAACATCGCGCGCAGCCGGCCCGATGCGCACAGCCTGGTCATGGCCTCGGCCGGGGCGCTGGCGGTGATGCCGCACATGCTCAACACCATGCCCTATGACGTAGAGCGCGACCTGACGCCCGTGACGCAGCTGGTGCGCACGCCCCAGCTGCTGGTGGTGGGCAAGCATGTGGCGGCCAACTCGGTGCAGGAGCTGGTGGCGGCGGCCAAGGCGCAGCCGGGCAAGCTGACCTTCGGCTCCACCGGCATCGGCTCCACGCTGCATCTGGCCGGGGAGCTGTTCAAGATGCGGGCCGGCATCGACATCCTGCACGTGCCCTATCGGGGCGGCGCGCCGGCCGTCACGGCCATGCTGGCGGGCGAGATCGACATGCTGCTGGTGGATATCCCGGTGGTGATGCAGCACATCCGCAACGGTTCCTTCAAGCCGCTGGCCCTGGCCTCCGCCAACCGCATCGGCGCGCTGCCCGATGTGCCGACCATGGAACAGGCCGGGGTGCGGGATGTGATCGCCGAGGGCTGGTACGCCATCTACGCCCCGCCCGGCACCCCCGCCGACCAAGTGGAGACAGTGCGCCGCGCCGTGGCCGAGGGCCTGGCGGACCCCGCGACCCAGCGCGCGCTGGCCGATCTGGGCGGGGTGGTCACCACCTCCTCACCCGAGGAGCTGCGCGCCTACGCCCGCAGCGAATCCGTGAAATGGGGCGAGGTGGTGCGGGTCTCCGGCGCCCGGGCGAATTGATCTAGCGCGGGGCCTTGGGGGGCGTGAACACCACCACCGCCTCCACATGCGCCGACCACAGGAACTGGTCGATCGCCACCGCCGAGGCCGCCTTGAACCCGGCGCCGGCCAGGATGCGCGCATCGCGCTCCAGCGCCGCCGGGTTGCAGGAGACATAGACCACCTGCGGCGCGCGGGCGCGGGCGATCTGCTCCACCTGCTCCTTCGCGCCGGCGAAGGGCGGGTCCAGCACCACGGCGCGCGCGGGTTTCAGTTCGGCGGGCAGCAGGGGGCGGCGGGCCAGGTCGCGCTTTTCGGCCTTCACCCGGCCACCCGCGGCGCGCGCGGCGGCGGCCAGGGCGGCGGCGGCCTCGGGCTCGCCCTCGAAGGCCTGCACCTGGGCGCGGGCGGCGATGGGAAAGCTGAGCGTGCCGAGCCCCGCGAACAGGTCGATCACGATGGCGCCGCGCGGCAGCTTGGCGGGCAGCCCCGCCAGCACGGCCTGTACGATGGCGGCCTCCGAACCCTCGGTGACCTGCAGGAAGGCGCCGGGCTGCGGGCTGACGGTGGCCCCCGCGAAGACCTGGCGCAACGGGGCATGCTGGGCGGCCACGCCATGCTGGGTGGCGATGCGCGGAATACCGTTCTGGGTGGCGAAGGCGGCCAGGCGCTCATGGTCCGGCACGCCGGGCTTGCCGTCCAAGCGCAGCAGGATATCCAGGCCGGAATCCAGCAGGTTGATCACCGCGTCGCCCTCCCGCCGCAGCGCGGTCAGGGAGCGCAGGACAGTGGCCAGCCCCGGCAGCAGGGCCAGGATCTCCGGCCGCAGCAGCTGGCATTCGGGCACCGGCGTCACGCCAAGCGGGCCATGGAAGCCCAGCGTGACCGCGCCGTCGGGCGCGCGGCGGATGGCGAAATCGGCGCGGCGGCGGGTGTGCGGCGCGCTCTGGTGCGTCAGTGCCACGGGGATGTCGAAACCCGCGCGGAACAGGGCGGTGGCCACCCGCCCGCGCTTCCATTCGCCCTGCGCCGCCAGCGACCAGTGCTGCAGGGTGCAGCCGCCACAGGCCGCCACATGGGGGCAGGGGGGGGCGACGCGCTCCGGGCTGTCGTTCAGCCGGACGCCGTCGGGGGCGATCTCCTCGCCGGGCAGCGCACCGGGGATGTAGAGAATTTCGCCATTGGCGGCGCGGGCCAACCCGTCGCCGCCGCTGCCGATCGCCGTGACCAGCCGGTTCATGCGCCAGGTCCCCTTTCGGCCATGATGGTTTCGATCAGCATGCACAGCATGGCGCCGATGAAGGCCAGCATGCCCCCCACCAACAGCAGTGCCACCGTGATGCCGCTGCGCGCGCCCAGCAGGGCCAGGATAAAGCCCACCATGATCTGCGTGGCCACCAGCAGGGCCGAGATGCCGGCCAGCTGCACGGCACGCCGGGCGAAATGCCCGCGCCTATCCAGCCAGGCCAGTGTGGGGCCATGCGCGGTGTCGGACATGCGATCCAGGATGCGCGTCTGGCGCGATGTCAGCGCGTTCAGCGCCGTCATCGCCGCGGTCAGCAGAAAGGCGGGGGCGAGCGCCAGACCAATCGCGCCCTCCACCGCCTCCAGCTCGTTCAATGCTTCAGGCTCAGCCGAAAGCGTTCAGGCCGGTCTGCGCCCGGCCCAGGATCAGGGCGTGCACGTCGTGCGTGCCCTCATAGGTGTTCACCGTCTCCAGGTTCACCATGTGACGGATCACGTGATACTCGTCCACGATGCCGTTGCCGCCGTGCATGTCGCGCGCCATGCGGGCGATATCCAGCGACTTGCCGCAATTGTTGCGCTTCACCAGGGAGATCATCTCCGGCGCCACCTTGCCCTCATCGAACAGGCGGCCGACGCGCAGCACGGCCTGCAGGCCGAGGGTGATCTCGGTCTGCATGTCGGCCAGCTTCTTCTGGATCAGCTGGGTCTGGGCCAGCGGCTTGCCGAACATCTTGCGGTTCAGGGTGTAGTCGCGGGCGCGGTGCCAGCAATCCTCGGCCGCACCCAGCGCGCCCCAGGCGATGCCGTAGCGCGCGCGGTTGAGGCAGGAGAAGGGGCCGGCGAGCGACTTCACGCCCGGCAGCTTGTTCTCCTCCGGCACGAAGACCTCATCCATCATGATCATGCCGGTGACGGAGGCGCGCAGGCTGAACTTGCCCTCGATCTTGGGGAAGGTCAGGCCCTTCATGCCGCGCTCCAGCAGGAAGCCGCGCAGGATGCCCTCATCGTCCTTCGCCCACACCACGGCCACATCGGCGATGGGGGAGTTGGTGATCCAGGTCTTGGAGCCGGAGACCAGGTAGCCGCCATCCACCTTCTTCGCGCGGGTGCGCATGGAGTTGGGGTCGGAACCGGCATCGGGCTCGGTCAGGCCGAAGCAGCCCACCCATTCGCCGGTGCGCAGCTTGGGCAGGAACTTTTCCTTCTGCGCCTCGGAGCCGAAGGCGTAGATCGGATACATCACCAGCGAGGACTGCACGCTGAACGCGGAGCGATAGCCGCTATCCACGCGCTCGACCTCACGCGCCATCAGGCCGTAGGAGACATAGCCCACGCCGGCGCAGCCGTAGCCTTCCAGCGTGGCGCCCAGGAAGCCCTGCTCGCCGAACTCGTTCATGATCTCGCGGTGGAAGTGCTCTTTGCGGAAGGCTTCCTGCACGCGGGGCTGCAGCCGGTCCTGGCAGAAGGCGCGGGCGGCGTCGCGGATCAGGCGCTCATCTTCCGTCAGCTGCTCTTCCAGCAGCAGGGCATCATCCCACTGGAAATTCGGGCGCGCGACGGGATGGATGGCGTTCATGGCTGTGTCCTCACGATAGGCCAGGTTTATGCTGGGCGTCTTTATGGCGCCCATGCGCATGGGGGCGCAATGTGCGGCGGGGTGGAACCCCGCCGCAAGTGCGCGATCAGTCGGCCGGGGTTTCGGCGGCCTTGGGCTTGCGCGGGGCGCGCACACGCTTGGGCTTGGCGGGCGCGTCCTCGGCCGTGGCGGCCTCGGCGACCACTTCCGCCACGGGGGCGGGGGCTTCCTCGGCGGCGGCCTTGGGCTTGCGGGGCGCGCGCACGCGCTTCGGCTTGGCCGGGGCTTCCTCGGCGGGGGCGGGGGCCGGTTCGGCCACCACTTCGGCGACAGCTTCCACCGCGGGGGCTTCCACCACCGCGGGGGGCTCGGCCACCTGGATCGCGATCACCTTGGGCTCAGGTGCCTTGGCCACCACCGGCTCGACCACCGCGACGACGGGGGCCTCGACCACAGGGGCTTCCGGGGCCTTGGCCTCGACCACAGAGACCTCGACCACGGGGGCCTCGGCACGCGGCGGTTGGGCGGCACGCGGAGCGCGACGCAGTTCCTCACGCTTGATGCCCAGGAACATGAAGGCCGGGATGCTGTCCCCGAAACCGCGCACCGGCGGGCCCAGGTCATCGTCACGGCGGCGGCGGTCGTCACGCGGACGGTCCTCGCGGGGGCGATCCTCGCGGCGGGGCCGCTCGTCACGGGCGAAACGCTCCTCACGGGGGCGTTCCTCGGCGCGCGGGCGCTCCTCGCGGGGCTCACGCGGCCGGTCCTCACGCGGGCGATCCTCGCGGGCACGGTCCTCACGGGCACGGTCCTCACGGCGGGGGCGGTCCTCGCGGCGGGGCTTGTCCTCACGCGGCTTTTCCTCGCGGGGGGCTTCCTCACGGGGGCGGTCGCGCTCGCGGCCACGGCCATCGCGGTCACGGCCGCCGTCGCGCCCGCCACGCCCACGGCCCGCATCGCGGCCCGCGTCACGCCCGCCGCGCCCACGGCCCTTGCGGGTCGCGGCCTCGGCCAGTTCCTCGTCGCTCACGGGGTCCAGCCCCGCGATCTCGATGCGGGGGATCGGCTTGCCCGTCAGCTTCTCGATGGCCGCGACGTAGCGCACGTCATCCGGCTCGGCCAGCGTATAGGCCACGCCCGTCAGGCCCGCGCGGCCGGTGCGGCCGATACGGTGGACGTAATCCTCGCTGTGGATCGGCACGTCGAAGTTGAACACGGCGGCCAGGCCGCCGATGTCGATGCCGCGCGCGGCCACGTCGCTGCACACCAGGTATTGCAGGTCGCCCGCCTTGAAGGCGGCCAGGGTCGAGAAGCGCACCGACTGGTCCAGGTCGCCATGCAGGGCGCCGACCTTGAAGCCGTGCTTCTTCATCGACTTGTACAGGATGTCGACATCGACCTTGCGGTTGCAGAAGATCAGCGCGTTCTGCACATCCATGGTCCGCAGCAGGCGGCGCAGCGCCTCGCGCTTGTCCTGGTGCTGCACATAGGCCAGCCCCGCCGTGATCGTCGTCGCCACCGAGGCGGGGGCCGAGACCGAGATCTGCTTCGGGTTGGACAGGAAGGCATCGGCCAGCTTGCGGATCTCGGGCGCCATGGTGGCGCTGAAGAACAGCGTCTGGCGCATGGGCGGCAGCATCGAGACGATGCGCTCCACATCCGGGATGAAGCCCATGTCCAGCATGCGGTCGGCTTCGTCGATCACCAGCAGCTTGCAATCCGCCAGCAGGATGCGCCCGCGGTCGAACAGGTCCAGCAACCGGCCCGGGGTGGCGATCAGCACGTCCACGCCCGATTCCAGCGCCGCCTTCTGCTCGTCCATGCTCTCGCCGCCGATCAGCAGCGCATGGTGCAGCGACAGGTACTTGCCGTACTTCACGAAATTCTCGGCCACCTGCAGGGCCAGTTCGCGCGTCGGCTCCAGGATCAGGCTGCGCGGCATCCGGGCCTTGGCCCGGGAGCCGGACAGGATCTCCATCATCGGCAGGGTGAAGCTGGCGGTCTTGCCGGTGCCGGTCTGGGCGCAGCCCAGAACGTCACGGCCCATCAGCACATAGGGAATGGCCTGGGCCTGGATCGGCGTGGGGTGGATATACCCCGCATCGGTGATGCCCCGCAGCAGCGTCTCGGACAGGCCAAGATCCGTGAAGAGGGGCTTCGCCTCCTCCGGAACCGGTTCAGGCGCGGCCTCAGCCGTCGTCTCCGGGGCAGCCTCGGCTGCCTCCATGGGGGAAGCCACGGCGATCGCGGCTTCGGTCTCGGCTTGTGTGTCCACGGTGGACGCTGCCTCGTGGGCTATGTCTTGGCTCAATGCAAACTCATCTTGCACAGGTGGGGAAACCACCAAGGGAATGACTGCCAACTGCCACGCGACGGAGCGGCCGGAACGGGCTGCCAGGCCATGCGTCTCGGGGGCATGGGCAGGGCGGCCTCGGGCGGGCCAGGCGCGGCTGGGGCAGGCCTTCCCGCCCCGCGACGCCCGCCATATGCGCTTAAGTGCCCGCTTCCGCAAGCAGAAGCTCTTGCCGCATGCCGCGTGTTGCGCATGACTGCCGCGATCATGACCATAAAACTGCTGCTTCTGCCCGGCCTGCTGTGCGATGCGCGGCTGTGGCGGGATATCCTGCCCCTGCTGCCGATGGCCGAACCGCTGGTGGCGGACCTGACCCTGGATGACGATCTGGGCGCGATCGCAGCCCGCGCCCTGGCCGCCGCCGATTCCGCCTGGGGCCCTGGCGCGCGCTTCGCGGTCGCGGGGCTTTCCATGGGCGGCTATGCGGCCTTCGCGCTGTGGCGGGCGGCCGCGCACCGCGTTTCGCACCTGGCCCTGCTGGACACCACCGCCCGCCCGGATACCGAAGAACAGAGCCGCAAGCGCCGCGCGCTGATGACGCTGTCGGAACAGGGGCAGTTCCGGGGCGTGACGCCCCGGCTGCTGCCGCAGCTGCTGCATGCCAGCCGCATCAGCAGCCCCCTGGCGCAGGATGTGATGGAGATGGCGGACCGGGTGGGCCATGCGGCCTTCCTACGCCAGCAGCGCGCGATCATGGGCCGCCCCGATTCGCGGCCCGGCCTGCCCGGCATCACCGTGCCCACCCTGGTGGGGGTGGGAGAGGCCGATGTGCTGACCCCCCCGAAGCTGGCCGACGAAATGGCCGCCGCCATCCCCGGGGCGGTGCTGCACCACTTCCCCGGCTGCGGCCACCTGCCCACCATGGAGGAACCGGCCCTGGTGGCCGGGGCCATGGCGGCGTGGCTGGCGCGCTAGGCGCCTTACTTCACCACATACAGGTCGTATTGCGGGCCGGTCGGCGGGCGCTGGCCGATGCCCACCACCACCACGCGGTTCAGCCAGGCCAGCGAGGGCTCCGCCGTTTCGAAGCGCGCGGTCACGCGGAAGTAGTACTGGTCCACAGGCACGGCCTCGCCACGGCCCAGCGCCGCCAGAACCTCCGGCGGGCCGGCGCGGAAGCCGTTGTATTGCAGAAAGAGGTGCGCGCCGCTTTCCGTGCGCAGCGTCAGCTTCACGTCGATATGGGTGGTGCCGTCGGGCTCGATGCGCAGCCAGTCGGCGCTGGCACCCGCCACCACCTCGGCATTCAGGCCGGGGCCGGTGGCCGTGCCGCCGATCACGGGCACGATGCGCAGGTCGTGCTTGCCGGCATCGCCGACCGGGGCGGGGGCGCCCACCTTCAGTGCCAGGGTGCACAGGAACTCGGTGTTGACGGGCAGAGGCGCCATGATCGTTTCCTTGTTATAAGGGTTGCGCAGCGTGCCGGGCCGTTTCGCGCTGGACAAGCCATCGCAGGACACATAGATAACTGATGATTTTTGAAATTCATCACAAGCCATGACCACCGCAGCCGACGCCACCCGCGCCCGCATCGCCGACACGGCCGAGGCCCTGTTCCGCAGCATGGGCTATCAGAAGACCGCGGTGGCCGACATCGCGCGCGAACTGGGCATGTCCCCGGCCAATATCTACCGGTTTTTCCCTTCGAAAAGCGCGATCAACGAGGCGATCTGCGCCCGGCTTCTGAGCAATATCGCCACCCGGGTGGAGGAGATCGCGGCCGGCCCCGGCAGCGCCGAAGCCCGGCTGCGCCAGTTGATGCAGGCGCTGCTGGCCTCCTGCCTCGACGTGTTCTTCACCGAAAAGCGCATGCACGACATGGTTTCGGCCGCGATGGAGGAGCATTGGGCCTCCATCACCCTGTTCCTGGACCGGCTGATCGCCGCCCTGCGGCGCTGCGTGGCGGATGGCATGGCCAGCGGCGAGTTCGCCCCGGGCGACGCGGACCAGGCGGCGATGATCCTGAAACTCTGCACGCTGGCCTGGTATCATCCTCAACTCATTGAGGATTGCCTGAACATGCCGGGCGAACGCCAGGATATGGCGGCAGGGCTGGAAGGCGCCTTGTCGCTGCTGATCGCGGGGCTGAAGCGCGGCTCCCGCTGACCTTTCAGTAACGACTGTTGATTTTCAAAAATCGTCAGGCCATACAGGCGGCGCAGCCAGGACGGATTCCATGCGCCCCATCGCCACCCTCTCGCTTCTTCTGCTGTTGGCCGCCTGCAAGGCCGACCAGGCGGCGGAGGCCCCGCACCAGGAACCACCCACCCCCGTCCAGCTGACCGAATACCGCCCGGCCCCCACCGAGCGCCCGGCGAACCTGACCGGCGTGATCCGCGCCCGGCGGGAGGCCGATCTGGGCTTCCGCGCCGGCGGGCGCATCGCCGAGCGCCTGGTGAACCTGGGTGAGCGCGTGCGGGAGGGCGATGTGCTGGCCCGCCTCGATGCCCGCGACCTCGACCTGTCCCTGCGCGCGGCCGAGGCCGATCTGGCCGCCGCCGAGGCGCAATCCGTCCAGGCCGCCAATGATGCCACGCGCTCCGCGCAGCTGCTGGCGGCGGGGCATGTGGCGCCCGCCTTCAACGACCAGCGCGTGGCCGCCGCCCGGGCGGCGCGTGAACGGGTGGCGAGCGCCGCCGCCAACCGCAACCTGGCCCGCAACCGCCTCTCCTACGCCACGCTGGTCGCACCCGCCGATGGTGTCGTCACCGCCATCCTGGCCGAATCCGGCCAGGTGGTGGCCGAGGGCACGCCCGTGATGCGCCTGGCCAACCCGGCCGAGCGCGAGATCCTGGTCCAGGTGCCCGAAACCCTGACCGAACGCCTGACCGACCCCAGCGCCTCCGCCAGTTTCTGGGCCCGGCGCGACGACCGGCTGCCGGTCGCCCTGCGAGAACTGGCCGCCCAGGCGGAACCCGGCCTGCGCACCTATGCCGCGCGCTTCTCCATCCCCAACGCGCCGGACTGGGCGCAGCTGGGCATGACCGCCACCGTGCACCTGCCCGCGCGCGGCGGCATGGCGGCGCGCATCCCGCTCTCGGCGCTGCATGACCGGGGGCAGGGGCCCATGGTCTGGGCGCTGGAGGGCAGAGACCGCGTGCGCGCCGTGCCCGTCACCGTCCTCACCCTGGCCGAGACCACCGCCACCGTCACCGCCGACCTGCCGGGCGGCGCGCGCATCATCGCCATGGGCCCACAGCTGCTCGGCCCCGAAAGCCGGGTGCGCCCGGTGGACCAGCGCCTGGCGGGCACGCTGCGCTGATGCACACGCGGATCAATCCTTCGGAGTGGGCGATCCGCAACGGCGCGCTCACCCTGTTCGCCATGATCCTGGTGCTGGCCATGGGCTTCATGGCCTGGAACCGGCTGGGCCGGGCCGAGGACCCGGGCTTCACCATCAAGGTGATGGTGATCCAGGCGCAATGGCCCGGCGCCAGCGCCGCCGAGGTGCAGGACCAGGTGCTGGACCGCATCGAGGGCCGCTTGCAGGACCTCGCCTTCATCGACACGCTGCAGAGCTTCTCGCGCCCCGGCGTGGGCACCATCACGCTGACGCTGCGCGACGACACGCCGGCGCGGCTGGTGGCCGATTTGTGGTACCAGGTGCGCAAGAAGGTGGGCGACATGCGCGCCCAACTGCCCAGCGGCGTCATCGGCCCCTTCTTCAACGACGAATATTCCGACGTCTATTCCGCTGTCATCGCGCTGACGGGTGCGGACAACGCCGAGCTGGCGCGCCAGGGTGAGCGCCTGCGCATCCGCCTGCGCCGCATCCCCGGCGTGGAGAAGGTGGTGCTGGACGGCGAGCAGCCCCAGCGCGTGCATGTGGAGGTCAGCCACGCGCGCCTGGCCACGCTGGGTATCGCGCCCGACGTGATCATCACCGCCCTGCAACGGCACAACCCCGTCACCCCGGGCGGCACGGTGGAAACCGGCTCCACCCGCATCAACCTGCGCCTGCCCGATGGGCTGGACGGGATCGAGAGCGTGGGCGCCACCCCCATCCCGCTCGATGGCCGCACCATCCGCCTGGCCGACATCGCCACCATCACCCGCGGCGTGGCCGACCCGCCGAGCACCGCCATCCGCTTCCGGCGGGATGGGGCGGTGCTGCTCTCGGTGGTGAAGGAGCGCGGCGTGGACGTGCTGCGCCTGGGTGCCGCGCTGGAGGCGGAGCTGGACCGGATCCGCCGCGAATTGCCGGCGGGGCTGGCGCTCAGCCTCGTCTCCGACCAGCCGCACATCGTGCGGGAGAGCGTGAACGAGTTCCTGGTAAAACTGGGCGCGGCGCTGGGCGTGGTGCTGGTGATCAGCTTCCTGTCGCTGGGCTTCCGGCCGGGGATCATCGTGGCGCTGTCGGTGCCGCTGACCCTCTCGCTCGTCTTCGCCTTCATGCTGTGGCGGGGGACGGAGCTGGAGCGCATCTCCCTCGGCGCGCTGATCCTGGCGCTGGGCTTGCTGGTGGATGACGCGATCATCGCCATCGAGGCCATGCTGGTGAAGCTGGAACAGGGCTGGGACAAGGTGCGGGCCGCGGGTTTCGCCTGGACCTCCACCGCCGGGCCCATGCTGACCGGCACGCTGATGACCGTGGCGGGCTTCATTCCGGTGGGCTTCGCCAATTCCACCTCCGGCGAATACGCGGGCGGCATCTTCTGGGTGGTGGGCGCGGCACTGATCGCCAGCTGGGTCGTGGCGGTGGTGTTCACCCCCTGGCTGGGCGCGGCCATGCTGCGCGTGGCCCCGCATATCGGGCATGACCCGTATCAGGGCCGGTTCTCCCGCGTCCTGCGCGCGGCCGTGTCGGCCTGCGTGCGCTTCCGCTGGCTGGTGATGGCGCTGACCGTCGCCCTGCTCGTGGTGGGCTTCGTCGGCATGGGGATGACGCGCAAGCAGTTCTTTCCCGTCTCCCAGCGGTTGGAGATCCTGGTGGATGTGGACCTGCGCCAGGGCGCCAGCTTTGGCGCGACCGACGACGTGATCCGCCGGCTGGAAGCGGCGGTGGCCGATGACCCGGATGTGCGGCACTACACCGCCTATCTGGGCGCCGGCGCGCCGCGCTTCTTCCTGGCGCTGAACCCCGACCTGCCCAATGAGGCCTTCGGCAAGCTGATCATCGAGACCCGCGATCTGGCGGCGCGTGAGCGCCTGCGCAGCCGCCTGATCCAGATGGTGCAGGATGGCGCCTTCACCGAGGCGCGGGTGCGGGTCTCGCGCCTCGATTTCGGCCCGCCGGTCTCCTATCCCGTGCAGTTCCGGTTGATGGGGCCGGATGCGAACGTGCTGCGGCGGCTGGGCGATGAATGGGTGCATGCCCTGAACACAGTCCCCGGCGCCCGCGCCGCCCAGACGGATTGGAACGAGCGCGCGCCGGCCGTCCGGCTGGAACTGGACCTGCCGCGCCTGGCGCAGTTGGGCCTGTCGCCGCAGGCGGTGGCCAATTCGCTGGGGGCGCTGATCTCGGGCGTCACGGCCACCCAGATCCGCGAGGGCAACCGCCAGGTGGATGTGGTGCTGCGCGCCCCGCCCGAGGAACGGATGAGCCTGTCGCAATTGCCGGACCTGACGCTGGCCACGCCGGCGGGGCCCGTGCCGCTGTCGCAGGTGGCCCGGCTGGTGCCCGCGATGGAGGAGCCCATCCTGTGGCGCCGCAACCGCGAGCCCTTCATCACCATCCGCTCCGATATCCTGCCCGGTTATCAGGCGCCGGACGTGACCAACGCCGCCCTGCCGCTGCTGGCGCCCCTGGTCGCCGCCCTGCCGCCCGGATACCGGATGGAGGTGGGCGGCGCGCTGGAACAATCGGCCAAGGCCAATGCCAGCCTGTTCGTGCTGTTCCCGGTGATGCTGGCGGTGATGGCCGCGCTGCTGATGCTGCAATTGCGCCATTTCGGCCGCGCGGCGCTGGTCTTCGCCACGGCACCGCTGGGCATCCCGGGGGCCGCGGCGGCGCTGCTGCTGTTCGATGCCCCCTTCGGCTTCGTGGCGCTGCTGGGCGTGATCGCACTGGCGGGGATGATCATGCGCAACACGCTGATCCTGGTGGACCAGGTGCAGCAGGACCTGGAAGCCGGGCATGATCTGCGGGAGGCGATCGTGGAAAGCGCCGTGCGCCGCGCCCGCCCGGTGGTGCTGACGGCACTGGCCGCCATCCTGGCCTTCATCCCGCTGACGCAATCCGCCTTCTGGGGCCCGATGGCGGCGGCCATGATCGGCGGTTTGACGGTGGCGACGGTGGTGACGCTGTTCGTGGTGCCGGCCCTGTATGGGCTGGCGCTGCGCCAACCGGCGCGGGAGCCGGAGGCGCTGCCCACCCCCGCCGAGTGAACTACGCCCAGCGCTGCGCGCGGAGCTGTTCCTCGCCGCAGACGCGGTTCCGCCCGCCTTCCTTGGCGCGGTACATCGCCTGGTCGGCACGCTTCAGGAAGGCCGCCACCGGCTCTCCGCCGCGATAGGCCGCGACGCCGAAGCTGGCGGTGATATTGCCCAGCTGGTCGCCCGTGGTGCGCACCGTCAGCGTCTGGGTGGAGACGGCGAGGCGCGTCCGCTCCGCGATCTGCATCGCCTGGCCCGCCAGCGTGCCGGGCAGCAGCACGGCGAATTCCTCGCCGCCGAAGCGCGCGGCCAGATCCCGCTCCCGCAGCAGGGAGGCGACGGTGATCGCGGTGCGCCGCAGCACCGCGTCGCCCACCGGGTGGCCCCAGCGGTCGTTGATGGATTTGAAATGGTCGATGTCCAGCAGGATCATCGCCAGGGGCTGGTCGCTCTCGGTCGCCTGGGCGGTCAGGGCGCGCAGCTGCGCGTCGAAGGCGCGGCGGTTGGGCAGGCCGGTCAGGGCGTCGGTGTTGGCCTCCCGCCGGGTGTCCTCCAGCTCTCCGCGCAGGGATTCGATCTGCTGGGCGGAATGGGCGATCTTGCGGCCCATCTCATGGGTGCGGCGGGTCATCTCCCGCGCCTCATCCACCAGCCGGGCCAGCACGGATTGCAGGCGTTCGGGGTTGCGCAGCGCCTCGGCCGACAGCTCGTTCAGGGAATCGCCGAAGGCCACGGCATCGGCGCCATGCTCAGCCATGATGCCCAGCGCCTCCCTCAGCGTGCCGGAGATGCGCGACAGCGCGTTGGACAGCGCGCCGAATTCCGCCTGCGGCTGGAAGAAGCGGGCCGAGAGTTCCTCCATGACCGAGTCGCTGATCCGGCCGCGGGCCTGCGCCAGCTCCAGCGCATGGGACAATCCGGGCTTCTGGCCCGCATGGAATTCATACCAGATGTTATAGTTGGGCGGGCTGGGCGGCAGCCCGTGCTCCTGCAGGGAGGCGATCGCGGCCCGGGCATGGGCCGTGATCTGCAGCAGGCGCTGGGCCCGTGTGGTGGGGGACTGGAGTGCGAGCGCCATGCGACCTCCCGCGACGTGGTGAATGGGGCAGAGGCAAGCTGCCATGGCCGAATGAACAATGCGTAAGCACTGCCGGCACCATCTGCGGGCTGGGCAATGGGGCCGTGGCCTCGTAACTTGGGGGTCATGGACCCTGAACTTCACGCCCGCCTTGCCGCCTGGCGCCGCCATCTGCACGCCAACCCCGGCCTGACCCTGCATGAGCAGGACACCGCAGCCTTTGTTGTCGAGAAGCTGAAGGAGATGGGGGTGAGCGAGATCACCCCCGGCGTCGGCGGCCATGGCGTGGTGGCGACGCTGCGGCGGGGCGATGGCTCCAACCGCGCCGTGGGGCTGCGGGCGGATATGGACGCGCTGCCGATCCAGGAAATCAGCCAGGACCTGCCCTGGGCCAGCAAAAACCCCGGCGTGATGCATGCCTGCGGGCATGACGGCCACACCGCCGCCCTGCTGGGCGCGGCCCAGCTGCTGCTGAACGACCCGAGCTGGACCGGCACCGTGCAGCTGGTGTTCCAGCCCGCCGAGGAAGGTGGCGGCGGCGCCCGCAAGATGATCGCCGAGGGCCTGTTCCAGCGCTTCCCGATGGAGCGCATCTTCGGCTGGCACAACTGGCCCGGCCTGCCCACCGGCACCATCGCCGTGCACGACAGCGCCGTGATGGCCGCGGGCGCGCGGTTCGAGATGCGCTTCACCGGCCATGGCGGCCACGCCGCCCTGCCGCACCTGACGCATGACGCCATGCTGGGCCTGGGCCATGCCATCGTCGCGTTGCAATCGGTGGTGTCGCGCGGGCTCGATCCGCTGCGCAGCGGCGTGGTCTCCCTGACCATCGCCAAGGCGGGCGAGGCGCAGAACCAGATCACCGAATGGGCGGAGCTCAAGGGCACCGCCCGCTGGCTGCATGAGGAAGTGGGCCAGACGATCGAGCGCCGGATGGGCGAGATCGCCCAGGGCATCGCCGCCGCCTTCAACCTGCAGGTGGATTTCAAGTTCCGCCAGGGCGTGGCCGTGACGGCCAACCACCCCGCCGAGCGCGATTTGGCCGCCGCCGCCGGCGCGCTGGTCGCCCCCGTGACGCGCGACGTGCAGCCCGCCATGACCGGCGAGGATTTCTCCTGGTATCTGAAGGAAGTGCCGGGCGCCTTCGTCTGGATCGGCAATGGCCCGACCGATGGCGGCCGCGAACTGCACAACGCCAATTACGACTTCAACGACGAAGCCCTGCCGGCGGCCAGCGGCTTCCTGGCCAGTGTCGCGAAGAAGGCGCTGGCGGGCGAGGGCTGAACCCTCGCCCCCGGGCATTCAGGCGAACAGCTTCGCCATCCACCGCCCGGCCGCCGCCACCGAGGCGTCGGCCGCGCCGATCACCCCAGTGCCGCGCAGGAAGCCGTGCACCACGCCGGGGAAGATGTGCGTCTCCACCGGCACGCCCGCCTTCTCCAGCGCCGCGGCCATCGCGTAGTTCTCGCTGGCCAGCACATCGAGGCCCGCGACATGCACCTGGCAGGGCGGCAGCCCGGCCAGGTTGGCCCGCAGCGGCGAGGCCAGCGGGTTCAGCCGCCCCGCCGCATCGGGGCAATAGGCGCGCCAGTAGAAATCCATCTTGGCCAGGGTCAGGCCATAGCCCTCGGCGAATTCGCGGTAGCTGTCCGTGGTCAGCGGGTGGTCGAACACGCCATAGTTCAGCAGCAGGCCGCGCAGGGGCAGTGGCGCGCCGCAATCCCGGTTCAGCAGCCCCACCGCCGCCGAGAGATTGCCCCCCGCGCTGTCACCGCCCACGATGATGCGCGTGCCGTCCAGGCCGAGGGACACACCCTCCCGCGCCACCCAGCGCACCACATCCATCGATTCATGCAAGGCCTGGGGGAACACCGCCTCCGGCGACAGGGCGTAGTCCACCAGCAGCACGGCGGCGCCGCTGGCGGCGGCGTATTCGCGGGCCAGCCGGTCATGGCTGTCGATGCTGCCCCACACCCAGCCGCCGCCATGCAGATAGACCAGCACGGGCAGGGGCCCGGCCGCCGCCGGCTTGTGCAGCCGGCACAGTAGCCGCCGCCCCCGGATGGGCAGCCAGATCTCGCGGCTTTCGGCCATCACCGGCCCGCCCGGCTCCAGCGGCGCGGAGAGCAGGTCGTTCACCCGGCGCGGCTCATCGAAGGGCCCGCCGCGCGGATCGGCCGGAATCACCAGGGCGGGCAGGGCCTTGGCGCGCTCGGCCAGCGCCTGGGTATAGGCGGCCATGTCGGCGTCCATGCGGGGGTCCAGGGGCATCGGCTTCTCCATATTCTGTCGGACAATGCCGCCAGCGAGCCCCAAGCCGCGCGGGCAGGCAAGGGTGCCCCGCCGGGTTTTGTGGCTTGCGCGCCGGGGTGGGCGGCGAAATCATCGCGCCATGATCGTCCGCCGAACCCTCCTGGCCGCCACGCTGGCCCCCATGGCCGCGCAGGCCCAATCCTGGCCCAGCCGGCCCATCGCGCTGGTGGTGCCGTTCCCCGGGGGCGGGTCGCTCGACATCATCACCCGCATCCTGCAACCCCGCCTGGCGGAGATGCTGGGCGGCAGCGTGGTGGTGGACAACCGCCCCGGGGGTGCGACCGTGATCGGCACCGATGTGGTGGCCAAGGCCGCGCCCGACGGCCACGCGCTGCTGGTCATGGCCAACAGCTTCACCATCAACGCGACGCTGCTGCCCAACACCCCCTTCGATGCCCGGCGGGATTTCACCGGGGTGGGCAGCATCGGCTTCAACCCGCATGTGCTGATCACCGCGCCCAACGCCCCCTGGCGCGACCTGGCGGCCCTGCGCCGCCTGCCGCCCGCGCAGAGCCTGACCTATGCCTCCTTCGGGCAGGGCACCTCCTCGCATCTGGGGGGCGAGAGCCTGCGCCTGGCCACGGGGTTGACCATGACGCATGTACCCTATCGCGGCGCGGCACCCGCGCAGGTGGATGTGGCGGCCGGCCGGGTGGACGTGATGTTCAGCAACCTGCCGGATGCCCTGCCGCTGATCCGCGACGGGCGGCTGCGCGCCCTGGCGGTGGCGGATGCGCAGCGCCACCCCGCCATGCCCGATGTGCCGACCCTGGCGGAGCTGGGCCTGCCGCAGGTCGTGTCCAATTCCTGGTTCGCCATGGTGGCGCGGGCGGGCACGCCGCAGGGCGTGCTGGAAAAACTGAACGAGGCCCTGAACGCCGCCCTGGCCGAGCCCGCCATCCGCACCCGCTTCGAGGAGCTGGGCTTCACGCCCAACCCCATGCGCCTGCGCGCCTTCAACGAATTCCTCACCGAGGAATTCACCCGCAACGCCCGGCTGATCCGCGAGGGCGGGATCACGCCGGGCTGATCGCGCCTTACTCGCCCGCCAGGCGGCTGACCTGGGCGGGCACGCCCAGACGCAGCATCGCGTGCACATCCGGCGCGCTCTCCAGGCCCAGGATGGCATCCGCCAGGCGCGTGGCCTGGTCGGCGCCCAGCACCGCGTCGGACAGGGCGTGGAACTTCTGCCGCAGTTCGGCCTCGGTCAGGAAGTTGGCGGGTTCGCCCTTGGGCACCACCACCTTCTTCATGAAGGTCTGGCCGCGCGCCACCAGCGTGACCTTGCCGGACATGTTGGCGGGGAACTCGGCCTCGATCTCCGGGTCGAACTCGGTGAAGATCTTCGGCATCAGGGCGCGCAGCGTGGGGTCCTGCAGCTTCTCGTAGCTGTCCCAGCCGAAATGGCCATAGGCGAGCGCGTTGGCCACCACGAAGGGGCCGCTGAACTGGCCATCCACCACATTCTGCGGGTTCTGCTTGTAGGCGATCGGGTCGCCCACCAGGCGCATGCCGGCGGCCGGCAGGCCCATGGTCACGCGCTCGATCTCCTCCGGCTTCAGGCCCAGCTCGGCACGCAACGCCAGCGCCGCGTCCACGCTGGCATGGCCATAGCGGCAGGAGGGGTACGGCTTCACCGCCGTCTCCATCAGCTCGAACTGCGTGCCCAGATCCTGCACGGCGCGGGCGGGCGTCGGGTTGGGGGCGTAGGCCTTGAAGAAGCCGATCTTGCCCTCCAGCGCCTGGCCGGCGCCACGGAAGCCCTCGCGCGCCAGCAGCGCGGCCGACAGGCCCGACATGGAGGCCCAACCCACCTGGAACCGCTTGGTCCAGGCGCCGTTGTTCAGGAAGGCGAGGCTGCCGGCCGACTGGCTCAGCGCGATGCCGATCGCGTCCTCGGTCGCGGCCGCATCCAGGCCGAACACCCGGGCGGCGGCCACAGCCGCGCCGAAGCAGCCGCAGGTGGCGGTGGGGTGGAAGCCGCGGGCATAATGCTCGCCGCCCGGCAGCGCGAGCGAGAGGCGGTTCGTCACCTCATAGCCCGCCACGATGGCGGCCAGCACGTCCTCGCCCTTCGCGCCCACGATCTCGCCGGCGGCGAAAGCGGCCGGGATCACGGGCGCGCCTGGGTGCAGGGTGCCGGCGGCGTGGGTGTCGTCGAAATCCAGGCTGTGGGCGAAGGCGCCGTTCAGCAGGGCCGCGCCCACGGGCGTCCAGCGGCTGGCCTCGCCCAGCACCACATGGTTGCCGCCCGACAGGCCCATGGCGCGGGCCGCGGCCAGCAGGGGGGCGCTGCTCTCGGCGTCCACCCGGCCGCGCAGCATGTTGCCCGCCAGGTCGAGGACGAGAAAACGTGTGCGCTCCCGCACATCGGCGGGCAGGGCGCCGAAGCGGATGCCCGCCGCGTATTCAGCGAAAATCCTGGTTACCGGCACTGTGTCGGCAGCGGTCATCTTGGGGTCCTCCAGTTCTGGGGGCCAGTCTAGCGCCCGGTGCATAGGTTGGAAAAGCCGGGAAGGTTGCGGCACGCGGCTGGGCTGTGGCACTGGAATGCCATGCTCATGCATCGCAGGGCCCTGAATGGCGCCGCACTCCATGGCGGCCTTCTGGCCCTTTCCCTTCCGATCCCCGCCCTTGCCCAACCGGCCGGGAGCTTCGAGGCCTTCCTCGCCGGCATCCGGCGGGAGGCCCGGCAGGCCGGCATCTCGGAAACCACGGTTTCCCGCGCGCTTTCGGGCATCCGCCCCAATGAGCGCGTGCTGGAACTGGACCGTCGCCAGCCGGAATTCACCATCACCTGGCAGCAATACCGGGATGGCCGCCTGTCCTTCACCCGCATCGAGGCGGGGCGCCGCGCCTATGCCGACCAGCGCAACCTGCTGCGGCAGGTGGAGGCCCGCACCCGAGTCTCGGCCAAGATCATCATGGGGATCTGGGGGCTGGAGACGAATTACGGCGGCTTCACCGGTAATTTCAACGTGATCGAGGCGCTCGCCACCCTGGCCTGGGAGGGCCGGCGCGCCGCCTTCTTCAAGAACGAGCTGATGGCCGCGCTGCGCATCCTGGATGGCGGGCATGTGAGCGTGGAGCGCATGCGCGGCAGCTATGCCGGCGCCATGGGCCAGCCGCAGTTCATGCCCAGCAGCTTCGAGCGCTTCGCGCTGGATTTCGACGGCGACGGCCGCAAGGACATCTGGGGCAGCACCGCCGACGCGCTGGGCAGCATCGGCCATTACCTGGCCCGCAATGGCTGGCGTGAGGGCGAGGGCTGGGGCTACGAGGTGGTGCTGCCGGCGGGCTTCAACACGGGCATGGCCGAGCCTTCCCGCCCGCGCGGGGCGGGGGAATGGCCGGCGGTGGCGGAATGGGCGCGCATGGGCGTGCGGCGGGCCGATGGCGGGCCGCTGCAGGGCAGCCAGGCCGGGCTGATCATCCCGGCCAACCAGGCGGGCGGCGCGATGCAGGCGTTTCTGGCCCTGCCGAATTTCCACGCCATCCGGCGCTACAACCCCTCCAACTACTACGCCCTGACCGTGGGCATGCTGGGCGACCGGGTGACGGCATGAGGCGGCTCGTCCTTCTGGGACTGCTGGCGCTGGGCGCCTGCACCCGCACGCCCCCGCCGCCGGAACCCCAGCCGCGCTATGAGGTGGGGCAGGGCTATCAGCTGGGCGGCGTGTGGTCCTATCCGCGAGAGGACTTCACCCTGAACGAGACGGGGCTGGCCGTGATCCAGCCCATGGCTCCGCCGCGCCGCACCAGCAATGGCGAGGTGTTCGACGCCAGGGCCATGATGGCCGCCCACCGCACCCTGCAACTGCCCGCGATCGTGCGGGTGACGAACCTGGAAAACGGCCGGGTGCTGGTGCTGCGGGTGAATGACCGCGGGCCGGTGCAGCCCGGGCGCATCCTGGGCGTCAGCCAGCGCGCGGGCGAATTGCTGGGCGTGCGCCCCGGCGCCAGCTTCCAGGTGCGGGTGCAGGTGGAGGCCGAGCCGAGCCGCGCGCTCTCATTGGGCCTGGCCGGGGATCAGCCGCGCATCGCCATCCAGGCCGCCCCGGTGGGCCGGGTGGAGCGCGAGAGCCTGGACGCCCCCGCCGGCGCCCGCGTCGCAGCCCCACGCGCGGCGAACCGCCCGCAGGCGGGGCGCGAGATCGTGGAGGCCTCGACCCCCGACATGCCACCGCTGCGCCTGCCGGAACGGCCGGAGCAAGGCTATGCCAGCCCCGGGCGCCTGGTGGTGGATGTGGGGAACTTCTTCACCCACTCGCTGGCGGCCCGGCAGGCCGCGCGGGTGGGCGGACGGGTGGAGGCGGTCGGCCCGCGCTCCCGCCAGCAGGAATACCGCGTGCGGATGGGCCCCTATACGACCGTGCCCGAGGCGGATGCCGCCTGGGGCCGGGCGCGGGCCGCCGGCGTGGCGGATCCGCGCATCCTGGTGGAATAGCCCGCCTTACCAGTGGCGGTGGTGATGGTGGCCATAGCCACCCCAGCGCACCGGGCGCCCGTAATAGGCGGGCGGCGGAGGCGGCGCGTAATAGGCCGGGGGCGGCGCGTACACCACGCGCGGCGGGGGCGCGTAATAGACCGGCGGCGGCGCATAGACCGGGGCAGGGGCATAGTAGACCGGCGGCGGGGGCGGCGGCGCATAGGCATAGGCCGGCGCCGACAGGGCGGCGGCCCCCAGCGCCAGGGCGCCCAGCCCCAGGATGGTGCCGGCCACGACGGCGCCACCGCGCCCGTCATAGGCCTGGGCGGCGGGTGCGGCGGCCGCGCCCAGCACGGCAACCACAGGCAGGGCGACAAGCAGCTTCTTGATCGCGGTCATCTTGGGCCTCTTGTGGTTCGAGATTTCCATGACCTAAGCATGCCACCGAATAAAAGGCGGGTTTGTGGCAAGGAATGGGTGATGTCGGGGCAGGCCGGAAGGGGGCTCAGAACAGGAAGTCGCCCTCCAGGAACGCATCCGCGCCATAGACGAAGATGCTGTCGGCCCCGATGCGGATGATGCCGCTGCCCCCGCCGAAGGCGAAGCCGCCCTCGATCGCGGCGAAGCTCAGCCCCAGCCCGCCCAGGTCGATCCTCATCCCCTGCGCCCGGTCGAAACCCGAGATCTGGTCCGCCCCCCAGCCCGCCCGGCCGTACAGGAAGCGGTCTGCCCCGCCATAGCTGTAGATGATGTCGTCGCCCGTGCCGCCATCGAACACATCGGCCTGGGCGCTGCCCCACAGCATGTCGTTGCCGCCCATGCCCGACAGGGCGGAGCCCAGCAGCGGATTGGCCACCAGATTCTCGCCCATGGCGCTGCCGGTCAGGCTGACCGCGCCCTCCAGCAGGCGGCCCACCTCCACCTCGCCCGGCATCACGAAGCCGGAGGCGGTGATCCAGGCCATGTCGTAACCGCCATCGGCGGCTTCCTCGATGATGCTGGCGGCATCGAACACCACGAACTGGTCGTTGCCCGCGCCGCCGATGAAATGATCGGCCCCACCCTGGCCGCGCAGGATGTCGTCGCCCTCGCCGCCGTCCAGCGTCTCGGCGGCGGCGCTGCTCCATATCTCGTCATCGCCGGCCATGCCGAGCAGGGTGTTGCCCACGCCGCCGCTGGCGATGATGTCATGCCCGGCCCGGCCGGTGATGGTGGCGCCGCTCGTCACCAGCCGGGCGATCTCCACCTGGTCTGGAATGACGAAGCCCGAGACGGTGACCCAGACCGTGTCGGTGCCCTCATCCGGCAATTCCTCGATGACGGTGCCGGCATCGAACACGACATACTGGTCATGGCCGCCGCCGCCGCGCATCACATCCGCCCCGCCCTGGCCACGCAGGATGTCGTCGCCCGCGCCGCCTTCCAGCGTATCGGCCAACGCGCTGCCCCACAGCGTGTCGTCGCCGCCCATGCCCCGCAGGGTGCTGGCCAGCGCGCCGTTGGCCACCAGCTGCTCGGCGCCGTCATGGCCGGTCAGGCTGCGGGCCGCGCCGGTCAGATAGCCGATTTCCACATTCTCCGGCATGGATTGGGCGTCGACCTGGAAGAAGACGCTGTCCGTGCCCTCGCCCGCCTTCTCGATGATGCTCTCCAGCCCGGAGACCACGAGATAGATGTCGTTGCCCGCATTGCCGCGCAGGGTGTCGGCGCCGCCGCCGCCCATCAGCGTGTCGTCGCCCTCGCCGCCCGAAAGGGTGTCCGCCGCGGTGCCGCCGATGATCACGTCGTCGCCACCCAGCCCCTGCACATCCACCACGCCATGCCCGGGCGCATTCCCTTGGCCCAGCAGGATGAAGGCCGAGAAATCCAGCCGGTCCGCCTGCGCGGTGCCGCGCACGTGGGAATCCGGGCGCAGCAGCTCCACGCCGCTGAAGATGGCCGTGTCGTGCAGCACGATGGGGCCGATGCTGAAGATGGCCGTGTCGAGGCCCTCGCCGCCATCGACATGCAGCCGCGTCAGGTCGGTCACCAGATAGAAGGTGTCGTTCCCGCCATCCCCATACAGGGAATCGGCGTAGCCCTCTCCGCCGCCATGGATGTCGTCATCGCCGAGGCCGCCATGGATGATGTCGCTGCCGCTGTCGCCGCTCAGCAGGTCATTGCCCTGGCCGCCGAAAATCTGGTCGTCGCCCTCGTTGCCGGAAAGGACGACATCCTGAATATCGGTGAAGGGCGAACCCTCGGCGGGGGCGGAGGCGGTTCCGTACAGGATATCGTTGCCGCCAGCCCCGAAGACGCCCCAGTAGAAGCTGTAATGAAAGGTGAAGCCGCCATCATCCAACGGCTCGACCCAGCTCAGCACCCATTCCACGCTCAGGGTTTCATTGTCGTCCGTCCCGGAAATAGACGGGTAGGCATAGGTGGGGGGCACGCTTGTTCTCCGTCGCGTCCGGGAGCGGGAGTGCCACCGCGTTCCGACCATTCGCGGCGCCACAGGGCCGTGCAAGCACGAAAAGATGATCTTCCTCGCGGCGCGTGGCACCACTGCCCGCATCCCCGCTTGAGCCAGCCCATATTTCGGGCGTAAGCCCCGATCCATGGCCGAGCCCCGCGACGAATCCCGCCCCGACCACGGCAAGACCCGCCGTGCCCTGTTAGCCGCGCCCCTGGCGGCGCCCGCGCTGCTGGGCGCGACAGAGGCCATGGCGCAGCAGCGCCCGGCCGCCCGCGCGCCGGCCCCACGCGCGCCGCGCCCGGCCGGCACCCCCGCCAGCAGCCCGGTGGGGCCGGTGGATACGCTCGCGCGCTACGTCATCCTGGTGGATTACGAAACCGACGCGGTGCTGCTGGAGAAGGGGGCCGATGAGCGGATGACCCCGTCCTCCATGTCCAAGCTGATGACCATGTATGTGGTGTTCGACCTGCTGAAGCAGGGCCGCATCCGCATGGACCAGACCTTCACCGTCAGCGAGACGGCCTGGCGCATGGGCGGCAGCCGCATGTTCGTCGAGGTCGGCAGCCAGATCAGCATCGAGAACCTGACGCGCGGCGTCATCATCCAGTCCGGCAACGACGCCTGCGTGGTGCTGGCCGAAGGCATCGCGGGCAGCGAGCGCCAGTTCGTGGAGCTGATGAACCAGAAGGCGCGGGAGCTGGGGCTGACCAACTCCACCTTCCGCAACGCCACCGGCTGGCCCGACCCCGAGCACCGCATGACCTGCCGCGACCTGGCCCGGCTGGCCAAGCGGCTGATCCATGATTTCCCGGAATATTACCGCTTCTACTCCGAGCGCAATTTCCGCTGGAACAATGTCAGCCAGGACAACCGCAACCCGCTGCTGTCGCGCATGAACGGCGCCGATGGCATGAAGACCGGCCATACGGAGGAAGCGGGCTATGGCCTCGTGGGTTCCGTGAAGCAGGGCGAGCGGCGGCTGATCCTGGTGGTGAACGGCCTGCCGACCATGGGCGCGCGCATCGAGGAAAGCGTGCGGCTGATGGAATGGGGCTTCGGCAATTTCGAGAATGTGGTGCTGTTCCGCGCCCAGGACGCGATCGAGGAAGTGCCCGTGCATCTGGGCGCGCGGCGCACCGTGCCGCTGGTGGGCGGGCGCGACGTGGTGGTGACGCTGCCGCGCACCTGGCGCAGCACCATGCAGGCCCGCCTGCGCTACGAAGCCCCGGTGGCCGCCCCCGTGATGCGTGGGCAGGAGCTCGGCCGACTGGAGATCGGCGGCCAGGGCGTGCCGCCCATCACCCTGCCGCTGTATGCCGGGGCGGATGTGGAACGGCTGGGCATGCTGGCGCGCATCCCCGGCGCCCTGCAGCGGCTGATGGGCGGAGGCTGAGCCCCTTGTTCATCACGCTGGAAGGCGGGGAGGGGGCCGGGAAATCCACCCAGATCCGCCGTCTGGCCGCGCATCTGGCCGCGCGTGGCCGCCCCGTGCTGCTGACGCGCGAACCGGGCGGCTCGGCGGGGGCGGAGGCCACGCGGGCGCTGCTGCTCTCCCGCCCCTGGGATGCGAAGGCCGAGATGCTGCTGCATTTCGCGGCCAGGCGGGAACATGTGGCGCGCAGCATCCGCCCGGCGCTGGCGGCCGGCGCGGTGGTGCTGTGCGACCGCTTCGCCGACAGCACGCTCGCCTATCAGGTGGCGGGACAGGGTGGTGACCGCGCCCTGTGGGATGGGCTGGTGCAGCTCTCGCTGGATGGGGTGTGGCCCGATCGCACGCTGCTGCTGGATATTCCGCCCGAAACCGGCCTGGCGCGCGCGCATACGCGCGGCGAGGTGAACCGCTACGAAAGCCTGGGCCTCGGCTTCCACAGCCGGGTGCGGCAGTGCTTCCTGGACCAAGCGGCGGCCGAGCCCGGGCGCTTCCGGGTGATCGATGCGGGGCAGGGGCCGGAGGCGGTGTTCGCCGCCATGCTGGCCGCCCTGCCGCCCGAACTCGGCGCATGAGCGCACCGGAGCCGCGCGAAAACCCCCTGCTGCTGGGCCATGAGGCGGCGGAGGCGGTGATGGCGGGGGCCGCGCGCTCCGGCAGGTTGCACCATGCCTGGCTGCTGGGCGGGCCGCCCGGGGTGGGCAAGGCGACGCTGGCCTACCGCTTCGCGCGCTGGCTGCTGGCGGGCCAGCCCGCCGGCGAGGGGCTGGCGCTGCCGCCCGACAATGCCGTGTTCCGCCGCGTGGCCGCGGGCGCCCATGCCGACCTGCTGGCGCTGTCGCCCAACACCGGCGAGGGCAAGCGGATGATGATCCGCGTGGAGGATGTGCGCGGCCTGAAGGGCTTCATGAGCCTGACGCCCGCCGAGGGCGGATGGCGCGTGGTGGTGCTGGACCAGCCCGAGACCATGGACGCCGCCGGCCAGAACGCCCTGCTGAAGACGCTGGAGGAACCGCCGCCGCGCGCCATCCTGCTGCTGGCCTGCGCCGCCCCGGGTCGCCTGCTGCCCACCATCATGAGCCGGGTGCGGCGGCTGGAGCTGAACCCGCTGCCCGATGCCGCCATGGAACGCCTGCTGGGCGACTACCTGCCCGAGATGGCGGCGGAGGAGCGGCGGGAGCTGATCGGCCTGTCCGGCGGCGCCCCGGGCCGGGCGCTGCAACTGGCCCAGGGGGAGGGGCTGGAGATGGCCCGCCTGGCGCGTGAGGCGCTGGGCGGCGTGCCGCCCCGCCGCGCGCTGCAGATCGCGGAGCGCGTGGCCGGGCGCGAGAGCGGGCCGATGATCACCTTTTTCGCTCTGCTGCGGGCGGGGCTGGCCGCCGGCACGCGGGCGGCGGGGCAGGGGCAGGGCCCGCCCTGGGCGGCCCGGCGCACGCCCGGCGAATGGGCCGAGATCTGGTCGCGCCTCGGCGCCCACGCCGCGGCGGCGGACAAGCTCTCGCTGGACCGCAAGCAGGCGGTGATGCAGGCGCTGGACTGGCTTAACTAGAAGAAGGCGCGTCGCCCGGACGGAGCGCCGCCAACTCGGCCTCTAGCGCCGCAATGCGTTCCCGGGCCTGGCGCAGCAGGATCTGATCCCTTGTGAGATGAGGCGGCGGCCCCACGCTCGCGGCCAGTTCGCCCAACCGGCGCAGCTGCATGGCATCGGGCAGGTCGTCATGGATGAAACTGCCGGGCGGGGGCGCCTCGCGCCCGAACACCATCACGCAATCCTCCCACTGGTCCGTCATACGCGGAGCGATGAAGCTCTCCATGGCCCGGATGTCGAACCCCCGGGCGCGGCCCCAGCTCTCCAGCGCCACGGAGGCATCCGCGTAGAAACGCCAGCAATCCAGGGGAAAGCGATGGGTTTCCCCGTTCGAGGGCGCGTTGACATACAGATAGCCGCCGGGCCGGGTGACACGCAGCATCTCCAGGAAGGTCTCCCAGAACGCCGGCGCGTGCTCGAACACCGAAGTGCAGACGACGGCGTCGAAGCGGCCGTCCTCGAAGGGCAGGCGGCCGGAACCGTCCAGCACCACATCCACCCCCGGCCCCGCCTCCATGTCCGCGCCGCAATAGCGCAGGCCGGGCGGCGCGACGGAACGCAGGCTGCCATTGATGTCCATGGCGCCCAGATCCAGCACTTCCGGCGCCTCTCCCCGCAGGTAGTGGCGGAAGAACAGCTCTCCCAGTCGCATCGCGGTGTCGTGCAAGGGATGCCTCCTGACCCGATGGAAGGGGATGCTGCCACGCCAGGCAGGGTTCTGGCCACGCCGCCCCGCAGAACATGTTGTGAGCGCGCCCCGGGGGCCGCCAGTCTGGCCCTAGCCATCGCGGGGCCAAAGAGGCATATCCGCCCCCATGCCCCGCTACATCACGACGCCCATCTATTACGTGAACGACAAGCCGCATATCGGCCACGCCTATACCTCGCTGGCCGGCGATGTGCTGGCGCGCTGGTGGCGGTTGTCCGGTGAGGAAGTGTTCTTCCTGACCGGCACGGACGAGCACGGCCAGAAGGTGGAAAAGGCCGCGAGCGACGCGGGCATGGAACCCAAGGCCTTCACCGACAAGGTGAGCCAGGCTTTCCGCGACCTGACCGTGACCATGGGCCTGTCCAACGACGCGTTCATCCGCACGACGGAGCCGCGGCACTACGCCGCCTGCCAGGCGCTGTGGAAGAAGCTGGCCGATGCCGGGCACATCTATCTGGGCCATTACGAGGGCTGGTACGCGGTGCGCGACGAGGCCTTCTATGGCGAGGACGAGCTGATCGAGCGCGACGGCGTGAAGCTGGCGCCCACCGGCGCGCCCGTGGCCTGGGTGAAGGAGCCGTCCTATTTCCTGCGCCTCTCGGCCTTCGCCGACAAGCTGATCGCGCTGTATGAGGCGCAGCCCGACTTCATCCTGCCCGCCACCCGCCGGAATGAGGTGGTGGCCTTCGTGAAGGACAATCTGCGCGACCTGTCGATCAGCCGCACCTCCTTCCAATGGGGCGTACCGGTGCCGGGCGACGACGCCCATGTGATGTATGTGTGGATCGACGCGCTGACCAACTACATCACGGCGCTCGGCTACCCGGATGAGGCCGCGCCGCTGTGGAAGTTCTGGCCGGCCGATGTGCATTTCGTCGGCAAGGACATCCTGCGCTTTCACACCATCTACTGGCCCGCGATGCTGATGGCCGCCGGCCTGCCGCTGCCCCGGCGCGTCTTCGCCCATGGCTGGTGGACGAATGAAGGCCAGAAGATCTCCAAATCCCTGGGCAATGTGATCGACCCGGTGGGGCTGGTGGAGGAGTTCGGCCTGGACCCCGTGCGCTACTTCCTGCTGCGCGAGGTGCCCTTCGGCCAGGATGGCGATTTCAGCCGCAAATCCCTGGTGAACCGCCTGAACGGCGAGCTGGCCGACGCGCTGGGCAACCTCGCCAACCGCACGCTGAGCCTGATCCAGCGCAATTGCGGCGGCGTGCTGCCCCCGCCCGCGGCCCGCAATGAGGCCGACCAGGAATTCCTGGCCCAGGTCGATGGGCTGCGCGGCGAGCTCGACACGCTGCTGGGCGAGCAGAAATTCGACCAGGCGCTGGCCGCCATCTTCACGGTGATCCGCGAGGCCAATGGCTATATCACCCGCGAGGCCCCCTGGGCGCTGAAGAAGACCGACCCCGTGCGGATGGAGCTGGTGCTGCGCCACCTGCATGACGCGCTGCGGGCCTTCGCCACTGTGCTGCAGCCCTTCATGCCCGCCACGATGGCGGCCCTGCTGGACCAGCTGGGCGTGCCCGCCGAGGCGCGCGCCCTGGCGGCGCTCGCCACCCCGCTGCCCGGCGGCATCGCCCTGCCGCCGCCCGCCCCGCTGTTCCGCAAGGTGGAGCTGGCGGCGTGAACCCAGGGGTGAGCATCGTCGACAGCCACTGCCACCTCGACCATTTCACGGCCGAGGAGCAGCCCGAAATCGTGGCCCGCGCTGTCGCCGCCGGCGTGACCCGCATGACGACCATCAGCGTGCGGATGAGCCAGGGGCCCACCATCCGCGCCCTGACCGAACGCTTCCCCGAGGTCTGGGGCACCGCGGGCGTGCACCCGCACCAGGCGGGCGAGGGCGTGATGCCGACGGTCGAGGAGATCGTCGCCGCCACGGACCACCCGCGCATCATCGGCATCGGCGAAAGCGGGCTGGATTATTTCTACGACAAATCCCCGCGCGACGTGCAGCGTGAGAACTTCCGCCGCCACATCCGCGCGGCCCAGGCCACGCAACTGCCGCTGTGCATCCACGCCCGCGACGCGGATGAGGACATCGCCGCGATCCTGACCGAGGAAGCGGGGAAGGGGGGTCGCTTCCCCTTCCTGCTGCATTGCTTTTCCTCTGGCCGGGCCTTGGGCGAGGCGGCACTGGCGCTCGGGGGCTATATTTCCTTCTCCGGCATCCTGACCTTTCCGCGCAGCGCGGAGCTGCGGGAATTCGCCCAGGCCGTGCCGGCCGAACGCCTGCTGGTGGAAACCGACAGCCCGTACCTGGCGCCCGTGCCGCTGCGCGGCAAGCGCTGCGAGCCGGCCTATACCGCACTGACGCTGAAGGTGCTGGCCGAAACCCGTGGCGTGGCGCCAGAGGAGATGGCGCGCATCACCACGGACAATTTCTACCGGCTGTTCACGAAGGCTGCCCGATAACCGCCAGCGGGTCCGCCCCGAAGCGGTTGGCGCCCATGGTGCCGCGCGACAGGAACCAGACCAGCAGCAGCACGCCGGTGCCGAAGGCGATCAGCCCGCCGAGCCACAGCAGCACGATCGCGGCCTCCAGGCTGGTATAGGCCGGGATCATCACGACCAGCCCCAGCATCGGGGCCAGCAGCCACCAGCCGGATTTGTCCAGGTCATGCAGCCGCCGGACGGAAACGGCCAGCATCGGCAGGAACAGCACCAGCGAGACGATGGTGGAAAAGGGCGACAGCTCCATCCCGACCATTTGATCCAGCACGCCGGCCACGGCGGTCAGGATCAGGTTGAACAGCATAAAGTACCAGTATTCCGCCCGCCGGGCGCGGCCCGCGAAGCTGACATACTTGTTCAGGCAGGTCTTGATCGCCGTGCCGAAATCCATTCTTGCTTCTCCGACCGTGTGGCTGGGCTCACGCATTCTCGTCCCCGTGGCAGAATGCTGCCATGCACACAACCGCCACAAGCCTGATTCGCGTCCGCCTGCTCGGCACCGGCCCCAGCAATGGCGTGCCCCTGCTGGGCGGGCCCGATGGAGCCGGGGATTGGGGCGCGTGCGACCCCGCCAACCCGCGCAACCGTCGCACCCGCACCAGCGCGCTGGTCACGGGGCCTGACGGTTTCCGGCTGCTGATCGACCCGGGGCCCGACCTGCGCCAGCAATTGCTGACTGCGCGCATCGGCAAGCTGGACGCGATCTTCGTCACCCACGCCCATGCCGACCACATCATGGGGCTGGACGAACTGCGCCAGATCAACCGCGAGACGGGCAGGGAACTGCCCCTGTACGCAGCCCCGGAGACGATCGAGGAATTGCAGGGCCGCTTCGGCTACGCCTTCCTGGGGCCGACGCCCGGCTTCTTCCGCCCAGCGCTGGAGCCCTTGGCCGTGCGCCCGGGCCATGTGCTGGCGTTCGGCGCCATGCAGGCGCTGGTGCTGGACCAGGACCACAAGGTGATGCGCACGCTGGGCCTGCGCATCGGCGGCTTCGCGTACTGCACCGATGTGGTGCGCATGCCGCCCGAGAGCCTGGAGGCGCTGCACGGCGTGGACACCTGGGTTGTGGGCTGCTTCGGCCGCCGGCCGCACCCGGTGCACGCGCATGTGGATCTGGTGGCCGCCTGGGCCGCCCAGGTGGGCGCGCGCCGCACCATCCTGACCCATATGGGCAACGCGCTGGATGAGGCCGCGCTGCGCGCAACCCTGACCGGCGGGCTGGAGCCTGGATACGATGGGCTGGGGATCGATGTGGAAGGCTGACACAGGTTTTCCACGGAGTTTCCCACACTCACGATTTTTCCATAATATATCTTATGCGATAAGAGCACCTGTGGATATCGTGGTTTTCCGCGGGTTTGCGGGCGACGACATTTCCCCCTCCCTTTCGGCCCTTTGTCGGCCGGCGACATATCGCCGACACAACCCCTGTCAGCGGCTGACACGACCTGCGTCCGGGACTGACACGGCTTGCGTCATCGACTGACCTGGGCGCAGGAATTGCGCCATGCCCGACGCGATTCCCCCCATCGCGCGCCTGCTGACCATCATGGCCGCACTGCGCGACAAGACCTCCGGCTGCCCCTGGGACCAGGTGCAGGATTTCTCCACCATCGCGCCCTACACCATTGAAGAAGCTTACGAAGTGGCCGACGCCATCGCTGCCGGCCCCGACCCCGCGACGCTACGCGATGAGCTGGGCGACCTGCTGTTCCAGGTCGTCTATCACGCGCAAATGGCCGCCGAGCGCGGCTGGTTCGGCTTCGACGACGTGGCCGAGGCGATCAGCAAGAAGATGATCCGCCGCCACCCGCATGTGTTCGGGGACGCGGCGGCCCGCGACGCCGGCATGCAGACCGCCGCCTGGGAAGCGGAAAAAGCCAGGGAACGTGCGGCACACGGGGAATCCGGCACGCTGGCCGGGGTGGCCACCACCCTGCCCGCCCTGACCCGCGCGGCCAAGCTGACGAAGCGCGCGGCCCGCGTCGGCTTCGATTGGGACAGCGCCGAGCAAGTGCTTGAAAAACTGGAAGAAGAAACCACCGAGCTGCGCGCCGAACTGCCCGCCATGAACCCCGCCCGCATCGCGGACGAGGTTGGGGATATCCTGTTCGTCGTCGCCAACCTAGCCCGCAAGCTGGATCTGGACCCGGAGGCGACGCTGGCCGCGGCCAACGCCAAGTTCACCCGGCGCTTCCAGGCTGTGGAAAACACTCTGGCCGGCCAGGGCAAATCCCCCGCCGACGCGACATTGGCCGAGATGGAGGAAGCCTGGGTCCAGGCCAAGAAATCCGGTCTGTAAATCCTTCACACCACCACCGGAACACGCGGACTCTATTCGTTCCGCGAATCGGGCCGCGATTCGGCGCGTATTTTCCTATTTTCTGGCAAAGGTATATATTCTTCTTCGTCGCCAGGAACCAAGGGAAACCGCCGCGCCGCCCAATCCGCCTTCGCCGCCTCGATCCGTTCATGGCTGGAGGAGACGAAATTCCAGAAGATATGGCGCGGGCCATCCATCACGGCCCCGCCCAGCAACAGCAGCCGCGCGCCCAGCGGCCCGGCCCGCAGCGCCAGCGCGTCCCCGGCGCGGAAGATCAGCAGCCTGCCTTGCTCATGCGCCACGCCGCCCACCTCGATACTGCCCTCAGCGATGAAGGCGGCGCGTTCCTCATGCTCTGCGTCCAGCGGCACCACGGCGCCGGGCGCCAGCACCGCATCGGCATAGAACAGCGGCCACAGCGTGCTGGTCGGCGAAACCTGGCCCCAGCCCGTGCCCGCGATCAGCCGCAGCGCGACGCCCTTGTCCTCGATGAAGGGCAGCGCGGAGACCGGCTGATGCTCGAAGCTCGGCGCGCGTTCCTCCTCGGTCTTCGGCAGCGCCATCCAGCTCTGGAAGCCGGACATGGTCTGGCCGGTCGCGCGCAGCGGCGCGTCCGTGCGCTCGGAATGCACGATGCCGCGCCCGGCGGTCATCCAGTTCACCTCACCCGGGTCGATCGCCTGCCGCACGCCGGTGCTGTCGCGGTGCATGATCTGGCCCTGATGCAGATAGGTGATGGTGGCCAGCCCGATATGCGGGTGCGGCCGCACGTCCAGCCCATGGCCGGGCTCCAGCCGCCCAGGGCCGATGCGGTCCAGGAAGATGAAGGGGCCGACCATCTGCTTCTCACGCGCGGGCAAGGCCCGCCGCACCTCGAAGCCGCCGACATCATGGGCGCGCGGCACCACGATGATATCCACGGGCGGGGCCAACTCGGTCATGGGGGTTACTCCGGTGGTGTCGGCGCCAAGTTTGCCCCGGAAGCCGCCCGGCTGGCGAGGCCGCCGCGCGCCCACCAGCCCGGCGCCAGCACCCAATACCCATCATGCCGCGCCAGCACGTCACGCACCGGGTCCATCCCCGCCAGGGCGCGGGAGAGCGCCCCGGCATCGGTCAGCACATAGAGCGTGCCGGGCTCGGGCCGGCCCTGGATCAGCCGGCGGGCGACATCGGCGTTCAGCGCCCCCACCCGGCCCGCGTCGATCCGGGCCAGATACACCGCATCCGTCTCCAGCCCCCGGGAGGCGGCGTAGACCGCCACTTCCTCCCACCCGCGGGCCTGGTTGCCGGCGGTGACCAGGCGCACGCGGCCGTAGCGGCGGGCAGCCTCGGTCCAGAAGGGTTCGGCCAGGCGCAGCGCCACATGCTGGGCGGTGGGCGGGAAATACCCCGCCAGCCGGTCGAAGCCCGGGCGCAGATCCAAAACCTGCAACAGCACCAGCGCGGACAGCACCAGCCCCGCCCGGCGCGGCCCCAGGCCCTGCACCAGCACCCACACCCCGCCCAGCAGCGCCGCATAGCCCAGCGGCCAGAAGAACCGCTCGGAGGCCCGCAACGCGCTGGCCAGCCGCACCGCCGCATCGGGCAGCGGCAGCCAGGTGAGGATATGCCCGCCCACGGAAAGCCGATGCGACACCGCGACCAGCAACATGGCCAGCAGCGCCGCCACCAGCCAGCCCTGGCGCTTCAGCCCCGCCGCCGCCGCGCGCCGCAACCCGGGCCGCGCCGCCAGCAGCATGCCACCCAGCCCCAGCAGCGCCAGCGCGCCGAGACCCAGATAGGACCCGCCGACCTCGGGATGGCCCGGCCCTGGCAGATCGGGCAGGAAGGCGCCCCAGAATCCGGGGGTGAAGGGCGCCAGCAGGTCCATCTGCATCTCGCCGAAGCGCGCGCCCTGGCCGTCATGCCCGGCATTCAGCGCGAAGAACCCGGCGGCCCACAGCCCCAGCACGCCCACGCCCGGCACCAGCGCCCATTCCAGCGGGTTTCGCTGGCGGCGTGCCAAGGCATCGGCCAGCCACAGCGCCAGCACCATCGGAAGAATATAGGAATGGATCAGCGAGGTGGCGGCCACCAGCACCGCCCAGCGCCACCAGCCTCCAGGCTTCAGGCAGCACCACAGCCCCGCCAGGATCAGGAATTGCGCCGACAACGCGAAATGCCCGCCCATGCGCGTCAGCAACATGGGCTGTAACAGGAAGATCGCGGCACCGGCCAGGCGCGGCCACAGCGCGGGCGTCACCCGCCCCAGCAGCGCGAAGGCCAGCCCGCCCTGCAAAGCGCCGCAGGCGAACAGCCACAGGCCCCAATACTGCTCGATCGTCACCACATCCCGCAGGGCCTTGAAGACAAAGGCCAGCAAGGGAATGGCGTCGGCATAGAAGACGGAGGAACTGAGTTCGAGCCCGAACCCCGGGTTCAGACCGGGCGGGAAGGACCAAGCGGCCTCCCGGAAGAAGGTCCAACCCAACCAATACTGCACCGGGTCCGGCCCCAGCATGCCCGAGAGCATCCACCCCGTGCTCCAGGGCGGCAGGATGTGGGTGCCGAACACGGCGCCCACCATGAGAAGCCCCATGGCGGCGGCCAATGCCCCGCCCACCCAGGATACCCGGGCGGAAGCTGGCGGCGCTGCGTCATGCTGAGGCATGACGCACCGTCGCCCGCGATTGCGCTGGCATCAGGGCGGAGTTGCGGCGCGGCGCCACGATTGCCGCGCCGCGCACGCTCAGCGGGCCGCCCGGCGCAGCGACAGGGTGTAGGTGCAGCCCATGCGCCGGTATTCGCCGGTGAAGCCGTGGCTCTCGAACTTACCGTCCGCGCTCATGGTGCCGTCGGCGAAGGTGGCCATGCCGTCGCTGGTGATGGTCGCCTCGGTGGGGGCGGTGCGGCCCACACGCAGGGCGGCGCGGCCACCATTCACCGTCATCACCGCGGGCAGCTGCGGCGGCCGGCAGGCGGCATCCTGGCCGGGCGCGCGGCGGGCGGCGCCGCGCCAGCGGCCATCGAGGCCCACCGGGGCCGCGTTGATCGGCGACGGCGCGGGGGCCGGCGGG
>NZ_JAAABL010000004.1 GCF_009900765.1 Rhodovarius lipocyclicus
CTTCCGGGGGCTCAGCCGCGCCACCTTCCACTTGCACCTCAAGGAGTGCGAGTTCAGGTACAACAACAGAGCCAGGAACCTTACTCGCCTCCTGCTCAAACTCTGCCGGGATAACCCGCTCTCCTAGTCGAGACCCTCAATTATATAGTACTGGCACTGTCCCCAAACTTCTCGCAGGAGCCTGGGGAGATCTGATCTCCCCAGCGGATGGGGTCTGGGGAAGGCAGAGCCTTCCCCAGCCTCCCTCACCCGTTCGCCAGCTCCGCCAGCACCTGCGCCAGCACCCGCGTCCCGGCCGCCAGTTGCGGCGCGGTCGAGAACTCGGCCGGGTTGTGGGAAACGCCCCCCCGGCACGGCACGAAGATCATGCCCGTGGGGCACAGCGGCACCATGAACTGCGCGTCGTGGAACGCGCCGGAGGGCATGCGCAGCCAGCCCAGCCCCTGGGCTTCGGCGGCGCGCTGCACGGCGTCGGTCACCAGGGGGTCGAACACGGCGGGGGTGGCGTGGAAGCGCTCGAAGACCTGCGCGGTGCAGGTGGTCAGCGCCGCCTGGATCACGCCCTCGATGGCGTTGCCGCGCGCCTGCAGCACCGCGTTGTCCGGGTGGCGGAAGTCGATGGAGAAGCGCACCAGGTCGGCGACGGAGTTGGAGGCGTTGGGGAACACCTCCATGCGGGCGACGGTGAAGCGCAGCACGTCGGTCGGGTCGCGCATCAGCGTGTTCAGCGCGGTGATGGCGCGGATGGCGTCCTGCATCGCGTCGCGGCGCACGGACAGCGGCGTGGTGCCGGCGTGGTCGGAGCGGCCCCGGATCTCCACGCTGAACCAGCGGCTGCCCTGGATGCCGGTGACGACGCCGACATCGAGGCCCTTCTGCTCCAGCACCGGCCCCTGCTCGATATGCGCCTCGACATAGGCGAAGGGGGTGGGGCCTTCGACCACGCCCAGCGGGCGGCGGGCGATGTCGGCCTCGGCGGCCTGGTGCTCGGCCAGCGCGTCGGCCCAGCGGATGCCGGCATTGTCGCGGATCTCGTCCCAGGTGTTGGGGGGCGCGTAGCCGGCATAGGCCATGCTGCCCATGCAGCCGGGGGCGAAGCGGCCGCCTTCCTCATTGGTCCAGGCCACGACCTCGATGGGGCGTTTGGTGGAAACGCCCGCCTCGCGCAGCGCCTGCACCGCCTCGAAGGCCGCGATCACGCCATAGATGCCGTCGAAGCGCCCGCCCTTGGGCTGGCTGTCCATGTGGCTGCCCGACACGACGGGGGCGGCGCCGGCCTCCGTGCCCTCATGGCGGAAGAACAGGTTGCCCAGCGCATCGACGCTGACCTTGAGGCCGATCGCCTCGGCCCAGCCGATGATCAGGCGGCGGGCCTGGCGGTCCTCCGGGCTCAGGCAGGGGCGGTTCACGCCCTGGTCGTCCGGGCTGTCGCCCGGGATGGCGCCGAGCTTCGCCATCTCCATCAGCCTGTCCCATTGCCGGGCCTCATTCACCGCCGCGACAAGGTTGGGAGCCACCGCCTGCACCATCACCGGAACCTTTCCTGCTGGGCTTCGGCGTTACGGCCAATGCCGCGCCGGATCAAGGCTTGCCCGGCGCCGGGCAATTCGGGAATCCTGAGCGAACAAGGGGGCAATCCGATGGGTCTTTCCACACATGTGCTGGACACGGCGCACGGCCGCCCGGCCGCCGGCATGGGCTGGTCGCTGTTCCGCATCGAGGCCGATGGCACCCGCACCCTGCTGAAGCGGGGCGTGACCAACGCCGACGGCCGCGGCAGCGAGGGCATGCTGCTGGGCTATGAGGAGTTGGAAATCGCACGCTACCAGCTGGTGTACCAAGTGGCGGCCTATTTCCGGGCCCAGGGCGTGGCGCTGCCCGACCCCGCCTTCCTGGATGAGGTGACATTGGCCTTCGGCATCGCGGACACCACGCAGCATTATCATGTGCCCTTGCTCTGCGCGCCCTTCAGCTACACCACCTACCGGGGCAGTTGATGGACTACGCCTATCTGTCGGAATGGGCGGGGCTGCTGCTGCGTTGGCTGCATGTGCTGACGGCCATGTGCTGGGTCGGCGCCAGCTTCTATTTCATGGGGCTCGACCAATCCCTGCGCCCGCCCGCCGATGGCGACCCGCTGGTGCGCGGGGAACAATGGGCCGTGCATGGCGGCGGCTTCTATCACAAGCGCAAGTTCGTGGCGGGCCCAGGCTTCGTGCCCGCCCCCCTGCACTGGTCGAAATGGGAGGCCTACTGGACCTGGCTCAGCGGCTTCTCGCTGTTCGTGCTGCTCTATTGGTTGCAGGCCGAGACCTATCTGATCGACCCGGAGGTGATGGAGTTGGAGCGCTGGCAGGCGGTCTGCATCTCGCTGGGCATGATCCTGGTGGCCTGGGGGGCGTATGACCTGCTCTGCCGGCTGCCGGTGGGCGGGAATGGCCAGGCCATGGCGGTGCTGGGCATCGCGGGGCTGGCGCTGGCGGCCTGGTTCAGCACGCGGGTGTTCTCCGGGCGCGGGGCCTATCTGCAGGTGGGGGCCATGATCGGCACCATCATGGCTGCCAATGTCATGGCCGTGATCATCCCCGGCCAGAAGAAGATGGTCGCGGCCGTGGCCGAGGGCCGGGAGATCGACCCGCGCTGGGGCGGCTGGGGCAAGCAGCGCAGCGTGCACAACAATTACATGACGCTGCCGGTCATCTTCCTGATGCTCAGCCCGCATTACCCGATGTTCTGGCAGCACCCGAATGCCTGGGTGCCGCTGGTGGCGATGGCGCTGGCGGGCGCGCTGGTGCGACAGTTCTTCAACCTGCGCCACCAGGGCATCGCCATGTATGACTACTGGCTGTTCGGCGCGGTGATCGTGGCGGTGGTCGCGGTCTTCCTCGCGCCCCCGCGCCGCGCGGCACCGGCCGAGGCCCCGCCCTTCGCCGCCGTGCGCGCCATCGTGGCCGCGCGCTGCGCCGAATGCCACGCGCCCCGGCCCGCCAACACTGGCTTCACCAGCCCGCCCAAGGGCATCCTGCTGCACAGCGCGGCGCAGATCCGCCGCAATGCCCGGCTGATGGAGCCGCAACTGCGCAGCGAAGCCATGCCCCCCGGCAATGCCACCGGCCTGACGGCGGCCGAGCGCGCCACCCTGCTCGCCTGGATCGGCGCGGGCGCGCCCCGATGATCCCGCCCGAAGCCATGCTCAGCGCCGCCGAGGCGCTGGAAGGCCGCGCCCTGCCCTCGGCCGACGCGGCGGAGCTGCTGGCCTTCCTGGGCGGGGATGCGGCGCTCGCGCCCTTCCTGCGCCATGCCGCCGGGCTGCGGCGGGTCTTCGCGCTGGCCGCCCCCTGGGCGCCGGGCCTGTGCGCCTGGGGCGCGGAGGTGGAGACCCCGCTCGGCGGCTCCTTCGCCTCGGGTGTGGGCGTGGCGCATGGCCCGGCCTTCATGGCCTGCGTGGCGGAGGCGATGGAGCGCGCCGCGGTCGCCTCGGCCCCGCCCGTGGCGTTGCGCGGCCCGGCGCCGGCATGGGCCGCCCGCCTGCCCGCCATGCCGGCGGAGGTCGATTGCCTGGCCCCGGGCCTGCCGCTGGACCTGGCCTTTCGCCGCGCCGCGCCGGAATTCCGCCCGCCATGGCCGCTGTCGGCCGGCTGCGCGGTGGGGCCGGATGCCGGGGCCGCCTGCCTCTCCGCCCTGCTGGAACTGATCGAGCGCGACGCGGTGGCGCTGTGGTTCGAGGGCGGGCACCCCCCTGCCCCGCTGGCGCTGGAACAGGCCGCCCCGGCCGCCGCCGCGCTGGCGGAGATCCGCGCGGGCTTCACCGGCCGGGCCAGCTGGCTGCTGGATATCAGCCAGGGGCTGGGCGTGCCGGTGGTGGTGGCGGCCTCGGCGGATGCCGCCACGGGCGGGGATGTGTGCCTGGGCTTCGCCGCGCGCCCGACTCCGGCGGCAGCCGCCCGGGCGGCGGTGCTGGAAATGGCGCAGATGGAGCTGGCCCTTTCCATCGTGGCCCGCCGCGCGCGCGAACGGGGCGAGGCGGGGCTGAATGCCTCGGACAAGGTGCATCTGGCCCGGGCGGGGGCGCTGCGGGCGGGCATGGCGGGGCTGATGCCCCAGGGAGCACCGCGCCGGCACGGGCCCGCCCCGGGCTTGGGGGATCTGTGCAAGTCGTTGCAGCAGAATGGTATTCTGGCGCAATTTCTGCCCTTGCCGGGCGGCGGCGGGCCGCTGGTGGCCATGCGCGCCCTGGCACCGATGCTGGACCATCCCGGCGCCTTGCCGCGCGGCCCGCGCTTCCGGGCCGTGGCGCCGCCGGTGGCCGAAGTGGAACTCTTGTAACAGAGGCCCTTAACAGCCGGGCCGGGCGTGATAGAGAACAAGCATGCCGGATGGTCCGCAACGCCGATCAGCACAGGCCGCGCCGCCGCAGGGCTCCATGGCCTTTCGCCTGCTGGGCAGTTTCGACGCCCGGGTGAACGGGCAGGAACTGCGCCTGCGCGGCCGCAAGACCCAGGCCCTGCTGGCTGCCCTGGCCATGGCGGGCCAGGCGGGCGAGGCGCGGTCGCGGCTGGCCAGCCTGCTCTGGAGCGAATCCGACGACGACCGCGCCCGGGCCACCCTGCGCCAGTCCCTGCATGAGCTGCGCGGGGTGCTGGCCGAACTCGGCGGCGCGGAGGGCTTTTCCGCCGAACGCGACACGCTGCGCCTGCACCCGGTGGAAACCGACCTGCGCGCGGTGCAGGAGGCACTAGACCAGGGCCGCATCCACCCGCTGTTGCAGCAGCGCACGGCCCTCGCCCAATCCCTGCTGGAAGGGTTCGAGGATATCGACCCCGCCATCCGCACCTGGCTGCTCGGCCTGCGCCGGGGCCTGACGCGGCAATGGTCCCGCGCGCTGGAAGCCCTGATGCTACGGGCCGAGGCCCCGGTGGCGGAGCGGCTGGACGCCGCCCAGGCCCTGTTGCGCCTGGACCCGACGCATGAGGCCGCCTGCCGCGAAGTGATGCGCGCCTCTCACATCGCGGGCGACACCGCGGGCGCCCTGCGCGCCTATGAGACGCTGTGGGACGCCCTGGCGCTGGAGCTGGACATGGAGCCGGCCGCCCAGACCCAGGCGCTGGTGGCCGAGATCAAGGCCGGCGCGCCCGCCGCCCCCGCCCCGGCCGCGCCCAGGGAAAAGAACCCGGTCCGCCTGGCCATCCTGGTGCCGCCCTTCATGGCCCTGGGCGTGAGCCCGGAGCGCGCGCATCTGGTCGATGGCTTCCGGCATGAGCTGATCGCCTGCCTCACGCGGTTCCGCGAATGGTTCGTGGTGGATGGCCCGACCCTGCCGCAGATCGCCTCCGAAATGGTGCGCGTCGGCACCCAGATGTCGCTGGAGGTGCGCGCCGAGGAAGCGGGCGGGCAGCTCGGCCTGGTGCTGCTGCTGCGCGACGAGGCCAGCCGCGTCATGGTCTGGTCCGACCGCTTCACCCTGACGCTGGAGGACTGGTTCGAGACCCGGCGCAAGATCGTCTCCCATATCGCGGTCTCCCTGCTCGGCTCCATCGCCACGGCCCGGCTGGCGGAAACCCACACCGTGCCCGATGTCAGCCTGGCCGCGCACGACAAATGGCTGCGCGGGCAGGCCATCATCCGCCTGTTCCGGCCCGAGGACTGGCAGCGCGCCGAGACCCTGTTCAACGAGGCGATCTCCGAGGCGCCGTCCTATTCGCCGCCCTATTCCTCGCTGGTGCAGATGGACAACGCGGTGCACATCGCCCACCCGGGCATGCGCCGCAGCCGCGCGCGGGAATTGCAGGCCATCCAGCGCGCCGAGCAGGCCGTGGCGCTGGACCCGGTGGACAGCCGCGCGCATCTCTGCCTGGGCTGGGCGCTGGCCATGGCCAAGCGCTACGACCGCGCCACCACCCATATGAACGAGGCGATCAAGCTGAACCCGCTCGACCCCTGGACGCTGGTCGCGGGGGCGCTGTTCAACGCCTATAGCGGCGAGCACGACCGGGCGGCGGAGCTGGCGGCCGAGAGCCTGACCCTGTCCGCCGCCCCCAATGCCGCGCATTGGGTGTACCAGAGCGCGATCGCCTATCTGCGCGGCGACGACGCGCTGGCCGCCGAGGCGGCGGGGCGCACCCTCAGCGCCGCGCTGCCCAGCCGCGCCTGGCACGCCGCCGCCCTGTTCAACCTGGGCCGGGAGGAGGAGGCACGCGAGATCGCTCGTGGCTTCCTGGCCGGCGCCCGCATGCAATGGTATGGTCAGGAGGAGCCGACGGACGAAGCGATCGGCTCCTGGCTTCTGCATCTGTTTCCCATCGCCAAGGAACGGGACTGGTCCCGCCTGCGGCAGGGAATCACGGGGGCCGGCATACCATCGGCAGGGGCCAGGCATCATGGGTGGTGAGAAGGCCGGCACGCCGCCGGCCGTGATGGGTATAGCGCCTCCGGCGGGGGCCGCTTTCGTGGGCCTGGGCGTCATGGGGCATGCCATGGCCGCCAATCTGGTCCAGGCCGGCTATCGGGTGGCGGTCACCAGCCGCACCCACAAGGAGGTGCCGGGCGCCACCTGGGCCGCGACGCCGGCTCTCGCTGCCGAGAACGCCGAGATCATCGGCATCTGCGTGCCCGACACGCCGGATGTGGAGCGCGTGCTGTTCGGCCCCGGCGGCGTGGCCGAAACCGTGAACGAAGGTGCCGTGGTGGTCGATTTCTCCACCATCTCCGCCGAGGCCACGCGCAATTTCGCCCTGCGGCTGAAAAGCGAGACCGGGGCGATCCTGCTCGATTCCCCCGTCTCCGGCGGCCCGCAGGGCGCGCTCGACGGCAACCTGACCTGCATGGTGGGCGGCGATGCCGCGGCCTTCGCGGCGGCCGGGCCCTTCCTGGCGGCGGTGGGCGGCACGGTGACGCATATGGGCGGGTCCGGCGCCGGGCAGATCTGCAAATCCGCCAACCAGATGATCATCTCCGCCACCATGCACGCGGTGTTCGAGGCGCTGGTGCTGGGCCGCAAGGCCGGGCTCGACCCCAAGGTGATGCGCCAGGCGCTGCTGGGCGGCTCCGCGCGCTCCGCCGTGCTGGAGAACCACGCGCTGCGCTGGCTGGAGGAACGCTTCACCGCGGGCTTCCGGGCGGAACTGATGCTGAAGGACATGAAGCTGGCCAGCGCGGCACTGGCAGCCCATGGCGTCTACGCGCCCATGGCCGCAGCCGCGACCCGCACGCTGGGCGTGGTGGTCGAAACCGGGCGCGGGGCCAAGGATGTCGTGGTGCTGGGGCAGGAGATCGCGGAACGGTCCGGGCTGTGAGGCGTGGGACGGGAAGCGGTCAGGGGCTCCGCCCCCGACACCCCCGCCAGGACCGTGCTCGGTCCTGGACCTAGATCAGTTTGGCGCTGATCTTGGGAAACATGTTTCTTATTGATATTTATAATATAATTGGCGCCAGACTTGTCAGGATCGGCGCCAATCTGATGGGTTCCAAGGGCCTTTCGGCCTTTGGCGGGGAGCCGAGGGGCAGAGCCCCTCGGTGGGGGTTCGGGGGCAAAGCCCCTGAGCGCACCCCCCAACACCCCGCCGATCTTACTCGCAGTAGCTGATCGTATAGTCACCGATACGGCTGGCGTGGAACTTCATCCGGTCGGCCGGGTCCACCGCCGGCGTGGCGCCGCCGAAGGCCAGGTCGCCGTAGAAGCTCGGCACATTGTAGCTGCCGCCGGCGGCGAACTTGCCTTCGCTGGCCAGCACGCGCTCCTTGGGCGGGATGCGCACGTAGACGGTGTTGTTGTCGAACATCGCCACCGAGAAGCCGGTCAGGAAGTCCGGCAGGGAGAGGCCCACGCCCGCCTCGGCGCATTGCGCCTTGAATTCCGCCAGGCTGCGGGGCACCGGATAGACCTTGCCGAAATACTTGGAGTCCTGGGTGGACCAGGTCTTCACCAGCTTCCCGAAGGCCTCGTAGTCGTCGATCTTCATGCGCGGCGGGTTCAAGGGGTCGAAGTCGGGCATCCTGTGCTCCTGTGTCAGATGAAGGGAGGGGTCGCGCCCTGCAGCCCGGGCTGGGCGGCAAGGAATTGGATCAGGCCCGCCATGTCATGGATGGCGTTCAGCGGGCTGGCGGCAAGCGCGGCCTCATCGGCCTCGGCCGCCGCGTTCAGGTTGGGGTAGAAGGCCTCGGCCAGGATGATGGACCCTAGCGGGCCGAGCCTGCGGCCCTGCCCCGCGATCATCCCCTCCAGCATCAGCCAGAAGGGCATGGGTGGGTCGGCGGCGATAGAGGCCGCGTCCTCGGCCTCCATGCCGCCCGGCTTGCCGTCGTTCAGCAGCCAGTCGAGCATCGCCTGCCGGCGTGCCGCGGGCGTGCCCAGCGGGCCCGCGTTCAGCGCCGCCGTGCGCGGGTCGCCGGGCGGGAAGTGGTGCCCGGTCATGTCCGCGATCAGCTCCTCCAGCGGCCACAGCGCGGCGGCCTCGGCGCTCAGCATGTCCCGGTAATGCAGGCCGGTGCGGTGGGTGCCGTCCACGGCGGGGAAGAAGCTGCCGGTCTGCAGCGGCGGCGCATAGCAGGGTGCGAAGCGCATCGCCCGCTGCGCGGTCCCGCCCAGCCCGTCGAAGAAGTTGGACCAGCGCGCCACCCATGTCTCGGGCATCGGCAGCAGCTTGGGATAGCGCGCGGAGCTGTGGCGCAGGGATTCGGCCAGGGGCAGCCCCTCGGCGGGCGGCGGGGCGTTCACGTTGTAGGTCTCGCGCACCATGGCGTGGGCCACGCGGAACACGCCGTGGCTGGCCTCCAGCGGCACCTCCTCGGTGTGGGGGTCGCTCAGCGGCGCGCCGCCGCCCTGGTAGAAAGCCAGCACATCCGCCTGCAACAGGCGCGGCATCAGGTCCTCGCGGATCAGCCGGCGGTACAGCGCGCGCAGCCGGGCGCGGGCGGGGGCGAAGAAGCCGCCCTCCAGCCCCACCACCACATTGTGGGCGATGTGGAACAGCACGGTCACCTGGCCCAGCAGCGCGTTGTCGTCGTTGCGCGGGTCCGCCAGCAGCGTGTCGGTCAGGGGGGCGCCGGGCTCGGGCGCTATGCGCGGCACGTCACGCGCGGCGCCGGTGGCCAGGCAGCCCACGCGCATCCGCGCGCGGTCCCGCGCCGGCACATAGGCATGCGGGCAGGAAGCCGGGCCCCCGCCATGCAGCGTATCCAGGTTCAGGGCGCGCAGGCGCTCATTGCCCGGGGGTTCGCCCGCCGCCTCCGCGGCCCAGAAGGGGATGTCCGTGAACACGCAGTCATGCGTCACGAATTGCAGGAAATAGGTGTAACCGGAGGGGATGTCCGGGTTCTCGCGCTGCGGCTCCACGCTGATACGGGTGGCCAGCTTCGCCAGGCGCTCCGCCGGGTGGCGCTCATCGGCCAGATCAGGGCCGTGCGGCAGGATGTGGCGATAACCCGGCGGCAAGCCCGCCAGACGCCCCGGCGTGGCGCCGCCCGCGGGCGGCGCGCCGCCATGAATGCCCTGCATCACACCACTCACACACGCATTCCTTCGCCATTATTCCGCGTTCACGATGACGGGAGTGGGCCGCGAGAGCGGCGGCAAGTCAACGTCCGAATGGATGACGAGGGTGGCGGAAACGAGAGGGCGCCGCCCTCCCGCACTCTCCCGCCGGGGGGCCGCCCCCGGGGGTTTCGTGCGGGCCCCTGGGATGAGTTGCTTGTTGAAGTTCCACAAAAAAGCGCCCCACCCGCTAAGGTGAGGCGCCAAACGCTCGGGGAGGGCTGAGGGCCCAGCCCTACCCTTCGTCTTCCAGCCCCAGCGCCCGGATATGCATCCGGCTTTCATCCCACCCGGCCTTTTCCTTCACGTTCAGGAACAGGTGGATCGGCCGTTCCAGCAGCCCCACCAGTTCCTGCCGTGCCCGGCGCCCGATTTCCTTGATCCGGCTGCCGCCATCGCCGATCACGATGGCTTTCTGGCTCGCGCGGCTGACATAGATGGTGCAGTCCACCCGGGCCGAGCCATCGGGCCGTTCCGTCCAGGATTCGGTTTCCACATGGGCGTGGTGCGGCACTTCCTCATGCGTCATGCGCAGGATCTGCTCGCGCACCACCTCGGCCGCCAGCATGCGGTTCGGCACGTCCGAGAGGTCTTCCTCCGGGAACAGCCAGGGCCCCGGGGGGGCGATATCGGCCAGCGCCTGCAACAGCTTGTCCACGCCGTCGTTCTTCTCGGCGCTGATCATGAAGGTCTCGGCGAAGGTCAGCTCGGCCGTCAGCGCCGCGGTCAGCGGCAGCAGCCGGTCGCGCGGGATCAGGTCGATCTTGTTCAGCACCAGCCAGATCGGCAGCTTCACGTTCTTCAGCTTGGCGATGATGGCCTGCAGCGGCTCCGTCAGGCCGGCGCGGGCATCGACCACCAGCAGCGCCATGTCGGCGTCCGTGGCGCCGCCCCAGGCGGCGGCCACCATGGCGCGGTCCAGCCGGCGGCGGGGGTTGAAGATGCCCGGCGTGTCCGTCAGCACCAGCTGCGCCGGCGGGCGCATCACCACGGCGCGGATGCGGAAGCGCGTCGTCTGCGGCTTGGGCGAGACGATGCTGACCTTGGTGCCGCTGGCGGCGTTGACCAGGGTGGACTTGCCCGCATTGGGCGCCCCGATCACCGCGATGATCGCGCAGCGCGTCTGTTCCGGCGTGCCGCTCACAGCGCGGCCAGCCAGGCTTCGGCGGCGGCCGATTCCGCCGCCCGTTTGGTGTCGCCCATACCCTCGGCCTCCCGACCCATCGCGCGCACACGAACCACGAAAACCGGAGCGTGCGCGGGCCCGGTGGTGGAAAGCAATTCATAAACCGGCAGGCCGGCGCCCCGGCCCAGCGTGTGTTCCTGCAACCGGGTCTTCACCGGCACCGGCGGGGCGGTGGTGCGTTCCATCACCCCCGCCCATTCGCGGCGGATCAAGGCGCGCGCCGCCTCCAGCCCCGCATCCAGATAGATGGCGCCGAGCAGGGCCTCCATCGCATCCGCCAGCACATTGTGGCTGGCCGAAACCCCGCTGCGGCGCTCCGCCTTGGGCAGTTTCAGCGCGGCCGGCAGGCCCAGCGCCTCGGCCACCGGCACCAGGGTCTCACGCGACACCAGCGAGGACAGGCGCTTGCTCAGCCCCCCCTCGCTTTCGTTCGGATAGCGTTCGGTCAGCCATTCGGCGATGCACAGGCCCAGCACCCGGTCGCCCAAGAATTCCAGCCTTTCGTTGCTGCCGGCACCGCCCGCGCTGGAGCGGTGCGTCAATGCGTGTGTCAGCAGCTCCGGCCGGGCGAAGGCGTGGCCGATGCGCCGTTCCAGCGCCTCCAGGCTCATCGCACCGCGGAGAGCAGGCGTGTCCAGCGGATGGCGAAGGGCCAGTTCCACACCTGCCAGAAGGGGCTGGAGCCATCGACGGAGAAGAAGATGAACTCCGCGCGCCCCACCAGGTTCTCGATCGGCACGAAGCCCACGGCGGACTGCACGCGGCTGTCCAGGCTGTTGTCGCGGTTGTCGCCCATGGCGAAGACATGGCCCGGCGGCACCGTGAATTCCGGCGTGTTGTCCAGCACGCCGTCATCGGTCTGCTCGATGATCTCATGCGTGCGGCCGCCCGGCAGCACCTCCCGATACAGGCGCACGGTCATGCGCGGGCCGTCGCCCTCGGTCACATAGGGGCCGATCGCCTCGCGCCGCACCGCCTCGCCATTCACGTGCAGGATGCCGCGGATCACCTGGATGCGATCGCCCGGCAGGCCGATGATGCGCTTGATGTAGTCCTGGCTGGTGTCGCGCGGCAGCTTGAACACCGCCACATCGCCGCGCTGCGGCACACTGCCCAGAATACGGCCCGAGAACAGGTTGGGGCTGAACGGGAAGGAATGCCGCGAATAGCCGTAGGAATACTTGGAGACGAACAGATAATCGCCCACCAGCAGCGTCGGGATCATGGAGCCGGAGGGGATATTGAACGGCTCGAACGCGATACTGCGGATACCGATGGCGATGAGCCCGGCATACAGGATGGTGCGGATGCTTTCGCCCCAGCCGGACTTCTTCTTCGTCATGGAATGGCTCATGGGCGGGCGGATATCCGGCAAAGGGGGGTGCAAAACGGGCGGATGAAGCGCGCCACCCCCGCACCTGTCAAGGAATGGGGCTCGGGATAGCCGAAATCAACACCATCGCCTGCGCGTAAGGGTATTCGTCCGTCATCGTCAGGCTGACCTGGGACACCATGCCCCGGGGCGTGATCGCGGCCAGGCGCAGCGCGGCCCCGCCCGTCATCCGCAAGGTCGGCGCGCCACTGGACAGGTTCACCACCCCCAGGTCGCGCCAGAACACCCCGGCCCGGAACCCGGTGCCCAGGGCCTTCGACGCCGCCTCCTTCGCCGCGAAACGCTTGGCATAGGTGGCGACCCGGATGCGCTCCGCCCGGCGCTCGGCCTTGCGGCGCTCCTCGGGCGTGAAGATGCGGTCGAGGAAACGGTCGCCGTGACGCTCCAGCGCGGCCGCGATGCGGCGGATGTCGATGAGGTCGCTGCCCAGGCCGATGATCATGGAGATGGTTCAGCATGGGGCGCGATATGGGGCAAGCCTTGAGGGCTCCGCCCTCAAACTCCCATTGAGGGGGAAATGACTTTCCCCCTCAAACTCCCCCATTACTTTCCGTCAGTTTTGGGACAGCGCTGAGCTTACGAAGGTTTTTCCGATAAATTATATAATAATATCAATATATTAAAACTATTCGCAGGGGCCTGGGGAGATCTTATCTCCCCAGCGGAGGGGTCTGGGGAGGCGGCGCCTCCCCAGTCCGCGTTCCCCTTGGGGAGGCAGCGCCTCCCCAGCCCGCCCTACCCCTTCATCGCCTCCACCAGCACTCCCAGATCCCCCAGCTCATCCACCTTCCACAGCAGTTCCAGCGCCTGCCGTGCCTTGGCCTCTCCCAGCCGCGGCCCGGCCAGCGCCATGAATTTCGTCTCCAGCCCCGCGTCGCTCAGCGGGTTGGAGGCCGAGCCGAACGGTTCCGGCACATGGCGTTCCGCCACCCGCCCATCCTTGGTGCGGATCAGCACATGGGCCCCGCGCTTGCGCGGATAGGCGGCCTCATACGCATCATCCACCCGCACCTGGATGCGCCCGGTCATGGCCAGCGTGTCGCCGTCGCTGCGTTCGGCATCGCCGAAATCGGCCACACCCACCTGGTTGCGGGTCAGCGCGGTGGCGATCACGAAGGGGAAGCTCATCTGCGCCGTGGTCATTTCGGACCAGCCGACCTCGGCATGGCTGGCGGCGACGGCATAGGTGCCGATCTCCACCTGCTCCACCTGGGGCGCGGAGATGCCGTCATCGCGCGCCATCTCCAGCACCGCGTCGATGGCGGCGTGGATGTGGCGGCAGCAGGCGTGCGGCTTCATGTAGCAATTGGCGATGGCGAAGCGCGATTGCGGGTTGTTGTCGCCGGCGGCCAGGATGTCGATGGCGCTGTAATCCACCTCTCCGGTGTCGCCGCCGGCATAGGCGGCGAAGAAGCCCTCCTTGAATTCCAGCGCGCCACGCGGCGCGGGCAGGCCGGCTTCGGTCAGCAGCGCGGCCAGCAGCCCCTCCCGTGCCGCATGGCCCGGGTGGATGCGCTTCACATCGCCCCCCGCCAGGAAGGTGAAGATACCGGCGGCCGAGGACGCGGCGATGCCCATCGCGGCCTCGATGTCGTCGGCGGACATGTTCAGCAGCTTCGCGGCGGCCACCGCGGCGCCGAACACCCCGGCGGTGGAGGTGTTGTGGAAGCCGCGCCAGCGGCTGCGCGGATGGGCGGCGGCGGCGATGCGGCAGGCGGTCTCGTAACCCGCGATCACGGCGGTCAGCAGCGCGGAACCGGACAGGCCGCGCTGGCCCGCCAGGGCGATGGCGGCCGGCACCACCACGGCGCCGGGGTGGACGGAACCGGCGCGGAAGCCGTCATCCAGCTCCAGCCCATGCGCGGCCGCCCCGCCCAGATAGGCGGCCGACAGCGCGTCATACCGCTCCCGGAAGCCAGGCATGGCCACCGGCCCCACCCCCACCCCGGCGGCGGACAAGGCCCGCTGCACCGACAGCGTGGCATCCTGCCCGGCGCCGGAGATGATGCAGGCCAGCGTGTCGATCAGGTGGCGCCGGGCGGCGTGGCGGGCGACGGCATCCACCGCCGCCTGTTCCAGCCCCGCGGCGAAATCGGCCAATTGCCGGGTGGGGCCTGCGGTCGTCACGGGCAAGGGCATATCCATCGGTTCCTCCTGGGGCGTGGCCCGCCCGGTTGTCATCTTGTACGAACAAGTTTATGACCAAGCCCAGGGCCGCGCAAGCCGGCCTATGAACCCCATTGGGGAAACGTTTGAGGAGACCGCCTTGGCCGAGCCCGTGTTGCCCGAATACCCGCGCGAAACGCGTGAGGGCCACGTCGTCACCCTCATCTGGGACCGCCCGCCGAACAACCACATCAACCGCGACCTGGTGGTGGCCCTCGGCGACCGGCTGCAGGCGCTGGATGCCGACCCCGGCTGCCGGGCCATCGTGCTGACGGGGGCGGGCAAGCATTTCTGCGCGGGCGCGGATTTCTCGGGCGGCGAGTCGGGCGGGCTGTCCTGGCCGGCGGAGGAGCCGGGCCAGACCCTCTACAAGAAGGCCGCGCGGCTGACGCGCACCGCGAAGCCCATCATCGCGGCGGTCCAGGGGGCGGCGATCGGCGCGGGGCTTGGGCTCGCCGTCATCGCCGATTTCCGCGTGACCTGCGTCGAGGCGCGGTATTCCGCCAATTTCACCCGGCTCGGCTTCCATCCGGGCTTCGGGCTCTCCTACACCCTGCCCAAGCTGATCGGCCTGCAGAAGGCGGCGCTGCTGTTCTACACCGGCCGCCGCATCACCGGTCAGGAAGCCTTCGACATGGGCCTGGCCGATGTGCTGGTGCCCCAGGCCGAGGTGCTGGCCGCCGCCCAGTCCCTGGCGCGGGAGATCGCGCAATCCGCCCCCGCCGCCATCCAGGGCCTGCGCGCCACGCTGCGGCGCGGCTTCTCCGAGGCGTATGAGCGCGCCACCGAGCGCGAATACGAGCAGCAGGTCTGGCAGCGCCAGATGGAGGATTTCAAGGAAGGCCGCGCCGCCATGGCCGAGCGCCGCACCCCCGATTTCAAGGGAATCTGAGCGATGGACATGCCCGTGCCGAATGAGCTGAACGTGCTGGCGGATGCCGTCTTCCGCCCCCGCGCCATCGCCCTGCTGGGGGCGACGCCCGACCAGAAGAAGAACAACTCCCGCGCGCAGCGGGTGCTGAAGAAGAACGGCTATCAGGGCCGGATCATCCCGATCAATCCGGGCCGGACGGAGATCATGGGCGACACCGCCTATCCCGATATCCGCGCCGCCCCGGGGCCGATCGACCATGCGTTCATCATGGTGCCCGCCGCCGCCGTGCCGGATGCCATCGCGGGCTGCGTGGAAAAGGGCGTGAAGGTCGCCACCATCTACAGCGCGGGCTTCGCCGAGATCGGCCCCGAGGGCCGCGCCATGCAGGAGGCGTTCACCGAGACCGCCCGGCGCGGCGGCCTGCGGCTGATCGGGCCGAACTGCCTGGGCCTGGTCAACGTGACCGACGGCGTGCCCATCACCAACAACGCGGCCGTGGAGGCCGAGGACATCAAGGCCGGCTCCATCGGCGTGGCGTCCCAGTCGGGCAGCATGATGGGCGCGCTGCTGTCGCGCGCCATGGCCCGCGGGCATCGCTTCTCCAAGCTCGTCTCCGTCGGCAATGAATGCGATGTGGGCGTGGGCGAGGTCGCGCAGCTGCTGGTCGAGGACGAGGCCACCCGCTGCGTGCTGCTGTTCATGGAAACCCTGCGCGACGCGCCGAAGCTGGCCGCCGCCGCCGCGCGCGCGCACCAGCTGGGCAAGCCGATCATCGCCTATAAGCTCGGGCGCTCGGACCTCGGGCGGCGCATCGCCGTCTCCCACACCGGTGCCATGGTGGGCGCGGACGAGCTCGCCGCCACCTTCTTCCGCGAGCACGGCATCCTGCGGGTGGAAACGCTGGAGGCGCTGGTGGAGGCACCGCGCCTGGTGCTGGGCCGCACCCCGCCCCGGGGCCGGCGCGTGTCCATCATCACCGGCACCGGCGGCGGGGCCGCGATGATCGTGGACCGCCTGGGCCTGTATGGCGACGAGCTGGTGGGGCCGACGCCCGCCATGCAGGAAAACCTCTCCGCCCAGGGCATCCATCTGAGCGATTCGCCCCTGATCGACCTGCCCATGGGCGGCGGCACCGGCCAGTACACCGCCGTGCTGAAGGAGATGGTGGCCTCCGACGGCAATGACGCGGTGGTGGCCGTGCTGGGCAGCACCGCCCGCCTGCGCCCGACCCAGGTGAACGAGAACATCCTGGACATCTATGACGGCACGAAGCCCATCGCGGTGTTCTGCGCGCCCCAGGCCGACGAGGCGCTGCGCATCTGCGACGAGGCGGATGTGGCGGGTTTCCGCACGCCGGAATCCTGCGCCGACGCGCTGCATGCCTTCCTGAACTGGCGCGCCCCGGTGGCGCGCGGCGTGGGCGCGCCCGAGGCCATGGCCAAGGCCAGCGCCCTGCTGGCCGCCGCCCCCTCCTCCACCCTCGATGAGGCCGAGGCCGGCGCCGTGTTCCAGGCCCTGGGCATCGAGGGCCCGGGCGCCCGGGTGGTGGAAAAGCCCGAGGATGTGCGCGGCATCGAGGGGCCGGTCGCGGTGAAGATCCTGTCGCCCGACATCCTGCACAAGACCGATGCCGGGCTGGTGCGGCTGGGCGTGGTCAGCGAGGGCGCGATCCGCGACGCGGTGGCCGAACTGACCGCCCGCGCGAAGCAGCACTTCCCCCAGGCCCGGCTGCGCGGCGCGCTGGTGGCGCCGATGCACAAGGGCCTGGCCGAGGTGATCCTGGGCTTCCGGCGCGACCCGGAGGTCGGGCCCATCGTCATGCTGGGCATGGGCGGCGTGCTGGCGGAGCTGCGCAAGAGCTTCACCGTGCGCCTGGCCCCGGTCAGCGTGGAAACGGCGGCGGAGATGATCGCGGAGCTGCCGGAACTGCGCATGCTGACCGGCTTCCGCAACCTGCCGCGCGGCGATGTGGCGGCGCTGGCGCGTGCCATCCACGCCATCTCCCTGCTGGCCGCGACCGATGGGCCGACGGTGCAGGAAGCCGAGATCAACCCGCTGTTCATCCGCCGCGAAGGCGAAGGCGTCGTGGCCGTGGACGGCCTGATCATCCTTGGCTGATCCCTCAGACGCCGGGCGGCCGGCATCCGCCGACCTTGGCTTCGCCGGACCGCCGGCGGGCCGCATTCACGGCCTTGGCATGAGGCAGCGCCTCATGCCCACCTTTTTCAGCCTGAGAGGAAATACCCGCGCATGAGCACGATCGCGCTGTCCGACGAAGACCGCATGTTGCAGGAGCTGGTGGCGAAGTTCGTCCAGAACGAACTGATGCCGCTGGAGCCCGCCATCCTGAAGCGTGAGGCGGAGGGCGGCAAATACGGCCTCTCCGAAGCCGAGGAAGCCCCCCTGCTGGCCAAGTGCCAGGAGCTGGGCCTGTGGGGCCTGGACGTGCCCGAGGAATTCGGCGGCGCCAACCTCAACCCCGTCGCCCGCATGCTGGTGGAGGAGGAGGTGAGCCGCACCATCGTCCCCTTCGAATTCCCCCCCGACAGCCCCAACCTGCACATGCTGATGGCCGCCGCGAACGAGGACCAGCGCGAGCGCTATCTGAAGCCCTATGCCGAAGGGCGCATGAAATCCGCCATCGCGATCTCCGAGCCCGGCGCGGGCGGCGACCCCGCCGGCATGCTCACCCGCGCCCGCAAGGATGGCGATGACTGGGTGATCAACGGCCGCAAGATCTGGGTCAGCCGCGTGCCCTATTGCGACTTCATCATCCTCATGGCGCGTACCGGCGAAGGCAAGCGCGAGGAAGGCATGACCGCCTTCATCGTGGACAAGGGCACCCCAGGCTTCATCATCGAGCGCGAGATCCCGATGATCGGCGGCCGGCGGACCTATGAGCTGGTCTTCGACGAGATGCGCCTGAAGGACAGCCAGATCCTGGGCACGCTCGGCCGCGGCTATGCCCCCATGCAGCTGCGCCTGAACGTGCGCCGGCTGCAGATGGGCGCGCGCTGCGTCGGCATCTCCGCCCGCGCGGTGGAGATGATGTGCGAGCAGGCGAAAAGCCGCGTGACCTTTGGCGTGCCGCTGGCCGACCGCCAGGCCATCCAGTGGTGGATCGCCGACGCCGCGGTGAAGATCCACGCCTGCCGGCTGATGGTCATGAGCGCCGCCCGCACCATGGAAGACGGCGGCGACGTGAAGAACGAGGCCAGCATGATCAAGGTCTTCGCCACCGAAATGGCGACCGAGATCGTGGACCGCGCCATGCAGACCTTCGGCGCCATGGGCATGACCAAGGAACTGCCCCTGCAGCTGTTCGCCCAGCAGGTGCGGCTGATGCGCATCTATGAAGGCCCGACGGAAGTGCACCGCATGGCCATCGCCAAGCGCGTGCTGCGCCACGGCAAGGTCTGACGCGAAAGGGGGGAGCGATCCCCCCTACTCCGCCGCGCGCAGCGCCACCATCCGCTCATCGGCCACGATCAGCCCGTTCTCCAGCCGGATCACCCGGTTGCACCATTGCCGCACCACGGCCATGTCGTGGGTGGCCAGCACCATGATCTCGGCATCGCGCACCAGCCGGTGCAGCCGGGCCTCGGCGCGGCGCATGAAATCCTCGTCGCCGGCCAGGAACCATTCATCCATCAGCAGGATGTCGGGGGCCATCTCGGTGGCCATGGCGAAGGCCAGGCGGATGTTCATCCCCGCCGAATAGCCGCGCACCGGCAGGTCGATCGCTTCCCCAAGGCCGGAAAATTCCACCACGCGCTCCACCACCGCGCGGCTCTCGCGCTCGCTCAGCCCCTTGTACAGGCCGCGCAGCATGATGTTCTCGCGCCCGGTCAGGAACTGGTCCATCCCCGCCATGGGGTCGATCAGGGAACCGATCTCCCCCTCCACCCGCAGCCGGCCGGCGCAGGGCTGGTAGATGCCGGCCAGCGTGCGCAGCAGGGTGGATTTGCCCGAGCCATTGGGCCCCACCAGCGCCACCCGCTCCCCGCCGCGGATCTCGAAGCCGAGGCCGCGCAGCGCATGCACCAGCATCGGCCCCCTGGCCCGCGCCAGCAGGCTTTTTTTCAGGGAGCGCGCGGTGTGGTGATAGAGCGGGAACTCCACCTTCAGCCCATGCGCCTGGATGCTCGCCATGGCCGCTACACCCAGAAGGCCACGCGGGCGCGGAAGCGGGTGAACACCGCCTGCCCCGTCGCCCAGATCAGCAGGGTGAAGCCCAGCGCGCCCGCCCAGGCGCCCCAGCCGGCGGCGGCCCCCATCAGCGGCGCGCGCACCACCTCGATCAGGCAGAACAGCGGGTTCAGCGGCAGCCAGGGCTCCAGCCAGCGCACCATGCCGGGCTGCCAGATCACCGGGGTGACGAAGAAGGCCACCTGCAGCACGGCCGCCACGATCTGCGTCACGTCGCGGAAGCGCGCGCACAGCATGCCCAGCAGCAGGGACAGCCAGAACAGGTTCACCGCCACCACCAGAAAGCCCGGCACCGCCAGCAGCGCGGCCCAGCCGGGGTTGAAGCCGAACACCACGAACACGCCCAGGATCAGCGGCAGGTTGTGCGCCGCCACCAGCCCTGTGCGGAACACCCCCCGCAGCGCCTGGATACTGTGCGGCAGCGGCATCTGGCGGATGATGCCCTCGGCGGCGGTCAGGCAGTTGCAGGCCTCGGTGATGCCCTGGGCCAGCAAATTCCACAGGATCAGGCTGGCGGCGAGCCAGGGCAGGTATTCCGCCACCTCCATCCGCAGCAGATGGGCGTAGAGAAAGCCCAGCGCCCCCAGCATCACGGCCGTGGTCACGCTCATCCACAACGGGCCGAGCAGCGAGCCCCGGAAGCGGTGCATGATGTCGCCCCGCGCCAGCGCCCAGGCCAGGCGGATGCGGCGGAAGCCCTGGCCGAGGTCTTCCAGCGCCTCGGCGCCCCGGCGCGGGGCCTCGGCATCGAACAGGCGGACGGGCGCGGCCATCAGGCGGGCAAGCCGGCGCGGGGGGCGTCAGGCCGCATCGGCGGCCCTTCCGGCGAACAGCGCGCCGCCCGCCAGCCGCAACCGGCCCTGGCTCAGCCCCAGCCGCAGCATGTCGAAGCGCGTCAGATGCAGGCGCTGGCGCGCCATCTGCGCGCGCATCCGGGCGCGGTACTCGGCCTGGTATTGCGGCAGCAGCAGCTCCAGCGCCCAGGCATGGGTGTTCAGCACCATGCGCTGGAACTGCGCCTCCACCCGGGCGGAGGCCGAGGGCATCACGCGGTCCCAGATCCAGTCCAGGATGGGAAAGTGCACGTAGAGCTTCTGGTCCCGCGCCGCGATGGTCTGGCCCGGGCGGCCCTGGCGGTAGAAGTACCAGGCCTCCGGCACCATCGCCACGCGGCGGGCGCGCAGCAGGGCCTCGAACTGGAAGGGCAGGTCGTCGAAGCGGGCGATGTGTTCGGGAAAGACGATGCCGTTCTGCTCCAGCAGGTCCCGGCGGTAGATGCGGCGCCAGATGGTCGGGCGCTCGGTCAGCAGCGCCACGGTGTCCTCGGTCACATGCGGCCAGTCGGCCACCCCCTCCGGCGCGCCGCGATGGCGGGCCAGCGTGCCGTCCGGCCAGGCCTCGGCATAGCCGCATTGGGCGACATCGGCGCAGGCGAGGATCGAGGCGCGGTACAGCTCGGCGAACATGGCCGGGTCCACCCAGTCGTCGCCATCCACGAAGCCGATGAACTCCCCACGCGCCACCGCCATCCCCGCATTGCGTGCGGAGGCGCAGCCGCCATTGGGCTTGTGCACCACCCGCACCCGGCCCGGGAAGCGCGCGGCCCAGGCATCGGCCATGGCGCCGGTCCGGTCCGGGGAACCGTCATCGACGACGATCACCTCCAGCCGCTCCAGCGTCTGGTGGGCCAGGGATTCCAGGCATTGGTCGATGTCGCCCTCGACGCGATAGGCCGGCACGATGACCGAGACCTCGACCTCCACCGGGCCGCGGTCGCTGCCGAAGCCGCGATGGCGCTGGTCGTCGCGCCAGAAGAAGCTGTGCGCCAGCTCGTCGCGGCTGATGCGGTACAGGGAGATGGGGTCGGCCCCGGCCTCCGTGTACACGCCGCAGATGTGGCCGCAGCGCAGCCCGCCCAGCAGGGTGCGCACTTCCTCCAGCGTGTGCCGGGTGCCGTCCACCCGCACCAGGTCGGGGGCGCGACCCTCCAGCGCGCGGTGGGCGGCGGCGGCGTCGGGCACCAGCTCCAGCCAGGGCCACAGGCGGCGCAGCCCCTGCAGGACGGAATTGGCCAGCACCGGGTTGCGGCCGGTGAAGGGCTCCACCACGATGACGCGGGTGTTGGCGCAGCGCATGAACTGCAACTGCACCTCCAGCCCCGAGCGCGCGCCCAGCAGCACCATGCAGGGCCGGCCATCGGCGGCCATGGGCCAGGTGATGGCGCCGTAATAGCCATGGGTCAGGCGCCAGGCGTCGTCCTCCAGCATGCGCGGGTCGGCGCCCAGCCCCTGCAGCACGGCCATGGCGCGGCGCAGTTGTTGCGGGTGGTGCATCATGCGGACCTCCGGCGAAACAGGGGGGCCAGGCGGTATCGCAGCCAGGCGCGGGCATGCGCCCGCCCCGGCGCGCCATGCCGCCCCGCCAGAAAGCGCAGCACCGGCAGCAGGCGCGGGCGGCGCGGAATGGCCAGATCCTCCAGCAGGGCCGCGTCGCCATGGCGCAGGGCCGCCAGCAATGTCGCATCCCGCCCCGACAGGCCGGACAGCGCCGCCACCGCCAGCCATTCCCCGGGCATGGCGGCGAAGATCGCCACCGCCTCGGTGAAGAAGCGCCGGCGATGGGCGGCGGTGATGTTCTGCCCGCACCAGAACAGCATGCGCAGCAGGGCCAGCGACAATTCCGCCCCCGCCGCCGGCTCCACCGCCGCCTGGCACGCGGCCCGCACCGCCATGCGGCAGGTCACGATCGCGTCCATCCGGCGCACGCTGCGCTCATCCGTGATCTTGCCCGGGCGGTTGACGCGGTAGAGGTAGCCGACCTCCCCCCGCAGCCCGACGCGCTGGGTGGCCAGCAGGGCGCGCACATGGGTGGGCATGTCCTCGAACAGCCGGCCTTCGGGGAATTCCAGGCCGGAGGCCTCGAAGAAGCTCCGCCGCATCACCCGCGGGTTGGCGTTGGGCTCCAGCCGCAGCAGCCGGGGTTCGCGCGTCACGTTCACGCGGCGGAACTCGGCGCCCTGCAAAATCCGGTCCCACAGCCAGGCGTCATAGAAGGGGGCGGCGGTCAGCGCCTCGCCATCCAGCACGGCGGAACGGCACAGCACCAGGTCGCAGTCGCGCTCCCGCACATCGCCCGCCATGCGCAGCAGCACGGCGATGTCGGCGATGTCGTCGCTGTCCAGGAAGGCCAGGCACTGGCCGGTGGCGAAGGCGGCGCCGGCCATGCGCGCGGCGGACAGCCCCCGGTTCGCCTGGTCCAGCACCAGGGCGCGCAGGGGGGCGTTGCGCACCCATTCGCAGGCCAGTTCGAGGGCGCCGTCATCGCCGCCGTCATGCACCACGATGATCTCCACCTGCCGCGGCATGGCCGGCACCAGGGAGTTCAGCGCGGCCCGCAGCCAGGCCCGGGTGCGGAACACCGGCACCACGACGGAGAGCACGGGCTCCGGCCCCGGCTGGTTCCACAGGGCGGAGCGCGCGGCGATGCGCGCGCTGCCCTGCTGGCTGAGCAGGGGCGGCTGCAGGGTGGCGGTGGCGTCAAGCATGATGGGGGGCCGCTTCGGTCAGGGGCGGGATGGAAGGGATGGGGGCGGGTCGGGGCTGGGCAACGGGCCCGCCCAGTTCACCGCGCCAGCCGCGCGCGGAAGAAGCGAGCCAATGCCGCCACCCCGCCCAGTCCGGCCGGCGGCGCGCCAGGAAGAAGGCGCCATAGCGCAGCACGTCGATCGCCAGCATGGGCCAGCGCCGGTGCAGCCGCGCGACATGGGCGCGGTTGCGGAACATCATGCCCCGGCGCAGATCGTCCGGCGGCACTGCGGCCAGCAGCAGCCCGCCCAGCACGGGCATCGCCTCCTGCATGCCGGAGGGATGGCGGGCGGTGACGGTGGTCAAAGTCTCCACCGCGCCGCCGCCGCGCATCACGCGCAGCATGAAATCCACCTCATCCCCGCGGATGAACAGGCGGGTGTCGGGCACGCCGAAGCGGTGGAAGGTGGCCGCCGGCATCAGCGCGCCGTTGAACAGATGGGCCTGGCCCGCGATCACGGGCCGGCGCTGCACATCGGCACGCGCCAGCAGCCGCCGCCCGCCCAGGCGGAAGGGAAAGGCGCAGAGCTCAGGGTCCGCCGCATCCAGCACGAGGGGGGAGACGATGGCGGCACCGCCCGCGCGCTGGCGCTGCAACAGCCGGGCCAGCGCATCGGCCTCGCACGGCCAGCCGTCATCGTCCCACAGCCACAGCCATTCGGCGCCACGCGCCAGCGCCATCAGCGCGCCCAGCGCGAAACCGCCAGCACCGCCGAGGTTGGCCTCGGAGCGCAGATGCAGCGCCGCCGCGTCCTGGCACAGCCGGGGCGTGACGGGGCAGTCGCCATTATCCACCACGATGATGTCGCAGGGCGCGAGGAATTGCCGTTCCAGCTGCGCCAGCAGGCGGCGAAGCTCCTCGGGCCGGTTGCGGGTCACGATGACCGCTGCGACGCGCGGCCGGGGCGCCTCTGGCTTGATCCCTGTCACCGGGATGCTCCCTGTCGGAGGATGGCGGGGGAAATCCGGGGGAGGCAGGGCGCCTCCCCCGGTCACGGGCCTCAACCCAGCAGGTGGAGATCGCCCAGCAGGCCACCCAGCAGGCCGCTGTCGCCGCCGAGCAGGCCGCCCAGCAGGCCGCCGTCACCCAGCAGGCCGCCGAGCAGGCCGCTGTCGCCACCCAGCAGGCCGTCCAGCAGGCTGGTCAGCGCGCCGTTGTTGCCCAGCAGCCCATCCAGCAGGCCGCCATCGTGCAGCAGGCCGCCCAGCAGCCCATCGAGCAGGCCGCCATTGCCACCCAGCAACCCGTCCAGCAGGCCATTGTCGCCCAGCAGGCCGTTCAGCAGGTTGCCCACCAGCCCGTCCTGACCCAGCAGACCGCCGACCAGACCGTCGGGGCCGAGCAGGCTGCCTAGCAGGTCGCCACCCAGCAGGCCGCCCAGCGGGTCGGTGCCCCCGCCCAGGATGCTGCCCAGCAGACCGCCGACCAGGCCATCCGGGCCCAGCAGCCCATCCAGCAGGCCGCCGCCCAGCAGGTTGCCACCCTGCAGGCCGCCCAGCAGCCCATCGGGCCCGATCACGGTGTCCAGCAGGTTGGTCACGACATTGTCGGGGCCCAGCAGCTGGCCCAGCAGGCCGTTGGAACCCAGCAGGCCGCCCAGCAGCCCGGTGTCGCCGTTCAGCAGGCCGCTGAGCAGGCCGGTCACGCCCGCCAGCGTGTCGCCCAGGTTCACGATGCCGCTTTCGCCCAGCAGGCCGTTCAGCAGGTCGGTGCCGCCGACCAGGCCCAGGATCGGCAGGGTGATCACCAGGTCATTGGTGCCGTCGCCGTTCAGGTCGCCATAGATGCCGATGCCCTGCAGGCTGACATCCAGCCGCAGCGTGTTGTTCGCCGCGTCGGGGATGTTGAGGCGCAGCGTGTCCTCGATCGGGTTGAAGTTGATGGTATCGAGGAATTCGAGCGGCAGGCCCGCCACCACATCCACCACATAGATGTCCTTGCCGGCACCGCCATCCAGGTAGTTGGCGCCCGCGCCGCCGTAGATGATGTCGTCGCCATCGCCGCCATAAATGACGTCGTTGCCCTCATCGCCATAGATGGTGTCGTTGTCGGCGCCGCCATACAGCGTGTCGTCGCCCAGATTGCCCGAGATCAGGTCCTCGCCGTCGCCGCCCACGATGATGTCGTTGCCGTCATTACCCGACAGCACGTCATTGCCCGCGCCGCCCTCGACCCGATCATCGCCCAGCCCGCCGATCAGCAGGTCGTTGCCGGCATCGCCATACAGCGTGTCGTTGCCGTCCATGCCCTCCAGCCGGTCATCGCCCTCATTGCCGGAGATGACGTCGTTGCAGGCATCGCCCCAGACCTTGTCGTTGCCGGTGCCGGCCGTGATGATGTCGGCCCCGTCATTGCCGGAGATGAGGTCGTCGCCCGCCCCGCCCAGCAGGCGGTCGTCGCCGGCGCCGCCCACCAGCGTGTCGTTGCCGTCATCGCCATAGAGCGTGTCGTTGCCCGCGCCGCCGATCAGCGTGTCGCTGCCCTCATTGCCCGAGAGCACGTCGTCGCCGTCATCGCCCTGCACCAGGTCGTTGCCGGCGCCGCCCACGATGATGTCGTTGCCGCCATAGCCGAACAGCCGGTCCGCCAGGGAGGAACCGACGATGAGGTCGGCGCCGGACAGGATGGTCGCGTTGGTGGCGGTGCCGAGCGCGCTGGCGGGCACGCTGATCTGGTCCGCCAGGAAGGCCACGCCGCCGCCCGCCAGCAGGGTGCGGGCATCGACGATGGTGCCGCCCGTCAGCTTGCCGGTGCCGTCATAGGTGAAACCCACCCCGCGCAGCTCGGTGGAGAGGGTGGAACCGCCGGCCAGCGCGTAGCTGCCCAGGGCATAGCTTTCGCCACGGCTTCCCGCGGAAAAGAGGATGGCTTCCTGCCGCAGGATCTGATCCCGCTCCAGATCCAGTGCCGTATTGGCATTCGCATATACCCGAGCCACGTTGCGCCTCCGAATGGATAGGCGTTTCTGGTAGCATCGGAATGCTTTTTCATGCGTCGATATAAATATCTAGTTTTATGCCGTTGCTTTGTTTCTTCATCAAATCATGCGGCCGGCGCGGGATATCCTTTCAAACCACCAGTAAATTAAGAAATATCACTTTATGTCATTGCTCCAGCCGTGACAGCACGACGTCAGCCATCGCCGTGGTACCCAGCACCGCCTCGCCCGGGGCCGCGATATCGGCGGTGCGGGCGCCGGAATCGAGGGCGGCCTCCACCGCCGCCTCCAGCAGGGCGGCATCGGCGGGCCGGCCGGCCGAATGCCGCAGCAGCAGCGCCACCGACAGGATGGCCCCCAGCGGGTTCGCCACCCCCTGCCCAGCGATATCCGGCGCGCTGCCATGGATGGGCTCATACAGCGCCCGCCTGCGGCCGCTGGCGTCCGGCGCCGACAGCGCCGCCGAGGGCAGCATGCCGAGCGAGCCGATGATCGCCCCCGCCGCGTCGCTCAGCAGGTCTCCGAACAGATTGTCGGTGACGATCACGTCGAAGCTTTTCGGCGCCCGGGCCAGCTGGATGGCGCAATTGTCGGCCAGCAGGTGGCGCAGCTCCACATCCGGGTATTCGGCGGCGTGGATGCCGGTGACGACATCGCGCCACAGGGCGCCGGCCTCCATCACATTGCCCTTGTCCACGCTGGTGACATGGTTGCGGCGGGTGCGGGCGAGTTCGAAGGCGAAGCGCGCGGCCCGGGCGATCTCCCCTTCCGTATAGGAATGGGTGTTCACGCCGCGCCGGTCGGGCGCCTCGCCCGTCACGCCGCGCGGCGTGCCGAAATACATCCCCGCCGTCAGCTCCCGCACGAAGCACAGGTCCACCCCCTCGACCACGCGCGCCTTGTAGGGGCTGGCCTCCAGCAGGGCACGGGGCGGATGTTGGCGAACAGGTCCAGCGATTTGCGGATGCGCAGCAACCCGCCCTTGCGGCGCTCCTCGGAAGGGATCGCCTTCTGGTCCAGCGTGCCGACGGCGCCGAACAGGATGGCGTCGGCCTCCTCGATGCGGGCCCAGGTCTCGTCGGGCATCATGGTGCCGTGGCGCTGCCAGTTCAGCAGGCCGAAATCGCGCTCCACGATCGCGGCCTCCAGGCCGCGGTGCTCGATGAACCAACACAGCACCCGCAGCGCCTCCCGCGTCACCTCGGGGCCGACGCCATCGCCGGGCAGGACCAGGATCCTCATGGGCGCAGGCCCTCCCAGGCCCAGGCGCGGGCGGCGCGGTCGCGCTCCCGCCAGGCGGCGATGGCCGCGGTGTGGCGCTTGGTCAGGGAAATGTCGTCGAGGCCCTCCAGCATCGCCTCCCGCTTGCGGGCATCCACCGCGAAGGGGATTTCCGCCCCGGTGGGGGTGATGACCAGGCGGCGGGCCAGGTCCACCGTGGTGCGGGCATTGCCGGGGCTGGCCTCGGTTTCCTCCGCGATGCGGCGGATCGCCTCGATCGGCAGGCGCACCGGCAGCAGCCCGTTCTGGAAGCAGTTGGCGAAGAAGATGTCGCCGAAGCTGGGCGCGATCACGCAGCGCACCCCCATGCCCATCAGCGCCCAGACGGCGCCTTCGCGGGAGGAACCGCAGGCGAAGTTCTCGGCCGCCAGCAACAGGGCGGAGCCCTTGTATTCCGGCCGGTTCAGCAGGAAATCCGGGTTGTCGGAGCCATCGGCATTGTAGCGCAGGCGCTCGAACGCATAGGGGCCCAGCCCCTCCCGGCGGGAGCCGAGCAGGCGCTGGATCGGGATGATCACATCCGTGTCCACATTGGCGTGCAGATAGGGCACCGCCACATCGGTGATGCTGGTGAAAGCCTGCATGGTCAGAAGCCCCTTACATCCACGAATGCGCCGGCCAGCGCGGCGGCGGCCGCCATGGCGGGGCTGGCCAGGTGGGTGCGCGCCCCCGTGCCCTGCCGCCCCACGAAATTGCGGTTGCTGGTGGAGACACAGCGCGCCCCGGGGGGCACCGCCTCTCCGTTCGCGGCCACGCACAGGGCGCAGCCGGGCTCCCGCCACTCGAAACCCGCCGCCAGGAAGCGTTCGTGCAGGCCCTCGGCCTCGGCCGCGCGCTTCACCGCCTCGCTGCCCGGCACCACCCAGGCGGTGACGTGGCTGGCCTTGCTGCGGCCCTTGATGATGTCGGCCGCCGCCCGCAGGTCCGACAGGCGGGAATTGGTGCAGCTGCCGATGAACACCCAGTCCACCCGGGTGCCGATCAGCGGCTGCCCGGGCGTGAGGCCCATATACTCCAGCGCCGCCGCGTGGCCCTGGGGCACGTGGCCGGTGATGGGGGCCACATGCTCGGGGCTGGTGCCCCAGGTGATCTGCGGCGCGATCTCGGCCATCGGGATCGCGTGCTCGATGTCGAAGCGCGCGCCGGGGTCGCTGGGCACCTGGCGCCAGTCGGCCAGCGCCGCCTCCCACAGCGCGCCCTTGGGGGCGTAGGGGCGGCCCTTCAGCCAGGCGAAGGTCGTCTCGTCCGGCGCGACCATGCCCACCTTGGCGCCCATCTCGATCGAGAGGTTGCACAGCGTCAGCCGTTCCTCCACCGACAGCGCGCGCACGGCATCGCCGGCGTATTCGATGGCGCAGCCCGTGCCCGCCGCCGCCCCCAGCCGGCCGATCGCGGCCAGGATCATGTCCTTGGCCGTCACCCCCGGCGGGCGCTCGCCCTCGAAGGAAATGCGCATGGTGCGGGGCTTGCGCTGCGGCAGGGTCTGGGTGGCCAGCGCGTGCACCATCTCGCTGGCGCCGATGCCGAAGGCCATGCAGCCCAGCCCGCCATTGGTGCAGGTGTGGCTGTCCGCGCAGGCCAGCGTCAGGCCGGGCAGCACGATGCCCAGCTCGGGCGCCATCACATGCACGATGCCATGCCCCGGGTCGCCCAGCCCGAAGTAATGCGCGCCCGACACGCGCGTCGATTCCCGCAGCGAGTTCACCAGCGCCGTGCCGCCCGCGAAACTGCCCGCATCGCGCCCGGGGCGGGAGGACACGGCATGGTCGGGGGTGGCGAACACCTTCTCGGGCTCGGCCACCATGTGGCCCGCCTCCAGCACCTCCTGGATCGCGCGGCCGCCGGACAGGTCATGCAGCAGGATGCGGTCCAGATAGAGCAGCGACCAGCCATCGCCGAGATCGGCCACGACATGGCTGTCCCAGATCTTGTCGAACATCGTGCGCGGCATGCGCTTCCCTTTCTTGGACGGGAGGCATTCTGCGCGGCGGGCCACGGGTGGCAAGGCCATGCGGGCATGATTGACAGCGCCGCCCGCCCGCCCATCCTGCCGCGCACATCACGACAGGGGGCGTTCATGCCGCAGAAGATCATCGGCCTGCTGGGCGGCATGAGCTGGGAAAGCTCCGCCGAATACTATCGCATCATCAACCAGGCGGTGCGGGCGCGGCTGGGCGGGCTCGCCTCCGCGCGCTGCCTGATGTGGTCCTTCGACTTCGCCGAGATCGAGGCCCTGCAGCATGCCGGGAAATGGGACGAGGCCACCGCCCTGCTGATCGAGGCCGCGCGGAGGCTGGAGCGCGGCGGCGCCGATTTCGCGCTGATCTGCACCAACACCATGCACCGCATGGCCGATGCCGTGCAGGCCGCCGTCGCCATCCCGCTGCTGCACATCGCGGACCCCACGGCCGAGCGCATCAAGGCACAGGGCTTCCGCCGCGTGGGGCTGCTCGGCACCGCCTTCACCATGGAGCAGGATTTCTACAAGGGCCGCCTGGCCGCCCGCCACGGGCTGGAGGTGCTGGTGCCCGACGCGGCCGACCGCGCCCTGGTCCACCGCGTGATCTATGAGGAGCTGGTGCAGGGCCGGGTGGAGGAAGCCTCCCGCCAGGCCTATCGCGCCGTGATGGCGCGGCTGGTGGCGGCGGGGGCGGAGGCGATCATCCTGGGCTGCACCGAGATCATGCTGCTGGTGGGCGAGGGCGACGCCAGCGTGCCGCTGTTCGACACCACGGCCATCCATGCCGAGGCCGCGGTGGAGCGGGCCCTGGCCGGGGATTGAGCCTCAGCGCCCGATCGCGCGCAGCACGGCCTCGGCGGCGGCATCGCTCGGCGTGCCTTCGGGCGGACGCAGCCGGCCGAGCGCGTCGGCGAAGCCTTCCAATTGCCGGGCGCGGGTGGCCCCGCCCTCCAGCAAAGGCCGCAGGGCGGCGGCCAGCGTAGCGGGGTTGCAGGCATCCTGCAGGAATTCCGGCACCACCTCGCGTTCCGCCAGCAGGTTCACCAGGCTGACGAAGCGCACCTTCATCAGCCGCTTCACGATCTGGGCGGTGATGGGGTTCAGGCGATAGCCGACGATATGCGGCAGCCCCGCCACCGCGCATTCCAATGAGGATGTGCCGGATTTGATCAGCCCGGCCTCGGCGGCGGCGAAGGCGTCGTATTTCTCGGCCACGTCGCGCACCAGGATGGGCGGGCGCGGCCAATGGGCGGTGGCGGCGCGCACCGCCTCCTCCACCGGGCCGGCCAGGGGCACCACGGCGCGGATGCCCGGCGGCAGCAGGGCCAGCGTGGCCCCGAACACCGGCAGCAGGCGCGAGACCTCTGTGCGGCGGGAACCGGGCATGACGATCAGCAGGCGTTCGTCCGGCGCCAGCCCATGCTTCGCGCGGAAACGCGCGGCGTCGCCCCGGTCGGCCCCGCTTTCCAGCACCGGATGGCCCACGAAATCCACCGGGATGCCATGGGCGGTGAAGAAGGGCGCCTCGAAGGGCAGCAGGGCCAGGATGCGGTCCAGCTTGCGGCCCAGCTTGCGCGCCCGCCCCTGGCGCCAGCCCCAGACCTGCGGCGCCACGTAATGGATGACGGGAATGCCCAGCGGCTTCACCCGGTTCGCCACCCGCAGGGTGAAGCCCGGGCTGTCGATGGTGATGATGGCGGCGGGGCGGCGGGCCTCGATATCGACCACCGTCTGGTCCATGCGGCGGGACAGGCTGCGGATGCGCGGCAGCACCTCCAGCAGCCCCATCAGCGCCAGTTCGCGCATGGGGAACAGGGAGGAAAAACCCTGCTCGGCCATGCGCTCCCCGCCCACCCCTGCGAAATCCAGATCGGGGTCGCGGGCGCGCAGGGCCGCGATCAGCCGCGCGCCCAGCACATCGCCCGAGGCCTCGCCGGCGATGAGGTAGAGCAGCGTCACGAAAAGGCCGCGCGGCCGACGCTGGCGATGGGCGCGCGGGGCCAGTCGCGGTGGTTCAGCACCGCGCCCTCGCGGCGGACCTTGTCCACCATGGCCTGCTCCACTTCGGCATAGACCCAGCCGGGGGCGTTCAGCGCGCCCTCGGCGATGATGCCGGTTTCGGGGAAGCCCCGGTCGGCGGGGCCATAGACCCCGGCCGCGCCCACATTCTCATCCAGCGCCGAGGACCAGGGCGCGGACCCCACGGTGGGGGCGACGGCCAGGATGCACTGGTTCTCGATGGCCCGCGCGCGGGCGCTGATGGCCACCCGGGTGAAGCCCGCCACGCTGTCGGTGCAGGTGGGCACCAGGATCAGCCAGGCCCCGGCCTCCACCTGCACGCGCACATGCTTGGGGAATTCGCTGTCATAGCAGATGGAGATACCGATCAGCCCCCAGGGCGTGTCGAACACCGCGGGCGGCGCCCCGCGCGAGACGCCCCAGCGCTCGTTCTCGAAGCGGGTCATCTGCCATTTGTCCTGGAAGGCGAGCGTGCCGTCCGGGCGGATCAGGGGGGCGCGGTTGATGATGCGATCGCCCGCGCGCATCGGCAGGGTGCCCGGCTGCAGCCAGACCCGGTGCTTCATCGCGGCGGCGCGCATGGCGGCCAGCACCGCATCGGCGGCATCGACCATGGCGGCGAGTTCGGCGGCCTCCCCAGTCTCGGCGGCCAGGGCCGGGGCCAGCTCCATCGCGGCGTATTCGGGCATCAGCAGCAGGTCGGCGTGGGGGGCGGCCTCGGCCACCAGCGCGTCCAGCCGGGCGGCGTAGCTGGCCAGGCCCGTGTGGCGCTCCACCTTCCAGGCCAGGGTCGCGAGCCTCATAGGGTTTTGGTCCAGAAGCTGAGGGTGTGCGGGGTTTCGCGCCCCGCATCGCCGGGTTCGGCCCAGCGGAACACGCAGGCGATCTCCGGCCGGTGGGTGTAGCCGCGCTTGCGCCAGAACGCGTCGAGCGGCGTGTAGCCGGCCGGCTTGCGCGGATCGTTCGGGTTGCGCACCACCGAGCAGAAGGTGGCGACCTTCGCCCCCAGGGCGCGGGCATGGGCCTCCCGCTGCTGGAAGAAGCCGACGCCCACCCCCCTGCCCCGGTATTCCGGCAGCAGCACGCTTTCGCCGAAATAGCAGTGTGCGGCCGGGTCCAGCCCCGTGCGCAGGAAGGCGGCGCGGACGGGTTCGGCCGCTTCGGCCATGGGCTGGCAGGTGGCCACACCCACCACCTCATTACCCAGCCGGGCCAGCACCACGGCGGCGCCCGGGCTGTCGGCATAGGCGCGCAGATAGCGCTGCTCGTCGCCCTCGCTGCCCTCGTACAGATAGGGCCACTCCGCGAACACCGTCACGCGCAGCCGCGCGACGGCGGGCAGGAACGGGTGCAGCGCGGCCCCCGTCACAGTGGAGAGTTCGATCTCGGCCATGCCCGGGTGAATAGGCGGTGGCCTAGTGGCCGTAAAGCTTCTCGGGGGAGACGAGCGGTTCGGTGATCGCCACCAGCTGGCCGTCGCGCTCGGCCTGGAAGAAGCAGCTGCGGCGGCCGGTGTGGCAGGCCACCCCCTGCTGGTCCACCAGGGCCAGCAGCGTGTCGCCATCGCAATCCAGCCGCAGCTCCTTCAGCGTCTGCACCTGGCCGCTGGTCTCGCCCTTGCGCCACAGACCGCGGCGGCTGCGGGAGTAGTAGCAGACGCGCCCGGTGGCGAGGGTCTCGGCCACGGCCTCACGGTTCATCCAGGCCATCATCAGCACCTCGCCGGTGTCATGCTGCTGGGCGATGCAGGGGACGAGCCCATCGGCGTTGAAGGCGACGGCGGAGAGAAGCGGGTTTTCCATGGGTGTGATATAAGCATATCCATGCAGGATCACAGCCATGGGCACGGCCATGCCCATCACCACCATCACGCCCCGCTGGACACGCAACTAGCCCAGGCGGAAACCCTGTGCCGCCAGCGCGGCGCACAGCTGACGCCGCTGCGCCGGCAGGTGCTGGCGCTTGTGCTGAAATCCGAGAATCCGGTGGGGGCCTATGCGCTGCTGGACCAGCTGAAGGCCGAACGGGCCGGTGCCGCCCCGCCCACCGTGTACCGCGCGCTGGATTTCCTGCTGGAACAGGGGCTGATCCATCGGGTGGAGCGGCTGAACGCCTTCGTCGGCTGCGCCACGGCCGGCGAGCAGCACGCGCACCAGTTCCTGATCTGCCGCAATTGCGGCACGACGCGGGAATTGACGGATGCCGGGATCGAGGCCGCGTTGCGCGCCGCGGCGGGCAAGGCCGGCTTCACGGCGCTGAAGATGACGGTGGAGATCGAGGGGCTGTGCGGGAATTGCGCGGGGTAACCCCTACATCACCCGGAACGCATCCCTGATCCGCCGGATCTCGCCGCCGGCCACCACCATCACGTCGAATCGCACCCCGGCCGCGCCATGTCCGGGGTTGTCCGCCATCCAGCATTCCGCCGCCGCCAGCAGCCGCGCTTGCTGACGCGGGCCGAGGGCATAGGCCGCCTCGGCCAGGCTGGCGCGCGCCTTCACCTCGATGAAGGCCAGCAACCCCGCATGCTCCGCCACCAGGTCGATCTCGCCCGCGGGCGTGCGGCAGCGCCGTGCCAGCACCCGCCAGCCCTCCGCCGCCAGGGCCTGGGCGGCGGTCTCCTCCGCGCCCCGGCCCCCGGCCTCGGCGCGCAGGCCCCGTTCAGCCCTTCGCCAGGACGGCACGGATGATGGTCAGCGCTTCCTCGATCTGCGGCGCCGTCACGTCCAGATGCGTGCAAGCCCGCACCCGCCCGCCGAGGCCCGAGATCATCACCCCCTGCGCCCGCATCGCGGTCTGGAAGGCATCCAGCGACAGGCCGGTGTCCTTGATGTCGAAGAAGACCAGGTTGGTCTCCGGCTCCTGCACCGCCACGCCCGGGATCTGCGACAGGCCACGCGCGAGGGCGCGGGCATTGGCGTGGTCGTCGGCCAGGCGCTCGACGTTGTGGGTCAGGGCGTAGTCGCAGGCGGCGGCGCAGATGCCGGCCTGGCGCATGGACCCGCCGAGGCGCTGCTTCCAGCGCCAGGCGCGGTCGATGAACTCGGCGCTGCCGCACAGCACGGCCCCCAGCGGCGCGCCCAGCCCCTTGGTGAAATCCAGCCACACGCTGTCATAGGAAGCGGCCATCTCAGCGGCCGAAATGCCCGCGGCGACGCAGGCATTCATCAGCCGCGCGCCGTCCATATGGGTGGCCCAGCCCTGCTCATGCGCGATCAGGGCGACGGCGTTCAGCAGCTCGATCGGCCAGACGGCGCCGCCGCCGATATTGGCGGTCTGCTCCACCTCCAGCAGGCGCTGGGGGGGCGCGTAGCGGGATTTCGGGCGGATCGCCTGCCGCAGCTCATCGGCGCTGAACATGCCGCGCGGGCCGCGCAGGGGCATGATCTGCACGCCGGTCAGCGCGGCGTGAGTGCCGCCCTCGCTGTGCAGGATGTGGCTGGTCTCATGCGCCACCACCTCATCGCCCTTCTGGCAATGGGTCAGGATGGCAATCACGTTGCACATGGTGCCGGAGGGCAGGAAGATCGCCGCCTCCTTGCCCATCAGCGCCGCCATGCGGTCGCACAGCGCGTTCACCGTCGGGTCGTCGCCATGCTGCTCGTCGCCCACCAGGGCGGACATCATGGCGTCCTTCATGGCCGGCGTTGGGCGGGTCTGGGTGTCCGAATACAGGTTGATGCGGACAGGGGGCGCGCCCGGCGGCGGGCGGAGGGGTGCGTGTACCATATCGTGACGGTAGCGCGGCCCCGCGCGCCATGGCATCCCCTGCACACCCAAAATCAGGAGCGATTCGCATGGCCGGACACGGCGCGCATCATGGTGGTGAGAACAAGGGCGTGGCCCTGCTGATCTCGGTGCTGGCCCTGTTCCTGGCCGTAGCCGAGATGGGGGCCAAATCCTCCCAGACGGAGGCGCTGAACGCCAATGTCCAGGCCGCCAACCTCTGGAGCTTCTTCCAGGCCCGCACCATCCGCCAGACCACGGTGCGCACGGCCGCCGAGGAAGCGGAGCTGATCCGCACCGACGCGAACCGCGAGACGGTCGAGGCCCAGCAGCGCCGCTGGCGCGACACCGCCCAGCGCTGGGAAAGCGAGCCCGAGACCGGCGAGGGCCGCCGCGAACTGACCGCCCGCGCCCGCGCCGCCGAGGCCCAGCGGGATGTGAGCCTGGCCCGCTACCACATGTTCGAATACGGATCGGGCGCGTTCCAGGTGGCGATCGTCGTGGCCTCCGCCGCGATCATCACCGGGGTGGGGCTGATGATCTGGTTCGCGGGCGCGCTGGGGCTGGTGGGCATGGCGCTGACCGGGCTCGGCTTCTTCGCGCCGACATTGATCCATCTGTGAACGGTGGGGGCGCCGACCGATCGGGGTCCAGGGCCGCTACGGTCCTGGCGAGGTTGCCCGAGGGGCTGAGCCCCTCGGCCTTATACTCCCTCAGGCCCGCAACGCCTGCTCGACCGCGCGCAGCAGTTCGGGCGAATCCGGTTCCAGCCGGGTGGCGAAGCCCTGCACCCGGCTGCCATCCCGCCCCACCAGATACTTGTGGAAGTTCCAGCGCGGCGCGCCGCCGCCCTGGCTGGCCAGCCAGCGGAACAGCGGCGTGGCCTGTTCGCCGCGCACATGGCAGATGGCGGCCAGCGGGAAGGTGATGCCGAACATGGTGTCGCAGAATTCCCGCACCCGCCCGGCTTCCGTGCTTTCCTGGTTGAAGTCGTTGGACGGCACGCCGAGCACGGTCAGCCCCTGGCCCTCGAACCGGTCGTGCAGGCGCTGGAGTGCCGCGTATTGCGGGGTGAAGCCGCAGAAGCTGGCGGTGTTCACCACCAGCAGCACCCGCCCCCGCCAGGCCGAGAGCGGCAGGTCGCCGCCCTCCAGCGCCGGGATGGTGAAGCCCCAGGCGGCGGTGCCGGCGGGGCTGGCCTGGGCGGTGCCGGCAGCAACGGCCGCGGCGGCGATCATCAGGGCGCGTCGGTCAACCATAACGTTCCTCCAGCCAGGGGTCGGCGTTGTTGTGATAGCCCCGCACCTCCCAGAAGCCGGGCTGGTCCTCGGCCCGGAATTCGATGCGGGTGATCCATTTGGCGCTTTTCCACAGGTACAGGTGCGGGATGACGATGCGCGCGGGCCCGCCATGCACGCGCGTCAGCGGCTCTCCGTTCCAGTGGGTGGCGACGAAGCATTCCGGCCGGGCGAAGGCTTCCAGCGGCACATTGGTGGTGTAGCCGTCATAGCTGTGGAAGACGATATGTTTCGCCTCCGGCGCGGGCCGCGCCATCTCCAGCAGGGTCAGCGCGCCCACCCCCTGCCAGGTGTTGTCGTAGCGGCTCCAGGCCGTGACGCAGTGGATGTCGTTCAACCATTCGTGACGTGGCAGGGCGTTGAACGCATCCCAATCCAAGGCCAGACGGTTCTCCACCAATCCCTCCAGCCGCAGGCGCCAGCGATCGGGGCGGATATCGGGCTGCACGCCCAGATCCAGCACCGGGAAGTCGCCGACCAGCCGCTGGCCGGGCGGCAGGCGCTGTTCGGGGGTGGCCGTGGTGCCGGTGATCAGCCGGCCCTCGCGCGCCCATTCCTGCTTGCGGGCCACCAGCTTCTCGCGGCCCGGCGCCACCGGGTTGGAGGATTCGTCCATGTCAGGCTCCGTCATGAGGTTCACATGCCATTCGCGGCGCAGGATACAAGGGTTTCACGGTATCATCCGAGGCGCGGGTCTGGCACTGTGGCGGTAATGTGAGGACCCTTCCCATGCGCCGGCGATCGCTTCTGGTCCTCAGCCCGTCGCTTCTCCCTGCTGCCTTGTCCAGCCCAGCCCTGGCCCAGTCCTGGAACCCGCAGCGCACCCTGCGCATCATCGTGCCGTTTCCCGGCGGGGGCACCATCGACCTGGTGGCGCGCGTGCTGGCGCCGATCCAGCAGCAGGAGCTGGGCCAGGCGGTGATCGTGGAGAACCGCCCGGGCGCGGCGGGGCTGGTGGGGTCGCGCTTCGCCTCCCGCCGGCTGGGGGATGGGCACACCATCCTGTGCGCGGGGCTCGGCTCCCTCACCGCGCCCTTCATGCGGCGCCGGCCGGGCTATGACCCGGAGCGCGATTTCCGCCCCGTGATCCTGCTGGCCTCGGTGCCGACCATCCTGGTGACCCGGCCGGGTTTCCCGGCCCGCACGGTGCAGGATTGGCATCGCCTGATGCAGGCGGCACCGCCCGGAAGCCTGGCCTATTCCTCGGCCGGGGTGGGTTCCGTGCAGCATCTGGCCGCCGAGCTCTACCGCTCCATGACCGGTGTCAGCATCACCCACATCCCCTTCCTGGGCGGGGCGCCCTCCTTGGCGGAGCTGGCGGCGTCGCGGGTGGATTTCAGCTTCGCCGATGCCGGCGCCGCGGCCCCCCTGGTGGAATACCGCATCCTGCCCGCCCTGGCCTTGGGCGGCAGGCACCGCATGTTGCGGTTTCCCGGCCTGTCCACCCTGGATGAGACGGTGCTGCCGGGCTTCGAGGCCAGCACCTGGTGCGGCTTCTGGCTGCCCGCCTCGGCCTCGGACGCGATGGCGGCGCGGTGGAATGCGGCCGCGAACAAGGCGCTGGCGCATGATGTGGCGGCGGAACGCATGTTCGCCGCCGGTTTCATCAGCGAGGGCGGCACCGAGGAGGCCGCCCGCGCCCACCGCCAGGCGGAAGCCCGGAAATGGCGCCGCCTGATCCGCGAGCGCAACATCCGCAGCGATACCGAGCAATAATCCCGGCGGGCGTCAGCGCCGCGCCGTGACCGGCGGAGCCAGGCTGCGCAGGAACAGCTCCACCCGGGGCCCCCAGGTCTCGCTGCCGTGCTCGTGGAAGAACATGTAGTGCCCGTCGGGTGCCGTGGGCGGCAGCACGGACATCTCGGCCACGCCGCCGGCGGCCGTGAAGGCATCGAACAGCGCGCCCGCCAGGGCCGGGGCGAAGAAGCTGTCATTGGCCGCGTACAGCCACAGCATGGGGATGCGCGCGGTGCGCCCGAAGCCGCCCATCGTCTCGACCAGGCGCGGGGCCGCGCAATTCTGCCGGGCGCGCCCGCCGGCCCAGCCGCCGCGCCCGCCCGCCACGTTGATGATGCCCGCGACCCCCGGCGGGGCCTCGGCCGCCAGGGCGATGCTGCCCCAGCCGCCCGCGCTCTCGCCCAGCACCACCGCCTGGGCGGGCGCGATGCCCGGGCTGCCCAGCAACGCCAGCAGCACGGCGCGGATGTCGCGCGCCGTCTCCCGCCCCACGCGCAGGAAGTCCGGGTCCTCGCAGGGGCCGAAGCTTTCGGCCCACACGCCGGTGCTGGCGCCATGGGCGCGGCGCAGCGGGGCCGCCACCACATAGCCCTGGGCGGTGAACCAGCGCACCGGCTCCGAATCGCAGGCCGCCGGCACCAGCTGGGCGCGGATCTCGGCGCGGGGCTGGGCGCCGTGGTTCAGCACCAGCAGCGGGCGCGGGCCCGGCTGCTCCGGGCGGCAGAGGCGCGTCTGCAACTGGCTGCCATCGGGGCCGGGCAGCATGAGCATCTCCTCGGCGGCCGCCGGCGCGGCCAGCAGCAGCAGCAGCGCCAGCAGGCGGATCAAGGAAAGGCCTCCGTCACCAGCGGGCCCCAGATGGCGCTGCCACCCCGGCCGAAGAACAGCCCGTGGCCGTCGGTCCCGAAGGGCGCCGCCGCGACGAAGCGCGCCTGCCCGCCCGCCGCCGTGAAGGCCGCGTGCATCCGCCGCGCCAGCTCGGGCGCGAAATAGCTGTCATTGGCGGTATAGACCCACAGCATCGATGCGCGCGCCGTGGCGCCATAGCGGCCCGCGGCCTCCACCAGCCGGTCCGGCGCGCAGTTCAGGTTGGGGATGTTGTCCACATGCCCGCCCCGGCCGCCCGCCATGTTCACATAGCCCGCGACCTCGGGCGGGTTCCGCGAGGCCAGCGCGATCGTCCCCCAGCCGCCGGCCGATTGCCCCACCACCAGCACCGGGCCCGCCGGCACATCCGGGCGGGCGGCCAGGGTGGCGATGGCCGCGCGCATGTCCCGCGCCGCCTCCAGCCCCGCGCGGACGTAATCCGGCGCGTTGCAGGGGCCGAAACCCTCCGCCCAGTTGCCGCCGCTGGGGCCATAGCCCCGGCGCATCGGCATCGCCACCGCATGGCCGCGCGCCAGGAAGAAGCGCACCGCCTCCGCCTGGCAGGAGGCCGGGGTCATGGATGGCCGCCGCGCCGCGTTGGGCGGCGAGCCGTGGTTGATCAGCACCAGCGGGCGCCGCGCCCCGCCCTCGGGCAGGCACAGCCGCGCCTGGATCTCCACCTGGCTGCCATTGGCCTGGGTGACCGGGATGGGCAGCATCTCGCCATCGGCGGCGGACAGGGCACCGGGCGCGCAGGCGGCCAGCAGGAATAGCAGCGTGAGCGCCCTCATGGCGGAAATCCCTCCAGCATCGGGCCCCAGGCGGCGGAGGCGCCCTCGGCGAAGAAGAAACCGTGGCCATCCTCGCCCCAGGGCCCGGCCAGCACCAGCCGCGCCTGGCCGCCCGCCCCGGTGAAGGCCGCGTGCAGCCGCCGCGCGAAGCCGGGGCCGAAGAAACGGTCATTGGCGGCATAGACCCACAGCATCGGGGCCCGCGCGGTGGCGCCATAGCGGGCGCCCGCCGCCAACAGGCGCTCCGGCGCGCAGCGGGGGCCGGGCAGCCCCTCCATCACGCCGCCCGGGCCGCCGCGCCCGGCCGCGAACAGCACATAGGCGGCGACACCGGCCGGATTGTACGCCGCCAGCGCCAGCACGCCCCAGCCGCCGGCCGAATGGCCGATGACCAGGGCCGGGCTGTGCGGCACATCCGCGCGGGCCTGCAGCGCCTCCAGCGCCGCGCGGATATCCCGCGCCGCCTCATGCCCGGCGGTCAGGTAATCGGGGTCGGCGCAGGGGCCGCTGCTTTCGGCGAAGGCGCCGCCGGTGGCGCCATGGCCGCGCCGCAGCGGCAGCCCCACCGCATGGCCGCGATCGAGGAAATACCGCACCGCCTCATCCCCGCAGCCCGCGGGTTCCAGCGCGGCACGGAAGGCCGGGCCCGCCGTGCCGTGGTTGATCAGCACCAGCGGCCGGGTCGCCCCGCCATCGGGCAGGCACAGCCGGGTGACGATGCCTTCCCCAGCCACGCCGGGGATGGGGATGCGCAGCGCGCGTTCGGTCGCGCCAAGGGCCGGCGCGGCCGCCAAGGCCCACAGGCCCAGCAGCAGCGCCGGCAGGCGCATCACTCGCCGCCCTTGTTGCGCAGGATGCGCGCCTTGTCCCGCTGCCAGTCGCGGGCGGCCACCGCCGCGCGCTTGTCGTGCTGCTTCTTGCCCTCGGCCATGCCCAGCAGCACCTTGGCCAGGCCGCGGTCGTTGAAGTGGATGTCGAGCGGCACCACCGTGGCACCCTCTCGCGTCGTGGCCCCCGTCAGCGCCTGCACCTGCTTGCGGTGCAGCAGCAGCTTGCGCGGCCGGCGCGGCTCGAACTTCGCCATGAAGCTGCCGGCCTGCCATTCGGGGATGTAGCAGTTGAACAGCCACATCTCGCCGTCGCGCTCGCCGGCCCAGGCATCGGCCAGGGCGGCGCGCCCGGAGCGCAGGGACTTCACCTCAGGCCCGATCAGCTGGATGCCGGCCTCGAACTCCTCGCCGATCTTGTAATCGAAGCGAGCCTTGCGGTTCTGGGCGGCAATGCCGTGGCTGATAAGGCCGGAGGCTTTTCTCTTCTTCGCGCTCAAATGATCCTCAGTTCAGCAGCCCGGCGCCGACCATGGCCGCGCGCACCTGTTCCTTGACGGTGGCGCTGACCGGGGAGAGCGGCAGGCGGCAATGATCGCTGCCACGGCCGAGCAGGCTCGCGGCGTATTTCACGGGGCCGGGGGAGGTCTCGGCGAACATGGCGTCATGCACCGGCGTCAGGCGCTCCTGGATGCGCATGGCTTCCTTCACCTGGCCGTCGCGCCAGGCGCGGTGCAGTTCCGCGCACAGGCGCGGCGCGATGTTGGCGGTGACGGAGATGCAGCCATGCCCGCCGGCCGCCAGATGCGCCAGCGCCGTATGGTCCTCGCCCGAGAGCTGGATGAAATCCGCCCCGCAGGCGCGCGCCTGATGATAGGGGCGCGTCAGGTTCGCCGTCGCGTCCTTCACGCCCACGATGTTCCGGTGCTTGGCCAGCCGGCCCATCGTCTCGGGCGTCATGTCCACCACCGAGCGCGCGGGGATGTTGTAGATGAACATCGGCAGATCGACCGCGTCGGCGATGGCGGAGAAATGCAGGAACATCCCCTCCTGCGTCGGCTTGTTGTAGTAGGGGGTGACGACCAGGATGGCGTCGGCCCCCACCTTCTGGGCATGCAGGCCGAAATCGATCGCCTCGGCGGTGCTGTTGCTGCCGGCGCCCGCCATCACGGGCACGCGGCCGCGGGCGGTCTGCACCGTCAGCTCCACGATGCGCTTGTGTTCCTCATGCGACAGGGTCGGGCTTTCGCCCGTCGTGCCCACGGGGACCAGGCATTCGGTGCCCTCGGCGATCTGCCACTCGACGAAATCCACGAAGGCTTTCTCGTCCAGCGCGCCATCGGCCGTCATGGGCGTGATGAGGGCCGTCATGGACCCCTGGAAGCGGCTGAGCGACATTGTCGTGACTTTCTCCCGAGAAGATCGAATGAGATAGCTCCGGTGGGCCCCTCCAACAAGCAGGGATGAAGGGCTAGATAGGTGCCATGCGCGCTTTGCTGTTGAGCCTTCCCCTGTTGACCGCCCTGGCGGCCGTCCATCCCGCCGCTGCCCAGACCCCACGGGAGGCCGGGCGGCTGGCGCTGACGGCGGCCAGCCAGAACCGCTGGGCGGAGGCCGAGGCCAATATCGACCGCGCCGACCCGCTGATCCGCAAGGCGCTGCTGTGGATGCGCCTGACCGCCCGCAACGCCCCGGCCACCGCGCCGGAGATCCTGGCCTTCGCCGAAAGCGCGCCCGACTGGCCGGGCCAGGACGCGCTGGCGCGCAACATGGAAGCCCTGCTGGAAACCAGCCCGGATGACGCGCTGGCGATCCGCTGGTTCGCCACCCGGCCGCCGCGCGGCCTCTCGGGCGCCTTGCGCTATGCCGATGCGCTGGCCAATGCCGGCCGCGCGCGCGAAGCGCAGGAGGCCGCCCGGCGCGGCTGGGCCGAAACCCCGGGCGATGCGGTGAACGAACCCGCCTTCCTGGAACGCCACGGCGCCCGGCTGACCCCCGAAACCCACGCCGCGCGGTTCGATCGCCTGGCCTATGCGCGCGATTTCTCCGCCGCCGCCCGGGTGCTGCCCTATCTGGACGCGAACCGGCAGGCGGTGGCGCAGCTGCGCCTGTCCTATGCCCAGGGCGGCGACCCGAACGCCAACGCGGCGCTGGCCGCGCGCGATGCCGGGGCCACGCTGGAACGCGCCCGCGCTCTGCGCAGCCGGGGCCAGGATGTGGAAGCGGCCAACGCCTTCGCCGCCGGCGCCGCCAGCCAGCAGAACCTGACGCCCGAGGCCGCCCGCGCCATCTGGAACGAGCGCCAGCTGCTCGCCCGCCGGGCCCTGCGGCTGAACGACGACCGCACGGCCTATCAGCTGGTGGCCCAGCACGGCCAGCCTGGCCCCGGCGAGCCCCGGCAGGAAGCCGAATTCCTGGCCGGCTTCATCGCCCTGCAGCGGCTGAACCAGCCGCGCGAGGCCGCGGCCCATTTCGCCCGCGTGGCCGAGGGCAGCCAGGCCGCCATCACCCAGGCCCGCAGCGGCTATTGGCGCGGCCTGGCCCTGCTGCGCGCGGGCCAGCAGGCCGAGGCCCGGGCCGCCTTCAGCCAGGCCGCGAACTACCCGGTCACCTTCTATGGCCAGCTCGCCTCCGTGGCGCTGGGCGAAACCCCGGCGCGCCTGAATGAGCGCGTCCGCGCCGTGCACCCGCCCAGCCCCACGGCGCAGCAGACCAACAGCTTCAACGGGCGCGAACTCTCCCGCCTCGTGCTGCAACTGGCGGAGATGGGGGAAGGCCGGCGCGCCCGCCCCTTCCTGCTGGCGCTGGTCGAATCGGCCACCCAGCCCTGGGAGCGCACGGCCGCCATCCAGCTGGCCGCCCGCACCGGCCGGCCGGAAAACCCGGTCTGGGTCGCCCGCCGCGCGGGCGTGGCCGGCGCCATGCTGCTGCCCGAGGGCTGGCCCAGCCCCTTCCCGGTGCAGAACCTGTCGGTGGAGCCCGCCCTGGTGCAGGGCATCACCCGCCAGGAAAGCAATTTCGACCCCGAGGCCATCAGCGGCGCCAATGCCCGCGGCCTGATGCAGCTGCTGCCCACCACCGCCGCCCAGGTGGCCCGCCGCATCAACACCCCGCACCAGCTGCCCTGGCTGCAAGCCCGGCCGGAACACAACCTGCGCCTCGGCTCCGCCTATATCGGGCAGATGATCGACCGCTTCGGCGGGCACTGGCCCTTCGCCATCGCGGCCTACAACGCCGGGCCCGCCCGGGTGGACGAATGGCTGCAAACCTACGGCGACCCGCGCGGCAATGGCCCCTCCATGCTGGAATGGCTGGAACTGATCCCCTTCAACGAAACCCGCAACTACGTGCAGCGCGTGCTGGAAAACGTCGTCGTCTACCGCGCCCTCGCCGGCCAGGCGATGCCACACCCGATGGCGCAGTACCTGCGCTGATGAGGGCGGTCCGCTGCATGGGGCTGCTCAGGGGCTTCGCCCCCGAACCCCCAGCCAGGGGCGCTGCCCCCGGCACCCCCGCCAGGAGCCAGTGGCCCCTGGACCCCCTCGAGTTATCTGGAAGTTTGGGGAGGGGGCCACGGCAGGTCGTTTGCACCGAAGGGCGCTCAGGGCCCCCTCCCCAAACTTCCAGCTCCCGGTTTCCAAAGGCCTCCCGGCCTTTGGTGGGGGTGTCGGGGGCAAAGCCCCTGACTGGGGTCCGGAGCAAAGCCCCGGGGAGCGCCCCATGAAGTGGATCGCCTCCATGGGCGGGGTCGGCTTCATCAGGCCGGCGCCGGGCACCTGGGGCAGTGCGCTGGTGTTGCCGGCGGTGCTGTTGGGCCCGGCCTTTTGCGCCTTGCTGGCCATTGTGCTGCTGGGCATTGGCCTGTGGTCGTTGAAGCGTCTGCCCGCCGCGCGGGAGGATGCGGGCTGGATCGTGATCGACGAGGGGGCGGGCCAGGCCCTGGCGTTGGCGGCCTTGCCGGGGTTTTCCTGGCTGGGGGTGGTGCTGGCCTTCGCGCTGTTCCGCCTGTTCGACATTACCAAGCCTGGCCCGGTGGGCTGGGCGGACCGGGTGAAGGGCCCCACCGGGGTGATGGCCGATGACGTGATCGCGGGCGGCATCGCGGGCGTGATCCTGCTGGGCGTGCAGTATGCGGGGTTTTCGCTGTAGCGTGGCGGGATGCTGAACCCGCACACCCTCGATGACGCCGCCGCCCTGCTGACCGACATGCAGGCCCGCGCCCTGACGCTCGCCACCGCCGAGAGCTGCACCGGCGGCCTGATCGGCGGGGCGCTGACCGCCATCGCCGGCAGTTCCGCCACCGTGCTCGGTGGTTTCATCACCTATTCCAATGGCATGAAGCAGGCCGTGCTGGGCGTGCCGGCCGATATGCTGCGGAAATTCGGCGCGGTGTCGGAGCCGGTGGCCCGCGCGATGGCCGAGGGCGCGCTGCGCGCCAGCGGGGCCGATATCGCGGTGGCCTGCACCGGCATCGCGGGCCCAGGCGGTGGCAGCCCGGGCAAGCCGGTGGGGCTGGTGCACATGGCCGCGGCGCGGAAGGGCCAGCCCACCCTGCATCTGGCCGAGGTCTTCCCCGGCGACCGCACGGCGGTGCGCGCGGCGACCGTTGACGCGGCGCTGGGGTTGGTCAGGGCCCAGATGGGGGCCTAACCCTCCAGCCGCACATTCGCCACCCGGGCGACCTCGCCCCATTTGGCGATTTCCGCCCGGATGAAATCGGCGAAGCCCTCGGCGGTGGTGGGGTCCGGCACGGCGCCCATGGCGGTGATGCGCCCAGCCACTGCGGGCGTGCGCAGGATGGCCACCACCTCGCGGTTCAGCTTCTCGATGATGGGGGCGGGCGTGCCAGTGGGCATCACGATGCCCGACCAGCCCGCGCCGTCGAAGCCGGGCAGGATGGTCTCGGCGATGGTGCGCAGGTCGGGCAATGCCTCGATACGGCGCGCGGCGGTCACGGCCAGGGCCCGGGCGCGCCCGGCCTGGATATGCGGCAGGGCGCTGGCCGTGCTGTCGAACATCAGCTGCACATTGCCCGCGATCAGGTCCGCGATGGCGGGGCCGGAGCCGCGATAGGGCACATGGGACATCTGCACCCCGGCGCGGTGGGCGAACATCTCGGCCGTCATGTGCTGGCTGGTGGCGGGCCCCGCGGAGGCGAAGGGGAAATTCGGATTGGCCCGCAGGAAGGGGATCAGCCCCTCGATTTCCCGCACCTCGAAGGCCGGGTGCACGATGATGCACAGCGGGGTCATGAAGATGTTGGTCACCGCCGCGAAATCCCGCAGCGCGTCATAGGGCAGGCGCGGCAGCACGGAGGGGTTGATGCCGATCGTGCCGGAGGTGCCGATGCCCAGCGTGTAGCCATCCGGCGCCGCGCGGGCCACGGCCTCCATCCCCACCGCCCCCGCGCCGCCCGCGCGGTTTTCCACCACCACCCGCTGCGGCCAGCGGGTGGACAGCTGCTCGGCCACCAGCCGCGCGAACACATCCGCCGCCTGGCCGGGCGGAAAGGGCACGATCATGCGGACGGGGCGGCTGGGATAGTCCTCCTGCGCCGAAACGGGGGAAACCAGCAAGGCAGGCGCGCACAGCGCCGCACGGCGGGTGAATGGCATCGTCTTCCTCCAGTGTTCTTGGCCGGCAGAGTGCCGCACCGCGCTTGCCAGCGCCACCCGTCATGGGCAGGCTCGCCCCCCAAGGGGCACTAACAAAGGGGAACACCATGAACCGGCTGGATATCGCCGTGCTGCCCGGGGACGGCATCGGGGTGGAGGTGACGGACGCGACGCTGGAGGTGCTGCGCCACGCGGGTGAGCGCCACGGCATCGGCCTGCGCTTCACCACGCTGAAGGCCGGCGCCTTCGCCTATCAGGAAACCGGGGAGGCGATGAGCGAGGAGGTGTTCGAGCGCGCGGCGCAGGCGGATGCCATCCTGCTCGGCGCCATGGGCTGGCCCGGCATCCGCATGGCCGACGGCACGGAGATCGCGCCCCAGCTCGACCTGCGCTTCCGGCTGAACCTGTATGCCGGGGTGCGGCCGATCCGCGCCATCCCCGGCATCCCCACCGTGCTGGCGGACCCCCGGGCCGCGAAGATCGACCTGGTGATCATCCGCGAAAGCACGGAGGGGCTGTTCTATTCCCGCGACCGCGGCGTGGTGACGCCGGGCTTCGCGGAGGAGATCCTGCGCATCACCCGGCCCACGACGGAGCGGCTGGCACGCTTCTCCTTCGCGCTGGCGCGGCAGCGGGCCAAGCCCGGCGGCGGCGTCACGCTGGTGGACAAGGCCAATGTGTTCCGCGCCTTCGCCTATATGCGCGGCATCTTCGCGGAGGTCGCGCAGGACAACCGCGACATTCCCTTCGGCGCCCATTACGTGGATGCGATGGCGCTGGATTTCCTCCGCCGCCCCTGGGATTTCGACGTGCTGCCGACCGAGAACATGTTCGGCGACATCCTGTCCGACCTCGGCGCGGGGCTGATCGGCGGCATGGGCTTCGCGCCCAGCGCCGATATCGGCGACCACCACGCGGTGTTCCAGCCGAGCCATGGCACCGCCCCCGACATCGCGGGCAAGGGCATCGCCAACCCCACCGCCATGATCCTGTCGGCCGCCATGATGCTGGACTGGCTGGCGGAGGCTCGGGATGGCGGCCAGGCCTGCCGCGAGGCCGCCCAGGCGGTGCGCCAGGCGGTGGACACGGTCTTCGCCGCCGGGCTGCGCACCCCCGATCTGGGCGGCCCCGCCGGCACCAAGGCCGTGACCGAGGCGGTGATCGGCGCGCTGGCATGAAGCGGCGGGCGCTGCTGCGGCAGGTGGCGGCGGTGGCGGGCACGGGGGCGGCGCTGGCCGTGCTCGGCGCGCTGGCGCCCGCCGCCGCCACGCCGCCCCGCCCCACCCTGCCGCCCCTGGCGGGCAAGCGCGCCCTGGTGCTGGGGGCGGGCGTCGCCGGGCTGGTCTGTGCCCTGGAACTGCACCGCGCGGGGGCCGAGGTGCTGGTGCTGGAGGCGGCACCGCGCATCGGTGGCCGTTCCCTGACGCTGCGCGCCGGCGACACGCTGCATGAGGCCGACGGGCCCGAGCAGCGCGTGGGCTTCACCCAGGACCCCGCCTTCTACTTCAACGCGGGCCCGGCCCGCATCCCGCACCACCACCAGGGCATTCTGGGCTACTGCCGCGAACTGGCCGTGCCGCTGGAGGTGCTGGTCAACGAGAACCGCGCCGCCCGCGTGCAGGGTCATCCGTTGGGCCAGGTGAAGGCCGACCTGCGCGGCGTGGTGGCCGAACTGGCGCTGAAGGCGCTGGGCACCGGCCTGCTGGACGCCCCCGTCACCCCCGCCGAGACCGAGCGCCTGCGCGCCATGCTGCGCCATTTCGGCGCGCTGGACCGGCAGGGGCGGTATCGCGGCACCTCCCGCGCCGGCTGGGCCGAGGCACCGGGCATGACAGAAGGCCGCCGCCGCGCGCCGCTGCCGCTCGCCACCCTCGCGGACCCCGCCTTGTGGGCCAGCGCCGACTTCGCTGAGGGCGTGAACTACGCCGCCACCATGCTGGCCCCGGTGGGCGGCATGGACCGCATCGTGGCGGCGCTGGCCGCCGCCCTGCCGCCCTTCGCCATCCGGCTGGGCGTGCCCGTCACGGGGCTGGACCCCGCCCAGGGGTTGGCGCGCCTGGCCGATGGCCGCACCGAGCGCGGCGACATCGTCATCTCCGCCCTGCCGGCGCGGCATCTGGCCGAACTGCCGGGGCTGTCGGCCGAGCGCCGGGCCACGCTCGCCGCCATTCCCCAGGCGCCCTCGGCCAAGCTGGCGCTGGAGGCCCCGCGCTTCTGGGAGGCGCAGGGCCTGTATGGCGGCATCGCCTGGCTGCCTGAGAGCACCGTGACCCAGGCCTGGTATCCCTCCCACGGTTTCCACGCCCCGCGCGGCATCCTGCTCGGCGCCTATATCTGGGAGGAGGAGAAGGCCTTGCGCTTCGCGGCGCTGGCGCCGGCCGAACGCGCGGCGCTGGCGCTGTCCGAACTCTCGGCCCTGCACCCGGAATTGGCGGGGCAGGCCAGCGCGCCGGTCTCCGTCGCCTGGAACCGCATGCCCTGGGCGCGCTCGGCCTGGGCCGAATGGGCGCCCGGCACGCGAGAGGCGGCGCTGCCCGCCCTGACCGCGCCCGAGGGCCGGCTGCTGCTGGCCGGGGATTGGCTCAGCGCCCTGCCGGGCTGGCAGGAAGGGGCGGTGGCCAGCGCCTGGGGCGCGCTGGCACGGGTGCCGGGATAGGCGCGCCATGGGGCGCCTTGCCCATTGCACCCCATCCGCCCGGCCTGTATGCGGAGCCTTACCCGTACACCACGCGGGAGAGAGGGTGGCCCCGAGTCACCCCGCCGAAGGCGCAACCGGCCCCCGGAACCGCTCAGGCAACAAGGGCCGCGTGGACAGGGAACTCTGGAAAGCCCGGCGCCTCACCGCGCCGGCACCGAAGGAGTAAGTGCGGGAAACCCCGCGCGAATCTCTCAGGTCCCGGGACAGAGGGGGGTCACGAAACCCGTGCGCCGCACTTCGCGGCCGGAGGATGCGTGACCGAAACGGAAGCCCTGCTGGAAACCCCGCTGGCCAGCCTGCACCGCGAATTGGGGGGCCGCATGGTCCCGTTCGCGGGCTATTCCATGCCCGTGCAATACCCCGCCGGCATCCTGACCGAGCATCTGCACACCCGTGCCGAGGCCGGGCTGTTCGATGTCTCCCACATGGGCCAGGCGGAGCTGGTGGGCGAGGGTGCCGCCGCCGCGCTGGAGGCGCTGACCCCCGCCGATGTGCAGGGACTGAAGCCCGGCCGCCAGCGCTATGGCCTGCTGCTGAACGCCGAGGGCGGCATCGTGGACGATTTCATGGTGGCCAATTCCGCCGGGCGGCTGTTCCTGGTGGTGAATGCCAGCCGCAAGCATGTGGACCTGCCGCTGATCGCGGCAGCGCTGCCGGCCGGTGTCAGCCTGCGCCCCCTGCCCGACCGCGCGCTGCTGGCGCTGCAGGGCCCGGCCGCCGTGGCGGGGCTCGCCACGCTGGTGCCGGAAGTGGCCGCGCTCTCCTTCATGGGCGTTTGGGAAGGCGTGTGGCAGGGGCTGCCGCTCATCATCTCCCGCAGCGGCTATACCGGTGAGGATGGGGTGGAGATCTCCGTGCCCGCCGAGGCGGCGGAGGGGTTCGCCAAGCGTCTGCTGGCGCTGCCGGGCGTGCAGCCCGCGGGCCTCGGCGCGCGCGACAGCCTGCGGCTGGAGGCCGGGCTGTGCCTGTACGGCAATGACATCGACGAGACGACCAGCCCGGTCGAGGCCGCGCTGGTCTGGTCCATGGGCAAGCGCCGCCGCATGGCCTGGGATTTCCCGGGGGCGGAGCGCATCCGCGGCGAGCTGGACAACGGCACCAAGCGCCTGCGCGTGGGCATCCGCCCCGAGGGCCGCCAGCCCGCCCGCGCCCACACCCCCGTGCATGGCCCCGATGGCGCCCTGGCCGGTGAGATCACCTCCGGCGGTTTCGGCCCCTCGGTGAACGGGCCGGTCGCCATGGGCTATGTCGCCCGCGACCTGGCCGCCGATGGCACGGCGCTGACGCTGATGGTGCGCGGCAAGCCGCTCGCGGCCCGCGTCGCCCCCACCCCTTTCCACCCCCACCGCTACGCCCGCTGAGCAAGGAGCACCCCATGGCCGAGATGAAGTATTCCAAGGATCACGAATGGCTGCGCCTCGAAGGCGGCGTGGCGACCGTGGGCATCACCGACCACGCGCAGACCGCGCTGGGCGATGTGGTGTTCGTGGAACTGCCCGAGACCGGCCGCGTGGTCGAGGCCGGTGAGGCCGTGGCGGTGGTCGAGAGCGTGAAGGCCGCCTCCGACGTCTATGCCCCCATCGCGGGCAAGGTGGTCGCGGTGAACGAGGCGCTGGTGGACAACCCCGGCACCATCAACACCGAACCCACCGGCGAGGGCTGGTTCTTCAAGATCGAACTGGCGGGCGATCTGCCGGCCGACCTGATGGATGAGGCCGCCTATCTGGCCTTCGTCGACACGCTCTGACCCGGGTGGGAGAAGTTGTGATGGGCATGCTCGACGAACTGTCGGCGCTGGAGGATGCGGGCGAATTCGCCCGCCGCCACGTCGCCCCGAATGAGGCCGAGATCGCGGAGATGCTGCGCGCCGTCGGCGCCGAGAGCCTAGAGGCGCTGACCGCGCGCACCGTGCCCGGCGCCATCCGCGGCATCGACCTGGCGGCATTGCCGCCGGCGGTGAACGAGGCCGCAGCCCTGGCCGAGCTGCGGGCGCTGGCCGACAGCAACCGCCAGGTCAAAAGCCTGATCGGGCTTGGCTATCACAACACCCACACGCCCCCGGTGATCCTGCGCAACATCCTGGAGAATCCGGGCTGGTACACGGCCTATACGCCGTATCAGGCCGAGATCGCCCAGGGCCGCCTGGAAGCGCTGGTGAATTTCCAGACCATGATCGGCGAGCTGACCGGCCTGCCGGTCGCCAATGCCTCGCTGCTGGATGAGGCGACGGCGGCGGCCGAGGCGATGTCGCTGGCCCATGCCGCCACGCGCGGCAAATCCGGCACCATCGTGGTCGCCGACGACGTGCTGCCGCAGACGCTGGCGGTGCTGCGCGTGCGCGCGGAACCCCATGGCTGGCGCGTGGTCACCGCCGCCCCCGCCGATATCGCCGCCACCGTGGCGGCCGAGGCGCCCTTCGCCCTGCTGCTGCAATACCCCGGCGCCGATGGCGCCCTGCGCGACCTGACGCCCGAGATCGCGGCGGTGCAGGCCAAGGGTGGCCTGGCCATCGTGGCGGCCGACATCCTCTCCCTGGTGGCGCTGAAGCCGCCGGGCGAGATGGGGGCGGATATCGTCGTGGGTTCCAGCCAGCGCTTCGGCGTGCCGCTGGGCTATGGCGGGCCGCATGCGGGCTATATGGCGGTGAAGGACGGGCACAAGCGCCTGATGCCGGGCCGCCTCGTGGGCGTTTCCGTGGACGTGACCGGCGCGCCCGCCATGCGCCTGGCCCTGCAGACGCGTGAGCAGCACATCCGCCGCGAGAAGGCCACCAGCAACATCTGCACCGCCCAGGTGCTGCTGGCCGTGATGGCCAGCATGTTCGCCGTGTGGCACGGGCCCGAGGGGCTGCGCCGCATCGCCGCCCGCGTGCACCTGCAGGCGCGGCTGCTGGCCGGGGCCTCCCGCTTCGCGCTGCGCCATGCCGATTTCTTCGACACCATCGTGCTGGAAACCGGCACCGAGACCAGCGCCGTGATCGCCGCCGCGCTGGAGCGCGGCTTCAACCTGCGCGCCGTCGGCACCGATGCGGTCGCCATCGCGCTGGACGACACCATCACCCGCGCCGAGCTGGAAACCCTGGCCGGCATCCTGGGCGGCACGCTGGGTGAGGCCAAGGGCGGCATCCCCGCCGGCCTCGCGCGCGAAAGCGCCTTCCTGACCGCCGAGGTGTTCAACAGCCACCACTCCGAACACGCGATGCTGCGCTACCTCAAGCGGCTCGAGGACAAGGACGTGGCGCTGAACCGCAGCATGATCGCGCTGGGGTCCTGCACCATGAAGCTGAACGCGACGGCGGAGATGATCCCCATCACCTTCCCCGGCTTCGCGAACATCCATCCCTTCGCGCCGATCGACCAGGCGCAGGGCTACCTGACGCTGATCCGGCGGCTGGAGGGGTGGCTGGCCACCGTCACCGGCTTCGCCGCCGTCTCCCTGCAGCCCAATGCCGGCAGCCAGGGCGAATATGCCGGGCTGCTCGCCATCCGCGCCTATCACAAGGCGCGCGGCGAGGGGCATCGCAACATCTGCATCATCCCCTCCTCGGCCCACGGCACCAACCCGGCCAGCGCCACCATGGCGGGGATGAAGGTGGTGGTCACCGGCTGCGACAAGGACGGCAACATCGATGTCGCCGAACTCAAGGCCAAGGCCGCCGAGCACGCCGCCAACCTGGCCGCGCTGATGGTGACCTATCCCTCGACCCACGGCGTGTTCGAGGAAGCGATCCAGGAGATCTGCGAGACCATCCATGCCCATGGCGGGCAGGTCTACATGGATGGCGCCAACATGAACGCGCAGGTGGGGCTGACCGCGCCCGGGCGCATCGGCGCCGACGTGTGCCACCTGAACCTGCACAAGACCTTCTGCATTCCGCATGGCGGCGGCGGCCCGGGTGTCGGGCCCATCGGCGTGGCGGCCCACCTGGCGCCGCACCTGCCCAACCACCCGCTGGTGGCCGAGGCCGGGCCCGCCACCGGCTATGGCCCGGTCTCCGCCGCGCCCTTCGGCAGCGCGGCCATCCTGCCCATCAGCTATGCCTATATCCGCATGATGGGCGCCGAGGGGCTGGTGAAGGCCACCCAGGTCGCCATCCTGAACGCCAACTACATCGCCAGCCGGCTGGGCGGGCATTTCCCCATCCTGTACCGCGGCCGCCAGGGCATGGTGGCGCATGAGTGCATCCTGGATTGCCGCGGCTTCCAGCAGGGCGGCGGCGTGCTGGTCGAGGACATCGCCAAGCGCCTGCAGGATTACGGCTTCCACGCCCCCACCATGTCCTGGCCCGTGGCCGGCACGCTGATGGTGGAGCCCACCGAAAGCGAACCCAAGGCGGAGTTGGACCGCTTCGTGGAAGCCATGATCCAGATCCGCGCGGAAATCCGCGCCGTGGAGCAAGGCCGCAGCGACAAGCAGGACAACCCGCTGAAGAACGCGCCGCACACCGCGGCCGAGGTGATGGCGGAAAGCTGGACACACCCGTATTCGCGCCAGGAAGCGGCCTTCCCGCTGGCCTGGGTGCGGGCGGGCAAATACTGGCCGCCGGTGAAGCGGGTGGACAACGTGTACGGCGACCGGAACCTGATCTGCACCTGCGCGCCGCTGGAAGACTACGCACATAAGGCGTTCGCGCAGGCGGCGGAGTAAGACGGGGGCGTTGCCCCCGGACCCCCACCAAGGGCGCTGCCCTTGGAACCCGGCAGGAGCCGAAAGGCCCCTGCACCCCATCAGTTTGGCGCTGGTTCCGCCCAGGCGGTTCCCATTGATTTTTTTAATGAAAATGGCGCTCTACTTGGCAAGGTAAAGCGCCAAACCGATGGGTTCCAAGGGCCTTTCGGCCTTTGGCGGGGAGCCGAGGGGCAGAGCCCCTCGGTCTTTTGCGCCCTTGGGGGCAGAGCCCCTCGGTCTTTTGCGCCCTTGGGGGCAGAGCCCCTTGCTGGGGGCTCCGGGGGCAAGGCCCCCGGCCTTCTACCGCCCCAGCAGCCGCGCCACCCAGCTTTTCACCACCATCCACGCCAGCCGCAGCACGCTGACGCCCCCTGTGGGCGCGGGCGGGGCCACGGCGGCCTCGGCTGGGGCCAGCCGGGCTTCCAGCTTCCGCACGAATTCCCCCACCAGGATGTTCGCGGTTTCCTGGATGATGCCGGTGCGTCCGAACTGCGCGATGGCGCCCGAGAGCGTCACGTCGGCATCCACCGCCACTTCGGTGCTGCCGGGGGCGGGTTCGGTCAGCGCGAAATCCACCACCATCTTGCTGCGGCTGCCGCCGCGCTTGTCCACGCCCTTGCCCTCGACATGGCCGGTGCGGGCGGCCGCGTCGAAGGCGACCGCCGCCTCGCCCTCGAAGCTGGCGCCGAAAGGGCCGAGCTTGAGGGAGACCTTGCCGGTATAGACGCCCGGGGATTTCTCCCCGGTCATCTCGGCGCCGGGCAGGCAGGAGGCCACGGCGGGGATGTCCTGGAAGAAGGCCCAGACATCCCCGATCGGCCGCGCGACGGTGAAGCGCTGCTCGACCTTCATCCCTGGCGGCCGCTGCGCCCGAAGATGGCCTTGGCGACATTGCCCACGGCTTCCACCTGCTCGCCCGCATCCTCGATGCACAGGATGCGGCAGGGCGAGGCTTCCAGCCCTTCATAGCGCCAGGGGAAGGCACCGATGATGCAGCGCTTGTTCAGCATCATCTCGATATCCCCGCCGATGTTCTCGGCGTGGATCAGCCCTTCCTGGAAGGCGATGGAGTGGAAGGGGAACACGTCGTCGCGCACGATGCGGCCGGACTTGTTGTGCTTGTACTCGAAGGTGCCGAAATATTCGGAGCAGCTCATGCCCACCTTCGCCTCGAACTGCGCCGCCAGGTCGGGGCGCATGTAGCGGATGGAGGTGTTCATGGAGTGGTCGCAGGAACCCGTGTCCATGCCGAACCACTTGATCTTCTTCTTCAGCATCCAGTCCAGCATGGCCATGCCGGGGCCGGGGTGCATGCAGAAGTAGCGCACCAGGTCCTGCTGCGGCTGCCCTTCCCAATAGCGGTGCCAGCCAGTGTGCAGGATCAGGATGTCGCCTTCCTTGATCTCGACCGGGGCGTTTTCCAGCATCTCGGGCGTGATCAGGGCCCAGTCGTCCATGTACTGGCTGATATCCACCACGGCGCCGGCGCCGACCAGGAAATCCATCGGGTAGCTGGCCATGTCGCCCATGCCGTCGGTGCCGTGCATGGCGCCGTCGATATGGGTGCCGCAATGCAGCGCCATGTCCACGCGCTGGGCGACGATGCGCTTCGTCTGCAGGTTCTGCGCGTAGTACATCTTGTTCTCGGCATACCCCACCCAGCCGGGGGTGTGCACGTTCATCAGATGCGTCAGGTCGGTGATTTTCATGAATGGCCTCCGGGGCTGCTTGGGCATGCGGCGGTTGAGGGATGGTGGTGGATTTTTCGAACTGGGCAGGAAGACGAGCAGCCCCGATGTGGTTCATCGGGGCAAGCGGCTGACGCACCCAGGGCGGAAAAGCCGCCGCCAGACCCGACCGGCCGCATGCCCATGCAGCCCCGCTAATCCTTCAGGATGCCAGCGGCGCGCAGCAGGCCCTTGTCGGCGGGGCACGGCCCGCCGACGCTGACCGTGCCCACGCCCTTGTCGGCGTAAACGGCATGCTTGCGGCCCACCGGCACATGAATGGCCTGGCCCGCGCGGAACGGCAGTTCGGTGCCGCGGTCGTGGTCGCGCACCGTGCCCTCGCCCTCGAGGATGAAGATGGTGTCCTCGGATTCGGCGTGGATGTGGGGCACGTTGGCCTCGCCGGCCTCCATGACCACGTAGTTCATGTTGGCGGTCTCGGCGCCCTCGCCCAGCCAGATCACGAAGCGCGCGTCCTTGGAGATCAGGGGCAGGCGCATGCTGGGCGTGTCGCGGTGGAAGATCTTGATCGCCATGGTCAGGCCGCCTTCGTCAGATGCGCATACAGGGCGGGGTCATGCGGAGAGGGGCCGCCGAGCAGCTCCATCCCCTCCTCCCCGGCGGTGAAGGCATAGGCGGTGCCGGGCTCGACGAGGATCATGGAGCCGGTGATCAGCGGGTCGGTGCTGCCGGCATCGGGGTCGGTCACGGTGCCGGCGCCGGATTTGACGAAATACACGGCCTCACCCGGGTGGCGCTGGGTCACGGTGCGGCCGCCAGCCTCCAGCAGGAAGTGGTGCATGGAGCGCAGCGTGGCGCCGGTACCCGGCCAGACCAGGGCGACGGCACGCCCGCCCGCTCCCTGCCCTGCCTCGATCAGCGGCAGTTCGGGGCAATCCGCATCCAGCGTGATCACACGCACCTCGTCCGCGTCGGCTGTCATGCCATTCCTGTCCTTTGCCAATGCTGTGCGATCCGGTCCTATGAAGGGGCGGGTGCTTGAGTAGCACTGAAAACCTAGCTTTTGAACATGAGTGAAGCAAGACATCAATTGGACTGAAATTCATGCACGGCAACCCACAGGCCCGGGACGTTCCGTCAAGGAGTTCCGGCACTTGATGCTCGCCCTGGCGGCACCTCCTCGGCTATGGCATGGGAAAGCCCAGGGCGGGTTCCCGCCCGGCTTGAGCCTGCATGAAGCCCCGAAATCCTGGCCGGGGCCCGGAGAGGGGGTTGCTGTGGAGCAGTTCGACGAACAGCGCGTGATGGAAAAGACCGCCGGCGTGCTGTCCACCATCGGCCACAACATCCGCCAGCTGCGCACGGAAAAGGGGCTGACGCTGCAAAGCCTGGCCGAGCGCACGGGCCTCAGCCCCTCCATGCTGTCGCTGCTGGAACGCGGCAAGACCGGCCCCTCGATCGGCACGCTGGTGGTCATCGCCTCCGCCCTCGGCGCGCAGATGAGCGAGCTGATGGACCGCTCCAGCGTGCCGGAGGAGGACATCGTCTCCCGCGCCGCGGAGCAGCAGGTGATCGAGACCGAGCCCGGCGTGCGCCGGCGCATCATGAAGCAGGACCGGCTGCGGGGGCTGGAAGTGGCGCTGAACGAGTATGAGCCCGGCACCAGCAACGCCCCCAGCCCCGCCGGGCATGAGGGGTATGAATACGGCATCGTGCTGGATGGCAGCCTGGAGGTGGTGGTGAACGACCGCACCCATGTGCTGAACCCGGGCGACATCATCTCCTACCCCTCCCCGCACCCGCACCGCTTCACCAACACCGGCACGCGGCTGGCCCGCACCATCTGGATCAATCTGCGCAAGGCGTGATCGGCGCGCGACAGGGCTTGCGGCAGGGAAAATTTTTAACAATACTAAAAAACGTCTAGTGACACTGAAGGGGTTTCCATGAAGCCAGCCGCCTTCGCCTATCACCGCCCCGAAAGCCGCGCCCAGGCGCTGGCCCTGCTCGCCGAGCACGGGGATGAGGCGAAAATCATCTCGGGCGGGCAATCGCTCGTGCCCGCGATGAACTTCCGGCTGGCCCGCCCGCCCATCCTCATCGACATCAACGCCATCCCCGGCATGGACGACATCCGCGAGGAAGGCGGCACGCTCGTCATCGGCGCCCGCTGCCGCCACGCCCACTTCGAGAAGCCGGTCTCCAGCGCGCCTATCGGCCTGCTGCTGAGCCGGGTGGCGGCGAACATCGCCCACACCCCCATCCGCAGCCGGGGCAGTTTCGGCGGCAGCCTCTCCCACGCCGATCCGGCCAGCGAATGGTGCTGCGTCGCGCGGGGGCTGGAGGCGGAGCTGGTGGCCGAATCCACCACCGGCCGCCGCACCATCCCCGCCGCCGCGTTCTTCCAGACCATCTTCACCACCGCGCTGCGCCCCGATGAGCTGCTGACCGAGATCCGCCTGCCGCTGTTCGGCCCCGGCTGGCATTGCGGTTTTGCGGAATACGCCCGCCGCGCGGGGGATTTCGCGCTGGCCATGGCGGTGGTGGCCTGCCGGGTCGAGGGCGGGGTGATCCGCGAGGCGCGGGTGGGGCTGGGCGGCATCGCCTCCACCCCCGTCACCTCGCCTGAAGCTGTCGCGGTGCTGCTGGGCCAGGCGCCCTCCCCCGCTTTGTTCCTGGCCGCCGGCCAGGCGGGGGCAGACGCCACCAGCCCGGATGGGGACATCCACGCCAGCGGCGAATACCGCCAGGACCTGGTGCGCGCGATGATCCGCCGCGCGCTGACGCAGGCCTTCGCGTGATGGATGCCCCGCTCACCTGGATCGGGCGCAACATCCCGCGCCTGGAAGACCCCGCCCTGGTGCGCGGCGAGGGCCGCTTCGTGGCCGATATCGCGGTGGGCTCGCGCGCCGTGGTGTTCCTGCGCAGCCCGGTCGCGGCCGGCGTCATCAAGGCCATCGAGAAGCCGGAACTGCCCCCCGGCGCGCTGATCATCACCGGCGAGGACGTGGCGACGCTGAAGCCCATCGTGCCGCGCCTGGCCCGCTTCAACTACGTGCCGATCGAGCAGCCCATCCTGCCGCGCACGCGCGTGCATTATGTGGGCCAGCCGGTCGCCGCCATCGTCGCCGCCACCCAGCGCGAGGCGGAGGACATCGCCGACCAGATCTTCCTGGATATCGAGCCCGAGGAAGCGGTGGTGGACCTCGACCTCGCGGCCGCCCCGGGCGCGCCCATCGTCCACCCCATGGCGCCGACCAACACCATCGTGGAGGGGCGCATCCGCACCCCGGGGCTGGAGGCGGCCTTCGCCGGCGCCACGGTGGTGGAGCTCGACATCCGCTCCCGCCGGCAGAACGCCTCGCCGATGGAAACCCGTGGCGGGCATGCGGCCTATGACCGCGCCTCCGGCCGGGTCAGCCTGCATGCCTCGGTGCAGATGCCGCACATGCTGCGCACCGGCATCACCGACTGCATCGGCATGCCGGAGGCCGATCTGCGCGTGGTCGCCCCCGATGTGGGCGGCGGCTTCGGGCAGAAAATGTCGCTGTTCCCCGAATACGTGCTGCTGGTGTGGCTGGCGCGGCGATACCGCTCCACCTTCGCCTGGATCGAGGACCGGCGTGAGAACCTCATCGCCTCCGCCCATTCGCGCGACCAGCACCACAAGGTGCGGGCCGCCTTCGACGATCAGGGCGTGATGCGCGGGCTGGATGTGGAGATCCTGGCCAATATCGGCGCCTTCTCCTGCTATCCCACCACCTGCGGGGTGGAGCCGCTGATGGCGCTGGCCGAATATGCCGGCCCCTACAAGGTGGCCGAATACGGCGCCCATGCGCGCGGCATCACCACCAACACCGCCGTGATGGCGCCCTATCGCGGCGTGTCGCGGCCCGTCATCAGCTTCGCGCTGGAACGGCTGATGGAGGTGGCGGCCAAGCGCCTCGGCCTCGACCCCATCGAGCTGCGCCGGCGCAACCTGGTCACGCAATTCCCGCACCGCACGCCGACCAACATGATGTTGGATGAGGCGAGCTATCTGGAAACCATGGAAAAGGCGGTGGAGGTGGCCGGCCTGCCCGCCTTCCGCGCCGAGCAGGCGGCCGCCCACGCCCAGGGGCGGTATCTCGGCATCGGTTTTTCCGTGATCAATGAGCGCACGGGCTATGGCACCCCCGCCTTCGCCGCGCGCAGCATGGAAATCACGCCCGGCTATGAGCGCGTCGAGATCTGCATGACGCCCTCGGGCGAGGTGGAGGCGCGGATCGGCGCCTCCCCGCACGGCCAGGGGCTGCGCACGGCCCTGGCCCAGATCATCGCGGAGGAAACCGGCGTGGATGTCGCGCGCATCCGCATCATCCATGGCGACACCGACCGCACGCCCTATGGCTGGGGAACCTTCGCCAGCCGCTCACTGGTGATCTCGGGCGGGGCGAGCAAGCTGGCCGCCGCCAAGCTGGCCGTGAAGCTGAAGCGTGCCGCCGCCGTGCTGCTGCAGGGCGAGGAAAGCCAGGTGCGGCTGGAAGGCGGCATGGCGCTGCTGCCCGGCGGCGCCTCCATCAGCCTCGATGCCATCGCGCGCACCGTCTATCATTCGGCCGGGCCGATCAGCGAGAAGATCGGCTACGACCTGAACGAGGCCGCGACCTATGACCCGGAGGGCACCTTCTCCAACGCCTGCCATGTGGCGGTGGTGGAGGTGGACACCGAGACCGGCGGCACGAAGATCCTGCGCTACATCGTGGTCGAGGATGCCGGGCGGCTGATCAACCCGATGATCGTGGATGGCCAGGTGCAGGGCGGCGTCGCCCAGGGCATCGGCAACGCCCTGCTGGAGGAGATCATCTATGACGCCGACGGCAATATCCTGACCGGCAGCTTCGCGGATTTCATCCCGCCCACCATGGCCGAGATCCCGCCGATCGAGGTGCACCACCTGGCCACCCTGACCGGGGCCAGCGTGCTGGAGGCCAAGGGCGTCGGCGAGGGTGGCGCCATCGCCGCCCCCGCCGCCGTCATCAACGCCATCTGCGACGCGCTGGAACCCTTCGGCATCCAGCTGTTCGACATGCCCGCGACCCCGCAGCGCGTCCGCGCCGCGATCCGGACGGCAGAGGAGACATCGCCATGAGCGAGCCCAAGACCACGGTGCGCTGCACCGTGAATGGCCAGGCCGTGCAGGCCGATGTGGTGCCGCGCATGTCCCTGGCCGACATGCTGCGGGAGGAAGCGGGGCTGACCGGCACCCATCTGGGTTGCGAGCACGGCGTGTGCGGGGCCTGCACCATCATCGTGAACGGCGCGCCCGTGCGCTCCTGCCTGATGTTCGCCGTCCAGGCGGAAGGGGCGGAGGTCCGCACCGTGGAGGGGCTGGCCGATGGCGAGACCCTCAGCCCGCTGCAACGGGCGTTCTGGGAGAAGCACGGGCTGCAATGCGGCTTCTGCACCCCGGGCTTCCTGATGCTGGCGACCTGGATGCTGGAACAGCCGGAACCGGTGACGGAGGAGCGGCTGCGCCATGTCCTCTCCTCCAACCTGTGCCGCTGCACGGGCTACACCAACATCGTGCGCGCCGTGACGGCGGCGGCCAAGGAGATGGGCAAATGGGCGGAATCGGCCGCAGCGTAACGCGGCTGGAAGACCCGCCGCTGCTGCGCGGCCAGGGTCGCTTCGCCGCCGATATCCGCTTCCCTGGCGAGCTGCACATGCGCGTGGTGCGATCCCCCATCGCCCATGGCCGCATCGAGCAGATCGACATCGCCGACGCGCTGGATTGCCCCGGCGTGGTGGCGGTCTGGACCGGCGCCGATGTGGCGGAGATCCCGCCGATCGACTTCCGGCAGATGCGCATCCCGGGGCTCGGCGACTACCGCCAGCCCATCCTGGCCCAGGGCATGGTGCGCTATGTGGGTGAGCCGGTGGCGCTGGTCATCGCCGAAACCCCCTATCAGGCCGAGGACGCGGCCGAGCTGGTCTTCGCCGATATCGAGGAGCTGGAGCCCGTGATGACCGCGGTGCAGCCCCTCGGCGAATTCGCCCCGGGCCTGACCACCGAGGCCGGGGTGGTGCGCAAATCCTATGGCGACCTCGCCGCCGCCTTCGAGGCCGCGGCCCATGTGTTCGAGTTGGAATTCGCCATCGGCCGCCACACCGGCGTGCCGATGGAAACGCGCGGCGCCATCGGCTTCTGGAACGCGGAGCAAGAGCGGCTGGAGATGCATGGTGCCTCCAAGGTGCCGCACGCCAACCGGCTGGCCATCGCCAAGATGCTCGATCTGCCGCCCGAGCAGCTGCACCTGTTCGAGGGCCATGTCGGCGGCGGCTTCGGCATCCGGGGAGAGGTGTATCCGGAGGATGTGCTGGTCTGCCTCGCCGCCCTGCGGCTGCGGCGCCCGGTGAAGTGGATCGAGGACCGCAAGGAACACCTGCTGGCCGCCAACCATTCCCGCGACCAGCACCACCGCATCCGCGCGGCGGTGGACGCCCAGGGCGTGGTGCTGGGCCTCGAGGACGAGTTCTTCGTGGACCAGGGCGGCTATGTGCGCACCCATGCCTCGACGGTCACGGATCTGACGGCGGGCATGCTGCCCGGCCCCTATCACATCCCGGCCTTCGCGGCGGCGGGCCATATCCGGCTGACCAACAAGACCCCCGCCGGCACCTATCGCGCCCCCGGCCGGTATGAGGGCACCTTCGTGCGGGAACGGCTGATGGATGCGATCGCCGACCGCCTCGGCATCGACCGGGTGGAGATCCGCCGCCGCAACCTGATCCCCGCCGAGGCCATCCCCTTCAAGCGCGGGCTGGACGCGCTGGGCACGGAGGTGGTGTACGACGCCGCCGATTTCGCCGGGCTGCTGGCGAAGCTGGAAGCCAGCGTGGACCTACCGGCCCTGCGCGAGAGCCTCGCGGCCCGCCGCGCGGCGGGGGAACAGGTGGGGCTGGGCCTGGCCTATTTCGTGGAAAAGAGCGGCCTCGGCCCCTTCGACGACGTGATCCTGTCCATCGCCGCCACCGGCCGGGTCGAGATCGTGACGGGTGCCGCCTCCGTGGGCCAGGGGGTGGAGACGGTGATGGCGCAGGTCGCGGCCTCCGTGCTCGGCGTGGCGCACACGGATTGCACGGTGGTGCATGGCCAGACCGACCGCATCGCACGCGGCATGGGGGCCTTCGCCTCCCGCGTCACGGTCATGACGGGGGCCGCGGTCTCGATGGCGGCGGAGACGCTGAAGGACCGGCTGCGGGCCAGGGCCGCCCTGCTGCTGCAGGCCGATGCGACGGGGCTCGTCTTCGAGGGCGGGCTGATCCGGGCGGGGGAGGCCTCCGTGCCGCTGGGCGAGGCCGCGGCCGCCTGCGCGGCGGAGGACGGCACCCCCCTGCTGACCGCCGAGGCCAGCTTCACCACCGACCACATGACCTATCCCTATGGCGTGCACCTGGCCGTGCTGCGGGTGGATGCCGAGACCTTCGGCATGGTCGTGGAACGCTTCGTGGTCGCCTTCGATGTCGGCCGTTCGGTGAACCCGATGCTGGTGGAGGGGCAGATCCATGGCGGCGCCGCCCAGGGCATCGGCGGCGCGCTGTTCGAGGAGTTCATCTACAGCGCGGACGGCCAGCCGCTATCCGCCAGCTTCGCCGATTACTTGTTGCCCACGCTGAACGAGGTGCCGATGGTGGAGGCGCTGGTGCTGGAGGATGCGCCGAGCCCCATCAACCCGCTGGGGGTGAAGGGCGCCGGCGAGGGCGGGATCACCGCCGCCGGGGCCGCCATCGCCGCGGCGGTGGAGGATGCGTTGCAGGGCCGGGTGAGCATCACTCGCCTGCCGATCACGCCCGGGCGCCTGAGAATACTGCATTTGAATTGAATGCACAGACACTTGATTTATCTCAACCCTCTGGAAAAATAGCGTTTCTGGATCACCTCCGATTAACCCCCGCCTGTGCATTCCTGCGTCAGCAGCAGCAGTCGGAGGCCTTCATGACCGGGAATATACTTCAGGAACGTCTATCCGGACTTGGTATCGATGCCGAAACGGGCCAGATCCTGCGTGAGTTCCTGCCAGTCCTGCAGCGGAACATCGATGCCATTCTCGGTGATTTCTACAATGGCGTGAAGCAGCACCCGGTCCTCAACGTCTATTTCCGGGACCCGGCGATGATGAACCACGCCCGGGATCACCAGAAACAGCACTGGGCGCGGCTGTTCTCCGGCCATTTCGACGAGGCATATTATGCCTCCGTCCGCCGCATCGGCCTAACGCACAGCCGCATCGGGCTGGACCCGCGCTGGTACATCGGCGGCTACGCGAAGGTGGCCTCGGCGCTCTATGCCATCGCGGCGCGCCAATATGCCAGCCGCCTGAACCCCCGCGCCGCGCAGGATCGCCTGTCGCGGCTGATGCGGGCGCTGAACCAGGCCATCATGCTGGACATGGAAATCGCCATCTCCACCTATCTGGATGAGAACAAGGCGAGCTACGACAAGCGCCTGGCCCAGCTGGCCAATGGCTTCGAGGCCCAGGTGCAGGGCGTGATCACCGCCCTGGTGCAGACCGCGGGCTCCGTCCACCAGCAGGCCGGCACCATGGCGGATGTTGTCGCCACCACGCGGGGCGGGACCGAAAGCGCGGCCAGCACCTCCGCCGAGGCGGCGGAGAATGTGAACAGCGTCGCCTCCGCCGTGCAACAGCTGCTGGCCTCCATCAGCGAGATCACGGCCCAGGTGGCGCGCACGGCTGATGTGGCCCGCCGCGCCAGCGACACCGCGGCCCAGACCGACAGCGCCATCACCGCCCTGTCCGAGCGCGCGGGCCGCATCGGCGATGTGGTGCGCATGATCACGGATATCGCGGGCCAGACCAACCTGCTGGCGCTGAACGCCACCATCGAGGCCGCCCGCGCGGGCGAGGCCGGCAAGGGCTTCGCGGTGGTCGCCAGCGAGGTGAAGCAGCTGGCCACCCAGACCGGCCGCGCGACGGAGGATATCGGCAGCCAGGTTTCGGCCATCCGCGACGCCACCCAGGCCACGATCGACGCCATCCGCAGCCTGGGGGACATCGTGCATGAGGTGGGCGAGGCCTCCGGCGCCATCGCGGCCGCGGTGGAGCAGCAGCGCGCCGCCACCCAGGAAATCGCCCGCAGCGCCGAGCAGGTGGCCCAAGGCACCCAGCGCGTGGTGTCGGACATGCAGCAGCTGCGCGGCACCGCCGGCAGCGCCGCCCAGGCGGCCGATACGGTGCGGGACGCCGCCACGGCGCTGACCGGGCACAGCGACGCGCTCCAGGCCTCCGTGGGGCAGTTTCTGGCCGAGGTGCGGGCCGCCTGAAGCTCGGCCGGGCCTTCACGGCCCGGTCAGCTGGATCAGCGCGCGGCGGGCCTGATGCGCGTGATCTTGGTGCCGTTCAGCGCCAGCGCGGCCATCAGCCCCGACTGGCTGAAGGTGATGGCGTAGACCGGCTCCCGCAGGGTGGTGCTGGTCACATTGGCCTGCACGCCCTGGTCCAGCACCGCCACCGTCGGGCCGGTGCCGATTTCCCAGCCATCGGCGTTCATCAAGGCGCGCAGCCCGGCCTCGTTCATGAAGAACATGGCAAGCCCGCCCACCTGCGCCCCGGCCAGCAGGCCGAAGGAGGCACCGGCGATGTTGAAATAGCCCTCGGTGGCGCCGTTGTGGCGCAGCGCGCCCTCTCCGAACTGGCCACCCACGATGAAGCCACCCTGGATGATGCGCGGGAAGATCAGCACCGAGCGCGCCTCACGGAACAGCGGCGCGGCGTTGGGCATGGCGCGCAGGCGGGCCTCGGCGGCCACGACCTCGGCATCGATCTCGGCGGCGGTGGCCGCCTGGGCCTGGTGGGGGATGGCGGGCAGAAGGGCGGCGGCGGCCACCAGGCCGGTCAGCCGCGCCAGATGACGGCGTTCAATGATCACGGAAGCGACTCCTTGGATTTCCGATACCGGAATGAACGCCAGAAGCCGCGAAAGGTTGCGAGGGGAAAACGCTCCCCTCGCCCAAGATTCAGCCGCGGCGCGGCATCAGCCGGCTGGCGCCCAGCAGGGCGGCGCCCAGGCCGGACTTGACCACGGCCCCCAGCAGGAAGGGCGCCACACCCAGGGCGAAGGCGCGCTCGGCGCCCAGCATGGCCGCCAGCCACGCCCAGCCCAGCGCCAGGCACAGCGCATTGCCCGCCAGCATCGCCAGGAAGCCGCGCGCCAGCGCGTGGCGGGGCGCGCCCAGCCGCACCAGCCAGCCCGTGGCCATCGCCGCCACCGGGAAGGCCCAGAGATAGCCGGCGGTCGGCCCCATCAGCTTGGCGAACCCACCCACGCCGCCCGCGAAGACCGGCAGGCCCATCGCGCCCTGCGCCAGCCAGGCCAGCACGGTCACGGCGGCCAGGCGCCAGCCGTACAGCGCGCCGATCATGGTCACGGCCAGGGTCTGCATGGTCATCGGCACCGGGATCATCGGCACCTCGACGCGCGAGGAGAGGGTCAGCAGCAGCGTGCCGCCCAGCACCATGGCAGTCTGCTGGATGCGGGTATGGGACAGGACACCGGACAGGTTCATCGGTTGCTTCCGTATGACATTGCGTGGCCTCGGCATGAACCGTGACGGCCCCAGAGGCAAGAGGGCAGGCCGGCAGGCTCAGGGGCGTTGCCCCCGAATCCCCACCGAGGGGCTCCGCCAAAGGCCGAAAGGCCCTTGGAACCCAGGAGTTTGGCGCCTTACCTTGGCAAGGTCTCCGATATTTTGATTATAAAAATCAATAAGATATACCACACCAAGGTCAGCACCAACTGATCTAGGTCCAGGACCGAGCACGGTCCTGGCGGGGGTGTCGGGGGCGGAGCCCCTGACTGGGGTTTCAGGGGCAAGGCCCCTGAGCCACCGCAGCCTCAGACCGCCGTGCCGCCCACCGTCAGCCCGAGCATCTTCAGTGTGGGCTGGCCCACCCCTACCGGCACGCCCTGCCCGTTCTTGCCGCAGGTGCCGATGCCGGGGTCCATGGCGCTGTCATTGCCCACCATGACCACCTTGGTCAGCGCGTCCGGCCCATTGCCGATCAGGGTGGCACCCTTCACCGGCGCGCCGATCTTCCCGTCCTCGATCAGATAGGCCTCGGCGGCCGAGAAGACGAACTTGCCGCTGGTGATGTCCACCTGCCCGCCGCCGAAATTCACCGCGTACAGGCCGCGCTTCACGCTGGCGATGATCTCGGCCGGCGCGTGCTGCCCGCCCAGCATGATGGTGTTGGTCATCCGCGGCATGGGGGCATGCGCGTGGGACTGCCGGCGCCCGTTGCCGGTGGGGGGCACGCCCATCAGCCGGGCATTCTGCCGGTCCTGGATGAAGCCGGTCAGGATGCCGTCCTCGATCATCACCGTCCGGCCGGAGGGCGTGCCCTCGTCATCCACCGTGATGCTGCCGCGCCGGTCGGGGATGGTGCCGTCATCCACCACCGTCACGCCGGGTGCGGCGATGCGCTGGCCCATCAGCCCCGAGAAGGCCGAGGTCTTCTTGCGGTTGAAATCGCCTTCGAGGCCATGGCCGATCGCCTCATGCAGCAGGATGCCGGGCCAGCCATTGCCCAGCACCACCTCCATCTCGCCCGCGGGGGCGGGGATGCTGTCCAGGTTCACCAGCGCCTGGCGCAGCGCCTCCTCCACCGCGCCGGTCCAGACCTGGCGCGAGAGGATATGCGTGTAGCCGAACCGCCCGCCGGTGCCGTGGCCGCCGCTCTCGCGCCGGCCGTCCTGCTCGACCACCACCTGAACGCTCAGGCGCACCAGCGGCCTGAGGTCGGCCACCCGCACGCCGTCGGCGCGCATGATCTGCACCGCCTGCCATTCCCCGGTGATGGAGGCGCTGACCTGCTTCACCCGGGGGTCGCGCGCCCGGGCATAGGCGTCCAGCTCCATCAGCAGCGCGGTCTTGGCGGGGAAATCCATCTCGCCCAGCGGGTTGGCATCGGAATACAGCCGCGCCTGGGTGGGCGGTGGCGGCGCGGCCCAGCGGCCGGAAAAGCCCGCGCGCACGGGGGCCACCGCCTCGGCCGCGCGGGCCAGCGCCTCCTCGGTCAGTTCGCCGGCATGGGCGAAGCCAGCTGCCTCTCCGGCCACGGCGCGCAGGCCGAAGCCCTGGCTGGTGTCGAAGCTGGCCGAGCGGATACGCCCGTCATCCAGGCTGATCGCCTCGCTTTCCCGGTATTCCAGGAACAGCTCGCCATCCTCCATCCCATGCAACGCCTCGGCCACCCGCGCCTCGGCCGCCGCGCGATCGAGGCGGGAGAAGAACAGGGCATCGGTGGCGGCGAGCGGCTCGGTCATACGGGCTCCGGCTTGAGCAGACGGTCGGCGGGGATGCGGACCACGGCGGTCGTGCCCTCTCCGCGCTTGCTGTGCAAGGTCAGGGTGGCACCTTGCGCCTCCGTCAGCATCCGCGCCAGCGGCAGGCCGAGCCCCGTGCCCTCGAAACGCCGGGCCAGGCTGTCATCCAGCTGCTGGAAGGGCTGGAAGGCGCGGGGGATGTCGGTGTCGTCCATGCCGATGCCGGTATCCGTCACGTAGATGGACCAGGAGCCGCTCTGCCCGGGCTCCGCCCCCAGCGTGACCTGCCCGCCGGTCGGGGTGAACTTCACCGCGTTGGACAGCAGGTTCAGCAGCACCTGGCGGAAGCGCCGGTCATCCCCGCGCAGGCGCGGCAGGTTGTCCGGCATGCGGGTGTGCAGTTGCAGCCCGGCGTGCTCGGCCTCCACCCGCATCACCCCGGCCACGCTGTGCAGCAGCTCGCGCAGGTCCACCACCCCCTCCTGCACCGGCAGGCTGCCCTGCTCGGCCTTGGCCAGGTCCAGGATGTCGTTGATGAGGGAGAGCAGATGCCGGCCGGCCTCATGGATGCTGGAGAGGTATTCCTCGCGCCGGGGGGCATCCGGATTGCGCTGCAGGGCCTCGGCGAAGCCGATCACCGCGGTCAGCGGCGTGCGCAGCTCATGGCTCATGGTGGCCAGGAAGCGGGATTTGGAGGCATTGGCCGCCTCGGCCGCGTCGCGGGCGCGTTCCAGCTCGCCGCGGATGGCCCGGTCCTCGGTCACGTCGGTATAGGTCAGCACGAAGCCGCCGCCGGGGATGGGCTGGCTCACCACCTCCAGCGTATGGCCGTTCTGGCTTTCGCGCACGACGCGGCTGGGCTTGGTGCGGTCGTCGGCGATGTAGCCGAGGGCGATGGCCGCCGCCGCCTCGCCCTCGCCATAGGCCCCGGCCGCGGCGAGTTCGGCCACATAGTCGCGGAAATGGGTGCCGGGCTGCAGCACCGCGTCGCTCAGCCCCAGCATGTCCCGCAGGGCCTGGTTCACCGCCAGCAGCCGGTGCTCGCCGTCGAACAGGCACACGCCGTGGCCGATATTCTCCAGCATGGCGCCCAGCACCTCGGCGCGGCGCTTGGCCTCCGCCTCCGCCCGGGCGAGGCGCGAGCTGTCGGTCATGGACACCACGAAGCCGCCATCGGCCGTGGGGTCGGAGGTGATCTCCAGCAGCCGCCCATCGGGGCTGACGCGCTGCAGCGCGTGGGAGACGGTGCGGTCCAGCGCCAGGAACCAGGCATGCTGGGCCTGGGCGATATCCGGCCGCCCGAAGGCCCCGCGCCGCAGCTGCTCGTCCAGCACGTCCTTCATGGTGCGGCCGGGGTTGATGTGCAGGTCGGGCACGCCGGTCATGTCGGCGGCCAGGCGGTTGGCGGCCAGAACGCGCTGGTCGGGGCCATACAGGATCACGCCATGGCGGATGTTCTCCAGCATGGTCTGCAGCAGGTTGGCGCGGGCGCGCGCTTCCTCCTGCGCGTTGTGCAGGTCGGTGATGTCGGTGACGACGCGCAGCAACTGCCCGCCCTCCAGCCGCTGCACCACCACATCCACCACCTGCCCCGATGCGCGGCGGCGGACATAATGCCCGGGCTCCAGCGCCGTGCGGCGGCCGAGCTCGATGAAGGCCAGCCGGTCCGCCTCCGTCGGGAAGCGCTCGCGCTCGGCCTGCAGGCACAGCACATCCAGCATGCTGGTGCCGGGGTGCAGTTCCTCCTCCGTCAGCTGGGCGAAGCGGTTGGCCACCCGGTTGACCGCCAGCACCACGCCCTGGGCATCGGTCAGCACCACCGATTGCGGCAGCCCTTCCAGCATCGTGTTCATCAGCCGGGCCTGGGCGGTCAGTCGGCCCTCCGCCTCGGTGATCTCGGTGATGTCGGTATAGGTGCGCAGCACGCCGCCATCGGGCAGCGGGTCGTTCACCACCTCGATGATGCGGCCATTAGGGCGGCGGCGGACATAGCGGCCGATGTTCAGGTGCCAGTCCGTGTCCACCCGCCGCGTCATCTCGCGCGTGGCCTCGTTGTCGGGGAATTCCCCTGCCTCCAGCTGCATGATGAACAGCTGCCGCAGGGTCGTGCCCGGCGCGAACTGGCCCGGGCCCAGCCCGCACATCTCGGTCGCCAGCCGGTTGGCCGTCACCACATGCCCCGTCTGGTCGAACAGGGCCAGGCCATGGCGCATGCCCTCCAGCATCACGCGCATGCGCCCCGCCTGCTCGCCGATCTGCTGCTGGGCGGCCATCATTTCCGTGATGTCGGAATAGGTGCGCACGAAGCCGCCGCTGGGCAGCGGGTCGGTCGTGATCTCGATGGTGCGGCCATTGGGGCGGCGGCGCTGATAGCGTTCGGGGCCGCGCCAGGGCTGCTCGGGCCGGCGAGCCAGGAATTCCTGCTTCTCCCCTTCCTCCCGGCCGAACTCGCCGGCGCGCAGTTGGGCCTCCCGGATCAGATGGAAGGGCGTGCCGGGCACCATCACCTCGGGGGGTACGCCACTGATCTCGGCGGCCAGGCGGTTCGCCGCGATCAGCGTGCCGTCCTCGGCATACAGCGCGAGGCCGTGGCGGATGCCGTTCAGCATCTTGTCCAGCGTGTCGGCGTGCTGGGCCAGGTCCTGGCGGGCCTGGTACAGCTCCGTCAGGTCGGAGACGGTGATGACGTGCCCGCCATCGGGCAGCGGCGCGCGGCGCACCGCGACCCAGCGCCCGTCGGGGCGGGGACGCTCCAGCATCACCGGCTGGTCCATGGCATCCAGGATGCCCTGCACGATGGCGGCGGGATCGCCGGGGCCGTATTCCCCGCCCCGGGCGCGCTCCCACAGCTTGGGCTCCATGGCCTCGCCCGGGTGGACGGGATTGTCGGAGTAGATCCGGTTATAGGCGGCATTGACGAAGCGGGCGCGCCGCTCCGGCCCCCACACGATCACGCCGACGGGCAGCGCCTCCAGGATGCTCTCCGCCACGGTCTGGCTGGGCAGCGGCGGCGTGGGTCCGGCGGCGCCTTCGTTCATGCGGCCGGGTCTCGCAGCCGGTGCAGCGCGACCAGCCCCATGGTCAGCACCAGCACGGCCACGCCCTGGTGCAGCGTGCCCAGCCCGACCGGCACCACATGCAACAGCGTGACCACCCCCAGCGCGTATTGCAGCAGCACCGCGCCCAGCAGCCCCAGCACCGCCCCCCGCACGGCACCGGCCGGCAGGCGCTTGAACGCCGAGACCCCGGCACCGATCGCGGCCAGCAGCGTCAGCGTGGCCAGCAGCCGGTGATTGAACTGCACCGCCCCCACATTCAGCGTCAGATTGTGCCAGAAGGGGCTGAGCGAGCCGTAATCGGGCGGCAGCAGCGCGCCGTCCATCAGCGGGAAGGTGTTGTAGGTGAAGCCCGCGCGGATACCCGCCACGAAGCCGCCCGCCAGCATGGTCAGCACCGACAGGCCGAACGCCCAGCCCACCTGCCGGCGGATGGAGCCGCGCCTGGCCGCCGCCGGCAGGGCGGGCGGCACGGGCCAGAGCAGCCCCAGCGCCGTCCAGAGAATGGCGCCATACAGCAGGAAGGCCATGCCCAGATGCAGCACGAGGCGATAGGGGGAGACGGCCGTGTTGCCGTCATCGAAGCCCGAGGCGACCATGAACCAGCCGATGCCGCCCTGCGCGCCGCCCAGCAGGAACAGCAGCCCCATGCGCGGCAGCAGCGTGCGCGGGATGGCGCCGCGCCACCAGAACCACAGGAAGGGCAGCAGATAGGCCATGCCGATCATCCGCCCCCACAGCCGGTGCGCCCATTCCAGCCAGAAGATCCGCTTGAACCCCTCCAGCCCGAAGCCCGCATTCACCAGCTCATATTGCGGGATGGTGCGGTACAGGTCGTAGAGGCGCCGCCACTCGGCCTCGCTCATCGGCGGCAGCACGCCGCGCAGGGGCGCCCATTCCATGATGGACAGGCCCGAACCCGTCAGCCGCGTGGCGCCGCCCAGCGCCACCATGGCCCAGATCAGCCCGGCCACCGCCAGCAGCCAGAAGGCGACAGGGCGCAGCGAGGTTGCGGGGGCGGGAGCGGTACGGGCATCGAAGGGCATGACGCTATTATATAAATTACTGCGGAGCGTTGTGCAGCCTGTGCTTGCCTGTCTCCCGGCCAGGACGGGGCGGCGCGCGGCACGGATTGTGGAGTGCCGCTTTGCCTGCTACCCGCCCCCGCATGACCCTCCCGGCCGCAGCGCCCCTCATCTCCGTCGTCGTGCCCGTGCGCAACGAGGCCCCCAACATCGCGCCCCTGGTGGCCGAAATCAGGGCCGCGCTGGCGGGGGTCGCTCACGAAATTGTGTACGTGGATGACGGCAGCACCGACACCACCGGCGAGGAACTGGTCCGCGCCGGGGTGCGCTGGCTGCGCCACCAGCGCAGCTGCGGGCAATCGGCCGCGGTCATCACGGGGGTGAAGGCCGCGCGCGGCCACTGGATCGCCACGCTGGACGGCGACGGCCAGAACGACCCGGCCGACATCCCCCGCCTGCTGGCCCGCGCCGAGACGGATGGCGGGGCCATCCTGATCGCCGGCCACCGGGTGAACCGCAAGGACACGGCGGTGAAGCGCTTTTCCAGCCGCATCGCCAACCGCGTGCGCGCCTGGCTGCTGAAGGACGCGACACCGGACACCGGCTGCGGCCTGAAGCTGTTCCCCCGCGCCCTGTTCCTGGACCTGCCGCATTTCGATCACATGCACCGCTATCTACCCGCGCTGGTGCTGCGCCAGGGCGGGCGCGTGGTCAGCGAGCCCGTGAACCACCGCCCGCGCACGCGCGGCGTGTCCAACTACGGCACGCTGGACCGGCTGGCCGTGGCTTTCATGGACCTGATTGGCGTGGCCTGGCTGCAGCGGCGCTGGAAGCGCCCGGTGGTCGAGACCTCCTCCGAGGCATGAACCGCGTCTGGTCCTCGCTGCTGAAGCTGCTGGTGCTGGCCGGCGGGCTGGCGGCGGCGGGGTTGCTGCTGCGGCTGCTGGCCAGCGTGCCCGCCACATCCCAGGGGGCCGCCTGGGTCGATCGCTACATCCGCGACGAAGGCCTGCTGGGCGAGGCCATCTTCCTGCTGGCCGGCGGGTTGGCGACAGCCGTGGGCGTGCCGCGGCAATCCATCGCCTTCCTGGGCGGCTATGCCTTCGGCGCGGCACTGGGCACGGCGCTCGGCCTCGGCGCCCAGGTGCTGGGGGCGGCGCTGGCCTTCCTGTGGGCCGGGGCCGTCGGGCGCGGCTGGGCGGAACGGCGGCTGGCCGGGCGCTTCGGCCCGAAGCTGCGGCCCCTGGTGGACCGCCTGCGCCGCGACGCCTTCGCCGCCACCCTGGCGCTGCGACTGCTGCCGGTGGGCAACAACCTGGCGCTGAACCTGGTGGCGGGGCTGGCCAGCGTGGGGCTGTGGCCGTTCCTGGCGGGCTCGGCCGTGGGATACCTGCCGCAGACACTGATCTTCGCGCTGCTGGGCAAAGGCGTGCGGGTGGATGGGTTCTGGCAGATCGCGGTGGCCGGAGGGCTGTTCGTGGTCTCGGCGGCGATCGGGCTGTGGATGTTCAGGCGGCAGCCGGAATAACCGGGGAAGGCGGACCGGGGAAGGCTCTGCCTTCCCCAGACCCCATCCGCTGGGGAGATAAGATCTCCCCAGGCCCCTGCGAGGAGTTTGGGGCCAGATCTGATCTTATATAATTGATATTATTATATAATTTTATCAGAAATGCCTTCGCAGGCTCAAGTGCCATCCCCAAACTGACGGAAAGTAATGGGGGAGCTTGAGGGGGAAAGTCATTTCCCCCTCAACGGGAGTTTGAGGGCAGCGCCCTCAATCAGGCCTTGGTATCGTTCGCCGGCTGCGGGCGGATCACGCTCTGGATCGTGCCACGCACCAGGGTGACGCGCACGTTCGGGGCGATATCGGCTTCGATCTCGTCGGAGCCTTCGGTCACCTTCTTCACTTCGGCCACGATGCCGCCGGCGGTCACCACGCGGTCGCCGCGCTTCAGCTCGGCCAGCATGGCGCGGTGTTCCTTGGCCTTCTTCTGCTGTGGGCGGATGAGCAGGAAGTAGAACACCACGAAGATGAGGACCAGCGGCGCGAGCTGCATCACCATCCCGGCGGCGCCCGGTGCGGCGTCCTGGGCGTAGGCGGGCGAGATGAACATGGTTTTTGGCTCCGGAGATTTGGGCGGAACCTAACGGCACGCCTGCCCCCGTCAAGCGCGGCCGCTTGATGAATGGCCCGATTGCCGCCAAAGCAGGGGGATGAGCAGCCTGAACGACGCCCTTCTTCTCCGCATTGCCGAGGCGCTGGAGCGCATGGCGCCCCGCCAGGAGGAAACGCCCAGCCTGACCGGCGCCGATGCCTTCGTATGGCACCCGGGCCCGCCCGCGCGGCTGGCGCCGGTGCCCAGGGTGTCGCGCGTCGATCTCGTGCTGCTGAAGGGGATCGATCGGCAGAAGGAGATTCTGCTGACCAACACGCTGCGCTTCGCGCAGGGCTTCCCGGCCAACAACGCCATGCTGTGGGGCGCGCGGGGCACGGGCAAGTCCTCGCTGGTGAAGGCCGCCCACGCCGAGGCGAACGCCGCCTACCCCGGCAGCCTGGCCCTCATCGAGATCCAGCGGGAGGACATCTCCACCCTGCCGGAGCTGCTGAACATCCTGCGCGGGCAGGAGCGCCGGGCGCTGGTGTTCTGCGACGACCTGTCCTTCGAGCGCGAGGACGCCGATTACAAGGCGCTGAAATCGGTGCTGGATGGCGGGATCGAGGGGCGGCCGGCCAATGTGCTGTTCTACGCCACCTCCAACCGCCGGCACCTGATGCCGCGGGACATGATGGAGAATGAGCGCAGCACCGCCATCAACCCCGGCGAGGCGGTGGAGGAGAAGGTCTCGCTGTCCGACCGGTTCGGGCTGTGGGTGGGCTTCCACAATACGGACCAGGAAACCTTCTTTGCCATGATCGACGGCTATGCGGCGGCGCTGTCCCTGCCGATCGGGCAGGAGGAGCTGCACCGCGCGGCCGTGGAATGGTCGGTGACGCGCGGCGGGCGCTCCGGGCGCGTCGCCTGGCAGTTCATCCAGGAAATGGCGGGCCGGCTGGGCGTGAAGGGGTGACCCTGGGGCCCGCCCCGCGCCGGAACGGGCGGTTCCTGAACCCCGATGGCAGCCGGGGCGGTCAGCCCCTGCGCGCCCTGCTGCGCATGGTGGCCGAGGGCCGCGGCACGCCCTGGCCACGCCAACTGCCCAACCGCGACCACCCGCGCCCGGACCCCGGGCCGGGCGAGGTGGCGATCACCCATGTGGGCCACGCCACCTTCCTGATCCGCACGCCGGAGGTGACGCTGCTGACGGACCCGGTGTGGTCCGAGCGGTGCTCCCCCGTCAGCTGGGCCGGGCCCCGGCGGGTGCGGGCGCCGGGCATCGCCTGGGGCGCGCTGCCGCGCATCGACGCCGTGCTGCTCTCCCACGCGCATTACGATCATATGGACCGGCCGACCCTGGCCGCGCTGCACCGGCGGGATGCGCCGGTGATCGCCACGGGGCTGGGCAATGCCGCGCGGCTGGCGCGCTGGGGCATCCCCGGCGCCATCGAGTTGGATTGGGGCCAGAGCACCCCCCTGCCCCATGGCGCGCGCGCCACCTTCACCCCCGCGCGGCATTTCGCGGCCCGCACGCCCTTCGACCACAGCCGCAGCCTGTGGGGCGGTTTCGCGCTGGAACTGCCCTGCGGGTTCCGGTTGTGTTTTGTCGGAGATACCGCCTGGGGGTCGCATCTGTCAGTGACCGGCGAGACACTGGGCCCCTTCGATGCAGCGTTGATTCCTATCGGTTCCTATGAGCCGTTCTGGTTTATGCAGGCGGTGCATATCACCCCCGAACAGGCCGTGGAGGCGCAGCGCGCGCTGCGGGCGCGGACCGCCATCGCCATGCACCACGGCGTGTTCAAACTGACCCAGGAGGCGATGGAGGAACCGGCGGAGCGTTTACAAAAGTGCAAGAATTCCGCCGATTTCCGCATCCCGGAGGTCGGTGAGACGTTGATGTTGCAGCGCGGTACGTGAGTCGCGCCGAAGCTGTGGCATTTGCGCCACCACACTGTGGCCTTCGGGTTTAGTCCGGACGCAGTAAGGATATTGATCCTATCCCCGCAAGTTATCCACAGGGCGATCCGACAAATCACGACGGATTTCGGCTTGTATCATTGTGCGTGGTTGCCCCCAGATGCCGCCTGTCACAAACACGTTTCCGGGAAGCGGGCCGTTTGGTCCGTGGCTTCAGAAGGGGGCTGCATGCGGGTTTCTATGCTGGCTTTGAGCCTTTGCCTTGGGCTTGCCATCACCACGCCGTTCAAAGCGGCGGAGGCTGCGCGGTCCGGGCAGACGACCACCCAGCAGCAGGCCTCCCGCAACGCGGCCCGGCCACAGGCCGCCTTGCATGGCCGCCCGGCCCAGCAGCGCGGCCGCAACGCGGTGCGCCGCGCCGGCGTCACCAACTGGGGCGGCATTTCCTGCGTTCCCTATGTGCGCATGGTCACCGGCATGGATGTGCGCGGCAATGGCCGTGACTGGTGGCACAACGCCGCCGGCCGCTACGCCCGCAGCCGCCGCCCCGAAGCCGGCGCCGTGCTGGCCTTCGCCTCCTCGGGCGGGATGAGCTCCGGCCACGTCGCCGTGGTCTCCCGCGTGGTGAACAACCGCCAGATCCTGATCGACCATGCCAATTGGGGTGGCCCCGGCATCCGCCGTGGCTCCGTTATGCAGAATGTCTCGGTGATCGACGTCTCCGACGACAATAGCTGGACCCAGGTGCGGGTGCAGGTCGGCCACGACCCCTCGCTGCACGGTCGCGCCTACCCGACCTTCGGCTTCATCCACAACCGCCCGGACAATGGCGAGGCCCCGGCCTATGCCAGCCTGGACGATGGCTTCCGCCGCGTCAGCTACACCCGCCCGGCGAACCATGGCCGCGGCGCCGCGCAGCGCCCCGGCACGGCCCGTACCGCCGCCCAGGCCAGCCGCCAGGTGGCCCGGGTGCAGCAGATCACCCACCGGCGCGGCCAGCGCTGAGACCGGACGGGAGGGCCTGTCCCTCCCGATCGCCGCGATAGGCACCGCCCTATCGCCCATGGCGCCCATGCCATGTCATGCTCCGCCTGTCCCTGAGAGGCAGGAGCCCATCCCATGATCCGCACCGGTATTCTGACCCTGGCCGCCCTGGCGGGCTTCTCCGCCGCCGCGCTGGCGCAGACCGACTGCGTGCAGGCCGGCCTGCTCTCCATCGATCAGGTGACCACCGGCACCCAGCGCGTGCCGAGGGACCCGCGCGGTTCCGATCTGGTCACGATCTCCATCGCCGTGCGCAACCTGTCGGCCGCGCAGCAGAATTTCAGCGTGCGGTTCCAGGCGCCGCCCGTGCAGCAGAACTTCGTCGAGGGCCAGATGTTCCGCCTGCCGGCCGGGCAGCGCACCACCATCGCGCTGGCGAATGTGCTGAAGCCCGGCATGACCGACGGCACGGTGCGGGCGGTGGCGCGGCTGAGCTGCTATTGAAACCCTACTCCGCCGCCACCAGCGCGCCGCGCCGGGCCGAGGCCCGGTGCTCCTGCCACAGCGCCATCGCCACGGCCAGGCCCACGCAGCCCGCCGCCGCCGCGAACATCATCGAGGGCTGGCCCCGGTCCAGCAGCCAGCCATAGCCCAGCGGCCCGATCATGCCGCCCAGGTTGAAGCCGGTGCTGACCACGCCGAACACCGCCCCCGCCTGCCCCGGGGGCGCCGCCGCGCGCACCAGCATGTCGCGCGACGGCATGATCATGCCCGACAGGAAGCCGCTGGCCCCCATCACCAGCGCCAGCGCCACCGGCGGCAGGGCGGCGAAGCCCGCGACCAGCAGCAGCAGCCCGGCCGCCAGGAAGCCCCCGGCCGCGACCAGCCCGTGCCGCCGCGTGCGGTCCGCCACCACGCCGCCCAGCAGCACGCCCGCGGCGCTCATGGCCAGCCAGGCGGTGAGGGCCGTGTTGCCGGCGGCCAGCGACAGCCCATCCAGCATCGCCCAGGCGGGCACCGCGAAATTCTGGATGCCGCTGTTGAACAGCGCGATCAGGATGAAGAAGCCGGTCAGCGCCAGCACCGTACCGTTCAGCAGGCGGGGGGCGCCGGCCACCCGGGCGGGCCGGGGCTGCGGGCGCTCGGCCAGCGCGCCGCGCAGCAGCGGCAGGGCCGCCAGCGGCCCCAGCGCCCCGGCCAGGAACAGTGCGCCCGGCACGCCCAGCGCATAGGCCGCCCCCAGCATCAACGCCGGAGAGACCGCGCCGCCGACATAGCCCGCGAAGGTGTGGAAGGAGAACGCCCGCCCCACCCGTTCCTCGGCCATGGTGGCGCCCAGGATGGCGTAGTCGGCCGGGTGGTACACGGCATTGGCCAGCCCATACATGGCAGAGGCCACCAGCAGCATCGGATAGCTGGGCGCCAGCCCCAGCAGGACGAAGGCCGAGCCCCCCAGCAGCAGCCCCGCCATCAGCACCCGGCGCGGCCCGAGCCGGTCCACCATCATCCCCACGGCCGCCTGGGTGGCGGCGGAGATGATATTGGCCACCGTCAGCGCGAAGCCGAGTTCGAGGAACCCCACCCCCAGCAGGTCCCGCAACAGCGGGAACAGCGGCGGGATGACCAGCAGATGGATGTGACTCACCGCATGCGCGCCGGCGATCACGCCGAGCGTTCCACGCTCCGTTCTTGTGAAGGCCATGTGCCTAGTGTGCTTCCGCCCAATTCTTGCCGGAGCCTACTTCCACAACCAGGGGCACGCGAAGCGCTGCCACGCCTTCCATGACATGCTTCATCAGCATGGCTGTGGCGTCCAGCTCCGCCTCCGGCACTTCCAGCACCAGCTCGTCATGCACCTGCAGCAGCATGCGGGCGGACAGCCCGGCCCGCTGCAGCGCTAGCGGCACCCGCACCATGGCGCGCTTGATGATCTCGGCGGCGCCGCCCTGGAAGGGGGCGTTGATCGCCTGGCGCTCGGCGCCCTGGCGCAGCATCGCGTCCTTGGCGCCGATATCGCGGATCCACAGCTTGCGGCCGAAGGGGCTGAGGACATGGCCCTTGATCCGGGCCTCGTCCTTCAGCCGCTCCATCTCGGCGCGGATGCCGGGGTATTGGCGGAAATAGGCGTCGATGATGGCCCGCGCCTCGCCGGGCGGCAGGCCCAGCTGGGCGCCCAGGCCAAAGGCGCTGATGCCGTAGATGATGCCGAAATTCACCGTCTTGGCGCGGCGGCGGGATTCCTTGTCCACCGCCTCCAGCGGGATGCCGAACACATCCGACGCGGTGCGGGCGTGGATGTCCTGCCCCTTCTCGAAGGCATCGCGCAGGGCGGGCACATCGGCCATATGCGCCAGCAGCCGCAATTCGATCTGCGAATAGTCGGCGCTCATCAGCACATGGCCGGGCTCGGCGATGAAGGCCTCGCGAATGCGCAGCCCCTCCGGCGTGCGGACCGGGATGTTCTGCAGGTTCGGCTCGGTGGAGGATAGCCGGCCGGTGCTGGTCACGGCCATGGAGAAATCGGTGTGCACCCGGCCATCGGCGGCCAGCGCCGTGGCCAGCCCCTCCACATAGGTGGATTTCAGCTTGGCCAACTGGCGGTGCTCCAGCACCACCTTGGGCAGTTCGGCACCCTGGGCGGCCAGGTCCTCCAGCACGCGGGCATCGGTGGAATAGGCCCCGGTCTTGCCCTTCTTGCCGCCCTTCAGCCCCATCTCGTCGAACAGGATTTCCCCCAATTGCTTGGGGGAGGCGACGTTGAAGGCGCGCCCGGCCAGGCGGTGGCACTCGGCCTCCAGCGTCGCCAGCCGGCCGGCGAAATCGTCGCCGATGCGGCGCAGCTCCACGCCGTCCACCTTGATGCCGTCCGTCTCCATGGCGGCGAGGACGGGCACCATGCGGCGCTCCACCTGCTCATACAGCGCCAGGGCGTTCTCGGTGCGCAGCAGCGGCTTCAGCTTCAGCCACAGGCGCAGCGTCACGTCCGCATCCTCGGCGGCATAGGCGGTGGCCTGGTCCAGCGGCACCAGGTCGAAGGTGATGCGCTTCACGCCCTTGCCGGTCACGCTGTCGAAGCTGACGGGGGTGTGGCCCAGATGCTGCTCGCTCAGCGGGTCCATGCCCTGGGACCAGCGGCCGGCATCCATGGAGTAGGAGATCAGCATGGTGTCATCCACCGGGCCGATCATGACGCCGCCATTCTCGGGCCGCGCCATCACTTCCAGATCGTACTTGGCGTTGTGCAGGATCTTCAGCGTGCCGGGATCGCTCAGCACCGGGCGCAGCAGGGCCAGGCACGCCTCCAGCGAGAGCTGGACGGGGGCCGGGTTCAAGATGTCGTTGCTGCCATGGCGCAGCGGGATATAGGCCGCGCGCCCGGGGGCGGAGGCGATGGAAATCCCCACCAGCCGGGCCTTCAGCGCGTCCAGGCTGTCGGTCTCGGTGTCGAAGCCCAGCACGCCCTGCACGCCCGCCAGGAAGGCCTTCAGCGCCTCCTCGGTCAGGATGGTCTCGTAGGGGCCATAGGAGGCGGCCGCCGGGTCCACCTCCACCACCGGGGCGGGGCCGGAGGACACGCGGGTGGGGATGGAGGCGCGCGCATCGCCCAGCCCCAGCCGGGCCACCAGCGAGCGGAAATTCTGCTCCCGCAGGAAGGCGCCGAGGCGCCCGGTGTCGGGCGCGCGGGCCACCAGGCTCTCGATCGGCGCGGGCAGCGGGGCGTCGGCATCCAGCTGCACCAGCCGGCGGGAGATACGGGCCTTCTCGGCGTTCTCCAGCAGGGTCTCGCGCCGCTTGGGCTGCTTGATCTCGCCGGCGCGGGCCAACAGGGTTTCGAGGTCCCCGTATTCGGTGATCAGCTGCGCCGCGGTCTTGATGCCGATGCCGGGCACGCCGGGCACATTGTCGGTGGCGTCGCCGGCCAGGGCCTGCACTTCCACCACCTTGTCCGGCGTCACGCCGAACTTCTCCATCACCTCGGGGGCGCGGATGGGCTTCTGCTTGATGGGGTCCAGCAGCTGCACGGAATCGCGCACCAGCTGCATCAGGTCCTTGTCGGAGGAGACGATGGTCACGCGCCCGCCCTGGGCTTCCATCGCCTTGGCATAGGCCGCGATCAGGTCATCGGCCTCATAGCCCGCCAGTTCCAGCCCGGCCACGCCGAAGGCCTGGGTGGCCTCCCGGATCAGGGCGAATTGGGGGATCAGCTCCTCGGGCGGGTCGGGGCGGTGGGCCTTGTAGGCGGGGTAGAAATCGTTGCGGAAGGTCTGCCGCGCGGTATCGAACACCACGGCGATATGCGTGGCGGCATGCTGTTCCAGGAAGCGGCCGATCATCTGGCAGAAGCCGAACACGGCATTCACCGGCACGCCATCCGGCCGCGTCATCGGCGGCAGCGCATGGAAGGCCCGGAAGATATAGCCCGAGCCGTCGATCAGGATCAGATGCGGGGCATCCGCCGGGCCCTTGGGGGGCTCGGGCGGGGCGTCCGCGCTGTTGGCCCCGGATGCTGGGGGCTCAGTGCCCATGATCCTCCGCCGCGTCGGCGGCCAGCACATAGGTACGGCTGCAATAGGGGCAGGTCACCTGCTGGTCCACGATCCGCAGCGCCACGCGCGGGTGGCCCAGCGTGCCGCCGCCGCCATCGCAATTCACCACCCGGGTGGCGACGGTGATCCTGTCCTCCGGCGTCACGCCGGGGATCAGCTTCGGGCCATAGCCCGTCATGAGCGCATCACGCATGGAGGGATTCTCCTTCTGCGCTGGTCATAGCCGGGTTTCGGCGGGCGGGGAACCGGCCCATATCCGGGGGGATGCTCCGCCCTGCCCTGCTCCTCATGCTCCTTTTGGCCGCCTGCGCGCCCCAGCGCTTCCCGGCCGGACCGGCCACCCAGGCCCCGGCGCTGCGGGCCTTCACCCCGCCGCCCCTGCCCTCGCCGCCCAGCCCCTGGGCGCTGGCGCCCGCGCCGCCCCCGCCACGCCCCGCCGGCCCCACCCCCACCGAGGCGCTGGTCATGGCCGATGGCGCGGAGCTGCCGCTGCGCAGCTGGACACCCGAAGGTGCGCCGCGCGCCATCATCCTGGCCGTCCATGGCTTCGGCGACCATGGCGGCAATGCCTGGCTGGAGGCGGCGCCGCTGCTGAATGCCGGCGGCGTGCTGCTCTATGCCTATGACCAGCGCGGCTTCGGCTATGCGCCCCATCGCGGCTACTGGCCCGGTATGGACACGCTGGTGGCCGATGCCCGCGCCGCCACCCGGCTGATCGCCGCCCGCCACCCCGGCGTGCCGCTGTTCCTGCTGGGCGAGAGCCTGGGCGGGGCCGTGGCCATCGTGGCCGCGCGGGAAGCGCTGCCGATCCAGGGCGTCATCGCCTCCGCCCCTGCCATCGCGGCCCGGCGGGAGCTGCCGGCCATCGCCCCCTGGGTGGTGGATGGGCTGGCCGCCATCGCCCCCGCCCTGGGCATGCCCGCCACCGCCGGCGGCCTGTCGGCCAGCGACAATGAGGCCGCGCTGCGCCGCTTCGGCCGCGACCCGCTGACCATCCGCGCGCCCCGCATGGACCTGGTGACCGGCGTGCTGGACGCAATGGACGCCGCCCGCGACGCCCTGCCCGATTGCTGCGCCGTGCCCAGCCTGATCCTGACCGGCGGGCGCGACGAGGTGATCCCGACCCGCATCGCGCGGCGCATCCTGCGCGGCCTGCCGGATCGCGCGGACCGCCGCATCCTGCATTACCCCAGCGGCTGGCACCTGCTGCTGCGCGACGCGGTGCGCCGGCAGGTGGCCCACGACGTGCTGGCCTGGATCAGCGACCCGCACGCGCCGCTGGCGTCGGAGGAGGCGGCGCGCCGCTGGCTCGCCGCCCGTTGAGCGCAGGGTATCCTGCCAAAGGCCCAGGGCATCGACCGCCGCCAAGGCCGCGAATGCGGCCCGCCGGCAGTCCGGCGAAGCCCAGCGAACCGGAGGTTCGCGCCCGGCGTTTGAGGGCGGGCAAAGGCTGATACCGGCGGTCGAAGCATTCGACCGCCGGTATCAAATACGCAATGTGCCGGCCTTGGCCGCCGCGTAGCGCTCGTTGATCTTCGCCCAGTTCACCACGTTCCACCACGCGTTGAGGTAGTCGGCGCGGCGGTTCTGGTAGCGCAGGTAATAGGCATGCTCCCACACGTCGTTGCCCATCAGCACCCGCACGCCGTCCATCAGCGGCGTGTCCTGGTTCGGGCGGGTGACGAGCGCGAGCTGGCCCGCATTGGTCACCGTCACGAACACCCAACCGCTGCCGAACACGCGCAGGCCGGCGCCGTTGAAATCCTGGCGGAACTTGTCGAAACCGCCGAGGTCGCGGGTGATGGCCTCGGCCACCTCGCCGCTCGGCGCGCCGCCCTGCCCGCCCATGATCTGCCAGAACATGGTGTGGTTGGCATGCCCGCCCGCATTGTTGCGCAGGCCGGTGCGGATCGCCTCCGGCGCGCGGGACAGGTTCAGCAGCAGATCGTCCAGCGCCAGCCCCGCCAGCGCGTCCTGGCCTTGCAGCAGGGTGTTGAGGTTGCCGACATAGGCCGCGTGGTGGCGATCGTGATGGATCTCCATCGTCATGGCGTCGATGGCGGCTTCATTGGCGTTCGCGGCATAGGGCAGCGGCGCCAGGCTGTGTGGCCCGGTGGGGGCGGCGGTGGGGGCGGCTGCCTGGGCGAAGACGCGGCGGGGGGCAGCCATGACGGCGCCGGACAGCCCGGCCGCACCCAGCAGCAAGGTGCGCCGGTTCGAGGTGAAAGGCATTGGTTCCTCCTTCGGAATCAGCGGGATTATGGGCACGGACACCGGATTTCCCAGAGAAGTTTCGGGAGAAGTTTTGGCAGCCCCCCGCACCGCGAAGTTTGCACCCCCGCCCCCCCATGCTACCCCAGCACCAACCAGCAAGGAGGGACCGGATGTCCGAAGCGGAACTGATCATGAAGCGCGAAGGCCAGGCGGGCACGCTGCTGATGAACCGCCCCAAGGCGCTGAACGCGCTCTCGCTCGGCATGATCCGCGAATTCCAGGGCGCGCTCGATGCCTGGAAGCATGACCCGGCGGTGAAGCTCGTCGTCCTCGAAGGCGCGGGCGGCAAGGCCTTCTGCGCGGGCGGCGACGTGCGCGCGGTGCGTGAGGCCGCGATCGCCGGCGACCGCGCCCCGGTCAGCGCCTTCTTCACCGAGGAATACGCCGTGAACCAGGGCATCGCCGAATTCGGCAAGCCCTGGATCAGCCTGATCGACGGCGTGTGCATGGGCGGGGGCATCGGCCTCGCTGTGCATAACGGCCCGCGGGTGGTGACGGAAAAGGCGCTGCTGGCGATGCCCGAGACCGCGATCGCGCTGTTCCCCGATGTCGGCACCAGCCATGTGCTGCCGCGCCTGCCCGGGCAGCTGGGCACCTGGTTGGCGCTGACCGGCGCGCGGCTGCGGGGCGCGGATGGCGTGCACACGGGGCTGGCCACCCATTACGTCCCCTCGGCGAAACTGCCCGAGCTGCGGGAGGCCCTGACGCGGACCGGCGACGCCAGCGTACTGGATCAATTCGCCGAGAGCCCGCCGCCCGCCAGCTTCGCCGCGCACCGCGCCCTGATCGACCATGCCTTCGCCCAGGGGTCCATGCTGGCCATCATCGCGGCGCTGGAGGCGGACAGCGGCGAATGGGCGGCCGAGCAGGTGAAGACCCTGCGCCGCATGTCCCCCACCAGCCTGTCGGTGTCGCTGGAGCTGATCCGGCGCGGCGCCACCATGACGCTGCGCCAGTGCCTGGATGAGGAATTGCTGCTGACCGGCCGCGTGGTGCACGAGCACCCGGATTTCCGCGAGGGCGTGCGCAGCGTGCTGGTGGACAAGGACGGCAGCCCGGCTTGGCAGCCCGCGACGCTGGAAGCGGTGGACCCGGCCGGCGTGCAGGCGTTCTTCAGCCGGGGGTGATGGCCCGGAGCAGGCTGGGGCCACTCATACCAACGGCACGAGGCCTGGACTCGTGCCAAGGCCGCGGATGCGGCCCGCCGGCAGTCCGGCGAAGCCAAGCGAACCGGAGGTTCGCGCCCGGCGTTTGAGGGCAGGGCAAAGGCTGATAGCGGCGGTCGAGCAATCGACCGGTGCTATCAGACCGGTTCCGGCCCCACGGGCACGCCCGCGCTCTGCTTGGCGGTGCGGATGGTCTGCAGGGTCTGCACCCGGCTGACCATGGGCGCGCCGGTCAGGCGGCTGGTCAGCTGGTTCTCATGCGCGGTGTCGCGCGCGACCAGGCGCAGCAGGAAATCCCCGCCGCCACGGATCATGTGGCACTCCCGCACCTCCGGCCAGCCGGTGACCTCGGATTCGAAGCCGTCCAGCACCGCCTGCTTCTGGCTGTCGAGCCCGACCAGCGCGAAGAAGGTGATCTCATAACCCAGCGGTTCCGGGGCCACATCGGCGTGGTAGCCGCGGATGATCCCCACCTCCTCCAGCCGGCGCATCCGGCGCAGGCATGGGGGCGCCGAGAGGCCGACGCGGCGGGCCAGTTCCACATTGGTGATGCGTCCATCCTGCTGAAGTTCCGCGAGAATGTGCATGTCTACGTCGTCGAGTTCAGCTTCTGGTGCGTCCGCCATTGTTCAACCATATTTCGTTGCGCCACGGCGCATCCAGGCGCAATATCCTTGCGAACGCACTTCGGTTCAAGCCGATCGACCGATTCGGCTTCCAGAATCCTTGCAGGGCGGGCATGCAGGAAGAATATTGATGATGGTCAACGATTCATCCTGTTTCATTGATCCCACCCTTCCTGCCGAGTGAAACCTCCGTGGCCACCACCCATCACACCCCGCTTCTCGTCATCGGCGCCGGCCCTGCCGGCTACACGGCGGCGATCTACGCCGCGCGCGCGGGGCTGAAACCCATGCTGGTGGCCGGGCTGCAGCCCGGCGGGCAGCTGACCATCACCACCGATGTCGAAAACTACCCGGGCTTCGCCGAAGCCGTGCAGGGCCCCTGGCTGATGGAGCAGATGCGCGCCCAGGCCGAGCACATGGGCACGGCGATGCAGTACGACATCATCACCGCCGTGGATTTCAGCCAGCGCCCCTTCCGCTGCCAAAGCGACAGCGGCGACCTGTATGTGGCCGAGACCATCGTGATCGCGACCGGCGCGCAGGCGCGCTGGCTGGGCATTCCGGGTGAGCAACAATTGTCCGGCTTCGGCGTTTCCGCCTGCGCGACCTGCGATGGCTTCTTTTTCCGGGGCCGGCGCGTGGCCGTGGTCGGCGGCGGCAACACCGCGACCGAGGAAGCGCTGTACCTGGCCAACCTGGCCGAGCACGTGACGCTGATCCACCGCCGCGACAGCCTGCGCAGCGAAAAGATCCTGCAGCAGCGCCTGCTCGCGCTGCCCAATGTCTCCGTGTTGTGGAACACCGAGGTGGCGGAAGCCCTGCCGACGGACGCCGCGCGCCCCGCCCTGCGGGCGCTCAAGCTGCGCGATACCGTGACTGGTGCGTTTTCAGAGCTTTCTGTTGATGGATTGTTCGTCGCGATCGGGCATGATCCGGCCACGGCCGTGTTCAAGGGACAGATCGGGATGGATTCCGAGGGCTATCTGATCACCGAACCGGGCAGCACGCGCACGTCCGTGCCCGGCGTCTTCGCCGCGGGCGACGTGCAGGACAAGACGTATCGCCAGGCCGTGACCGCGGCTGGTACCGGATGTATGGCCGCGCTGGATGCCGAACGCTTCCTCGCCGCGGCTCATAGTGGGGAAAGACAGGCCGCCTGATGCCGCTCGACTGGGACAAGCTTCGCGTCTTCCATGCCGTCGCCGAAGCCGGCTCTTTCACCCACGCGGGTGAGAGCCTGAACCTCAGCCAATCCGCCGTCTCGCGGCAGATTCAGGCGCTTGAGGAATCGCTCTCCGTGCCGCTGTTCCACCGGCACGCGCGGGGCCTGATCCTGACCGAGTCGGGGGAGACGCTGAACCGCACCGTGCGCGACGTCTTCGCCAAGCTCGCGATGACCGAGGCGCTGCTGACCGAGGGCCGCGAGAAAGCCGCCGGCCGGCTCAAGATCACCACCACGGCGGGCTTCGGCAGCGCGTGGCTGGCGCCCCGCCTGCACAAATTCCTGAACGCGCATCCGGAGGTGAACATCTCCGTCCTGCTGGATGACGCGGACCTCGACCTGGCGATGCGCGAGGCCGATGTGGCCATCCGCCTGCACGCGCCCAAGCAGCCGGACCTGATCCAGCGCCAGATCGCCAGCTTCAACTGGCAGATCTTCGGGTCGCCCGAATATCTAAAGCAGCACGGCATGCCCCAGCGCGCCGAGGATCTGGACGCGCACCGGGTGCTGATCTGGGGCGACTACCGCCCGCCGATCGACGGCATCAACTGGCTGGCGGAGGTGGGGCGCCGCCCCGGCGGCCCGCGCCGCCCGGCGGTGGAGATCAACAGCCTGACCGGCATCATGCGCGCCGTGCAGTCCGGCCTGGGCCTGGCCGCCCTGCCCGATTATGTGGGGAGCGATCTGCACGGGCTGGTGCAGGTGCTGCCCGACTTGAAGACGCCAAAGGTCAACGCCTATTTCGTATATCCCGAGGAAATGCGGAATTCGAAGCGCGTGGCGGTGTTCCGGGACTTCCTCATGTCCGAACTGGCCCAATTGCACAGCAGCTGACGCCAAGCCGCGAGCAAATGGTGAAAATTCAACGGCCTGGAGCATGACGCTCCAGGCCGTTGCCGTTTTCGCGCTGCAATGCGCGCACTGCATGGCAGGCGCCCGGCCTTGTCACAACCGCATGCAAACGATTGGCATTACACAGTGGTCATCGGCCCTTACGGGTCGATAGGGTCTTCGGATCCTTCGTCTCCCAGACGTGAAGCCTCCCTGTATGACTTCGCCCGCCGCCCTTCTGGGTCAGGCGGGCTTCTTTTTTTGGCCCCTCCCCAGCCGGGCGCAGCGCCCCATATGGCAGGGATGGTTCCCCTTTCCATCCTCGACCTGTCCCCCGTGCCCGAAGGCAGCGATGCCGGGCAGGCCCTGCGCAATTCGCGCGACCTCGCCCGCCATGCGGAGGCGCTGGGCTACAGCCGCTTCTGGATGGCCGAGCACCACAACATGCCGGGCATCGCCAGCGCCGCCACCGCGGTGGCCCTGGCCCATGTCGCGGCCGGCACCAGCACGATCAAGCTCGGCGCGGGGGGCATCATGCTGCCCAACCACGCGCCGCTGCTGATCGCGGAGCAGTTCGGCACACTGGCCGCCCTGCACCCCGGGCGCATCGAGCTGGGCCTGGGCCGCGCCCCCGGCACCGACCAGCGCACCGCCCACGCCATGCGCCGCAACCTGGCCAGCGACGCCGACGCCTTCCCGCAGGATGTGGTGGAGCTGCTGTCCTATTTCCGCCCCGCCGAGCCGGACCAGGCGGTGCAGGCCGTGCCCGGCGCGGGGCTGGAGGTGCCGGTGTGGATCCTGGGCTCCAGCACCTTCGGCGCGCAGCTGGCGGCGGCACTGGGCCTGCCCTATGCCTTCGCCAGCCATTTCGCGCCGGCGCAGCTGCACCAGGCGGTGCAGGTGTACCGCACGCGCTTCCGTCCCTCGGAACGGCTGGCCGAACCGCGGGTGATGCTGGGCGTGAACGTCTTCGCCGCCGATTCGGATGAGGAAGCGCGGCTGCTGTTCACCTCCCTGCAGCAGGCCTTCGTGCGGCTGCGCACCGGCCGCCCCGGCAAGCTGCCCCCACCGAAGCCCGGCTATGGCGAGAGCCTGGACCCCTACGCGCGCTCCATGCTGGAGAACGCGCTGGCCTGCTCCGTGGTGGGCGGGCCGGACACGGTGCGCAAAGGGCTGGAGGAACTGGCCGCGCGCACCGGCGCGGACGAATTCATGGTGACGGCACAGATCTGGGACCATCAGGCGCGGCTGCGGTCGTTCGAGATCCTGGCCGGGTTGTGGTGAGGGGGGGCTCCACCGAGAGGGGCTTGCCCCCCTCGGCCCCCCCCACCAAAGGCGGAATCTATGGGCGCTTCGGCCTCATACGCCCCATCAAGGCACCCGCAGCCCCATCCTCTCGATCATCCCCTTCGCGTCCCGTTCTTCCTCCCTCAGCCTGACGGCGAAGGCTTCCGCCCCCAGCGGCGCCACCACCTGGCCGATGCGTTCCATCGCGTCGCGGTAGGCTTGGCTGCCCGCGGCTTCCAGGCAGGCGGTCTCCAGCCGGCGGGCCACGTCGCGCGGCAGGCCGCGCGGGGCCCACAGCCCGCCGAAGCCGCGTGAGGTCACATTCAGGCCCAGCTCGGCGAAGGTCGGGCCGCCGGGGATGCTGGCCTGGCGCTGGTCGGCGGCCACGCCCAGCACGCGCAGCCCGCTGTCGCGCACGGTCGCCCAGGTGGTGATCACGGCGTCCAGCGCGCCAGACTGCACATCCAGCATCATCTGCCCCTGGTTGCGGTAGGGCACATGGGACATGCGCACGCCGCCCAGCTGCTCCAGCTGGCGGCCGATCAGGTTGCCGACGGTGCCCACGCCGGCATCGCCCCAGGTCACCGTCTCTGGCCGCGCGCGGGCGGTGGCGAGCATGGAGGCGGTGTCGCGGTAGGGGGATTGGGCGCCGACGGCCAGGACGAAGATGTTCTCGAAATTCTGGCAGACGGCCTCGAACCCCTCGAAGCGATAGGGCAGGCCCTGCACCAGATGCGGCAGGGTGGTGATCATGCCGGAGGGCGCGAAGGCCACGGTGCTGCCATCGGGGCGGGCCTGGGCCACGGCGGCGGCGCCGACGCCGCCCCCCGCACCCTCTCGGTTCAGCACCAGTACATTGGCACCGGTGCCGAGCGCCACGCGCAGCGGGTCCGCGAAGCCGCGGGCCATGATGTCCATCACGCTGCCCGGGGAGAAGGGCACGATGAGGGTGACGGTGATGGGCTGGGCCAAGGCGGGCGAGACCAGGGCGGCGCCCAGCGCGCCCAGCAGAATGCGGCGGTTGATCCCCAGCAGCATGCGGTGGTTGATCATAGGGAGGTTTCCTCGTTGTTGCTTGTCCTGGACGGGCGCGGCCCCCGCGCCGGGTCGCGTCAGTGCTGGCGCATGGCCTGTTCCAGCCAGGCGCAGCCGGGGCCGAATTCCACCGGCGCGCGCAGCCCCTTGGCGGCGGCGGCCAGGCGCATGTCGCGCAGGGGCTTCCGTTGCTCGGGGGACAGGTGCAGGCGTTCGTGGCCCCAGAAGCTCGGGCCGTCGAAGGTCTCGTGCGGCTGCCAGGTGGCGGGGTCGATCACCCGCCCGCCCCAGCCGTATTCCACGAAGAAGCCGGAGGGGCTGTTGGCGTAGAAGGAGGTCATGTGGTCGTTGGTGTGGCGGCCGAGCGTGTAGGCCACGCGCCCTTCCTCCAGCTGCGCCAGGTCATAGCCCTGGCCCACATCGTCCAGCATGCCCAGCTCGACCATGAAATGGTGCATGCCCACGCGCCCGGAGCCCACCATGGCGAAGCTGTGGTGGCGGCCGTTCACATGGAAGAAGTACAGCGGATAGGGCTTCAGCCCGTAATCGCTGACATGGAAGCCCAGGATGTCGCGGTAGAAGGGCAGCAGCGCCGTGGCATCCGCCACATGCAGCACCGCATGGCCCATGCCCAGCGCCCCGGTACGGAAGCCCGAGATGGGGCGTCCGGGCTCGAAGGGCGTGTCGGCGCGGATGGCGCCGTGAAACGCCTCCAGCCGCGTGCCCGCCGGGTCGTGGAACACGATGAGGTCCGCCACCTGGCGCTCGGCGGCCAGGGCGCGGCTGCCGCGCTCCACCGCCACGCCCTGGTCGGACAGCCGGGCGGCGAAGGCGTCCAGCGCCGCCGCGTCGGCCATCTCCCAACCCAGAAAGGCCAGCCCCTCCGCCTTGTCGCGGCTGACGATCAGGCGCTGGGCCTGGTCATCCATGCGGAAGGCGCGGCTGCTGGCGGCGCTATCCAGCGCCTGCATGCCCAGCAGCCTGGTGGCGAAGCCGCCCCAATCGTCCAGATGGCCCGACCGGATGCCGATATAGCCGAGGGCGATCGGGCTCATGTGCCGCCCTCCTGCACCACCGGGTTGCGCAGGATGCCGATGCCGCTGACCTCGATCTCGGCCACATCGCCGGGCTTCATCCACAAGGGCGGGGTGCGCTTGGCGCCCACGCCGCCGGGGGTGCCGCTGACGATGACATCGCCCGGCAGCAGCGGCAGCACGGTGGAGATATAGGCGATCAGCTGCGGGATGGGCGTGATCAACTGCCCCACGGAGGTGTGCTGCACCACCTGCCCGTTCAGCCGGCCCTCCAGGGTTAGGGCGGTGGGGTCCGGGATCTCGTCGGCGGTGACCATCCAGGGGCCGAAGGCGCCGGTGCCCGCGAAGGTCTTGCCCGCCAGGAACTGGCTAGTGTGGCGCTGATAGTCGCGGATCGAGCCTTCATTGTAGCAGGAATACCCCGCGACATGGGCCAGCGCGGCCTCGGCCGGGATGTGCCGCCCCCCCTTGCCGATGATGACGGCGAGTTCGGCCTCATAGTCGAACTCGTTGGAGGCATGGGGCCGCACCAGCGGCTGGCCATGGCCGATCTGGCTGCCGGCGAAGCGGGCGAACAGGGCGGGGTTGGCGGTCACGGTGCGCCCCGTCTCCTGCACATGGTCGTGATAGTTCAGGCCCACGCAGATGATCTTGTCGGGGTCGGGGATGACGGGGGCATAGGTCAGCCCCGCCAGCGCCACGTCCGGCTGCCGCGCGGCCACCAGGGCGGCGGCGAGCGCCAGCCCATCGGGCAGGGCCAGCAGTGCGCGCAGCGTGGGGGCGGCCAGCCGGCCCGACAGCGTGACCACGCCATCGCCCTTGACGGCACCATAGGCGGCCTGGCCCTCGGCCGTGATGTAGGAAAGAAGTTTCATGCGGCGTCTCCGAACTGACGGCGGGCCTCGGCACCCGCCGGGATGGCGTTGAGAAGGGTCTGCAATTCCTGGGCATCGCGCGCGGCGCCCAGGATGTAGCGGTCGGGGCGCAGCACCACGGCAATGGCGCCGGCCTGCTCCAGAAAGGGTTGCACGGCGGGGTCGGTGATGGCGCCCGGCGCCTCGACGCCGGGGCGGGCCAGCAGGGCGAAATCGCCGCCCACCGCCTCATCCAGCAGCCGCCCGCAGGACAGGCGCGGCTGCGGCGCGATGGTGCCGCTGGCCTCGGCCCAGCCCGCGGCCAGGCCCGGGCCCAGCCGGGGCTTGATGCTGGCGATGCGGGCGGTGCCGCCGCCCAGCGCCAGGGCTTCCTCCATCGCGCGGGTGTTGATCAAGCCGCCGAGGCGCACTGCCTGCTCGATATAGGCGCGCACATGCGGGGAGCGTTCGGACTGGTAGCTGTCCAGCAGTGCCTCAGGCGCGCCGCCCAGCACGGCGGCCAGCTTCCAGGCCAGGTTCGCCACATCCCGGATGCCCGCGCACATGCCCTGCCCCAGGAAGGGCGGGGTCAGATGCGCGGCGTCGCCCGCCAGCAGCAGCCGGCCCGCCCGCCAGCGCGTGGCGATGGCGGAATGGAACACATAGGCGGCGGCGCGCTCGATCGCCGCGTCCTCCGGCGTGATCCACGGGGCGAGCAGGCGCCACACATTCTCGGGCCGGCACATGGCGGCCGCGTCCTCTCCGGGCAGCAGCGCGATTTCCCAGCGCCGGCGGTTGCCGGTGCCGCGCACATAGGTGGCCGGGCGCGCCGGGTCGCAATGCTGCACGCTGGCATCGCCCAGATCGGGGCGCGGGCGGCTGAGCAGCACATCCACCACCAGCCAGGGTTCGTGAAAGCCCAGATCCTCCATGGCCGCGCCCATGAAACGGCGCACGGTGGAGCGCGCGCCGTCGCAGCCCACCACGTAACGGGCGGGGATGCGCAGCAGCCGGCCGCTGGCCAGATCCTCGGCGCGGATCAGCATCTGGCCGGGGGCATCGTCCAGCGCGAAGACCTCGGTGCGGGCGCGCACGGCCACGTTGGGGAAGCGCGCGGCGCCCTGGCGCAGCACCTCCTCCAGCTCCGGCTGATGGAAGCGGTAGCTCGCGTACCAATGCTGGGGCCCGCGCGTGGTGGGGCGCGGCCAGTCCAGCAGCAGCTTCCCCGTGGCGTCCACGAAGCGCATGCCGGGCGAGACATGGGTGGTGGGCTCGATCGCCTCCGCCAGGCCGATGGACTGGAAGACGCGCATCACCTCATCGTCGAAATGCACCGCGCGCGGCAGGTGATAGGCCGCCGCCTCGCGCTCCAGCACCAGCACCGACAGGCCGCGCTGGCCCAGCATGTTCGCCAGCGTGGCGCCCACCGGGCCATAGCCGATGATGGCGACATCCACCCGCGGCAACTCATCCCACGCGCTTTCTGGCGCCATGGCGGTTTCCTCCCTGTGTTGGGGGGATGCTTCCCAGGAAGCGGGGCGCGGTGCAAAGCTTCGCTGCGGAATGTCCACTGAGTGGACAGGGAGGGAACCATGCGACAACCCAAGCCCGTGCGCGGCTTCGCGCGCGGCCTGGCGGCGCTGGAGGCGCTGAACCGGCGCGGCGCCGCCACCGCGCTGGAACTGGCGCGCGACACGGGCATCCCCCGCCCCACCATCTACCGCCTGCTGCAGACCTTGCTGGAGGAAGGCTATGTGGCGCGCAGCCCCTCCGACGACCGCTTCAAGCCGCGGCTGAAGGTGCGCGGCCTGTCGGACGGGTTCGAGGACGAGCAATGGATCAGCGCGGTGGCGGCCCCCGCCATGCAGGCGCTGACCCGCCGCCTGCACTGGCCCTGTGACCTGATGACGCTGGAGGGCACGCATCTGGTGATCCGCGAGACCACCCACCGCATCGCGCCCTATTCGATCGACCGCAACATGGCCGGGCGCGAGATCCCGTTGCTGGAGAGCTCAGCCGGGCTGGCCTATCTGGCCGCCCTGCCGGAGGACGAGGCGCGGGAGCTGATCGGCCTGGCCACGGCGGGCTTGGCCGATGGGGCGCGCGCGGCGCTGGCGGCAGGGCGTGCCGTGGCGGTGGCGCGCCGGCGCGGGCATGGGCTGCGCCAGGGCGGCGCGCGCTGGCCGCATACGGGCTCTGTCGCGCTGCCCATCCGCCACCAGGGGCGCGTGCTGGGCGGCCTGTCCGTGATCTGGATGGCCCGGGTGGTGGGGCAGGAGGACGGGGTGGCCCGCTGCCTGGAGCCGCTGACGCAGACGGTGCGCGAGATCGAGGAGCGGCTGGCGCGGGGAGAGGGCTGAAGCCCCCCTGCCCTACTTGCCGCGCAGCTTGGCATCCAGGCTGATCGGCCCCGGCCCGGCGAAGACCAGGTAGAAGAAGACGAAGCTGTACAGCACTGTCAGCTCGCCGCCATTCAGGATCGGGTAGAAGCTGCGGGGCGCATGCACCATGAAATAGGCCACCGCCGTGAAACCGGAGGCCAGGAAGGCCGCCGGACGGGTGAACAGGCCCAGCGTGATCAGCACGCCACAGACGAGCTCGATGACCCCGGAGAACCACATGAGATTGCCGAAGACGACGGCGGGCGGGTGGGCGGCGGGAAAATCCAGCAGCTTCAAGGTGCCGTGCTGCAGCAGCAGCAGGCCGGAGATGGCGCGCAGCAGGCTGAGCACCAAGGATTGGTAAGCGGACAGGACAGCCGTCATGGCACGGTCTTTCAGGTCAGGGGACATCTCACGCCGGTTGGGAAGCGCGCGGGGAGCTGCGCATGACTTATCATTCAAATGGGGGATGTCGCCAGCCATTGCGGCGGGGGCCTGGGCCCATGGCGCGGCTACGCCGCGACACGGGCCGGGAGGGTTATTCCCACTCGATTGTCTGAATCTCGCATAAGTGTTTGAAAACTCGATGGTAAGTACTCGGTCCGACGGTCATTTTCCGACTGTGAGGCCGTTAAAATGCTACGCTTTTGATTTCATTGAAAAAACTGCTAGAAAAAATATTTTCGCGGTTCCGGCATCTATCGAGGTCAATCGCCCCTCAGACCCGTTTTTTGCCTGCCCAGCGCAACTCCGGCGGCCGCCTGAAAGTACCGCCATTCCTCCATAACAGGACTCAGTCTTCGGATCGAGTAGCCCGGGAACAGCAAAGGTGGCCAGCGCACGTCCGACGCCCCTAAACGTAGAACTTGAACGGCTGTCGCTCTGCTCCCGTAGCGCTGCCCATAGTTAGCACTTCGCCGACCTTGTCCGCGAAACGAATGGTGACCGGCAACCCGTCGCTGAAATTGCAGGCGTTGTAATTGATTTTCGTGAGACCCAGTATGTCTGCCAGCACCGTCTCGATGGAGGGATAGTCACCGCTCGCGCGGAGCACAGTCACGAACAACGGGTTCGGCGTCTCTGGGCCAATATAGGTGTCAATGCGTGGCGCATATCCCGTGGTCCACAGATAGGCGTCTTTATCTCCGAGTTGGATCGCCGTGCCTCGCAGGCACGGATAATCCCCGTCGCGGAAGAGCTTGGTGTCGCCATGAGTCGATTGGATACGCACGCCCACGATGTTGGTCCCTTCGGGAGCAGCCTTGCTGAAAGCCTCCCATTCCGCGTCGTTGAACTTGGTTCGGCCGTGAATGAACAGCTCTTTCGGGTAGGTTCCGAAACGTTGCTTGTAGGTATCTAGTACGGTCTTGATCAGCTTGCCGGCCGCCAGCTCGCTGAGGTGAAACTCTTTGTTCTCGGTCTGCCATGGCCCGTTCGCCCCCCGAAAGACGACTCCGTCTCCTTCGCTGAGGAACATCTGGGCAGCACAGCAAGCGTGATTGTCAGGGTGATTGGGAAGGAGCTTGAAAACCAAGCCGACGTAACAGACGCCTGGCCTCATGCGAGCGATCTTCCACGGGGGTTCCGCCTGCGTTTTGTAGAACAGGCCTGTAGCTAGGTTCCAAGCGACAGTGGCGGAATCCTGAGTGCCACGTTTCGGATATCCCGCCTTGTTCACGAACTCTTCAGGAGCAAGTGTTGTTTCGCGAATAAGCTGAGATGTAATGCCCATCTTCAAAAGCTTCGCTTTGACCTGACGGTGGAAGTCGGGAATGTCATCGAACACTGCTTCAAGCGTGTCATCAATAATCCCGGCCAGTAGAGGGAGGTCGACGCGCCCCTTCTGGCGCCTAGACAATTCCCCCTTTTGGAGCTCGACCTTGCGACGCTGACCCGCAACTGGGCGGCAGGTTTCGAAGACGATTTCCGGCACAACGAAGACCCAAACGTCTACCGTCCGCTCCTCATTTTTCGCGTGGCGTTCAATAGGGTCGATGAAAAGCTTAGTTGTGGTGGCCACCGCCTCGTGATGGTTCTCGATCGCAATCGCAGCACGGATATCCGCAGGATCAATCTCGCACTTAATCATAGCGCCGGGATCGGCGCGGATGCCGAAGGCCTCCTCGAGACCGGGAAAATCAGACAGATGAAGCCGAAACTCTTTGTCGCGCTGACCCCGAGGCGGAATTGCGACGGGGTTGCTGATCGCATCGAGCCAGCGGCAAAGAAGGTCTATGCCATGTTTTGTACCAACCGCACCTATCGTAATTTGCGGACGATCAGGCTTTGACGCAGGCCCGTAAAGCGTAAGGCCGTCCTTCGGATGATCCGAAGCCTGTCCATGCCCGAATCCCAGCGGTGGTTCCGGAATGTAGAGAACCGGAACGGATTTCTCAGAAAATTCGATCAAGCGTCCTCCTCCTCGAAGTGGCCGCCTAGCGTTGTGGGATCCGCTTCTTCCGCATCCTCTCCCAGTCTGTTGGTCTGGCGCGCGGTCACAGGCGCTGTGAACTGGATCGGCATCGCATCGAGAGTGATGCTGCCGCCCGAGCCGACGGCAAGGTCGACATACGGGCTGTCGCCAGCCAACAGCTCCATGAAGGCCATCACACGCCCATGCCAAGCCTTGTTACGCCAAGCCGAACAGATCGAACGCCGAAGGCGAAACTGAGTCTTGGGGTCTGGAATAGCGATCGGCTTGTTTTGCTCGCCGATGTCAGAGAACAGCACACGACCCTTGAGCCGCATATGAGGGTAAGGAAAGAGGCTGGGAATGACGCTTACACCGTATTCCCAGATCTTCTTGCGGGCGACACCGCGTAGCATTGAATTGCGGCTCTGACCCTGGCGCCCCCATGAGACGCGCTTCTTGAGGCCCAATCTTTTCTCGCCAACGTGGAAGGACAGTCCGCTCGAGAACGAATGAGCAAGAAGCCCTTGGCGGGCGCAATGCTTCTCCCATGCCTGGCGCAAGAGATTCATCATGATCGACCGGGCATCGCGACTTTCGATCCCCGCGTCTGGTGACCCGTTCTCAAGGAGATCGAGAACATCGAAGTCACGCTCGACGCGAAACGGCCCCACCGTCTCGAAATGTTCCGTCAGGTCCATCGGGCCAGCGAAAGTTAGGAATCCATCGCCGAACTCGGCCATCGGGTATTCGAAGGACGCGCCAAGCTTGCGCAGTACTGCCTCATTTGCCCGATTGTTCGGCACAAGATGATTGAGCGTGTCCGGCATCCTTAAAATCCGGAGCCAGTTGGAAGTCAGGACCTCGGGAGCCGCCTCGATTTCGACTGCGCGCCGACGCAGATGTGCGTACCATTCTGGCTGGATGATGCCGCCGCCCGCCCTGGGCACTTGCTGCCTTTCGAGAGACTTGAGCAAGCTTGCCAGAGGGATTGGATTTCCATCCTTATTGCTATCGCGTCTATCATTGGAATTTGCCAGGCAACCCGGTAGACCTCGAACAGCGGGAAGGCCGCGTCCACCGCTTCAAAGGCCACGCGGTGCGCCTCAACCTCGCCGAGCGCCAAGCTTCTGTGGTTCGGGGAAGCGGGAAATCTCCTGACGATCCGTGGAAGCTGATGTTTGAACGCGCGCGATCCGAAGCGTCGATCGACAGCGATATCATCCCATACTGGATCTACGAAGGTTCCGTGCGGATCGAACGGCGAGTGCCGATGTTGCCGTTCAGTCGGGAGGTCGCGCGTCTCGCCTGGCTAAAACGCAGTCTCACCGTTTATCGTCTGGCATTCGGACAGCCACGCCAGGATGATCTACTTAACTACCTGCAAAATCTGGCGGGCGAGGACATGGAAGCCAGTCTGCTCAGCGACTTGCAAATCCGCCTCGAGCCGGTCCTTTCTGAACTAGCCACCGGCTTCCGCACCATGCCGCCTTCCGCTGCTTCATGAACGCGATGATGCACGTCTGAATCCCATCTCGCGTCATTGGGCAGGCGCTTCGGAAACCACATTTCCTTCAAGAGCAGCGACCCAGAGGTCATCTGAAGGATCGGCAGATTTGTAGTCTGCACTCCGCTGATTGGTATTGCCAGCGGGTGATATGGCACTCGAGGGGAAAGCCTTCCCCTGCGGCCGAGCCTTGTCTCTGCCGACCCCTTCTGCGGGGAGTGCCCCCCGCAACGCCCCCGAGAGTGAGAGTGTAGGCCGGCTGTGCCGTGACGGGTTGAAGGCTGGGAGAGAGGCTTCCGGCACCCGTCGCGGAGACCCGCGATGTCGAAACGTGATCCACGCGGCCGGCCGAACGCCGACCGGACGAGCCTGTATGACGAAATCACCGGCAAGATCCTGGCCGAACTGGAAGCCGGGCGGCTTCCCTGGGTCCAGCCCTGGGGGACGACAGCGGCCAAGGCGCCGCTCGCCATGCCGACCAACGCGGCAACCGGGCGCGGCTATTCCGGGGTCAACGTGCTGATCCTGTGGGGCGCGGTGATCTCTCATGGTTTCCCAAGCCAAGGCTGGCTTACCTTCCGCCAGGCCCTGTCCCTCGGCGGCAATGGCCCGAACAACGCGATCCTCGACAACTGCCATGTGCGCGTGAGCTTCGCCACCAATGACGAACGCACCGCCAAGCGCGTGAGCGACGCGCTCGGCACCGCGACCGAGATGAAGGCGATGCGGAACTATGCCGGGCATCGGCTCAGCCCCTGGCTCGGTCATCTGATGGTCTCGCGCTCGGAGACGGCACGGCCGCTCCTCACCCCTGGCGAGGTGATGCAGCTACCGGCGACGGATGAAATCGTGATGGCCGCCGGGGTCCATCCCATCCGAGCCAAGAAGGCCCGTTACTTCGAGGATCACCGCTTCAAGGAGCGCATCCTGCCATCGCCCGAGCCGGCAAAATGCGGGCGTTCAACCCGAAAGGACGCCTGGTCCGAATTGAAGCCACAGCGGCCCGACGCGGTGCTCGCAGCTGAGCTCGACAAGGCGGAGGACGCAGCCAATGGCGGGCTGCGGCGCGAGCCGGAGCTGCCCGACCATGTCGCGATCGCCAAGGAAACAACCGGACCTGCTGCGGCCGACGAGTTCGCGATCATGCTCGATGATGAGCCAGAGGACGCGGCGCGGCAGCGGCAGGCGCTGCGGCAGCAGATGCGCGGCGTGGCGCGGCAGGTCGCGCTCGATCCCAATGACGGCATCGATCTGTGAGGCAACCATGCGCGACCGGATGAACGTCTATTTCCCGCCCGAGATGCTCCGCCAGATCGCCGATCTCGCCGACCGCAAGAAACTCTCCCGCTCCGCGGTCGTCGAGGCAGCGGTTGCGTCATTCCTGTCACCCGATGGCGCGGACAAGCGCGAGGCCGCGTTCGCGCGCCGCCTCGATCGCCTGTCGCGCCAGGTCCAGCGCTTAGAGCGCGACCTCGGCGTCACAGCAGAGACACTCGCCCTGTTCGTCCGCTTCTGGCTGACGATCACGCCGCCCTTACCGAACGATGCTCAGGCGTCGGCGCAGGCCAAGGGGCGTGAGCGCTACGAGGGATTCATCGAAACGCTGGGGCGGCGCCTGCAGAAGGGGCAGAGCTTCTTGAGGGAGATTCCGGACGATATCAGCGGAATGGATGCACCAGATGGCTAAGTTAGCCGTCGGAATGGCCTATCGGAGCGCTTCAAGGAGCGTTCGGTAATCGTCAATGCCATGCTGCCGCATCGCCTTAATGGCTTCGACGCGGGTCCTTCGACCCAATTCGGCATCCTCGACGGAGCGCGTGCCCCTCAGCGCGGCGACATAAGCTGTGTCCAGCCCATGATATTCGGCGCCGGCAATGACGGTCGCGAGGTACCAATCGAAAGGCCGTAATGTGTGGTCCAACGAGGTGCCCAGATAGCTGCTCGTCGGAACGGTGCTTCCCTCGACGGCGAAAGCGTCGTCGCGCCGGTAGCCAGAGCCTACTCCCTCGTGCCGGTCCAACTGCTCTCGTTCGGCCAGATCAATCTCGAAAATGACCCCCGGCACGGCGGAATTCGGGGAGGTAACCAGGGTCGCTTTTCCTGAGCCGTCCTTACTCGCCTTCGAGAGCGCAAGATTCCAAGCGCGTGCAACTCCCGTCCCGACGACCTTCGCCGACGGGCAGCGGCCAAGCAGTCGAGCCGGCAACATGTTGGAACCATACGCGAAGTAGAGAAATGTCATTGGCCATTGCTCCCTTCGACATTCCCTCCATCGCGCAGTTGGCTGGCCGAGCGGCCGGATTCCGCCACCGTCAGCGCGCAGCGCTCCGCTCGTTCGAGGACCATCGCGGCAAGACTTTCGATGGCCGTCCGATCGAAGCCAGGGCGGACCAACTCGGCGGCAACCTCGCCTGTTCGCGCAATCATGCCTTTGCTGATCTCCGCAACCCGCCGTCGTATCAAGGGCAGGCCCAGTCCCGCGTCCGTCGCAAATGCTGCCCACCCCTTCGCGTCCAGTTCGGCAAGCGTCGCCCGTTTCCCGATCTTCATGGCGAATTTCGGCGAGAGATCGGGATAGGCAACGGTTGCCAGCAGGTCATACAGCGGGGCGAGGCGTGGGCCTTCGGCGTCGTAGAGGATCGAGAAATTCTTGCCGTGTGCGTCGGCGTTCCCGGCAATCACATTGAAGATCACCGCGTCGAGAAGCTTCAGCACGTCGACAGCAGGCCTTGCGGCGACACGGCGGAGCAGCGCGAAGCAATCCTTGAAGGTTGGGCCGCCTTCGCTGGCATATTTGGTCTCCGGTGGCACGCCGAGCGCCTGGCAGAAATCCTCCTGATGGATCCGGCGCACAATGCCATCATCGCCGATGGTGCGGTCGTAGCGCTGGACCAGCAGAAACGACCGATCCTGAACGGTGCGCGCTTCGACCGGCGCAACATCGAGGCCGATTGCGGCCGCAAGGCGCATGACAAAGGCCTCATTCTCGGTCGTGGCCGTGAAACGCGATATCGGGGGCTTGAGAATATGCGTCGTCGGCTGGCCCGGCGCAGGCAGCGCCACCGCCCCGTCCACCAGCACCACTGGCACCTTAGATTGCGCGCCGGCGAGCGAAAGGCGCAACCCTTCCTCGCCCGCGAGCAGCGGGCGGACGGGCAGCGCGTCCAGCACCCGGATCAGCCCGGCATCGGCAAGCGGGATTGGCTGCTGGTCGGGGGCCAGAGCGGTCGGTGACTCGCCGGGTGGCAGAAGCTGGAGCGCGCCCGCAACATCGCCACCGAGGCGATCAAGAAGGGCGAAATCATTGGCGCGCGACACGCCGAGTGCCTGAGCCGCGGCGTCGCGCTGGCTTTCCTCCGGCAGGAGACCGCCGAAAAACGGGCGACACTCGCGGCGACTGAACGGTTCCGCCCGCTTGGGCAGTGAGGCGGACAAGGGCTGCGCCGCCTCATCGTCAAGCCAATCCGGCGCATAGGCAAAGCCGAGTTCACCATGCTGGTCCTGCGTCAACTGGCCCACCAGGCGCCCATCCCACCAGATATCGAGGGTGCGCGTCATCCCTTCCGCGCTCCTTTGGGGTTGGGCGGCGGTGTGATATCAAGCGAACATCCGAGCGTAGACAGGACCTGAAGCGTCTTGCCGATTTGCGCGGTTGGCTTGCCGGCCTCGAGATCAACGATGAAGCGCAGGCCGACGCCCGCTGCACCCGCAAGCTCGTCCTGCCGCAGGCCAGCGGCCTTGCGGGTGGTTCGGACGATGTCGCCGATCTCGGCGGTAGTGAGGTTGCGTCTGGCCATGATATTTACCGAACGGGAAAGTATCATGGATTTCTGAAGAATGTCTATAAGAATTTCCCGCTCGGGAAAGCTTGTGCCTCAGGCTAGCTCCCTAGCCTGAATTTTTCCCGCTCGGGAAATCGTCCAAATCGGTTCACCCAGACGCTGCCGTGGCTCGACGCAGCTCCGCCGATCACCTGTCTTTATTCGCCACAGTACGATGACCCCCTGAGCGTTGTTGCAACGCCCCAATTCCTGCCTTTCTTACTCATCCCCGATCCAGGGCCGCGCGTCGCGCGGATCCGCAAGCGAACGGGGACGACGTGGCGGTCAACCATCAGCAATCGGAAGCAGCCTCACGCGGCGCACGCATGTTGCGCACAGCGTTGGGGCCTGCGATCGCCCGATTCCTGGAAGACCCCGCGATCGTCGAGGTCATGCTCAACCCGGATGGGCGGCTCTGGGTCGACCGGCTCTCTGACGGACTGTCCGATACGGGGGAACGACTTTCGGCGGCCGATGGCGAACGTATCGTCCGCCTCGTCGCCCACCATGTCGGCGCCGAGGTGCATGACCGTCGGCCGCGCGTCTCGGCCGAGCTCCCCGAAACCGGCGAGCGCTTCGAAGGCCTGCTGCCGCCGGTCGTGACGGCTCCGGTCTTCGCGATCCGCAAGCCCGCCGTCGCCGTCTTCACGCTCGACGACTATGTCGCCGCCGGCATCATGACGGCAGACCAGGCCGCCATTCTCCGGCAGGCGGTCGCAGCGCGCGCCAACATCCTCGTCGCCGGCGGAACCAGCACCGGCAAGACCACGCTGACCAACGCCCTGCTGGCCGAGGTCGCGAAGACGACCGACCGCGTCATCGTCATCGAAGACACCCGCGAGCTGCAATGCCGGGCGCAGAACATCGTCGCCATGCGCACCAAGGATGGTGTTGCGACGCTGTCCGACCTGGTGCGCTCCTCACTCCGGCTGCGGCCGGATCGGATCCCGATCGGCGAAGTGCGTGGGTCAGAGGCGCTCGATCTCCTGAAGGCCTGGGGCACTGGCCATCCCGGCGGGATCGGCACGATCCACGCCGGCACTGCGCTCGGCGCGCTGCGCCGCCTCGAACAGCTCATCCAGGAAGCCGTCGTCACCGTCCGCCGAGGACGCCGCACGGGCCGAGACCTGGCTCTACGAGGGCCGCCAACAATCCGGCGTCGATCCCCATGAAGCCCTCGCGGCCTTCATTGACCGCACAAACCGGGTTCTCCAGCTCGTCGACGGTTTCATGCCGGAATGCCGGTGGCTCGATGACGCCGAGACCCTGACCTACCTGCACGCGACAGTGTCCACGAAGCGCCACCGCGTGCGCGTTCCGGAAACGCCGATCTACCTCGATGCGCTTCTCGCCGATGAGCCGCTGACCGGCGGCCTCGAGCCGCGGCTCGGCGCTGCCCATCTGCGCGTGCTGACGATCAACGGCTTTCCGACGGCGACGACGCCTGGAATTCTCGACGATCTCAACCGGCTCGCCTTTCCCTATCGCTGGTCCACGAGGGCGATCCTGCTCGACAAGACCGACGCCACGAAACTGCTGACACGCATCCGGCGGCAGTGGTTCGCCAAGCGCAAGTCGATCGCCGCAATCCTGAAAGAGGTAATGACCAACGAGGTCTCTGCGCTCGTTGATACGGACGCAGCGAACAAGGCGGCCGATGCCGACATGGCCTTGCAGGAACTAGGAGCCGACTTTGCCGGTCAGGCCTATGTGACCGCCACCGTCACCGTCTGGGATGCCGATCCGCGCACCGCCGACGAGAAGCTGCGCCTCGTGGAAAAGGTGATCCAGGGCCGCGACTTCACGGCGATGGCCGAGACCATCAATGCCGTCGATGCCTGGCTCGGTTCGCTGCCCGGCCACGTCTATGCCAACGTCCGGCAGCCACCGATCTCAACCCTGAACCTCGCCCACATGATTCCGCTCTCCGCAGTCTGGGCCGGGCCGGAAGGGGACGAGCATTTCGGTGCGCCGCCGCTGCTATACGGCAAGACGGAGGGCAGCACGCCGTTTCGCTTTTCGCTGCATGTCGGCGACGTCGGCCACACGCTGGTCGTCGGACCGACCGGCGCGGGCAAGTCCGTGCTGCTCGCGCTTATCGCGCTTCAGTTCCGGCGCTATCCGGGAAGCCAAGTCTTCGCTTTCGACTTTGGCGGCTCGATCCGCGCAGCCGCGCTCGCCATGGGAGGCGATTGGCACGACCTCGGCGGTAGCCTGACGGACGGCGCCGCGTCGTCGGTGTCCCTCCAACCACTCGCGAGCGTTCACGAGACCCACGAACGCGCATGGGCAGCCGACTGGATCGCCGCCATCCTAGCCCGCGAGGGCGTCACGATCACGCCGGAGGTGAAAGAACATCTTTGGACGGCGCTGACCTCGCTGGCGTCCGCGCCGATCACAGAGCGCACCCTGACCGGCCTTGCCGTCCTTCTTCAGTCGAATGATCTCAAGCAGGCGCTGAGACCCTATTGCGTGGGCGGTCCTTACGGGCGGCTGCTGGATGCGGAAGGCGAGCAGCTCGGGGGCGCCGCGGTCCAGGCCTTTGAAACCGAGGGGCTGATCGGCGGCGGCGCGGCGCCGGCGGTCCTCGCCTATCTCTTCCATCGGATCGGCGACCGTCTGGATGGACGGCCCACGCTCCTGATCGTCGACGAAGGCTGGCTCGCGCTCGACGACGACGGCTTCGCGGCGCAACTGCGCGAATGGCTGAAGACGCTGCGCAAGAAGAACGCGTCCGTCGTCTTCGCCACGCAGTCGCTTGCCGACATCGACGGCAGCGCGATCGCGCCGGCCATCATCGAAAGCTGCCAGACGCGTCTGCTACTGCCGAACGAACGCGCGATCGAGCCCCAGATCACGGCGATCTACCGGCGCTTCGGCTTGAACGACCGCCAGATTGAGATCCTCAGCCGGGCGACACCCAAGCGCGACTATTACTGCCAGTCGCGGCGCGGCAACCGGCTGTTCGAGCTGGGGCTCTCCGAAGTCGCCCTCGCGCTCTGCGCGGTATCCTCGAAAACCGATCAGGCTGCCATCGAGACGATCCTCGCCGAGCATGGCCGCGACGGCTTCCTGCCCGCCTGGCTGCGCGCCCGCGATGTCGGCTGGGCTGCCGACCTTATCCCCGATCTCACCAACCTGGAGCCCAAATCATGATGATCAGACGCTCTCGCGCGGCCCTTTGCGCCGCAACCATCCTGTCGCTGCCCGTCGCCTTCTCGCCGGTATTCGTCTCCCCGGCAGCGGCGCAGTGGGTCGTCTATGATCCGACCAACTATGTCCAGAATGTCCTGTCGGCGGCGCGGGCACTCGAGCAGATCAACAACCAGATCCAGAGCCTCCAGAACGAAGCGCAGATGCTGATCAACCAGGCCCGCAATCTCGCGAGCCTGCCCTATTCCTCGCTTCAGCAGCTCCAGCAATCGGTGCAGCGCACGCAAGCGCTTCTGGGTCAGGCACAGCGCATCGCCTTCGACGTGCAGCAGATCGATCAGGCCTTCCAGAGCCAATACGGCAACATCTCGCTGTCGACGTCAGATCAGCGGCTCGTGGCCGATGCTCGCTCGCGCTGGCAGAACACAGTCGGCGGCCTTCAGGACGCACTCCGCGTACAGGCCGGTGTCGTCGGCAACATCGACACCAACCGCGCCGAGATCGCGGCTCTGGTCGGGCAGAGCCAGGGCGCGACCGGCGCGCTTCAGGCCACCCAAGCCGGCAACCAGCTGCTCGCGCTGCAGGCGCAGCAACTCGCAGACCTGGTCGCCGTCGTCGCCGCGAACGGCCGAGCGCAGGCACTTGTCGATGCTGAGCGGGCCGCTGCCGCCGAACAGGGCCGAGAACAGCGCCGGCGGTTCCTGACGCCCGGCTCCGGCTATCAGCCCGGAAACGCCCGAATGTTCCCGAACGGCAACTGAGGGCGACGGGATGGACGGCAAGACGCTGGCCCGCGTGGGCGCAATCATCTTCGTCTCCGTTGCGATCACGGCAACGGCGATCGAGATGACCCGGAAGGAGGAAAGGCCAGCGGTTCGGCCGACGCCCATGCTTGAGGATGCCCCGGACCCGCTTCGCGAGGGCCAGCGTCGCTGCCAGCAAATGGGGGAAGCCGCAGCCAGGGACAGCGAGTGCCTGCGCGTCTGGGCCGAAACCCGCGACCGCTTCCTTGGCACCCGCACCGCGCCGCGTCGCGCCGACGAAGGGCGGTGAGCCATGGGCGGCAGCGGCGTCATCGACAACTTCCTCGGAGTCTTCACCTCCTACATCGACAGCGGGTTCGGCCTGCTCGGCGGCGAGGTGGCGTTCATTGCGACGACGCTGATCGTCATCGACGTCACGCTGGCCGCCCTGTTCTGGAGTTGGGGCGCGGACGACGACATCATCGCGCGTCTGGTGAAGAAGACGCTGTTTGTGGGGGTCTTCGCCTACATCATCGGGAACTGGAACAACCTCGCGCGGATCGTCTTCGAAAGCTTCGCCGGCCTCGGCCTTCAGGCCTCCGGCACGGGCTTTTCCATCCAGGACCTGATGCGGCCGGGCCGCGTCGCGCAGACGGGCCTCGATGCGGCAAGGCCGCTGCTCGAATCCATCTCGAACTTGATGGGCTGGATCGCCTTCTTCGAAAACTTCATCCAGATCGCCTGCCTGCTCTTCGCCTGGGCGCTGGTGCTGCTCGCCTTCTTCATCCTCGCGATCCAGCTCTTCATCACGCTGATCGAATTCAAGCTAACCACGCTGGCCGGCTTCGTCCTGATCCCGTTCGGCCTGTTCGGGAAGACCGCCTTCATGGCCGAGCGCGTGCTGGGCAACGTCATCTCGTCGGGGATCAAGGTTCTGGTGCTCGCCGTCATCATCGGCATCGGCTCGACTCTGTTCAGTCAGTTCACGGCAGGTTTCGGCGGTCAGCCACCGACTATCGACGACGCTATGGCCGTCGTGCTGGCCGCACTCTCTCTTCTCGGCCTCGGCATCTTCGGTCCCGGTATCGCCAACGGCATCGTGTCCGGTGGCCCGCAACTCGGCGCCGGTTCCGCCATCGGCACCGGCCTTGTGGCGGGGGGCGCGGCCATGGCTGCTGGCGGCGCGGCCGGGCTCGCCCTGCGCGGTGGCGCGAGCGCCATTTCCGGCGGCGCCGCTGCCGTGCGCGGCGGAGCCAGCGCAGCGGGAGCCGCCTCCGCGGCCTACAGTCTCGGTTCCCTCGGCCAGTCGGGCGCCGCCGGCGTCGCGTCGGGCCTCGGCGGCGTCGCACGAGCTGCCGGCGGCGCGGCAGCCTCTCCACTGCGCCGGGCCGCGCAGAGCGTTCGCTCCAGCTTCGCCGACGGCGTCAAGACCGGCTTTGGCGCCACCGGCGGCTCCTCGAGCATGGGCACGGTCGCCAATGATGCCGCACCGCCAGCCACAGGCGCTGCCGCCAGCCCGCCGGCGTGGGCGCAGCGCATGCGGCGTGGGCAGACCATGAGCCACGGCGTCACGCTCGCGGCACACGCGATCCGATCGGGCGACAGCCACGGCGGCGGCTCTTCCATCAATCTCTCCGGAGGCGACCGCACATGAGCTTCTTCAAGCGACCCGCAACCCACTATGGCAAGACGCCCGAGCCCGAGACACCCTATCAGCGCGCGGCGCAGATATGGGACGATCGGATCGGATCGGCGCGTGTCCAGGCCCGAAACTGGCGTTTCATGGCCTTCGGCTGCCTGATCCTCTCCGCCGGCTTCGCCGCCGCGCTGGTCTGGCAGTCGGCGCGCGGGACCATCGTCCCGTGGGTGGTGCAAGTCGACAATCTCGGCCAGGCGCAGGCGGTCGCGCCAGCGCAGGCCGACTATCGCCCCACCGATCCGCAGGTGGCCTGGCATCTGGCGCGGTTCATCGAGCAGGTTCGCTCGATCCCGGCCGACGCCATCGTCGTGCGGCAGAATTGGCTGCGCGCCTACGAGTTCACGACCGATCGCGGTGCGGCCGCACTCAATGACTTCGCCCGGGCCAATGACCCCTTCACCCGCGTCGGCAAGCAGCAGGTGTCGATCGAGGTGTCGAGCGTGATCCGCGCTTCGCCCGACAGCTTCCGTGTCGCTTGGACCGAACGCCAGTACGAGAACGGCCAGCTCTCCACGACACAGCGCTGGACCGCCATCCTGACCATCGTGATCCAACCCCCGCGCGACGCCGAGCGGCTGCGGGCCAATCCGCTTGGGATCTACGTCAACGCCATCAACTGGTCGCGGGAGCTGGGGCAATGAGAGCTCATCTCCGCCGATCCGCGATCCGCGGCTTCCGCCTATCCGGCTCTGCGCTTTTGCTGATCTCCGGATTGGCGCTGGCCGGCTGCGCGACCAACCGACCGCCACAGATAAGCTACGACACCGAAGTGCCGCCGCTTCCCCCTGTGCCGGCTGCCGTCACGGAGGCGCCACCACGGCCGCTTCACACGCCGCCAGCCTGGACACCCGCGCGCGGTGGCGCTGCCGCCGGGACGCCGGCCGGTCGTGTGGAGAATGCCAATGCCGCCGCGCGCGTCGAGCCACGCCGCGAGGGCTATTACAACTCGATTCAGATCTATCCCTGGAGCGAGGGCGCGCTCTATCAGGTCTATGCAGCACCCGGGCAGATCACCAACATCGCTTTGGAACCAGGCGAAAGCCTGACCGGCGCCGGCCCTATTGCTGCGGGCGACACGGCACGCTGGATCATCGGCGACACCGAGAGCGGCTCGGGCATCACCCGCCGCGTTCACGTGCTGGTCAAGCCGACACGGCCGGACATCACGACGAACCTGGTCATCACCACCGACCGGCGCACCTACATGATCGAGCTGCGCTCAGGCGAACGCCCCTATATGCCGGCCGTCGCCTGGGCCTATCCGCAGCCGCCCGCCTCGCAGAGACAGGCGGTGCCCGCCACGCCAGTGATCCCGGCCGTTGCGGCACGGAACTATCGCTACGGCCTCACGGGCGACACGCCGCCGTGGCGACCGATCTCGGTCTACGACGACGGGCGCCGCGTCTATGTCGAGTTTCCGCGCGGGATCGTTCAGGGCGAGATGCCGCCGCTCTTCGTCATCGGCGCGGATGGCGAACCGCAGATCGCCAACAGCCGGATCCACCAGAACATCCTGATCGTCGACCGCCTGTTCGGCGCCGCCGAGCTCCGTCTCGGCAGTGGCGAGCGCCAGCAGACGGTCCGGATCGTTCGCACCGATGGGAGGCCCGCGTCATGAGCGAGCGCGATACGCAGGGCGAAGTCGACGCACCGCTGGTCGGCACACCAACAGGCGACGCCGCTGCACCCATGCGGCTGCGCGCCGAACCACCCCGGGTCACCCGGCTTTCACGAAAGGTGCTGGGCGGCATCAGTCTCGTCGCCGCACTCGGGGTCGGTGGCGCGCTCATCTATGCGCTTCAGACGCGCAATATCGGCCCGGCCAGTGAGGAGCTTTACTCCACGCAAAACCGGCGAACCGCAGATGGCCTTGCCGGACTGCCTCGCGACTATACCGGTCCCGTGCTCGGGCCTCCGCTGCCCGGAGATCTGGGGCGACCCATCCTCGAAGCGCAGAATCGTGGCCAGCCCGTCACGCCGCCGATGGCGGCAGCGCCCGCCGTAGATCCGGTCGAGCAGCGCAGGCGCGCGGAAGAAGAAGCTGCCCGAACGAGCCGCGTCTTCTTCCAGACGGAGGCGCGCGTCGCAGCTCCGATTGCGACAGCCGGCGGACCAGGCAGCCCGAACCTGACTGGGCTGGGTCTTCCGGGCCAGCCAGGCGCGCCCACGGCACAGGATCGCCAGCTCGCGTTCCTGAATGCGGGCGTAGACCGGCGCACGGTCTCGCCAGATCGCGTGATGGGTCCGGCATCGCCCTATGTGCTTCAGACCGGCGCCGTCATACCCGCGGCGCTGATCACTGGCATCCGGTCGGACCTGCCGGGCCAGATCACCGCGCAGGTGACGGAGCATGTCTACGACAGCCCGACCGGGCGCATCCTGCTTGTCCCGCAGGGCACGCGGCTGATCGGCGAGTACAGCAACGACGTTGGCTTCGGTCAGCGCCGGGTGTTGCTCGTCTGGAAGCGGCTCATCCTCCCGAACGGCCGTTCGATCGTCCTGGAACGTCAGCCCGGAGCCGACGCGCAAGGCTATGCGGGTCTTCAGGATGGCGTTGATTATCACTGGTGGGATCTCGCCAAGGCTGCCGGCCTGTCGACCCTGTTGTCGGTCGGCGCCGAACTGGCCGTTGACGATCAGGATCGGCTGCTCCGGGCGATCCGGAACGGTGCACAGGACACGATCAACGATGCTGGCCAGCAGATCATCCGTCGGCAGCTCAATGTCGCGCCGACCCTGACGATCCGGCCGGGATTTCCCGTCCGCGTCATCGTCACCCGCGACCTCGTGCTCGAACCGTATGGAGGGTTGTAATGAGTAAGCTGAAGCTCGGCCAGATCATCGACGACAAGCCGGTGAAGGTGACGATTGAACTCCCTGCGCCGCTGCATCGGGACCTCGTCGCCTACGCCGCAGCACTCGGCCGCGAACAAGGCCAGACCATCGGCGACCCGTTGAGGCTGATCGTGCCCATGCTCGAGCGCTTCATTGCAACCGATCGAGGGTTCGCCCGCGCGCGCCGCGAAGGCGGTCAACGCGCGGCCCGCGCCGATGCTCAGGACGGATGAGCCGCTGCCGGGTGAACCATGCCTGGTCTCTCTCCGATAGGGACTTCGCCAGCGTCAGCAGACGTTCGAGATCCCTTGGCAGAGACCCGCTCGGATGGACCGCGCCATAGCGAAGCATGGCGTCCTCGATCAGGCGGAAGGTGATGCCAGAAAGGCCAAAACGGACATGCGCGCTGCCCGCGATGGTGACGCCGCCGCCATGGGCGACGATTTGCATCAACGACTCCCGCGTCACGGACAATTGCTCGATGCGCAGCGCATCGCGCGGAGCCATGAGCTGCCGCTCAAGATAAGCCTTCGCGAAGTCGCCCGTCGGCAAGTCGGTCACCACGAAGTGATGATTGCGCAGATCACACCATCGAACCGCCTTCCGATCGGCGAGCGGGTCGCTCTCCGCCATCGCCAGGTAGACGGGCTCGTTCCACAGATGCGTCATGGCATAGCCCCGTCCGGGCGAAGCTTCGGCAACAACACCGACATCCAGCTGCCTGCGCCGCACGGCTGCGATGAGCTCAGGCGAACTTGCCTCGCTGAACTGCAGCCGCGTGCCCGGCCTGTCTTGCCGAAAGGCTCCAAAGAGCTCCGACAGAAACCCCATGGTCAATGGCCCGAAGACGCCGATCCTGAGATGTCGCCCTGCAGCCGCGATCGTCCTCGCGCTTTCGAGCGCCGAACCGATCTGATGTGCGACAGGGCTGGCTTGGCGGAGAAACTGCCTGCCGATCTCGGTCAGGTGGACACCGGCGCTGTGACGACGGAAGAGCTGGGCGCCGATCTCATCCTCGACATCCCGGATGCGCCGGCTGATTGCCGATTGCTCGACACCGAGGTCCTGCGCGGCGCGCCGGAAGCTGCCGCTTTCCGCAGCGGCGATGATGTAACGCACATGGCGTAGCTCGATCTTCGATCTCGGCACGATGGTTCCCCATGATGCAAAGGTCTTCGCAAACGTCGCCCCATCAGCCCCGAGAACTGTTTTGATCAGAATATGGCTCTTGTCCGTCTCCTCGCTACACCCGGCAACGAACTTATTGAGTGTCGCGCAGTCGACTGTTCTTACGTTGCTCGCAAACTTCTGGATCGCATCTCGCCAGCGCGATCAGTAAATGGTGCGTGATCTGAACATCGCAATTGCGGCGCGTTTCACTTGCGCCGAGTCGTGCAGATTCTGTGGGCTGACGGATATCCGACTTCACTGACTGCACTGAGTTGGACCCGCCGATTTCTACGCCAGAGCCCGAAATTGCCGCACGTCACACGGCAAGGGCTTCCGGTATCGGCACCTATCGTTCTCAATCGCCAGCGACGGCCTCGAAGGAGAATGGGCATGGGTCAGAGCGAGCCATTGGAGATCAGGAAGACCATCAGGCGGCACCAGCTGCGAGAGATGGTGCCACTGGCCGACAGCACGATCTACGAGATGGAGCAGCGCGGCGAATTTCCACGCCGCTTCGCGCTGTCACCGCGCTGCATCGTCTGGGATCTTGCCGAGGTCCAGGCCTGGTTGCTGGCGCGGCGCGCAAAGCCAATCCATCGCGCGCAGCATCCGGACGTCACCAAGCGCAAGTCCCGCCCGGTCAAAGGGCAGGATCGAGCGCGATAGGCGGCATGACCGGCGGCAGCAGCGTCGGAACATACCTCCGGCCCTCGACCCAGGCGTCGACCGTGTCAGCCCATTCCTGCATCATGTGGCGACGCTGAACTTCGTACTCGGCCTTGTTGTAGACGCCGCGCGATGAGCGCCCATCCTCGTGCGCCAGGCACTTTTCGATCCAGTCGCGGTTGAAGCCCAGCTCGTTGAGCAGCGTCGACCCCGTGCGCCGAAGATCATGGACCGTGAACGACTCCAGCGGCAGCCCCTCCTTCTTGGCCTGTTCGACAACGGCGTAGGTGACCCGGTTGAAGGTCGCCCGCGACATCGGCGCGTCCGCATCGTAGCGGGACGGCAGCAGATACCGGGAATTACCAGCGCAGGTCTTGAGCGCGATCATGATGTCGAGGGTCTGCCGGCACAGGTAGACATTGTGCGGCTTCGACCGCTTCATGCGCTCCTTCGGGATCGTCCAGACAGCGTTTTCGAAATCGACCTCATCCCAGATCGCGTCCTGCAGTTCGCTCTTCCGGACCATGGTGAGGAGATAGAGCTTCATGCCGAGGCGGATCGTCGGCAGGGTCGCGACATGCTCGAGTTGCTTGAGCATGATGCGGATCTCGGTCGGCGACAGCGCACGGTCCTTGGGCGTGAAGGTAGCAATCGAAGCAGGACCGACGTCATCGGCCGGGTTCGCGACCTTCTCGCCGTGGAGGATGGCGAAGGCGTAGATCTGCTTCAGGATATCCCGCACATGAATGGCTGTCGCCGGCGCGCCCCTTTCCACGATCTTGGCGCAGTGTGCGCGCAGGTCATCAGGCGTGATCTCGGTCAGCAACCGATTCCGCCAGACGGGCTTGAGTTCGCGCTCGAAGATGGCGCGGCGCATGGCGCGCGTGCTGTCGGCCATGGGCGCGCCTGTCAGCCACTTCTCGCCGAACTCACCGAAGCTCTTGGCCTCCTTGATCCGACGCTTGTCCCGCTGCTTCTCGATGGCTGGTGACCGCCCCTCTGCGATCATCCGTTTGGCGTCCAGGCACAGTTCACGCGCCCGGGCGAGCGAGATCCCATCTCGGGCGTACTTGCCAAGATGGACGGTCTCGCGCCTGCCGTTCAGCCGGTAGTCGAGCCTGAACGAGATGCCGCCTGTCGGCGCGACGCGCACGTACATGCCGTCACGATCGGTCACCTTGTACATTTTGGCTTTTGGCTTCAGGCACTTGAGTGCTGCATCCGTCAACATTTGGGGCCTCCACGCAAAAAAAGACCGTCAGGCGTTTTTCGGAGGCTGTCGGCGGATATGTCTGTTTATTTTCAGCAGATTAGGCCGAAAAAAGTACCGTCACGAGCCTCTGTCGCTGTGACGGTACTTTCGATTTTCCGGATGATCAACGGGGGGCGGGTCCGTCACCAGATACGACAGACGCGTTCCATGCCCACCGATAGATATCGATAGGCTATGGCTTGATTATTTCTGTTTTTCAGTGGGTTAGAGCGTATTCTGGCGTAGTTTTGGATACCCTCGGATGGGCAAAAATTATTCCCACTCAATCGTCCCCGGCGGCTTGCTCGTGATGTCATAGGTCACACGATTGATCCCGCGCACCTCATTCACGATCCGCCCCGCCACCCGGGTCAGGAACTCCATGGTGAACGGGTACACATCGGCGGTCATGCCATCCGTGCTCGTCACCGCGCGCAGGGCGCAGGCCTGGTCATAGGTCCGGCCATCGCCCATCACACCCACCGTGCGCACCGGCAGCAGCACGGCAAACGCCTGCCAGATCGCGTCATACAGCCCGGCCGCGCGGATCTCCTCCAGATAGATGCTGTCCACCTTGCGCAGCAGGTCCGCCTTCTCCCGCGTCACGTCGCCGGGGATGCGGATCGCCAGCCCCGGCCCCGGGAAGGGATGCCGGCCCACGATCTCCTCGGGGATGGACAATTCGCGGCCCAGCGCCCGCACCTCGTCCTTGAACAGGTCCCGCAGCGGCTCCACCAGGCGCATGCGCATGCCCTCGGGCAGGCCGCCGACATTGTGGTGGGACTTGATGGTGACCGAAGGCCCGCCGGTGGCGGACACGCTCTCGATCACATCCGGGTACAGCGTGCCCTGGGCCAGGAAGTCGGCGCCGCCGAGCTTGGCCTGCTCCTCCTCGAACACCTCGATGAACAGGCGGCCGATGATCTTGCGCTTCTGCTCGGGGTCCGTGACGCCGGCCAGCTGGCCCAGGAACAGGTCGGACGCATCGCGGTGGATCAGCTTGATGTTGAAGCGGTCGCGGAAGGTCGCCACCACCTGCGCGCTCTCATTCGCGCGCATCAGCCCGTGATCGACATAGATGCAGGTCAACTGGTCGCCGATCGCCTCATGGATCAGCACCGCCGCCACCGAGGAATCGACCCCGCCCGACAGGCCGCACACGACCTTGCCGCCGCCGACCTGGGCGCGGATGCGCGCGATGGCCTCGGCGCGATAGGCGCCCATGGTCCAGTCGCCGCGGCAGCCGCAGACCAGGTTGGTGAAGTTCTTCAGCAGCGCCGCGCCATGCGGGGTGTGCACCACCTCCGGATGGAACATGGTGCCGTAATAGCGGCGCTCGTCATTGGCGATCAGCGCGAAGGGCGCGCCCTCGCTCTGCGCCACCACGCGGAAGCCCGGCGGCAGCACCGTGATGCGGTCGCCGTGGGACATCCACACGGTCTCCTTCGCACCCTTGGCCCACACACCCTGGGTGATGATGCACTCGCCCGTCACCTCGACCACGGCACGGCCGAATTCGCGGGCATGCCCACCCTCCACCGTGCCGCCCAGCTGCTTGGCCAGGGTCTGCTGGCCATAGCAGATGCCCAGGATCGGCAGGCCCATCTCAAACACGCATTCCGGGGCGCGGGGGCTCTCGCCCTCCGTCACGCTGGCCGGCCCGCCGGAGAAGATGATGCCGCGCGGGGCGAAAGCGCGGATGCGCGCCTCCGGCGCGTTGTTGAAGGGCCAGACCTCGCAATAGACCCCGGCCTCCCGCAGGCGGCGCGCGATCAGCTGCGTCACCTGGCTGCCGAAATCGAGGATGAGGATCCGGTCATGGTGCTGCGCCAGGGCGGCAGCGGAACCGGGGGCGGAAGCGGGGGCGCGGGTGGCTTCGGCGTTCATGGCGCCTTCGAGCACAAGGACAGGATGGGTTCAAGACGCGATGATGGGATGGCTGGGTGGCGCTGCCGGGGGGCTCCGCCCCCTCGCCCCCCGCCGGGGGAAAGGAATTTCCCCCGGAGCCCCCAATCTTTTCTTTTTGGGAGTTGGAGGTGTCTCTAAATCATCAATTATATCAACATATTATTCCAGGGCGCTGCGCGCGGTGGCGTTCAGCAGCTTGTCCACCGGGTTCCACAGCATGGCCCGCTGCACCAGATCCTGACCGCCCACCCGGATGTGCTCCTCCGCCGCCACCCGGGCCCCGAGTCTTTCATAGAAGAAGCGGTTCGGATTCTCGGCCAGCACCCAGGCCATGGCACTGTGGCAATGCAGCGCGTTCAGATGCGCGGCCGCGGCGCGCAGCAGGCGCCGGCCCAAGCCCTGCTCACGCCAGTCATCCAGCACATACAGGGTCTCCACCTCGCCCTCCGCCAGCTCCGGGCGGCGGCAGCGGCCGGTGGTGGTGAAGGCGACCACCTGGCCGCCCGGGGGCATGCGGCTGCCCGGCGGCATGTCCCCGGCCTCGGCCACCGCCACGAAGGCGGCATGGCCATGGCCGCGCTGGGTGGCGATGCCGCGCTCATAGGACGCGGCCTCTCGCAGGGCGGAAAGCCCGACCAGATAGGCATCCGGCAGGATGCCGGCATAGGTGCTGCGCCATGCCGCGACATGCACCAGCCCCATGCCCGCCGCATCCTGCGCGGTCGCACGGCGGACGCGGATCATCGGGGGCTCAGCCCCGCCGCATCACAGCGGCGAAGAAGCCGTCCGTGCCGTGCCGCGCGGGCGACATCAGCAGATAAGGCCCCTCCCCCGGCGGCGCGGCCGGGAGGTCCGCCTGCGCCCAGGCCTCGGCCAGGGGCAGCACGGAGAAGGCGGGATGCTCGGCAAGGAAACGGTCCACCTGACGTTCGTCCTCTTCCGGGAGAAGCGAACAGGTAGCGTAGACCAACAATCCTCCCGGTTTCACCAATTCTGCGCCAATCGAGAGAATTTCATGTTGCTTGGCAACGAGTTCCCGCAAGTCCTCGGCGCCCATGCGGTGCCGGGCATCGGGGTTGCGGCGCCAGGTGCCGGTGCCGGTGCAGGGGGCATCGACCAGCACACGGTCGAACTGGCCGGCGCGGCGCTTGCCCCAGCGGTCGCCATGTTCCAGCAGATGGGTCTCGGCATTGTCCACGCCGGCGCGGGCGAAGCGGCGCGCCGCCCCGGCCAGGCGCGGGGCCGACACGTCGCAGGCGGTGATCCGGCCCTTGTTGGCCATGGTCATGGCGATGGCGAGCGTCTTGCCCCCCGCCCCCGCGCACAGATCGGCCACGCGCATGCCGGGCTTGGCGCCCGTGACGGCGGCGATCAGCTGGCTGCCTTCGTCCTGCACCTCGACCAGGCCGGACTGATAGGCCTTGGTGGACCCGATCGGCTTGCGCCCGGCCACCCGCAAACCCCAAGGGGAGAAGGGCATGGGCTCGGCCTTGATCCCCTCCCCGGCCAGGGCGGCCAGGGCCGCGGCGCGCGTGCCGCGCAGCAGGTTCACCCGCAGGTCGAGCGGCGCGGTGCCGGCCAGCGCCTCCGCCTCACGCGGCAGGGTCTCGGCGAAGCGTTCCTCCAGCCCCGGTAGCGCCCATTCCGGCAGGTTCAGCCGCGCGGTCATCGGCATGGCCGGGTGTAGCAGATCCTGGCCGCGCAGCGCCTCGGCCACCGCGGTCTCGGCGGCGGTCAGGGCCGCGGGGGCATAGCGTTCCCCGGTGAAGACCGCGCTGGGGGATCGGCGTTCGACCAGCACCAGATGCGCCAGGATCAGCAGGCGCGGCGAAGGCTCGGCCCCCGCCCGGCGCACCCACCAGACGAGCCGCGCGTGTTCGCGCACGGCGCCCCAGGCCAGGTCGGACACGGCGCGCCGGTCGCCGCCGCCGATGAAGCGGCGGGCGCGGAAGAAATCATGGGCGATGGCGTCGGCCGGGCGGCGGGGCTCGGCCGCCAGCGCGGCCAGCAGGTCGATCGCGCCGGCGATGCGGGCGGCGGGCGTCATGCGCCGCCGCCCCGCTTGTGGGTGCTCATGTCAGTCGGCGCGATAGTTCGGCGCCTCACGCGTGATGGCGACATCATGCACATGGCTCTCCCGCAGGCCGGCGCCGGTGATGCGGCGGAAGCGGGCGTTGCGCTGCATGTCCTCGATGGTGGCGTTGCCGGTGTAGCCCATGGCCGCCTTCAGGCCGCCCACCATCTGGTGGATGACATTGCCCACCGGGCCCTTGTAGCCGACGCGGCCTTCCACGCCCTCGGGCACCAGCTTCAGGCTGTCCTGCACCTCGGCCTGGAAATACCGGTCCGCCGAGCCGCGGGCCATGGCGCCCAGGCTGCCCATGCCGCGATAGGATTTGTAGGAGCGGCCCTGATACAGGAACACCTCGCCCGGCGCCTCGTCGGTGCCGGCGAAGACGCTGCCCATCATCACGCAATCCGCGCCGCCCGCGATCGCCTTGGCGATATCGCCGGAGGTGCGCACGCCGCCATCGGCGATGGCGGGCACGCCCTTCTCGCGCGCGGCGGCCGAGGATTCCATCACCGCCGTCAGCTGCGGCACGCCCACGCCCGCGACGATGCGGGTGGTGCAGATGGAGCCGGGGCCGATGCCGATCTTCACGGCATCCGCGCCCGCCTCGATCAGCGCCAGCACGCCCTCGGGCGTCGCCACATTGCCCGCGATGACCTGCACGGAGTTGGACATGCGCTTGATGCGCTCGACAGCGGCCAGCACGCCGCCCGAATGGCCATGGGCGGTATCGACCACCACCACGTCCACATCGGCGGCCACCAGCGCCTCGGCGCGCTTGATGCCGTCCTCACCCACGCCGGTGGCGGCGGCCACGCGCAGGCGGCCCATCGCATCCTTCACCGCGGTCGGGTTGGAGCTGGCCTTGTCCATGTCCTTGACAGTGATCAGGCCCACGCAGCGGCCCTGCTCATCCACCACCAGCAGCTTTTCCAGCCGGCGGTCATGCAGCAGGCGGCGGGCGCTCTCGGCGGAGGCGCCGACCTGGGTGGTCACCAGCCCCTCGCGCGTCATGAGCTGGTAGACCTTCGCGTTCGGGTCCGTCTCGAAGCGGGTGTCGCGGTTGGTGACGATGCCGACCAGGCGGTTCGTCTCGCGCTCCACCACCGGAAAGCCGGAGATGCCGGTGCGGGCCTTCAGGGCCTGCAGTTCGGCCAGGGTCTGGTCGGGGTGGATCATGACGGGGTTCACCACCATGCCGCTCTCGAACCGCTTCACGCGGCGGACCTGCTCGGCCTGTTCCTCGAACGTCATGTTCTTGTGGATCACGCCGATGCCGCCGGTCTGGGCCATCGCGATCGCCATCGGCGCCTCGGTCACCGTGTCCATCGCGGCGGAGACCAGGGGGATGTTCAGCGCGATCTCGCGCGTCAGCTTCGTGCGCGTATCAGCCTGGCTGGGCAGCACGGTGGAGTAGGAGGGCACCAGCAGCACGTCGTCGAAGGCATAGGCCTCCTCGATCGCGAAGCGGTAGGGATTCATCGGAGTGTCGAGCGCCATGGGGGACCTTTCGGGGGTTCCGCAACCTTGGCGACCCCTGTTAGGCCGCTGGCCCCGGCGCCGCAAGCGCGGAAGTGTTGCAGTGCGCGCGGGGCTGCCCCGAAGTGGATTTTTCCTACCCCTTGAAGCCGGTCGCCACCACGTACAGCTCGCTGCTGTCCTTGCGGCTGGCCTCGGGCTTGGCGTGGCGCACCTGGGCGAAGCGGTTCTTCATGGTCACCTGCATCTCGGTCTGCGCACCGCCCTGGAACAGCTTGGTGGCGAAGGCCCCGCCCGGGGCCAGCACCCGCAGGGCGAAATCCAGCGCCAGTTCCCCCAGCGCCACGATGCGCAGATGGTCCGTCGCGGCATGGCCCGTGGTGTTGGGCGCCATGTCGGACATCACGAGATCCGCCTGGCCGTCCAGCGCCTCCAGCACGCGGCGCTCGTCCGCTTCCTCCTGGAAGTCGCCCTGCAGGATGGTGGCGCCGGGCACCGGGTCCATCTCCAGCAGATCCAGGCCCACGACCTTGCCGCGTTCGCCCACCCGGGCCACGGCCACCTGCGTCCAGCCGCCGGGGGCGGCCCCCAGATCGACCACGCGCATGCCGGGCTTCAGCAGGTGGAACTTCTCGTCCAGCTGGATCAGCTTGAAGGCCGCGCGGCTGCGCCAGCCGGCTTCCTTGGCCATGCGCACATAGGGGTCGTTCAGCTGCCGGGTCAGCCAGCGCTGGCTGGCGGTGCTGCGCCCTTCGGCGGTGCGCAGGCGCTGGTACAGGCCACGGGTGTTGGAGGGGGCTTTAGTCATGGATGGGGGGTTAGCGCAGATCGCCCCCCGGCGGAAACGCCTGAAGCGGCGAATCGGCCCGGAAAAGCGCGGTTAGCACCAGGGGCGGCGGGCGTGGCGGGCGTGGCGGGCGCCACGATCACCCTGGATCAGGCGCATCAGCATGCCTTCGCGCAGGCCACGGTCGGCCACCGTCAGCTTCCGCACCGGCCACAGCTGGCGGATGGCGGCATAGACGGCGCAGCCGGGCAGTACGAATTCCGCGCGCTCCGGCCCCACGCAGGGGTGGGCGGCCAAGCCCTGGCGGCCCATGCGGAACAGGGTTTCCAGCGCCTCGTCGGCCTCCTCGGCCTCCAGGCACACGCCATCCACCCATTGGCGGCGATAGCGCGGCAGGGCCATCACGGTGCCGGCCAGGGTGGTGACGGTGCCCGACGTGCCGATCAGCCGCACGCCGCCCTGGCGAATCTCCTGACCGATGCAATGCACGGCGTCGAAGGCCGCGAGCTTTTCCACCACCTCATCGCGCACCGCCTCGAACCCCGCGCGGGTGAAGCAACTGTCGCCCTGGCGTTCGGCCAGCGTGACCACGCCCACGGGGATGGAGATGGTGCCCGCCAGTTCCGGCACGCCGCGGGCATCCTGCGGCAGGCGCACCCAGGCGATCTCGGTGGAGCCGCCGCCGATGTCGAACAGGATGGCGCGGCGGTCGCCCTCCCGCAGCAGGGGGGAGCAGCTGGCCAGGGCGAGCTGCGCTTCCTCCCGCGCGCAGATCACGCGGGGGGAGATACCGGTTTCGCGGGTGACGCGGGCGAGGAATTCGGCGCCGTTCTCGGCCCGGCGGCAGGCCTCGGTCGCCACGGCCGCGAATCCGCGCAGGGGCCGGCGGGTGAGCTTGTCGGCGCAGGCGGTCAGCGCCGCCACGGCGCGGTCCATGGCGGGTTCGGAAAGGCGGCCGGTGCTGGTCAGACCCTCACCCAGGCGGACGATGCGGCTGAAGCTGTCCACCACGCGGAAGCCCTGGGGGCTGGGGGTGCCGACCAGCAGGCGGCAGTTGTTGGTGCCGAGGTCGAGCGCCGCGTAAAAGGCCGATTCGGATGCAGCCGGGCGCGGGGATGCCTGGGGGCTGAGCGGGAGGGTTGGCGTGCCTTCATGCCTGATCGCGATGTCGGGCATGATGGGGCTGCACCTCCGGCCTTTGGTCCGCGGCAAGGAATTTGCCAACTGTTTGTCATGATGCGGTGCGGGGTGGCGCAGGGGCAAGCGGATTCTGAAACCTGCCGAACGCGTGATGATTTTGTAACCGGGGCGGGTTGGACAAGCCGAATGAGGGTGCTATATGCCCCGCCGACGCCGATGGGCACCGCCCGGACAGCGCGATTGGGGAATAGTTTAACGGTAGAACTCCCGACTCTGACTCGGGCAGTCTTGGTTCGAATCCAGGTTCCCCAGCCAATCCTTCCAGCATCGCTGAAACGACCAAGCCCGTAGCAGGCGCACCCTTCCGCGCGCCCTGCCTCCACGAAAAAGGGGGCCTCCGCCCCCTCCCCCGCTCAGCCCTTCGCCATGTCCAGCGGCGGCACGTTCTCCGCCGGGATGGGGCAGTCATAGGGCGTGCCCGCCAGCCGCTTCGCCAGATCGGCCTTGGCCGCCTCGATCAGCGCCGGGTTCTCGATCGCGGCCACGGCGGTCGCGGCCATCACCTTGGCCACATGCACCATGCCCGCATGGGCGTGGCCGCTCTTGCCCTGGGCGGTCATCTGCCAGGAATGCAGCGGCGTGCCCACGGCGCAGGTCGCGCCATGCGCCTGCACCAGCGGCACCACCCAGGACACATCGCCCACATCGGTGGACCCGATCATGAACTGGCGCGGGGCGTCGCGCGGCGGCACCTGGTCGCACAAATCCATGTCGGGGTCATAGGTGCGGCCGGCGGCGCGGAAGGCGGCCTGGATATCCTCGACCGACAGCGTGGCGCGGATGGCGCGGGCGTATTCGCGGTCCGCGTCGGTGTATTCCGGCGGGCCCAGCAGCTCGAACTGCTGCTGCATCGCTTCTTCCAGCGGGGTGTTCGCCATCAGGTTCGACACGCCGGAGATGATCTCGACCTTCACCGTCGTCTCGGTCATCAGGGCAGCGCCCTGGGCGATCTTCTTCACCCGCTCCAGTAGCGCCCGCATGCCGGGGGTGTCCGGGTGACGGATGGAGTAGCGCACCTTGGCGCGCGGCTGCACCACATTGGGCGCCACGCCGCCGGCATCCAGATAGGCGTAGTGGATGCGCGCCGCGCTATCCATGTGCTCGCGCATGTAGTTCACGCCGACATTCATCAACTCCACGGCGTCGAGCGCGGAGCGGCCCAGATGCGGCGCGGCGGCGGCATGGCTGGCGCGGCCGGTGAAGGTGAAGTCCACGCGGGAATTGGCCAGCGAGGCCGCGGGGGCCACCTCGGTGAAGCTCTGCGAATGCCAGGTGATGGCGATGTCGGCGTCCTTGAACAGGCCCTCGCGCACCATGAAGGTCTTGGCGGCGCCGCCTTCCTCGGCCGGGCAGCCGTAGTAGCGGACGCGGCCCTTGATGCCGCGGGCGGCCAGCCAGTCCTTCACGGCGGTGGCGGCCAGCATGGCGCCGGCGCCGAGCAGGTTGTGGCCGCAGCCATGGCCATAGCCGTTGTGATGCGCGACGGCACGGGGCTCGGCGATGCCCGCCTCCTGCGACAGGCTCGGCAGCGCGTCGTACTCGCCGAGGATGGCAATGACCGGGCCGTCCTCGCCGGCCTCGGCCATGATGGCGGTGGGGATGCCGGCCACGCCCTGCTCCACCCGGAAGCCCTGGCGGTTCAGTTCCTCCACATGTTCGGCGGCCGAGCGGAACTCGGCGTAGAGCGGCTCCGGCATATCCCAGACGCGATCGGCCAGCGCGATCAGTTCAGGGGCCTTGGCGTCAACATGGCGCCAGATCTCGGGGGTGTTCTGCATGGTGAGGCTTCCCGGCGGGGCGGGCCGAAGGGCCCGTCCGCTCTCTGATGACAACCTCGTGGCGATACTCCAGCGGAGGGCGCTTGGCGACCTCTCCCCTCAGGCGGCGCGGGCGAAAAACGCCCGCTGCGCGGCCACGGCGCGGGCCGCGCGGTCCAGCACGGCGGCCTCCGCGCGGCCCGCACGCTCCAGCCGCGCGGCGGCCAGGGCCAGGGCGGGGCCGGCCGCGCCGGGGTCCTGGCGCATCCGCCGCAGCGCGGTCGCCACGGCGCGGGCGCAGCCAGGGGGCAGCTCCTGCCGCGCCAGGGCCTGCAGCCGCAGCGCGGCACTGCCCAGCGCCAGCACCGCCAGCCCGCCATCGCTGGCCGAGATCTCCCGCTCGGCGGTCTTTTCCGTCCAGCCCACCAGCCGCAACAGGCGGTGGTACAGCCGCGCGCGCCACAGCTCGGCGCTGGGCGTGGCGCCCGGGGCGGCCATGTCGCGCAATTCCCGCACCATCATCGCGATCAGCACATCCATCCGCCGCCGGGCGTCGGTCGGGTAGACGAAGCGGTAGAAGCCCAGCGCCACCAGCGGCCCCGCCACCACCGCGACACCCATCGCCAGGGAGGACAGGACACTCCCCTCCAGCGGGTAGTGCGGCTGGGAGAGCAGCAGCATGACCATATTGTAGTCGAAGCTCATCGGCATGGTCCGCCGGTGGGCCACCAGCGGCGCGCCCAGCAGGATGAAGGGCATCATCATCAGAATCAGTTGCTGCGCATCCCCGGCCCAGGGCCAGGCGAGCCAGCGGCAGGCCAGCGCCCCCGCCACCCCGATCACCTGCCCCCGCGCCACGAAACGCATCATCAGCGCCGGATTGTCCATGGTGGAGAACAGCGAGGTCATCACAGCGATGCCCAGCAGCATGAAGGGCGCGCCGGGCCAGCCCGTCAGCACCCACAGCGCGCCCACGGCCAGCATGGCGCCCACGGCGCGGATCAGCGCCTGGCGCGCACCCACCCAATCCTGGTGCAGCACCAGCGGGTGCGAGGGCCGCGCCGCGCCGGAGCCCGGCCCGCCCTCCAGCGGCCGGGCCAGGGCGGGTTCCAACCGGTCCAGCATCTCCCGCAGCGGGGCATCGGCGGCCTGGTGCGCGCGGCGCAGGGCCTCCAGCGGAGAGGCCGTGGCCTCCAGCGCCATGGCGGCCTCCTCCAGCGCCGCGGCGGCCACCGGCTGCGCGGCTTGCGGGTATTTCAGCCACAGGATCGCCGCGACCTCCGCCGTCAGCAGCCGCCGCACCGCGCGCACCGCCTGGCGGGACCGCAGAGAGCCCGCGCCATGCGGGTCCAGCATCTCCTCGATCGCCGCCATCTCCCGCAGCAGGGCGTGGGGGTGTTCGCCCGCCGGCGCGCCGCGCAGGTGGTCGGCCATGGCGCGCAGCAGCCGCGCGGTCAGGCGGCGGCCGCGGCCCAGCACCGTGTCCTCGGCCAGGGCCGGGGTGAACAGCCAGCCGACGACCAGCGCCGTCAGCACGCCGACCAGCACGGTGGCCAGCCGGTCCGCGCCCAGCAGCAGCACATGGTCTGGGTGGGCGGTGTCCAGCAGCGCCACCATGGCCGCCGAATACCCGGCCAGGATGCTGCCATAGGCGACGAAGCCCCGCAGCACATTGCCCCAGAAGGCGCACAGCCCGATCCAGGCCGCGAGCCCCAGCACCAGCCCCAGCGGCTGCCCGCCGCTGGCCCACATCAGCCCCACCCCCGCCAGCGTGCCGGCCACGGTGCCGATGCAGCGGAACAGGCTCTTTTCCAGCAACTGCCCGCGCGTGGGCTGGGAGGTGGCCCAGACGGTCATCGCCGACCATTGCGGGTGCTCCAGCCCCAGCGCCCAGGCCAGGTACAGCGCCAGGCACGCCCCCAGCGCGGTGCGCAGCGCGAAGGCCAGGCGCGGCGGATCGAAGCCCAGCCGGGCCGCGAGGGACACGGCGCTCATGCCCCACCCCGCAGCCGGGCCAGCCCGGCCTCGATGCGGGCGAAGGCATCCAGCATCCCCTCCAGCTCCCGGTCGGACAGGTCGGCCAGCATCTCGGTCTCGGCGGCGATCAGGAATTCGCGCAGCGCGGCCACCCGCTCCCGGCCGGCGGGGGTCAGGAACAGCTGGCGCGCGCGGCGGTCATGCTCGCCCGGGCGGCGCTCCACCAACCCCTGCCCGGCCAATATGTCGATCAGCCGCACCAGGGACGACGCATCGAGCCCCAGCCGCGCGGCCAGATCCTTCTGCGTGATGCCGTCCCCGGCCTGTTGCAGATGGATCAGCGTGGTCCAGGTGGCGTCGGACAGGCCGGCGCGCAGCAGCTGTTCATCCAGGGTGCGGCGCCATTGGCGGGCCAGCACGACGAAGCGGAAGCCGAATTGGAAGCGTGGGGGCAGCATGGTCGGTGGGATACAATTGATTTGTATTCAAATCAATTACTGAAACCGCTTTGCCCGGATCGCGGCGCCGGAAGTAGCATCGCTCCCTCGCCATGGAGCGGCCCGATGCGTGTTCCCGTCCTGCTCGCCCTGCCGGCCCTGGCCGGCGCCGGTGGGAACTGAAACGTTCCGGCACGAAAAATAACGGGCGGCGCCTGCAACCCGCATCTCCTTCAACTGTTTACCTCCCGATCGCTCGCGCGCCAGGACAAGCCGGACGCGTTCGCATGCGATCACAGGGAGGGCACGATGACACGCCCCTTAGCTTCGTTGGCGTTCGCGGCGGCCATCCTCGGCGCCGCCCCGGCCATACCCGCCGCCATGGCCCAGACGCCCGGCGCGCCCCAGGCCGCCGTCACCCATGTCCAGACCGCGAATGAACTCGCCGCGGTCTGCGATCCCGCCGGGAACGGCGTGCCGCGGCTGGAGTCCATCGCCTATTGCCAAGGCTTCCTGACCAGCTTCGGCCAGTATCACGCGCTGCTCTATCCCCAGGGCGGCCCCACCCGGCCGCTGTTCTGCGTGCCTGTCCCGGGCCCCAGCATCGCCCAGGCCGGCATCGCCTTCGCCGCCTGGACCCGGGCCAACCCCCAGCACGGCAACGAGCCGGCGCTGGATGGCCTGCTGCGCTGGGCCCAGGCGAGCTTCCCCTGCCCGGCGGCCCCGATGCGGCCCTCGACCACCCGCAGCAGACTCTGAGATCCAGGAGATGACCATGCGCTCAACACCTCGCGTCTTCGCGCTCCTGGCCACCCTGGGCGCCGGCCTCGGCCTGGCGGGCTGCGAGAACATGTCGCCCACCCAGCAGAACATGGGGATCGGCGCCCTGGGCGGCGGCGCCCTGGGCGGGATCGTCGGCTCCTTCAGCGGCAATGCCGGTCTCGGCGCCCTGCTCGGCGCTGGCGTCGGCGGTGCCGGCGGCTACCTCTACAGCCAGTCCGAACAGTCCCGGCAGCCCTACGGGCGCAATGGGGGGTATCGCGGCAATTCCCGGCGCCAGGACATGCAGCAGCCCCGCTACTGACGGCGGCCGGGCCGCCCGGCCCGGCAGCCCCCATTTTCACCGGCCCGCATCCGCAACACCGGAGCGGGCCAAGGATCAGGAATTCCCCTCATGTCCCTCGGCCTCATTCTCCTCATCATCCTCGTCGTGGCGCTGCTTGGCGGCTTCAGCGGCGTGGGCGGCGGCTATGGCTACGGCTACGGCCACGGCAGCGTCGGCATCCTCGGCGTGCTGCTGGTCGTCGTCATCGTCCTCCTGGTGCTCGGACGCATCTGAAGCAGCACCATCCCAACCCGAAGGCAGGCAGGAATGTCGAAGCAGAATATTCTGATGATTGCGATCGCGGCGCTGGGCATCGGCGCCGGCGTGCTCGGCTACTGGCTGTACCAGGAGCAGCACCAGCCGGGCGTGGACATCCGCATCGGCGGCAACGGCGTGACGATCAGGGAGAGGTAGGGTCGCCCCTACCCCCGCTCCCGCGCCGCGGTCGCCATCTGGTCCACCCGGTCGTTCATCACATCCCCCGAATGGCCCTTCACCCAGCGCCATTCGATGTGATGCGGCTTGGCCGCGGCCAGCAACCGCTGCCACAGCTCCATGTTCGCCACCGGGTCGCGGGCCGCGTTGCGCCAGTTGTTGCGCACCCAGCCCTTGATCCAGCGCTCCATGCCGTTGCGCACGTATTCGCTGTCCGTGTGCAGCACCACGCGGCAGGGGCGCTTCAGCGCCTCCAGCGCGGAGGCCGCCGCGGTCAGCTCCATGCGGTTGTTGGTCGTGGCGGGGTCGTGGCCCGACAATTCCTTCTCATGCCCGCCGAAGCGCAGCACGGCCGCCCAGCCGCCCGGGCCCGGATTGGGCTTGCAGCCGCCATCGGTCCAGATCTCGACGAACATCTCCTCAGCCACCGAGCGCCTCCGCGCTTTCGGCCGCCAGGAAGAAGCGCAGCTTGCGCAGGTATTCCAGCGGGTCCTTGCGGGTCACCATCGCGCCCGGGGGGGTGTTCACCCAATCGAACAGCCGCGTCAGCAGGAAGCGCAGCGCCGCCCCCCGGCACAGCACCGGCAACGCTGCGCGCTCGGCCGCCGACAGGGGCCGGTGGGCCGCATAGGCCCGGATCATCGCCGCCGCCCGCGTCACGTTGAAGGCATAATCCGGCTCGAAGCACCAGGCGTTCAGGCAGACGGCCAGGTCATAGGCCAGCAGGTCGGTGCAGGCGAAATAGAAGTCGATGAGGCCGGAGATGCGCGGGGTGCCCTCGGCATCCTCCAGGAAGAAGACATTGTCCGGGAACAGGTCGGCGTGAATATGCCCCTGCGGCAGGAGGCCGGGCGCGGGCCAGGCGGCCAGGATGCCGGCCAGCGCCGCGTCCAGCTCCGCGATCAGGCCCGGCTGCACGGCATCGCCATCGGCGCGGCAGCGGTCCAGCAGCGGCGCCCAGCCCGAGGGCCCCAGCGCATTCGCGCGCGTGGCCGCATAGCCCCGCCCCGCCAGATGCAGCCCCGCCAGCGCGGCGCCCAGCGGTGCCGCGTGTTCCGTGCGCACCCGGCGCGGCCAGACGCCGGGCAGGAAGGTGCAGATGGCGGCCGGCCGGCCGGCCAGCTCGCGCAGCGCCTCTCCGTCGAGGCCCGCCACCGGCTGGGGGCAATCCACCCCATGGGCGGCCAGATGGCGCATCAGCCCCAGGAACCAGGGCAACTCCGCCGGGTCCACCCGCTTCTCGTACAGGGTCAGGATGAAATCGCCACCCGTGGTGCGCAGCTGGTAGTTGGAATTCTCCACCCCCTCCGCGATGCCGCGGAAGGCCACCAGCTCCCCGATCGGGTATGCGGCCAGGAAGGCGCAGAGCGCCTCATCCGTTACTTCGGTATAGACGGCCATGGGGGGCTAACCGGCCCCCCCGGGCATGTGGGCGTCGCTCATGCCTCGGCGGCCGACAGCGCGGTGGGCAGCTTGAAGGTGATGCGCTCCTCGGCGACCACCACTTCCTCGGTGGCCAGGGCGTAGCGCTCCCGCAGCTTGCTCAGCACTTCCTCGACCAGCACCTCCGGCGCGCTGGCGCCGGCGGTGATGCCCACGGTGTGCACGCCATCCAGCACGGCCAGGTCCAGGTCGCGGCCGCGCTGCACCATGATGGATTTCGGGCAGCCGGCGCGATTCGCCACCTCCACCAGCCGGACGGAGTTGGAGGAATTCGGCGCCCCCACCACGATCATCAGCTCCGCGCGGGGCGCGATCGCCTTCACCGCCGCCTGGCGGTTGGTGGTGGCGTAGCAGATGTCCTCCTTCGCGGGGGCGGACATGGCGGGGAAACGCTCGCTCAGCACCGCGATGATGCCGGCGGTGTCGTCCACCGACAGGGTGGTCTGGGTGATGAAGGCCAGCGGCACATCGGCCGGCGGCTGCACGCGCTGGGCGTCCTCCTCGTCCTCGACCAGGGTCACGCAGCCCTCGGGCAGCTGGCCCATGGTGCCGATCACTTCCGGGTGGCCGGCATGGCCGATCAGCAGGATGTGGCGGCCGCGCGCGTGGTGGTGCTCGGCCTCGCGATGGACCTTGCTGACCAGCGGGCAGGTAGCGTCCAGATAGAACATCTCCCGGCGCTCGGCCTCGCCGGGGATGGCCTTGGGCACGCCATGGGCGCTGAACACCACGGGCTGGCCGTTATCGGGGATCTCGTGCAGTTCCTCGACGAAGATGGCGCCCTGGCGCTCCAGGCTTTCGACCACGAAGCGGTTGTGGACGATCTCATGCCGGACATAGACCGGCGCGCCGTAGCGCTTCAGCGCTTCCTCGACGATCTTGATGGCCCGGTCCACACCGGCGCAAAAGCCGCGCGGGCCGGCCAACAGCACGTTCAGGCTGGGCTTGTTCGCCGCTTGGGTGTCACTCTGGATCATGCGCGTCACTTCCGGTGGCCAGTGGTTCGGGGCATATGGGGCTTTCTACAGGTCTGGCCCAGGGGTGGCCAGCCGCAGCAGCCGAAAGGGATGTGCATGCGCAAGATGTTGGGTGCCGCGAAGATGCTGGGGCTGATGGGGCTGGGGATGATGGGCCTGGCCGCCTGCAGCCCCGGCAACACGGATGACCTGCTGCTGGCCTGCCCTCGCCCCGGCCTGCTGCCGGACGCGGTGGACCTGACGCGCTACCGCCAGGGCCAGGCCCCGGAACTGACCAGCCTGGAAATCGACGCCCGCCTGCTGGGCGTGCAGAACGGCCGCTGCCAGCGCAGCCGCGACAATCGCGGCATCGCCATGCAGTTCAGCCTGCTGCTGTCGGCCGAACGCGGGCCCGCCGGCACGCCGCGCAGCCAGAACCTGCCGCTGGTGATCGCCGTGACCAACAGCCAGGGACAGATCCTCAGCCGGCAACAGGTGGAACAGACCGTCAGCTTCCCGGCCAACACGACCACCACGCGCGTGACCTCCGAGCCGGTGGAGATCATCCTGCCGGTGTCGGAAGCGCACCGCGCGCGGGATTACCGGGTGGTGGTGGGCTTCCTGCTGACGGAACAGGAGTTGGCGGCGAACCGGCGGCGCGGGCCGCGGTAAGGGCCGATTGGGGAGGCGCCGCCTCCCCTCAAGCCACCCAAAAGTCATGGGGGGTTCCCGAGGGGAAAGTCATTCCCCCCCGGGCAGAGGTCCGGGGGCAGAGCCCCCGGCCCGTCCTCACCGGAACGGGATCGCGTACATCAGCCCGCCCTGGTTCCACAGCCCGTTCGCCCCGCGCGGCAGGCGCAGCACGCTGGCCTGGCCCACATTGCGTTCGAACACCTCGCCATAGTTACCCACGGCGCGGATCACGTTCAGCATCCAGCGGTTGTCCAGGCCGATGCGCTGGCCGAACTCGCCGGAGGTGCCCAGCAGGCGCTGCGCCACCGGGTTCTGCCCGCGGGACTGCTCCTCGGCATTGGCCTGGGTCACGCCGTTTTCCTCGGCTTCCACCAGCCCGTAATGCACCCAGGCGACGATGTTGGTCCACTGCTCGTCACCGTTGCGGGTGAACGGGCCCAGCGGCTCCTTCGAGATCGTCTCGCCCAGCACGAGGTACTGCGCGGCGTTGGGCGCCTGGGCGATGGCACCGGCCAGCGCCGAGGCATCCTGCGTCATCGCGTCGCAGCGGCCGGCGAAGAAGGCCTGGTACATGCTGTCGATGCGCTCGAACACCACCGGGTTCAGGCGGATGCGGTTGGCCCGGGCGTAGTCGCCCAGCGTCACCTCATGGGTCGTGCCCTGGGCGACGCAGACGGTCGCGCCGTCCAGCTCCCGCACGCGGCTGACATTGGCGTCGCGGCGCACCACGAAGCCCTGGCCGTCATAGAAATTCACCGGGCCCTGGGTCAGGCCGATGCTGGTGCCGCGCAGGAAGGTCTGGGTGGAGTTGCGGAACAGCACGTCGATCTCGCCCGATTGCAGGGCGGTGAAGCGGTTCTGCGCGGTCAGGCCCACGAAGCGCACCTTCGTGGCATCGCCCAGCACGGCGGCGGCGACGGCGCGGCAGTAATCGGCGTCGAGGCCGCGATAGGTGCCCTGGGTGTCGGGGGCGGAAAAGCCCGCGAAGCCGGCGCTGACGCCGCAGATCAGCTGGCCGCGCTGGCGCACGACATCGAGCGTGGCGGCCTCCGCCTGGCTGAACAGGCTGGCGGCGAAGAGTGCCGTGGCGGCGAGGATGGTCCTCATCGGGTTACTCCCTGGTTATGAAAAGCTGTTTAGATCGAAGCGAGGGCGGCATCCACCGCTTCGCCCAGGCGATCCACGATCAGGCCGATCTCCTCGGCGCTGACGATATACGGGGGGGCGAGCAGCACATGGTCGCCGCGCACGCCATCCAGTGTGCCGCCGCCGGGATAGCAGGCGAGGCCGCGCGCGAAGGCTTCCTTCTTGATGCGGGCGTTCAGCTTGCGGGCGGGGTCGAAGGGGGTGCGGCCGGCGCGGTCCTCCACCAGCTCGATGGCGCGGAACAGGCCCCTGCCCCGGATATCGCCCACATGGGGGTGGTTGCCGAAACGGGCCGTCAGGCGGGCCTGCAGCAGCTCGCCCATCTCCTTCACCCGGTCCAGCAGCCCGTCCTCCTGGATCACCCGCTGCACGGCCAGCGCGGCGGCACAGGGAATCGGGTGCGCCAGATAGGTGTGGCCATGCTGGAAGGCGCCCGAGCCCCGCTCGATCGCATCCACCACCCGGCCGGAGACCAGCACGGCCCCGATCGGCTGGTAACCGCCGCCGAGACCCTTCGCGATGGCCTGGATGTCGGGGGAAATCCCCTCCTGCTCCCAGGCGTGCAGGGTGCCGGTGCGGCCCATGCCGCTCATCACCTCATCCAGGATCAGCAGCGCGCCGTGGCGGTCGCAGACCTCCCGCACCGCCTTGAAATAGCCGGCGGGCGCGGGGACGCAGCCGGCGGTGGCACCCACCACCGTCTCCGCCATGAAGGCCGCGACATTCTGGGGCCCGAGGCGCTGGAACTCCGCCTCCAGCTCGGCAGCCAGGCGGGCGACGTAATCGGCCTCGCTCTCGCCGGGCTCGGCGCCATGATAGGCGAAGGCGGGCGAGACATGGCTGAAGGCGGGCGACAGCAGCGGCGCATAGGGCGCCTTGCGCGCCGCGTTGCCGCCCGCCGAGAGCGCGCCCAGCGTGTTGCCATGATAGCTCTGCCGGCGCGCGATGTAGCGGGTGCGCTGGGGCTGGCCGATCTCCAGAAAATACTGCCGCGCCAGCTTGATGGAGGCCTCCACCGCCTCCGACCCGCCGGCGACGAAATAGGCCTGGACCAGCCCGCCCGGCTCATGCCCGACCAGGTTTTCGGCCAGCGCCTCGGCCGGTTCGTTGGTGAAGAAGCCAGTGTGGGCGTAGCACAGCTTGTCCGCCTGGGCCTTGATGGCCGCGATGATGGCCGGGTGCTGATGCCCGAGGCAGGAAACGGCGGCGCCGCCCGAGGCATCCAGCACCTCCCGCCCGCCCTGCTCCACCAGCCACACGCCATGGCCGCCCACCGCCATCGGCGGGGTGGTCAGGGAGGAGCGTTGCAGCACGCGGCTGCGGCGGGGAGAGGTGGCGATGTTCATGGCAGGTCATCCTGTTCGGGGACGTATTCGGACAATGCGGCAAGCCGCGACTCGGCCTGGCGCAATCGGGTCAGGGCGGGTTCTCCGCCCTCGATGAAGCTGGCGGCGGCCAGCGCCTGGGCGGTGGCCAGCGCGCCGGTCAGGCTGGGGAAGAAGCCCGGGCCGGCCGCGGCATCGAACAGCAGCAGATGCGCGGCCCCCGCCGCCACCGGGGCGGCCGGGCTGTCCAGCAGCGCGATCGTGGTGCAGCCCGCCTGCCGCGCGGCCCGCGCCGTGCGGGCGATGGCGCGCGAATAGGGCGCGAAGCTGATCAGCACCAGCGCATCGCCGGGCTGGAAGGCGCCGAGGTCCAGGTCCTCCGGGCTCGCGCCGCCCACCAGCCGCACGGCATCGGGGCGGAACAGCCGCAGCTCATAATGCAATATCTGCGCGACACCCCGGCAGGACCGATACCCCGCCACCCACACACGCGGCGCGGCATGCAGGGCCCGCGCGGCAGCGGCGATGGGGGCGGGCGCGATGCGCGCCAGGCTCTCGGCATCGGCGGCCAGCATGGCGGCGGGCAAGGGCTGGGGGCCAGCGGCGACGGCCCGGCGGGAATAAGGACCAGGGCGGCGGGCCTCGATCAACGCCTCGCGCAGCGCATCCCAGCCGGAATACCCCAAGGCCTGCGCCAGACGCGTGAAAGTGGCCGGGTGCGTGCCAGCCGCCAACGCCAGATCCCGCATGGAACGCGTGGTGGCATCGAAATCATGCCGGGCGAGGAAATCCCCGGCCTCCCGCAAGCGCGGAGGCAAACCCGGCAAGGCGCGACGGAGCGTGTCGATGGGGGTGGGCACGCGATGTTTGTTTCATGGAATGGGGTGGAATGCAACGAGTGTTGCAGACTGGGGAAGGCGCCGCCTTCCCCAGACCCCATCCGCTGGGGAGATCAGATCTCCCCAGGCCCCTGCGAGGAGTTTGGGGACAGAGCTAATTCTATATAATTGATATCATTATATAATCTTACCGAAAAAACCTTCGCAGGCTCAAGTACCGTCCCCAAACTGACAAAAAGTAATGGGGGAGCTTGAGGGGGAAAGTCATTTCCCCCTCAACGGGAGTTTGAGGGCAGCGCCCTCAACGCCCCGCCCACACCTCCGCCGCCCGGCTGGCCGCATCCGGCACGCCCATGGCCAGCAATCCCAGTTCGATGGTCCCAACCACGGTCCCTTCGGCATGGGGGCAGTGTTCGGTCCCGTTCCAGATCCCGGCCAGGCTGGTGGTGGTGGCGCGGGTGGCGGTCAGGGCCGGCAGGTCCAGTATTTCGGCGTTGGGGCCGATCTGCAGATGGGCCTGCATGGGTTTGCCCGGCGCGCGCTCGGCCTCGCCGCCGCCGCCCTTCACCACCAGCAGGCGCGGGCGGAGAAGGGCGGCGGCCACGCCCAGATGCACGGCGATGTAGGGCGGGTGGAACACGCCATCCACGCCGGCCGGCGCGTCGGCGGGGTTCAGCAGGCGCGCGACCGTGTTGATGGGCGAGCGCAGGCCCAGCAGCGCGCGCAGGTGCAGGATCTCATTCAGGCGCGGGCTCATGACCGATAGCGGCAAATAGGCGAAGCCGCTGGCGGCCACCTGGTCCAGCGCCTCGGCCCGGTTGCGGGCGGCGGCGAGGCCCAGCGACGGCAGGGCATCCTTCACCGCGACGCCGGAGGTGAAGGTGTTAGACCCGTGCATCAGCACCCGGTGGCCGGCCCGCGCCAGGGCCAGGGCGGCCAGCAGGAACCAGGGCGCGCCGCGGGTGCGGCCGGCGCCATAGGAAGGCCAGTCCAGATCAACCGGCGCGGGGGCGGCGCCCACGGCGTCGCGGGCGGCCTCGACCAGGCCGGTCACTTCCTCGACATCCTCGCCGCGATAGCGCAGCAGCATCAGGAAGGCGCCGATCTGCACAGGCTCGGCCTCTCCGGCCAGCACCATGGACAGCGCCTGCCGCCCTTCCTCCCGCGTCAGGGAGCGGGAGCGGCCAGGGCCGCGCCCCAGGGTGCGCACGAAGGGGGCGAAGGGGTGTTCGGGCTCGGCGTCATCCGCAGCGCCGTGGGCCAATGTGTCCGCCATCGCCACCCCTTTCTTCAGGCGGCCTGTCGCGCCGCCGGCAGGGCCAGCCACACCCGGTCCCCGCGCAATTCTACCGCGAAGCGCTTCACGCAGCCATGGTCGGGGGCCAGGGCCTCGCCGCTCGTCAGGTCGATGACCCAGTTGTGCAGCGGGCAGGCCACGCCATGGCCGTGCACGATGCCCTGGCTCAGCGGGCCGCCCTTGTGCGGGCAGCGGTCCTCGATGGCGAAGACGCTGTCGTCCAGGGTGCGGAACACCGCGATATCGCCCTGCGCGGTCTTCACGATGCGCGCGCCCTGGCGGGGGATGTCGGACAGGCTGCCGATCTCGATCATCTGGCTCACTCCGCGGGTTGCAGGCTGGTGAAGGGCTGGGCGGCGGCGGCGCCGGGGGCGCGCTGGGCCCAGGGGTCGATCTGCATGAATTTCTGGGCGTAGAGGAAACGTTCGTGCAGGGCGCGGCGGCCCTCGGCGTCCTCCACGATGCGCTGCTTCACGTAATCCAGGCCCACGCGCTCCACCCAGGGGGCGGTGCGGTCCAGATAGCGGGCTTCCTCCCGGTACAGCTGCAGGAAGGCGCCGCAATATTCCAGCACCTCGGCCTCGGTCGTGACCTTGCACAGGAAATCGGTGCCGCGCAGGTGGATGCCGCCATTGCCGGCGATGTGCAGCTCCCAGCCGCTATCCACCGCGATCACGCCGAAATCCTTGATCGTGGCCTCCGCGCAGTTGCGCGGGCAGCCGCTGACCGCGAGCTTCACCTTGTGCGGGTGCCAACTGCCCCAGGTCATGCGCTCCAGCTGGATGCCCATGCCGGTGCTGTCCTGGGTGCCGAAGCGGCACCATTCGGAACCGACGCAGGTCTTCACCGTGCGCAGCCCCTTGGCATAGGCGTGGCCGGAGACCATGCCGGCGGCGTTCAGCTCGGCCCAGACTTCCGGCAGTTGCTCGCGCTTCACGCCCAGCAGGTCGATGCGCTGGCCGCCGGTGACCTTCACGGTCGGGATATCGTACTTGTCCACCACATCGGCGATGGCGCGCAGCTCGGCGGCATTGGTCACGCCGCCCCACATGCGCGGCACGACGGAATAGGTGCCGTCCTTCTGGATGTTGGCGTGGTTGCGTTCGTTCACGAAGCGGGATTGCGCGTCGTCCTCATACTCGCCGGGCCAGGCGCACAGCAGGTAGTAGTTCAGCGCCGGGCGGCAATGGTGGCAGCCATCGGCTGTCTTCCAGCCCAGGCGCTTCATCACGCCGGGCATGGTCTTCAGGGACTGCGCGATGATTTCCTTGCGCACCACGTCATGGCCCAGGCCGGTGCATTTGCACATCGGCTTTTCGGCCGCGGCCTGATAGCCATCGCCCAGCGCCAGGGCGATCAGCCCCTCCACCTGCGGCGTGCAGGACCCGCAGCTGGCCGAGGCCTTGGTGTGCGCCCGCACATCGTCGAGCGTGGTCAGCCCCTTCTCCGCGATGGTGGACAGGATCTTGCCCTTGCACACGCCGTTGCAGCCGCAGATCTCGGCGGTGTCCGGCAGGGCGGCCAGGGCCGCCTTCGGGTCCTTCGCGGGGCCGCCCGCCGCGGCCATGGCGACGGACTGGCCGAAGATGGCGGTGTGGCGCAGGGGGCCCAGCGCCTCCGCGTTCTTCAACAGCGAAAAATACCAGCCCGCATCCTCGGCCTCGCCATAGAGCACGACGCCCGCGACCTTCTCCTCGCGCAGCACCAGGCGGCGATACAGGCCGCGCGAGGGGTCGCGGAATTCGACCACCTCCGCCTCATCGCCGCCGATGAAATCACCGGCGGAGAACATCTCGATGCCCGTCACCTTCAGCCGCGTGCCGCTGACGGCGGGGATGTACAGGCTGTCGGCCACGCTGCTCAGGTGGTCCGCGGCGACGCGCGCCATGTCCCACAGGGGCGCCACCAGCCCGTAGCACACGCCGCGATGCTCCACGCATTCGCCGACCGAGAAGATGAACGGGTCCGAGGTGCGCATCGTGTCGTCCACGATGATGCCGCGCTTGCACTCCAGCCCGATCTCGCGGCCCAGCGCGGCGTTGGGGCGGATGCCCACGGCCATCACCACCAAGTCGGCCGGGATCTCCTTGCCGTCCTTCAGGCGGATGCCGGTCACGCGCTCGGTGCCCAGGATCTCGGCGGTGTCGGCGCCGCACAGCACGGTCAGGCCACGCGCTTCCAGATCGGCCTTCAGCATGCCGCCTGCGACCGTGTCCAGCTGGCGTTCCATCAGCGTGGGCATCAGGTGCAGCACGGTGGTGCGCATGCCGTTGATGGAAAGCCCGTTCGCGGCCTCCAGCCCCAGCAGCCCGCCGCCGATCACCACGGCGCTGCCGCCGCGCTCGCAGGCGGCCAGCATGGCGTCCACATCGGCCATGTCGCGGAAGGTGATGACGCCCGGCAGCTTGTGCCCGGGGACGGGGATGATGAAGGGATCGGAGCCCGTGGCGATCAGCAGCCGGTCATACGGGCGGGTGGTGCCGAATTCGCCCATCACCAGCCGGGCCTCGCGGTCCACCGAGACCACCTTCTCGCCCGCGATCAGCTCGATGCCGTTTTCCGCGTACCATTCGCGGCTGTTGATCACGATGTCGTCGAAGGTCTTTTCCCCCGCCAGCACGGGCGAGAGCATGATGCGGTTGTAGTTCGGGTGCGGTTCGGCGCCAAAGACCGTGATCTGGAACTTACCGGGCGCGCGGGCGAGGATTTCCTCGACGGTCCGCATGCCGGCCATCCCATTGCCGATGACGACGAGGCGCGGGTGCTGGGCCGGGATCGCGTTCATGCCGCGAAAACCTGACGGGGGGAGGGCTGGCTGATCGTCTGCATGGCAAGGCTCCGCCTGGAGAAGGTTCCAAGACGTGCCGCCTTTGGCACTGGTCGATCGCGCGCACCGGGGGCCGGCGGCGGCACCACCTTGTGCCGCCTGAACAGGCAAACCTGTCCAGCACCCGTTCGATAGCCCAGCGTTCGGGCAGCCGCAACCGCAATTGCGAGATACAGCCCGAAATCACGCCAGGCCAGCAAGGTGCGGCACAAATTCGGATCACAAAGCCTATTCGTTAATCATCATCCCTTGGCCGGGCGCTCCGCCATTACCCGCGCGCGATAGTCCTTCACCCGCCGCAACAGCCCCGGCCGCGCGACGGAGGCCGCCAGCGCCGCCAGATCGCCCGCGTCATCGGCCCGGCGGGTGCGGCGGTGCAGGGCCGCCACCGTGCCCGCATCCAGCCGGGTGGCCGCCGCCAGCGCCGAATCGGTCGTGGGCGCCTCGCTCACCCCGGTGGCCAGGCCCAGCTCCAGCGCGCGCTGCGCCGGGATGGGCGCGCCCGCCAGCAGCAGGTGCCGGGCCATGGTGTCGCCCACCAGCCCCGCCAGCCGCCCGGTGCCCAGCACCAGCCCGAAGGCCGGCCCCGGAAAGGCGAAGCTGCTGCCCGCCAGCGCCACCCGATGGTCGCACACGGCGAACAGGTCCGCCCCCGCGCCGAACACCCGCCCGCCCGCGATCGCCATGGTCGTGACCGGGGCCGCGTGCAGCTTCTGCAACAGCAGCTCGATGCGCAGGATGCGCAGGGCCAGGTCGCCCTCCGTCACGCTGTCCAGGTCCGACAGGTCGAGCCCGGTGCAGAAATGCTTCCCCGCGCCGCGCAGCACCACCAGCCGCGCGCCCTGGGCCAGGGCCTGGTCGAAGCCGGCCTCGATGCCTTCCACCAGTTCGGCGCCCAGCGCGTTGCCGCGCTCCGGCCGGTTCAACGTCAGGGTGCAGAGCGCCCCTTCCTGGGTGACGGTAACGGGCATCGCGTTCCTCCTTGGCTCGGCAAGGGATTAGCCGGGAACGGCGCCCGGGCAAATGCGCCCCCGAATACCACCCCTCTGCCGGATAAGGCGGCGGCCGCACCAGTTATTGCCGGGGAATTGACCAAAGGCGGGACACGGCGTGCCGGATTTCGTCCCGCCTCACGCAACTTCGCGTTGAGCGCCCCGCATCCCCGCCCCACGCTGCGCCGCAACAGAATGGGGTCTGTCGCGATGAAGATCGGTGTGTTCCTGCCCATCGGCAACAATGGCTGGCTGATTTCCACCACCTCCCCGCAATACATGCCGAGCTTCGACCTGAACCGCGAGGTGACGCTGAAGGCCGAACGGTTCGGCTTCGATTTCGCGCTGTCGATGATCAAGCTGCGCGGTTTCGGCGGGCCCAGCCAGTACTGGGACCACAATCTGGAAAGCTTCACCCTGATGGCGGGCCTGGCCGCCGTCACCAGCCGGATCAAGCTGTTCGCCTCCGTCGCCGTGCTGACCATCCCGCCCGCGGTGATCGCGCGCATGGCCGTCACCATCGACAGCATCAGCAAGGGCCGGTTCGGGGTGAACATCGTCTCGGGCTGGCAGAAGGCCGAATACGTCCAGATGGGGATCTGGCCGGGCGAGGAGTATTTCTCCAAACGCTACGAATACTGCTCGGAATACGTGCAGGTGATGAAGGATCTCTGGACCACCGGGAAATCCGACTTCAAAGGCGAGTTCTTCCAGATGGAGGATTGCCGCGTCAGCCCCCTGCCCCCGGGCAAGATCGACATCATCTCCGCCGGGCAGTCCAACCGGGGCATGAAGTTCGCGGCCGAATACGCGGACTATAACTTCATCAGCGCCGGCGGCATCAATGACACCAGCCAGGTCGCCCAGCACACCGACCGCCTGATCGCCGCGAACGAAGCCGCGGGCGCCGAGTGCAAGGCCATGCTGCTGATGATGATCATCGCCGACGAGACCGACGAGGCCGCCATGGCCAAGTGGGAGCATTACGTCGAGGGCACGGACCTGGAGGCGCTCTCCTGGCGCGACGCGCAGGCGGGGGCGGATGTGAAGGCCGAGGCGCATTCCACCGTGGGCCGCATGGTGCGCTCCGACCGCGTGCCCACCAACATGCTGCGGCTGATCGGTTCCTATGAAACCGTGGCCCGGCTGATGGATGAGCTGGCGGCGGTGCGCGGCCTGGAAGGCGTGATGCTGACCTTCGACGACTTCCTGATCGGGATGGAGCAGTTCGGCACCCGCATCCAGCCGCTGATGAAAAGCCGCCAGGACGTGCTCGCGGTGGCCTGAACCCATGGCAGCCCCACCACCCGCGCTGCCGCAGCTCGACCTGGAGCTGCGCAACATCCGCAAGCGCTATGGCGGCTATACCGCCGTGGATGGTGTCTCCCTGCAGGTGCCGAAGGGGCAGTTCGTCTGCCTGCTCGGCCCTTCCGGCTGCGGCAAGACCACCACGCTGCGCTGCGTGGCGGGGCTGGAGGAACCCGACGCCGGGGATATCCTGATCGGCGGCCGCGAAGTGACGCGCGACCCGCCCTGGGAGCGGGACATCGCCATGATGTTCCAGGATTTCGCCCTGTTCCCGCACATGAGCGTGGCCAAGCAGGTGGGCTTCGGCCTCGAGATGCAGAAGAAGCCCCGCGCCGAGATCGCCCGCCGGGTGGGAGAGGTGCTGACGGCCTTCGAGATCGACCACCTGGCCGAGCGCCGCCCGGCGCAGCTTTCGGGCGGGCAGAAGCAGCGCGTGGCGCTGGCGCGCGCCATGATCACCGAACCCCGCATCCTGCTGCTGGACGAGCCGATCGGCGCGCTGGACTACTCGCTGCGGGAGACGGTGATGCTGGAGCTGAAATCGCTGCAACGGCGCAGCGGCATCAGCTTCATCTGGGTCACGCATGACCAGAACGAGGCGTTCTCCCTGGGCGACCTGGTGGTGGTGATGAACCACGCGCGCATCGAGCAGCAGGGCAAGCCGGAGGAGGTGCTCTCCCGCCCGCGCACGGCCTTCGTCGCGGGCTTCATCCAGGGCAACAACATCCTGCGCGGCAAGGCCGCGGGGGCGGAGGCCGGGCTGCTGCGGGTGGATGCGCCCGACGGCCTGTTCAGCGTGCCGCTGCGCGGCCGCCCTGCCCCGCCGCGCGGCAGCGAGGTCAGCTTCTCCGTCCGCGCCGAGCGGCTGCTGGAATCCCCGGGCCCCGAGATCGGCAACCGGCTGAGCCTGCGCTGCAATGTGGTGGAGTATTTCGGCGCCTACCGCCGCCATGTGCTGGAAGCCAAATCGGGCGCGCTGGTGAAATACGACCAGTTCGGCGCCCTGCCGCAGAGCGTCTCCCCCGGCCACCTCGTCAGCTTCGGCTGGAAGACCGAGGACGGGGTGCTCCACGCATGAGCAGCATCCGCCCCCGCTCCGCCGCCGCCTATTGGCTCGCCATCCCGGCCGGGTTGTGGATGCTGGCGGCGGTGGTGCTGCCCACCCTGCTGATCCTCTGGGTCTCGCTGTGGGGCGGGCAGAGCGTGTCGCCCCATAACCCCATCACCTTCGACAACTACACGCGCTTCCTGTCCAACGCGAACTACCGCTGGCTGATCCTGGAAACGCTGGGCCAGACGGCGATGATCATGGGCATCACCGGGGTGCTCGGCTACTGCATCGCCTATTTCCTGACGGTGAAGGTCACCAGCCCCGCCTGGCGCACGGCGCTGTTCCTGGCCTTCGTCATCCCGTTCTGGACCAGCACGTTGATCCGGGCCATCGCCTTCGTCCCCTTCCTGGGCGTGAACGGGCTGCTGAACCAGGCGCTGCTGGCGCTGGGCCTCATCGAGCGGCCGATCCAGGCGTTTCTCTACTCGCGCCTCGGCGTGTCGATGGCGCAGGTGTCGCTGTACACGCTGCTGGCCAGCGGGCCGGTGGTCTACATGCTGAACAGCATCCCGCCCGCGCTGCGAGAGGCCGCGATGACGCTGAAGGCCACCCCCTTCACCGTGTTCCGCCGCATCATCCTGCCGCTGACCCTGCCGGGGATCGTCATCGGGCAGGTGCTGGTGTTCCTGAACGTGCTGGCGGATTTCATCACCGTGACCACGGTGGGCGGCAACAAGCTGGCCTTCCTGGGGAACCTGATCCTGCTGTTCTACGAAGGCTCGCAGATCCGCGCGACGGCGGTGGTGTCGGTGCTGCTGATGGCGGTGATGCTGGCGGGGGTCGCGGTGGCGCTGCGCATCGTGGATATCCGGAAGGTGGGCGGCTGATGGGGGGCGGGGCTTCGCCCGGACCAGGGGGCGCCGCCCCCTGGTCCCCCGCCAGGACCGTAGCGGCCCTGGACCCCGAGCCGTTGGCGCCACCTCCTGGAAACGTGTGTCTCGTTGATTTTTATGATATAATCGACGCCGCACCTGTCAGGACCGGCACCAAACTGATGGGGTCCAGGGGCCTTTCGGCTCCTGGCGGGGATGCAAGGGGCGGCGCCCCTTGCTGGGGGCCCGGGGGCAACGCCCCCGTGCGCGCCTGACGATGCACTGGAAAACCCGCTCCCGCCTCACTTCCTGGCTGCTCGGCGCCGTCACCATCGGCTTCCTGCTGTTCCAGTGGCTGCCGATGTTCACCATGTTTCTGCTCTCCTTCGCCGGCGAGAACGGCGGCACCACCTTCCCGATGAATGGCGTGTCCCTGCACTGGTATCGCAAGCTGTGGGACGCGGACCTGTTCGACGATTTCAAGCCGCCCATGCTGCGCTCCTTCCTGCTGGCGCTGGGGTGTTCGGCGACGACGGTGGTGTTGTCGGTCAGCGCGGCGCAGGCGATGCGCGGGCGCTTCCTGGGCAGCGGGGCGTATTTCTATCTGCTGCTGCTGGGGCTGATGGCGCCGGGCATCCTGGTGGGGTTCGGCTTCGCCATCCTGACGCGGCTGCTGGGCATCGAGGGCGCGTGGAACACCACCGCCTATGTCGTGCATGTCAGCTGGGCGCTGCCCTTCGGCTTCATGACCATGCTGGCCGTGTTCAACCGCTTCGATCCGCGGCTGGAGGAAGCGGCGCTGACACTGGGCGCCAACCGGATCACGGCGTTCCGGCGCATCACCTGGCCCATCATCCTGCCGGGAGTGATCGGCACGGCGCTGTTCGGCTTTTCGCTGTCCTATGACGAATACGCCCGCACCCTGTTCACCGCGGGCAGCGACGGCACGCTGCCGCTGGCCATCATGGCGCAGCTCGACCGGCAATTGACGCCGGAGCTGTACGCCATCGGCACCGTCACCACCGTGATGTCGCTGGTGGCGATCTTCCTCTGCACCTTCGCCTTCTGGCTGCGGTCGCGCGCCCTGCGCGGCCGCCCCACCCCGTGACACAGGAGACAGGATCGATGAGCAGCTTCATGTTCCGGCGCGGCCTGCTGGCCGCGGGCCTCTCCGCCCCGCTGATCCGCCCCGCCCAGGCCCAGGCGCGGGAGATCCAGCTGGCCGGCGCCACGATCGAGATGCGCGAGCCCATCCTGCGCGAATTCATGCGCGTCAGCGGCGCGCGGGTGCGGCCCTGGATGAACCCCTCCACCCAGGCGCGGATGGACCGGGTACGGGCGGCGCCGGTGGATGTCATCACCACCGACGCCCCCTTCTCCCAATACGGGTTCGGGGAGCAACTGACCCAGCCCATCGATGTCAGCCGGCTGCGCAACTGGTCCAAGCTGCACCCGCTGTTCCAGGAGGGGCGCGCCACGCCCACCGCGCCGCTGGGCCTCGGGGCCAACCCCGGCACCATGATGTGGGCGGACGCGGGGAAGACGAAGGTCACCTTCTCCCCCGCTTTCTTCCAGATGGATTCCATCGGCTACAATTCCCGCCACATCCCGGCCGAGAACAACGAGCTGTCCTGGGGCGAGCTGTTCAACCCGCGCTGGCGCGGCAAGGTGGGCCTGTATGCCATCGATTGGCTGGGCATGCTGGACGCGGCGCTGGGGATGAAGGCGCTGGGCCTGATCAACCCGGCCGACCCCACCAACCTGACCAATGCCGAGGTCGATACCGTCACCGACTTCCTGAAGGAGAAGAAGAAGGAAGGCCATTTCCGCGCCTTCTGGCGCACCTATGGAGAGCTGGTGAACCTCATGACCTCGGAGGAGGTGTGGATCGCCGATGCCTGGTGGCCGGTGGTGCTGGAGGTGGCGTCGAAGGGCATCCCCATGCGCTACGCGGTGGCCAAGGAAGGCTATCGCGCCTGGTGCAACGGGCACGCGATTTCGGCCACCTGCCGCAACCTCGACCTGGCCTATGAGTATCTGAACTTCTGGCTGGACGGGTATGCCGGGGCCGAGCAGGGCAAGATCGGCTATTATTCCACCGCCGACACCTACAAGCCGCACATGGCGCAGGACCTGCAGGACAGCCTGTATGGCGGGGTGGGCCGCGATGGCGGCTCCTTCGAGGAGCGCGCGGCGCGCATCTATGTCTGGAACACCCGGCCTACCAACATGGGCTACTACACCGAGAAGTGGAACGAGTTCCTGGCCGCCTGACCGGCGCGACCCGGCCGTGGCGGCGCAAATACCCGGCCTGGGCAAGCTTGTGCGGCGCACCACTTCGGGCACCATAGCGCCAGACCTGAAAGGGGCCGCACATGCTCGACCAGAACGCTCTCGACACCCTGTTCCTGACCGCCCGCACCCACAACAAGTGGAAGCCCGAGCCCGTCAGCGAAGCCACGCTGCGCCAGTTGTATGACCTGGTGAAGCAGGGCTCGACCTCGGCCAACTGCTCCCCGGCGCGCTTCGTGTTCGTCACGACGCCCGAGGGCAAGGAGAAGCTGAAGCCCGCCCTCTCCTCCGGCAATGTGGAGAAGACGATGACCGCCCCGGTGACCGTGATCATCGCCGAGGACCTGGAATTCTACGAGAAGCTGCCCACCCTGTTCCCGCACGCCGATGCCCGCAGCTGGTTCACCGGCAACCAGGCGATGATCGAGGAAACGGCCTTCCGCAATTCCTCGCTGCAGGGTGCCTATCTGATGCTGGCGGCGCGCGCGCTCGGCCTCGACATCGGCGCGATGTCCGGCTTCAACAAGGACAAGGTGAACGAGGCCTTCTTCGCCGGCACCAAGATCCGCGCCAATTTCCTGGTGAACCTGGGCCATGGCGATGCCAGCGGCCTGTTCGGCAAGCTGCCTCGGCTGAGCTTCGAGGAAGCCTGCTCGATCGCCTGAGGGCCAGATCATCACCCGATCAGATGAAGCCATCTGATCGGGTAAAGATGATCGTGACAACAACGCGCAAGGGGGCATGAAGCCCTCCTTTTTTCACCCCACGCCGCGCAGGGCCACCAGATCGCCGCTGTCGGCCAGCAGATAGGCGCTGGCCTGCGCGATGGCCGGCTGCAGCTGGCTGCCGCCGGGCAGCCGCAGGCGGGAGACGATCTCGCCGTCGGCCGCATCCACCTCGAACATCTGGGCATGGCTGCCCGTGACCAGCAGCCGGCCACCGGCCAGCACCGGCGGGCCCCAGCTGATGGGGTCGCGGCGGCGCTGCTCGTTCTCGAACTGCGGCAGGGAGCAGATCCAGCGGATGCGCCCGTCATTGCGGCCCATGGCCAGCAGGCGGTTTTCGCGCGTCAGCACGAACAGCCATTCGCCGGCGGACCAGGGGGTCTGGGTGCCGCCCACCTCGCGCTCCCACACGCGCCGGCCGCTGCGCAGGTCGAGTGCCGTGGTCAGCCCGCCCATGCCCACGGCGAAGACGCGCCCGCGGTCCACCACCGGGTTGGCGGTGATGGCGCCGATATCGGCGATGGAGGCGGCGGCGGCGCGGTTGGTGGCCAGGCTCTCGCTCCAGAGCTGGCGGCCATCGTTGATGCGCAGCGCGGTGATCTCGCCCGAGGCCATGCCCGCCACCACCATGTCATCCACCACGGCGGGGGAGGCGAGGCCGAGCGGCAGCGCCTGCACGGCTTGGCCCGCATAGGACCACAGCTGGCGGCCGTCCTCGGTGGACAGCGCCTGGATCTGGTTGGCGACGTTGGGGGCGAAGATGCGCCCGCCCGACACCGCGATGCCGCCGCGCGCGGGGGCCGCGATCGGGGCGCGCCACTTGATCTCGCCATTGGCGGGGTTCAGCGCCATCACCTCGGCCATGCCGGTCACGGCATAGAGCGTGCCGCCCTCGAGCGCGATGGCACCGCCCAGCGCGCCGTCGCGGTCGCGCCGGGGGCGGGTATCGACCTGCCAGCGGCGGCTGCCGCGCGCCAGGTCGATGGCGGAAATCCATCCGAAGGCGTCCATGGCATAGGCGGTCGTCTCATCCACCACCGGGGCCGCCGTAAGGCGTTGGCGATAGCCGGTGCCGCTGCCGATATCGGCGCGCCACACCTGCCCGATCGGGCGCGGCAGGGCCGGGTGGCCCAGCGCGTGGGTGACCACGCCGCCCGGCTGCAGCCAGGTCAGGTTGGTCTCGGGCGGCGGCAAATCGACGCGGCGGCCGCCGGCGTCGGCATCCACGCCGATCCCCACCTGGCTGGCGGCGATGACGGGCACGCGCTCACCGGTCAATGGCACCTTGGTGGTGCCCAGGATGCTGTCGCCCCAATCCTGGAGGGTCTCGCAGCCGGCGAGGATCATGGCGCTGCCACCGAGCAGCGCGGTTCGACGAGTGGCGTTCATGTCAGCCCTCCATGCCGGAGAGGAGGCGTTGCGCGCGGCCGCGCACCCCCTGGGGAACCGCGTCGTCGCGGGAAAGGTCCTGCAGCCGCTGGCGGGCGGCGGCGTTGTCGCCACGGGCCAGGGCGGCCAGTGCCAGCACCTCACGCGCGGAGGCGCGCCAGGGGCCGTTCGCGGCCAGCGGCGCCAGCCGGGCCTCGACCTCGGCGGCGGTGGCCGGTGTCAGGGCATGCAGCCCCCACATCAGCGTGGCGAGTTCGCGGTAGAGGGAATCGGCGGCGCTGTCCGCGGCCACCTGGTTCCATAGGGACAGCGCCATCTCCTGCTCCCCGGCCTCGGCCGCGACGGCGGCGGCGCGCAGGCGGGACAGGGTGCGGTAGCCGGTTGGCGCCTCCTGCGCGCTGGCGGCCAGCTGGGCCGACAGCGCCTTCAGGTCCGCCCCCTGCTCACCCACCGCGCGGGTGGTGGCCAGGAAGGTCTCGGCGCTGGCGGTGGCCTGGCGGTTCTGCCACCACTGCCAGCCCTGCCAGCCGCCCACACCCGCCAGCACGAACACCAGCAGCGCGGTGAACAGGCCGCCGAAGCGCCTTGCCAGCCGGAGCGTGCGCTCCTGCCGCAATTCCTCGTTCACCTCGTCGATCAGATCCGACAACCGGGCTACCCCCATGGAAGAAGTCTCGGGGCGGTATAGCGGCGCGTTCGGGGCGCGTTAAGGGCCGCTGGTGAGACTGTGGGCGTGCGACGCCTGATCCCCCTGCTGATCCCCCTGTTTCTGACCGCCTGCGACGGGCCGGGCCTGTTCGCTTTCGGCGCGGTCAACGCCGTTTCCCTGAGCGTGGCGGGGCGCACGGTGCCCGATATCGCCATCTCCGCGGTGTCGGGGCGGGATTGCTCGCTGGCGCGCTATGACCGGGGCCAGACCTATTGCGCGCCCGCCAAGGCACCGGCCGCCACCCAGCCCTTCTGCACCCGCAGCCTGGGCAGCGTGGATTGCTGGACCCGCGCGCCCGAGGCCGGCGGCGCGCAGCGCGGCGTGGCGGACCCGGCCAGGCCCGCCGAAAGCGGGCGGAACTGGCACAATCTGTGGTGATTATTCCGCGCAGTACAGCGCCTGGAGGGTTTCCAGCAGCCGTTCCAGCCGGTCATCGGCGATGCGGTAGTACAGGGTCTGGGCTTCCCGCCGGAAGGTGACGAGCCCTTCCTCCCGCATCCTGGCCAGGTGCTGGGACAGCGCGGGCTGCGACAGCCCGACATGGGCCGCGAGCGCGCCCACGCTGGCTTCCTTCTCCTGCGCCAGCTTGCACAGCAGCAGCAGGCGCCGCTGGTTGGCCAGGGCCCGCAGGATATCGGCCACCTCGGCGGCCTTGGCTTCCAGCGTGGCGGTACCAGCATCGGTCATGGGCATCGTCTCGGGATTCTCGGGCCGCTCGGCCATGCGTTATGCGTTGCTTAATTTAGCAACGCATTATATAAGGGACTGGATCTATGTGCCCCCGCATCCCGGGCTTTACAAGCCGCCGGGACCCTGCCGGGCATCGAAAGGGAGAGATCGCATGACCCGCAATGTGGGGCCCGTGGACCGTGGCCTGCGAATCGTGGTGGGGCTGCTGCTGCTCAGCCTGCTGGTGGTGCTGGACGGGCCCGCGCGCTGGTTCGGGCTGATCGGGCTGCTGCCGCTGCTGACCGCCTTCCTGCGCTGGTGCCCGGCCTATGGGCTGGTGGGGATCAACACCTGCCCCAGGGGATAGCCCGCCCCCTCAGTTCAGGCGCAACTCACCGTTGGCATAGCGCAGTTCCACCGCGTGGATCAGCGCCTCCGACGCGACGCGCACCGAATGCAACGGCCCGTCGATCTCGCGGCGCCAGAAATCCAGGAAGCGATTGAGCGCCGGAAAGCCCGGCGCGCGGTCCAGCTTCTGCCAGACGAAGCTCTGCAGCACATGCGGGTGGTCGGGCATGTGGTACAGGATCTCGGCGGTGGTCAGGCGCCAGTCGGGGATACGGATCAGGGGCTCCATCGCAGGCAGCATGGGGTTCTCCTCAGTCGGTTGTCCTGAAGGCCGCTGCCTGGCTGCTCCCGCACGGGGCGATTCCGGCGCCGCCCTCGGGGGTATGCTGGCATGGTGCAGCCGGGGCTTGTCCAGAAAAAACTCAACGAAACCAGATTGTTGGCAGTCCATCCGCGTGGCTGCTGCCAATCCGGCCGCCGATTGGCACTCCATGATTATGAGTGCCAACAATCTTGACGTGGGCCTGGGCTGGGGCTAGATCGCTGGCACTCCCCGACGGTGACTGCTAGCGCGGTGCCCCGGGGCGGTTGCCACTCTTGGAACCCACTGGAGGAACAGCGATGGCTGTGACGTTCCGCCCGCTGCATGACCGGATCCTGGTCGAGCGCATCGAGCCCGAAGAAAAGACCCGCGGCGGCATCATCATCCCCGATACCGCCAAGGAAAAGCCGCAGGAAGGTCTCGTGATCTCCGTCGGCAACGGCACCGTCTCCGAGAAGGGCGACGTCCGCCCGCTCGACGTGAAGGCCGGCGACCGCATCCTGTTCGGCAAGTGGAGCGGCACCGAGGTGAAGCTCGATGGCAAGGACCTTCTCATCATGAAGGAATCCGATGTCATGGGCGTGATCGCCTAATTCCGCTGCGCTGACAGACAGAAGAGAGAGACAGAACAATGGCTGCTAAGGACGTGAAGTTCGGCGCCAATGCCCGTGAGCGTATGCTCCGCGGCGTGGACATCCTGGCCGACGCCGTGAAGGTGACGCTGGGCCCCAAGGGCCGCAATGTGGTGATCGACAAGTCCTTCGGTGCGCCTCGCATCACCAAGGACGGCGTGACGGTCGCCAAGGAAATCGAGCTGTCCGACAAGTTCGAGAACATGGGCGCGCAGATGCTGCGCGAAGTGGCCTCGAAGCAGAACGACCTGGCCGGCGACGGCACCACCACCGCGACCGTGCTGGCCCAGGCCATCGTGCGCGAGGGTGTGAAGGCGGTCGCGGCCGGCCTGAACCCGATGGACCTGAAGCGCGGCATCGACAAGGCCGTGACCTCCATCGTGTCCGAGCTGACCTCCAAGACCAAGAAGATCACCACCTCCTCCGAGGTGGCTCAGGTCGGCACCCTCTCCGCCAACGGCGAAGCCGAGATCGGCAAGATGATCGCCGAGGCGATGGAGAAGGTCGGCAATGAGGGCGTGATCACGGTCGAGGAAGCCAAGGGCATCCAGACCGAGCTCGACGTCGTCGAGGGCATGCAGTTCGACCGCGGCTATGTGTCCCCGTACTTCATCACCAACTCCGAGAAGATGATCGCGGAGCTGGATGACGCCTACATCCTGATCCACGAGAAGAAGCTGTCCCAGCTGCAGCCGATGCTGCCGCTGCTGGAGAGCGTCGTGCAGTCCGGCCGTCCGCTGATCATCCTGGCCGAGGACGTCGAGGGCGAAGCCCTGGCGACCCTGGTGGTGAACAAGCTGCGCGGTGGCCTGAAGATCGCCGCCGTGAAGGCCCCGGGCTTCGGTGACCGCCGCAAGGCGATGCTGGAAGACATCGCCATCCTGACCGGTGGCCAGATGATCTCCGAGGACCTCGGCATCAAGCTCGAGACCGTGACGCTCGCCATGCTCGGCCGTGCCAAGAAGGTGCGGATCGAGAAGGAGAACACCACGATCATCGACGGCGCCGGCTCCAAGGAGGAAATCCAGGGCCGCGTGGAGCAGATCAAGGCGCAGATCGAGGAGACCACCTCGGACTACGACCGTGAGAAGCTGCAGGAGCGTCTGGCGAAGCTGGCTGGCGGCGTGGCCGTCATCCGCGTCGGCGGTGGCACCGAGGTCGAGGTGAAGGAGCGCAAGGACCGCGTGGACGACGCGCTGCACGCGACCCGCGCCGCGGTTCAGGAAGGCATCGTGCCGGGCGGCGGCGTGGCTCTGCTGCGCGCTTCCGAGACGCTGGCCCACCTGAAGGGCAGCAACAACGACGAGCAGGTCGGCATCGAGATCGTCCGCAAGGCGATCCAGGTTCCCGCCAAGCAGATCGCTGCGAACGCCGGCAAGGATGGCGCCGTGGTGGCCGGTGAAGTGCTGCGCAACAGCACCTACAACTTCGGCTACGACGCCCAGAACGACGACTACAAGGATCTGGTGGCCGCCGGCATCATCGACCCGACCAAGGTCGTGCGCACGGCGCTGCAGGATGCGGCCTCCATCGCGTCCCTGCTGATCACCACCGAAGCCATGGTGGCCGAGAAGCCGGAGAAGAAGGCCCCCGCCGGTGGTCCTCCGGGCGGCGGCATGGGTGACATGGACTTCTGATCCCCCCAAAGGGAACGGAAGACGGGAAGGGCGGCCGAAAGGCCGCCCTTTTTGCGTTCGGGGCCCTGGTTTGATCCAGGCGCTTGCCGCCGCGCGGCTCCTCATGCATGACCGCCCACACGCGGCCGCCTGCCGGGAGCGGCCATAACGAAAGATGGAACCGCCATGCGCAAGATCCCCCTCTCCCTCGCCGCCGCCGGCCTCTCCCTGCTGGCGGCGCTGCCCGCCTTCGCGCAGCCGGAGGTCATCCTGCGCGCCGAACGGCGCACCGATACGGTGGAAAGCGTGGACCTGCAGCAGCGCCAGCTGCTGCTGCGCCGCCCCTCCGGCCGGCTGATCACGGTCCAGGTGCCGCCGCGCAACGCGCGCGAACTCTCGCGCCTCAACCCCGGCGACCAGGTGCAGATCAACCACATCGACCTGATCGCGGCGCAGATCGTGACCCCCGGCTCGCCGGAGCCCGAATCGACCGTGATGGGCGGGGATTTCGGCCCCAGGATCACCGGCGGCTTCGCGCTCAGCCGCGAACGCCAGCGCGTGCGCATCGAAAGCACCGACCTGGCCACCAACCGCGTGACCTTCGTGGGCCCCGACAACATGAGCCGCACCGTGACAGTGCGTCAGCCCCTGCTGGTGGCCATGCTGCGGGACGTGAAGCCGGGCGACCTGGTGGACGTGACCATCACCGAAGTGCTGGCACTGATCGTCCCGCCGGGGCGCTGACGGTCACGGGGGCGTTGCCCCCGCCCCCCCACCAAGGGGCGCCGCCCCTTGGAACCCCGCCAAAGGCCGAGAGGCCTTTGGAAACCGGGAGTTGAAAAGCCTGGGAGGGGACGATGTCCCCTCCCAGGCTTTTCAATATCTGATGGGGGCCAGGGGCCTTTCGGCTCCTGGCGGGGTGCCGAGGGGCAGAGCCCCTGGGGGCTCGGGGTCCAGGGGGCAACGCCCCCTGGCGCTACCCCTTCAGGTGCAGGTGCATCTCGGTGTTGTCCACGCGCGGCCCGCGTGCGGCCATCGCCTCGTTCCAGCGGGCCCGGCACAGGGCCAGCAGGGCGGCGTCGGCGCCCTGCCCTTCCGCGATGCTGCCCGCCGTTTCCAGGTCCTTGCGCATCAGCCCCAGCTGGAAGCCGCCGGCGTAGCGGCCCGACAGGATCTCCTGCTTCACCTTGGTTTCGCTGGCGATGTTGCGGCCGGAGGATGCGTTGAGCACATCGGCCAGGATGGACAGGTCCAGCCCCTCGCGCTCACCCAGCACGAGCGCCTCGCACACCGCCAGCAGGCCGGCGGCGTAAACGTAGTTGTTCAGCGCCTTCATCGCGTGGCCGCTGCCGGGCGCGCCGGTGCGGATGATCTTCTCGCCCATCGCCTTCAGCACGGGTGCCGCCTGGGCGAAGGTCGCGTCATCGCCCCCCGCCATGATGGCCAGCGTGCCCGCCTTGGCCTTCACCACCGAACCCGAGACCGGCGCATCCATGAAGCGCGCGCCGCGCGCGGCGCAGGCTTCGGCCCAGCGGCGGGTCTCGGCGGGTAAGGAGGAGCCCATGTCGATCACCAGATGCGCGGGGCCGAGGCTGGGCAGCAGCTTCTCCATCACCTGGGCCACCGCCGGGCTGTCCGGCAGCATCAGCACGATGGTGGGCGCGGCCGCGACACCGGACAGTGCGGGCTGCATCGATGCCCCCTCCAGCACCGCGGGCCCGGCGTCATGGGCCAGCACCTCGAACCCTTGGGAGACCAGGCACAACCCCATGGGCATACCCATCATGCCCAGCCCGACGAAACCCACTTTCGGCTTCTCTCTCATGTCCGTTCCTCGACGTTCGTTCGTGTTGAAATGGAGCGTGGCCGCGTGGCGCGCCCCTGTAAACCAGGGCGGTTGCGGGAATGCGCGCGCGGCGCCACAAGGGGCCATGCGCCTCGCCAGCTTCAACGTGAATTCGATCCGCCGCCGCGCGCCCCATGTGAAGCGCTTCCTGGAGCGCCACGCCCCGGATGTGCTGGTGCTGCAGGAGCTGAAATGCCGCACCGAGGAATTCCCCGCGCTGGAGCTGGCAGACACCGGCTATCACCTGCATGCCGTGGGCCAACCCGGCGGGCGCAATGGCGTGGCGGTGCTGGCGCGTGAGCCCTTCGAGGTGCTGGCCGAGGCCCTGCCCGGCGAGGCCGAGGACGACCATGCCCGCTACATCGAGGTGAAGCTGCCGGCCCTGACGCTCGCCGGCATCTATCTGCCCAACGGCAATTCCGGCGGCGAGGCCGGCATGCGCTACAAATGGCGCTGGATGGAACGGCTGCTGGAGCGCGCGAAGCTGCATCTGGATGCCTTCGAGCCCTTCGCCATCCTGGGCGACTTCAACGTCTGCCCCACCGACGCCGACCTGTTCCCCGGCGCCCTGCCCCCCGGCGACGCGCTGATCCACCCCGAGACCCGCGCCCGCTTCCGCGCCCTGGAATGGGCCGGCATGCTGGACGCCGCGGGCGCGCTGGGCGGGCACCCCTATACCTATTGGGATTACGGCGCGGCCTTCGAGGCCAATCGCGGCCTGCGCATCGACCACGCGCTGCTCAGCCCCGAACTGGCCGAGCGGCTGACCGCCTTTCATGTGGATGTGGAAGCGCGGGCGGAGGAACAACCCTCCGATCACGCGCCAGTCTGGGTGGACATCGCGGCGGCGTGAGCCACTCATCGCATGAATTCGTGATGCGGGGCTGATCCGGCGCCGCTACATCGCGGGAAAACCATTGGTGGAATCCCCGCGTGCCAGCACCCGTGACCTTTCTGGACTTCGCCCGCGTCTCCGCGGCCGTGTACAATTCTTCCATCTCCAGCGTCGGCGGCTTCACACGCTTCAATGACACGCGGCGGTGGTCCGGCTTCCAGGGCGCGATCTATCGCCGCGCCAACGGCACCGGGCTGGACGTGCTGGTCACCTTCGCCGGCACCCAGCCGACCGATGGCGTGGGCCAGGACCTGGCGACGGATGCCGGTTTCGGCGGCGGCATCACCACCGCCGTCTCCCCCGCGCTCGGGCTGCTGGGCTGGGCGCTGCTGTCGCACCAGATCGGCTGCGGCATGGACCTGCTGGACACCGCCAGGCGCTCCGCCCAATCCAATGACCGGATCTATGTGACCGGGCACTCGCTGGGCGGGGGGCTGGCCGCCATCATCGCGGCACAGAGCGGCACGCCAGCCGTGCCGATCTCCTCGCCGGCGGTCACGGCGGTGGGCGGGGTCTATGCCAGCTATGTCGCGAACAACCGGCCGAAAATCACCTGCCTGCGGGTGAAGAACGACCCGATCAACCACACCGGCCATGTGGGCGACTGGCTGGGACGGGTGGTGTTCCTGAACTCGGCACGCACCGGCGGGGCGGCACACAGCATCGATCAGACACAGGCGGAACTGGAACCGGCGGGGTCGTTCTCGGCGCTGGGCGGGCAGGATCCGTTCGCGGTGTGAAGGGTGAAGGGGGCTTCGCCCCCTGGCCCCCACCAAGGGCTCCGCCCTTGGAACCCGCCAGGAGCCGAAAGGCCCCTGGACCCCAGGAGTTTGGCGCCGACCTTGGGAAGGTGTTTCTTATTGATATTTATAATGTAATTGGCGTCCCGCCTGCCAGGATGAAGCGCCAATTCATGGGTTCAAAGGGTTGCTACAACCCTTTGCGGGGATGCAAGGGGCGGCGCCCCTTGCCGGGGGTCCAGGGGGCGGTGCCCCCTGCTGCTACTTCACCAGCAATCTCTGCAGCAGCTGCCGTTGCGTCGGCTCCCGCAATCCGCGCCACTGCTCCGGCGGGTGTTCCTGCGGCGTCATCACGCTGGTGAACCCGCACTGCTTCAGCATCGACAGCTGATCCGGGATGATATGTCCGGTCGCCCGGATATCCCCCTGGAAGCCGTAGCGTTCGCGCAGCGTGCGGCCCAGGGTGAAGCCCCGGCCGTCGCGGAACTTCGGGAATTCCACCAGCAGCAGCGCCAGGCGGGACAGGTGGGGCAGCACCGCCTCCGGCGCCGTACCGGCGGGCAGGAACACGGCCAACCCCTCGCCGGTGGCGCCGGGCAGTTCTTCCAGCGTCAGGACCGGGGCGCCGGCCTCCGGGATTTCCCGGGCGGCGATGTCAATGAGTGCCATAGACCGCCTCCTTGAACGGGGCCGCGCCCAGGCGGCGATAGGTGTCGATGAAGCGCTCGCCCGGGTCTCGCCGGGCCAGATAGGTGTCGAGAATGGCATCCACCGCGCCCACCACCTGCGCCGTCGGCACCGAATGGCCGATGATGCCGCCGATCGCGGCCTTCTCGTCGGCCGCCCCGCCCAGGGTGATCTGATAGACCTCCTCGCCGTTCCGATCGACGCCGAGCAGCCCGATATGGCCGATATGGTGCTGCCCGCAGGCGTTGATGCAGCCGGAGATGTTGAGGTCCAGCGGACCGATCTCAGCCTCCCGCGCCGCCAGATGCTGGCTCAGCCGCTGGGCGACGGGGATGGAGCGGGCGGTGGCGAGCGCGCAGTAATCCATGCCAGGGCAAGCGATGATGTTGGTGGCCAGCCCCGCATTGGCGCCGGCCAGCCCCGCCTCGCGCAGCGCGGCATAGAGGGCGGGCAGCGCCTGCTTCTCCATATGCGGCAACACCAGGTTCTGCTCGTGGCTGACGCGCAGCTCGCCGAAGGAATAGCGCTCGGCCAGGCCCGCGATCAGTTCCATCTCGCCCGCCGTGGCATCGCCCGGGATGCCGCCCGCGGGCTTCAGCGTGATGGTGGCGCAGATATAGCCGGGCACGCGGTGCGGGTGGGTGTTGCGCGCCACCCAATCGGCGAAGCCGGGGTCGGAGACGAGGGCGGCCTCGAAGGCGGGGGCGGCTTCGGGCAGGGTCAGGAAGGGCGGCGTGTGGAAGCGCTCCGCGACCTGGGCCAGCAGATCGTCGGTCAGCACCGCGTAGTCGGCGGGCAGGGCCGCGAAGGCGTCGTCCACCATCTGGCGGAAGGCCTCGGGCTTGGTGTCGCGGATCAGGATCTTGATGCGGGCGCGGTAGATGTTGTCCCGCCGGCCGAGCGCGTTGTAGACGCGCAGCACCGCCTCGACATAGCGCAGCAGGTCCCGCGCGGGCAGCCAGTCGCGCAGCTTGGTGGCGATGATGGGGGTGCGGCCGAGGCCGCCACCGGCATGCACCTCGAAGCCGATCTCACCCGCTGCGTCGCGGCGGGCGATCAGGCCGATATCGTGCACGCGGATAGCCGCGCGGTCCTCCTCGCTGCCGGTAATGGCGATCTTGAATTTACGCGGAAGATACGTGAATTCAGGGTGATCGGTGGAGTATTGCCGCAGGATCTCGGCATATAGGCGCGGGTCCACCACCTCATCCGCCGCGGCGCCGGCGAAGTGGTCGGTGGTGACGTTGCGCACGCAATTGCCGCTAGTCTGGATGGCGTGGATATCCGCCTCGGCCAGGATGCGCAGGATCTCGGGCGTATCGACCAGGCGGGGCCAGTTGAACTGGATGTTCTGCCGGGTGGTGAAATGGCCATAGCAGCGGTCGTAGTGCCGCGCGACATAGGCCATCTGCCGCAGCTGGGTCGCGCTCAGTACGCCATAGGGGATGGCCACGCGCAGCATGTAGCCATGCAGCTGCAGGTACAGCCCGTTCATCAGGCGGAGCGGCTTGAACTCCTCCTCATTCAACTCGCCCTTCAGCCGGCGTTCGGTCTGCTGGGCGAATTGGGCGGCGCGCTGGCGCAGGAATTCACGGTCCGCCTCGTCATAACGGTACACGCCCGCATCCGGGGAGGAATGGCTGACGCTGGGTAGCGGCGGGAACGGCCCGGCGGGCCAGCCATGGCCCTTGCCCAGCAGGTCCGGCCGCACGGAGGGGCCCTCGGCACGCAGGCGCTCGCGGTATTCCACCGGCACACGGCCTTCCACGGGGATCTCGCGGATGTCCACGGCCAGGTTCTGGTCCTCGCGGCGGGCGCGCTCCAGCGTCTCGGCCAGGGCGTCGCCTTCCAGCAGCGCGGCCTGGGCCTGGTCGGGGTTCCAGCCGCCCTGCGCGTCGCGCCAGATGACGACGCCATCGGTCAGGCGGTTGGCGGTGATGGTGCTGCCCATGGGCGCCTCCGGGTTGCTCGCCGGGATGACCGAAAAATTCCTGGTGGAATTTGTGATTATCCGGCATTTTTTGAGGCATTACCGCAAGCCGAAGGGGCGCGCAACAGCATCATCCAGCATATTAACGTTTTAGAATCGTATTTATGCGGGGCGCACGCCCAGACCAGGCTGCCACGGGAATGCGACAATCCGGCCCCGATCATGCCATTTGGGCGGCGCATTACGGATCCTCCATGAACCCACGCATTGGAGGACGTCATGCGCAGGATTCTGATCGCCGCCGCCCTGGCCCTGGGGCTGCTGCCCGCGGCGGGCGCGGGCGCCATGGGCCTGGGCGCCGCCCCCCATGCCCTGGCGGATGGCGTGGCGACGGCCACGCCCGTGCAGTATTACCACCACCCGCGCCCCTATTACGCGCCGCCGCCGCCGCCGCGCTGGCATCACCGGCCGCACTGGCGCCCGCACTATGCCCCGCCGCCCTACTACTATCACCGGCCGCATTACGCCCCGCCGCCGCGCCCGCATTGGCACCATGGGCACCACCGGCCGCATTGGCGGCGATAGGCTGCCCCGCACGCCGCATCTGTTAAGGTGTCCACAGCCTAGGCCGCTTGCTGGCCTTTCCCGCGCGCCCGGGCCCTGTTAGCTAGGGTCAGGGCTCATCCCGGCCGAATCGCGGCCGGGTGGGCGGTGTTGTGGCGGTTTTCTCCGTGGGGGCCTCAATGAAGATCGCAGTGGACCGTGCCATCCTTCTGAAGGCCCTGGCGCACGTACAGTCGGTGGTGGAACGCCGGAACACCATTCCCATCCTGGCCAATGTGCTGCTGGATGCGAAGGATGGCGGGCTGAGCCTGACGGCCACCGACATGGAAATCGCGGTGGTGGAGGATGTGGCGGGGGTCACCGTCATCCGCCCCGGCCGCACCACGGCCCCCGCCGCCACGCTGTACGACATCGTGCGCAAGCTGCCCGAAAGCGCCAAGATCGAGCTGGACCACCCGGGCGGCGAGGCGCCCCTGGTGCTGCGCGCCGGCCGTTTCGTGACCAACATGCTGGCCCTGCCGGTGGAGGATTTCCCCTCCATGACCGAGGGCAAGCTGCCGGTGCGCTTCGCCCTGCCGGCCGCCACCCTGCGCGGCCTGATCGACCGCACGAAATTCGCGATCTCCACCGAGGAGACGCGCTATTACCTGAACGGCATCTACATCCATGTGGCCGAGGTGGACGGCACCCCGGTGCTGCGCGCCGCCGCCACCGACGGCCACCGCCTGGCCCGCGTGGAGGAGCCCGCCCCCGAAGGCTCCGCCGGCATGCAGGGCGTGATCATCCCCCGCAAGACGGTGAATGAGCTGCGCAAGCTGGCCGAGGAAACCCAGGACGAGATCGAGATCCGCCTGTCGGAGACCAAGGCCCAGTTCAAGGTCGGCAGCGTGCTGCTGACCTCCAAGCTGATCGACGGCACCTTCCCGGATTATGAGCGGGTGATCCCGCGCGGGAACGACAAGATCCTGCGCGTGGACAAGAAGGAATTCGCCGAGGCCGTGGCCCGCGTCGCCGCGATCAGCAGCGAGCGCTCCCGCCCCGTGAAGCTCTCCGTGGACCGCAACCACCTGCGGCTCGAAGCCAGCAGCGCCGACCAGGGCCAGGCCCAGGAAGAGCTGGACGAGGGCAATGTGGAATACAGCGCCGGGCCGCTCGAGATCGGCTTCCAGGCGCGCTACCTGGCCGACATCACCGAGCAGATCGGCGACAAGGTGGAATTCCAGTTCGCCGATGGTTCCTCGCCCACCGTGGTGCGGGACGCGGCGAAACCGGAAGCGCTGTATGTGCTGATGCCGATGCGGGTTTGAGGACGCGGCGAGGGGCCCTGCCCTCTCGCTCCCGGCCTTGAAAACCGCCGCCCCAAGCATTTGATAGACAAGGCGCCGCCCTTCCCGAAGGCCGCGCCAATCTGATGGGTTCCAAGGGCCTTTCGGCCCTTGGGGTGTGGGGCCCGCCCCACGGTTTGATGCGGGGAGCCCGAGGGGCAGACCCCTCGGCCTTTTCACGCTCTTGGGGGCTCGCGCTGAATGACCCCGGCTTTGCGTCTCACCCGCGTCGTGCTGACCGATTTCCGCTCCTACCCGGCCGCGACCCTGTCCACCCCGGCCCGCATGGTGGTCCTGACCGGCCCGAACGGCGCGGGCAAGACCAATCTGCTGGAGGCCCTGTCCCTGCTCGGCCCCGGGCGCGGCCTGCGCGGCGCCAAGGTGGCGGAGCTGTCGCGCGTGGGCACCCCCCGCTGGGCCGTGGCCGGGCGTTTCACCGGCGCCTGGGGTGAGTTCGAGATCGGCACCGGCACTGCCCCCGACAGCCCGGACCGCCGGGTGTTCCGCCTCGACGGCACCCCCGCCCGCAGCCAGGCGGAACTGGCCGAGCGCGTGGCGGCGGTCTGGCTGACCCCGCAGATGGACCGGCTGTTCCAGGAGGCCGCCTCCGGCCGCCGGCGTTTCCTCGACCGCCTGGTGTTCGCCCTGGAGCCCGGCCATGCGCGGGAGGTCGCGGCATACGAGAACGCCATGGCCCAGCGCAACCGCCTGCTGGCCGAGGGCGGCGCCGCCGATTGGCTGACCGCGCTGGAGGATGCGATGGCCCGCCACGGCGTGGCCACCGCCGCCGCCCGCCGCGCCCTGGTGGGCCGGCTGGATGCCAGCCTGGCGGCGGGCGCGCTGGGGGGCTTCCCCTCGGCGGTGGTGGGGCTGTCCTGCGCCACCGCCCAGGCCCTGGCGGACCAGCCCGCGCTGGAGGTGGAGGAAGCCCTGCGCCGCGCCCTGCGGGAGGCGCGCGGCCGCGACCGCGCCGCCGGCACCGCGGTGGAAGGCCCGCACCGCGCCGACCTGCGCCTGGAACACCGGGAAAAGGGCGTGCCCGCCGCCCTGTGCTCCACGGGTGAGCAGAAGGCGCTGCTGGTCTCCACCGTGCTGGCCCATGCGGGGCTGATCGCGCAGGTGCGCGGCTTCGCGCCCTTGCTGCTGCTGGATGAGGTGGCCGCGCATTTCGACGCCGCCCGGCGGGAGGCGCTGTTCGAGGCCCTGTCCACCCTGCCCGCCCAGGCCTGGCTGACGGGCACGGAGAGCGAGATTTTCGGCGCGCTGAAGGGCACGGCGCAGGGCTTCCTGGCGGGGCCCGGGGGCCTGCGGGAAAATCCGGATTTGCCCCTGCCCTAGGCGGGGAATTTCTGCTATACGGCACGGCCCTGTCTGGCTTGATTTTCCAAGGATTTGCCCGAGCACATGAGTGATCCCAGCGCCACTCCCGGTGAAGCCGGCGCCGATGCGTACGAAGCCTCCTCCATCACCGTGCTGCGCGGCCTCGAAGCGGTGCGCAAACGGCCGGGCATGTACATTGGCGATACCGATGACGGCTCCGGCCTGCACCACATGGCGTTCGAGATCATCGACAATGCCGTGGACGAGGCCCAGGCGGGCTTCGCCTCCCGCGTCGATGTGCGGCTGAACGGCGATGGCTCCGTCACCGTCACCGATGACGGGCGCGGCATCCCCGTGGACATGCATGAGGAAGAAGGCGTCTCCGCGGCCGAGGTGGTGCTGACGCGCCTGCACGCGGGCGGCAAGTTCAACCAGAACAGCTACAAGGTCTCGGGTGGCCTGCATGGCGTGGGTGCGGCCGTGGTCAATGCGCTGTCCGAATGGATGGAAGTGCGGATCTGGCGCCATGGCCAGGAGCATTTCATCCGCTTCGAGCATGGCGAGACGGTGCAGCCGCTGAAGGTGGTGGGCCCCTCCGGCCACATGACCGGCACGGAGGTGACGTTCAAGCCCAGCTCCGGCACCTTCACCAAGGTCGAATACGAATTCGCCGTCCTGGAGCGCCGCCTGCGGGAGCTGGCTTTCCTGAACTCCGGCCTCGCCATCACCGTGACCGACACGCGGGTGGTGCCGGAACTGCGCACGGAATTCTGCTTCACCGGCGGCCTCGGTGCCTTCGTGGAGTGGCTGGACAAGGGCAAGGAGCCCCTGTTCAAGCCGCCGATCAACCTGACCACCAAGGAAACCGAGGGCATCCGGGTGGAGCTGGCCATGTGGTGGACCAGCTCCCCGCGCGAACTCGCCCTGTGCTTCACCAACAACATCCCCCAGCGCGATGGCGGCACCCACCAGGCGGGCTTCCGCCAGGCGCTGACCCGCGTGGTGATGAAATACGCCGAGGATCTGGCGAAGAAGGAGAAGGTCGAGCTCATCGGCGACGACATGCGCGAGGGCCTGACGGCCGTGCTGTCGGTGAAGGTGCCCGACCCGAAATTCTCCAGCCAGACCAAGGACAAGCTGGTCTCCTCCGAGGTGCAGCCGGTGGTGCAGATGGCGGTCGCCGATGCGCTGAGCCACTGGTTCGAGACGCACCCGAAGGAAGCGAAAATCGTGCTGGAGCAGGTGGTGCTGTCCGCCGCCGCCCGCAAGGCCGCCCAGCTGGCGCGCGAGAAGGTGGGGCGCAAGAACGCGCTCGACATCAGCACCCTGCCCGGCAAGCTGGCCGATTGCGCCGAGAAGGACCCGGCGAAATCCGAGCTGTTCATCGTCGAGGGCGACAGCGCCGGCGGCTCCGCCAAGCAGGGCCGCAACCGCGCCAACCAGGCCATCCTGCCGCTGAAGGGCAAGATCCTGAACGTGGAGCGCGCGCGGCTGGACAAGATGCTGGGCAGCGCCGAAATCGGCACGCTGATCACAGCACTCGGCACCGGCATCGGCAGCGGAGAGCCCGCCCGGGGCGGCTTCAGCCTGGAGAAGCTGCGCTACCACCACATCGTCATCATGACGGACGCCGATGTGGACGGCAGCCACATCCGTGCCCTGCTGCTGACCTTCTTCTACCGGCAGATGCCGCAGCTGATCGAGGCGGGCTACCTGTATATCGCCCAGCCGCCGCTGTACCGCGCCAAGCGCGGGCAGGAGGAACGCTACCTGAAGGACGACGCCGCGCTGGAGGAATTCCTGCTGGAGAAGGCGCTGTCCAACGCCAAGCTGTACCTGCCCGGCGGCATGCTGGAGGGGGCGGCGCTGGATGAGGAAGTGCGCAAGCTGCGCCAGATCTCGGGCCGCATCCGCCGCATCTCCGGCCATGTCCCGCCCGAGGTGCTGGAGCAGGCGGCGCTGGCCGGCGCGCTGAAGGCGCAGCCCGACCTCGAATCCGCCCAGCGCCTGGCCGCCCGGCTGGACGCGATCGCCCACCCCGCCGAGCGCGGCTGGATGACCACGGTGGATGCCGCCGGCATCCATCTGCACCGCGTGGTGCGTGGCGTGACGGAGAGGCTGAACCTGTCCATGGCGCTGCTGAACACGCCGGACGCGCGCTGGCTGACGGAGCAGTTCCCCACGCTGGAGCGCGACTACGCCACGCCCCCGCGCCTGACCTTCGACGCCGTGGAGGCCGCCCCCCGCGGCCCGCACGCGGCGCTGGAGCGCATCCTGGCCCAGGGCCGGCGCGGCCTGACGGTGCAGCGCTTCAAGGGCCTGGGCGAGATGAACCCGGACCAGCTGTGGCACACCACGCTGAACCCCGATGCCCGCACCCTGTTGCAGGTGAAGATCGAGGATGTGGAGGATGCGGAAAGCGTGTTCTCCACCCTGATGGGCGATGTGGTGGAACCGCGCCGCGAGTTCATCGTGGAGAACGCGCTGAAGGTGGCGAATCTGGACATCTGAGCGCGGCGTCGCCGGCGCGGTTCACGCGCCGGTGATTGCGCCGCGCCCCGGACCGGGCTAGCCCCTGTTCTGTGCAGAACCCTCTTGCCCGCCTCAAGGCCTTGGCCAGCCGCCCCCTGCCCAGCGCGATCGGGCTGGGTGCCTTGTCCGCCCTGGCGCTGCCGCCCGTGCATGCGGTGCCCATCCTGCTCATTGCCTTCCCGGCCCTGCTGGCGCTGATCGGCGCCGCGGGGGGCTGGCGGCGCGCGGCCTGGCTCGGCTTCGCCTTCGCCTGGGGGCACCACGCGGTGGGGCTGTACTGGGTCACCCACGCGCTGCTCACCGATCTGGCGAAATGGTGGTGGCTGGTGCCCTTCGCGGCGCCGGGGCTGGCGATCCCGGTGGCACTCACCGGCGCGCTGCCGGCGCTGGCCGCCTGGTTCGCCCCCCCCGGCTGGCGCCGCGTGCTGGCCTTCAGCGGCGTGTGGGTGCTGGGCGAGATCATCCGGGGCTTCCTGTTCACCGGCTTTCCCTGGAACCTGCTGGGCACGGTCTGGGCCTTCCACCCGCTGCCGCTGCAGCCGGCGGCCGTGATCGGCACCCATGGCCTGTCGCTGCTGACCGTGTTCCTGGCCTGCCTGCCGGCGCTGAGGGACTGGCGCTGGATGGCCGCGGGTGTCGCGGTGCTGGCGGGCTGGATGGGCTATGGCGCCTGGCGCCTGACCCTGCCGGAGCCCCCCGCCCCCGGCGTGATGCTGGTGATGGTGCAGGCCAATGTGGCGCAGGACGTGAAGTGGCAGCAGGACCAGCGCCTGCCCATCTTCCAGCGCTACCTGGACCTGACGGCGCTGGCGGCCAGCACCGCGCGGCAGGCCAACCCCGATGCGCCCATCGCCGTGATCTGGCCCGAGACCGCCAGCCCCTTCCTGCTGGCCGAGGATGCCGAGGCCCGGCGCTATGTCGCCGATGCGCTGCCGCCGAACAGCCAGCTGCTGGCGGGCAGCATCCGCGCCGAATGGGCGGCGGATGGGCGGCTGGACCGCGTCTTCAACTCCCTGGTCGGCGTCAGCCCCCGCGCGGAGGTGACGGAGGTGTTCGACAAGGCGCATCTGGTGCCCTTCGGCGAGTTCATGCCGCTGGGCGGGCTGATCCCCATCCGCATGGTGATGGGTGGGCGGGACTTCTCGGCCGGGCCCGGCCCGCGCAGCCTGGCGCCGGGCGGCCTGCCGCCCTTCAGCCCGTTGATCTGCTATGAGGTGATCTTCCCCGGCCAGGTGGTGGGCGCCACCCGCCCCGCCTGGCTGCTGAACATCACCAATGATGCCTGGTTCGGCCTGTCCGCCGGCCCGTTCCAACACCTGGCCAGCAGCCGGCTGCGCGCGGTGGAGGAAGGCCTGCCCATGATCCGGGCAGCCCAGACCGGAATCTCGGCGGTGTTCGATGCCTCGGGGCGGGAATTGCGGCGGCTGGGGCTTGGCACCACCGGCACCCTGGCCGGCTGGCTGCCGGGGGCTGCCAGCCCCACCCTGTTCAGCCGTTGGGGGCTGTTGATTCCAGGGTTGCTGTCTCTTGTTGTTGCTCTACCGGCATGGCTTGGGAGGCGGCGGGTTTTGTAACGAATTTTCGGAAAAGATATATTTATTGAGACTTCTTGAAAATATTGACCATCCCTTTCCAAGCCGTTAAGAACATGGCTCTCACGCAGGATGCTGGGTCCAAGCCTGCAAAAAGCGGCGCGTTGTGGCGCCACGTCACGGCACCGTCTTAGGGGGTGGCCTCAAGCCACGAAACGGAAGCGGATGAAACAGGCTATGCCCAGTGACGAAACGCTAGAGCGAGGCGACAAGGAGCACCGGCCTAGCCCGATCGACGTTCACGTGGGCGCCCGGGTGCGCCTGCGCCGTACGCTGCTGGGGATGAGCCAGGAGCGGCTGGGTGAGGCTCTTGGCCTGACTTTTCAACAGGTTCAGAAGTATGAGCGCGGTGTGAACCGCATCGGTGCCTCTCGCCTGTTCGACCTGGCGCGGGTGCTGGACGTGCCCATCAGCTTCTTCTTCGACGACATGCCCGATGCGATGGGCGGCTCCTCCGCCGTCACCCGCCGCATCGCCGGTTTCGCCGAAACCCAGGATGGATTCGAGGACGACACCCTGCACCGGCGCGAAACGCTGGAGCTGGTGCGTGCCTATTACCGCGTCACCGATCCCTCCGTCCGCAAGCGCGTGTTCGACCTGATCAAGAGCCTGACTCCCGCCGACTGAGCGCCCGCGCCGCCTCAGGCGCCGAGCATCTGTTCAATTTTGTGTTATCGGGTTCAGCGGAGCCAAGCCACCCCTTCGGGCAGCCAGGCTCTCTCCTCTTCCTCCGCCAGTACCCCGTCTCCCGCCCGCGGCACCACCGGCCCATCCGCCATCGCGGGGCGCCCGAGGCCCAGCGCGGCCGCCAGACCGGCATGGTCGCTGTGCCAGGCCCCCCCCACCAGCCGCACCGGCTCCGGCCGCCTGCCATCGGCCATATCGGCGAAGCGCGCCCGGTTCCAGCCGGAGGCCGCGATCCACAGACGCGGCTGGCGCGGGTGCGGAAAGCTCGCGGCCAGGGCCCGCGCCAGATCCCCTGCTCCGCCCGAGGGCAGCGCCCCATGCCCGAGCCCGCGCAGCACGCCCAGCGGCGCGCTGGCCGCGTGGCTGGCCTCGATCACCTGGGCATAGGCTTCGGCGATGCGCGTGGGGGACAGCACGCTGGCCACATGCGCCCGGCCCGCAGCCCCCAGCACGGCGCGGCGGGCGGCGTCCCGGCCCAGCGCGCCCAGCGCCTCGGCCAACTCCGCCACCTCCGGCGCGGGGGGCAGGCACAGCACCGCCTCACGCGGCAATTCGGCCAGGCTGCCCATGGCATTCACGATGCAGGGCAGGCCGGCGGCCATGGCATCGGCCACCGCCCCGCTGCTCTCGCCCTGGTGGCGGCCACGCAGCTGCACGGCGATATCGGCGGCCGCCAGCCAATCCTCATAGGCCGCACGGTCCAGCTGGCCCGTCACCCGCACCCGCTGGCCCACCCCGGCGGCGCGGGCCTCGGCCTCGATCACGCCGGGCAGGCCGGGCTGGGCGCCGCCAGCGAAGACCAGCTCCGCCTCCAGCCCCGAGGCCGCGAGCGCCCGCACCAGCGGCAGAGGCAGCTTCTTCGGCACGCAGGCACCAAAGCTGGCGATCACCAGCCGCTCCGGGTCCAGCCCCAGCCGGGCGCGCGCGGCCGGGCGCGGCGGCAGGTCCAGGCGGCGGCGCAGATGCGGCACCACCCGGGCCTGCTCCAGCGCCGGGTCGCCATAGGCATCGCGCAGCATGTCCAGCGCGGCTTCGGAATGCACGATCACGCCCGCGCTGTTCTCCAGCACCTCGGCGGACATCGGCAGGGATTGCGCCACCGCCCCGGCATCGCCCTCCAGCGCCGCCAGCAGGGCGGGGTAGCCATGGTTGCGGTACAGCGCGGCCAGCAGCGCCGGCCGGGATTCGCCCGCCGCCCAGCGCCGGTATTCCGGCAGCCCCACATCGTGCAGCACCGTGGTGGCCTGGCGCAGCGGCAGCAGCATGGCGTGCTGGGTGTGATGCAGGTGGGAGTTGCCGACCTGATGCAGCACCCGGTCGAAATGCCACAGATGCGGCGCGAAGCCGTCCAGCGGCATCCAGGGCAGGCCGGCCAGCAGCCCGTCGCGCGGCCGCTCCGCGCTGACCAGCGTGATGGCGTAGTGGCGGGCCAGGGCGGGCACCAGCTCCGCCGTGTAGTCGGCGATGCCGCTCGGCTCCGGTGGCAGCGGACCGGTCATGGCCAGGCGCGGCAGCGGTGCCCGGGCGGGCCCGGCCCAGGCCTCGAAGCCCGCCCAGGCGCGGGCGGCGGCGGCCTGCCAGGTCAACCCGGCGGCGCGGGCGGGGCCATAGGCGCGCAGCTCCTCGGTGAAGCCGGCATCGCCCAGGATGCGCCCCATCACCCGGGCCATGTCGGCCGGGTTTTCCGGGTCGAACAGCACGTCGGCGCGGCCCGCGACCTCCGGCATCGCGCCGCGATCGCTGGCGCAGAAGGGCGCGCCGCTGGCCATCGCCTCGGCCAGCGGCAGGCCGAAGCCCTCCGCCAGGGAGGGCAGCACGAACAGCGCCGCCCCGGCATAGAGCACGGGCAGTGCCGCTTCCTCGACAAAGCCCAGATGCCGCACGGCTTCCGCCGCCAGCCCGGCCTGGGCGGCCAGCGCGTGCAGATGCGCCTCGGGCACCGAGCCGGTGACGGCCAGCACCAGCCCCTCCCGCAATTCCGCGGGCAGCAGGGCGAAGGCCTGGATCAACCGGGCCTCGTTCTTGCGGATGTCGTTCAGCCCCAGGCACAGCACATAGCGCCCGGCCAGCGGCGCGGGGCCCGCACCCGGTGCGAAAGCCGCCGAGACCCCGCCGCCCACGGTCAGCAGCGCCTCCGCCGGCAGGTCCAGGTGGCGCAGCCCCTCCTGGCGCGTCGCCTCCGAATTGCACAGCAGCCCGTCCATCCGGCCGAGTTCCAGCACATGCCGGGCATACCAGGGCACCAGCCCGGCGGTGCGCCAGGCACCCTCCAGATAATCCCTGGGGTGGGAGAGCGGGATCAGGTCATGCAGGGTCGCCACCGTCACCGGGCGCGGCAGCGCCTCCGGCCAGGTGGTGACGAGGGGCTCATTCCAGCCCTCGAAGGGGCTGCCGACATGCAGCACGTCCGGGGCCACAGCCAGCACCGCCTGGGCGCGGATCAGCTCCGCCGCGCGGCGCAGCGGGTGGTGCGGGTCGGTGCCGGCCGCGCTGCCCTGCGGAGGGGTGAAGCGATGGATGGCCCCCCGGCCCAGCAGCGGCGCGAACTCCGCCTCCAGCGCGGCGGCGGCCTCGGGGCGGGCCGCGTTCAGCAGCACATGCACCTCATGCGGGCCACGCTCGGCGGCGATGGCCCGCGCCAGCTCCAGCGTATAGCGGCCGAGCCCGGCATGGCGGCTGCCGCCCTGGGCGCCCTGCAGATCCAGCAGCAGCTTCATGGCCCGCTCCCCGCGCGATGCGCCGCCGAGACCCAGCCGGGCTCGGGCCCGGCCTCCGGTAGCAGGGGGGCGGGCGGGGCATCATCACCCGCCAGTTCCGGCAAGGCGGGCTCCGCCGCCAGCATGGCCAGGGCCAGTTCCTCCCACCCCGCGCAGAAGGCGGCGGGCACGCCGGCACTCGGCGCGGGCGGGTTGTCCAGCGCCAGCCCGATCAGCCCGGCCAGCCCCACCGGGTCCAGCGGGTCGTAGGCGATGGCCGGGAAGGCCACGCCGCGCGGCGCCAGGCAAGGCAACCCGGCCTCGGCGGCGGCCACCAGCAGGGCGGGCCACTGCCCCTCATCCTCGGCCGAGATGGCGAGCAGCGAACGGGCCAGCAGCGCCTCCAGCGGCGCCGCATCCGGCCAGTGCAGGGCGGTGCAGCCGGGGGCCTCGCCCTCCAGCAGGCAGACGGGCGGGCAGGCGGGGCCGAGCAGGGCCAACGCCTCCCGCACCGGGGCCGACAGGCGGCTGACCAGCAGGAAGCGGCCCTCAGGCAATTCGGGGGGCGTGTCCTCCCGCAACAGCCTGGGCGTGGGGCAGCAGGGCAGGGTCTGGGCCGCCAGCACGCCCCGGCCGAGCCTGGCCAGCGCGGCCTCCAGCCCCCAGTCCGGGCAGGGCAGCAGCACGGCGTCGAAGGCCGAGGGCGCTTCCAGCGCGGCCAGCACGGCGCGCGCCGCATCGGGGGCCGCGCGGTGCGGGCGGGTCAGGGCCGCGGGCTCGGCCAGCACCAGGGTGGTGGCGGCACCCGCCTGGCGGGCCAGGCGCCAGCCCTTGGGCGGGGCGTCCCGCAGCCCGGCATCCAGCACCAGCAGCCGGTCGCTGGCGGCGGCCAGGAAGGGGCTGCTCTGCGCGGCCACCGTGTCGCGCGCGGCCCGGCGCTGCTCGGGCGCCGGCGCCGAGAGCCCCGCCAGCGCATCGCGCGGCAGCAGCCACAGCTCATCCTGCCCGGCGGGGCTGATCAGCAGGTCCAGATGCGGCATGTCGCGGCCCGACAGCACCTGAGCGAGCCCCTGGGCGACACCCAGCCGCCAGCGCCGCGCGGCCCAGCTGCCGCCGGTCTCCAGCAGCGCGGTCACATCCAGCAGCAGGCGGTTGCCCTCACTGCGGCGGGGCGCGCGGGCGGGGCCCAGCAGGGCCAGCTCCGCCTGCTGCAACCGGCCGGCGCGGCGCAGGGCATGGCTGCGCATCTCCCGCGCGGTGGCATCGCCCAGCGATTCGGCGCGGTCGTAGGCTTCCAGCGCCAGCAGCAATTCCCCGGCCATGGACAGCGCGTTGCCGTGCTGCACATGCAGCGCCGCATCGCGCGGGCATTCGCGCAGATAGGCGGCATACAGCCCGGCGGCCTCCACCCAGTCCCCGGCGTTGCGGGCCAGGTTGGCGCGGCGGCGCAGGCGCCCCGCCCGGCTCAGAGACGACCAGATGCCGCGCGGCGGCGGCCTGCCCAGCGGCAGGGCCGGCTGCGCCTGGGCATCCCCGGGGGCCTCCATCGGCACCACCCCGGCCGGGTGCAGGGTGATGTGGCGCAGCGCCACGCACAGCCGGCGCTTGTCCTCGCCATGTTCCTCGGGCGGTTCGTCCAGGCGGAACAGCAGCTGCACCGTGCCATCCCCGGCCACCGGCCCCGCCACCTGCAAGCGGAAATCCCCCAGCATCTCCAGCCGCACCCACACCGGGTCCCCACCCGCCACGCGCACCGACAGCCCGTTGGGCGCGGGCCAGGGCGGCGTGCCCAGCTCCAGCTCCAGCGTCACGATGCTGCCGGGGGGTTCGTCGCTGCGGGCGGTGAAGCGGGCGCTGCGCCCGCGCATCCAGGTGCAGCCCGCCTCGGCCGGATACCAGCCCGATTCCAGGGAGATCGCCTGCGACAGCGCCGCGCTCACGGCACCGGCCCCGCCTTCTCCCCCCTGGGTGGCGGCCATGGAGATGCCGGCGGCCACCCGCGCGCCGGTCGGCAGCCGCAGCGGCGCCGCGCGGAATTCCACATGGCGCGGCGGCAGCGCCATCAGGCGCGCCGTCTCGGCCAGGAAATGCCGCGCCACCTCGGGCCATTGCCGGGGGGTGAACTCGCGCGCGATCCGGGCCTCGGCCGCGGCCAGGGCCGCACGGTCGCGCAGCCAGAAGCGCAGCTTCTCCAGCCATTCGGGCACGCTGCCCGGGTCGGCATAGGCAACCAGGTCGCCGCCCACCTCCGGCAGGGCCGAGCTGGGCGAGGCGAGGCAGGGCTTGCCGAAGGACAGGCTCTCCCCCACCGCCAGGCCCCAGCCCTCGACGAAGCTCGGCATCACGGTGAACAGGCAGGCGCGGTACAACGCGGCCAGCTCCACATCCGACAGGCCATGCACCACCATGATGCGGCCATCGAGGTTCCGGGTCGCCTCCAGCTGGCCCATCAGGTCCACCACGCGCCAGCCGGGCCGGCCCACCAGCACCAGCACCGGCGGGTCCTCCCCCGCCTCCAGCATGCGCTTCCAGGCGTGGAACAGCAGCAGGTGGTTCTTGCGCACCTCGATGGTGGAGACGGAGAGGACGAAATCCCGCCCCTTCACGTCCAGCAGCGGCGCGGGCCAGGTGTCGAGCCATTGCGGCGTCTCGACCGGCGTCAGCCCGAAGCTGTGGGCCAGCGGAATGGCCACCGTCTCGACCGGCGGATAGCCGCGCGCCGCCACCAGCCCCCGGAAGGACTGCGCCGAGTATTCCGAGATCGCCAGCGCGAAATCCCAGAAGAACAGCGCCTCATTCAGCGCCTGGTTGAAATAGAGGCTGGTGTCGGAGGTCGCGTATTCCGGGTGCGTGGCCGGGAAGGTGTCATAGATCAGCACACCGAGCCTGAGGCCGCGCGCGCGCATCGCCATGTAGAAGCCGGGCGCGCCCGCGAAAAACCAGAAGGCCCCCAGCACCACCAGCGCCGCCCCCGCGCGGGGCAGCAGCGGCTGCGCCCGCATCCGCGCCCGCTGCACCAGCAGCCGCGCCTCCGCGGGGTCCAGCCGGGTGCCGGCGCAGAAGGCCACGATGGCCGACAGATCCTCCCGCCGCACGGCCCAGAGGCGGGAATCGTTCAACTGCGGAAACACCGCCAGCGCGTCGGCGGCGCCGGGCCCCGCGCTGCCATCCAGCACCGCCGCCAGGATACCCAGCTGCACGCGCTGGATGCCGGACACGCTGCCGTGATCGTGCAGGAATTGCAGCAGGTCCTGCACATCCAGCAGCAGGGAGGCGGGGCTTTCCTCCACCGGCTCCGGCAGGCCGGGCAGGTCCTGGGCGCCGGCTTCCTCATGCACGCCATGGCTGGGGCCAAGGGCGGCGGCGGCATCCAGCGCCGCGCGCGCCCATTCGGGCCGCCGGGCGCGCCTGCACCACATCGCGATGTCCAGCAGTTGCGGCAGGTCATCCGGCCAGCCCTGGCGGGCCGCCCAGGCCAGGCGCGCGGCCTCGGGCCAATCCTTGCGCAAGGCCGCGGCGGAGGCGCGGCGCAGCCAGGCGGAACGGGGTTCAGGCGCCATGCTGGTGCGGGGTATCGGCTGAAAAGGTCAGCGGCTTCGTCTCCGACGGAAAGGCAGGGAATCGGCGCCCTTGCAATTCAGCCGATCCGGGGCGGGAACTCAACCACCGCGCCGCGGTAGCGGGAGGGGTGGGGCCCCTCCCTGCCCCACGCCTACGGCATCACCGGCGGCACATAGGTCAGCGTGCCCGCGAAATACCACAGCATGAACAGCACCAGCGGCGCGTGCACCAGCAGCTGCAGGAAGCTGAAGCCCACGATGTCGCGCGCCTTCAGCGCCAGCACGCCCAGCAGCGGCAGCATCCAGAACGGGTTGATCAGGTTCGGCAGTGCCTCGGCGGCGTTGTAGACCTGAACGGCCCAGCCCAGATGCACCCGCAGGTCGTTGGCGGCCTGCATCACGTACGGCGCCTCGATGATCCACTTGCCGCCGCCCGAAGGGATGAAGAAGCCCAGCACGGCCGAATACACGCCCATCAGCAGCGGGAAGGTGTCGTGGTTGGTGACGCTGACGAACAGGTGGGCGATGCGGTCGCTCACGCTGTGGCCGTCGAAGCCCTTGGCCGCCGTCATCATCACCGCGATCGCGCCATAGAGCGGGAACTGGATCAGCACGCCGGTGGTGGCCGGCACCGCCTTGGAGACCGCGTTGAGGAAGGAACGCGGGCGCCAGTGCAGCAGCATGCCGATCATCAGGCAGATCAGGTTGTAGGTGTTGAGGTTGGCGATGGCGGTCACCACGCCCAGGCGGTTGAACTCCAGCACCATCCACACCCCGGCCATGCCCACCAGCAGGATGGTCAGCAGCGGCGAGTATTCCAGCCAGTCGCCCGGCTTCTCACGCGGGGGCAGCGGCTCGGTCTTGGTGGAGGGGTCCACGCCCAGCATCTCCGCCGTCACGGCCTTGTCGCCCGTGGGGGTGGAAACCCAGCAGATGAGGATGGAGACCGCCATCAGCACCACGGCCATCACCATGGACTGCCAGAGGAAGATGGTCTCGGTGAAGGGCAGCACGCCCGTGATCCGCAGCACGGAGGGCGGCAGGCTGGCCGGGTTGGCCTGCAGCTGCGCCGCCGAGGAGGACAGGCCCAGCGCCCAGGTGGCGCCGAGGCCCAGATACCCCGCGGCACCCGCCGCGCGGTAGTCCATGCGCAGGTCACCGCGCGCGGCCATGGCGCGCGCCAGCAGCCCGCTGAACACCAGGCTGATGCCCCAGTTCAGGAAGGAGGCCGACATGCTGATCAGCGCGATGAAGGCGACCGCCCCCGGGCCGGTCTTCGGCAGGGCGGCCAGGCGGGTGATCAGCTTCGCGGCCGGCGGCGAGCTGGCGATGACGTAGCCGGTGATGGCCACGAAGGCCATCTGCATGCTGAACACGATCAGCGACCAGAAGCCGTTGCCGAAGGTGCGCGCCACCTCGGTGGGGGCGGCGCCGTTCAGCATGGCGGCGGCGGCGACCACCACCACGGCGATCGCGGCGAAGATGTAGGCGTCGGGGAACCATTTCTCGGCCCAGGCGGTGAAGCGCAGCGCGAGGCGCGCCATCCAGCCCTGGCTGTCACCCGATGCGGTCTTATCGGACATATTTCTCTCCGGATGCGTTGCTTCTCGATCCGGACGTTTCCATGCGTTATTTGTGCGGCGCACCATAGTATGGTGCGTCGCAACATTTATATTGCAGTGCAGCAAATACCTAAGCGTCTATGACCAATGCAGTACTGGGTACAGCCTGGCACGCCAAGCAGCAATCCGGGTCATCCAGATTGACCATGACAAGATGGCGCGCGGCCCCTTCCAGCACGCGCAGGGCGCAGCTTTCGCACTGGCCGGTGCGGCAGCCGCTGGGCGGGCGCAGGCCGTGGGATTCCGCCAGATCGAGCAGCGACCCGGCCTGCGGCCGCCATAGTGCCTCGATGCCCGAGCGCGCGAAGCGCACCGGAAAGACGGCGTCGGGCGGCGGGGGCTCGGCGGGGGGCGGGGCCAGGAAGGCTTCCTGGAAGATGTCGAATCGCGGCACGCCGCGCGCGACCAGCGCCTCGGTCGCCTCCTTCAGCATCGCGGGCGGGCCGCACATGTGGAAACGGGCGCGGGCCGCGATCAGCGCGGGCGCGACATCGGCCACCGCGAAGCGGCGCCCCGCCCGGCTGTCATGGTGGATGATGGTCAGCCCCGGCAGCAGCCGCTCCAGTTCACGCAGGCGGGGGCCGAACACGGCGTTCTCCGCGCCACGATAGGCATAGTGCAGCACCACCCGCGCGGGATCGGGATGGTGCGCCATGCTCTCCAGCAGGCTCATGAAGGGGGTGATGCCGATGCCGGCCGCGATCAGCACCAGCGGCACGCGCGCCGCCACCGGCATGGTGAAATGCCCGCCCGGCGGGCGGGCGGGCAGCACATCGCCCACCCGCAGCGCGTCATGCACATGGCCGGAGCCGGCGCCGCCCGGCACGCGCTTCACCGTCAGGCGATAGGTCTCGCCCGGTGCGGCGGAGAGGGAATAGCGCCGCTCCACCCCGCCCAGCGTGACGGGCAGATACTGCCCCGGCAGGAAGGACGGCAGCGGCCGCCCATCGGGGGCGGACAGGATGACGGAGGTCACGTCCGGGGCCTCCCGCACCAGCTCGCGCACCACCAGCGCACCGGCCCAGGCGGCGTTGCCCTCCCGCCGCACTTGGCAGGCGATGCCGCGCATGGGCACGGAGCCGCTGATCGGGTCCGCACCCAGCGAGGCCACCAGGCTGTTGTAGCTGCTGGCGGTGGGGGCGGGTTCGCCCAGCGGCTCGCAGCCCTGCCACCAGCCATATTCGGCCACCACCACATCGGGGGCCAGCGCGGCATCCAGCCGCGCGCGGAAGCGTGCCTCGCCGACCGGCGTCGTCAGCACCAGCCAGTCGCCATCCGCGATGCCGCGCGCGGCGGCCGCGGCGGGCGCGATCTCGGCCATCGGCTCCGGCGAGCGCCGGCGCAGGGAGGCGAGGCCGCGCTGCTGGCTGTGGCAGTAGAAGCCGTTCTTGGCCGTGGTCAGCCGCAGCGAAAAGGCCGGGTCGGCCGGCGGCACGGGCTGGTGGACGGGCAGCGGCGCATAGCCATGCCGCAGCAGCTTTTCCGAATAGATCTCGACCACCCCGCTTTCGGTGGCGAAGGCGGGGCTGCGGTCGCGGTACAGGCGCGGGGTTTGCGGCAGCGGCACGCGCACGCCCCCGGGGTTCGCGCGCAGCATGGCCAGGTCGATGCCCAGCGGCTCGATCTGCCAGTTCCGCGCGGCGTCCATGTCGCCGTGGAAGAAGGCCTCGCCAAGACCCAGGCGCGTGGCGAGCGCGAAGACGATCTCCAGGTCCGAGCGCGCCTCGCCGGGCGGGTCGATCATGCGGGCGCGCAGCTGCACCAGCTCCTCCGCCGCCTCGTTCAGCTCGAAGCCGATGCGCAGCCCCTCGCGCTCCCACAGGGCGCTGACGGGCAGCAGGATGTCGGCGTAGCGGGCGGTGGGGGTCTCGAACAGATCGGTCTGGACGTGGAAATCCAGCGCCTTCAGCGCCGCCTCCGCCCGCGCCGTGTCGCCCTGGCTGACGAGCATGTTCGCTCCCATCCCCACCAATGCCCGCACCGGATAGGGGCGGCCTTCCAGCACCGCCGTGTACAGGTCGTCGGCCGTGACGAAGCCCATGGCGGGCGGGCCCAGCGGGCGGGCCGAAAGGCCCAGCGCCTTTTCCGCCTGGCCGGGCGGCAGCAGGTGGTTGCCGTTGACGCGGCGCGCCGGCTGGCGGCGGTATTCGCGGTTGCCGCCCGGCACGTCCCATGTGCCGGTCAGCGCCATCAGGATGGCGATGGCGCGGTCCGTCTGCGTCGCGTTGCCGTGCTGGCCCACCCCGGTCCAGCAATAATAGCTGGTGGCGCGGGAGGCCCCGATGGCCCGCGCGGCGGCGACGATCTGCTCGGCCGGCACGCCGGTCTCGGCGGCGGTGCGCTCGGGGGTCCAGGGCGCCACGGCCTGGCGCAGCAAGGCAAAGACGGGGCGGCAGGCCACGCCTTCCGGCGCCTCGGTGCCCGGGGGCAGCAGGCGGCCGTCATCCTCGCGCACCAGCCAGGCGGCGTTGGTCCATTCCCGCAGGAAGGCCTCGTCATGCCCGCCCTGCTCGATCACCTCCCGGATCAGGCCCAGCGCCAGCGCGGCGTCGGTGCCCGGGCGGACCCGCAGCCAATGATCGGCCTGCGCGGCAGAGCCGGTGCGGCGGGGGTCCACCACCATCAGCTTCGCCCCGCGCTTCTGGCCCGCCGCCACCGCCTCGGCCTGCGCCAGCCAGACATGGGACGGGTTGTGGCCCCACAGGACGATCAGCTCCGCATTCCGGTAGTCCGGCGTGGTGATGCCGGTGCCGAAGGTGAAGGCGTGCGCGCTGTCCTTGTGCCAGTTGCAGATCTCGGTGGCGTAGACGGTGTTGGGGCTGCCGAAGAGGCGGATGAAACGCTCCACCCAGTCGATGGCATCGGCGATGGGCGTGCCGGAGGGCGAGGTGACGGCGAAGCCCACCGCCTCCGCGCCATGCGCGGCCTTGATGGCCGACAGCCGGGCCGCGATCTCATCCAGCGCGGCGTCCCAGCCGATGGGCTGCCAGCCCGGGTCGGCGGCGCCCTTGGGCGCGGTGCGGCGCAAGGGCACGGTCAGGCGGTCGGTGGCGTGGGCGATCTCGGGGCCCGCGCGGCCCTTGGCGCAGATGGCGGCACCGGTGGGGTGGTCGGGGTTGGGCTCCACCTTCACCAGGCGGCCGTTCTCGACGGTGTTCAGCGTGCCGCAGCGGGAACGGCATAGCGTGCAGAAGCCGGGGATGCGCGCCATGGGGTCCTCCGTGGGTGGGTTGAGGGCCTTGCCCTCAAACTCCCATTGAGGGGGAAACGGCTTCCCCCCTCAAGCTCCCCCATTACTTTCCGGGAGTTGGGGGGGCGGCGGATTGCAGGGCCTGCGTGATCAGGGCGGCGTGCTCGCGCAGGTCGCGCTCCATCGCGCGGCGGGCGGCCGGGGCATCACCGGCCGCCATCGCGGCCAGCAGATCCTCATGCGGGTGGGCGCCCTGCACCGCCGGCGCGCCGGGGCGGAACAGCAGGTTGATGGTGGGGCCGGCCTGCAGCCACAGGCTTTCGACCAGCCGCGTCAGCACGGGCATGCGGGCCAGCTCCAGCAGGGCGAAGTGGAAACGCTCATTCTCCCGCAGCACCAAGGCCGGGTTGCGGGTGCGACGGCCCTCGGCCACGCCGGCATGCAGGGCGCGCAGCGCGGCCAGGTCGGCGGGGGTCGCAAGCTGCGTGGCGCGGGCGGTGGCGCGGCCTTCCAGCTCCACGCGCAGCTCCACGATCTCCTGGTAGCGCTCGGGCACCAGGCGGGGCACCCAGGCGATGCCGCGCGCGTCCAGCTCCAGCGCGGCTTCGGAGACCAGGCGCAGCAGGGCCTCCCGCACCGGGGTGGGGCTGACGCCCAGTTCGGCGGCCAGGGCGCGGTGCACCAGGCGCTGGCCGGGCACCAGCCGCCCGCCGGTCAGCGCGCCGCGCAGGCTGCGATAGACCTTCTCGGTCAGGCTTTCCTCGCGCGCCACCGGCGCCAGCATCGTGCCCCCGTCCATGCAGCCCCTCGCTTGACGATCCTCGCCATATCGCATTTGCTATAGCAAACAACAAGACTGAGGAAACGTCGTGCCCGATACCATCATGGCGAACGCGCCCACGGCTAACGCCAATGTCGCCCTGCGCCTGGCCGAGGCCTTCGCCCGCCATGGCGTGACCGTCACCTTCGGCCAGTCCCTGCCCTCCGCCTTCCACCTCGCGGCCCCGCATGCGGGCATCCACCAGGCGGTCTACCGGCAGGAGAACATGGGCGGCGCCATGGCCGACGCCTATGCCCGCATCTCCGGCAAGGTGGGCGTGGTCACGGCGCAGAACGGCCCCGCCGCCACCCTGCTGGTCGCCCCGCTGGCCGAGGCGATGAAGGCCAGCGTGCCCGTCATCGCCCTGGTGCAGGAGGTGACGCGCGACACCACCGACAAGAACGCCTTCCAGGAGCTGGACCACATCCGCATGTTCGATGCGGTCAGCAAATTCACCCGCCGCATCGACCGCGCCGACCGGCTGGAGGATTACGTGGACATGGCCTTCGTGGCCGCGACCTCCGGCCGGCCCGGCCCCGCGGTGCTGCTGCTGCCGGCCGACCTGCTGCTGGAAAAGGCGGCCGCCGCCTCCAACCGCCGCGCGAACAATGGCCATTTCCCGCTGGACCGCACGCTGGCGGACCCCACCCGCATCGAGCAGGCGGCGAAGCTGCTGGCGGGCGCGAAGAACCCCGTGATCCTGTCCGGCGGCGGCGTGCATCTGTCCTTCGCCACGGCCGAGCTGGCGGCCTTGCAGCAGGACGCGCATCTGCCGGTCGGCACCACCTTCATGGGCAAGGGCGGCGTGGCGGAGACCCATCCGCTGTCGCTCGGCGTGGTGGGCAACACGATGGGCCCGGGCGCGCGGTCGCATTTCGCGCGGCCCATCATCGAAAGCGCGGATGTCGTGCTGCTGGTGGGCAACCGCACCAACCAGAACGGCACCGACAGCTGGAAGCTGTACCCGCGCGACGCCACCTTCATCCACATCGACCCCGACCCGCTGGAAATCGGCCGCAACTATGAGGCGCTGCGCCTGACCGGAGACGCCAAGCTGACGCTCAACGCCCTGCGGGAAGCGATGCTGCGCCAGGACCTGTCGGTGCGCGCCGCCGCCCGCCCGGCGCTGGAGGCCCGCATCGCCCAGGGCATCGCCGAATACCAGGCGCGCGTCGCCGGCCTGCTGGCGCGCGACGGGAGCCCGGCGCGGCCGGAGCGCGTCATGGCCGAGCTGGACCGCCGCCTGCCCGATGACGCCATCGTGGTGGCCGATGCCTCCTATTCCTCGAACTGGATCAACCTGTTCCTGACGGCGCGCCGCGCGGGACAGCGGTTCCTCACGCCGCGCGGCCTCGCGGGCCTCGGCTGGGGCGTGCCTATGGCGATCGGGGCGCAGATCGCGGCGCCGAACTCCCGCGTCGTCTGCCTCTGCGGCGATGGCGGCTTCGGGCACAGCTGGGCGGAGCTGGAGACCCTGCGCCGCATGGGCATCCCCGTGACCGTGATCGTGTTGAACAACGGCATCCTCGGCTTCCAGAAACACGCAGAGGACATGAAATACGGCGACCACACCATCGCCTGCGACTTCGCCGAGGTGGACCATGCCGCCATCGCGCGCGCCTGCGGCCTCGCGGGCGTGCGGATCGAGCGCGGCGAGGAGATCGGCGCGGCACTCGACACCGCCTTCGCCAGCAACGCGCCCAACCTGATCGAGGTGCTGACCGACCCCGAGGCGCGCCCGCCCTTCACCATGTATCACGGCCACTACCCGGAGCCGTACTGATGCGGGCGCTGCGCAAGCAGGCCACGGGCTTCGGCCTGTCGCTGGCCGAGGCGCCGGAGCCCCCCGCCCCGGGCCCAGGCGAGGTGACGATGCGCGTCGAGGCCGTGGGCATCTGCGGCAGCGACGTGCATGCCTATGAGTGGACGGACGGCTACGGCTTCATGGTGCCGCATTTGCCGCTGACCATGGGGCATGAGTTCGCGGGGGTGGTCGAGGCGGCCGGAGCGGGCGTGTCCCTGCCCTCCGGCACGCGCGTGACGGTCATGCCCGGCATCGCCTGCGGCCGCTGCGCCAACTGCGCGCGCGGCGATGCCCGCAACTGCACCGATCGCCGCTCCATCGGGTTGACCTGCGATGGCGGCTTCGCGGGGCGGCTGACCCTGCCGGCCGCCAATTGCCTGCCCCTGCCCGCCAATGTGGACGCGGAGCTGGGCGCGCTGACCGAACCCCTCGGCGTCGGCGCCCAGGCGGTGCTGGTGGGCGGGGTGGGCCTGGGCGACACCGTGCTGGTGCTGGGCCCCGGCACCATCGGCCAGGCGCTGGCCATCATGGCCCGCGCGGCGGGTGCCGCGCGGGTGATTGTCGCCGGCCGCGCCGATGCGCCGCGCTTCGAGGTGCTGCGCGAACTGGGCTTTTCCGAGCTGATCGACGTGGCGGACGCCCCGCTGGCCGAGCAGATCCAGGGCAAGGTCGATGTGGTGCTGGAAGCCACCGGCCATCCCGCCAGCATCAATGACGGTCTGGCCGTGCTGCGCAAGGAAGGGGTGATCGTGGCGGTCGGCATCCACCCTGCCCCGCTGACCCTGGCGCTGACGGATTTCGTCCGCATGCGCCACCAGCTGCGTTCCAGCCACGGCACCGCGCGCCCCACCTGGGACAAGGTGCTGGCCATGCTGGGCCGCGACCCAGAAAGCTTCCGCCCCATGATCACCCACCGCCTGCCGCTGGAACGCGGCATCGAGGGTTTCGAACTGGCGCGGCAACGCGCCGCCAGCAAGGTGATGCTGACGCCATGAACAAGAACCGTGTCGCCCTCGTCACCGGCGCCGCCCGCGGCCTGGGCGCGGGCATCGCCCGCGAATTGGCCCTGGCCGGCCACCCCGTCGTGCTGGCCGATGTGCTGGACCAGGTGGAGGCCACCGCCGAGGCGCTCCGCGGCGAAGGCTTCCAGGCCCGCGCCATCCGCCTGGATGTCTCGGACGAGAAGGCCGTGACCGCCTTGCCCGTGGCCCTCGGCGACTGGTGGCCGCACCTGTCGGTGCTGGTGAACAATGCCGGCATCTCGCCCAAGGTCGATGGCCGCAAGCGGATGGTGCAGGACATCCCGCTGGAGGAATGGAACCGCGTGCTGGCGGTGAACCTGACCGGGCCCTTCCTGCTGTCGAAGCTGTGCATCCCCAACATGCGGGCGCAGGGCTGGGGGCGGATCATCATGATCACCAGCCAGGCGGCGCATGTGCCCAGCTCCATCACCGGGGCCTATTACGGCGCCTCCAAGGCCGGGCTGATGGGGCTGGCGCGCAACCTGGCGATGGAGCTCGGCCCCCACGGCATCACCGTGAACAGCCTGGCCCCGGGGCGCATCAACAGCGACATGGTGGCCGGTGCCGCGCCGGGCATGAACGAGGCCTTCCTGGCCCGCATCCCGGTGGGGCGCCTGGGTGAGCCCGAGGATGTGGGCAAGGTGGCCGCCTTCCTCGCCTCGGATGCCGCCAGCTATCTGAACGGCACCACCATCGACATCGGCGGCGGCAGCTACATGCCCTAAGCCCCACCATCACGGAGAGGCCGAAAACGGCCCCCATCACCCGGAGGAAACCACCATGACCACTCGCCGCACCCTGCTGGCCGGCGCTGGCGCCGTTATCGCCGCACCCGCCGTGGCGCAGGAACGCTTCCCTTCGCGCCCTATCCGCCTGTTCGTGCCCTGGACCGGGGGCACATCCTCGGATGTGCAGATCCGCTCGGCGGCGGAGGGGGCGGCCCAGATCCTGGGCCAGCCCATCGTCATCGAGAACCGGCCCGGCGCCGGCGGCACGCTGCATTGCCAGGCGCTGGCGAGTGCCGCCCCCGATGGCTACACGCTGGGCCAGATGCACCTGTCGGTGATCCGCCGGCCCTTCATGGTGCGTCAGCCGCAATGGGATGCCGTGCGAGACTACAGCCACATCATCCGCCTGGCGGGCTGGATGTACGGGGTGGCGGTGCGCGCCGATTCCCCCTGGCAGAACTGGGAGCAGTTCGTCACCGCCATGCGCGCCGCCCCCGGCACGCTCAGCTACGCCACCAGCGGCATCGGCACCACCAACCACCTGGCCATGGAGGAGCTGCTGGAACGCGTGCGCGGCGAGATGCTGCACGTGCCCTACCGGTCCTCGGCCGAGGGTGTGACGGGCGTGCTGTCGCGCCAGGTGAACAGCATCGCCGATGCCTCCAGCTGGAAGCCGATGGTGGAGGACCGGCAGATGCGCGCCCTGTGCGTCTGGACCGAGAACCGCGTGCCCAGCCTGCCGGACGTGCCGACGCTGAAGGAGCTGGGGCACGATATGGTCGTCACCTCCCCCTACGGCCTCTCGGGCCCGCGCGGCATGGACCCGGGGCGGGTGAAGCTGATCCATGACGCCTTCCACACCGCGCTGATGAGCGAGGCGCACCAGCGCGTGCTCAACCAGTTCGACATGCCGCGCCAATACCTGAACACCGAGCAGTTCGCCGATTTCGTGGCGACCCGCGCCGACTACGAGCGCGCCATGGTGCAGCGCCTCAACATCCGGCTGGATTGAGGCATGGCCACCCACCACAACCCGCATCTGCCGGTGCGGGCCGATTGGCTGGCCCAACAGGCCGAGGAAGCGCTCGACCCTGCCCTGCCGATCATCGACCCGCACCATCACCTGTGGGACGTCTCCCGCCCGCGTTACCTGCTGGATGAGCTGCTGGGCGACACGGGCGGCGGGCACAACATCCTGGCCACCGTCTTCGTGGAATGCCGCGCCATGTGGCGCGCCTGGGGGCCGGAGGCGCTGCGCCCGCTGGGCGAGACGGAGTTCGTCGCCGGCGCCGCCGCCATGGCGGAAAGCGGCCTGTATGGCCCCACCCGCGCCTGCGCCGGCATCGTGGGCCATGCCGACCTGCGGCTGGGGGCCGCCGTGCGGGAGGTGCTGGAGGCGCAGTTGATCGCGGGCGGCGGGCGCTTCCGCGGCATCCGCCACATCACCGCCTGGGATGCGAGCCCCGACACCCGCAGCACCACCGTGATCCCGCCGCCGGGGCTGATGCGCGACGCCGCCTTCCAGCAGGGCTTTTCCCAGCTGGAACCGCTCGGCCTGTCCTTCGACGCCTGGCTGTACCACCCGCAATTGCCGGAGCTGATCGCGCTGGCCCGGCGCTTTCCGGGCACGCGGATCATCCTCGATCACCTGGGCGGGCCGCTCGGCGTGGGCCCCTACACGCGGGAGGCCACCTTCGCCCCGTGGCGGGAGAGCATCCGCGAACTGGCGCAATGCCCGAATGTGGCGGTGAAGCTGGGGGGGCTGGCCATGCGCACCCATGGCAACGCCTTCCACGAGCGCCCCGCGCCCCCCAGCAGCGCCGAGATGGCCGAGGCCTGGCGCCCCTGGATGGAGAGCTGCATCGAGGCCTTCGGCGTCGATCGCTGCATGTTCGAAAGCAACTTCCCGGTCGACAAGGGCATGACCGGCTACACCGCGCTGTGGAACGCCTTCAAGCGGCTCGCGGCCGGGGCCTCGGCCCACGAAAAGGCGGCGCTGTTCCACGACACCGCCGCGCGCATCTACAGCATCAAGGGGGAAACATGATCCACACCATCACCCGGCGCGGCGCCATCGCCGCCACCGCCGCCCTGCCCGTTACCGCACGGGCGCAGAACCGCCAGGTGCTGCGGCTGGGCATCCTCGGCGACCTGTCGGGGCCGTACCGCGACCTCTCGGGGCTGGGCACCATGGCCTGCGTGCGGCTGGCCATCGCGGACGCCAAGGCCCAGGGCATCGACCTGGATGTCGAGGTGCTGCACGCCGACCACCAGCACCGCCCCGATGTCGGCGTGCAGATCGCCCGGCAATGGTACGACCGGCAGGACGTGGACGCGATCCTGGAGGTCAACAACTCCTCCATCGCCCTGGCGATCGCCGATTTGGCGCGGGAGAAGGACAAGCTGTTCCTGGCCACCGGCCCCGCCACCGCCGACCTGCATGGCAGCCGCTGCGGCCCCAACCATGTCCACTGGACCTACGACACCTGGATGCTGGCCCATGGCGCGGGCAGCGCCACCGTGCGCGCGGGCGGCGACACCTGGTTCTTCCTGACCGCCGACTACGCCTTCGGCCACGCGCTGCAGCGCGACACCGCCCAGGCGGTGGAGGCCGCGGGCGGCCGCGTGCTGGGCCAGACGCGCTATCCCTTCCCCTCCACCACCGACTATTCCAGCTTCCTGCTGCAGGCCCAGGCCAGCCGCGCCAAGGTGCTGGGGTTGGCCAATGCCGGCACCGACACGGTGAACACCGTGAAGCAGGCCCATGAATTCGGCCTGACGCGCCGAATGAAGCTGGTCGGCCTGCTGTGCCTGCTGGGCGATGTGCGCGCCATGGGCGCCGAGGCCGCCCAGGGCCTGCTGACCACCGAGCCCTTCTACTGGGACCTGAACGACCGCACCCGCGCCTTCACCCAGCGCGTGCTGCCCGCCATGCCCACGGGCATCTACCCCAGCACCAACCACGCCGGCGCCTACTCCGCCGTGCTGCACTATCTGAAGGCGGCCAAGGCGCTGGGCCTCGCGGCCACCAAGGCCTCCGGCCGCGCGGCGGTGGCGCAAATGAAAGCGCTGCCCACCAACGACGACTGCTTCGGCCCCGGCAGCGTGCGCTCGGACGGGCGCAAACTGCACCCCGTCTACCTGTTCGAGGTGAAAACCCCCGCCGAAGTGCGCACCGGCTGGGACCTGTACAAGCTGACCGGCACCATCCCGGCGGACCAGGCGATGCGGCCCCTGTCGGAAGGCGGATGCACCATGGCGGGGTGAGAGGGGGCTTCGCCCCCTGTTCAGACCGGACACATCCCTGACTGATGTTCGGAGAGATGGTTGACGGTTTTTGGGTGAGAGTTTCGCGGGAGCGGAGCGATGCCCTGGAAGCCTGTATCGATCATGGACAGTCGCCGAGAGTTCGTAAGGCTGGCGCAGCAAGACGGGGTGGGAGTGGCGGAGTTATGCCGCCGCTTCGGCATCAGCCGTCAGACGGGCCACAGCCTGCTGCGCCGTTATCGGGAGCAAGGCGAGGCGGGCCTGCACGACCGCTCGCGCCGCCCGCATGACAGCCCCCGCCGCTGCCCCGCGGCCATGGAGGCCGAGATCATCGCCCTGCGCCAGGCCCACCCGGCCTGGGGCGGGCGCAAGCTGGCGCGCCGCCTGCACGACCTGGGGCGGCAGGACGTGCCCGCCCCCTCGACCGTCACCGAGGTGCTGCGACGCCACGGCCTGCTGGACCCGGCCGAGGCCGCCTCTCACCGCCCCCACCAGCGCTTCGAGCACGCGGCCCCCAACGATCTGTGGCAGATGGACTTCAAGGGTCACATCCCCACCGATGCGGGCCGCTGCCATCCGTTGACGGTGCTGGACGACCACTCACGCTACTCGCTGGGGGTGATCGCCTGCGGGGCTGAGAGCCTGGGCGTGGTGCAGGGCCACCTGAGCGGCCTGTTCCGCCGTTATGGCC
>NZ_JAAABL010000005.1 GCF_009900765.1 Rhodovarius lipocyclicus
TACCGCTGGCGTCATCTCATTGAGAACTTCTTCGCCAAACTCAAGGAATTCAAACGGATCGCACTGCGTAGCGACAAAACAGACAGCTCATTCGCCGCCATGATCTATCTCGCCGCAGCCGTCATACGGTCACGATGAATCTCAACAAGCCCTATAAAAATCAAATAAGAAACACCTTTCCAAGGTGTGGCGCCAACTGATCTAGGTCCAGGACCGAGCACGGTCCCTGGGGTGTGGGGCTTCGCCCCACGGCTTGGGCGGGGGTGTCGGGGGCGGAGCCCCTGACTGAGGCTTCAGGGGCAAGGCCCCTGTTCCCGCGCCGGTACCCCGGCCACCGTGGCGCCGGGGGCCACATCCGCCACCACGGCGGCCCCCACCCCCACTACGGCGTCATCGCCGATGCTCACCCCCGGCTTCACTTGCGCGCCCACCCCCAGCAGCGCGCGTGCGCCCACGCGCACGCCGCCGGCCATGGTGCTGTGGGGGGCGGCATGGGCGGCGGGGCCCAGCACCCCGTCATGGTCCAGGATGGCGCCGTGGTTCAGCAGAGCCAGGGGGTCGATGCGGGCCTCGGCGGCCACGATCGTGCCGGCCAGCACCTGGGCGCCCGCGCCGACAACCGCGCTGGGCGAAAGGATCGCCGCCGGATGCAGCGCGGGCGGCAGCGCGAAGCCCAGCGCCAGGGCTTGCTGCCCCAGCCGCTGCCGCGCCGCATTGGCGCCGATGGCGATGCAGGCGGCCTCGATGCCCTCGGCGCGCAGGCGTTCCAGCTCCGCGGTGCCGCCGAGCACCGGCAGGCCCAGCAACTGGGCGGGGGCTGGGCCGTCCGACAGGCAGCCCACCAGCTGATGCGTGCCCAGCGCCCGCCACAGCTCGATCAGCACCTTGGCGTGGCCGCCCGCGCCCAGGATGATCAGGCGCATCAGTGCATCACGCGCCCGGCCAGCGCCCCGATCAGCAGATGCAGCCCGCCGCCGACCAGGAAACCCACCAGCGTGCCGTTCATCCGCACATATTGCAGGTCCCGGCCCACGCGCAGCTCGATCTTGCTGACCAGCTCCTCGGTGTTCCAGCGGCGGACCACATCCTCCACGAAGCCCGCCAGCCGCCCCTGGGCGCTGGGCACCAGGGCCATCAGGGCGCTGGAGAGCGCGCGGTTCACGCGGTCGCGCGCGCCCTGGTCCTCGCTCAACAGGGTGCCGGCATTGGTCAGCGCGTTCTCGATGATCTGCACGGTGCGGCCATCGGGGCGGGCGGCGTCGGCCAGCAGGGCGGCGCGCAGGCGATCCCACACATCGCTCAGCCAGCCCGCCACCGCCTCATGCCGCAGGGCGCCGCCGATGGCCCGGCCGAAGGCGGCCGCGCGCTCGGGGTCGGTTTCCAGGCGGGTGATCTCGGCCTCGATCCAGGCCTCGATGGCCAGGCGGATGGCGCTGTCAGGGCCTTCCATCCGGTCCAGCTCCGTGTTGATCACGGCCAGGATCTTGCGGGCGGTATAGGCACCGGCCACCCAGCCGACCAGCGCGCCGCCCTCATTGCGCACGCGGTGGGCAATGGCCTCGCGCAGCTGGTCCTCCTTGGCGCGCAGCCCCTGGCGCAGGGCGATGACGGCGGCATCCAGCACGGCCTGATGCCGGCCGGAGGCCATCATGGCCCTGAGCGCGCGCGCCACCACCTGGGCCGTGGCGGGCCCGCCCGCCAGGCGCGGCAGCAGCCGCAGCAGCAGCCGCCGCGCCCGCCCATCCTCCAGCGAGGCCAGGATGCGCGGCATCACCCCCGACAGCGCCTGGGCGGCGGGCCGGGTGGAGGCCGGGTCGGCCAGGAAGCCGCGCAGGATGGTGGCCAGGTCCAGCCCCTCCAGCGCGCGGCGCATCTCGGCCTCGGTGAAGACCTGCCCCGCGATGAAGCGGCCGAGGCCGCGCCCCAGCCTTTCCTTCTGCGCCGGGATGATCGCGGTGTGCGGAATGGGCAGGCCGAGCGGGCGGCGGAACAGGGCGGTGATGGCGAACCAGTCGGCAATGCCGCCCACCACGCCGGCCTGGGCGGCGGCGGCCAGCAGGGCGGTGCCCGGCCCCTCTGGCAGGCGATAGGCCAGCACGACCAGCCCGGCCATCAGCAGCAGCAGGAAGGTGGCGAAGGCGCGGTGGCGGTTGAGGCTCGCGCGCAGTTCGGCGTCGGGGTCTGGCGTCATGGCTCCTTTGTGGGGATTCCCGCGCGCCAAAGCCAGAGGGGCAAAAGAATGGGGGGTGACTGGTACCGAGCCATGTGCGTTGTTATATCGTAGCATCATGACGAACCCCCTGGCCCTTTCGAGCGGTGTCGGCGCCCGGCTTCTGGCCGGCGGCGCGGTGCTGGCCGTGCTGTGGCTGGGCGTGGCCTGGGCGCTGGCCACATGAGCACCGCCGCCCCCATCACCCTGAACAACGTCACCTGCGGCTATGAGGGCCGGCCGGCGGTGCATCATGTCTCGGGCGAATTCGCGCCCGGTTCGCTGACAGCCGTGGTCGGGCCGAACGGCGCGGGCAAATCCACCCTGCTGCGCGGCATCGCCGGGCTGCAGGCGCCTCTGGAGGGCCGCATCGAGGGTGCCGCCGGCCAGGTGGCGCTGCTGCCGCAGGCGGCGGGGCTCGACCGTTCCTTCCCCATCACCTGCCTGGACGCGGTGCTGTTCGGCCTGTGGCCCTGCGCCGGCGCCTTCCGCGCCATCTCCCGCGCCGAGCGCGCCCGCGCCGCCGAGGCGCTGGAGGCGGTGGGCCTGACCGGCTTCGCCGGGCGCATCGTCGGCACGCTCTCGGCCGGGCAGTTCCAGCGGCTGCTGTTCGCGCGGCTGCTGTTGCAGGATGCCCCGGTGCTGCTGCTGGACGAACCCTTCACCGCGCTGGACGAACGCACCGCCGCCGACATGCTGGCCCTGATCCACCGCTGGCATGGCGAGGGCCGGACCATCATCGCCGTGCTGCATGACATGGATCTGGTGCGGCGGGATTTCCCGCACACGCTGATGCTGGCGCGCGACTGCCTGGGCTGGGGCCCGACGGAGGCCGTGCTGACCCCGGAGAACCGCCTGCGCGCCCGCCGGATGGCGGAGGCCTGGCGCGAGGACGCCGCGATCTGCCAGCGCGCCGCCTGACTTGTTCCTGCTCGACCCCTTCCTCGAATTCGGCTTCCTGCGCCGCGCGCTGATCGGCGGGCTGGCGCTGGCGCTGTCGGCCCCGCCGCTGGGGCTGTTCCTGATGCTGCGGCGCATGTCCCTCACGGCCGATGTGCTGGCCCATGGCATGCTGCCCGGGGTGGCGCTGGCCTATATCCTGGCCGGGCTCGCGGTGCCGGCGCTGGCCACGGGCGGGCTGGTGGCCGGGCTGCTGGTGGTGCTGGGGGCGGGCGCGCTGTCGCGCCTGTCCGGCGGGCGGGAGGATGCCTCGCTCGCGGCGCTCTATCTGGTGGCGCTGGCGGCGGGGGTGGCGCTGCTCTCCTGGCGGGGCAGCGCGGTGGAGCTGACGCAGGTGCTGTTCGGCTCCGTGCTGGGGGTGGATGACGCGGCGCTGCTGATCATGGCGGGCACCGCGACCCTCACCTGGGCCTTCCTGGCGCTGGCCTGGCGGCCGCTGGTGCTGGAATGCTTCGACCCGGCCTTCGCCGCCGCCGTGGGCGCGCGGGGCGGGCTGTGGCATCTGGGCTTTCTGGCCATGGTGGTGCTGAACCTGGTCGCGGCCTTCGCCGCGCTCGGCACGCTGATGGCCGTGGGGGTGATGATGCTGCCCGCCATCGCGGCCCGGCACTGGGCACGGCAGGTCAGCGGCATGGCCTATGCCGCCGTGCTGATCGCGGTGGGCGCGGTGCTGGCGGGCCTCATCCTTAGCTATCACGCCGATCTGCCGGCGGGCCCGGCCATCGTGCTGGCGGCGGGGGCCTTCTGGGCGGCCTCGGTGCTGGCGGGGCCGGTGGATGGGGTGCTCGGGCGCCTGCGCCACCGCCACCGGGAGGGCTGATCAGCCCGCCCGCATCGCCGCCTCGACCCGCAGGGCGGCACTCAGCGCCGCCCGGGCCACGGCGCCATTCGCCTCCGGCGCCTGGCCGGCGCGGATCGCGGCCATGAAGGCGCCCTGCTCGGCTTCCAGGCTGTCATGCTCGGTCCAGGTCGCGGCGTCGCGGCCCCAGCCTTCCATGTTCTCGGCCGGCTCGGCGCCGCCGGGGCGCAGGGCGCGCAGCTCGCGCGCCAGGAAATCCACCCGCACCTCGCCGGCATCGCCCAGCAGGGTCAGCCGGCGCTCCATCGCCACCGCGCAGCGGCTGGCGGTGATCTGCGCCTGGGCGCCGTTGGCGAACAGCAACTGCGCGACGGAGTAATCGGGATGCGGGCTCATGATGGCGCGGCCCACGGCGCGCACCTCGGCCAGCTCGGCCGGCACCAGGGACAGCACCAGGTCCAGGTCATGGATCATCAGGTCCAGCACCACCGAGACATCCAGGCTGCGCGGCCGGAAGGGCGCCACGCGTGTCGCCGTCAGGCTGCGGGGGGAAAAACCCGCCAATTCCCGGCGCAGGGTGATGATGGCGGCCGAATACCGCTCGATATGCCCCACCTGCAGGATCAGCCCGCGCGCGGCCGCGGCCTCGATCAGCGCGTCGGCCTGTTCGAGCGTGGCCGCGATCGGCTTTTCCATGAACAGGTGCCGGCCGGCCGCCAGCACCCGCATGCCCAGCTCGAAGTGAAAGGCCGTGGGGGCGGCCACCACGATGGCGTCGCTTTCGGCCAACAGGCCCTGCACATCCAGCACGCGGGAATTCGTTTCGGCCGCGATCTGCCCGGCCCGCTCGGCGGAGGCGTCGGCGATGCCCGACAGCACGCCCGCCTTGGCCAGTTTCAGGGCGTGGAAGCGCCCGAAATGGCCCGCACCAATCACTCCGATCCTCAAGACCTGCTTCCCGTCTTGCATCCCTGGGCCTCGCAACGCATGTTCCGCGCGGCTTTGGGCACCCTCCCGGGGGGCTCGTCAACCCTGGGGCAGTCCGGAGCGGACCGGCAAATTAAGGATCAGCGCCGCCTATGATGTATTTCTCGCGTTGGAAGACCGCTGGAATCCTTGCCGTCTGTCTGCTCGGCATCCTGGTCTGCCTGCCGAATCTGCTGCCCCGCTCGGCCTTTCCCTCCTGGCTGCCGGCCCGGCAGGTGAATCTGGGCCTCGACCTGCGCGGCGGCTCCTATCTGCTGTTGGAAGTCGATACCACCGCCCTGCTGCGTGAGCGGCTGGAGAGCATGGTGGAAGGCGCGCGCCGCGGCCTGACCCAGGCCAACCCGCGCATCGGCTACACCAACCTGCGCGCCGAGGCGCCCGAGCGCCGCGTCAGCTTCCGCCTGACCAACCCCGCCCAGCGCGACGCGGCCATCCGCATCATGCGCGACCTGGGGCTGGAGGTGAGCCTGGGCGCGGGGCAGACGGCCTCCGACCTCGATGTGCAGGCCAATGCCGACGGCCTGGTGACCGCGACCGTGACCGAGCCCGGCCTGCGCGCCCGCGCGGGCAACGCCGTCGAGCAATCCATCGAGATCGTGCGCCGCCGCATCGACGAAACGGGCGTGGCCGATGCCCTGATCGCCCGCCAGGGGGCCAACCGCATCCTGGTGCAGCTGCCGGGCCTGGAAGACCCCAACCGCATCAAGCAGCTGCTGGGCCGCACCGCGCGGATGACCTTCCACCTGCTGGACGACACCGCCAACGTGACCGCCCCCGCCCCGCCGCCGGGCGTGATGTTCCTGAACGGGGAGCAGGAGGGCCAGCGCTATGCCGTGAGGCGCCGGGTGGAGGTGGATGGCGCCAACCTGTCGGATGCGCGGGCGGGCCAGGATGGGCGCTCGGGCGAATGGGTGGTGAACTTCACCTTCGATTCGATCGGCACCCGCCGCTTCGCCGATGTCACGCGCCAGAATGTGGGCCGCCCCTTCGCCATCGTGCTGGATGAGAAGGTGATCACCGCCCCCGTGATCCGGGAGCCGATCACGGCCGGGCGCGGCCAGATCAGCGGCAATTTCAACGTGCGTTCGGCCAATGACCTGGCGGTGCTGCTGCGCGCGGGCGCCCTGCCCGCGCCGCTGACCGTGATCGAGGAACGCACCGTCGGGCCCGAGCTGGGGGCGGACGCCATCCGCGCCGGCATCATCAGCCTGACGGCGGGCGCGCTGTTCGTGTTCCTGTACATGGGCCTGGCCTATGGCCTGTTCGGCTGGTTCGCCAATGTGGCGCTGCTGATCAACATCATCCTGGTGATGTCCTGCCTGTCGCTGCTGGAGGCCACGCTGACCCTGCCGGGCATCGCGGGCATCGTGCTGACGCTGGGCACGGCACTCGACGCGAACATCCTGATCAACGAGCGCATCCGCGAGGAAGTGCAGAACGGCCGCAGCCCGCTGAACGCCATGGAGGCGGGCTATGCCCGCGCCTCCGGCACCATCATGGATTCGAACCTGACCAACCTGATCGCGATGGGCTGCCTTTATGCCTTCGGGTCGGGGCCGGTGAAGGGCTTCGCGGTGACGGTGGCGATCGGCACCATCGTGCAGATGTGGACGGCCACCGTGCTGACCCGCCTGCTGATGATGTGGTGGTACCGCACGACGCGGCCGAAGGAGCTGCCGGTGCTGCAGCGCCCGGGCCTGTCGCTGCTGGGCCGGCTGGCGCGGCCGCTGTTCCGCATCTTCCCCGACGGCACGCGCATCCGCTTCATGAAGGGTGCCAAGATCGGCCTGCTGACCTCGGCCATCCTGTCCTCCGCCTCCATCGCCGGCGCCTTCTGGCCGGGGCTGGAGAAGGGCATCGACTTCAAGGGCGGCATCGTGATGGAGCTGCGCACCCCGGGGCCGGCCGATCTCGGTTCCCTGCGCGGGGCCGCCAGCGGGCTGAACCTGGGCGATGTGGGGGTGCAGCAGTTCGGCGATGCCTCCACCGTGCTGCTGCGCATGCCCGCCCCGGATGACGAGGCCCAGGTGCAGCCGGTGGTGAACCGGGTGCGCACGGCGCTGGAGGCGGCCTCCCCCGGGCTGCGGGTGCTGCGGGTGGAGGCGGTGGGCAACCGCGTGTCGGACGAGCTGTTCCTGGGCGGCATGATCGCCCTCGGCCTCTCGCTGCTGGCGATGCTGCTCTACATCTGGTTCCGCTTCGAATGGCAGTTCGCCATCGCCGCCATCGCCACCCTGGTGCTGGACACCACCAAGACCATCGGTTTCATGGTGCTGTTCCAGCTGGAGTTCAACCTGACCACCATCGCGGCGATCCTGACCGTCATCGGCTTCTCGGCCAACGACAAGGTGGTGGTGTTCGACCGGATGCGGGAAAATCTGCGCAAGTTCAAGCAGATGCCGCTGGAGGAGCTGACGGACCTGTCGATCAACGAGACGATGAACCGCTCGCTCGGCACGTCCATGACGCTGCTGCTCTCGGCCCTGCCGCTGGCGATCTTCGGCGGCGACGCGCTGTCGGGCTTCGCCTGGGTGATGGTGTTCGGCATCGTGGTCTCGGCCAGCTCCTCGGTGTTCATCGCGGCGCCGATCGTGCTGTACAGCGGCCGCAACCGGCTGCGCCGGCCGGAGAAGGCCGATGCCAAGGCGGGGGCCGCCCCGCCCGCCACCCCGGCGTGATCGCGCGCCGCGCCCTGCTGCTCGCCACCCCGGCCGCCCTGGCGGCGCCGGCGGTGCATGCGGGGGTCGCGGCGACGCTGCTGGTGGGGGCTGCCTCAGGCAGCAGCGCCGACCAATGGGCCCGCAGCCTGGCCCCCTTCCTGGAGCGGCACTGGGCGCATGCCGCGGTCACGGTGGTGAACCGCCCGGGGCTCGGCGGGCTGGCCGCCGCCCGCACCCTGGCCGGCGCCACCCCCGATGGCCGCACCCTGGCCGTGGTCAGCACGCCCTTCCTGCTCGCGCGCGCGGTGGAGAAGGGGCAGGAGCGGCTGCTGGAATCCCTGCTGTTCATCGCCTCCGTCGCCGAGGAGCCGCTGCTGCTGGTCGCCCCCGCCGGGGCCGCGCCCAACCTGACGGCGCTGTCGCACCTGCCGCCCGGGGCGCTGCTGGCCATGCCCCCCGCGGGCAGCGCGCCGCAATTGCTGGGGCTGCGGGTGGCGGCCCAGCTCGGCCTCTCGCCCTTCCCCTTCGCCAATTCCGGCGCCGTGCGCCAGGCCGTGCTGCAGGGCCATGTGCCCACCGCCATGCTGGCCGCCCCGGAGGCGATGCCCCTGCTGCGGGAGGGGCGAATCGTGGCCCTGGCCGTGGGCGGGGAGGCCCGCACCCCCCTGCTGCCCGACACCGCCACCCTGCTGGAACAGGGCATCCGGCTCTCGGGGCAGAGCTGCAAGGGTCTAGCCCTGCCGGGCGGCACCCCGCGTGAGGCGGTGGAACCCCTCGCCCAGGCCCTGTCCGGCATGGTCAAGGACCCGGAATTCCTGGCTTTTCTGGAAAGCTCCGCCCTGCGCCCGCTGTATCAGGGCCCGGACACCTGGCCCGCCCATGTGCGCGCCACGCTGGAGCAGCTAGCCCTGCGCTGGCGTCAAGACCCCTGGGCGCAAACAGCAGGTTGAAAGCCGGTGGGAAATCATGGCATTTCGCATGGAGTTGCTTTAAATTGCTAAGACAGTATCAAATATGAGAACCCATCAGCGGGTGCTTCCCCCGGCACTCTTCGGAGGCTCCCTTTGGCTGAAAGGCCACTTGCATTGGCGAAGCGCCTGGAAGCGTCCGGCGAAGTCCTGATCCTGGCGCGCCACCCGTTGGTGATCGCGGCCGCGCGCGCGGCCGCGCAGCGTGTCTCCGGCCAGTTGCCGCGCCACACCGACAACGCGCTGGAAGCGCTGGCACATCTCAGCCGCCCCGGCCTGCCGCCGCGCCGGGTGATGCTGGAGCCGGCCGCCATGGACCCGCTCTGGACCGAGCTGCTGTCCACCATCGACGACCCGTCCCTGACCGACGCCATGGTGTTCGTCGCGGCCGAGGGCAGCACCGTGCCCGATGGCGTGGCCGCCCTGCCGCCCGAAGCGGCACAACTGGAACGCGCGTTGAGCGGCCCGCGGGAGCGCCAGGAACGTTCGCCCCCCCGCAGCCCGGAGGCCCTGGCCGCCGGGCTCGACCGCGGCGCGCTGCTGGTGCGCTATCAGCCCGTGGTCGATATCGCCACGCGCCGGCTGGTGATGGTGGAGGCCCTGTCCCGCTGGCGCGGCAGCCCCATGGCGCATGGCCCCGACAGTTTCGTGCCGCAGCTGGAACGCGCGGGCCTGTCGCGCGCGCTGGCGGTGGCGGTGGTGTCGCGCTCCGCGCAGGATTTCGGCACGCTGGCGCCAAGGCTCGGCATCCGGGTTTCGGTGAACGTGTCGCTGGACCAGCTGCTGCAGCGCGACCTGCCGCTGTGGATCGCCCGCGCGCGCGCCACCGGCGGCCTGCCCGCCCGCGCCCTGGGCGTGGAATTGACCGAGAACATGCCGGTGCGCGACCTCTCGACCCTGCACCGCGCCATCCGGCACATGAATGACGCCGGGCAGGAGGTCTATCTGGACGACCTGACGCTGGATGACGGCCGGCTGGCGCTGACCCGCCTGCCCTTCGCCGGTATCAAGCTGGACAAGGGTCTGGTGATGTCCCTGCCGGACAGCGCGCGCGCGCGGCAATTCGTGCTGAACGTGGTGCGCCACGCCGATCGCGCGGGCCAGATGGTCACCGCCGAGGGCGTGGCGGACGAACGGCTGTGGCATGCCGTGTCGTCGCTGGGCGTGCATCGCGCCCAGGGCTTCTGGGTGGGGCGGCCCTTGCCGCATGCGGTGCTGCCGGCCTGGCGCCGCAGCTGGGCGGGTTCGCACCGGGGCTGATCCGGGGGGGGCTGATCCGGGGGCTGTCAGCGCTTGCCGCGCAGCAGCCACCACCCCACCGCGAAGCCCGGCGCCCCGCACAGGGCAAAGCCCAGCCCGTGGCTGCCGGTGGTGACCAGGATACCCGCATAGACCAGCGGCAGAACCAGCGCCCCCACCTGCCCGAAGGACAGCACGCCCCCGGTGCAATGCCCGTGCATGCCCTCCGGCGCCAGCCGCGCGGTTTCCGCCAGCAGCACCCCGTGCCAGGACATGGCGGTGGCCGACAGGCCGGTCGCGATCACGCCGATGCCCAGCAGCGGCCAGCCCGGCCCCACCAGCGGCATCAGGACGGCACTGCCCGCCATGCCCAGCGACAAGCCGCCCAGCAGCAGGCGCGGTTCCACCCGCCCCGCCCCCAGCCAGCCCCAGAAGATGCGCCCCGGCACCGCGATCACCATCGCCACCGAGAACAGCGCCCCCGCCGCCGCCAGCCCATGCCCCAGATGCGTCAGGAACAGCACGAAATAGGTGGTGAAGACCGATTGCAGCCCGTTGAACATCAGGCAGCCGAAGGCCAGCGGCCGCAGCCCCGGCCCCAGAACCACCTGGATGGCGGTCAGGAAATCCGACAGGTGGAAGCTCTTGGCCGGGATGCGGTCCGAATCGAATTCCGCCCGCAGCGGCTGCAGCATCAGCGCGAAGACCAGCGCCGCCAGCGCCGAGGCCACCAGCGCCCCCCGCCACCCCCAATAGGCGGTCATCAAGGGCCCGAGCAGCCCCGCCGCCAGCAGCCCCGCCGGCACCGCCGTCTGCTTGATGGAATAGATCAGCGGCGCCTGGCGCGGCGTGACATAGCGCCCCAGCAGATGCGAACTGGCGGGCGTGGAGGTGGCCGCCCCGCCCCCGCCCAGAATGGCCGAGAACAGGAAGAACAGCATCGGCCCCGCCGCCGCCAGCCCCAGCCCCAAAGCCAGCAGCACCAGCGCCACCTGGCTGAAGCGCAGCGCGCCATAACGCAGGATGAAACTGCCGCAGCCCAGCTGGAACACCAGCGCGGCGGCCGCCGAAATGCCGATATAGACACCGAGCCAGGCCGGATCGAGCCCCAGATCGGCCACGATGGCCGGCGCCAGGATGGGCGGCAGGGAACGGCCCAGCGTGGCGAAGCTCTGCTGCACGAACATCGCGGCCAAGGCGAGCATCAGCAGGTTCCGCGGATGCGGCGCTCGGCTTGGCGTGGTCATTCCCGGTAGGACCCTGGCTTCCTGGACCGGAACAGCTTGGCCCGGTCAGGCGGGATGGGGTAGCCCCCCTGGCTCAAGGGGGGCCGCCCCCCTTTCAGGCGGCCACCAGCACCAGCCGCCCGGTCACCTTGCCGTCCTTCAGCCGGTTCAGCGCCGCGTCGGCTTGGTTCTGCGGCACGGGTGTGACGGGAATGGCGGGAATCTTGCCCTGCTGGGCCAGCTTCACGACTTCCTTCAACTCGCCCAGGCTGCCGACATAGCTGCCCTGGATGGTCACGGCCTTGATGGGGATCAGCGGCAGCGGCAGGCTCATCTCGCCGCCGAACAGGCCCACCTGCACCAGCTTGCCGCCCTTGCGCAGCGCGTCGAAGGCGAAGCGCGCGGTCTGGGTGCCGTTCACCAGATCCACCACGCCCAGCACCGGCCCGCCCGCGGCCTCGATGATGCGCTGGGTGGTGCCCTCGGCGCCCGCCAGCACGGCGTCGCTGGCACCCTGGGCGCGCGCGGCCTGCAGCTTCTCCTCCGAGACATCGACGGCCACGATCTTGCGGTGGCCCAGCGCCTTCAGCACCGCGATGGCCTGCAGGCCGAGCCCGCCCGCGCCCACCACCACGATCGCCTCATCCGCCGGCAGCGGCAGCAGCTTCTGGATGGCGGAATAGACCGTGACGCCAGAGCAGGCGTAGGTCGAGGCCAGCCCCGGCTCCAGCCCGTCGAAGGGCACAAGGTGCTTGTAATGGGTGGCCAGCACATGGGTGGCGTAGCCGCCATTCTGGTACACGCCCAGCGAGCGGCCGTTGGCGCACATGTTCTCGCGCTCATCCAGGCAGACGGCGCACTGCCCGCAGCCCACCCAGGGGAAGACCACGCGGTGGTCGCCGGCCTTCACATGGCCCTCGGCCTCCGGGCCCCATTTCACCACGCGGCCCACGATCTCATGGCCCATGGCCAGCGGCAGCGTCATGCCGCGATCGGCCATGCGCAGCTCTCCGCGGCTGCCCAGGTCATAGACGCCTTCCCAGATATGCAGGTCGCTGTGGCACACCCCGGCATGGGTGACTTCCAGCAGCACCTGGGCGCCGGTGGGTTCGGGGGTGGGCAGCTCGATTTCCTGGAGCGGCTTGCCGTGTTCCGTCACAGCCCATGCACGCATCTCATCTCTCCCGTTTTTCTTGGACGGGTATCGGACCATGGGCGGCGGCCCCGGTCCAGAGGCTTCCGGATCATTGATTCGCGCGAATCGACACGGCCGCCCGGCGGCGCGATAACGTGCTGAATTCACGGGAGGCATCCGATGTCCGACGGCGATTCCAGCGGTGATTCCGATTCCGGTGATTGGGGCGGCGGCTCGGACGGTGACACCAGCACCTCCACCGACAGCCGCTCCTGGTTCCAGCGCCTGGGCTCGGCGCTGATCGGGCTGCTGATCGGGGTGATCCTGCTCGGCGCCTCCTGCTACGGCATCTGGTGGAATGAGGGGCGGTCGGTGCGCACCGCGCGCTCCCTGGCCGAAGGCGGGGCCAGCGTGCAGCAGGCCGATGCCAGCCGGGTGGACCCCGCGCTGGACAACCGGCTGGTCCACATCACCGGCACGCTCAGCACCCCGGGCAGCCTGACGGACCCCGCCTTTCCGGTCACGGCCAGCGGCGCGGTGCAGTTGCGGCGCATCGTCGAGATGTACCAGTGGCGCGAGGAAAGCCGCAGCCAGACCGAAACCCGCCTGGGCGGCGGCCAGACGACCACCACCACCTACACCTACAATCGCGGCTGGGCGGACCACCCTATCAACAGCCAGGCCTTCAACCAGCCCGACACCCACCGCAACCCGCCGATGCGCCACCAGGCGAACACGGAGATGGTGGCCTCGGCCAGCCTGGGCGCCTTCTCGGTGGGGCACGACACGCTGAGCCTGCTGGGCGGGGCGGAGCCGCTGCGCCTGGATGCCGCGACCATGGCCGCCATTCCGGGCGGACGGGTGGTGGAGGGCGGGCTGTATCTGGGCCAGGACCCCGCCAACCCGCGCGTGGGCGACCTGCGCATCCGCTTCGAGGTGGTGCGCGGCGGCGAGGTCTCCGTGATCGGCCGGCAGGCGGGCACCAGCATCCTGCCCTATCAGGCGCGCGCCGGGGGCCGCATCCTGCTGCTGCGGCGCGGCGCCGTACCGGCCAGCGAGATGTTCCAGGCCGCCGGGCAGGAGAACGGCACCATCACCTGGCTGCTGCGGGCGGTGCTGGCGGTGGTGCTGTATATCGGCTTCGCGCTGATCCTGAACCCGCTGAAGGTGCTGGCGGATGTGATCCCGGCCCTGGGCACGCTGGTGGGGTTCGGCACCGGGCTGATCGCGCTGCTGCTGACGGTGCTGGTGGCGCCGCTGGCCATCGCCATCTCCTGGTTCGCGGTGCGGCCGGTGCTGGCCGGGGGTGTGATCCTGGGCGGGCTGGCGCTGGGCTTCGGGGTCTCCTGGCTGATGCGCAAGCGGCGGGCGGGTGTCGTGAAGCCTGCGTGAATGCTGGGCGCCCGGGGTGGCCCGGGGGCGATTTGCCCCGTCGCGCAACCCCGGCATGCGGGCTATAGCAAAGGGCGATGACCCGCCCTTCCCGCTATCTCTGGCGTATGCTCGCCTTCCTGGCCGCGGTGGTCGGCCTTTCGGTGCTGCTGCATGCGGAATTGTGGAACGCCTTCAATTCCAACCCGCTGCTAAACGGGCTGATCCTGGCCGTGCTGCTGCTGGGGGTGGCCTGGAATTTGCGCCAGGTGGTGCAGCTGAACCCCGAGGTCACCTGGCTGGAGGCCTTCCAGAAACCCCGCCAGGGCGCGCCCGCCACCCAATCCCCGCGCCTGCTGCTGCCCATGGCCAGCATGTTCGCGGCACGCCGGACCGACCGGCTGTCGCTGTCCACCGGCGCCATGCGCTCCCTGCTCGACGGCATTTCCTCCCGCCTCGACGAGCAGCGGGACCTGTCGCGCTACGCCACCGGGCTGCTGGTCTTCCTCGGCCTGCTCGGCACCTTCTGGGGGCTGCTGCTGACCATCAGCTCCGTCGCCGGGGTGATCGCGGACATGAATGTGGGTGGCGGCGATGTGAACGCCCTGTTCAACCAGCTGAAATCGGGCCTCGCCCAGCCGCTGCGGGGCATGAGCACGGCCTTCTCCTCCTCCATGCTGGGGCTGGCCGGGGCACTGGTGCTGGGCTTCCTCGACCTCACGGCCGGGCAGGCGCAGAACCGCTTCTTCAATGAGCTGGAGGAATGGCTCGCCTCCCTCACCCGGCTGTCCTCGGGCGTGCTGGGTTCGGATGGGGAGGGCGGGTCGATCCCCGCCTATGTCCAGGCGCTGCTGGAACAGACGGCCGAGAACCTGGAGGGCCTGCAGGCCATCATGATCCGGGGCGAGGACGGGCGCGCCGCGACCTCCCACGCCATCGGGCAATTGGCGGAGCGCATGTCGGTGCTGACCGACCAGATGCGCGCCACCCAATTGCTGCTGGAACGGGTTGCCGAGCAGAACGGCATGATGGCCCCCGCCCTGACCCGCCTGGCCGAGGGCGCGGGCCGCCCGCTGCTGGATGACGGCGCGCGCGGCCATCTGCGCAACACCGAGCTGCTGCTGGCCCGCCTGCTGGAGGATGTGGCCCAAGGCCGCGCCCACGCCACCGCCGAGCTGCGCAACGAGATCCGCATGCTGACCCGCACGATCGCCGCCATGGGTGAGGACGGGCGCGCCTGATGCGCTCCAACCGCCGCGGCGAGAATGGGATGAACCCCTGGCCGGGCTATGTGGACGCGCTGTCCACGCTGCTCATGGTCATCATCTTCGTGCTGCTGGTCTTCGTGCTGGCGCAGGGGTTCCTCTCGGTCGCCCTGTCCTCCCGCGATCAGGCGTTGGAACGGCTGAACCGCCAGGTGGCGGAGCTGGCGGACCTGCTGGCGCTGGAACGCAGCCAGGGGCAGGAACTGCGCGGGCTGCTGACCCGCAATGAGGGGCGCCTGCGGGAGGCCGAGGCGGCGCGCGACAATCTCTCCTCCCTGCTCGCCCAGGCGCGGGCCGAGGCCGAGAGCGCCGCCGGCGCCCGCGACGCGGCCCTGGCCGAGGCCGCGGGCCTGCGCGCCCGCATCACGGATCTGTCGGCCAGCGCCGATGTGGGCGGGCGGCGGCTGGATGGGCTGGAATCCCGGCTGAACGAGGCGCTGCGCCGCGCCGAAAGCGCCACCGGCGACGCCGCCGAGCAGCTGCGCCGCCTGACCGAGAGCAACCGGGCGCTGGCCAGCGAGCGCGACGCGCGCGGCACGGCCGAACGGCTGGGGCGCGAGACCGCCGCAGCCCTGGCCGCCGAGCGCGAGGCCCGCGCCGCCGCCGAGCGCGCCGGGCGCGACGCCGCGACAGCCCTGGCCACCGAACGCGGCGCCCGCACCGGCGCGGAAGCCCGCCTCGCCGAGGCCGGCGCCGCCCTGGCCCGCGAACGCGAAACCCGCGCCGCCTCCGAACGCGAACTGCGCGAATCCCGTGGCGCGCTGGAAACCGCGCGCCAGGAGCTGGCGGCCCTGCGCCGCCGGATGGAGGACGCCAGCGCGGCGCTCGCCGCCGCCGAGCAGCGCCTGGCGCAGATGCGCGCCGAGATCGCGGCGCTGAACACCACCGTGCGCGCCGACCGCGCCACCATCGAGGCCCGGGTGGCCGAGCTGGCCCAGCTGGCCGCCGATGTGCGCCGCCTGACCGCGCTGCGCGAGGAGCTTCAGCGCCAGCTGGCCGAGGAGCAGAACCGGCGCGGCGGCGCGGAGGCCGCGGCCACCGAGCAATCCCGCCTGTCGGAGGCCGCGCGCGCCCAGGTGGCGTTGCTGACCCGGCAGCTGAACGAGCTGCGCAGCCAGTTGCAGCGGCTGGCCGACGCGCTCGGTGCCTCCGAGGCCCGGGACCGCGACCAGGAGGTGCAGATCTCCACGCTGCGCACCCAGCTGAACGCCGCACTCGCCGCGCGGGTGGAGGAATTGACCCGCTACCGCTCCGAATTCTTCGGCCGGCTGCGCGACGCGCTGGGCGACCGGCCAGAGCTGCGGATCGTGGGCGACCGCTTCGTCTTCCAGTCCGAGGTGCTGTTCCCCCCCGCCTCGGCCGAGCTTTCCCCCGCCGGCGAGGCGGAGTTGCGGCGGCTGGCGCGCGTGCTGGTGGACATCGCCAGCCGCATCCCGCCCGAGATCAACTGGGTGCTGCGGGTGGACGGCCATGCGGACCGCAACCCGATCCGCTCCCCCCGCTTCGCCTCGAACTGGGAGCTGTCGGCGGCGCGCGCCATCGCGGTGGCGAACCTGCTGATCCAGGAAGGGCTGCCGGCCAACCGCGTGGCCGCCGCCGCCTTCGGCGAGCACCAGCCGCTGGACACCGCCGACACGCCCGAGGCCTTCGCCCGCAACCGGCGCATCGAGCTGCGCCTCACGGACCGGTGATGTTGAGGTTCTTTATTCGAACCATCCTCATCAATAAATGGTGATGTCAATTTTTGGGCATACTGTCCCGGTATTTCAAACAGCATCGATTCTTTGCTGTTTCGCATCCCTCAACTGGGAGTATGAATAGATGGCCGGGACGGTAAGGACCCGCCGATACTCCCCCTGAAGTCGGCGTGGCCCTCGGAACAATTCCAGGGTTGGGATGATGCGAACAATGTCCAGAACGACGGCAATTCTTGCGATGGTGGCTACGCTGGGCCTGATGGCCTGCGCCACTGTACAGCAGGAGACGATGTATCCTTTGGTGGACGCCACTGGCCGGACCGTGGCGATGGTGCGGGCATCCGTGGTTGGCAACACTCCGCCGGGGACCGCCGTGCAGGCGAACATTGGCGGGCTGAACCAGCTGGTCACCCTCGGGCCCCGCATGAACGCCGGGGTTTCCGAAGGCCGGGCCGTCATCATCGGTTCCGACGAGGGCCGGCCGATCGTGGAGCGCATCACCCCGGGCACCGGCGACCTGTCGCCCCCGGGCACGCCGGTGGTCAACAGCACCACCTCCGAAGGCCGCCCGGTCGTCACCTATGTGCCGCCCGGCGAGGAAACCGCCACGCCCGCCCGCCGGCGCACGCCGCGCCGCCCGGCCGCGGCCGCGACACCTGGGGGTTGATCCGGCCCTGATACCCGCGCGATAGGAGGGGATGCCCTCCCCTCCGCCGAGCGACCAGAGCCCCGCAGCCCAAGACCCGGCAGGGCCGCGGGGGGCTTTGCACCTGCTGCGGCACCCGCTGGCCCAGCACAAGCTGACCACGCTGCGCCGCATCGAGACGGACAGCCCCACCTTCCGCCGCGTAATCGGCGAATTGGGGCTGATCCTGGCCATCGAGGCCCTGCGGGACCTGCCGGCCGGCACCCGCGCCATCGACACCCCGCTGACCGCCATGCAGGCCCCCTGCTTGGCCGGGCCCGTGCCCTGCCTGGTGGCGGTGCTGCGCGCGGGCCTCGGCCTGACCGAGGGCGCGCGCCTGCTGCTGCCCGAGGCCCCCATCGGCCATGTCGGGCTGGTGCGGGACGAACACACCCTGCAGGCCAGCCGCTATCTGCTGCGCCTGCCGCCCGATATCGCCACCCGGGGTGCGCTGGTGATGGACCCCATGCTGGCCACCGGCGGCAGCGCGATCCATGCCATCACGGCCCTGAAGGAAGCCGGCACGCGGGACATCCGCTTCGCCTGCGTGGTCGCGGCACCCGAGGGCGTGGCCCGCTTCACCGCCGCACACCCGGATGTGCCCGTCACCGCCGTGGCCCTGGATGAGCGGCTGGACGAGCGCGGATACATCGTGCCCGGGCTGGGCGATGCCGGGGACCGCTGCTTCGGGACAGTGGCCTGATCGGGGTGGGCGGGCACTCAGGGGCTTCGCCCCCGAACCCCCACCGAGGGGCTCTGCCCCTCGGCTCCCCGCGAAAGGCCGAAAGGCCCTTGGAACCCATCGGATTGGCACTGCTCCTGACAGGCTAGTGCCAATTATATTATAAATATCAATAAGAAACACCTTCCCAGGATCAGCGCCAAACTGATCTTGGTCCAGGACCGAGCACGGTCCTGGCGGGGGTGTCGGGGGCGGAGCCCCTGACCTACGGCTTCCACTCGAACAGCGCGAACAGCCCGCGTTGCAGCGGGTTGTCGTTGTCGTCCACGATCAGCGCGATCCACAGCCCGCCCTCACGCGGCAGCACCGCGACCCCTTCCCAGTTCTCGGCCGGGGCATCGGGGGGCATGCGCAGCAAGGGGGTGCCTTCCAGCACGCTACCGCCCGCGATCGCCTCACGCGAGACATGCACCAGCCGGGCGGAAACGCCCTCCAGCGGGGTGTAGTAGCGTTCCAGCACCAGCGCGCCGCCATCCGGCAGGGCGGCGGCATCCGTCACGCCAAAGCCGGGGGCGGGGCGATAGGCACGCTCCCGCCAGGCGCCGGGGCCGCCCAGCCAGGCGCGGCGCAGGCTGTCCTCGCCCCGGGCGGTCTGGAATTCCGCGATGGCCAGCAGGCGGCCGTCGGGCATCAGGGCCAGCGCCTCCAGGCCGCCATTGGCGGGGGCATCCTCCAGCCCCGGCGGGGCCTCGAAGAAGCGGCCCGGCGCGTCCAGCGCGGCGAAGTGGCGGATGCGGTGCCAGCGCTCGAACCCCACCAGCCAGCTGCCATCGGGCAGCCGGGCCAGCGATTCGGAATCCATGCTGCGGGGGCGGGTCAGGGCCTCGCCGCTGCCATCCTGCAGGCGGCCGGTGACGGGTGCGCCCAGCCCCGCCGGGCGGCCATCCCGCATCAACAGGGGCGCCCGCATCCAGCGGCCGCGGTCGTTCACGGCAGTCAGCGTCAGGTCCGGGGCCAGATGCAGCGCGGAGAAACTGCCCAACCCCAGCCGGGCGGTGTTGAATTCCAGCCCGCCCAGGGGCTGCAACGGCCCCTGCCGCGCCGGCAGCGCGAAGGGTGTGGCGTAGTCCTGGGCGCCCCCTTGGGCGCAGGCCGAGGCCGGCAGCAGCCCCAGCAGTGCCCGGCGGGAGACCACCCCCGCGCGGTTCACAGGATGGCGGGGGCCCGCTCGGCGGCGGCGCGCTGCCAGGCGGCGGCGGCGTCTTCATCGAACAGCTCCGACAGCTTGTTCATCATGGTGCCGCCCAGCTCCTCGGCATCCACGATCGTGACCGCGCGGCGGTAATAGCGCGTGACGTCGTGGCCGATGCCGATGGCCGAAAGCTCCACGATGTCCCGCGCCTCGATCTCGCGGATCGTCTCGCGCAGGTGGCGCTCCAGGTAGTTGCCCGGGTTCACCGACAGCGTGCTGTCATCCACCGGCGCGCCGTCGCTGATCACCATCAGGATGCGGCGGTGCTCGGTGCGCGCCAGCAGGCGGCGATAGGCCCAGAGCAGCGCCTCGCCGTCGATGTTTTCCTTGAGCAGCCCCTCGCGCAGCATCAGGCCCATGTTCTTGCGGGCGCGGCGCCAGGGGGCGTCGGCGGCCTTGTAGATCACATGGCGCAGATCGTTCAGCCGGCCCGGATTGCGGGGCTTGCCCTCCTGCACCCAGCGCTCACGCGACTGCCCGCCCTTCCAGGCGCGGGTGGTGAAGCCCAGGATTTCCACCTTGACGTTGCAGCGTTCCAGGGTGCGGGCCAGGATGTCCGCGGCCATCGCCGCCACCGTGATGGGACGGCCGCGCATGGAGCCCGAATTGTCGATCAGCAGCGACACCACCGTGTCGCGGAAATCGGCCTCGCGTTCCCGCTTGTAGGTCAGGGAATGGGTGGGGTTGGTCACGACGCGGGCCAGCCGGGCCACGTCCAGCAGCCCTTCCTCCAGGTCGAATTCCCAGGCGCGCTGCTGCTGCGCCATCAGGCGGCGCTGCAAGCGGTTCGCCAGCTTGGACACCACGCCCTGCAGATGCTGCAATTGCTGGTCCAGCTGCTGGCGCAGGCGGGAGAGTTCCTCGGCGTCGCACAGGTCCTCGGCCTCGACCACCTCGTCGAACTGGGTGGTGAAGGCACGGTACTTGGTGCCGTCATCCACCTGCGGGATCTCGCGGCGCTGCTGCGGGCCGCCGGGCTTGTCGTCGCCATCGGCGGCCGAGCCGTCTTCCTCGGATTCCTGGGCGTCTTCCTCGCTGGCTTCGCCTTCCATGGTCTCGGGGTCGGCCCCGGTCATGGATTCCTGCTCCTGGGAGGAGGATTCGCCTTCGCTCGACTGGTCCTCGCTGGACTGCTCGTCGCCGCCCTCGTCGCCTTCCTCGTCCTGCTCGGCCTTGCTCTCGGCCTCGGCCTCCACCAGGTCGAAGGCGGTCAGCAGCTTGCGGGCGGCCTTGGCATAGGCCTCCTGGTCGCCGGCGGAGGCGACCAGCTCATCCATCGCGGTCTGGGCGTTCTCGCCCAGCTCCTCGCGCCAGGTATCCAGCACGCGGCGGGCGGCAGGGGGGGTGGCCTCGCCGGTCATGCGCTCACGCAGCAGCAGGGACAGCGCGGCCGAGATCGGCATCTGGTCCTTGCGCGTCATGCGGTCGTAGCCCTCGGCCTCGCACTCCTCCTCCAGCTTGGCGCGGAGGTTGTGGCGGACGCCGGACATGTGCTGCGCGCCGATGTGCTGCACGCGCACATCCTCCAGCGCGTCGAACACTTCCTTGGCTTCCTTGCGGGCGGGCATGCGGGCGGCGTGCACCGCCTCATCATGATGGCGCAGGCGCAGGGCGAGCGCGTCGGCCGCGCCGCGCAGCTTGGCCATTTCGGCGGGCGGCAGGGTGCGGGTGGGCAGCGGCAGGCGGGCACGCTTGCCCGAAAGCCCGGCGGGGCCCGGCTGGAAGGCCACCTGCACATCGGATTCCTGGGCGATGGCACGCAGCACACCGGCCGTGGCGCGCTTGAATTCTTCCTGACGTGTCAGGTCGGGCTTGGTGCTCATCGCTTCGTTTCCATCAGCCATCGCCGCCCCCGAGGAAAAAAGGGGCGGCTACTCATCACAAAGGCGGTCGGCGCCCCGTTTGCGGCGGGGCGCCGTGGGGCTCAGCCCGCCTTCCGCAGCAGCGTGCCGGTCGACAGTTCCTCGTTGAAGCAACGCTGGTAGTATTCGGCCACGATGGAGCGCTCGGCCTCATCGCACTTGTTCAGGAAGGTGACGCGGAAGGCGAAGCCCACATCCCCGAAGATCTTGGCGTTGTCGGCCCAGGTGATGACCGTGCGCGGGGACATGACGGTGCTGATGTCGCCCGCGATGAAGCCGGCGCGCGTCAGGTCGGCCAGTGCCACCATCGCCTCGATCTGCTTCTTCTTCGCGGCATCGCCCTCGGCGCCCATCTTGGCCAGCACGATGTTCACTTCCTGCGCATGCGGCAGGTAGTTCAGCGTGGTCACGATGTTCCAGCGGTCCATCTGGCCCTGGTTGATCTGCTGGGTGCCGTGATACAGGCCGGTCGTGTCGCCCAGGCCCACCGTGTTGGCCGTGGCGAACAGGCGGAAGAAGGGGTTCGGCCGGATCACGCGGTTCTGGTCGAGCAGCGTGAGCTTGCCCTCCACCTCCAGCACGCGCTGGATCACGAACATCACGTCCGGGCGGCCCGCGTCGTATTCGTCGAACACCAGCGCGCAGGGGTGCTGCAGGGCCCAGGGCAGGATGCCCTCACGGAATTCCGTGACCTGCTTGCCGTCCTTCAGGACGATGGCGTCCTTGCCGATCAGGTCGATACGGCTGATGTGGCTGTCCAGGTTCACGCGGATGCAGGGCCAGTTCAGCCGGGCCGCCACCTGCTCGATATGGGTGGACTTGCCGGTGCCGTGATAGCCCTGGACCATCACGCGGCGGTTGAAGGCGAAGCCCGCCAGAATCGCCAGGGTGGTCTCGCGGTCGAACAGATAGGTCGGGTCGGCGTCCGGCACATGTTCGGTGCGGGTGGTGAAGGCCGGCACCTGCATGTCGATATCCACGCCAAACACCTCGCGGGCGCTCACCGTGGTGTCGGGTGCGCTGATCGCGCTGGTAGGCTTGGCTTCGGACATGGAAATAGCGGTGCTCATCTCGGCTCCGGACGTCAGGTTTCAGGAAACTTAGGCCAGGGTTTCAGCGGGCGGAAGCCTCGGCCCCCGCCAGTTTGTGGCGCAACAGCGAATAGGCGCGATTGATATCCTTCAATCGCTCCTCGGCGGAGCGGTCGCCCTGGTTCGTATCGGGGTGGTAACGCTTGGCCAGTTCCTTGTAGCGCGTCTTCAGCGCCAGGCTGTCGATCGGCCAGCCCAGGTCCAGCAGATCGAGCGCCGCGCGCAATTCCGGCGGCGGGCGGCTGGCTTCGGCCGCGGCCTTGCGCTGGGCCATCGCCACCTGGTCGGACAGGATATGGAAGGGGTCGCGCAGGATCTCGGGGTCCAGCCGCGCGCCGCCCAGCCGGCCGAGCGGCCAGGTCGGGCGCTGCCAGCCGGTATCCTGGCGCAGCGCGCCCTCGATCTGCGCCTCGGACATGCCTTTGTAGAAATCCCAGCCGCGATTGTACTCGCGCACATGGTCCAGGCAGAACCAGCGGTACTTGTCGAGTTGGAAGCGGTCGCGGGGTGCGCGGTATTCGCCCGGCAGCGGACAGTCCGGTGCCTCGCAGGGGCGGTCGGGGCGGGAGGGGTCGGGGCGTGCGCCGCCCCTTGGTTTACGCATCGTCCCGTTATGGGGCGGGGGACATCACCCGACAACCCGGAATGCCATCCAGAATCCGCCGCGCCAGCACATGCGGGCCATGCGCCGCGGCGTGTTGCCGGGCCGCCAGCCCGCGCGGTGCGGGGCTGGCCAGCAGCGCGCGAAGGGCGGCCGTCACCGGGGCGATGGCCGTCTCCACCGGGGCGAAGCCCAGGCGCATCACCGCGGGTTCCGGCCAATGCTCGGCATCGGGCCCCTCGGCCCAGGCCAGGATGGGGGTGCCGGCGGCCATCGCCTGTTCCAGCAGCGGCTGATCCCAGGCCGAGAGCGGCAGGTCCAGCGCCAGCACCGCATCGGCGGCGATGGGACTCAGACTCCCTTCCTCCCCCCGGGAATCGGGCAGGATGGGGTTGGCATCGGCGGCCGTCACCGCAGCCCGCAGCGCCCGCAGGCGCGCGGGGCCGGCCATGGGCAGCAGCACATGCGGCCCCTCCCCCAGGCCCAGCGCCGCCCGGGCCTCGGCACGGGACAGCGCGGGCGCCTCGGGGAAGGCCGGGGGCAGCAGCCGCGCGGCATGGCCGGGCGCCAGCCCCGGCAGCGCGCCGGGATGCAGCAGAGAGAGGGAGAGCGCGCCCGCCGTCGCGGCCTCCAGCATCGGCATCAGCCGCAGGGCGGCGGGTTCCAGCGCCGAGCCCACCAGCCGGCGGGCCGCCGGGCCATGGGCCTCGGCCGCCGAGCGCCGCCAGGCGGCGGGCCGGCCCTGCCCGGCCGTGATGGCGCGGTACAGCCGCGCCAGGCCGGGATCGGCCAGCAGCACATGGCCGGGGCGGAACAGCGCGGCCCGCAGCGCGGCCTCCGCCGCCGCGTCATCGGCCAGCACATGCAGATGCGGCAGGAAGGCCAGATCCTCGCGCCCGCGCCATTCATCCAGCGTCAGGGCCGGGCCGGGCGCCAGGTCGGCGTCCATCCGCCGGGCGGTCAGGAACAGCACGGGCAGCATCCCCGACAGGGTCCGCAGCATGGGCCGCAGCCGCGCGCCCGCGGGCCCGCCGAGCGGGGCCGCCACCACCAGCCGCGGCGGGGCCGGGTTCACGGCAGCCGCCGCTCCAGCGCGCGCAGCCGCAATTCCATGCGCGCTTCCGCCAGGGCCAGCAGGTCCGCCCATTCCTCACGCCCATCGGCGCCTATGGGGGACACCACGGCGGCCGAGGCGCCCACCGGCAAGGCCGCCAGCTTCCCGGCCAAGGCGGCCAGTTCCTCGCGCATTTCCCGCCGCAGCACGGCCATCTCGGCCCGCAATTCCCGCACCAGCGGCGCGATGGAGGGCTCGGCCGCCGCCGGAGCCGGGCGGTTGGCCATCTCCGTCATCTCGCGGAACAGGAAGGCGCTGCGCAGGTCCATCTGCGCGGCCAGCGCCTTCATCGGCTCGGACGCGATAAGCGGGTCCGGCACCGGGATGTGGCGGCCGCGCTGCACCGCCTCCGGCGACTGCGCCATATAGAGGATGGCGCCGGGGCGCTCGGCCGGCCGGTCGCGGATGCGCTCCATGAAATGCTCATAGCCGGCGCTGTCCGGCCAGCGGCCCAGCAGCGCCAGGTACAGGTTGACCACGAAATCATGGTCCGTGCCCACGATGAGATCGGCGGCGCTGATGCCGGACATGGAAACGCCCCTCGGGTTGACCGCGCGGACAGATGAGACGTCCGCGCGGCATGGGTCAATGGCCGCCGGGCAGCAATCCCAGCCGGTCCAGCATGGCGCCGAGCCGGGCCTGATAGGCCGCGGCGCTGAACACCGCCGCGCGGGCCGGCCCCGCCGCCGCCAGCCGGGCCCGCAGGTCGGCATCCGAATCCATCGCCCGTAGCGCCCCGGCCAGCGCCTGTGTCGAATACGGGTCCACGCACAGCGCCGCGTCGCCCACCACCTCCGGCATGCAGGAGGCGGTGCTGGTCAGCACCGGGGTGCCCAGGGCCATCGCCTCCAGCGCCGGCAGGCCGAAGCCCTCATACAGGCTGGGGAAGCACACGGCCTTGGCACCGCGCGCCAGGGCCATCAGCTCCGCGCGCGGCAGATGGCCCAGCAGCCGCACCCGGCCATCGGGCGTGTTCTCCCGGCCCGCCAGCGCCTCCAGCTCGCGCTCCCACAGCCAGGCCTTCTTGCCGGCCACGATCAGGGGGGTGGGGATGCCGCTGGCCAGATGCGCCTCGATCAGGCGGCGCAGATTCTTGCGCGGCTCGATGGCGGCGAAGAAGAACATGTAGCCCTGCGGCGACAGGCCATGCCGGGCCAGCGCCGCCGCCAGCGCCTCCGGCGACAGGGCCAGCGCGGCCGCGTCGGGCTCCACCGCCAGCCAGGTGTTGGTCACGCGATCCTCGGGCACGCCCAACTCGCGGATGATGTCGCGGCGGGACCATTCGCTGATCGTGACGATGTGGTCGGCCCGTGCCGCGATCAGGCCGAGCAGCCTGCGGTGCATGGCCACGTCCATCAGCACCGTCTCCGGCATCAGCAGCGGGATCAGGTCCAGCACGGAATAGAGGTTGGGCACGCCCTTCAGGTGCAGCGCGGTCGGGAAGGTCCAGTGCATGGCCGCCGGAACCCGCCCGCCCGGCAGCAGCTCCAGCAGGCCGCCGCCCGCGCGCATGCCGACATGGGCCAGGGCGAAACAATCCCGCGCGTTGAAGCGCGCCGTGCCGGCCGGCAGGCCGGGGATGATGCGCTCCGACGGCAGCCCCTCCCGCACCTGCAGGCCGCCGCGCAGGGCGATGCCGGCCCTGAGCGCCAGCCGCCGCCCCAGCCGCAGCGCGCCGCCGAGCCGCCCGGGCCGGGTGGAGCGCCCCGGGTCCTCGCCGCCCAGCACCCCGAAATCGCAGCCCAGCCCCCTCAGGGCATGGGCCATGCCACGGCCATAGGTCGCGATGCCGGTGCCCTGCCGCAGGGCAAGATTGTGGCCATCGATCAGGTGCAGGGGCGCATTCTCACCCACGCGGGAGCGCATTGATGTCATAATTCAACACTATACACTGTCTGCCGCGTCCTTCCGCATGCCTGCCGCCGTGGATCCGATGCCGCCCAACCTTTGCCACAGCGAGCTTCCCAGATGCCGAGCAGCGTGACCACCATCATCCCCGTGATCCTTTCCGGCGGCTCGGGCACCCGCCTGTGGCCCCTGTCGCGGGAAACCTATCCCAAGCAGTTCTGGCCGCTGGTCAGCGAGCGCACCCTGCTGGCCGATACCGCCCTGCGCGCCCATGGCCCGGGCTTCGCGCCCCCCATCGTGGTCTGCAACGAATCCCACCGCTTCCTGGTGGCCGAGCAGCTGCGCGAGGCCGATGTCCCCGGCGCGCGCATCCTGCTGGAGCCCGTGGCCCGCAACAGCGCCCCCGCCATCGCCGCCGCCGCCATCCTGGCCGAGGAAACCAGCCCCGGCGCCGTGCTGTGGATCATGCCCGCCGACAGCGCCATCACCGATGTGCCCGGCCTGCACGCGGCGCTGGCCAAGGCCGCCACCGCCGCCCAGGCCGGGCGCATCGTCACCTTCGGCATGCAGCCCACCGCCCCCGAGACCGGCTATGGCTACATCGAATCGGGCGCCGCGCTGGAGGGGCTGGACGGCGTGCAGGCCATCGCCCGCTTCGTGGAGAAGCCCGACCTCGCCACCGCCGAGGGCTTCCTGGCCGGCGGGCGGCACCTGTGGAACAGCGGCACCTTCGTCGCCCGCGCGGACACCCTGCTGGCCGAGTTGCAGGATTTCGCGCCCGAGGTGGTGAACAGCGTGCGCGGCGCCATGTCCGGCGCCAAGCGCGACCTGGACTTCATCCGCCTCGACCCCGCGCCCTTCTCGGGCGCGCCCAACATCTCGATCGACTACGCGGTGATGGAGCGCACGGCGAACGGCGCGGTGGTGCCCTGCTCCATCGGCTGGTCCGATGTCGGCAGCTGGGCCGCGCTGTGGGAGATCGGCGAGAAGGACGCGGACGGCAATGTGGTGAAGGGCCCGGCGCATCTGGTGGGCGCGAAGAACTGCTACGTCCGCAGCGAGGGCATGCTGACCGGCGTGGTGGGCCTCGACGACGCCGTGATCGTGGTGACCGACGACGCCGTGCTGGCCATGCACCGCGACCGCGCGCAGGACGTGAAGAAGCTGGTGGAGAAGCTGCGCGCCGCCAAGCTGAAGCAGGCCACCGAGCACCGCCGCATGTACCGCCCCTGGGGCTGGTATGAGGGGCTGATCCAGGGCAGCCGCTTCCAGGTGAAGCAGATCGCGGTGCGCCCGGGCAGCAAGCTGTCCCTGCAGAAGCACTTCCACCGCGCCGAGCATTGGGTGGTGGTGAACGGCACCGCCATCGTGGAACGCGATGGGGAGCGCATCATGCTGCGGGAGAACGAAAGCGTGTACCTGCCGCTGGGCTGCGTGCACCGGCTGGAAAACCCGGGCAAGATCCCGCTGGCGCTGATCGAGGTGCAGGTGGGCTCCTATCTGGGCGAGGACGATATCGTGCGCATCGAGGACACCTACGGGCGCACCTGATTTGCTCCACGCCGCCGACATCACCGACTATCTGGCGGGCATCCGGCACGCGCGCGCGCCATCGGGCGTCACGCGCGTGCAGACGCGGCTGCTGGCGGCCGATCGCGGGCATTTCACCCTGGTGGCGCACCATGGCCCGAGCGATTCCTGGCGCGCATTCCCCCGCGCCATGTTCGACCGCCTGCTGGCCGGCACCCATGGCACGGGCGGGGTACAGGCCCCCGCTTGGCAGGCGCTGGTGGATGAGGCGGAGGCGGTGCTCGCGGCCTCGCCCGAACATCGCTGGGCCCCGGGCGACTGGCTGCTGGGCATCGGCACCGCCTGGTGGCTGCCCGGCCACAGCGGCCGCATCCTGGCCGCCAAGGAGGAGCACGGCATCCGCTATGCCAGCTTCGTCTATGACCTGATCCCGCTGCTGGTGCCCGAGCACTGCGAGCCGAAGCTGGTCCGAAACTTCACCCAGCATTTCGCCGCACTCTGCCTGCTGGCGGACCACGCCATCTGCATCAGCGAGGCGGTGCGGCGGGATTTCCTGGCCTGGCTGCCGAAATTCCTGCCGGGCACCGCCATCCCGGCCAGCGTGCTGCCGCTGGACGCGCGCTTCGACCCGCCGGCCGAACCCGGCATCGCCCCGGCCGAGCCCTTCGTGCTGGCCGTGGGCACGGTGGAATCGCGCAAGAACCAGCTGGGCCTGCTGCGCGCCTGGCTGAAGCTGATCCGCGACCATGGTGAGGAGAACGCGCCGCTGCTGGTGGTGGTGGGCGTGCATGGCTACCTCTCGGACCAGGTCGTGGGGTTGCGGGACGCGGCCCCCGAACTCGCGCGCCGGGTGGAATTCCGCCCCGGCGTCACGGACCAGGAGCTGGCGGCGCTGTATGCCGGCTGCCTGTTCACCGTGTTCAATTCCCTGGCCGAGGGCTGGGGCCTGCCGGCCACCGAGAGCCTGGCCTGGGGCAAGCTGCCGGTGCTGGCCGACGTGCCGGTGCTGCGCGAATCGGGCGGCCCGCACGCCGTGTATGTGGAGCCCGAGAATGTCCCGGCCCTGACGCGCGCCATCCACGCATTGCTGGCCGACCCCTTGGCCCTGCACGCGCGCCAGGAAGCGCTGCGCGCCCACACCCGCCTGCGGGAATGGCCGGAGCTGGCCGCGCAATGCGCGGGCTTCCTGGGCGCACCATCCGGCGGCCTGCCGCTGGACCGCGCCTTCCTGCATCTGGCGGAACCCCTGCCGGGCGGCCTGCCCGCCCCCCCTGCCCTGCCCGCCCTGCCGCCCGTGCAGCACTGCATGGGCCCGCTGCTGCGCCTGGGCAGCGGATGGTCCTGGCAGGAGGATTGGGGCGCCTGGGCCACCGCCCCCGGCCGGGTGGCGCTGCGCCTACCGATGGACCCGGCCCTGGCCGGGCATGAGGTCAGTGTGCTGCTGGAAGCCAACCCGCCCCCCGGCGGCCATCAGGGCCGCGCGCGCGCCGGCGACGGCCCCTGGCAGGGCTGGCATCTGCCCGCCGAGGGCCCCGGGCTGCTGCGGGTGGATGCGGTCATTCCGGCCTTGGGCCCGCTGTGGGTGGAGCTGGACCTGGGCGCGGGCGTGCCCTGCCCGCCGGACCACCGGTTGCTGGGCCTCGGGCTGCGGCAACTCTCCGTGGTGGCGCGGCGGGACGCGCCGGAAGCGGCGCCCCCGCCGCCCCCCGCTCCGCCGCCGCGCCGCCCCTGGTGGAAGCGCCTGCTCGGCTAAGCCTGCAGGGAGAATTCGGCCAGCGCCTCCTCCTCCGCGCTCAGGTGCAGGGCCAGCAGCGCCTCCAGCGCGAACAGGCTGCGCCGCAGTTCCGGGGCCGCCTGGGCCCAGCCGCCCTCCCGCCCCGCGATCACCAGCAGGGCGGAGATCCGGCCCACCAGCGCCTCGATACCCGTGTGCATGCGCACCAGCGCCGCCATCGGGTCCTGCCCGCCCAATTGCCGCGCGGCCTCGGGGTAGAGCAGCCGCTCCTCCTCCCGCTGATGCGGCAGCAGGGCCGAGAGCATCTCCTTCTCCAGCGCCTGGATCGCCGGCAGGGCGGCCGGGGAGCCATCCACGGCCTCGCCCGCCTCGCGCAGGCGCTCCAGCAGGCGTTTCAGCCCGGCATGCTCGGCCAGGCGTTCCGAGAGGCCCGCATCGGCCGGCACGGCGCCGGGGTTGCGCTCATCGGCGCCCGGGCGCAGCGCGGTCAGCGCGAACAGGATGGCGCCGACATCGATCGCCTCCTGCAGCAGGGCGCCGGCCAGGGGCGGCAGTTCCCCGGCGGCGGCGGCCAGCATCGCCAGCCCCGACAGCCCCATCCCCAGCGCGATGGCGCCGAAGGCGATGCGGCGGGAGCGGCGGGCGATCGCCACCGCCTCCGCCACCCGGTCCAGCCGGTCCACCACCAGCACCACGTCGCCGGCCTCGGCGGCGGCGGCGGTGCCCTGCGCGCCCATGGCGATGCCCACATCGGCGGCGGCCAGCGCCGGCGCGTCGTTCACGCCATCCCCCACCATGGCGGTCGGCGCCAGCGCCTGTTCGCGCTGGACCACGGCGATCTTCTCGGCCGGGGTGCATTCGGCCAGCACCGCGTCCAGCCGCAGCGCGGCCCCGATGGAGGCCGCGGCCACAGCCCGGTCGCCGCTGACCATCACCAGCCGCCCGATGCCCAGCGCCCGCAGCCGGCGCACCGCGCGCGGGGCCTCCGGCCGCAGCCCGTCCGCCATCACGAAGGCGGCGATCGTGGCCCCGCCGGCGGCGAGCCACGCGACGGAACCCGCCGCGACGCTGACACTGGCCAGCGCGCCCAGTTGCTCCGTGCGGGCCACGCCCAGCGCCTCCATGAAGCCCTGGCTGCCGAGCGACAGGTGCTGGCCCTCCACCAGCCCCAACAGGCCGCCGCCCGGGCGTTCCTCCACCTCCGTGGGGGCGGCCAGCTTCAGGCCGCGCGCCCGCGCCACCGCGACCAGCGCGGCGGAGACCGGGTGGGTGGAACCCTGGGCCAGGCTCGCGGCCAGGCGCAGCGCCTCCTGCCTACCCAGGGCGGGAATGGCCTCGGTGGCGGCCAGTTGGGGGCGGCCGGGGGTCAGCGTGCCGGTCTTGTCGAACAGCACGGTGCGGATGCGGGCCAGGCGCTCCAGCGCGCCGCCGCCCTTCACCACCACGCCGCGCCGGGCCGCGCGCCCGATGCCCGCCACCAGCGCGATGGGGGCGGCCAGGATCAGCGGGCAAGGGGTGGCCACCACCAGCACCGCCAGCGCCCGCACGGCATCGCCCGTCAGCAGCCAGGCGCCACCCGCCAGCAGCGCGGTCAGCAGCACGAAGCCCAGCGCCCATTGGTCCGCCAGCCGGGCCAGCGGCGGCCGGCTTTGCGCCGCCGCGCGCGTCAGGCGCAGGATTGCGGCATAGGTGCTGGCCTCCGCCCCCGTGGCCGCGCACATACGGAAGGCCCCGCCGGCATTCATCGCGCCACTGCGCAGGGCGGCGCCCAGCGCCATCTGCACCGGCAGGGGCTCCCCGGTCAGCACGCTTTCATCGAGCGTCGCCACGGCGTCCCGCAATTCGCCGTCGGCGGCCACTGTCTCGCCGGGGCGGACCAGCAGCATGTCGCCGGGGCGGATGGCGTCGGCCGGGATCTCCTCCAGGCCATCGGGGCCCAGCCGGGCCGCGGTGCGGGGGGCGCGGGCCATCAGGTCATGCAGGGCGCGGGTGGCGCGGCCCTCGGCCCAGGCTTCCAGCGCCTCTCCGCCCGCCACCATCAGGGCGATCAGGGCGGCGGCGGCGGCCTCATCCAGCGCCACCGCGACCAGGATGGCCGCGAGCGCGATGATGTCCACGCCCAGCCTGCCGCCCAGCAGCGCGCGCGCGACGCCCAGCGCCACATGCGCCGCCACCGGCAGCGCGACCACGGACCAGACGATGCGCGCGGCCAGCGCCTCGCCCTGCAGGGCCAGCGCCGCCCCCGCCAGCAGACCGGCCAGGACGCACAGCAGCAGCAGGTAACGGTGCATGCCTCGACCCTTGTTCAACCCCGCGCCCAACATGCCCCGGAAGCGCCCCGGGTGGCGAGGGGGCGCGCAGGACGCCGATTCCCGGCTTGCGGCCCCGCGCGGCTGCACCCATCCTGCGCCCATGACGCTGATCAAGCCCAACGCCGCCCATTGGGGTTTCTTCGACGCCGTGGTGCGGGATGGCCGCGTGACGGAGGTGCGCCCCTTCGCGCATGACCCGGCCCCTTCCGCCCTGCTGCGCTCTATGGCGGATGCGGTGCACGCGCCCAGCCGCATCGACCAGCCCTATGTCCGCAAGGGTTGGCTGCGCGGCCAGCGCGCCGGGACGCCGCGCGGCGGCGACGCCTTCATCCCCGTCAGCTGGGAGAAGGCGACCCGCCTGATCGCCGAGGAAGCCGCCCGCATCCGCGCCGAACACGGCGACGAGGCGATCTTCGGCGGTTCCTATGGCTGGTCCTCGGCCGGGCGGTTCCACCATGCCAAGTCGCAGCTGCAGCGCTTCCTGGCGCTGGGCGGGGGCTATACCACCAGCGTCAACGCCTACAGCTATGCCACCGCCCAGGCGCTGCTGCCGCATGTGCTGGGCACCAACGAGGTGCTGCTGGGCAAGGTCACGAGTTGGGAGGCCATCCAGGCCCACGCGAAGATCATGCTGTGCTTCGGCGGGCTCGCGGCCAAGAACGGGCTGGTCAGCGCCGGCGGCGCCGGGGCGCATGACTACATCCCCGCCATGCGCCGCGCCGTGGCGGCCGGGCTGCGCATCGTCAACATCTCCCCCTTCCGCGGCGATACCGAGGAAGATCTGGGCGCCGACTGGGTGCCCATCCGCCCCGGCACCGACACCGCGCTGATGATGGCGATCGCGCATGAGCTGATCGCCCTCGGCCGCGCCGACGAGGCCTTCCTGGCCACCCATTGCGTGGGCTGGGACAGGCTGAAGCCCTCACTGGCCGGCCGCACGCCCGAATGGGCCAGCGCCATCACCGGCGTGCCGGTGGCCACCATCCAGGCCCTGGCGCGCGACCTGGCCCGGCTGCCCTCCATGCTCACCGCCTCCTGGTCCGTGCAGCGGGCGGATTACGGGGAGCAGCCCTATTGGATGCTGGTGGCGCTGGCCGCCATGCTGGGCAGCATCGGCCAGCCGGGCCAGGGCGTGGCCTTCGGCTATGGCTCGATCAACGGCATGGGCACCTCGCGCCGCGACCTGCCCAGCCCCTCCCTGCCCGCGACGCCCAACAAGGTGCAGCGCTTCATCCCGGTGGCGCGCATCGCGGACCTGCTGGAGAATCCGGGCGGCACCCTGCCCTTCAACGGGCGCGACCTGCCGCTGCCCGACATCCGCATGGTGTGGTGGGCGGGCGGCAACCCCTTCCATCACCACCAGGACCTGAACCGGCTGCTACGCGCCTGGTCGAAGCCCGAGACCATCGTGGTGAACGAGCCCTGGTGGACCAGCCTGGCGCGCCACGCCGATATCGTGCTGCCCGCCACCACCACGCTGGAGCGCAACGACCTCGGGGCCTCCGGCCGCGACCGCTTCGTGCGCGCCATGCACCAATGCGTGCCGCCGCAGGGCCTGGCCCGCAACGACCACGACGCGCTGGCCGATGTGGCCGACGCGCTGGGCTATCGCGAACGCTTCACCGAACAGCGCGACGAGATGGCCTGGGTGCGGCACCTGTATGAGCGCTGGCGCGTGAACTGCACCCGCATGGGCTGGGAGCCGCCTGATTTCGAGCAGTTCTGGTCCGAGGGCCATGTGCAGGTCCCGCGGGAGGACGAGCCCTTCACCCAGTTCACCGATTTCGCGGCGGACCCGGAGGCGCATCCCCTCGACACCCCCACCGGCAAGGTGGAGCTGTGGAGCGAGACCATCGCGGGCTTCGCCCTGCCCGATTGCCCGCCGATGCCCAGCTGGCTGCCGCCGCGCGAATCCCTGCTCTCGGCCGCCGAGGACGAGCTGCACCTGCTCTCCCTGCAGCCGCCCACCCGCCTGCATGGCCAGATGGACATGGGCCGCGTGGCCGCCGAGGCGAAGATCCAGGGCCGCGAGCCCATCACCCTGTCCACCGCCGATGCCGCGAAGCGCGGCCTGAAGGAGGGCGACATCGTGCGCGTGTTCAACGCGCGCGGCGCCTGCCTGGGCGGGGTGAAACTGCGCGACGACCTGCTGGAGGGCGTGGCCCTGATGGCGACCGGCGCCTGGTTCGACCCGCTGGAGCCCGGCGTGCCCGGCAGCCTGTGCGTGCACGGCAACCCCAATGTGCTGGCGCCCGACATCGCCACCAGCACCTTGACCCAGGGCCTGTCCGCGCAATCCTGCCTGGTGCGGCTGGAACGCTGGGAAGGCCCGCTGCCGCCGGTGAAAGTTCACGTCCCGCCCCCCATCGAGGTGGAGTGACCCCATTGCCCGGCGGCGGCCAGCGGCCGATATTCGGGCCATGAACCGACGCGGCCTCCTCCTCGCTTCCTCCGGCCTTTTGGCCTCCCCTTTGGCCTCCCCCGCCTTCGCCCAGGGCTATCCCGCGCAGCAGGGCGAGACCCTCGCCAGCGGCTGGCGCATGGATGTGCTGGCGCGATGGGGCGATGCCGTGCTGTCGGACGCGCCCCCCTGGGCGCCGCAATCCCCCGATGCCGAGGCCGCCGCCGCCCAGTTCGGCTGGGATGCCACGCTGCTGGCCGTCTTCACCCCGCCGCGCGCCACCGATGGCGTGCCCCGCGCCGTGGTCGCCGTGGCCCATCCGGGCGTGGACCCGGCCATGATCTATCCCGACGGCCGCGACCGGCCCGAGATCTCGGCCGCCATCCAGGGCGTGTCGATCCTGAACCTGGAACGGCGCGGGCGGTCCTGGGTGCTGTCCTCGGGCGGCTACCAGTCGCGCAAGCTGGGCGCGCGCACCCTGTGCCGGGCGGATGGCCCGGCGGCGGGGCAGCTCGGCGGCGCCATCACCGGCATCTTCGGCGTGGGCGCCGGCTGCGGCGCGGCGGGCCGGCTGCTGCTGGCCGAAAGCCAGGCCAGCGACTGGTCCAACCGCCTGTCCGGCCAGGTCGGCCCCGCCCAGGGCTGGGTGGTGGAGGCCAACCCCTTCGAGCCCTCCGACATTCCGGTGAAGCGCACGGCACTCGGCCGCGCGCCGCAGGCGATCGCGGCGCAGGTCGCCGCCGATGGCAGGCTGGTGGTCTATCTGGCCCATCCCACCGGCCTCGCCCGCTTCATCTCGGCGGACGCCGCGACCTCCCCCGACGCGCTGTCGGCGGGCCAGCTTGCCGCCGCGCGCTTCGCGGGCTCCGACATCAGCTGGGCGCCGCTGGGCGCCGATGCCTGGCAGAACCTGCCCGGCGCGCTGACCCAGGCGGGCGCGCGGCCGCTTTCCCCCGGCGCGGTGCTGGCCGTGGTGGGCGATGCGCTGGTGATCGGCGCGCCGGGCCAGGGGGCTGCCGCCCTGCGGGCCACCGGGGCCGATTCGGCGCGCATCACCTCCCTGGTGCCGGCCAGCCTGGCGGCCGGGCTGTCGGCCCTGGCCCCCGACCAGCGCGGCCAGATCTGGCTGGGTACCGATGCCACCCCCGGCCAGGGCGCGGCCGTGCTGACGCCCGATGGCCGCCCCGCCCTGGTCGCGCCGCGCGGCGCGGGCATCGGCGGGCTGGGCCTGTCGCCCGATGGGGCCTCTCTGTTCACCTGCATCCGCACGCCGGGCTCCGAGCCCGGGCGCAGCTTCGCCCGGCCCGGGACACGCTGGCCGGATTTCACGCCGGGCGTGCCGCCGCGCAGCGCGCTGGTGTCGATCGAGCGGGGGTAGGTGGTGGCCGCCACCAAGGGGCTCCGCCCCCTGGACCCCGGGCAAGGGGCGCCGCCCCTTGCATCCCCGCAAAGGGTTGTAGCAACCCTTTGAACCCATGAGTTTGGCGCCTTACCTTGGCAAGGCCGGCGCCATTTTTATTATAAAATTCAATGGGAAACACCTTCCCAGGACCAGCACCAAACTGGTGGGGTCCAGGGGCCTTTCGGCTCCTGGTGGGGGGAGCCCGAGGGGGGCAAAGCCCCTCTCGGACGGCCCATCCCGCCTTCACCAAAACGTCACACTCCCTGGCCCGCCCCGGGGGCAAAACCCGCCCGTGACTTTGCCGGACACGACCCATGGCGCATGACGACATCGAATTCGAAATCGAGGATATTGGCAGCAACCCGGCCCCCGGCCGGCGCTTCGAGGAGATCGCGGCCGCCCGCTTCTCCCGCCGTGCGGCGCTGATGGGCGCCTCGGCCCTGGCCGCCGCCCCTGCCATTTCCCCTGCCGGGGCGCAGACGCCCCGCACGGGCGGGCCTTCCACCCTGGCCTTCCAGGACATCCCGCATCAGCTCGCCCAGACCGATGCCGTGGCCGAGGGCCATGAGGTGCAGGTGGTGATTCGCTGGGGCGACGCGGTGTTGGCCGGTGCCCCCGCCTTCGACCCCGCCCGCCAGACGCCCGACGCCCAGGCCAAGCAGTTCGGCCAGAACAACGACTTCCTGGCCTTCATGCCGCTGCCGCGCGGCGCCACCGGCTCCGACCACGGGCTGCTGTGGGTGAACCACGAGTATGTCTCGACCGCCTCGATGTTCCCGGGCCTGCCGGCCGGGCTGCGCAACATCCTGGCCGCCAAGACCGAGCTGCAGGCCCGCACCGAGATGATGGCCCATGGCGGCAGCGTGGTGGAGATCCAGCGCAAGGACGGCAAATGGGCCCCGGTGCCGGGCGGGCGGATGAACCGCCGCATCACGGCCGAGACGCCCATGCGCATCTCCGGCCCCGCCGCGGGGCATGAGCGCATGAAGACCAGCGCCGACCCCAGCGGCACCCAGGTTCTGGGCATGCTGAACAACTGCGCGGGCGGCACCACCCCCTGGGGCACCATCCTGACCTGCGAGGAGAACTTCAACACCCTGTTCGGCGGCGGCGCGGCCACCACGGGTGCGCAGGCCGCGGCCTATCGCCGCTATGGCATCCGGGCGCAATCCGCCTATGCCTGGGAACGGTTCGAGCCACGCTTCAACCTGGACCGCGAGCCGAACGAGCCCAACCGCTTCGGCTGGGTGGTGGAGATCGACCCCTTCGACCCCGCCAGCACGCCTATCAAGCGCACGGCGCTCGGCCGCTTCAAGCATGAGGGCTGCACCCACGCGATCGCGCCCGATGGCCGCGTGGTGTTCTACATGGGCGACGACGAGATGAACGACTACGTCTATCGCTTCGTCACCGCCCGCCCCTGGAACCGCGAGAACCCGGCCGCGAACCGCGACCTGCTGGATGAAGGCACGCTGTCGGTCGCCCGCTTCGAGGATGACGGCAAGCTGCGCTGGCTGCCGCTGACCTTCGGCGAGGGCCCGCTGACGCCCGCCAACAACTTCCACAGCCAGGGCGATGTGGTGATCGAGGCGCGCCGCGCCGCCGACCTGCTGGGCGCCACCCCCATGGACCGGCCGGAGGATGTGGAGACCAACCCCGTCAACGGCCGCGTCTATGTGATGCTGACCAACAACAGCGCCCGCGCGGCGGACCGGCTGAACGCCGCCAACCCCCGCCCGCGCAACATCCACGGCCATGTGGTGGAGATCATCCCCCCCGGCGCCGGCACCCCCGGCGTGGACCACGCGGCCCCCGAGGCGCGGTGGGAGATGTTCCTGATGGCCGGCAAGCCCGGCATCGACGCCGGCGCGCGCTATCACCGCGCGACCAGCGAGAGCGGCTGGCTCTCCTGCCCGGACAATTGCGCCTTCGACAGCAAGGGCCGCATCTGGATCGCGACCGACGGCGCGCCGAGCGCGGCGGGCGTGGCCGACGGCCTCTATGCCGCCGATACGGCGGGCGCCGGGCGCGGGCTGACCAAGCTGTTCTACCAGGCGGTGGTGGGGGCCGAGATCTGCGGCCCCTGCTTCACGCCCGACGACACGACGCTGTTCCTGGCCATCCAGCACCCGGCCGAGGGCAGCACCTATGAGAACCCCTCGACGCGCTGGCCGGATTTCGACCCGGCCCTGCCCGCGAGGTCGTCGGTGATCGCGATCGTGAAGAAAGGCGGGGGCGCGGTCGGGAGCTGAGGCGCGGGGGCGTTGCCCCCGGAGCCCCCACCGAGGGGCTCTGCCCCCAAGGGTGCAAAAGACCGAGGGGCTCTGCCCCTCGGCTCCCCGCCAAAGGCCGAAAGGCCCTTGGAACCCAGGAATTGGCGCTTCATCCTCGCAGGTGAGGCGCCAATTTTATATTAAAAATCAATAAGGAACACGTTCCCAAGGCTTGGTACCAACTCCTCGGGGTCCAGGGCCGCTACGGTCCTGGCGGGGATGCAAGGGGCAGCGCCCCTTGCTGGGGGCCCGGGGGCAACGCCCCCGTCCTCACCGCCGCCCGGCCGCGAACCTCACGGCTTCCTCGGCCGCGCGGAACAGGGCCCGTGCCTTGGCCCGGGTTTCCTCATATTCCGCCACCGGGTCGCTGTCCGCCACCACGCCCGCGCCCGCCTGGGCATACAGCACCCCATCCTTCACCAGCGCGGTGCGCAGGCCGATGCAGGTGTCCATGTTCCCATCCGCGCCGAAATAGCCGAAGCCGCCGGCGTAGATGCCCCGGCGGGAGGGCTCCAGCTCCTCGATGATTTCCATCGCGCGCACCTTGGGGGCGCCTGTCAGCGTGCCGGCGGGGAAGCCCGCGGCCAGGGCATCCAGCGCGCCCTTGCCCTCCGCGATGCGGCCCTGCACTTCGGAGGCGATGTGCATCACCTGGCTGTAGCGTTCGATGCGGAACTGCGCCGTCACCTTCACGCTGCGGGGGGCGGCGACGCGGCCCACATCATTGCGGCCGAGGTCGAGCAGCATCAGGTGCTCGGCGCGTTCCTTGGGGTCGGCCAGCAGCTCGACTTCCAGCGCCTGATCTTCCTCGGGCGTGGCACCCCGGCGGCGGGTGCCGGCCAGGGGGCGGATGGTCACCACATTGTCCTTCAGCTGCACCAGGATTTCCGGGCTGGCGCCCACGGCCGAAAAGCCGCCGAAATCGAAATGGAACAGGTAGGGCGCCGGGTTGATCCGCCGCAGCGCGCGGTACAGGGCGAAGGGCGGCAGGGCGAAGGGGACCGAGAAGCGCTGGCTGGGCACCACCTGGAACACGTCGCCGGCGCGGATGTATTCCTTCGCGCGCTCGACCGCGGCGATGAAGCCTTCCTTGGTGAAGTTGCTGCTGGGCTCGCCCGGGGCGGGCAGGCGCGCGGACGGGGCCGGGCGCGGCAGCGGGCGGTCCAGCGCTTCCTCGGCGGCGTCCAGCCGGGCCTGGGCGTCGGCCTCGCTTTCCCCAGGCCAGCAGGTGGTGGCCAGGATCAGCACGTCGCGCACATGGTCGAACACGGCCATCAGCGTGGGGCGGATCAGCACCGCCTCGGGAATGCCCAGCACGTCGGGGTTGGTGGCGGGCAGGCGCTCGATCTGGCGCACCATGTCATAGCCCAGATAGCCGAACAGCCCGGCGCAGATGCCCGGCAGGCCGGCGGGCAGTTCCATCCGGCCCTCGGCGATCAGCGCCTCCAGGCTTTCCAGCGGCGGGCGTTCGTCGGGCACGAAGGCGTGGGGGGCCGTCAGGGCGTGGCGGTTCACCTCCGCCTGGCCGTTCCGGCAGCGCCAGATCAGGTCGGGCGCCATGCCGATGGCGGAAAAGCGCCCGCGCGCGGCCCCGCCCTCGACGCTTTCCAGCAGGAAGGCGTTGGGCTTGCCCTCCGCCAGCTTCAGGAAGGCGCCGACGGGGGTTTCCAGGTCGCTCACCCGCTCACGCCACAGCACCCGCGCGGTGGCGCGGGTGGCGGGGCTCTGGGTGGCGGTCTGGGTCACGGTCATATCCTTTGGGTGGGTTACTCGGCCGCCAGCTGGTTCAGCAGGCGGGTGTTGATGCGCACGTCCGCGCGGGCGCGGATGGCGGCCATGAACTGCGCCTCGATATCCTCGGCGATGGCGGTGTCCGTGTCGCTCTTGATCGTGGCGGCAGGGTCGGCGGGGGCTTCCTCGCCCTCGGCGGGGGCGGCCACCGGGGCGGCGGGGGGGTGGGTCACGCCCGCCAACTCCACCACCGCGAAGGCGACGGGGGACGGGATCATGGTGATCTCGTTCACCCGCAGCTCGAAGATGGGCGCCAGGTATTCGCGCGGGATCGGGTTGGTGGGCCCGGCTTCACGCGGGAAGGGGCCCAGCTCCTCGACCGGGATATTGGCCTCACGCGCCGCGTCGGTCAGGTTCTTGCCGGCGCGGGTGGCCGCGATCAGGGCGGCGGCGCGCTGCTCTTGATAGCGGCGGCGCGCGTCCTGGAGATAGGCGCGCAGCACCTGCTCCCGCACCTCGGCTAGCGGGCGCAGGGCGGCGGGGGTCACTTCCTTCACCTCGATCGCGGCGAAGCCGTATTCGCCCTCGGCCAGGTGCGGGGCCGCGGCGCGCTCGGCGGAGAAGATGTCCCGCAGCAGGGCGGCGCGGGCGGCGGCAGGGATGGGCAGCGCCACATCGCGGCCGTCGCGGCCCTTGCCCTGCGCGTCCAGCTCCACCGCAACATATTGCAGGCTGTGCGCGCGGGAGGTCTCCTCGACGCTCTCCCCGCCCGACAGCCCGTCCTGCACGGCGTTCACGCGGCGCAGCGCCTCATCGGCGGCCTTTTCGGCCGCGACCTCGGCGCGCAGCTCGTCGCGCACCTCCGCCAGCGGGCGGGTGGCGCCCGCCTGGGTGATGTGGGCGCGCAGCACATGCCAGCCGAAGGGGCTGCGCACGGGGGCGGAGACGGCATTGTCCGCCAGGGAGAAGGCGGCCTCGGCCAGTTCGGGCACCGGCAGGGCGCCGCGCTCCACCTCGCCCAGGTCGCTGTAGATGCCCTGGGCGGCCTCGACGGCGGCGGCGATGCCCTCGGGGTTCGCGCGCCATGCCTCGGCGATGCGCTGGGCGGCGGCCTCATCCTGCAGCAGGGCCTGCTGCACCTGGCGCTTCTCCGGGGTCTCGAAGCGCGCGCGATGGGCGGCGTAGGCCTCCTCGATCTCGGCGTCGCTCACCTGCATCTGCGGCGTCAGGATGGCGGCGTTCAGCAGGCCGAGCGCCACTTGGCGGTATTCCGGAGCGCTGAAACGGTCGGCGTTGTTCTCATGGAAGCGTTCGAGTTGGGCGTCGGTGGGGGCCTCCGGCTCCGGCGCGTCGGCCACGCGCAGTTCCACCAGCCGCACGCTGCGCTGCTCCCGCTGCCAGGCCAGCAGGCGGTCGGTCAGCAGAGAGGGGGCGGTGGCGCCGGCGCGCACCGCGTTCACGATCTGCTGGCGCGCCAGGTCGCGGCGCAGCAGTTCCAGGAACTGGCCCTCGGTCAGGCCATTGCCCGCCAGGAAGCTGTCGAACTGGATGCGGGAGAAGCGGCCATCCGTGCCCTGGAAGCCCGGGATGGCGAAGACATAGTCGCGGGCGGCGGTGTCGGGTACGGCCACGCGCATGCGCTGGATCTCGCGCGCCAGCACCCGGTCGGTCACCAGCGATTCGACCGCCTGCTGGGCCACCGCCGCGCGAATGCGCGCGTCGGGCTGCAGGCGCCCCTCGGTCAGGCGCGTCAGGCGCTGCAATTCGCGCCGGGCGGCGTCCTGCGCCTCCAGGAATTCGACGGTCTGGCCGTCCACCCTGGCCACGGCGGTATCCACCCCCATGCTGCGCAGCATGTCGGCGATACCCCAGGCCCCGAAGGACGCGATGAGGAGGATAAAGAGCACCTTGGCGAACCAGGTGCCGGCCAGGGCCCGGAGAGCTGTCAGCATGATGGCCCCGCATAGCCCGGCTGAGCCCGCTTGCCAAACCGGGCATCTGGCCCGAATAGCAGATCAGGGGTGGTATTCCGTGACGATGCGCCTTTTTCGTGGGGGCATCGGGGCACGGGCCTGTAGGAGAGAGACATGACGCCAGGCATCCGGCCGCTCATCGCCGGCAATTGGAAGATGAACGGCGATTGGCGCAGCGCTCGCGACCTGGCGGAGGCCCTGCGCGCGGCCGCCCCGGGGCTGGACGCCGCCCTGCTGGTCTGCCCCCCCTTCCTGCATGTGCAGCCCGTGGCCGCCGCCCTGCTGGGCAGCCCCGTGGCCGTGGGCGGGCAGGATTGCCACGCGAGGAATTCCGGCGCGCATACCGGCGACATCGCAGCCCCCATGCTGCGCGATGCCGGCGCCACCCATGTCATCCTTGGCCATTCCGAGCGCCGGGCGGACCACGCGGAGTCGAGCGCCCAGGTCCGCGCCAAGACCGAGGCGGCACTCGCCGCCGGCCTCACCCCCGTGGTCTGCGTGGGTGAGACGGAGGCCGAGCGCCTGGCCGGCGAGCATGAGGCCGTGGTCGGCCGCCAGCTGGAGGAAAGCCTGCCGCTGGGCTTCATCACCTCCGGCGGGATCGTGGCCTATGAGCCGGTCTGGGCGATCGGCACCGGCCGCACCCCCACCGAGGACGACATCGCCGCCATGCATCGCTTCATGCGCCATGCGCTGGTGAACAGCTGGGGCCCCACGGCGCAGATCACCCGGCTGCTGTATGGCGGGTCGGTGAAACCCTCCAACGCGGCGGCCATCCTGGCCCTGCCGGATGTGGATGGCGCGCTGGTCGGCGGTGCCTCGCTGGTCGCGGCCGACTTCCTGGCCATTGCCCGCGCCGTCCCGCAAGAGTAAAGGCGGCCCATGTCCACCGTTCTGCTCGTCCTGCACATCTTCGTCACCATTGCGCTCATCGGCCTCGTGCTGATCCAGCGCAGTGAGGGTGGCGGCCTCGGCATCGGCTCCTCCCAGGGGATGGGCTCCTTCATGGGCGGGCGCGGCACGGCCAACCTGCTGACGCGCGCCACCGCCATCCTGGGCACGGCCTTCTTCGTGCTGGCGCTGATGCTGGCGGTGCTGGACCGGGGCACGGCGCGCCGCGCCTCCATCCTGGATGCCCCGGCCCCCGCCGCCGCACCCACGGCGCCGGCCGCCCCCGCCATCCCGGCCCCCGCCACCAACTGAGGCTGCCCATGCCCCACCCCGCCCCGCGCCGGTTCATCCTCCGGCGCGCCGTGGCGGCGCTGGGGCTATGCCTTTTCCTGCATGCGCCGGCCTCGGCGCAGGACGCCCCGCGCCGCTCGCCCGCGGCCATCGCCGCCCCGCACCCGCTGGCCGCCGAGGCCGGCATGGCCATGCTGCGCGCCGGTGGCAACGCACTAGACGCGGCCATCGCTATCCAGGCCATGCTGACGCTGGTGGAGCCGCAATCCTCGGGCATCGGCGGCGGCGCCTTCCTGCTGCATTTCGACGCCGCCACGCGCACGACCCAGGCCTGGGACGGGCGGGAAACCGCGCCCGCCGCCGCGCGCGGCGACCTGTTCCTGGTGAATGGGGAGCCCATGCCCTTCCGCCAGGCCGTGATCGGCGGCCGCAGCGTGGGCGTGCCCGGCGTGATGCGCATGCTGGAGGCCGCCCACCGCCAGCACGGCCGCCTGCCCTGGGCCCAGCTGTTCGCCCCGGCCATCCAGCGCGCGGAGGAAGGCTTCCCTGTCTCCGCCCGCCTCGCCCAGGCCATCGCGGCGGAGGCCGAGCCCCTGCGCCAGGACCCAGGGCTGGCCGCGATGCTGTTCGCCCGCGACGGCACGCCCCTGGCCGAGGGTGCCACGCTGAAGAACCCCGCCTTGGCCGCCACGCTGCGCGCCGTGGCCGAACAAGGTGCGGACGCCCTGCATCGCGGCCCGATCGCGGCCGAGATCGCCCGCGTGGTGCGCGGCCACGCCAACCCTGGCATGATGACGGGCGACGACCTGGCGGGCTACGCGCCCCGCCGGGCGGGGGCGCTGTGCCGGCCCTACCGGGAGTTCCGCGTCTGCGTGCCGCCGCCGCCCTCGGGCGGGCTGGTGGTGCTGCAGATCCTGGCGCTGCTGGAACACACCCCCCTGCCCCAGCTGGCCCCCGCCAGCGCCGAGGCCACGCTGCTGCTGGCCGATGCCGGACGGCTGGCCTTCGCCGACCGCAACCGCTGGCTGGCGGACCCGGCGGACCTGCCCGTGCCCGTCGCCGGGCTGCTGGAAGGCGCCTATGTCACCGCCCGCGCCCAGGCGCTGGACCCGCTGCGGGCCATCGCGCATCCGCGCCACGGCAACCCGCGCTTCGGCATCCCCGCCGCCCCCCAGCCGCCGCAGCCCGAGGCCGGGACCGCGCATCTGTCCATCATCGACGGCGACGGCAATGCCGTGGCCATGACCACGACGGTGGAGGGGCCCTTCGGCGCGCACATCTCCGTGGGCGGCTTCGTACTGAACAATGAGCTGACCGATTTCTCCTTCCGGCCGGAGATCGACAACCTGCCCGTGGCCAACCGGGTGGCGGGGGGCAAGCGCCCGCGCTCCTCCATGGCGCCCGCGCTGGTCTTCGATGGGCAGGGGCGGCTGGTGGCGGTGGCGGGCTCGCCGGGGGGCTCGCGCATCATAGGCTATGTGGCGCAGGCGCTGGTGGCGATGCTGGACTGGAACCTGGACCCGGCGGCGGCGGCCGCCCTGCCGCATGTGGGCCCGGCCAGCACCCAGGTGGAGCTGGAGGAAGGCACCGCTATCGCGCGGCTGGCGCCCACGCTGCAGGGCCGAGGCCTGCCGCTGCATGTCACGGGCATGCCCTCCGGCCTCAACCTGCTGCGGGTGCGGCGGGAGGGGAACGAGACGCGCATCCTGGGCGGCGCCGACCCCCGGCGTGAGGGCGTGGTGCTCACCGAGTGATCGGGAGCACGAAGGGTGTGTGCCGCATTGCCCTTCGTGCCCCCTGCGCCGCCGGGCTGCCCGCCCGGCGATGCCTGGTTCAGGCGGTCTGCAAGGCCTCGCCCTTGATGGTCACGCGGCTGCCGCGGCGCACATGCGGGAAGTAGTCCCAGATCGCCAGGTGCTGCACCGCCCGGTTGTCCCAGAACGCCACGGATTGCGGCTGCCACTGGAAGCGGACCTGCCAGTCCGGCTTCTCGATATGCGCGTAGAGGTGGCCGAGGATGGCGTCGCTCTCCTCCTCGCTCACCTCGTTGATGCGGTAGGTGAACAGGCGGTTCACATACAGCGCCTTGCGGCCCGAGATCGGGTGGCGGATCACCACCGGGTGGATCGCCCGCGGGAAAACCTTGCCCCGGTCGTCGATGCCGTTCAGCGCGTTGCGGCGGCGATAGTTGCGCTCACCGGCATGCAGCGCGGTCAGCCCTTCCAGATAGGTCTTCAGGCGCGGCGACAGCGCCTCATAGGCGGCGTAGTTGCTGGCGAACAGCGTGTCCCCGCCCAGGGGCGGCGTGACATGCAGGTGCAGGACGGAGCCCAGCGGCGGTTCCTGGTGGCATGAGACGTCGCTGTGCCAGCGCTCGCCCGCCACGACCTTGCTGTTGGCATCGGCGTGGATCGGCAGAATCTCCGGATGGCCATCCGGGCCCGGGGTGTTGGGGTGGATGTCCAGCTCCCCGAAATAGCGGCCGAAGCGCTTCTGGCTGTCATGGTCGAAGCGCTGCTCCCGGAAGAACAGCACGCCGAATTCGCCCAGCGCCCTACGCAGCTCCTCCACCTGGCTGTTGCTCAGGGGGCGGGTGATGTCGATGTCCCGGATCTCGGCGCCCAGATGCGGCGAGATCCGGCGGGGGTTCAGGGCGGTGTAGCTCAAGGCGTTTCTCCGTTCTTGGGCGGCGGCAGGTCGAGCGGATCTTCCTGCAACAGGGTCGCGGCGCCGATCAGCACGAACAGCGCCTGGGTCAGCAGGCGCCGCCACCGGCCCTGGTTCGGCGGCGCGGGGGGCAAGGTTTCGCGCGCCAGCAGGGCGGCCACGCGGGCATCGGCCTCCGCCAGCGCCTGATGCAGGGCCTGGCCGGCCCCGCCCTCATCGGGGCGGATGTGGCCGGGGCAGATCAGCCGGGCGCTAACCATGGCTGGCATCCGCCAGCGCGTGCTTCAGCCCGCGCGCCCGCACGGCCGCCCGGGTCGCGCGCAGCAGGGAATGGCCGTATTCCACCGCGTCCTCCAGCGGGTCGAAGCCGCGGATCAGGAAGGTGGAGACCCCGATCTCCGCATAGTCGGCCAGGGCGTCGGCCACCTCCTCCGGCGTGCCGACCAGGGCGGTGGTGTTGGCCCCCGAGACCAGGCGCGAGCCCACGGAACCGCCCGCCCCCGCCCGGTTCTCCACCACCACCGGCACGCCCAGGCGCTGGGTCAGCGCGCGGGACATGAGGCGGGAGGTGTTGTCGTTCGTGGCCCCGGGCGGATAGGGGCTGACGTACCGGATGGGCCTGCTCGGGTAGCCCTCTTGCGCGAGGGCCGGGCCCAGGGCCGGAAAAGCGAGCAGGGGCGCGCCCAGCAGCGCGCGGCGCGGGAAGATCATGACTGCACCAATCCGAGCAGGGAGATGAGGGTGAGGATGAGGGCCAGCGCCAGCGCGCCCCGGAAGGCCAGCGCGATCATGCCGCGGCCCTCGCCAGGGCCGCGCGGCCGGCGCCCTGGGCGGCGGCATCGGCGGTGGGCACATGCACCCGGGCGCATTGCACGTCGCGCCAATGGCGCTCCAGCGGGTTGGCGCGGTCCAGCGCGTGGTTGCCCGCCAGCGCCGCCGCGCGGTCCACGATCCCGATCGCCAGCCGCGCCAGCTGCGCCTTGATCGCTCCGCTTTCCTCCGGCCCCGGCGCGCGGCCGGCATCGGTGTCCGTGGCCAGGGAGCGGATGACCCGGCGCGCGGTGATGCGCCGCAACTCGATCTCGCCCGCCGCCTGCTGCACGGTGGCCAGCGCCGAGAGCGGCTGCGGCAGGCCGGAAGGCTGGCGGTTGTTGAGGAAGCCCAGCACCCAGTCCCGCGCGGCCTCCGCCACGCCCAGATAGACGGCGGAGACGATCACGGCGTTCCAGGCGGCCTGCACCTCGTCCCGCGCGCCCCAGACGGCGGCCGGCGCCAGGCCCGCGGCGTGCTCGGGCGGCACCGCCACATCCCGGAACACCACGTCATGGCTGCCGGAACCGCGCAGGCCCAGATGGTTCCAGGCTTCCCGGATCTCGACCCCCGGGGCGGAGGCGGGCACCAGGAAGCTGCCGATGCGCGGCTCCTCCTCATCGGTGCGGGCCACGACCTCCAGGAAGCGCAGGCCGGGCGCGCCGGTGACGTAGCGCTTGTGGCCGGAGATCAGCCAGCCCTTGGGCCCGCGCCGGGCGATGGTGCCGGGCAGCCCGCCCCGGGTGGGGGAGCCGAGCTCGGGCTCCGCGCGGGCGGCGTTGATCAGCGCGCCCTCGGTCACCGCCAGCCGGCCCAGGGCCTCGCGCAGCGCGGGGGTATAGCCCGCGCCGCCGCGCGCCAGCGCCGCGTGCTTGGAAAACTGCATCGCCACCACTAGCGCGGTCGCCGGGCAGGCGGCGCCCAGGGCCTGGATGGCCTCGCTGGCCTGCGCGAGCCCGGCCCCGCCGCCGCCCAGCGCGCGCGGCACGGTCAGGGCCAGCACGCCCGCCTCATGCAGCCGCGCCAGCGCCGCGAAGGGGAAGGTGCCGTCGCGGTCATGGGCGGGCGCCTCGGCGGCGATGGCGATCAGGGCGGCATGGTCGGTGATGGGAATGGAACGGCGCATGGCGGGCATCCGGGCATGGAGAGGGCGGGAAGGGGTGGAAGCGGGCGTGTCAGGCCCGACACCCCCGGCCCCGGATGCGACGGACAAGGGTACGGATGGCTGCGAGGTGCATGCGAGGCTCCTTGCGATCCTGATCGTGGAAATCGTTAATCACTGTCAGTTCGGAAAAATTGGCCGGAGCCGAAGCTCCGGCCGAGTGTTGGGAGGTAACGCCAGTCACGGTGTCGCCATGCAACGGCGCCAAGGGGGTGCCCCGGGGCCGCTCCGCCGGCGACGAGCGGAGATGGGTGCGGCGGATAGCGCGGAATGTATGGAGGCGGCCGAGGGTGTGCCCAGGCTCAGCGCCCGCGCGGACATCGCGGGGCGGAAGGTGGCGGGGAGAGGGCTCGATGGCTCGGCATGGGCGGAGTTTCACACGTAATTTTTTGTATGTCAATATATATACGTTTTTTAAAAGTTTTAATCGTCGCACCACAGTCGATTGATTTTATGGATTTTATTGTCGGTCCGCAGCAGATCGCTCAATAAGACAGCCCGAAAATTAGCACTGAAAGCACGCAAAATGGGGTTTTCACGCCTGTAATTCACGTCAATTCTACGTGGACCAACCGAATCCCCCAGCATGCCCCGCCCCACGCGATGTCCCCGCCCGACGCCCGCCCCCTGAACATCCCCCTCCAAGGACTCGCCCCATGCTGACCAGACGCCTCCTGCTCGCCGCCCCCGCCCTGATCCCCGCCGCCGGCCGGGCGCAGGGCCCCTCCCCCTTCCGCCGCCCCATCCGCATCGTCGTCTCCTCGGCGGCGGGCGCCAGCCTCGACACGCTGGCCCGCGTGCTCGCCCCCGCCGTGTCCGCCCGCATCGGCCAGCCGGTGGTGGTGGAGAACCAGGGCGGCGCGAACGGCCTGATCGCCACCCAGCAGGTCGCCCGCGCCGAGCCCGACGGCACCACGCTGCTCGTCACTGGCGACGCGATCGTGCTGGCCGAGATCGCGACCCCCCAGCCGGGCCTGACCTTCAAGGAGGCCTTCGCCCCGGTGGTGCAGGCGGTGAAGGCCGCGCAGATCCTCGTCACCCATCCGGGCACCCCCTTCCGGGACGTGCAGGGCTATGTCGCCGCCGTGAAGGCGCAGCCGGGCCGCCTGAATGTCGGCATCCCGGCCCTCGGCGGCATCGCGCAGGTGGTGCATGAGCTGCTGGCGAGCCGCGTGGGCGGGCTGCCGGTGGAATACCTCTCCTATCGCGGCGGTGACCGACCGGCTGACCGGCCTCGGCTTCGCCATCACCGCCCTGCCGCCAGACCAGTTCGCCGCCCGCGCCGCCGCCTCCATCGAGGCCTTCGGGCCGGTGGTGCGCGGCCTGGCCAACACCGCGCCGCGGAGCTGACCGCCATGCGCCGGGGAGGCATGACCGCGCATGCTGCATCGCGGCACCAAAGATTGACCGAAGGCGCCCTCAGCGCCCACCATCCCCCTCAGAGGAGAGAAGACGCATGATCACCTCGGCCATCTCCCGCCGCGCCAGCCTGGCCGGCCTCACCCTGTTCGCGGCCGACAGTCAGGCGCGGGCGCAAGCCCCCCAGGCCCCGCAGCAGCTGCTGAACGTCAGCTACGACCCGACGCGGGAATTCTACCGCGAATACCACACCGCCTTCGCCGAGTTCTGGGCCGGCCAGGGCCATCCGCGCCCGCGGCTCAGCGCCTCCCATGGCGGCTCGGGCCGGCAGGCGCGCGCCGTGATCGACGGGCTGGCGGCCGATGTCGTCACCCTCGCTTTGGCCTATGACATCGACGCGATCGCCGATCGCGGCCTGCTGGCGAAGGAGTGGCAGACCCGCCTGCCGGACAATGCCTCCCCCTACACCAGCACTATCGTGTTCCTGGTGCGGCGCGGGAACCCCAAGGCGCTGCGCGACTGGCCGGACCTGCTGAAGGCGGGCGTTTCCGTCATCACGCCCAACCCGAAGACCTCGGGGGGGGCGCGCTGGAACTACCTGGCGCTGTGGGCCTGGGCGCTGCGCCAGCCGGGCGGCACGGAGGCGACGGCCGAGCAAGCCGTGACCCAACTGTTCCGCCAGGTGCCGGTGCTGGATACCGGCGCGCGCGGCTCCACCACCACCTTCGTGCAGCGCGGCCAGGGCGATGTGCTGCTCGCCTGGGAGAATGAGGCCCATCTGGCCTTGCAGGAATTCCCGCAGGCGGGGCTGGAGATCGTCTACCCCGCCTTCTCCATCCTGGCGGAGCCGCCGGTCTCGGTGGTGGATGCCAATGTGGACCGGCGCGGCACCCGGCCGCTGGCCGAGGCCTATCTGCAACACCTGTATTCCGACCAGGGGCAGCGGATCGCGGCCAAGCACTTCTACCGCCCCCGCAACCCGGATGTGCTGCGGGAAGCGGGCTCGCGCTTCCCCAACATCGAATTCGCCACGGTGGACACGGTGTTCGGCGGCTGGCGTCGGGCGCAGGCCACCCATTTCGACGATGGCGGCGTGTTCGACCGCATCTACCGCCCCGGCGGACGATGAGCGGAACCGCCCTGTTCCGGCTCCGGCGGCAGGCCCTGCCCGGGCGTGGCCTGGCACTCGGTGTCACGCTCGTCTGGCTGGGCGGCTTCATCCTGATCCCGCTGGCGGCGCTCGCGCTGCGCCCGTGGGAGAAGGGGCTGGGCGGCATCTGGGCGGTGCTGACGGAACCGCGCGTGCTGGCGGGGTTCCGGCTCTCCTTCGGGGCCTCGGCGCTGGCGGCGCTGATCGCGGCGCCGCTGGGGCTGCTGCTGGCCTGGGTCATCACGCGCTATGAATTCCCGGGGCGGCGGGCGCTGGATGCGCTGATCGACCTGCCCTTCGCCCTGCCCACGGCGGTGGCGGGCCTGGCGATGACGGCCATCTTCGCCAACAATGGCTGGCTGGGCGAACCGCTCGCGGCCTGGTTCGGCTGGACCGTCGCCTTCCGCCCCGCGGGGGTGGTGGTGGCGCTGGTCTTCGTGGCCCTGCCCTTCATCGCCCGCACCGTGGAACCCGTGCTGCGCGACCTCCCGCGTGAGACGGAGGAAGCGGCGGCCACCCTCGGCGCCACCCGGGTGCAGACCATCGCCCGCGTGGTGCTGCCCGCCCTGGCGCCCGCGCTGCTGACCGGCTTCGGCCTGGGCTTCGCCCGCGCGGTGGGCGAATACGGCAGCGTGATCTTCATCGCCGGCAACATGCCTATGGTCAGCGAGATCCTGCCGCTGCTGATCGTGGTGAAGCTGGAGCAGTTCGACTACGCGGGGGCGGCCGCCATCGGGCTGGCCATGCTGCTGCTGGCCTTCGTCATCCTGCTGGGGCTGAACCTGCTGCAATTGCTGCTGCGCCGGGGGCAGCCATGACGGCCCGCCCGCGCGCCGCCACCGCCGACCCGCCCTGGCTGGCGGGGCTGCTGATCGGGGCCGCGCTGGCGGTCGCGGGCGTGGTGCTGGTGCTGCCGCTCGCCGCCGTCTTCACTGAGTCCTTGCGGCGCGGCTGGGAGGTCGCTTGGGAGGCGATCATCGAGCCCGACGCCGTCTCCGCCATGCAACTGACGCTGCTGGTGGCGGCCATCGCGGTGCCGGTAAACACGCTGGGCGGCATCGCCGCCGCCTGGGCCATCGCGCGCTGCGACTTCCCCGGCCGGCGCCTGCTGGTCACGCTGATCGAGCTGCCCTTCTCGGTCTCCCCGGTCATCTCGGGCCTGGTCTATGTGCTGCTGTTCGGCGCGCAGGGGTATTTCGGGCCCTGGCTGGCCGCGCATGACATCCAGATCCTGTTCGCGCTGCCGGGGCTGGTGCTGGCGACCATCTTCGTCACCTTCCCCTTCGTCGCCCGCACGCTGATCCCGCTCATGCAGGAACAGGGCCAGGCGGAGGAGGAAGCGGCGCTGACGCTCGGCGCCAACACGTGGCAGATCCTGTGGCACGTCACCCTGCCGAAAATCCGCTGGGCGCTGCTGGCGGGCATTCTTCTGTGCAACGCCCGCGCCATGGGGGAATTCGGCGCGGTGGCCGTCGTGTCGGGCCATATCCGGGGGCAGACCAACACCATGCCGCTGCATGTCGAGATTTTGTACAATGAATACATGTTCGTGGGCGCCTTCGCCGTGGCATCCCTGCTGGCGCTGCTGGGGCTGATCACGCTGGGGGCCAAGACGGCGCTGGAAATCCTCTCCCGCAGCCGTATGGGGAGCCACGCATGAGCGTGCGGATCACCGGCCTGTCCCGCCGCTTCAACGGGCAGGCCGCGCTGGACGATGTTTCCCTGGAGATCGCGCGGGGCGAATTCACCGCGCTGCTCGGCCCTTCGGGTTCGGGCAAGACCACCCTGCTGCGGGTGCTGGCGGGGCTCGATTTCCCCGATGCCGGGCTGGTGGAGATCGACGGGCGCGATGTGGGCCAGGTGCCGGCGCGGGAGCGCCGGGTGGGGGTGGTGTTCCAGCACTATGCCCTGTTCCGGCACATGAGCGTGGCGGAGAATGTGGCCTTCGGCCTGCGGGTGCGCCCGCGCGCGACACGGCCCGCCGCCGCCGAGATCGACCGCCGCGTGCGCGAATTGCTGGAGCTGGTGCAGATCCCCGAACTCGCCGGGCGCTTCCCCGACCAGTGCTCGGGCGGGCAACGCCAGCGCATCGCGCTGGCGCGCGCCCTGGCGATCGAGCCGCTGCTGCTGCTGCTGGACGAGCCCTTCGCCGCGCTGGATGCCGTGGTGCGCAAGGATGTGCGCCGCTGGGTGCGCGGCCTGCATGACCGGCTGGGCATCACCACCATCCTGGTCACCCATGACCAGGAGGAAGCGCTGGAGCTGGCCGACCGGGTGGCGGTGCTGGACCGCGGCCGGCTGGCGCAGTTCGCGCCCCCCGCGACATTGCTGGAGGCCCCCGCCACCGCCTTCGTCGCGGGCTTCCTGGGGGAGGCGAGCTGCATCCCGGCGCGGCTTTCGGGCGGGCGGCTGGAAAGCCCCCTGCCCGGCCTGGCCGCCCCGCCCGCCTGGCCGGACGGCGCGCTGCGCCTGTTCCTGCGCCCGCATGAGGTGGCGGTGGAAGCCGGCCCCGGCCCCGGGCTGGTGCGCATGGTCCATCCCTCCCTGGGGGCCGGCACGCGCGTGGTGCTGGAGCTTGAGGGCCATGTGCTGGAAGGCGTGGTGCCGCCCGGCCTGCCGGTGCCCGAACGCGGCGGCCCCTGCGGCCTGCGCGCGCTGGCTGCCACCGCCTTTCATGAGGATGGCAGCCGGGCGCGCTTGGCCTGAAGCGCGCCTGTGCTGTAGCCTCGCCGCGAAGGAGACGGATCATGCCACCTGACACCGCCTTGCCTGAGAACGCCCTGCCTGAGAACGCTCGGGGCCGCTCCCACCACGACATGGGCGGGGTCACCCAGTTCCTCTGCGCGCCGATCGACAAGGAAGCGCATGAGCTGACGCCCTTCGACCGCCAGGTGGACGCGCTGCGGCAGGTGCTGGCCCTGCACGGCCTGTTCAGCACCGACGAGATGCGGCGCGGCATCGAATCCCTGGCGCCCGATGTCTACGATGCCTCCAGCTACTATCAACGCTGGCTGTATTCGATGGTGAAGGTGATGCTGGAAAAAGGCGTCGTCACCGAGGCCGAGCTGGCACAGGCCCTGGCCGCATGAGTGGCTTCGCCCCCGGAACCCGCGTGCGCGTGCGCGACGCCTGGCCGGAACTCGAAGGCCCCGCCCATGTGCGCACGCCCCATTACGTGCGCGGGCGCACCGGCACGGTGCTGCGGCGCCTGGGTGCCTTCCGCAACCCGGAGGACCTGGCCTTCGCCCGCCCGGCCGCGACCATCCCGCTGTATCACGTCGCCTTCGAGCAGGCGGAGATCTGGCCCGAGAACGCCCCGGGCGACGAATTCCTGATCGAGATCTACGAACATTGGCTGGAGGCGGCATGAACCTCGCGGAACTGGATTCCGACCGGCTGCTGGCGGCCTTCCGCGGCCTGCTGATCGGCAAGGGCGTGCTGAACGAGGAGGAGCTCTCCCGCAGCGGCGCCGCGATGGACGCGGCCTCGCCCGCGCGCGGGGGACAGGTGGTGGCGCGCGCCTGGGTGGATGCCGCCTATCGCGCCCGCCTGCTGGACAACGCGACCAGCGCGATCGAGGAGCTGGGCATCTACCTGACGGGCTCCCCGCCGCTCGGCGTGCTGGAGAATACGGAGGCGGTGCACAACATCATCGTCTGCACCCTGTGCAGCTGCTACCCGCGCATGCTGCTGGGCTATCCGCCGCTGTGGTACAAATCGGCGGGCTACCGCTCCCGCGCCGTGCGCGACCCGCGCGGGCTGGTGCGGGAGGAATGGGGCACCGTGATCCCGCCCGAAAAGAAGGTGCGGGTGCTGGATTCCACCGCCGACTACCGCTGGATGGTGCTGCCCCAGCGCCCCCGGGGCACCGAGGGCTGGAGCGAGGAGCGCCTGGCCGGGCTGGTGCGCGAAACCGACCTGATCGGCGTGACGGTGCTGCCAGAAGTGCTCTGAACGCATAACCCACCGGAGCACCCCATAACCGATTGGTATGGGGCAGCCCCGCGCGCCCGTGGCAGCCTGACTGTCACATGAGCGACACAACCAGCCCCTTCGCCCCCGGTTTCCAGGAGCGCCCCTTCTGGTGGGAGGCCGCGCCCCCCACCCCCGTCTCCACCCCTTTGCCCGACGAGGCGCCGGTGGTGATCGTGGGCGGCGGCATCGCGGGGCTGTCCACCGCGCTGGAGCTGGCGCGCAACGGCGTGAAGCCGCTGGTGCTGGACCGCGAGCCGATCGGCTGGGGCGCGTCATCCCGCAACGGGGGCGCGCTGTCGGGTGCGGGCGGCCTGGGCAAGGTCCGTTCCGACCTGAAGGAAGCCTTCGGCGAAAAGTTCTTCGCCGAGCTGGCCGAGGAAGGCGAGCAGGCCTTCGAGGATTTCGAGGCGCTGGTGAAGCGCGAGGCGCTGGAATGCGACTATGTGCGCTGCGGCCGCTTCGTGGGCGCGCATGCCGCCAAGGCCATGGACGCGCTGAAGCGCCGCGCCGAGATGATCAACAATGCCAGCCAGGATGAGCAGGCCTGGCTGCTGCCGAAATCCCGCGTGCGGGAGGAAATCGCCACCGACCGCTTCCATGGCGGGCTGGTGATGCTGCGGGCGGGCTCGCTGCATCCGGGGAAATACGTGCGCTCCCTGGCGCGGGCGGCGCAGGCGCAGGGCGCGGTGCTGGCGGGCGGGGTGGAGCTGCTGGGCTATGCCCGCACGCTGGATGGCGGCTTCCTGGTGCAGACCAGCCAGGGGCCGCTGCGCGCCGGCAAGCTGATGATCGCCACCAACGGCTATACCGGAAAGGCCACCCCCTGGCACCGCCGCCGGCTGGTGCCGGTGGCCAGCTACATGATCGCCACCGAGGAGATCGGCGAGGAGCGGGTGAAGGCGGCCCTGCCGCGGTTGCGCGTCTACGGGGACACCAAGAAGGTGCTGTATTATTTCCGGCCCTCGCCCGATTACAAACGCATCCTGTTCGGCGGCCGCGCCAGCTTCCTGGATGCGGACACGCGCCGTTCCGCCGCCACCCTGCACCGCTTCATGACGGACCTGATCCCCGACCTGGCGGGCGTGCGCATCACCCATAGCTGGAAGGGCAATGTGGCCTTCGGCATCGACATGATGCCGCATGTGGGTCAGGACCAGGGCGTGTATTATGCCATGGCCTGCAACGGCAGCGGCGTGGTGACGATGACGCATCTGGGCGGCGTGGCCGCGCGGATGATGCTGGGCGGCAGCAACAGCGCCTCCGCCTTCGCGCGGCTGCCCTTCCCCACCGCGCCCTTCTACACCGGCAACCCCTGGTTCATGCCGGCCATCGGTGTCGCCTATCAGCTGAAGGACCGGCTGGACGGATGGCGCCTGGGCGGGGGGGCCGCCTGATGGGCCAGCACCCGTATTTCTCCCCGGCCGAATACCAGGCGCGCTTGGCCCGGCTGCAGGCCCGCATGCGCGAAGCGGGCGTGGAGCTGGCGCTGTTCGACGAGATCGAGGCGATGACCTGGGTCTCGGGTTTCGGCAGTTCGGCCAATCGCTGGCGCTGCGTGGGCATCCCGCTCCAGGGTGAGCCGTTCTTCGTGATCCGCGCGCTGGATGCGGGCGTCTGCGCCCAGCGCACCTGGATCACTGACATCCCGACCTTCGCGGATTGGGAGGACCCGGTGCCCGTCCTGGCCCGCGCCGTGGCCGCGCGGGGCCTGTCCGCCGCGCGCATCGGGGTGGATTTCGACAGCTATGGCATGTCGGTCGCGCGGTTCGAGGCCATGCGCCGCGCCATGCCCCAAGCCCAGTTCGTGGATATGGGCCCGGCCATCGCCGAGCTGCGCCTGATCAAATCCCCGGCCGAGATCGAGTTGCTGCGCCGGGCGGCGGCCATCGCCGACCAGGCGCTGCTGGACGCGGCGGCGCTGTGCGTGCCCGGCGGCACCCAGCGGGAGGCCGCGAAGCGCGCGCAGATGACCTTCGTGGAGATGGGCGGCGACCCCTACCGCCCCGGCCCCATCACCGGCGGGCGCGGCTGGGATTTCCTGCACGGCCATCTGGGCGACGCGCCGCTGGCCAGGGGCGATGTGGTGCATATCGAGCTGACGCCACGCATCCATGGCTATTCCTCCCGCGTGATGCGCTGCGTGGTCCTTGGTGAGCCCGAGCCCGAACGCCAGCGCGCCGCCGAGATCCTGGCCGAACTGCAGGATGCCCAGATCGCCGCCATGAAACCCGGCGCTGTGGCATCCGAGGTGGACGCCATCCTGCGCGAGGGCGTGGTGCGCGCCGGGCTGCGGCCCAGCTACGACAACATCACGGCCTATACGCTCGGCCTGTATGGCGATGCGGGGCCGCGCACCAGCGACTTCACCCGCATCCTGCACCCGGCCGCGGAATGGCGGTTCGAGGCGGGCATGGTCTTCCACGTCTATGCCTCGGCCGGCGGCGCCGCGCTGAGTGAATCCGTGCTGATCACCGAGACCGGGCCGGAGCTGCTGACGCATCTGCCGCGCGGCCTGCTCGTGAACCCCTGTTGAGGAAGCCCGCCATGTTCGATGTCGTCCAGACCCCGCTCGCCGCCTCCAAGGGCCCGATCAGCGGCACGGTCCGCAAGGGCGGGCTGGTGCTGACCGCCCAGATCCCGAAGGACCCGGAAACGGGCGCCATCGTGCCCGGCGATATCGAGGTGCAGACCCGCCGCACCCTGGCCAACCTGAAGCTGGCCATCGAGGCGGCGGGCGGCACGCTGGCCGATGTGATGATGGTGCAGGTCTTCCTGATCGACGCCGCCGACGCCGCGGGGATGAACCGCGTCTATGCCGAGACCTTCAGCGCCCCCTTCCCCTGCCGGGCCACGGTGGTGGTGAAGGAGCTGCTGGCGCCGGGCATGCGCATCGAGATCATCGCCCAGGCGCAGCTCGGCTGATGGGCGCGCCGCGCGTCATCGTCCTGGGTGCCGGGGTGGCGGGGCTGTCGGCCGCGCTGCCGCTGGCCCGGGCGGGCCTTCCGGTCACGGTGATCGACCCGCTGCCGCCGGCGGGCGGGGCCAGCTTCGGCAATGCCGGGCTGCTGAGCGCGGAGACGGTGGTGCCCATCGCCCTGCCGGGGATGCTGCGTCAGGTGCCGGGCTGGCTGACGGACCCGCTGGGGCCGCTGGCCGTGCGCCCCGCCTATCTGCCGCGCGCCGCCCCCTGGCTGCTGCGCTGGATCCGCGCGGGGCGGATGGACCGGGTGCATGCCATCTCGGATGCCATGCGGGCCCTGCACAAGGGCGCCTTCGAGGATTGGCGCGACCTGCTGGGCCATGACGGGTTTTCCGAACTGATCCGCCGCACCGGCCAGGTGCAGCTGTGGGACGAGGCGGAGGAAACCCCCTCCGCCGCCATCGAGCGCGGTTTGCGGGAACGGCTGGGCATCCAGGCGGAGGTGCTGGGCCCCGATGAGCTGCGCCAGCTGTTCCCCGGCATCGCCCGGCGGGTGACGCGCGGCGTGCTGGTGCCGGGCAACGGCCACACCATCAGCCCCGCCCGCACCGTCCAGCGCCTGGCCGAATTGCTGCTGGCCGAGGGCGGCGCCATCCTGCCCCAGCGCGCCATGAAGCTGATCCCGCGCGAAGGCCGCTGGATGGTCATGACCAACATCGCCAACCATGAGGCCGAGCAGGTGGTGGTCGCGGGCGGCGCCTGGTCCGGCCAGTTGCTGGCGCCGCTGGGGGTGAAGCCGCCGCTGGAAACCGAGCGCGGCTATCACCTGATGCTGCCCGATCCCAGCATCGTGCCGCGCATCCCGCTGCTGTACAAATCCGGCAATTTCGGCCTGACGCCGATGGAGGAAGGCCTGCGCGCCGCCGGCACGGTGGAGATCGCGGGGCTGGACGCAGCCCCCGACGAGCGCCGCGCCGAGCAGTTGCTGGGCAAGCTGCAAAGCCTGTTCCCCGGCATCACCGGCGGCACGCCGCGGCTGTGGATGGGCTTCCGCCCCTCCACCCCCGACAGCCTGCCGGTGCTGGGGCCGGTGCCGGGCCATGCCGGGCTGCACCTGTGCTTCGGGCACGGGCATTTCGGCATGACAGGGGGCCCGCCCAGTGGCAGGCTGGTGGCGGACATCATCCTGGGGCGGAAACCCGCGCAGGACCCCGCCCCCTACGCCATCACACGGTTCGGCTGAACGCGCCGCAGAGCGCCCGCCACCACCAATGATCCATGCGCGCATCGCGCGAATTCGAGGGGCTGAGAGATGAACGACAAGATCCTGAAACCGGGCCGCCGTGCCCTGCTGGGCGGGGCCGCGCTGCTGGCCCCGGCCCTGGCCGCCCGCCCCGCCCGCGCCAATGGCGAGGTGATCGTGCGCACCCCGGGCGGCGTGTACGACGACATCATGCGCCGCCATGTGTACGACCCGTTCACGCGGGAAACCGGCATCGCCGTGCGCCCCGTGGCCGCCACCACCGCCAAGCTGTTCGCCATGTTCCGCGCCAACAACGTGGAGCTGGACCTGATCGACACCGGCAACGGCCAGCTGATCACGCTGGAGCGCATGGGCGCGCTGGCCCCCATCGCCTATGACAGCTGGCGCTGGTCCAAGCCCGAGGACGTGGCGCCCGAACTGCGCCTGCGCACCCAGGTGGCGAACTTCGTCTATTGCACGGTGCTGGCCTACAGCAAGGAGCACTTCCCGAACGCCCACCCGGACAGCTGGGCGGATTTCTGGAACGCCGAGCGCTTCCCCGGCCCCCGCATGCTGGCGGACATGGCCGCGGGTTCCCCCAATCTGGAATTCGCGCTGCTGGCCGATGGCGTGCCGAAGGACCAGATCTATCCGATCGACGTGGACCGCGCGCTGCGCTCCCTCACGCGGATTCGCCCCAGCATCCGCCGCTTCTGGGATACGGGGGCGCTGTCGGCGCAGATGCTGGCGGACAAGGAAGTGGTCGCGGGCTCCATCTGGAACGGCCGGCTGCAGACGCTGATCGACCGCAACGCCCCGCTCGCCTACACCTGGAACGAGCACATGATCCAGGTGCAGGCGCTGGGCATCTTCAAGGATGCGCGCAACGTCGCCGGCGCCCAGCGGCTGATCGACTTCATGATGCAGCCCCATGTCCAGGCCGGCTACGCCAAGGAGCTGATCTACGGCCCCACCAACCAGAAGGCCTTCGAGGGGCTGACCCCCGAGGAGATCGCCCGCATGCCGGGCGGCGAGCGTTCGCGCCGGAGCGGCTTCTACCAGAACGTCACCTGGTGGGAGGACAACCGCGACCGCGTGAACCGCGCCTGGTCCCGCTGGGTCCTGCGCTGACATGCAGGCCGTCGCCCTGGAGGGCGTGACCAAGCGCTATGGTGCCGAGACGGTGGTGGCGGGGGTCGACCTCGCCATTCCGGCCGGCGAGTTCTTCACCCTGCTGGGCCCCTCGGGCAGCGGCAAGACCACCACCCTGTCCATGCTGGCGGGCTTCGTGCAGCCCGATGAGGGCCGCGTGATGATGGGCGGGCGCGACATGACGCGCGTGCCCCCGCGCGGGCGTGGCCTGGGGATGGTGTTCCAGAACTACGCCATCTTCCCGCACCTGAACGTGGCCGAGAACGTGGCCTTCCCGCTTTCCGTGCGTGGGGCGCCCAAGGCCGAGATCGAAAGCCGCGTGGCCGAAGCCCTGGCCATGGTGAAGCTGACCGGCTTCGAGAAGCGCTATCAGCGCCAGCTCTCGGGCGGGCAGCAGCAGCGCGTGGCCCTGGCACGGGCCATCGTGGGCCACCCCGCCGTGGTGCTGATGGATGAGCCGCTGGGGGCGCTGGACAAGAACCTGCGCTACCACATGCAGGTGGAGATCAAGGACATCCAGCAGCGCCTGGGCATGACGGTGATCTACGTCACCCATGACCAGGAGGAGGCGCTGACCATGTCCGACCGCATCGCCATCATGGAACGCGGCCGGATTGCGCAGATGGGCCCGCCGCGCGAGGTCTACGAAAAACCCGAGAGCAGCTTCGTCGCGGCCTTTCTGGGGGAGGCCAACCTGCTGCCCGTGACGCCGGAGGGCGCGGCCGCGCGCGGCCCTGGTGGCGCGCTGATCCAGGCGGGCGCGGGCAGCCTGCCCGGGAAGGGCGGCCTCGCCTTCATCCGGCCCGAGAAACTGTCGATCACGGCGGGCCTGGCCGATGCCGCGCCCAACGCCCTGCCCGGCCGGGTGCTGCATGCCAGCTTCCTGGGCAACACCATGCGCTATGAGGTGGAGGTGGAGCCCGGCCGCAGCGTGCTGTGCGACACCGCCAACGCCGCGGGCGCCGCGCTGCACGCCCCGGGCGCGGATGTGACCGTCAGCTGGAACGCGGCCGACAGCCGCTTCCTGGCGGGCTGAGCCATGCCGCTTGGACGCCTTCCCGCCTGGCTGCTGCTGGCCCCCGCCCTGCTGCTGCTGCTGGGCATGTTCCTGGTGCCGATCGGCTGGTTCCTCGTGGCCTCCCTGCAGGAGCTCGGCAGCCTGGCCGAGATCCTGGAGGAAGCCGACGCGGTGCTGCTCTCGGGCGCCGTCGGCGGCGCGCTGATCAACACGCTCTGGATCTCCGCCGTGGTGACGGCGCTGGTGCTGGTGATCGGCTATCCCGTCTCCTACGCCATGTCGCGCGCCTCGGGCCTCGCCTTCACCCTGCTGCTGCTGTGCATCGTGCTGCCGTACTTCACCAGCACCATCGTGCGCACCTATGCCTGGATGGTGCTGCTGGGCCGCAACGGGCTGATCAACCAGCTGCTGCTGGGCCTCGGCCTGGTGAGCGAGCCGGTGCAGCTGCTGTACAACCGCACCGGCGTGATCATCGGCATGACCTATGTGCTGCTGCCCTACATGGTCCTGACGCTGTATGCCGCGATGAAGGCGGTGGACATGCGGCTGCTGCAGGCGGCCGAGAGCATGGGCGCCACGCCCCTGCAGGTCTTCGCCCGCGTGTTCATGCCGCTGACGCTGCATGGCGTGGTGGCCGGAGTGCTGATCACCTTCATCCTGGCGCTGGGCTTCTTCGTCACCCCCGCCCTGATGGGTGGGCCGGGCGACATGATGATCGCCATGCTGATCGAGCGTGAGGTGGAGCTAACCCAGAACTGGCCCGGGGCCGCGCTGATGACCATCGTGCTGCTGGTGGTCACGCTGATCCTCTATGGCCTGTACAGCCGCTTCACCACCGACGAGAAGGGAGCCATGCCATGATGGGTCCCGTGCTACGCGCCACGCTGCTGAAGGCGCTGGTGGTGCTGCTGGCCTTCGGGCTGCTGGCGCCGATCATTGTGGTCGCCATCGCCTCCTTCAGCGGGGACGGCTATCTGAAATTCCCGCCCGAGACCTTCTCCACCCGCTGGTACGCGCGCTTCCTGGGCGATGCGCGCTGGCGCTCGGCCATCGTGAATTCGGTGTTCATCGGGCTGATGACCTCGGCGCTGTCCACCTTCCTGGGGTTCCTGACGGCCTATGCCATGCTGCGGGGGAATTTCCGCTTCAAGAAGGTGCTGGCCTCTCTGCTGCTGACACCCGTGATCGTGCCGCATGTGATCACGGCGGTGGCGGTGTATTTCCTGTCGGCGCGCCTGGGCGTGGTGGGGGTGCGGCCCTGGATCGCGGTGGCGCACACGGTGGTGGCTCTGCCGGTGGTGCTGGTCATCCTGCAATCCGCGCTGCGCACGGTGGACCCGGCGCTGGAACGCGCGGCCATGGTCTGCGGCTGCACGCGCTGGGGGGTGTTCCGCCGCGTGGTGCTGCCGCTGGCCTTCCCGGGCATCGTCTCAGCGGCGCTGTTCTCCTTCCTCACCTCCTTCGACGAGCTGGTGATCAGCATCTTCCTGGCGGGCATCCGGTCGGAAACCCTGCCGGTCAGGATCTGGAACAGCCTGCTGCTGGAGGTGGAGCCGACCATCGCGGCGGTGAGCACGCTGCTGATCGCGGTGACGAGCGTGGCACTGGGGGTGGATGCGGTGCTGCGACGGGTGAGGGGGTGAGGGGGTGAGGGCGCTGCCCTTGGGCTTAACCTCACCCCCGCACCAACCCCGTCGGATAGAACCGCCCACCGGCTTCCGCCCGCATCCCATGCAGCAGGAAGCCACGCGGCATCGCCACGATCTCCCGCAGCGGTTCCGCATCCGCGCCCGCATCGAAGGCCCCCAGCAGCGGCCGGCCTTCCATGCCTTGGGGTGTGATGCCCAGCGCATGCAGCACGGTGGGCGCGATATCCGTCAGGTCCGCGGCGGATTGCGCCACCGCGCCACCGCGGAACGGGCCGCCCTGCATCACCAGCACGGTGGCCAGTTCGCTGCGGTGCAGGCCGCCGTGCATGCCGCCGCCCTCGGGCACATCGGCGGTATCGAAGGGCGCGGTGCCGGGCAGGCCCCAATGGTCCGGGCCTTCGTCGCCCGCGAAGGTCACGACCAGGTCGGCGCTGCGGCGGTGGGCGGAGCCCAGCAGCGCCAGCGGCGCGGCCTGGCCCTCGGGCAGGATGGCGGGGTCGCGCGCCAGCAGCGGGCCGGCCCAGGGCTGGCCGGCCAGGAACTCCGCGATCTGCGGGGCCAGGGACTTGTCGCGCAGCCACAGGCCCGGGGCGGCGGCGGGGGCCACGACCACGTCCACCCCCTCACCCATGCCGGTGCCGGCGGCGAAGCCCGCGCGGCACAACTCCTCGCGCAAGGAGAGCTTGCCCTTGCCGGTGACATGGCCGTGGTCCGACAGCACGATGATGCCGATCTCGGCGGCGTCGGGCTGCGCATCGCGCCAGGCGACGACCCGGCCCAGCACGGCGTCGGCAGCTTTCAGGGCCTCCAGCGTCTCCTCATGACGCAGGCCGCGATAGTGGAAGGCCACATCGGGCTCCGAGAGCCACAGCAGCGCCACGTCGGGGCGCTGCAGGGGCAGCACATGTTCCAGCAGCACGCGGCCGGCGAATTCCACCCGGGCGGTGTTGGGTACGCCGGCGGGCGGCGTGGCACCCAGGGAGGCGCGGACCTCCTCGAAAGTCTCGCCCTGCGTGTCCTCGACATTCCAGCGGAAGCTGCCCAGGCGCGGGGCGACCGGATGCAGCAGGCGCGCGGCCCCCTGCGTGCCGGCGCTGACCAGGGCGAAGCTGCGCCCGGCCTGGGCCAGGTGCTCGGCCAGGGAGGCGCGCTCCATCGGGGTTTCGCCGCCGAGGGCCATGGCCTCCACATCGGCCGCGAGCTTCGTGCGCAGCAGCCGGTCCGGCGCGGCCTGGGCGTCGAACAGCGTGTTCGCCACCATGCCATGCCCGCCCGGGCGGCAGCCGGTGACGAGGGAGGGCGTGGCCACCCGCGTCTCGGAGGGGAAGACGCTGCGGGCATTGGCGAAGCGCGTGCCGGCGGCGGTCAGGGCCGCCAGGTGCGGGGTGGTTTCGGCGCTGACCAGATCGGGCCGCAGCCCATCCAAAGCCACCATGATGAAGCGCGGCATATCCCGGGCCCTTTCCGTGTGAAGCGGACCGATGCCCAGCATCGGTCCGGGAGTGCGAAGCACGACCGCGCCCAGGCCGCCTGCCTGACGGGCGGGCCAGTGCGCGGCGCGCAAGCCAAGCGCCCGGATGGGCGCGCCGGCGCCTGAGGCATTATCTCAAAGTCGGATCGAGCTTGTCGCGCAGCCAATCGCCGATCAACGAGACCGACAGGGTGGTGAACACGATGATGATGGCGGGCGAGAGCAGGATCCAGGGCGCGCGCGTCAGATACTCCCGCCCATAGCCCACCATGCTGCCCAGCGAGGTCTCTGGCGGCTGCACGCCCAGGCCGAGGAAGGACAGCCCGCTTTCCAGCAGGATGATCTCGGGGAAGGCGAGCGTCATCGACACGATCAGGGTCGAGGCGATGTTGGGCAGGATGTGCAGCAGATAGACCCTGAGCGGCGAGGCCCCGAGCTGGCGCACCGCCGCCGCATAGCCCTGGGAACCGGCCGAGATCGCCAGGCCGCGCGCGATGCGGGCGTAGCGCTCCCACGCATGCAGGCCCAGCAGGCAGATGAACAGCGGCAGCGAGTTGCCGAAGAAGGCCAGCACCGCGAGTGCGAGGATCAGGAAGGGGATGCTGGCCGAGAAATCCACCAGCATCAGCACCGCCTGCTCCACCAGCCCCCGCGCCCAGGCCGCCAGCAGCCCCAGCGTGGTGCCGATCAGCGCGCCGATGATGGTGGCGCCGAAAGCGATGGTCAGGCTCATGCGGATGGAGGAGATGAGGCGCGAGAGCACATCGCGCCCCAGCTCATCCGTGCCCAGCCAATGGGCCATGGTGCCGCCCATGCCGATGGGCGCCGAGAGCCGGTTGCGCAGGTCGAGCGCGGTGTAGGAATAGGGCGTGATCAGCGGCGCCAGCAGGGCGACGGCCAGCATCAGCGCCAGCCAGCACAGGCCGAACAGCACCAGCGGCGGCGGCAGTTGCCAGCTGCGGCGCGCGGGGGCCGCGTTCAGGGTCGTGACACTCATCTCAATGCCCCCCTTGCGCGCCGGTGCGCAGGCGCGGGTCGATCAGGCCGTAGAGCAGATCCACCGTGAAATTCGCCGCCACCATGGTGAAGGAAACCAGCAGCAGCACGCATTGCACCACCGCCAGGTCCCGGTTCGCCACCGCCACCACCATCAGCCGGCCGACGCCGGGCCAGGAGAACACGCTCTCGACCACCACCGCCCCCGCGATCAGGCTGCCGAACATGAAGCCAATGATGGTCACGGTCGGGATGGCGGCGTTGGGGGCCGCATGGCCCGACACGACGCGCCGCCAGGGCACGCCCTTGGCGCTGGCCGTGCGGATATAGGGCTGGCCCAGCACCTCCAGCATCGCGGAGCGCGTAAAGCGCGCCAGCACCGCGGCTCCGCCGATGCCCAGGGTGATGACGGGCAGAATGGCATGGCGCCAGCTCTCCTGCCCGCCCGAGGGCAGCCAGCCGAGCTGCACGGCAAACACCAGCACCAACAGCAGCCCCAGCACGAAGGAGGGGATGGTGAAGCCCGCCACCGCCACCAGCATCACCACGCGGTCGATCGCGGAATTGCGGTGCAGGGCGGCATAGATGCCGGCGGGAATGCCGAGGCCGAGCTTGAGGAACAGCGCCGGGATGGTCAGCGCCAGGGTGGCCGGGATGCGCTCCGCCACCAGTGCCGCCGCCGGCCGGCCATCGCGCATGGACCGCCCGAGGTCGCCCGTGAAGATCGAGCCGACATAGCCCAGATACTGTTCCCACAAGGATTTATCGAGGCCCCAGGCCTGGCGGAACGCCGCCACGGCCTCATGCGGGGCATCGGCGCCCATGATGATCTGGGCGGGGTCGCCCGACAGGCGCAGCACCACGAAGGCGAAGGTGACGACCAGGAACAGGGTGATGAAGGCGCGCAGCAGGCGCCCGGCGAGGAAACGCGCCATCTCAGGCAGCCCTTTGCATCGGGGGCGAGATCTCGCCCTGCGCCACATGGCAGGCGACGAGGCGCCCGTCGCCGGGGCGGGGTTTCAGTTCCGGCACCGCCTGGCGGCACACCGGGCCCGCCAGCGGGCAGCGCGGGTGGAAGGCGCAGCCCTGCGGGCGGTCGGCCGGGTTCGGCGGGTCGCCCTGCAGGCGGATGCGCCGCACGCCCTGCTGCCCCGGAATGGCCGAGACGAGGGCCTGGGCATAGGGGTGCGCCGGGTCGTGCAGCACGGCGTCCGGCGCGCCTTCCTCCACGATGCGGCCCAGATACATCACGGCCACCCGGTGGCTGACCTGGCGCACGGCACGCAGATCGTGGCTGATGAACAGCATGGTCAGGCCGAGCCGCGCCTGGATCTCGGTCAGCAGGTTCATCACCTGCGCCTGGATCGAGACATCGAGCGCGGAGATCGGCTCGTCGCAGACCAGCAATTCGGGGCTGGTGGCCAGGGCGCGGGCCAGCACGGCGCGCTGCCGCTGCCCGCCCGACAGCTCATGCGGATAGCGGCCGGCATGGTCGGGGCGCAGCCCCACATCGGCCAGCAGCGCGGCGACACGCTCCGGCCGGTCGGCGCGGGTGCCGATGCCATGGATCACCAGCGGCTCGGCGACCTGGGCGCCGATGGTCAGGCGGCGGTCCAGCGCGCCCAGCGGGTCCTGGAAGACCATCTGCATGCGGGCGCGCAGCGCGCGCCAGGCGGCGGAGCCGGGGCGCGGCATGGGCTGGCCGGCGAAGGCGATGCTGCCGGCATCGGGCGCTTCCATGCCCAGCACCATGCGGCCGGTGGTGGATTTGCCGCAGCCGGATTCCCCCACCAGACCCAGGGTGCGGCCCTGGTCCAGCGTCAGGTCCAGGCCCTCCACCGCGGCCACGGCGGTGGGCGCGCCGAACAGGCCGCGCTTCATGGAATAGCGGCGGGCCAGGCCGCGCGCGACGAGGAGAGGAACGCTCATGCCGGCACCAGCGCGTCATCGGCCACAAGGCACGCGGCACGGTGGCCCGCGCCCAGCAGGCGGTCAGGCGGGATCGCCACCGAACAGGCCTCCCGCGCCAGGGCGCAGCGCGGCGCGAAGGCGCAGCCCGGCGGCAGGGCCGAGGGCTCCGGCACCGTGCCCGGAATGGCGGCGAGCGGGCGGCGCGGCCCGTCGATCGGCGGCAGGGCGGCCATCAGCCCGCGGGTGTAGGGGTGGCTGGGGGCGGCGAACAGGCGCTCCACCGGCGCTTCCTCCACGATGCGGCCGGCATACATCACGGCCACCCGCTCGCAGGTTTCCGCGATCACGCCCAGGTCGTGGGAGATCAGCACCAGCGCCATCCCCATCTCCCGCCGCAGCTCGTTCAGCAGGTCCAGGATCTGGGCCTGGATGGTCACGTCCAGCGCGGTGGTGGGTTCGTCCGCGATCAGCAATTCGGGCTGACCCGCCAGCGCCATGGCGATCATCACGCGCTGGTTCTGCCCGCCCGACAGCTCATGCGGATAGGCATCGAGGCGCCGCTGGGCGTCGGGGATGCCCACCAGCTCGAACAGGCGCTTCGCCTCGGCACGGGCGGCCGCGCTGGTCAGGCCGCGATGCAGGCCCAGCGCCTCCGTCACCTGCTTTCCGATGCGGTGCACCGGGTTCAGGGAGGAGGAAGGGTCCTGGAAGATCATCGCCACGCGCCCGCCGCGCAGCCGGTCCAGCGTGGCGGCGGGGGCGCCCAGGATTTCCTGCCCCTGCAACGTCACACTGCCCTCGATGCGCGCCTTGCCCGGCAGCAGGCCGAGGGCCGCCAGCCAGGTGACGGATTTGCCGCAGCCCGATTCCCCCACCATGCCCAGCGCCTCACCCGGGGCCACGGCGATGTCGATGCCGCGCAGCGCGGGCGCCGCGCCGAACCGCACCGTCAGGCCCGAGATCTCGACGAGGTTCATGCGCGGAAGCCCAAATTGCCGGCCCGGAAATCCAGCGGCCAGCCGCGCGGGGCGCGCCAGGCGATATCGCGCCGCTTGGCCGTGAAGGTCGCGGCCTGGTGCAGCACCAGATAGCCCGGGTCCTCGCGCTCGATGATGTTCAGCATGCGGGCGTGGGCGGCGCGACGCGCGCCAGGGTCGGTGCCGGTCTCCAGCACGCCGCACAGCCGGTTGAACTCCTCGTTCTTCCATTCGCCGGAGCGCTGCAGCTCCCCGTTCGGCCCCATGGCGCGCACCAGCGTGGCCACCGGGTCCGCGAAGACGGCGGTGCAGGACCAGTCGCGCACGGCGCGGTTCGGCCCCGGCTCATTCACCTGGGACCAGTTCTCGCGCATCTCGATCTGCACGTTCAGCCCGGCCGCGCGCCACATCTCCTGCAGGATCTGCGCGGTCGGCACCTGGCCGGTGTAGTAGTTGTTCAGCAGCCGGTAGGGGATGGGCTCGCCGCGATAGCCGGCCTCGCGCAGCAGGCGCTTGGCCTCGGCCACGTCGAAGCGCGGGGTCTCGTGCTCGCCCACATGCATCTGGCCGAAGGATTCCAGCTGCAGCCCCTTGGGCACCTCGGTGCGGCCGGCCCACAACGCGTCCACGATGGTGCGGCGGTCCACCGCATGGGCCATGGCCCGGCGCACCAGCGGGTTGCGCAGGGTGGGGTGGATGGTGTCGAAGCAGATGATGCGGATGTTGTTGATCGCGCTGCCCAGCACCTCGAAGCGCGGGTGGCGCTCCACCGTGCCGATCTGGTCGGGGGGGATGTCGCAGGCGAAATCGAATTCGCCCGCCACCAGCCCGTTGATGCGCGACGACACCTCCGGCACCTCCAGCACGCGGATGCGGCGCGCGGGCGGGCGGCCGCCCCAGTATTCGTCATGCGCCTCCAGCATCAGGGAGGTATCGGGGCGGTATTCCCCCACGCGATAGGGGCCGGTGCCGACGGGCCGGCGGGCCCAGGCCAGCCAGCTCTCGGCGGCGCGGAACGCCTCGCGTGAGAAGATGGCGCCCACATTCTGCGCCATCCGCCCTTCCAGCGTCAGGTCGGGCACGCGGTTCACGAAGCGGATGGTGGTCTCGTCCACCGCCTCGATGCGCTCGAAACCCGGGAAACTGCGCCGGGCCGCGGCGACCACGTCGCCCGGCGGCTCCTTGCCGGTCGCACCCGCCAGCACGCCGCGCCCGGCATTGCCCTCGCCCGAGCCATACAGGCGCTCGGCGCCCAGGCTGAAGGCGATGTCCTCGGCCGACATCACCCGGCCGTCATGCAGCTTCACGTCGGGGCGCAGCTGGAATTCCAGCGTGCGCTCGTCGATCCGCCGCCACCCCGTCGCCAGTTCCGGCTTCGCGGACAGGTCGCCGGTCCAGTTGGTGCCGATTAGCGTCTCGCTGAACAGGCCCGACAGGCGGAAGCCCACATTGGACTGTTCGCGCGGCGGCTCCAGCGTGTTGGAGTTGCTGATCTTCTGCACCGCCACCGTCAGCACGGGCCGGGTGTCGGCCTGTGCAAAAGCGGGGGCGGCCAAGGGAAGCGCGATGGCGGCCGGGCTGGCGAGGAGGGTGCGGCGGAGCATGGATCAGGCCCCGTAATTGCCGGGACGGAAATCCATCGCGAAGGCCGGAGCGGCCTTCCAGGCGATGTCGCGGCGCTTCGCGGTGAAGGTCGCGTTCTGGTGCAGCACCGTATAGGCGGGGTCCTCACGCTCCGCGATCTCCAGCATGCGGCGGAAGGTGCGGCGGCGCTGCTCATGGTCGGTGCTGGTGGTCAGCACGCCGGACAGCGTGTTGAACTCGGCGTTCGTCCACTCGCCCACCTGCTGCTGCTCGCCGGCCGGCCCGTGCTGGTTCACCAGCGAGGAGACGGGATCGTTGAACGGCGCGCTGTTGGACCAGTCGCGCACGCCGCGCACGGACGAGTTGTCGAAGATCTGCGACCAGTTCTCCTTCATCTCGATCTGCACGTTCAGCCCGGCCGCGCGCCACATCTCCACCAGCACCTGCGCCGTCGGCGTCTGGTTGGTGTAGTAGTTGTTGAGCAGGCGGTAGGGGATCGGCTCGCCGCGATAGTTCGCCTCACGCAGCAGGCGCCTAGCCTCGGCCAGGTCGAAGGCGGGCACCGACCAGTCGGACAGGAACATGTCGCCGTAATATTCCCACTGCAGGCCCTTCGGCACCACAGTGCGGCCGGCCCACAGCGCCTCCACGATCGCGTTGCGGTCGATGGAATGGGTCATGGCGCGGCGCACCCGGGCATCGGCCAGCACCGGGTGGTTCTTGTAGAAGCAGGTCAGCCGGTGGTTCAGGATGGTGCCGCCCTGCACCTCGAAGGCGCGGTTGCGCTCGACGGCGGCGATCTGGTCCGGCGGGATGTCGCAGGCGAACTGATACTGGCCCGACAGCAGGCCGTTGATGCGCGAGGACACCTCGGGCACCTCCACGAAGCGGATCTGCTTCAGCGGCGGGCGGCCGCCCCAATACTGGTCATGGGCCACCAGCGTCAGGGAGACATCGGGGCGCAGCTCGGCCACCTTGTAGGCGCCGGTGGTGACCGGGGCGCGGGCCCAGTCCAGCCAGCTCGCGGCCTGCTCATAGCCGCGGCGGCTGATGATCTCGCTGCCCAGGCGGCTGATGCGGCCCTCGATGGTCACATCGGGCGTGCCGTTGATGAAGCGCACCTTGTAGCGGCCGACGGCCTCCACTTTCTCCAGCGAGGGCCAGATGCGCCGGGCGATGGCCGGGATCTCGGGCGGCAGTTCCTTGGTGCCCGCACCGCCGAACATGCGCTCGGGGCCGAAGGTGAAGACCACGTCCTCGGCGGTCATCTCGTCGCCATTGTGGAAGCGCACGCCCTCACGCAGGTCCAGCTCCACCACGCGGTCGCTGATGCGGCGCCAGGCGGTGGCCAGGCCCGGCACGGCCTGCAACTGGCCGCGCCAGTCGCGGTCGATCAGCCCTTCCCAGATGGAGGTCTTGAAGGCGCGCTCACCCACATTGGACTGCTCGCGCAGCACCTCCAGCGTGTTGGTGTTCACCACCTTCTGCACCGCGATGGTGATGGAGGGGCGGTTGTCGGCCTGGGCAAAGGCGGGCGTGGCGAGAGCAATGGCCGGGGTGGCCAGCATCGTGCGGCGGGACAGCATGGGCATGGGGCGCTCCTGTCTCAATTGGCGGCGAGGGGGGAGATAGCGTCGGGTGCGCGCGGGGGCTCGCGTTCCTGCAACCCCGCGGGGGAGGCGCGGAAATGCGTCAGCGTCTTTTCAGCGTGGCGCATGCGGTGGCTCAGCGCCTTCTGGGCGTATTCGCGCACCAGGGCGGCGTATTCGGGCTTTTCGGCCAGGTTGGTGAACTGGTGCGGGTCCGCCGACAGGTCGAAGAACAGCGGCGGCAGAGCGGCGAAATGCACGTATTTGTAGTGCTCGTCCTGCACCACGCACAACGAGCACTCATCCATCGAGAGTTGCAGCTTGCTCTCGGGGCGGGAGTAGTAGACGTCCCGGAAATCATATTCGTAGAACAGGTGCTGGCGGGCATCGGGGCCGCCGCCGGGCTGCGTCAGATAGGGCAGCAGGGACGCGCCATCGGCCGCGCGCGGCGCCTCCCCGCCCAGCGCCGCCAGGATGGTCGGCATGATGTCCACGCTTTCCGTGAAGCCGTCCTCCATCTGGCCCGCGCGGGTGTTCGCGCCGGCGTTCTTGATGACGAGGGGGATGCGGAAGCTCTCGTCGAAGAAGCCCACCTTGCCCAGCAGCCAGTGGTCGCCCAGCTGCTCGCCATGGTCGGAGGTGAAGACGATCATGGTGTCGTCCCAGGCCTTGTTGTCGTCCAGCCAGGCGAAGACCTGGCCCAGGCACTGGTCGATCTCGGTCATCAGCCCGGCATAGGTCGCGCGCATCTGGCGGATCGCGCCCTCATCCAGGTTCGCGGCGGCGCCGCCGGCCCCCCGGAAGAAGGAACCCTGGCCGATCTCCTCCAGGTAATGGGCCAGCAGCGGGTGGCCGGCGGCCTCCTGCTGCCAGGTCTCGCGGCGGACGGGGCTAGGCATCTGCTCGGCGCTGTACAGCGTGTTGTAGGGCGCGGGCGCGATGAAGGGCGGGTGTGGGCGGTAGTAGCCCAGATGCAGGAACCAGGGCTTGTCGCCCTTGCCCTTGAGGTAGGTCAGCGCGCGTTCGGTGAAGAAAGCGCTGTCCGACAGGTTGGCGGGGATGCGGCAGGGGCGGTCGGTGGCGCCGGGCACCGAATCCTCGCCCTCCGGCAGCCAGATATCCTCGCGCCGGTCCGGCAGCGGATAGCCCTTATGCGCCAGCCAGCCGAAATAGCCGTCCATGTTCGGCTCGAAGCTGCCGACCGCGCGGAAGCCGTCCATGATGTCGCCCAGCGTGGTGAAGCGCGGGTCGCGCTCGCCGGTCGTGCGCGGGTCTGGCGTTGTGGTGGTGTAGCCGATCAGCGCCGGATCATAGCCGATGTTGCGCAGCGCCTTGCCCAGGTTGAAGTGGCGGGCATCCAGCGGCACGGTGTTCTGCACCGCGCGGTGGTTCATCTCATACAACCCGGTCAGCAGGCTGGCGCGGGCCGGGCCGCAGGGCACGGCGTTGGTCACGTGGTTGCTGAAGGTCAGCCCCTCGCGGCACAGGCGCTCGATATTGGGCAGTTTCAGGAAATGCGCGCCCATGGCGGGCAGGAAATCCCACCGCCACTGGTCCACCACGATCAGCAATACATTCTTAGGGCCGGCCATCGAATCTCTCCCGAGGCTCACTCAGTGCGCCGGGGGCATACGCCCGCTTGCGGACAACAGCGTGACGGGATGACTGCGGTTTGATGACACCACGCGGCGCGCGCTGGTCCAGTCCCTGGAATACAGATGGGGCGGAGCCCAAGAATTACAGGGATTTCGCCCCATTATTGCCCTGAATACCGCTACGCTGTTACCAGGAGGAACAGGCCATGGCTGACGAACCGGACGACCCAGGACTTGTCACGAAGCTGGGGCGGCGACTTCTTGTTCTGCGCGTTCTGACCATCGGCGGCGCCGCGGGGGCGGCCGCCCCGGCCCTGGCGGCCCCGCCCCGTGCCGCCACCCCCGAGGGCGCGGCCACCCCCGCCATTCCGGTGATCACCGACAATGACCCGTCGGACGCCGCGGGCTATGGCCGGGGCCGTGGCTATTATCCGCAACCCTATTACCGCCCGCCCCCGCCCTATCGGCGCGGCGTGACGGACAACGACCCTTACGACGCGGCGGGCCAGGGCCGCGGCGGCTATTACCGGCCGCCCCCGCCGCCGCCGCCGCCGCCGCGCTATTACGCCCCGCCGCCCCAGCCCTATCGCGGCGTGACGGACAATGACCCCAGCGACCCGCCGGGCCGGGGCCGAGGCTGGCGCCGGTGGTGACCGCGCGCTCCCTCGCCCGCGCCATGCGCCTTGACGGCATCATGGCGCGGGCAGACATTCCGCCGAAATCCAACCCTGTGGGGATGCCATGATCCGTCACCGCCTGACAGCCATCGCGCTGCCGCTGCTGCTGGCCACCGGCTGCGCCTCCACCGCGCCGGTCCGCCGGGCCGACCTGCCCGCCGGGCAGCGCTTCGCCGGCCAGATGGAAACCGCGGACACCAACGCCACCGCCGCCATCCGCCGCGTGGCGGATTTCGAGCAGGTGGTGGTGCGTGAGGAAGCCGCGGTGGCCTATGCCACCGACGGCCGCCGCCCCGCCGACCGCCCAGGCCCCAGCGCCGCCGACGCCGCGGGCATGGTCTTCGCCCCCGCCTTCGCCGCGATCGGCGATTACGGCCATGTGATGGGCCATGTCGCCTCCGGCCTGCCGATCACGGCCAAGCCCGGCCCGAGCGGCGCCGAACTGGCCCGCCTGACCGAGGCCGGCCTGGCCGCCGTGCAGACCGCCGCCGGCGTGACCGTGACGCCAGAGGTGCGCAGCGCGGGCCTGGCCGGCATCATCGCCCTGGCCGACCTGGCCGAGACGATCAGCAAGCGCGGCGGCCCCGAGCCCGGCCTGCGGACCCTGGCCGCCGAGGCCGAGCCGCATCTGGCCGCCGTGGTGGAATTGCTGAAGCAGGTGCTGGGCGCCGAAACCGGCCAGGCCGTGCGCGGCGCCGTGCGCAGCAGCCGCAACGCGCTCGAAGCCTCCCACAACCGCCTGCTGACCGCCGCCCGCGCCACCAACCGGGATCCGGTGGCCCGCTACAGCCTGTATCGCAGCATCGTGGCACTGCGGGACAATGACCCGGTGCAAGGAACGATCGGCGCCGTGGTGACGGTGCTGAACCGCCTGCACACGGCCCATGTGGCCCTGGCGGCGGACCCGACCAGCACGGATACCGCAGGCAAGGTCGTGGCGTTCGAGAACGCGGTGAACGCGCTGGGCGAGATCGCCGGGGTGCAGCCTACGGAAGAGCAGTAAGCGAGGGCGCTGCCCTCGCGCTCCCGCTCGGGGGGAAATGACTTTCCCCCCGAGAACCCCCCATTACTTTTTGGGAGTTTGGGGGCGGACCTGGGTCCGGGAGGGTTTTTCTGATAAATTATATAATAATATCAATAATATAAAGCTATTCGCAGGGGACTGGGGAGATCTTATCTCCCCAGCGGAGGGGTCTGGGGAGGCGGCGCCTCCCCAGTCCACCTTCCCAGGAAGGCTCACCCCCTCCCTTCCTCCACCGCATGGCAGGCCACCAGGCTTTCCCCCGCCGCCAGCGCCACGGGCCGCTCCGCCTTGCAGCGCGCGTTCGCCAGCGGGCAGCGCGGGTGGAAGGCGCAGCCGGAGGGCGGGTTGATCGGTGACGGCACTTCGCCCCCCACCGGCGTGCGGGCGCGCCCGGTCATCTCGAGGTCCGGGATCGCCTCCATCAGCGCGCGCGTGTAGGGGTGGCGCGGCGCGGTGAACAGGGTTTCCGCCGGTGCCTGCTCCACGATGCGGCCCAGGTACATCACCCCCACCCGGTCGCTGACCTGCCGCACGACGGACAGGTTGTGGGAGATGAACAGGAAGGTCAGGCCCAGCCGGCTCTGCAATTCCTTCATCAGGTTCAGGATCTGCGCCTGCACCGAGACATCGAGCGCCGAGGTCGGTTCGTCGCAGACCAGGAATTCCGGGTTGGAGGACAAGGCGCGCGCGATGGAGATGCGCTGCCGCTGCCCGCCCGAGAATTCATGCGGGAATTTCTCGCCATCGGCCGGGGCCAGGCCCACCTGGGTCAGCAACTCGCCGACCCGGGCCAGGATCGCCTCCTTGCCCTCCACCAGTTTGAAGGCGCGGATGGGCTCGGCGATGATGTCCCGCACGCGCCAGCGCGGATTCAGGCTGGCGTAGGGGTCCTGGAAGATCATCTGCATGCGCTGGCGCTGGGCGGGGTCCGCGCGCGCGACCGACAGGGGCTGGCCGTCGAACACCACCGCGCCGTCGCTGGGCGGGTACAGCCCCACCACCAGCCGCGCCACGGTGGATTTGCCGCAGCCCGATTCCCCCACCAGCGACAGGGTCTGGCCCTTGGGGATGGCGAAGGACACCCCATCCACCGCGCGCAGGGTGCGGCGCGGTTCGCGCGCCAGCAGCCGCTGCAGCGCGGGGCGGGAGACATCGAAGTAACGGGCGAGGTCCTGCGCCTCCAGCATCGGGTTCTCAACCATCGGCGTGCAACCAGCAGGCGGCCTGGGTGGTGCCGGCGTCCAGCAGCTCCGGGCGCTCGGTCAGGCAGCGGCCGAACACCTTCGGGCAGCGCGGGTTGTAGGCGCAGCCGGGCGGAATGGCGGACAGGCGCGGCATGGAGCCCTCGATGGCGGCCAGCCGCTCCACACGGCGGTCCAGCGGCGGGATGGAGGCCATGAGCCCCTCCGTATAGGGGTGCCGGGGGTGCTTCACGATCTGGCGCACCGGGCCGATCTCGATGATCCGCCCGGCATACATCACCGCCACGCGGTCGGCGGTTTCCGCGATCACGCCCATGTCGTGCGTGACCAGCAGCATGGCCGTGCCCTTCTCCCGCGCCAGGCGCTTCAGCAGGGCGATGACCTGCGCCTGGATCGAGACATCGAGCGCCGTGGTGGGTTCGTCGGCGATGATCAGCCGCGGCTCGGCGCAGAGGGCCAGCGCGATCACCACCCGCTGGCGCATGCCGCCCGAGAATTCATGCGGGTAGCTGTCGATGCGCTGGCTGGCGGCGGGGATGCCCACCAGCTCCAGCCACTCGATGGCCCGGGCGCGGGCCTGGGCGGGGTTCAGCGGCAGGTGGGTGGTGATGGTCTCCACCAGCTGGCGCCCGACAGTGTAGAGCGGGTTCAGCGTCGTCAGCGGGTCCTGGAAGATGGCGCCGATCTGCCGGCCGCGCACATGGCGCATCTGGTCATAGGGCAGATTGTCGATGCGCCGGCCGCCCAGCAGCACCTGGCCGCCGGCGATGCGGCCCGGGGGCTCGATCAGGCCGATAATGGCGGCGCCGGTCATGGATTTGCCGGCACCCGATTCGCCCACCATGCCCAGCACCTCACCGGGTTGGATGGTCAGCGACACATCGTGCAGCGCCGTCAGCGTGCCGCGGCGGGTGGGGAATTCCACCCGCAGGTTGCGGACTTCGAGGAGAGGAGCGGTCATCGCAGCTTCGGGTTCAGGGCGTCGCGCAACCAGTCGCCCAGCAGGTTGACGGACAGCACCATCACGATGAGCGAGATGCCGGGGAAAATCGTGATCCACCACTCGCCCGAGAACAGGAAGTCGTTGCCGATCCTGATCAGGGTGCCGAGCGAAGGCTGGGTGGGCGGCACGCCCACGCCGAGGAAGGAGAGGGTCGCCTCCGCCAAGATGGCCAGCGCCAGGTTCAGCGTGCCGATCACCAGCACGGGCCCCAGCACGTTGGGCAGCACATGGCGCAGCATGATGGGCAACTTGCCGAGGCCAATCACGCGCGCGGCCAGCACATATTCCTTGTTGCGCTCCACCAGGGTGGAGCCGCGCACGGTGCGGGCGAATTTCGGCCATTCGCTGATGCCGATGGCGAAGATCACGACGAACAGCGCGATCTGGTCATGCACCTCCCGCGGCAGGGCGGCGCGCACGATGCCGTCCACCAGCAGGGCGACAAGGATGGAGGGGAAGGTCAGCTGGATATCGGCCACCCGCATCAGCACCGCATCGGTGGTGCCGCCCAGATAGCCGGCCAGCAGCCCCACCATCACCCCCAGCAGGGTGGCGAAGATGGTGGCCGAGAACCCCACCATCAGCGACACCCGCGCGCCGTACATGATGGCCGAGAGCACATCCCGCCCCTGGTCGTCGGTGCCGAGCGGATAGGTGGCATCGCCCTCCGCCGTCCAGACCGGCGGCTTGAAGGCGTCCATGAGTTGCAGGGAGGCGAGATCGAACGGGTCATGCGGGGCCAGCAGGGGCGCCAGCGCGGAGCCCGCGATGCAGATGAAGGCCACCACCGCCGAGGCCATGGTGATGCGGCTGCGGGTGAAGGACCACCACAGGTCGCTGTCGAAGAAGCCCCGCATCAATGCGCCCCCTTGCCGATGCGCAGGCGCGGATCGACGGCATAGTAGAGAAGATCGACGATCAGGTTGATGGTCACGAAGACCAGCGCGATCAGCATCAGATAGGCCGCCATCACCGGCACGTCGGCCGAGCCAACGGACTGGATGAACAGCAGCCCCATGCCGGGCCATTGAAACACCGTCTCCGTCACGATGGCGAAGGCGATGATGGCGCCCAGCTGCAACCCCGCGATGGTGATGACCGGCACCAGCGTGTTCTTCAGGGCATGGCCGAAATTGATCGCGCGGTTGGACAGGCCACGCGCGCGGGCGAACTTGATGTAGTCGGTGCGCAGCACCTCCATCATCTCCGCCCGCACCAGCCGCATGATGAGCGTGAGCTGGAACAGCCCCAGCGTGATCGCGGGCAGGATCATGGCCTTGAGGCCCGAGACGGTGAGGAAGCCCGTGGACCACCAGCCGATCTGCACCACATCCCCCCGCCCGAAGCTGGGCAGCCAGCCGAGGCCCACCGCGAAGGCCAGGATTAGCAGGATGCCGATGAGGAAGGTCGGCAGCGACACGCCGATCAGCGAGAAGGTGAGGAAGAAGCGCGACAGGATCGAGTTCCGGTAGAGCCCGGTATAGACCCCCATCGGCACGCCGACGGCCATGGCGATGAAGGCGGCGCACAGCGCGAGTTCCAGCGTGGCGGGCGCGCGCTCCGCGATCAGCTCCGCCACCGGGCGCGACAGGCGGTAGGAGAGGCCGAACTGCCCCTGCACCGCCTGGCCGATGAATTTCAGGAACTGCACGAAGAAGGGCTGATCCAGGCCCAGCTGCGCCACCAAGGCGGCGCGCTCGGCCTCCGTCGCGTCCTGGCCCAGCATGATCGAGACCGGGTCGCCCACATAGGTGAACATGGCGAAGCTGATGAAGCTGACGGTCAGCATCACCGGGATGGCCTGCAACAGGCGGGAGATGACGAAAGCGAACATCTAGTGGTCCGATCGTTGGCGCCGATAGGCGACGGCGTGAATCGGCCCACCGGCAATGGCGTGGTCCGATCGTTGGCGCCGGCAGGCGACGGCGTGAATCGGCCCACCAACAACGCGAATGGTGCGCCGTGGCCGGCACGGCAAGATGGGGTGAGGCATGGTGCGCACCATTCAGTTCACCACGGCCCAGCGGAAATAGGGCTGGTTGTTGGCCATGTGCGGGATGGTGATGCTGGTGCGCAGCGCCCAGGGGATCATCTGGTGGTGCAGCGGGATCAGCGGCACGTCCTCCCGGAAGATGTGCAGCGCCTGGCGGATGGCGTCCTGGCGGGCGTCCCCGGTCTCGGTGCGCATGCGGTTGATCAGAGCGTCCATGGCCGGGTTGGAATAGCCGCCATAGTTCCAGATGCCGTCGCCCTGCTGCCCGCCGGCGCGCGACGCCAGCAGCGACTGGAAGGAATACAGCGCATCCAGCGTCGGCACGCCCCAGCCGAACAGATAGACGCTGGTGTCCTCGCGCTGGATCTTGGCGAAGAACGGGCCGAGCGGCATGGCGTTCAGCCGGGTGCGGATGCCCACGCGCGTCCACATGCTGGCGATCGCCTGGCAGATCTGCTCATCATTGATGTAGCGGTTGTTGGGGCAGTCGAGCGTGATCTCGAAGCCGTTCGGATAGCCGGCCTCGGCCAGCAGGGCGCGGGCGCGTGCGGCATCGAAGGGCAGGCGCACATCCTCCTCCCGCACATAGCCGTTCACCTGTTCGGGGAAGAGGGTGCCGGTGGGCAGGGACTGGCCGCGCATGGTCACGCGCTGGATCGCCTGGATATCGATGGCTTGGTACAGCGCGCGCCGCACCCGCAGGTCAGCCAGCGGGTTGCGGCCGCGCACGTCGGAATACAGCAGCTCCGGCCGGGCCACATCCATGGCCAGGAAGATGGTGCGCACCTCCGGCCCCTCCAGCACGCCCACGCCGGGGGCGGCGCGCAGGCGCTGCAAATCCTGCAACGGGGGGTCCATCACGAAATCCACCTCGCCCGACAGCAGGGCGGCGATGCGCGTGGCGTCGGAGGCGATGGGGCGGAAGACGATCTCGGTCACATTGCCGGTGCCTTCCTCCCGCCAGCCCCACCAATCGGCGTTGCGGGTCAGCACGGTGCGCACATCGGGCTCCCGCAGGGACAGGCGGAAGGCGCCGGTGCCGTTGGTGTTGCGGGTGGTGTGCAGTTCCTCGCGCTGGCGGGTGTTCTGCGGGCGGGCGGCGCCATTCGCCTCGGACCAGCCGCGGCTCATGATGAACACGCTGGCGATCTTGTTGGGCAGGATGGGGTCCGGTACGCGGGTGATGATGTCCACCGTCAGCGGGTCCACCGCCACCGCGCTCTCGATCGTGTCGACATAGATGCCGAAATTGGAGGTGGGCTGCTTCGCGCGGGTGATGCTGAACACCACATCGTCGCTGGTGAAGGCCTGGCCTTCATGGAAGCGCACGCCCTCGCGCAGATGGAAGCGCCAGCGGTTGGGCTCCACCTGCTCCCACCGCGTGGCCAGGCCGGGGCCGAGGCCCAGCGTGCGGGTGCGCTGGATCAGCGCGTCATAGACCTGCTGCAGCACCATGGTGACGGTGCCCACATTCTGGCTGTGCGGGTCCATGGTGTTGGGATCGCCGCTGGCGGACCAGCGGACGGTGCGCGCCTCGGCGCCGAAGGAAAGGCAAAGGGCGGCAACGGCCGCGAAAAGCCTGATTCGCATGGATGAAGCTCCCGTTACGTCCGCTATACGGCGCCAGCGCGCGGACGGGAAGCGTGCTTTGCATGGCTGGGTTGACGGGGGCGCTGCCCCCGCGCGCTCACCCTCGCGGCGGCGCCTCCCCATTGCCGATCTCCGCCCATTCCTTGATCACCGTGAACCCCACGGCCAGCAGTACGGGCCCCAGGAACAGCCCCAGGAAGCCGAAGGCCACCACGCCCCCCAGCGCGCCGATCAGCGTCAGCAGCAGCGGCAGATCGGCGCCGCGCGCGATGAACCAGGGCCGGATCACGTTGTCGGCCGAGGAAATCCCCAAGCCCCCATACAGCAGCATGAACACGCCCCAGCCGGTAGAACCCTGCGTGAACAGCCAGATCGCGGCCGGGATCCAGACCAGCGGCGCGCCCACGGGCAGAATGGACAGGCACCCCGCCACCACCCCCAGCAGGATGGGCTGCGGCACGCCGGAGATCCAAAGCCCCGCCATGGTCATCGCCCCCTGCACGAAGGCCGTGCCCACCAGCCCGAACACCACCCCGCGCGTGACATTGGCCACCACCAGCAGCAGGTGCCGCGCCCGGTCGCCCGCCAGGCGCTGCATCAGCCCCTCCAGCGCGCGGGCGATGGCCGGGCCGTCGCGGTACAGGAAGAAGGCCAGGAAGATCGCCACCAGCAGTTCCGCCACCCCCGACAGCACCGACAGCAGGATGGACAGCGCCGTCTGCGCGATGGTGCCGGCATAGGGGCGGACGAAGGCCAGCAACGCATCGGCGTTGCCCATGAACCGCCCATAGAACTCCGCCAGGTAATCCCCCGCGAAGGGGATCTGCGCCAGCGTCGGCGCCAGGTCCGGCAGGCCGCCGGCCACCAGGGATTCGATGCGCTGGCTCAGCGCGTCGATGTCGGAGCGGGAGGTGGGGGCGGCCACCAGCACCGGCACCACCAGCACCAGGAAGCAGGCCAGCACCAGCAGCAGCGAGGTGAGAGTGCGCGACAGCCGCAGCTTCTCGTTCAGCAGCACGAAGACCGGCCAGGTGCAGAACACCAGGATCGAGGCCCAGAGCAGCGAGGAGATGAAGGGCCGGATGATGTAGAGGCAGCCCACCCCCAGCGCCACGGCGGCCGCGAGGCCCAGGATACGCCCTTGCATCAGACTTCCTCCACGTTCGCCACGCCGGGCAGCACCTTCATGGCCTGCATCATGCGCGGCGAGACATTCCAGTACCCGGGCAGCGCCACCTCGATCTCAATGCCGTCGGGCAGGTTCGGTTTCAGCGCCACCTGGCCCTTGCCCCGCCCCTCGCGCTGCAACAGCGCCTTCACATGCGGAATGGCGGCGGCGCTGTCGATGTGCAGCCGCACGCTCTGCGGCACGCCGGAGGCCGCGGTGTCCAGCAATTCCACCTCCTGCGCGGTCAGGCGCAGGGTGTCGTTCTCCAGCTTGGCCTCGGCGGTCACGATCAGCGCCTTGCCGTCCTCCAGCATCTCCCGGCAGCGGGACAGCACCTCGGAAAAGCAGGTGACCTCATAACTGCCGGTCTGGTCGCTCAGGCTGATCCAGGCCATGCGGCTGCCGGTCTTGGTGTTGCGCTCCTTGCGGCCCACCACCGTGCCCGCCAGCTTCACGCGCCTTGTGCCGGCGCGCGCCGTTTCGGTCAGCTGGGCCGCGGTGATGACGCCGAGCCGCCCCAGCGCCTTGCGGTATTCGTCCAGCGGGTGGGCGGTCAGGTGGAAGCCCACCGCCTCCGCCTCGAAGCCCAGGCGGTCCAGCACCGGCCAGGGCGGCACGTCGGGCAGGCGCAGCATGGCGGGCCCCTGCTCCACCGAGCCGAACAGGCTGACCTGGTTGGTCGCGCGGTCCTCCGCCGTGGCCTGGGCGCGGCGCAGGATGGTCTCGGAGCCCGCGACCACCGCGGCACGGTTCGGCTCCAGGCTGTCGAAGGCGCCGGCGCGGGCCAGGTTCTCGATCTGCATCTTGTTCAGCAGGCGCGGTTCCACCCGCTCCGCGAAATCGGCCAGGCTCTCGAAGGGCTTGTTCCGCGCGGCCACCAGCTCCTGCATGGCCTGCATGCCCACGCGCTTCACCGCCGCCAGCGCGAAGCGGATGTTGCCGTCCTCGATGGTGAACTCGGCCTCGGATTTGTTGATGTCCGGCGGCAGCACCTTGATGCCGACGCGCGATGCCTCCTGCAGGTGGGCGGCCAGCTTGTCGGTGTTGGCCATGTCCAGCGTCATCGACGCCGCCAGGAAGGCCACCGGGTGGTTCGCCTTCAGCCAGGCCGTCTGGTAGGACACCAGCGCATAGGCCGCCGCGTGGGATTTGTTGAAGCCGTATTCCGCGAAGCGCTGCATCAGGTCGAACACTTCGCCCGCCGTCGTCTCCGGCACGCCGTTCTTCTGCGCGCCCTCCACGAAGGTCACGCGCAGGCGCTGCATTTCCTCCATGTTCTTCTTGCCCATGGCGCGGCGCAGCAGGTCGGCGCCGCCCAGCGAGAAGCCCGCCATCACCTGGGCGATCTGCATCACCTGCTCCTGGTAGACCATGATGCCATAGGTCTCCTCCAGGATCGGGTGGATGGAGGGGTGCGGGCTTTCCCAGGGCTCGCCCAGCTTGCGGGCGCAATAGGCGGGGATATTGGCCATCGGGCCCGGGCGGTACAGCGAAACCGCCGCGATCAGGTCCTCCAGCCGGCTGGCGCGCATGGACCGCAGGCAGTCCCGCATGCCCTGGCCTTCGAACTGGAACACCCCCGCCGCGTCGCCGCGCGCCAGCATGTCGTAGGTCTTCTTGTCGTCCAGCGGGATGGCGCTGATGTCCACCTCGATGCCCTGCTGGCGCAGCAGGCGCAGCGCGCGCTGGATCACCGTCAGCGTCTTCAGGCCCAGGAAGTCGAACTTCACCAAGCTCGCCTGCTCCACGTATTTCATGGAGTACTGGGTGATGAGGTCCGGGCTGCGCGGGTCGCGGTAGAGCGGCACGATCTCCAGCAGCGGGCGGCGCCCGATCACCACGCCGGCCGCGTGGGTGGAGGCATTGCGGTACAGCCCCTCCACCTGCTGGGCGATGTCGAGCAGGCGGGCCACCGTCTCGTCATTCTCGGCCATTTCGCGGATGCGCGGCTCGCCCTCGATCGCCTCCTTCAGCGGGATGGGCTTGGCCGGGTTGAACGGGATCAGGGAGGCGATCTTGTCCACCTGGCCATAGGGCATGCCCAGCACGCGCCCCACGTCGCGCACCGCAGCCTTCGCCTGCAACTTGCCGAAGGTGATGATCTGCGCGACCCGGTCGAGGCCGTATTCGCGCCGGACGTAGTTGATCACCTCGTCGCGCCGGTCCTGGCAGAAGTCGATGTCGAAGTCGGGCATCGACACGCGCTCGGGGTTCAGGAAGCGCTCGAACAGCAGGCCGAAGCGCAGCGGGTCGAGGTCGGTGATCTTCAGCGCCCAGGCAGCCAGGGAGCCGGCGCCCGAACCGCGCCCCGGCCCCACCGGAATGTCGTGGTTCTTCGCCCATTGGATGAAGTCCGCCACGATCAGGAAGTAGCCGGAGAAGCCCATCTTATCGATGACGCCCAGCTCATAGTCCAGGCGCTGCCAGTACACCTCCTCGGGCGCCGAGAGCGGGCCGCGCAGGCGTTCCTTCAGCCCCTCGCGGGCCATCTCGCCCACGAATTCGGTCTCGGTCTTGCCCTCCGGCACCTTGGGGCAAATGGGCAGCGCGGGCTTCTTCACTTCGGCCATCACGGCGCACATGCGCGCGATGGCCAGCGTGTTGTCGGCCGCGTCCGGCAGGTCCGCGAACAGCTTGCGCATGTCCTCGGCGGGCTTGAACCAGTGCTCCGCGGTCACGCGGCGGCGGTCGGTCTCCGCCATGGTCCGCCCCTCGGCGATGCACAGCAGCGCGTCATGCGCCTCATGCATCGTGCGCTTGGCGAAATAGACGTCGTTGGTGCCAACGATGGGGATGCGCAGCGCATCGGCCAGGGCGAGCTGGCCCGGTTCCGTGGCGATGTCGCGCTCGGTGCCGTGGCGGTGCAGTTCCACCGCCATGCGGTCGGGGAAGATCTCCTGGAAGCGGCGCAGCAGGGTCTCGGCCTGGGCCCGCCTGCCCTCGGCCAGCATGCGCGCGATCGGCCCGCCCGTGCCGCCGGTCAGCAGGAAGATGTCCTCCGCGTGCTGGGCCAGCGTGTCGAAGCCGATGGCGGGCTTGCCCGAGGGGTCCTCGCCCAGATGCGACAGGCTGGTCAGGCGCTGAAGGTTGTCGAGCCCCTTGGCCCCCATGGCCAGCGCCACCACCACATCCGGGGCCAGCCGCGCGGCCTCCGGCCGGTCATCGCTCGCGGAGCGGGAGAGCCAGAGCTGGCAGCCCAGGATCGGCTGCACCCCCTTGGCCGTGCAGGCCATGGAGAATTCGAGGCCGCCGAACAGGTTCACCGTGTCGGTCATGGCCACCGCCGGCATGCCCGCATCGGCGGCATAGCTGGCCAGCTTCTCGGCCTTGATGGCGCCTTCGCTCAGCGAGTAGCTGGAATGGGTGTGCAGATGGATGAAGGTCGGGCGCATCCCCCCAACATGGCATGCCCAGCCTGATTCTGGCAGGGATATCAGCCCCCATGCATGGCGCGCATGCCGTGCCCGGCGCGAATGCCTGTTGCGGCGCGCCGCCGCCACGGGAAACCTGCGACCATGAGCATTCTCACCCGCGCGACGCCGCTCTGGCTTCTCTGTCTCTGTGCCGTGCTGGCCGCCGCCCTGGCCATGGGGCTGCGACAGAGCTTCGGCCTGTTCCTGGCGCCGATGACGCTGGACCAGGGCTGGACCGCCTCGGGCTTCGCCTTCGCCATCGCGTTGCAGGTGCTGGTGAACGGCGTCAGCCAGCCCATCTGCGGCCAGCTGGCCGACCGCTACGGCGCGCGGGTGGTGCTGATGGGCGGCGCGGTGCTGTATGGGCTGGGCATTCTGGGCATGGCGCTCAGCGGCGGGCTGTGGCTGTTCACCGCCTTCGCCGGGCTGGTGATGGGCGTCGCGGTCTCGGCCGCGGGCATGCCCATCATCAATTCCGCCCTGACGCGCCTGCTGCCGGAGGCGATGCGCGGCCGCGCGGTGGGGCTCGGCACCGCCGGTTCCTCCTTCGGGCAGTTCCTGGTGGTGCCGGCGGCGCAGCTGGGCATCCATCTGGCCGGCTGGCAGGGCGCGCTGTTCATGATGGCGGGTGCCGCGCTGCTGATGCTGCCGCTAGCCTTGCCGCTGAATGACCGAGTGGCGGTGCGGGCCGGGGCCGCGCATGAGGAAAGTGCGAGCGACGCGCTGCGCCGCGCCCTGTCCAGCCCCAGCTTCTGGTGCCTGTTCTGGGGCTTCTTCGTCTGCGGCGTGCATGTCAGCTTCCTGACCGTGCACCTGCCGGGCTTCGTGGCCTATTGCCACCTGCCTTCCTATGTCGGTGCCGGCGCCATCTCCCTGATCGGGCTGTTCAACGTGGTGGGCAGCCTGACGGCGGGCGAGCTCACCTCCCGCTGGAAGCGGCGGGAGCTGCTGGTGCTGATCTATGCCAGCCGGGGCGTGCTGATGGCGGTGTTCATGATGCTGGAAAAGACCACCCCCACCGTGCTGGCCTTCTCGGCCATCATGGGGGTGCTGTGGCTGTCCACCGTGCCGCCCACCGTGGCGCTCTGTGCGAGGAATTTCGGGGTGCGGTGGCTGGGCACCATCTTCGGCCTGGTCTTCATGGGCCACCAGATCGGCGGCTTCACTGGCGCCTTCCTGGGCGGGGTGATCTTCGACGCCACTGGCAGCTACGACCTGATGTGGATCATCTCCATCGCCGCCGCCGCCTTCGCGGCGCTGGTGCACCTGCCGGTGCGCGACCCCACCCCCGTGCCGCGCCCGGCCTGACGCCGATGCTGCGCCGGCTGCATGCCTTCTATCTGCGCCTGCCCCTGCCGGTGCAGCTGTTCCTGCCCGGCGTGCTGGGCGGCTTCGTCATCGCCACCCTGCTGGTGGGCGCGCTGCTGTGGAGCAATTTCGGCGGCATCGGGCAACTGATGCTGCGATCGCGCGAGCACCCCATCCCGGTGCTGCTGCTGTGGTTCTTCCTGGGGCTCAGTGCCTCCAGCGTGCAGATCGGCATCGCGGTGATGGGGATGAAGAAAGACGATTGAGGCGCTGCCCTGGAGATTAAGGTTGAGGGGGAAATGACTTTCCCCCTCGTCAAACGCGATGCGTTTGCCCCCCCATTACTTTCCATCAGTTTTGGGACAGCCCTGAGCCTGCGAAGGCTTCTCTGGTAAATTTATATAATAATATCAATAATATAAAACTATTCGCAGGGGCCTGGGGAGATCTTATCTCCCCAGCGGATGGGGTCTGGGGAAGGCGGCGCCTTCCCCAGCCTTCTACTTCTCCGCCAGGATCGCCGCCGCCATCTTCTCCGCCACCATCAGCGTCGGGAAGTTCGTATTCGCGCTCGGCACGAACGGAAACACCGAGGCATCGCACACCCTCAGCCCGGGCGTGCCGTGCACGCGGCCCGCGCTGTCGGTCACGGCCATCGGGTCGTCTTCGCGCCCCATGCGGCAGGTGCAGCTGACATGCCATTGCCCGGTGGCGTTGGCGCGCACGAAGGCTTCCAGCTTGTCCTCGTCGGCCAGCAGTGCCGCGATGGGCGGGGCCTCGGTGATGAAGGCATGGACGGCGGCGCGGTGCACGGCGCCCGGCAATTCCAGGATGGGCGCCAGCAGGCGCGTCATCACATCGTTCTTCAGGCCGCGCACCGCCACCTTGCGCACCGCCTCGTTGTACACGGCCGGAAAGGCATAGCGGATGGCCCCGCGCAGGGCGGGCATGGCGTGCCACAGCGCGATGCGGCGCAGCGCATCCATCAGGCGCTCCGCGTCCCGCGCATCCGACAGCAGGTTGAGGTTCACCTCCGGGTGCAGGGCGGGGTCTGCGCCCTGGATGCGCACGCTGCCCTGGCTATAGCTGCGGTTGACCCAGGCCTGGATCGCCCCCAGCCGCGCGCCCACCGCGTGCCAGGAGGGGCGCGCGATCGCCAGCGCGAACATGTCGCCCCCCGCCACGCCCGGCAGGCCGGAGGACCAGCGCACCCCGGCATGGATGTTGCGCTGGGTCAGCGCGCCGGGCATGCGGCTGGCGGCTGGCAGCAGGGCGGCCATGCCCATGGTCGGGTGTTCCTGCAGATTGCGCCCCACGCCCGGGCGGTGGTTGCGCAGGGCGATGCCATGGGGGGAGAAATCCTCCGGCGCGCCGATACCCTGGCTTTGCAGGAAGGCCGGTGAACGGATGGCGCCCATGGAGAGGATGATGTCCCGCCGCACCTCCAGCCGGCGGGTGTCGCCGTCGGGCGCGCGCAGGCGCACGGCGATGGCGCGGCCCTGCGCGTCGAAATCCAGCCCCAGCACCAGGTGGCGGGCCAGGATGGTCAGGTTGGACCGCGCGCGCACCGCCGCGGTCAGATAGCCCATGGCGGCCGAAACCCGATGGTCGGCCGCGGCATTGGCGGTGGTCAGGGCGAACCAGCCATCGCGGAAATCCCCGTTCTGGTCCGCCAGATAGGGCAGGCCCGAGGCCTGCCAGGTCGCGGCCGCCGCCTGGCTGTAGCCGGGCCAGGATTCGCGCGGGATGCGCCGCACCGGGATGGGCCCGCCGCCACCATGCAGCGGGGTCTCGCCGAAATCCAGGTCGGTCTCCAGCTTGCGGAAGAAGGGCAGAACCTCGGCCCAGCTCCAGCCCTCGGCCCCCTCACGCGACCAATCGTCGTAGTCGCTGGGCACACCCCGGTTGCCGAGCTGCCCGTTGATGGAACTGCCGCCACCCATCACCCGCGCCTGCTCATAGCTGCGGGGCTTGGGCGGGGGCTCGGGCCGGTTATGCGGGCGGTGCGGCAGCGTGACCTTCAGCCCGCGCCACAGGAAGTCCGGGTTGTAGACCGCATGGCCGTGATAGCTGAGGCGGATATCCGCCGGCACGGCCTCGGGCGGGGTGTCGGGCCCGGCCTCCACCAGGCAGACGCGGCGGGAGGGATCCTCCGACAGCCGGGCGGCCAGGACGGAGCCCGCGGAGCCACCCCCGCAGATCACATGGTCGAACAGGTTCTCGGACAAGCCGCGCTTCCTCGTTTTCTTGGGCGCGATCTTGGCATTCGTTTCTGCCCCGGGCCAAGCACGCAGTTGCGCGCTTGACAGCATCGCTGCCGCACACCTTCATAACATATTGAAAAACAACGATTATATGAAGGAATGCAAAGCTGTGCAGTCACTGAACCTATACATATGTAGGCCTGTTCAGCTGTTGGTGCTGGGCCTGCCCATCGCGGCCCTGGCGCAGGATGGCGCTGTGATGGCCGAACTGCCGGAGCTGGTGGTGGAATCCGCCCGCGCGGCCGCCACCCGCACCGGGCAGGACCCGTCCTCCGGCGCCTCCGTCACGCGCTTCGGGCGGGAGGAGATCACCGCCCTGCCCCAGGGCGAGGCCGCGACGCTGAACCAGGTGCTGCTGCACGCGCCGGGCGTGGTGCAGGAGGCCGCGGGCGACCTGCATGTGCGCGGCGACCACCGCAACCTGCAATACCGCATCGAGGGCATCGCCATCCCCGAGGGCATCAGCGGCTTCGGCGCGCTGCTGGAGGGGCGGTCGGTCTCCTCCGTCTCGCTGATCACCGGGGCCCTGCCGGCGCAATACGGGCAGCGCACGGCGGCCGTGGTGGATGTGCGCCTGCGCGACGGCGCGGTGGACCCGGGCGGCAGCGCGGGGATCTCGGGCGGCTCCAACAGCCTGATCCAGCCCGGGGGCAGCTATGGCGGCGCGCTGGGGGGGCTGCGCTATTTCCTCAGCGGCAGCCTGCTATTCAGCGATCGCGGCTTCGAGAACCCGACCGGCGGGGTGAATGCCCTGCACAACGCCACCCGGCAGGGGCGCGGGGTGGTCCAGCTTTCCTACCCCGTCACGGAGACGACGCGCGCCATCCTGGTGGCGGGCACGGTGCAGCAGCGCTTCCAGATCCCGAATGTCCCAGGGCAGCCCGCGGCCTATTCCGTGCTGGGGGACGCGCTGCTGGACAGCGCCACCCTGCGCGCCCGGCAATGGAACCGCAGCCAGTTCGCCATCGCGGGGCTGCGGCATGAGAGCGGGCCGTGGGAGGCGACGCTGGCGCTGTCCGCCCGGCAGACCTCCCTCAGCTATCTGCCGGATGTGCGCGGCGAATTGCTGGCCAGCGGCGTGGCGGCGCGGGTGCTGCGGGAAAACCTGTCGCTGGGGCTGCAGGGCGATGCGCAATACCGGCTGAACGCCGCCCACACGCTGCGCACCGGCTTTTCCGCCAGCCACGACATGACGCGCAACGCGACGGACAGCGCGGTGCTGCCGCTCTCGGGGCCCGACACGCCGTTTACCATCAGCGAGCGCGGGCGCATCGCCACCCGGCTGTTCGGGTTCTACGCGCTGGACGAATGGCGGCTGAGCGAGGCGCTGACCCTGAACCTGGGCGCACGCTTCGACGCGATGGACCAGCAGGTGAGCGCCTCGCAGCTGTCGCCCCGTGCCTCCCTGGTGTGGCAGGCGAGCGAGGCGACCAGTGTCTCGCTGGGCTATGCCCGCACCTTCACCCCCGCGCCGGCGGAGCTGCTGGCCCTGCCGGCCCTGTCCCGCTACGCCGGCACCACATTGGCACCCGAGGTGAACCGCAACGACCCGGTGCGGCCGGAGCGCGCGCATTACGTGAACCTCGGCCTGCGCCACCGGCTGAGCGAGGAGATCACGCTGGGGGTGGAGCTGTATCACCGCACGGTGCGGGACATGCAGGATCTGGGGCAGTTCGGCCGCGCCTATGTGTTCAGCCCCTATAACTACCAACGCGGGCGGGCCTATGGGGTGGAGCTGTCGGCCGGGTGGCGGCGGGGAGCGCTGTCGGCGCAGGCGAGCCTGGCGGTCTCACGCTCCGAGGGGCGGGGGCTGATGTCCAGCCAATATGTGTGGAGTGCCGCGGAGCTGGCGCAGGTGGCGCGGAAATACGTGCGCACGGACCATGACCAGCTGCTGACCGGCAGCGCGAGCACGAGCTGGCAGGGGTGGGAGGGCGGCACGCTGAACGCCAGCCTGCTGTATGGCAGCGGGATGCGGCGGGGCTTCGCCAACAGCCAGTCGGTGACGCCCTATGTGACGGTGAACCTGGGGGTGAGCCAACGCTTCAGCCTGCCGCGCGCGGGGGAATGGGTGGCGCGGGTGGATGTGATCAACCTGTTCGACCGGAACTATATGCTGCGGGATGGGACGGGGATTGGCGTGGGGGCGCCGCAATACGGGCTGCGGCGGGCGGTGCTGGCGGGGGTGAGCCGGGAGTTTTGAGGGGATGCCTACAGCTTCGCGGCCAGCTTCCGCGCCAGCACATAGCCCAGCAGCCCCGCCACCGGCCCCGCCGGCAGCACCAGCACCCAGCCGGCATGCGCCCCGTTGACCACCAGCCCCAGCCCAATGCCCAGCATCAGCCCGCCCACCAGGCTGCCCACCACACCGGCCGAAAGGCCCAGGACCAGGATCTCTTCGCGCGTCACCATGGCCCGCAACTGAACCGCCCGGCCCGGTTTGGCAAGCCGGTTTTGACAAAGCCGCCCCCCGCCCCTATACGCCCCCCATTCCTGGGAACGCGGCTGCACAAGCCTCGCGCCAATAAGCGCGCGAAACTGTGTGCGGCACGCCCGCCTGGTGGTGCTATACCACCGGGGCGGGACTACCGGGACAACCCGCGGTGGCACCGAGCCGGGCCATACCGCACGATGAAGAAGGATCGCCCCGCATCCCGGGGCGAGGCAGTCGTTCTATGACGAAGCGCGCAGAATCCAAGTACAAGATCAACCGCCGCCTTGGCGTGAACCTGTGGGGCCGTGCCAAGTCCCCGGTCAACAAGCGCGAGTATGGTCCCGGTCAGCACGGCCAGCGCCGCAAGAACAAGCCCACGGACTTCGGCGTGCAGCTGATGGCCAAGCAGAAGCTCAAGGGCTACTACGGCAACATCGGTGAGAAGCAGTTCCGCAAGTATTATGAGGAGGCCGTGCGCCGCAAGGGCGACACCTCCGAGAACCTGATCGAGCTGCTGGAGCGCCGCCTGGACAGCGTAGTGTACCGCATGAAGCTGGCCGTCACGCCCTTCGCCGCCCGCCAGTTCGTGAACCACGGCCATGTGCTGGTGAACGGCAAGCGCCTCAACATCTCCTCCTACATCGTGAAGGACGGGGACCTGATCGAGGTGAAGGAAAAGTCCAAGCAGCTGACCATGGTGCTGGACGCGGCCCAGAGCGGCGAGCGCGACGTGCCCGAATACATCGAGGTGGATCACCGCGCCATGCGCGGCAAGTTCCTCCGCGCCCCGAAGGTCAGCGACGTGCCCTACCCGGTGCAGATGGAACCCAACCTCGTGGTTGAGTTCTACTCGCGGTGAACGACAAGGTGGCGGGAGAGGATCTGGCTCCCGCTACCGTTCCGGCGGACACGCCGGAACCCGCGCCCATGCGCGCCGATACGCCGGATGGGGCGGCCCCCGCCCCTTCGGCTACCGCCCCCACAGCTATCGCCAGCGAGGCACACAGCCCCGCCCTGGCCCTTTCCCTGCTGACCGGCGCCGTCAAGGGCCTGACCGGGCAGGATGTCTCCCCCCGCGAATACGGCACCGAACTGCCCCGGCTGATCGCCCGCCTGCGTGAGGCCCCGCTGGAGGATGCGCTGGCCGAGCTGGTCGGCCGCCTCTCCATGCGCCTCGGCCATTCCACCCAGGCCCCCGCCGTCACCCGGCTGGGCATGAGCGACGAGGAACTGTTCGCGGAAATCGTGAACGGCTGCTTCCGCGCCCTGCTGGGCCGCGACGCCGGCGCGCAGGGCATCGAGTACTGGATGAAGGACCGCTTCCAGGATTTCCTGGTGCAGGGCCCCGACGAATTCCTGCTGAAATTCATGCCGATGATCGTCGGCAGCCAGGAATGGTACCAGCGCCACATGGCCACCGCCATGGACGCGGTGCGCGCCCAGCTGCTGCAGCCCCATTACGGCGGCGCGAACTCCCCGCTCATCATCAGCCTGGGCAGCACCGGCTACACCGCCGCCATGCTGAAGCGCTTCAGCATGCGCCGCTGGAGCGGGCCCTTCGACTGGCTCTCCGCCACGCCGGACATGGTGCGGGAGATCCTGAGCGAGGATTTCGCCCCGCTGCTGGCCCCGGAGGGCTGGGAGAGCATCAACGCCGCGGACCGCCCGGACGAGCGCTGGTACCGCAGCCGCAACCACGCGCTGGAGGTCCGCCACGGCGCCCCCTGCATCCTGCACAGCGCGGACATGACGACGGAAGACGGCCTGCAATACATGGCCCGCTGCGTGCAGCGCTTCCAGGACGCGATGCGCGGCGTGGGCAACAAGCTGGTGCTGCAGGTGATCCAGGAGGATGGCGAGGCCGAGCGCCATTTCCAGGAAACCGCGCTGCTGCTGAACGCCATGGGCCGGCACTTCCAGTACGTGCTGGTCAGCGTGCTGCCCGAGGATCAGGAAGCGCCCTTCCCGCAGATGGAACCTGTCCTGGCGGCAGGGCCCCACCGGATGATGCGCTTCCAGCCCATCTCCCGCATCCAGGCCGCGCAATCGGCGGACATGATGGATGAGGTGGTGCTGCTGCGCGCCGCCTTCGCCAGCGTGCGGATGCCCGCAACCTGACAGCACGCCGCCCGTTCTTCCGATGAGGAGAACGGATCATGGCAGTGAAGAAGACCCCGCCCGACGGCACCGAATCCAAGGGATTGCCGGATAACGGCCGGGAGCGCACGGAAACCGTGCTGGAACAGGGCCTGCCCGCGCATCTGCGGCGGCGCGGAACCGAAGGCCCCGCGCCACCGCGCGCGGCGCCGGTCAGTCCTCGTCCACGTAAGGGTTCTCGGTCCCCTTGAAGCTCAGCCGCACGGGCACGCCCGGCATGTCGAAGGCCTCGCGGAAGCTGTTCACCAGATAGCGCTGGTAATCCTGCGGGGTCTGCTCGGCGCGGGTGCCGAACACCACGATCGTGGGCGGCCGGGCCTTGGGCATGGTGGCGTAGCGCAGCTTCAACCGCTTGCCGGAGACCAGCGGCGGCTGATGGCGGGACAGCGCGTCCTCGAACCAGCGGTTCAGGGCGCCGGTGGGGATGCGGCGGTTCCACAGCTCCACCACCTTGCGCACGGCGGGCATCAGCTTGTCCACGCCGCGCCCGTTGGCGGCCGAGATCGGCACCACCGTCACACCCTTCATCTGCGCCAGAGAGGCCGTCAGCGTGTCGTCCAGCCGCTTGCGGGCGGCCGGGCGGTCCTCGATCGCGTCCCACTTGTTCAGCGCGATGACCAGCGCCCGGCCCTCGCGCTCCGCGAGGCGGGCGATGCGGATGTCCTGCTCCTCCATCCCCAGCTGTGCGTCGAGGACGAGGATGATCGCCTCCGCCTGCTTCAGCGCCTCGATGGAGGAATAGGTCGAGAGCTGCTCCAGCTTCTCATGGATGCGGGCCTTGCGGCGCAGGCCGGCGGTATCGACCAGCCGCACCGGGCCCTGGCCGTCGTTCCATTCCACCGGGATGGCGTCGCGCGTCAGCCCGGGCTCGGGGCCGGTGATCATGCGCTCCTCGCCCACCAGCGTGTTCAGCAGGGTGGATTTGCCGGCATTGGGCCGGCCCAGGATCGCCAGACGCAGAGGGCGGTTGGCGCGGTCGTCCTCGTCCTCCTGGTCATAGTCCCGGGCCTCGGGGTCGGGGGGCAGCGCCTCGGCCACGGCCTCATGCAGCTCGCCGAAGCCCTCGCCATGCTCAGCCGAGACCGGCAGCGGGTCGCCGAGGCCCAGCTCATAGGCCTCCATGGCGGAGGTGGCGCCGGCGCGGCCCTCGGCCTTGTTGGCCACCAGGATCACGGGCTTGTTCGCGCGGCGCAGGATGTCGGCGAAGGTCTTGTCCACCGGCGTCAGGCCGAAGCGGGCGTCGATCACCAGCAGCACCACATCGGCCATGTCCAGCGCCGTGTCGGTGCTTTGGCGCATGCGGCCGGGGATGGTCTCGGGGGGCGCTTCCTCCAGGCCCGCGGTGTCCATCAGGCGCACCTTGCGGCCGCCGATCTCGGTTTCCACCTCCCGCCGGTCGCGCGTGACGCCGGGCGTATCGTCCACGATGGCGATCCGGCGCCGGGCCAGGCGGTTGAACAGGGTGGATTTGCCGACATTGGGCCGGCCAAGAATGGCAACGAGCGGGAGCACGGGCGGAACCTCAGGCGCGGGGGGTGTGCGCCAAATATACAGGGAAGCGGCCGCTATTCGATGCTGGCGACCGGAAGGGATTCCGCCTGATAGCGCGGCGTGGGGCGCGGGGGAACCCATGGCCTGTCGCCGCGATGCGCGCGGTCGCTCAGAACCCGCACCCCGCCATCGGCCGTCAGCCACACGGCATGGGCGCCGTCGCGCCACACGGTGAAGCGGTCGATCACCCGGCTGCCCTCGCACTGGCCGCGCACGGGCTCGGGCGAGATGATCAGCGCGGCCTGGCCGCAAGGCGCCTCGGGCATCGCGGCCCGGGTGCGGCCGCGCTGGCCAGCGGACGGAGCGGCGGGCGGGCGCAGCAGGGCGATGCGGTCCGACAGGCGGCAGGAGGCACCATCGCAGGCCAGCCCCGGCGGGCCGCCGGCCACGGGCAGCGGGCGCGCGGCGTCCTCCGCCCAGCCGCGCAGCCAGGCATCGGCGGTGAAGCGCTGCGCGCCGGAGGCCCGCTGCACGAACACCTCGCCCCCCGCGCGCAGGGCGATCAGCCGCCCATCGGCGGACACCAGCGCATCGGGCGTGGGGCTCACCATGCCCGCCAGCAGCCCGCAGGCCAGCATGGGCAGGGCCAGCGCCCGCAGCCAGCCACGCCACAGCGCCAGCCAGCACAGGCCGAGCGCCACCAGGGCGGCGCCCCAGGCCGGCAAGGGCTCTGAGGCCAGGGTCGCGCCAGGCCAGGCGGCGACGGCCTGCGCGATGCCCAGCACCGCCTGCACGCCCCAGCCCATGACGGTCAGCGGCAGGGCCTCCAGCCCCAGGGGCATGGCCAGCACGGCGGCGAGCCCCGCCGGCATCACCAGGAAGGTGGTCAGCGGCACCGCGACCATGTTCGCCGCCACCCCATACAATTGCAGCCGCCCGAAATACGCCAGGCCAAAGGGCATGGTCGCCAGCCCCGCGATCAGGGATGTGGCGGCCAGCCCCGCCAGCACCAGCAGCGGCCGGCGCCACCAGCGCGGGTTCTCGGGCACGCTCAGATGCGGGCGCAGCGCCTCATGGGCGGCCACCAGGGCCAGCACGGCGGCGAAGCTCATCTGGAAGGAAGGGCCGAGGATCGCGGCCGGGTCGATCAGCAGCACGATCAGCGCGGCGATGGCGACACCGCGCAGGGTGATCGCGCGCCGCCCCGCCAGCAGCGCGGCCGTGACGAGGGCCGCCATGGCGAAGCTGCGCAGCATCGGGATCTGGTTGCCCGACAGCACCAGATAGAAGCCCCCCGCCGCCAGCGCCCCCAGCGCCGCGGGCAGCTTCACATCCAGCCGCAGCGCCAGCCAGGGGCACAGCGCCAGCCCGCCCCGCAGCAGCGCATAGACCAGCCCCACCACGATGGTCATGTGCAGACCGGAGACGGAGAGCAGATGCGCGAGGCCGCTGTCGCGCATCGCGGCCATCTCGGCGGGCGGGATGACGGATTGGCCGCCAGTGATCAGCGCGGCGGCGACAGCCCCGGGCGCGCCCGGCAGCACGGCGGCGATGCGGCTTTCCATCGCGCGGCGGGTGGCGGCCAGGGCGGGCGCCCTGCCCTCCCCCGGCAGCAAGCTGGCATGGCCGAGCGCATAGCCGGAGGCCCCGAGCCCCGAGAACCAGGCGGCGCGCTGGAAATCCCAGGCGCCCGGATGGGTGGGGGCGGAGGGCGCGCGCAGCATGGCGCGCAGCGCGATGCGCTGGCCGGGCACGGGATGTAGCGGGTCATCCGCCTTCAGCCGCACGCGCACCAGCCGCCCGGCGGGTTCGGCCAGCCCCGGCCAGACGGCGCCCGACAGGGTGATCCGCAGCCCGTCGGGCAGGGCCTCGACAGCGGCGATCGTCCCCTCGGCCCGCACGGCGTTGCGGGGCAGTTCCAGGGCGGCGGGCATGCGGGCGCTGTGCAGCGCGGCCAACCCCAGCCCCAGCCAGGCGGCGCCCAGCAGCCCCAGCAGCCAGGCCAGGGCCGGCCGGCGCGGCGCGGCCCAGACGGCGACACCCAACGGCGCGAAAGCCCCGAGCCCCAGCCACAGCGGCGGCTCCACCGGCGAGGCGAAATAGGCGAGCACCCCGGCGCCGAGCGCCACCGGCAGCCACAGCAGCCAGCGCCCGTGCTGGGCGCCCAGCATGGCCCGGAACAGGACGGCCCAATGGACGAACAGCGGCGCGCCGCGCCCGGCGGCGAGGCCGGCCGGAGCGAGATCGGACCCGGGTGATGCAACCCAAGCGTGCGCCATCTCGATTCTTTCGCGCGAATCCGAGTCAAGTCACAAGCCTCGAGTCATCTCTTTCCGCAAACGGAATGTTAACGAGTCGTCCACAGATTTCTCGCGATCCCGGCCCGCCTCCACCCCCACCCCACGATGCGGTATGCGAAGCCGCGGCCAGCCACTACAATTGGTGGTTGAATCGCCCGCTGCCCCTCACGGCCCGCCTGCCGGAAAAACGCGCCCCAGACACGAGAGGAACCCTCTGGACGAAGCGCGCGCGGCGGCGGATATCGGCCCCATGACCGTCCGCACCCGTTTCGCGCCCTCCCCCACCGGCTTCCTGCATGTGGGGGGCGCCCGCACCGCCTATTTCAACGCCCTCTACGCGCGCCGGAACGGGGGCGAATACCTGCTGCGCATCGAGGACACCGACAAGTCCCGTTCCACCCAGGCCGCGGTGGACCAGATCAAGGAAAGCCTGGCCTGGCTCGGCCTGTCGCCCGACCGCGAACCCATCCTGCAATCGACGCGGGAGGCCCGGCACGCCGAGGTCGCGCACGAGCTGCTGGCCAAGGGTGCCGCCTATCGCGCCTATGAGACGGCCGAGGAGCTGGACGCCATGCGCGCCGCCGCGATGGCCGAGAAGCGCCCCCCCCGCTACAACGGCTTCTGGCGCGACCGCGCGCCCGGCCCCGAGCAGGAGGGCAAGCCCTACGCCATCCGCATCAAGGCCCCGCGTGAGGGCACGATGGTCGTGGAGGACCTGGTGCAGGGCCGCGTGGAGGTGAAGAACGAGGAGCTGGATGACCTGATCATCCTGCGCTCGGACGGCACGCCCACCTATCTGCACGCGGTGGTGGTGGACGACCACGACATGGAGATCACCCATGTCATCCGTGGCGACGACCACCTGACCAACACCTTCCGCCAGTGCCTGGTGTTCGACGCCATGGGCTGGGAGCGGCCGCGCTTCGCCCATATCCCGCTGATCCATGGCGCGGATGGCGCCAAGCTCTCCAAGCGCCACGGCGCCGTCAGCGTGCTGGAATGGCGCGACCAGGGCATTCTGCCCGAGGCCGCGCTGAACGCGCTGCTGCGCCTGGGCTGGGGCCATGGCGACGAGGAAATCGTCCCCCGCGAGCGCGCGGAGCAGATCTTCGACCTGTCCGATGTGGGCCGGGGCGCCTCGCGCATGGACTACGCCAAGCTCATGCACATCAACGGCGTCTATATCCGCCAGGCGGACCCCGCGCGGCTGGCCGCCGATGTCAGCGCCCGGCTGGGTGCCGATGAGACCGCACAGGCCCGCATCCTGGCCCTGATGCCCGCCATGCAGGAACGCGCCAAGACCGTGCTGGAACTGGCGGAGGGCGCGAAATTCGCCCTCGGCCACGGCGCGCCGGCGCCCGACGCCAAGGCGCAGGGCCAGCTGAACGAGGAAGGCCGCGCGCGCCTGGCCCGCCTGGCCGAGGCGCTGGCCGGCGGCGACTGGTCCCGCGCCGGGCTGGAGCCCCGCATCAAGGCCTTCGCCGAGGCGGAGGGCGTGAAGCTCGGCGCCGTGGCGCAGCCGCTGCGGGCCGCGCTGACCGGCACGCTGGTCTCCCCGCCCATCGACGCCGTGCTGGCCGCGCTGGGCGAGGACGAGGCGCTGTTCCGCATCCGCGCCGCCGCCGGGTAAGGATTGGTCAACCGCCACCCGGCTACGCCTGCCCAGGCCCTTGGGGCCCGGCCGAGGCATGGGTGAGGTGGCATGAAGATACTTCTGGTGGAGCCTGGCCGTCTGGCGCAGCGCCTGGTCCGCGCCATGCTAGAGGCCGCGGGCCATACCGTGGTGGCGGAGGGGCATGGCCTGCATGCGCTGGACACCCTGCGCGCCGATGCCTCCGTCGACGTTCTGCTGACCAGCTTCGAGCTGCCGGGCATGCCGGGGATGGAACTGTGCTGGCATGCCCGCCTGCTCTCCCGCTCCGGCCGGCCGCCGCTCTATCTCATCGCCATGTCCTCCAGCCTCGACGATGCCCATGTCGCGGAGGCGCTGGACGCCGGCGCCGATGACTTCGTGTTCAAACCGCCCTCCGTCATCGAGCTGACGGCGCGCCTGCGCGCGGCCGAACGCCTGCTCCATGCCCAGCGCGCGCTGATCGAACAGGCGACGACCGATGCCATGACCGGCCTGCCCAACCGCCGGCAGCTGCTGGAGAATGCCCGGCGCATGCCCGGCGCCGCGCTGGCGCTGCTGGACATCGACCATTTCAAGGCGGTGAACGACACCCATGGCCATGAGGCCGGGGACGCGGTGCTGGTGGCGGTCGCCAGGCTGCTGCTGCATCAGCCTTGCTTCGCCGCCCGGCTGGGGGGTGAGGAATTCGCCCTGCTGCTGCCCGGCCCCGACCAGGCCGAGCCCCGGATGGAGCAGCTGCGCCAGGACATCGCGGCCCTGCGCGTGCCCCTGCGTTCGGGGACGGAGCTGGCGGTCACCGTCAGCATCGGCATCGCCCCGCCCCGTTACGATGCCGGCATGGACCAGCTGCTGCGGGAGGCGGATCTGGCGCTTTACGCCGCCAAGCGCGCGGGACGCGACCGTGTCGTCCTCGCGGAGCCGTCGATGGAACCGGCGGAGCAGCCCCAGGCGCGCCATGTCAGGTCCGGCTCGCGGCAGGCGGAGCCGATCATGTAACCTTCGGGCGGCGCCGGGCGAAGAACCGGTGTCACAGAGGGGCTCCGCCATGCATCCCAACCTGCCCATTGCCGGACGCTGCGCCCAGCGCCTGGCCCATGCCGTCTCCTGGCTCGCGGCCGGGTGGATCGCGTGGGAGTTCTTCTACTACGAACAGTTCAAGCTGAACGGCGCCGAGGGCTCCGTGCAGGGGGTGTTCCAGCCGCTGGCCGACTGGCTGTTCCTGCCGGCCTTCGAGCCGCAGGTCCGCTGGACCGTGGCCCTGCTGGAGATCGCGGCGGCCACCCTGGTGCTGAACCAGCCCACCCGCCTGTTCGGCGCGGTCATGACCATGGGGCTGATGGGCGGGGCCATCTTCCTGCACACGCTGGGGCCGATCGGAATCGACCCCTACAATGACGGCGCCATGCTGTTCAAGGAAGCCTGCTTCACCTTCCTGGTCGCGGCCTTCCTGGCGTGGCTGCACCGCCAGGAACTGCCCGTGCTGGCCTTCCGGCAATGGCGGCGCGCATGAGCGCACCGCTCAAGCCCCCCAGCCGGGACGCCCGGCTGGATGCCATCCGCGGTTGGCTGCAGCTGTCCATCTTCGCCTCCCACATGGGGGGCAGCATCACGGGCGGCTGGTTGATCCATGCGGCCTGGGGCGTGTCCGACAGTTCCGAGCAGTTCGTCTTCCTGTCTGGCTTCGGGCTGGGGTCGGTGTTCCTGTACAAGCAGGCGCGGCAGGGTTTCCTGGCCGCCTGCCGGGACATGGCCGGGCGCTTCGGCAAGCTGTGGCGCATGCACATGCTGGTGTTCCTGGGCTTCGGCGTGATGGTCACGGGGGCCGCCGCCCTGCTGGGCACGCCGGGCTGGAGCTATGCCATGGCCCACCCGGTGCTGGCCGCGATCGGCGGCACGCTGCTGCTGTACCAGCCGCCCTTCATGGGCATCCTGCCCATGTTCCTGCTGGGGATGGCGGCGCTGGTGCCCTTTCTGTGGCTGGTCGGGCGCTGGGGCGCCTGGGCACTGCTGGTGCCGGCCATCCTGTATGCCGCGGCCCAGGTGCTGCCCGCGGAATGGCCCGCGCTGGGCGGCACCCATATCGCCTTCAGCCCGGCAGGCTGGGTGCCGCTGTTCCTGCTGGGCGCCTGGTTCGGCCGCCGCGTGCTGTTCACCGGCCGCGCCGTGCGCCCCACCCCCTGGCTGATCGCCGGCGCGCTGGGCGTGGTGGCGCTGGGGCTGGCGGCCAAGCTGACCGGCACCCTGCCCGCCTGGCTGGACGGCAAGGAGCAGCTGGCCCCGCTGCGCGCCCTGCACGCGCTCAGCCTGGCCTATCTGGTCGCGGCGCTGGTGCCGCGCGACGCCGCCTGGGCCCGCACGCCTCTGGCCGGGGCGCTGGGCCGCATCGGGCGCAACAGCCTGCATGTGTTCAGCCTGGGGCTGTTCCTGTCCTGGACGGGCACCGTGGCGCTGGCCCGCCACCCGGCGCTGGAGCTGCTGCTGATCCCCGGCGGCGCGCTGATCCTCTGGGCTTTCGCCCGCCATCTCGAGAACCGCCGCATCGCCGCTAGCGCCGGCACCGGCAGCGCCCATATGCTGGCGGCAGGAAAAGGGCCTTCCGCATGAACATCATCCGCCGCAAGGGCTGGGCGCTGCCCGACAGCGCCGCCACATCGCAGGCATTCGTCCTGAACCGCCGCGCGCTGATGGGCGCCCCCGCCCTGCTGGCGGCCACGCCGGCGCTGGCCCAGCAAGGCGCCATCCCCGCCCTGCCGGAGCATCAGCGCAACCCGGCCTATCCGGGCGGGCGCGCCATCACCGCCGAGCGCGAGGCCACCAACTACAACAATTTCTATGAATTCGGCACCTACAAGGGCATCGCGCGGGACGCCCAGCGCATGCCCCGCCGCCCTTGGCGGCTGAAGGTGGAAGGGCTGGTCGAGAACCCGCGCGAATTCGACATCGATGACCTGATCCGGATGATGCCGATCGAGGAGCGCGTGCTGCGCCTGCGCTGTGTCGAGGCCTGGGCGATGACCGTGCCCTGGTCCGGCTTCGCGCTGAAGGCGCTGCTGGATGTGGTGAAGCCCATGGCGAGCGCGAAATACCTCGCCTTCCAGACCGCCGCCCTACCCGCCGTCATGCCCGGCCTGCGCCAGAGCTGGTACCCCTGGCCCCACCAGGAGGCCTGCACCATCCAGGAGGCCGGCAACGAGTTGGCCTTCATGGCGGTCGGCATGTACGGCAACCCGCTGCCGGCCCAGAACGGCGCCCCGGTGCGGGTTCTGTTCCCGTGGAAATACGGCTTCAAATCAGGCAAGTCCCTGGTGCGGATCACCTTCCAGGAGGAACGCCCGGCCACCTTCTGGGGCACCATCCAGCCCCAGGAATACGGGTTCTGGGCCAATGTGAACCCCGAAGTGCCCCATCCGCGCTGGAGCCAGGCCACCGAACGCCTGATCGGTAGCGGCGAGCGCGTGCCGACCCAGATCTGGAACGGCTATGGCGAGCAGGTGGCCGCGATGTACCAGGGGCTGGGGAGCGAGCGGCTGTTCACCTGAGGCGCCGGGGGGCAGGCACTCAGGGGCTCCGCCCCCGACACCCCCGCCAGGACCGTGCTCGGTCCTGGACCTAGATCAGTTTGGCGCTGATCCTGGGAAGGTATCTGCCATTGATTTTTATAATGAAAATGGCGCCTCTGATGGGTTCCAAGGGCCTTTCGGCCTTTGGCGGGGAGCCGAGGGGCAGAGCCCCTCGGTCTTTTGCACCCTTGGGGGCAGAGCCCCTCGGTGCGGGTTCGGGGGCGAAGCCCCTGAAAAAGACCGCCCGCCTCAATCCCTCGCCTTTCCGGCGATGAAGAAGGTCGCCTGGGAGATCACCCCGGCGACCGTGAGCACCACCGCGGCGGCCAGGGCGGGGTTGCCGCCCACCCCCGCCAGGGCCGCGCACAGCGCGCCGATCGCCATCTGCGTGCAGCCATAGAGGCCCGAGGAGGAGCCCGCCATGGTGGGGTTCACCGCCATTGCCTCCGACAGTGCCATGGGTGAGGCGATGCCCGCGCCGAAGCTGACCAGCATCATCGGCAGCACGGTGCCGGGCACGCTCAGGCCGCCCGTCAGCACCACCCCCAGGAACACCACGGCGCCCAGGCAGGTGATGAGGTTGCTGCCCACCATCAGCAGCCGCGGCTGCACCCGCCCGGCCAGCCGGCTGGTCGCCAGGCTGCCGAACCAGGTGCCCAGGAAGTTGATGGCCAGATACACCCCCACCTCCTGCGTCGGGCGGCCAAGCTGCTCAATGTAGATGAAGGGCGCCGCGCTGACGAAGGCGTACATGGAGGTGGAGGCGAAGCCGCCGCCGAAGACATAGGCCAGGAAGCGCACCGAGCGCAGCATCCGCCCGTAATTGCGCAGGATGGTCCAGCCGGTCTGGCCGGTGTTGAGCGGCACGGCCGGCAGGCGCCGGATCACCAGCCACAGGTTCAGCACGCCGAGCCCGGCCAGCGCCACGAAGATCGCCCGCCAGCCCGCGACATCCGCGATGGCCGCCCCCAGCATGGGCGACAGGCCGGGCCCGGCCATCACCATCAGGTTCAGCAGGGACAGCCGCCGCGCCGCCTCATACCCCGAACTGCCGTCGCGGATGATGGCGCGGCCCAGCACCAGCCCGGCGCCGCCGCCCAGCGCCTCGAAGAAGCGCACGACGATCAGCATCTCGATCGAGACCGAGGAGAGCGCCACCATGCTGGACAGCGCGTAGATCACCATGCCGAGGATCAGCACCGGCCGGCGGCCATAGCGGTCCGAGATCGGGCCATAGGCGATCTGCGCCACCGCCAGCCCGATGACATAGGCGCTGAGCGTCATCTGCGCGGCGCCGGCGCTGGCCCCGAAATGCCGGGCGACCAGCGGCAGGGTCGGCACGAAGATGTGCATGGCCAGCGTGCCGGTCAGGGTGATCAGCGCCAGGAACCACAGCGGCGGTGGCCTGGTCATGCCGTCAGCTCCGCCAGCCGGCCGGAAAGGCGGGCGAAACGCATGAGTTGATCTGTCACGCCACAAAGGTGGCATGGCATGCAAACGGGTGCAAACAGGGCTTCGCCCCGCTGGCGCCCGTTATCCGAGCGCCAGGGTCATGCCCTGTCAGCCCGCCACCACCGCCCCATCCCTGAGCGTGACCACCCGGTCCATCCGCGCCGCCAGTTCCGGGTTATGGGTGGCGATCAGCGCCGCCAGCCCTTCCGCCCGGGTCTGGGCCAGAAGTTCGTCGAACACCCGCCCGCTGGTGCCCACATCCAGGTTGCCGGTGGGTTCGTCCGCCAGCAGCAGGCGCGGCTTGTTGGCCAGGGCGCGGGCGATGGCCACGCGCTGCTGCTCGCCGCCCGACAGCTTGCCCGGGCGGTGTTCGGCGCGGCTCGCCAGGCCGAAGCGCGCCAACAGGTCCTGCGCGCGGGCCTCCGCCACGCGGCGGGCGATGCCCGCGGCCATCTGCGGCAGCACCACATTCTCCAGCGCCGTGAATTCCGGCAGCAGGTGGTGGAACTGATAGACGAAGCCGATGGTCTCGCGGCGCAGCCGGGTGCGGGTGTCGTCGTTCTGGGTGCCGGCGGGGGTGCCGTGGATGTACACCTCCCCCGCGTCAGGGCGTTCCAGCAGCCCGGCCACATGCAGCAGGGTGGATTTGCCGGTGCCCGAGGGTGCGACCAGCGCCACGATCTCACCCGGGTGCAGGGTGAGGTTGGCGTTGTCCAGCACGGTCAGGGTTGCGGCCTCGGTGGCGTAGCGGCGGGCGACGCCGCGCAGTTCCAGGACGGGGCTATTCATTGCGCAGCATCACCACGGGGTCGGTGCGGGCGGCCCGCCAGCTGGGATAGAGGGTGGCGAGCAGCGAGGTGACGAGGCCCATGCCCACGGCCTGCACCACATCCATCGGGTCCACCACCGCCGGCAGCTGCGCCAGGAAATACACCTCCGGGCTGAACAGCTCCGTCCCCGACAGGGATTGGATGAACTGGCGGATGCTCTCGATATTGGCGCAGAACACCATGCCCAGGGCGAAGCCGATCAGCGTGCCGAGAATGCCCACCGAGGCACCGGCGAGCAGGAAGATGCGCATGATCGCCCCCTGCGTGGCACCCACCGTGCGCAGGATGGCGATGTCCCGCCCCTTGTCCTTCACCAGCATGATCAGGCTGCTGATGATGTTGAAGGCGGCGACGATGATGATCAGCGTCAGGATCAGGAACATCACGTTGCGCTGCACCTGCACCGCGCCGAAGAAGCTGCTGTTCAGGCTCTGCCAGTCCAGGATGCGGAAGTTCTGCGCGCCCAGCGCCTCGCGGATGGCCCGCGTGGTGGCCGCGACCCGGCTGGGGTCGGAGACGAAGACCTCCACCTGGCTGACGGTGCCGGGCATCTGGAAATAGGTCTGGGCCGAGGCGAGGGGCAGGAAGACGAAGGTGCTGTCGTATTCGTGCATCCCGATCTCGAACAGCGCCACCACGCGATAGGCGCGCAGGCGCGGCACGGTGCCCAGCACGGTGGCACGGCCCTGGGGCGAGACCAGGGTGATGCGGTCGCCCACGGTCAGCCCCATGCGGTTGGCCAGCCGGGTGCCGATGACGATGGTGTCGTCGCCGCCGAAATCGGCCAGCCGCCCCGCGCGGATATTGCTGGCGACCAGGGCGCGCGCCCGCAGATCCTCGGGCGAGATCCCGCGCGCGAGGCCGCCGCCGGCCCCGCCGCGGTCACTGGTCAGCAGCACCTGGCCCTCGATGATGGGGGCGGCCTGCACCACGCCGGGCACGGCGCGGATGCGCGCCGTCAGCGCATCATAGTCGGGCAGCGGGCCGCCCTGGATGCTGTGCACGCCCAGATGCCCGTTCAGGCCCAGGATGCGCGTCAGCAATTCCTGCCGGAAGCCGTTCATCACCGACATGACGATGATGAGGGTGGCCACCCCGAGCGCGATACCCACCAGCGAGAAGATGGCGATGACGGAGACGAACCGCTCGCCCTTCCTGGCGCGCAGGTAGCGGAAAGCCACCATGCGCTCGAAGGCGCCGAACATGCGTTATCCCTTGATCTTGGCCAGAGCGTCCTCGAGGGAAAGCTCGAACCGCTCGCCGGTTGCGCGGCGCTTCAGTTCCACCTTGCCGGCGGCCGCCCCGCGCGGGCCGATGATGGCCTGCCAGGGCATGCCCATCAGGTCCGCATCGGCGAATTTGGCGCCCGGGCGCTCGTCGCGGTCATCCAGCAGCGCCTGGTCGGGCAGCGCGGCATACAACTGGCCGCACAGCGCGTCGGTGCCGGCGTCGCCGGGCTTCAGGTTCAGGATCGAAACCTTCCAGGGGGCCACGGAATCCGGCCAGATGATGCCGTTGTCGTCATGGCTCGCCTCGATCAGCGCACCCAGCAGGCGGGAGACGCCGATGCCGTAGCTGCCCATCTCCGGGTGCACGGGCTTGCCGTCCGGCCCCGGCACCGACAGGCCCATGGAGGCGCTGTACTTGGTGCCGAAATAGAAGATGTGCCCCACCTCGATGCCGCGGGCGGAGACGCGCTCGCCCTCCGGGATCGCGTTCCAGGCGGCCTCGTCGTGCATCTCGTCGGTCGCGGCGTAGCGGCTGGTCCAGCGATCGGTGATGGGCGTCAGGTCGCCGTCGAAATCCGGCAACTCGGCCAGCGGGTCGAAGTTCAGGAAATCCCGGTGCAGATAGACCTGGCTCTCGCCCGTCTCGGCCAGGATGATGAATTCATGGGACAGGTTGCCGCCGATGGGGCCGGTGTCGGCCGCCATCGGGATGGCCTTCAGCCCCATCCGCGCGAAGGTGCGCAAATAGGCCACGAACATCTGGCGGTAGGAATGCTGGGCGGCTTCCTGCGTCAGGTCGAAGGAGTAGCCGTCCTTCATCAGGAATTCGCGGCCGCGCATCACGCCGAAGCGCGGGCGCACCTCGTCACGGAACTTCCACTGGATGTGGTACAGGTTGCGCGGCAGGTCGCGGTAGCTGCGGGCATAGCTCTTGAAGATGTCGGTGACCATTTCCTCGTTGGTCGGGCCGTACAGCATCTCACGGTCATGCCGGTCGGTAATGCGCAGCATCTCCTTGCCGTAATCGTCATAGCGGCCGGACTGGCGCCACAGATCGGCGGACTGGATGGTGGGCATCAGGATTTCCTGCGCCCCGGCGCGGTCCTGCTCCTCGCGCACGATCTGGCCCACATTGCGCAGCACGCGCAGGCCGGCCGGCAGCCAGGCATAGATGCCGGCGGAGGTCTGGCGGACCAGACCCGCGCGCAGCATCAGCCGGTGCGAGACGATCTGCGCCTCGGCGGGGGTTTCTTTCAGCGTGGGCAGGAAGGCGCGGGACAGGCGCAAGGCAGTGGCTCCGGTAATCTTCGGGCGCAAACTAGAGCATCGCCCGGGCGGGCGAAATCACCCGAAGGGCAAAGAAGGCGGCGGAAATCCGTGCCTGGGGGCGATTCCCCCGCCGGGGCGCCCGGAAACAGGAACAGTGTTGCGATTTGGAGGGGGTGGATGACCCCGAAATCGCTGCGTCGCAATAGATTGCTGCGCCGCAACAGCCCTTCACGAAACTTTTTAACAGGATCTGGCCAATGAAGATGCGGAAATTGCTTCCACATTGATCAGCCCTGGGCTAAAAAAAAGGCCGCCCCAGAGAGGGCGGCCAAGTTTAGGGAGGAAACGCCAGTCACACGGCAGAAAGAGGACCAACCTCTCTCTGACGAAGAGATTGGCAAAGGCTGCCGAGGCTCTCAACGCCAAACGGTGGCTTGATCAGGTGAAAAAGAGGGCGAAACGCCCCGACCTGCTTCAAGTGTAAGCGGACCATGCCTCCAGACGGCTGGTCCGCTATTTTTTTGTGCAGTGGTTTTGATCTGCCTCAAGGCTTGCAGTCGGATTCATGCGGTTTTTTACCCAAACGGGTGATGCGCGCCCTCAATCCCCCTGGATCGCGAAGATGCCCTCGCGGAATCCAAACCATTCCAGCTGCATCGCGCCATAGAAGGCCAGCCACAGCACCGCCGTGATGGCGGTGGTGATCAGCGCCTTACGGCCCAGCCGCACTTCACGCGGGGCGCCGCGCCAGCCGCCGGTGGTGTCCTGGCCGGATTCGTCCGGCCGCACCCCCAGCGGCAGCACGGCGAACAGCACCGTCCACCACATGATGAAAAACAGGACGAATCCGGTAAACCAGTTCATCGGTCAGACCCTGAGCAGATGCACCTCGACATTGGGGCGCTTCTTCAGCCGCCGCCCCACCGCCTTGCGCAGCGCGGCGCGCACCGCCTCACGCAGGGCATCGTCCTCGCCACGCAGGCTGTCGGGCAGGTCCCGCACCAGCCGGGCCAACTCCCCGGACAGCTGCGCGGTTTCCTCGCCATCGGCCTCATACAGGCCGGGGGCCGAGACCTGGGGCTGGCCCAGCACCTTGCCCGCGCGGTCGACCGCCAGGCTGGCGACCACCACGCCATTGTACAGCATGCGCTTGCGCGCACCGAGCACACCGCCTTCCAGCGGCAGCAGCCGGGGCCCATCGACGGCCAGCCGCCCCACCGGGGCGCTGCCCGCCACATCGGCGCGGCCGGGCGCCAGGCGCAGCACGTCGCCATCCTCGACCAGGATGGCATCCGCGCCGGCGTCCTCGGCCACCCCCGCGTGCTCCGACAGGTGGCGCCATTCGCCATGGGTCGGCACCGCGTATTTCGGCTTCACCAGGGCATACAGGCGCTGCAGCTCGGCCTTGGAGGGATGGCCCGAGCAATGCACCTTGACGCCACCGGGGGCATCGTCGGGGGTGATCACCTCGCAGCCGGCGCGGGTCAGCTCGTCCTGCATGCGCTGCACGGCGCGCTCATTGCCCGGGATCATGCGGGCCGAGAAGATCACCGTATCGCCTTCGCCCAGCGTGACGTTGGGGTGGTTGTCGGCGGCGATCTTGGCCATGGCGCTGCGTTCCTCGCCCTGGCTGCCGGTGCAGATCAGCAGCAGCTCGCGGTCCGCCAGGTACTGCGCCTCCTCCTCGGAGATGAAATCATGCACCTGGGAGAGGTAGCCGCATTCCCGGGCCGAGGTCACGGCATTGCGCAGCGAACGCCCGAACAGCGCCACCTTGCGCCCCGCGGCCTGGGCGGCCAGCGCGATGCTTTCCACCCGCGCGACATTGGTGGCGAAGCAGGTGACGGCGACGCGGCCCTTGCAGGCGGCGATCACCTTGGCCAGCCCCTCGCGCACATCGGCCTCGCTGCCGGCGGGCTTTTCCTCGAACACGTTGGTGCTGTCGCAGATCATCGCCAGCACCCCCTCCTCGCCGACCTTGGCGAAGCCCGCCTCATCGGTGGGCGGGCCCACCATCGGCCGGGGGTCCATCTTCCAGTCGCCCGTGTGCACCACCGTGCCATAGGGCGTGCGCAGCACCAGGGCCTGCGCCTCGGGGATGGAGTGGCTGACGTGCAGGAACTGGCACTCAAAGGGCGCGATCGAGAAGCTGCCGCCGGGCTGGACGGTGTTCAGCTCCACATCATGGCCGAGCCCGACCTCCCCCAGCTTGCGCCGCAGGACGGAGATGACGAAGGGCGTGCCCCAGATCGGGCAGCCGAGCGAACGCCACAGATGCGCGACCGCGCCGATATGGTCCTCATGCGCATGGGTGATGACCATGCCCACCAGCTTCTTCCGGCGCTCCACCAGCCAGGCGGGGTCGGGCACCATCACATCCACCTCGGGGTTGTCGTTGCCCCCGAAGCCGAGCCCGCAATCGACCGCCAGATAGGCCCCGTTGCAGCGGTACACATTGAGGTTCATCCCAATCTCGCCGGTGCCGCCGAGAGGGATGAAAGCGAGATCGTGATTTGCGTCCGTCATCTAGTCCTGTCCGTAAGCCGCGAAGCGGGGCGGCTGCCCGTCTATTCCAGTTCCACGCGGCTGCGAGGCAGCACCGGCGCGGGGTTGCGTTCCGAGAGGAGCCTGAGCCCCTCGAGCGTGATGTCGGGGTCGATCTTCTCGATGATCGTGGTCCCCTCGGCGAAGAGCGGCGCGAGGCCGCCGGTGGCGACGACCTTCAGCGGCGCCCCGTATTCGCCCCGCACGCGTGAGACGATGCCCTCTATCAGGCCCACATAGCCCCAATAGATGCCCGATTGCATGGCCGCCACGGTATTCCTGCCAATCGCGGATTGCGGGCGGCCGATACCGATGCGCGGCAGCCGCGCCGCGGCCTGGTGCAGCGCCTCGATCGAGAGGTTGATGCCCGGCGCGATCACGCCGCCCAGATAGGAGCCGTCCTTGTCCACGACATCGAATGTGGTGGCTGTGCCGAAATCCACCACCAGCAGCGGGCCCTTGTAATGATGGTGCGCGGCCAGCGCGTTCAACAGACGGTCCGCCCCCACATCGCCCGGGCTGTCCACCTTGATGCGGAAACCCCAGTCCAGCGGCGCGCGGGCCACCAGGGGCTCGCAGCTGAACCAGTCGCGGCACAGGCGGCGCAGGTTGTACAGCGCCGCCGGCACCACCGTGCCGATCACGCAGCGGTCGATATGCTCGCGCTTCAGCCCCTCATACTGCATCAGCTGCAGCAGCCAGACGGCGTATTCGTCCGAGGTGCGGTCGGCGCGGGTGGCGATGCGCCAGCGGCCGCGCCATTCCTTCCCATCATGCACCGCGAAGACCACATTCGTGTTGCCGGCATCGACAGCGAGCAGCATCAGGCGATTTCCCCCGAATGGAGCGCATGGATGCGCCCTTCTACAGCGAGCAACAGCCCGCCTTCCTCCGAGATTCCCTCATAGCGCCCCGTGATCCGGCTGCCAGCCCTGCTGGCCGTCACTTCGGCACCAGCATCGGGGCCTACGCGCATCCAGGCGGCCCGGATGGGGGCGAAGCCTTCGGCGATCCAGACCCCGTGCCAGTGGGCCACGGCATCGAGCAGGCGGCGGGCGAAGAGCTCCACCGGCTCCGGGCCGAGGGCTGCGACCGCCCTGCCCGGCACCTCCGGCGCATAGGCCAGGTTGATGCCGATGCCGAAGACCAGCCAGGCGAGGTTGCCCTGGGCGTCGCTGGCGGTTTCGGTCAGCACGCCGCCCACCTTGGCGCCGTCCAGCATCAGGTCGTTGGGCCATTTCACCCGGGTGGCGGGCCCGGCCGCCTGCTGCATGGCCAGGGCGGCGACGAAGGCCGCCTGGGATACCGCGCGCATCGGCATGGCCGGGCGCAACAGCACGGACAGGTGCAGGTTGCCGGTCCGGGATTCCCACACGCGCCCCTGGGTGCCACGCCCGGCGGTCTGGCGCCGGGCGAGGATGGCGAGCCCCTCAGGCTCGCCCTTTTCGGCCAGTTCGGTCAGCAGCGTGGAGGTGCTGGCCAGGCTCTCATGGATCGAGAGCCGCCAGTTCACCCCGCGCGCGGTGTCATCCCGCGCCAAGGATCGCCACGACGGCGGCACGGGCCGCGGCCAGCAGCGGCGCCGGGAACAGGAACAGGAAGCCCGTGAACAGGCCCGTCCCGGCCAGCACCACGGAGACGGAGGCGGGCCGCACGTCGAAGGCCTCGGCGGGCGCGTCGAAGTACATCACCTTGATCACGCGCAGGTAATAGAAGGCCGAGACGACGGAGGACAGCACGCCCACCACCGCCAGCACCCAGAACCCCTGCTCGACCGCCGGCAGCAGCACATAGAGCTTGCCGAAGAAGCCCGCCATCGGCGGCACGCCCGCCATGGAGAACATGAAGACCGCCATCGCCAGCGCCATCGCCGGATCGGTGCGGCCGAGGCCCGCCAGATCGTCGATGCCCTCCAGCGCGCGGCCGTTGCGGCGCATGGCCACCAGCACCGCGAAGGTGCCGAGGTTCATGAACAGGTAGATGGCCATATAGACCAGCACGCCGCGCAGGCCGCTCTCGCCGCCCACCGCCAGGCCCATCAGCGCGAAGCCGATATGGCCGATGGAGGAATAGGCCATCAGGCGCTTGATGTTGCGCTGCCCGATCGCGGCCAGCGCACCCAGCACCATGGAGCCCAGCGCCGCCAGCACGATCACCTGCTGCCACTGGGACACCGTATCCCCGAAGGGGCCGGCCAGCACGCGCGTCAGCAGCGCCACCGCCGCCACCTTGGGGGCGGAGGCGAAGAAGGCCGTCACCGGGGTCGGCGCGCCCTCATACACGTCGGGCGTCCACATGTGGAACGGCACGGCGGAGATCTTGAAGGCCAGCGCGGCGATGATGAACACGATGCCCACCACCACGCCCGCGGAAATCCCCTGCTGGGCGGAGAAGGCATCGGCCAGCCGGTCGAAATTCGTGGTGCCGGCGAAGCCATAGACCAGCGAACTGCCATAGAGCAGCAGGCCGGAAGCCAGCGAGCCGAGGATGAAATACTTCAGCCCCGCTTCCGCGCTGCGGCCATTGTCGCGGTCCATCGCGGCCAGCACGTAGAGCGGCAGCGAGAGCAGCTCCAGGCCCATGTACAGCGACATCAGGTCATTGGCCGAGATCATCACCATCATGCCGATGGTGGCGAGCAGGACCAGCAACGGGAACTCGAAGCGGGCGATGCCCTGCTTGGCGTTCCAGTCCAGCGCCAGGATCAGCCCCAGCGCGGCACCGGCCAGGCAGAGCAGCTTCATGAAGGTGGAGAAGCTGTCGGCCACATACTGGCCGCCGAAGGCCGAGCCCTCACCCTGGGCCAGCACCAGCCCGCCGGCCAGCAGCAGCGCGCCGAGCACCGCCATGGTGACGCCGAAGCTGGTGTCGCGCTTGGGCAGCACACCGGCCACCAGGATGATCAGGGCCGAGACCGCCAGGGTGATTTCGGGGAGGGCGAGCTTCCATTCCATCTCAGTTGATCCCCGCGAGACGCGCGACATTCATCGCCGCTTCGTGCTGCTGCAACAGCGCAGCGACGGAGGCGGAGAAGAAGGAGGTGAAGGATGAGGGGTAGATGCCCATCCACAGGGTGAGCACGACCAGCGGCGCGAAGATCACGATCTCCCGCGCCGAGAGATCGGCCAGGCCGCGCAGATGCTCATGCGTGATCTTGCCGAAGGCCACCCGCTTATACAGGTAGAGCATGTAGGCGGCGCCCAGGATCATGCCCATGGCGGCACCCAGCGCCACCCAGGGGCTGACCGCCCAGGCGCCGACGATCACCAGGAACTCACCCGGGAAGCCCGCCGTGCCCGGCAGCGCGATGGAGGCCATGGTGAACAGCATGAACACCAGCGCATAGGCGGGCAGGATCTTGGCGACACCGCCGTAGCGCGCGATCTCGCGCGTGTGCTCCCGGTCGTACAGCACGCCCACGCAGAGGAAGAGCGCGCCGGCGACCACGCCATGGCTCAACATCTGGTACAGCGCGCCTTCGAGACCCTGCTGGTTGAAGGTGAAGGTGCCGATCGTCACGATGCCCATATGGGCGACCGAGGAATAGGCGATGAGCTTCTTCATGTCCTGCTGCGCCAGGGCCACCAGCGAGGTGTAGACCACCGCGATGACCGACAGCGCGAAGATGAAGGGCGCGAAATCGGCGCTGGCCTGCGGCAGCAGCGGCAGGCTGAAGCGGATGAAGCCGTAGCCGCCCATCTTCAGCAGCACGCCCGCCAGGATGACGGAGCCCGCGGTCGGTGCCTCGACGTGGGCATCCGGCAGCCAGGTGTGCACCGGCCACATCGGCACCTTCACGGCGAAGGAGGCGAAGAAGGCCAGGAAGATGATCGGCTGCCAGGCGACGGGCACCTGGAACTGCATCAGCGCCGGGATATCCGTGGTGCCGGTCGCATACCACAGGGCGATGATCGCCAGCAGCATCAGCACGGAGCCCAGGAAGGTGTAGAGGAAGAACTTATAGGCGGCATACACCCGCCGCGGCCCGCCCCAGATCCCGATGATGAGGAACATCGGGATCAGCACGCCCTCGAAGAAGATGTAGAACAGCATCATGTCGAGGGCGACGAACATGCCCACCATCATGGTCTCCAGGACCAGGAAGGCGATCATGTATTCGCGCACGCGGCTGGTGACGCTGACCCAGGAGGCGAGGATGCAGATCGGCGTCAGCGCGGTGGCCAGCAGCACGAACAGCACCGAGATGCCGTCCACGCCGAGGTGATAGCCCACCCCGAAATCCGGCAGCCAGTCGAGCTTTTCCTCGAACTGGAAGGCGGCGGTGGATTTGTCGAAGCTGATCCAGAGGATGAGCGACAGGACGAAGACGATCAGGCTGGTCCAGAGCGCGGTCCAGCGAGCGTTGCTCGCCACCACCGCCTCATCACCACGCACCAGCATGATGATGAGGGCGCCGGCCAGCGGCAGGAAGGTCAGCAGCGAGAGAAGCGGAAAGCCCGCGGCGTTCATGGCTCAGCGCCCCAACAGGAAGAGCGAAACGAAAACGACGAGGCCGATGATCATGGCGAAGGCATAGCTCGCCACCCTCCCCGTCTGCAGCCGCATGGCGCTTCGCCCCATGCCGGCCGTGATCGCGGCGGCGCCGTTGGGCATGCCGTCGATGATGCGCACATCGCCGGTCTGCCACAGCCCGCGCGCCAGCCGGCGCAGCGGCTGCACGAACAGCCAGTTGTACAGTTCGTCGAAGTACCACTTGTTCAGCAGGAAGCGGTACAGGCCCGGCACGGCACCCGCCACCTTCGCGGGCAGCTTCGGCGCGCCCATGTAGATGGCGAAGGCCAGCACGATGCCCGAGAGCGCCACCGTCTTGGCGAGCGTCGCCACCCAGTGCGGGGCGTGGTGCATCGCCTCGATCATGTGCTTGGCCGGCAGGTTGAAGATCGCGCCGTTCCAGAACTCCGCCTGGTGCTCCCCGATGAAGTAGGGGGCGAAGGTGAAGCCCGTGAAGATGGCCCCCAGCGAGAGGACCAGCAGCGGGATCAGCATCACGGCCGGGCTCTCATGCACGTGTTCCATGGTGTGATGGTCCGCGCGGGGCGCGCCATGGAAGGTCAGGATGATGAGGCGCCAGGAGTAGAAGGCGGTCAGGAAGGCGGCCAGCACCATGCAGACGAAGGCATAGGTGCCCACGCCGGAATGGGCGGCGATCGCGCCCTCCAGGATCGCGTCCTTGGAGTAGTAGCCCGCGAAGATCGGGATGCCGGCCAGCGCCAGGCTGCCGATCCAGAACATCGCGTAGGTGATGGGAATCTTCTTCCAGATCCCGCCCATCTTGCGGATGTCCTGCTCGTCGGACATGGCGTGGATCACGCTGCCCGCACCCAGGAACAGCAGCGCCTTGAAGAAGGCGTGCGTGAACAGGTGGAACACCGAGGCCTGGTACAGGCCCACGCCGGCGGCCGCGAACATGTAGCCCAGCTGCGAGCAGGTGGAGTAGGCGATCACGCGCTTGATGTCGTTCTGCACGCAGCCGATGGTGGCCGCGAACAGCGCCGTGGAGGCGCCGACCACCGTCACGATCGACAGCGCGACCGGCGCGTATTCCATCAGCGGCGACATGCGGGCCATCAGGAACACGCCGGCCGTCACCATGGTGGCGGCGTGGATCAGCGCGGAAACGGGCGTCGGGCCCTCCATCGCGTCCGGCAGCCAGGTGTGCAGGCCGAGCTGCGCGGACTTGCCGCAGGCGCCCAGGAAGAACAGAACGCCGATCAGCTCCAGCGCCGGCAGGCCCAGGAAGCGGTCGTTCACATGCTGGGGGACGGCGGCGAAGATCGCGCCGAACTCGACGGAGCTGAACACATAGAAGGTCAGCGCCATGCCCAGCATGAAGAACACGTCGCCCACGCGGTTCACGATGAAGGCCTTCATCGCGGCGTTGCAGGCGCTCTCGCGCTCATACCAGTAGCCGATCAGCAGGTAGCTCGCGAGGCCGACGCCTTCCCAGCCGAAGAACAGCTGCACCAGGTTATCGGCCGTCACCAGCATCAGCATCATGAAGGTGAACAGCGAGAGGTAGGCGAAGAACCGGCTCGGCGTCTCGTCATGGGACATATAGCCGACGGAGTAGAGGTGGATGAAGGTGGAGATGAAGGTCACCATCCCCACCATCATCGCGGACAGCGTGTCGTAGCGCAGCGCCCAGGAGAACTGCATGTCCCCCACATCGACCCAGGTGAACAGCACCTCCGTGCGCGGGGCCGAGCCGAAGCCGACCTCGAAGAAAGCGGTCACGCCGCACACGGCGGCCAGCACCATGAAGAACACGGTGGTCCACTGCGCGGCCTTGTCACCGATCAGCCGGCCGAAAAGGCCGCTGATGATGGCTCCCAGAAGCGGGAAGAAAACGGCACCGACGAACATCGATCAGCCTTTCAGCGTCGAGATGTCCTCGACCTCGATGGAGCCGCGATTGCGGAAATAGATGACAAGGATGGCGAGGCCGATCGCGGCTTCCGCCGCGGCGACAGTCAGGATCAGCATGGCGAAGACCTGGCCCGCCAGGTCGTCCAGCCGCGAGGAGAAGGCGACGAAGTTCAGGTTCACCGAGAGCAGGATCAGCTCGATGCTCATCAGGATGACGATGACGTTCTTGCGGTTCAGGAAGATGCCGAACACGCCGAGCACAAACAGGATGGCACTGACCGTGAGGTAGTGACCGAGGCCGATCTCAAGCATCAGTGATGCCCCCCGCCATGATGGTCGTCGTCATGGCCATGATGGGCCACCTTCTTGGGCGCGGGCTCGGCCTTGGGCAGCCGGCGCAGGATGCCCAGGCTGCGGATGCCCTGCCCGCCCGGAATGTTCAGCACCTCGACCTTGCCTTCGCGCGCCAGCTGGTCGGGGATGCTCTGCCGCTTGGTGCCCGTGCGTTCGCGCAGGGTCAGCACGATGGCGCCCATCATGGCGACCAGCAGGATCAGACCCGCGATCTGGAACAGGAAGACGTAGTCCGTATAGAGGATCCGCCCCAGCGCCTCGGTGTTGGTGATGCCGGCCGGCGCGGGGGAGAGCCGCAGCTCGGCGGCGTCGCCGCTGAAGCGCCAGCTGCCCAGCACCATCACCAGTTCCAGGAACAGGATGCCGCCGATGATGGCGCCGAAGGGCGCGTAGCGCTGGAAACCCTCACGCAGCTTCGTGAAGTCGATGTCGAGCATCATCACCACGAAGAGGAACAGCACGGCGACCGCGCCGACATAGACGATGACCAGGATCATCGCCAGGAACTCCGCCCCCGCCAGCAGGAACAGGCCCGCGGCGTTGAAGAAGGCCAGGATCAGGTAGAGCACCGAATGCACAGGATTGCGCGAGGTGACCACCATGGTGGCGCAGGCGATCAGGATCGCCGCGAAGACATAAAAGGCGAGGCCAGCGATCATCGATAGGGCGCATCCAGTTCGAGCCGCTTGGCGATCTCGGCTTCCCAACGGTCGCCGTTCGCCAGCAGGCGGTCCTTGTCGTACATGAGCTCCTCGCGGGTTTCGGTCGCGAACTCGAAGTTCGGCCCCTCCACGATCGCATCCACCGGGCAGGCTTCCTCGCACATGCCGCAGTAGATGCACTTGGTCATGTCGATGTCGTAGCGCGTGGTGCGGCGGCTGCCGTCCTCACGCGGTTCGGCCTCGATCGTGATGGCCTGGGCGGGGCACACCGCCTCGCACAGCTTGCACGCGATGCAGCGTTCCTCGCCATTGGCGTAGCGGCGCAGTGCGTGCTCCCCCTTGAAGCGCGGCGATTGCGGCGTCTTCTCATAGGGATACATGATGGTGGTCTTCTTGCCGAAGAAATACCTCAGCGTCAGACCCAGACCGGAGACCAGCTCGGCGAGCAGGAAACTCCGCGCGAAACGATCGAGCCTCATGCCGGCAGCCACCCCATCAGCTTCAGCGTGAATGCCGTGATGATCAGCCACACCAGGCTGAACGGCAGGAAGACCTTCCAGCCCAGACGCATGAGCTGGTCGTAGCGGTAGCGCGGGAAGGTCGCGCGCACCCAGACGAAGCAGAAGAACAGCAGCCCCGCCTTCAGCATGAACCACAGCGGGCCCGGCACCCAGGTGAAGGGCTCGATGGCCATCGGCGGCAGCCAGCCACCCAGGAACAGGATCGTCGTCAGCGAGCACATCAGCAGGATGTTCGCGTACTCGCCCAGGAAGAAGAGCGCGAAGGACATCGAGGAGTATTCGACGAAGAAGCCCGCCACCAGCTCGCTCTCGCCTTCAGGCAGGTCGAAGGGCGCTCGGTTGGTTTCCGCCAGTGTGCTGATGAAGAAGATGATCGCCATCGGGAACAGCGGGATGACGTACCACACCGTGGTCTGCGCCCGGACGATCTCGGTCAGGTTCAGCGAACCCGCGCAAAGCAGCACGGTGACGATCACGAAGCCCATCGAGACTTCGTAAGACACCATCTGCGCCGCCGAGCGCAGCGCGCCCAGGAAGGCGTATTTGGAATTGGACGCCCAGCCCGCGATGATGACACCATAGACGCCCAGCGAGCTGACCGCGAACAGGTACAGGATGCCGACATTGATGTCGGCGATCGCCCAGCCATCATTCACCGGGATCACCGACCAGGCGATCATGGCGAGCAGGAAGGTCAGCATCGGCGCCGCGAGGAACAGGTACCGGCTGGCACCCGTGGGCACGATGGTTTCCTTCATCAGCATCTTCAGCGCGTCGGCGAAGGGCTGCAGCATGCCGAAGGGGCCGACCACGTTCGGGCCCTTGCGCAGCTGCATCGCCGCCATGATCCGGCGCTCGGCCCAGGTCATGTAGGCCACGCAGATCAGCACCGGCACCAGCAGCGCCAGGGTCTGCGCCACCGTCAGCACCAGATGGCCGACGGGCGTGGCCAGGAAGTCTTGTAGAGCCTGCATGGGTTACTCCGCCGCCAAGGCAGGAACGGCGCCCAGATACACCTTGGCGCATTCGGCCATGGTGGGGCTCGCCCGGCCAATCGGCTCAGCCTGCCAGTAATTCTTCAGCGGCAGCGCGAAGGGCTCGCTGCCCAGCGCGCCCCCCACGGGCGCGGCACCGGGTTCGGCCTTGCGCAGCCCCTCGGCGGCGAACAGCGGGTGCGCGGCGCGCAGCTGTTCCAGCGTGTCGAAGGGCACCGCCACATCCAGGGCGGCGGCCGCCGCGCGCAGGATGCGCCAGTCGGGCTTGGCCTCGCCCGGGGGCTGCACGGCGGTGAAGCCACGCTGCACCCGGCCCTCGGTGTTCACCCAGGTGCCGTCCTTCTCGGTATAGGCCGCACCGGGCAGGATCACATCCGCCCGGCTCGCCGCCGCCTCGCCATGATGGCCCTGATAGACCACGAAGGTGCCGGCCGGAATGCGGGAGGCCTCGAAGCCATCGGCACCCAGCAGCCACAGCGCGTCCAGCGCGCCAGGGGCCAGCATCCCCGCGAGGTCGAGCCCGCCCGGGCCGGGCAGGAAGCCCAGCTCCAGCGCGCCGACCTGGCCGCCGAAATGATGCAGCAGGTTGAAGCCGTTCCATTCGGCGCTGGGATTGGCCAGCGCCCAGGCGCGGGCCAGCACCGCCGCCGCATCCGGGCGCGTCAGCGCGCCACGGCCCAGGATCACGACGGGCTTCTGGGCACCGGCCAGGAAATCGGTGTCGAGCGCTTCCGGGCCCTCGCCCAGATGCGTGTACCTGTAGGTCAGGTCCAGGCCCTTCGGCCCGACATACCCCACCTTGAGGCCGGCCAGATACGCCTTGCGGATGCGGGCGTTGATGACCGGCGCCTCGGTGCGCGGGTTGGCGCCGATCACGATCAGCGCATCCGCTTCCTCGATCCCGGCGATGGTGGAGTTGAACAGGTAATGCGCCCGGTTCTCGCCGGTGATGGCGGCGCCATCCTGCCGGCAATCCATGTTGGCGCTGCCGAGGCCCGCCAGCAGCGACTTCAGGGCAAAGATGGATTCGGCATCCACCGTGTCGCCCACGATGCCGCCGACGCGGCCCTTGAAGCCCTCGGCGACGGCGATCATCGCCTCCTCCCAGGTCGCGGGCACCAGCTTGCCGTCACGGCGCAGCCAGGGGCGGTCGAGGCGCCGGCGCTTCAGCCCGTCGAAGCTGAAACGGCCGCGATCGGCCATCCATTCCTCGTTCACGTCATCGTTCTGGCGCGGCATGATGCGCAGCACCTCGGCGGCGCGCGTGTCGATGCGGATGGGCGTGCCCGTCGCGTCCAGCACGTCGATGCCGTCGGTCTTCGTCAGCTCCCACGGCCGGGCCACGAAGGCATAGGGCCGGCTGGTCAGCGCGCCCACCGGGCAGATGTCGATCAGGTTGCCGGACAGCTCGCTGGTCAGCGCCTTCTCGACATAGGTCCCGATTTCCATGTTCTCGCCGCGGTTGGTCGCGCCCAGCTCGGGCACGCCGGCGATCTCGGCGGCGAAGCGGACGCAGCGCGTGCACTGGATGCAGCGCGTCATCACCGTCTTCACCAGCGGGCCGACATACTTGTCCTTCACCGCCCGCTTCGGCTCATGGAAGCGGCTGATGTCCTTGCCGTAGCCGAAGGCCTGGTCCTGCAGATCGCACTCGCCGCCCTGGTCGCAGATCGGGCAATCCAGCGGGTGGTTGATCAGCAGGAATTCCATCACGCCACGGCGCGCGTTGCGCACCACCGGCGTGTCGGTGAACACCTTCATCCCGTCCATGACGGGGTATGCGCAGGAGGCGACGGGCTTGGGCGCCCGCTCCACCTCGACCAGGCACATGCGGCAGTTGCCCGCCACAGAAAGGCGCTCGTGATAACAGAAGCGGGGAATTTCCTTCCCCGCCGCCTCGCAGGCCTGAAGCACGGAGGAGCCGTTCGGCACCTCCACTTCGATCCCATCGACCGTGACTTTCGCCATTCCGGTTACTCCGCAGCCATCGGCATGGGGACGCCCTTGCGGGCATAAATGCGCCGTTCCATCTCCGGCCGGAAATGCCGGATCAGGCCCTGCACGGGCCAGACGCCGCCATCGGCCAGCGCGCAGATGGTGTGGCCCTCGATCTGGCGCGTCACCTGCTCCAGCACGTCGATCTCCGCGATTTCCGCGTCGCCCTCGACCATGCGCAGCATCATGCGGTTCACCCAGCCCATGCCCTCGCGGCAGGGAGTGCACTGGCCGCAGCTCTCATGCTTATAGAACTGCGAAAGGCGCTGGATGGCCTTCACGATGTCGGTGGACTTGTCCATCACGATCAGGCCCGCGGTGCCCAGGCCCGACTTGTGCTCACGCAGCGCGTCGAAATCCATCAGCACGTCGTCGCAGATGTGCTTGGGCAGCAGCGGCGTGGAGGACCCGCCCGGGATCACGCACAACAGGTTGTCCCAGCCGCCGCGCACGCCGCCGGCGTAGCGCTCGATCAGCTCGCGCATCGGGATGCTCATCTCGGCTTCCACGTTGCACGGCTTGTTCACATGGCCCGAGATGCAGAACACCTTGGTGCCCTGGTTCTTCGGGCGGCCGAAGCTGCCGAACCAAGCGCCGCCCCGGCGCATGATGGTCGGCACCACGGCGATGGTCTCGACATTGTTCACCGTGGTGGGGCGGCCATACAGGCCCATCGCCGCCGGGAAGGGCGGCTTCAGGCGCGGCGTGCCCTTCTTGCCTTCCAGGCTTTCGATCAGCGCGGTTTCCTCGCCGCAGATATACGCGCCCGCGCCGCGATGCACGTACAGGTCGTAGTCGTAGCCCGACCCGCAGGCGTTCTTGCCCAGCAGCCCGGCCTCATACGCCTCGCGGATCGCGGCTTCGAGGACGGCGATCTCGTTGAAATACTCGCCGCGCACATAGATGTAGCCGGCGGTGGCGCCCATCGCGAAACCCGCGATCAGGCAGCCCTCGACCAGCTTGTGCGGATCGTGGCGGATGATGTCGCGGTCCTTGCAGGTGCCGGGCTCGGACTCGTCGCCGTTCACCACCAGATACACCGGCTTGCCGTCGGACTGTTTGGGCATGAAGGACCACTTCATGCCGGTGGGGAAACCCGCGCCGCCCCGGCCGCGCAGGCCGGAGTTCTTGATTTCCTCGATGATGGCGTCGCGCCCGCGCGCCAGGATGGCGGCGGTGCCGTCCCAGTCGCCGCGCTTCTGCGCATCCTTCAGGTTCCACGGCTTCAGGCCGTAGAGGTTGGTGAAGATGCGGTCCTTGTCAGAGAGAGCCATGCCTCACCCTTCCTCGCCGGTCAGAACCATGGGGCCGCCCTCGGGCGCGCTGGTCTGGCGCCCGATCACGCTGCCCGGCTTCGGCCGCTCACCGCGCTTCAGGGCTTCCAGCAGCTTCACCGCGCTGTCGTAGTCCATGTCCTCGTAATAATCGTCGTCGACCTGCAGGATCGGCGCGTTCACGCAGGCACCGAGGCACTCGACCTCGCTCAGCGTGAACAGCCCGTCCGGGCTGGTGGCGCCGTAGCCGCTCAGGTGGCCGGCATCCTTGCAGGCGCGCAGCACGTCGTCGGAGCCGCGCAGCATGCAGGGCGTGGTGCCGCAGACCTGCAGGTGATAGCGGCCCATCTTCTTCGTGTTGAACATGAAGTAGAAGGTCGCGACCTCATACACGCGCACCGGCGCGATCTCGAGGCGCTGGGCGATCACGTCCATCGCCACGCGCGGCACCCAGGCGCTGCCCGTCTGCCGGCCCATCTGCTTCTGGGCCACATAGAGCAGCGGGATCACGCCGCTCGCCTTCTTCTCAGCCGGGTAACGGGCCAGGATCTCGGCGATCTTGGTCTCGCTCTCCGCATCGAACGCGAAAGATTGGGGTTCTTCGCTCACCGGTCGATCTCCCCGAACACGACATCCAGGCTGCCGATGATCGCCACCGCGTCAGCCAGCATATGGCCCTTGGAGAGTGCCTCCGTGGCCTGAAGATGGGCGTAGCCCGGCGAACGGATCTTGCAGCGATACGGCTTGTTGCCGCCATCGGCCACCAGATAGACGCCGAACTCGCCCTTGGGCGCTTCCACCACCGAATAGGTGGCGCCCGCGGGCACGTGATAGCCCTCGGTGTACAGCTTGAAGTGATGGATCAGCGCTTCCATCGAGCTTTTCATCTCGGCGCGCTTGGGCGGCGTGATCTTGTTGTCCGCCACCTTGATCGGGCCCGGGCGCATCTGCGCCAGGCACTGCCGGATAATCTTCAGCGATTCGCGCATCTCGACGATGCGGACCAGATAGCGGTCGTAGCAGTCGCCATGCCGGCCCACCGGCACCTCGAACTCCATGCGGTCATAGACCTCATAGGGCTGCTGGCGGCGCAAATCCCACGGCACGCCGGAGGCGCGCAGGCAGGGGCCGGAGAAGCCCCAGGCCACCGCTTCCTCGGCGCTCATCACGCCGATATCGACGGTGCGCTGCTTGAAGATGCGGTTGTTGGTGACCAGCCGCTCCAGATCGTCCACGAAGGCCGGGAAGGCGTCGGCCCAGGATTCGATCTTGGATTGCAGGTTCGCCGGGATGTCCTTCGCCACGCCGCCGGGACGGAAGTAGTTGGCGTGGTAATGGCTGCCCGAGGTCATCTCGTACATTTCGAGCAGGTGCTCGCGCTGTTCGAAGCCCCACAGCGCCGGCGTGATACCGCCGCAATCCATCACATAGGTGGTGATGTTCAGCAGGTGGTTCAGGATGCGCGTGATCTCGCTGAACAGCACGCGGATATAGCGCGCGCGTTCCGGGATATCCTGCTCGATGCCCAGCAGGCGCTCCGTGCCCAGCGCGAAGGCGTGTTCCATCGCCATCGGGCTGACGTAGTCCAGCCGGTCGAAATAGGGCAGCGCCTGCAGATAGGTCTTGTACTCGATCAGCTTCTCGGTGCCGCGATGCAGCAGGCCGATATGCGGGTCGGCACGCTCCACCAGCTCGCCCTTCAGCTCCATGACGAGGCGCAGCACGCCATGCGCCGCGGGGTGCTGCGGGCCGAAATTGATGGTGTGGCTGTCCACCTGCACCACCCGCGTCTCCTCCACGGGAGAAGCGGGAACGGCGCCGGTTCCGGTCGTCAGGCTCATGGCTTGGCCTCCTGCGGCGGGGGCGGGGGCGGCGGGAAGCGGTTCAGGTGCACCTTCTCGTCGCCCGGCAGGGTCGTGATCGCCTCCCACGGGGAGGTGAAGTCGAAGCTGCGGAAATCCTGCGTCAGCTTCACCGGCTCATAGACCACTTCCTTGAGCGTCGCGTCGTAGCGCAGCTCGACATGGCCCGAGAGCGGGAAGTCCTTGCGCAGCGGGTGCCCCTCGAAGCCGTAATCCGTCAGGAGCCGGCGCTGGTCGGCCAGCCCCTCGAAGCTCACGCCGTACATGTCCCACACTTCGCGCTCGAACCAGGTGGCGCTGGGCCACAGGCCGGTCACGCTGGGCACCGGGGTGCGCTCGGTGGCGGGCACCACCACGCGCAGGCGCCAGTTCAGCGCCAGCGACAGCAGGTTGTAGACCACCTCGAAGCGCTCCGGCCGGTCGGGCCAGTCCACGCCGCAGATGTCCATGCACTGCTCGAAGGCCAGGTCGGGGTGGTCCCGCAGCACGGCCATCACGGGCAGCAGCTTCTCCCGCCCGGCATGCAGCACCAGCTCGGCGCCGGCGCGGTCATGCGTCAGCACGGCGTCCGGCAGGGCGGCGCGCAGCGCCTGTTCCAGCTTCTCAACCACGCAGGATGGTCCCCGTCCGGCGAATCTTCTTCTGCAGCTGCAGGATGCCGTAGACCAGGCCTTCCGCCGTGGGCGGGCAGCCGGGCACATAGACATCGACGGGCACGATGCGGTCGCAACCGCGCACCACGCTGTAGCTATAGTGGTAGTAGCCGCCGCCATTGGCGCAGCTGCCCATGGAGATGACCCAGCGCGGCTCGCTCATCTGGTCATAGACCTTGCGCAGCGCGGGGGCCATTTTGTTGGTCAGCGTGCCGGCCACGATCATCACATCCGACTGCCGCGGCGAACCGCGCGGAATGACGCCGAAGCGGTCCAGATCGTACCGCGCCATATAAGCGTGGATCATGGGCACCGCGCAGCAGGCCAGGCCGAAGGTCATCGGCCACAGGCTGCCCGTGCGCGCCCAGTTCACGATCTTGTCGAGGTTGGCGACGACGAAGCCCTTGTCTTCGATCTCACCCGTGATGCCCTTGATCACCGCTTCCTGCTCCGCCCCGGGGGGCAGCGCGTCGCGGTTCCATGCGAGCTCGCTCATGGCGTCACTCCCAGTCCAGGGCGCCCTTGCGCCACTCATAGATGAAACCCACCGTCAGCACGCCGAGGAACGCCATCATGCTGCCGAAGCCCAGCCAGCCGATATCGCCCAGCGTGATGGCCCAAGGGAACAGGAAGGCGACCTCGAGGTCGAAGATGATGAACAGGATGGCCACGAGATAGAAGCGCACGTCGAAACGGTGCCGCGTATCCTCGAACGGCTCGAACCCGCACTCATAGGTGGAAAGCTTCTCGGCATCAGGCTTCTGACGGGCCAGGAGAAGCGCACCCGCCACCATGGCGATGGCGATTCCCGCAGCGATCCCGATGAAGACCAGGATGGGGAAATACTCCCCGAGAAGGCTGGCGCTCATGCTGGCCCTACCTTGGTTACGCGTTACCTCTGGGCCCACAGACCCGGTCGGGCAAGCGGGATCCAGCCACACAAACACCCGCCGGGTGCAGCGCAGCGTGGGCGGACCATACTCCCGCCGCCAAGCTTTCGCCATAGTCGCCACGCGCAAAAAGCGCAGGGGCTTTCGCCCCGCGCTTTGCGGTAACGCACACTGATCACATTGAAAGGGAAGAAAAAAACTGGCGCGAGTGACGGGGCTCGAACCCGCGACCTCCGGCGTGACAGGCCGGCGCTCTAACCAACTGAGCTACACCCGCGTGCGTTGGAGGGGCTTTTGAAGGCTGGAGCCCCAAGTGTCAACCGAGGGGGGGGAGAGAAAAATCATCCCTGCGCCACAAGCCTGTGGATCATGCGCAGGAATGAGGTCGGGAATGGGCGCTGAGGGATTCGAACCCCCGGCATCCTCGGTGTAAACGAGGCGCTCTACCGCTGAGCTAAGCGCCCTGGCCCGCCGGGCTATAGCGGCCTTTCCCTGCCCGCGCCAGTTGCGGCGCCCCGCCCTCCTCAGCGCCCCAGGGGCAGGCCGCAATAAAAAAGGGCCGGTCCCTCGCGGAACCGGCCCCTTCGTCATCCCCCCGTGACGGGAAGGATCAGTTCACGGCATCCTTCAGGCCCTTGCCGGCCTTGAAACGCACGGTGGTGGAGGCGGGGATCTTGATCTCCTCGCCCGTGCGCGGGTTGCGGCCCTTGCCGGCCTTGCGCTTGCTGGTGCTGAAGGTGCCGAAGCCCACCAGACGGACTTCCTGCTTCTTCTTCAGCGCCTTGGTGATCGCCTCGAACAGCGCGTCCAGCACCTCGCCGGCCTTGGCCTTCGAAAGTTCGCCAGAGTCGGCCACCACGGCCACCAGATCCTGCTTGTTCATCCTGCCCCCTGCGGGAGTGCCGTGGCTGGCCGATTCCAGCCACGAAATCTGGCGGCACACTAGGTTCGCGGCTTCGAGCGCGTCAACCGCGACGGCCCTGTTATCCCCGGAAAACCGCCATTTTTCGCGGCGCACACATGAAAAAGGGCGCCCGGAGGCGCCCCTTTCCGATTCGTTCCAAGGCCCGTTTTCAGTGCGGGCGCACCGCCGCCGATTCGCCCGCGGGCGGCACCGCCGGCAACTCCTCCGGCTCCACCCACTCGATCGCCTCGGGCGGGCGCACCAGGGCCTTGGCGATCACCTGGTCCACGTGATCGACGGGGATGATCTTCAGCCCCTTCTTCACATTGTCCGGGATCTCGGCCAGGTCCTTCTCATTGTCCTTCGGGATGAAGACGGTCTTGATGCCCGCGCGCAGCGCGGCCAGCAGCTTCTCCTTCAGGCCCCCGATCGGCAGCACCCGGCCCCGCAGCGTGATCTCGCCGGTCATCGCCACATCGCGGCGCACGGGAATGCCCGTCAGCACCGAGATGATGGAGGTAGCCATGGCGATACCCGCGCTCGGCCCATCCTTGGGCGTGGCCCCTTCGGGCACATGCACATGGATGTCGCGCTTCTCGAACAGGGTGGGCTTCAGGCCGAACACGGTCGAGCGGCTGCGCACATAGGACAGCGCGGCGCTCACGCTTTCCTTCATCACATCGCCCAGCTGGCCCGTGGGCCGGATGTTGCCCTTGCCGGGCACCACCACGCTCTCGATGGAGAGGATCTCGCCCCCCACCTCGGTCCAGGCCAGGCCCGTGACGACGCCCACCAGATCCTCGGTCTCGGCCACGCCGTAGCGGAACTTCGGCACGCCCGCGTATTTCTCGAGGTTCTTCTTGTTGACCGTGACCTTCTTCGCCTTGCCGGTCACGATCTCCTTGACCGCCTTGCGGGCCACGCCGCCGATCTCGCGCTCCAGGCTGCGCACGCCCGCCTCACGGGTATAGGTGCGCACTAGTTCGCGGACCGCGTCATCGGCCAGGCTCCACTCCCCGGCCTTGAGGCCATTGGCCTCGCTGACCTTGGGCAGCAGGTGGCGCTTGCTGATCTCGACCTTCTCGTCCTCGGTGTAGCCACCGACGCGGATGATCTCCATGCGGTCCAGCAGCGGCTGGGGCATGCGCAGGCTGTTGGCGGTCGTGACGAACATCACGTCCGAGAGGTCGTAGTCCACTTCCAGGTAGTGATCCTGGAAGGTGCTGTTCTGCTCGGGGTCCAGCACCTCCAGCAGGGCGCTCGACGGGTCACCGCGCCAATCGGCGCCGAGCTTGTCGATCTCGTCCAGCAGGAACAGCGGGTTGCTGGTCTTGGCCTTCTTCATGCCCTGGATGATCTTGCCGGGCATGGAACCGATATAGGTGCGGCGGTGGCCGCGGATCTCGGCCTCGTCCCGCACGCCGCCCAGCGAGATGCGCACGAAGCTGCGCCCCGTGGCCTTGGCGATGGACTTGCCCAGCGACGTCTTGCCGACACCCGGGGGGCCGACCAGGCACAGGATGGGGCCACGGATCTTCTGGCTGCGGCTCTGCACCGCCAGGTATTCCGTGATCCGCTCCTTCACCTTCTCCAGGCCATAGTGATCGGCGTCCAGCACCTTCTCGGCGGCCGGCACGTCGTTCTTGACCTTGGACTTCTTCTTCCAGGGGATCGACAGGATCCAGTCGAGGTAGTTGCGCACCACCGTCGCCTCGGCGGACATCGGGCTCATGCTGCGCAGCTTCTTCAGCTCCGCCAGCGCCTTCTCCCGCGCTTCCTTCGACAGCTTGGTCTTGTTGATGCGGGCTTCGAGCTCGGCCGATTCGTCCTTGCCCTCCTCGCCCTCGCCCAGCTCCTTCTGAATCGCCTTCAGCTGCTCGTTCAGATAGTACTCGCGCTGGGTCTTCTCCATCTGCCGCTTCACGCGGTTGCGGATGCGCTTTTCCACCTGCAGCACACCGATCTCGCCCTCCATATGGGCAAAAACGCGCTCCAGCCGGCCGGCGACCGAGGGGATCTCCAGCAATTCCTGCTTCTCGGCGATCTTGATCGACAGGTGGCTGGCCACCGTGTCGGCCAGCTTCGCCGGGTCGTCGATCTGGTTGATCGAGACCAGCACCTCGGGCGCGATCTTCTTATTGAGCTTGATGTAGCTCTCGAACTGGCCGATCACCGTGCGGGCCAGCGCCTCCACCTCCTTCGCGGGGGTGGTGCTGACGGGCTCGTCGATCAGTTCGGCGACCGCCTCGAAATGGCTGTCGGTGCTCTCGAAGCTGGTGACGCGGGCGCGCTTGCTGCCCTCCACCAGCACCTTCACCGTGCCGTCGGGCAGCTTCAGCAGCTGCAGCACCGTGGAAACGGTGCCGGTGCGGTACAGATCGGCTTCCTCAGGGTCATCCTGGGCGGCGTTCTTCTGGGTAACCAGCAGGATCTGCTTGTCGTCGCGCATCACGGCTTCGAGCGCGCGCACGGACTTCTCGCGCCCGACGAAGAGCGGCACGATCATGTGCGGGAACACCACGATATCCCGCAGCGGCAATACGGGAAGCTGATCGCCGCTCTTGAATTCCGTCATAAGACCTCACTTCGGACAGTCGGGCCGGGCGCCACCCTGAAGCGGCATGGCACGCGGCGTTTTGGAACTGTCACATCACATGGGAGGGCGAGAGGGCCGGCACAAGCCACCCCCGCCCTGCTTGGCATCAGGCCGAGGCGGCCTGTTCCGGCTGACGCTCGCTGTAGATGAACAGCGGCTGGGCGCGGCCCTCGGCCACCTCCCCGTTCACCACCACCTCGGCCACATTCTCCATGCCCGGCAGGTCGAACATGGTGTGCAGCAGGATGCCCTCCATGATCGAGCGCAGGCCGCGCGCGCCGGTCTTGCGCTGGATGGCGCGGTGGCTGATCGCCTTCAGCGCGTCCTCGGTGAAGGTCAGCTTGCTGCCCTCCATCTCGAACAGCTTCTGGTACTGCTTGACCAGCGCGTTCTTCGGCTTGCTCAGGATCTCGATCAGCGTCTTCTCGTCCAGGTCCTCGAGCGTGGCGACCACCGGCAGGCGGCCGATGAATTCGGGGATCAGCCCGAACTTCATCAGGTCCTCCGGCTCCACTTCCCGCAGGATCTGGCCGGTGCGGCGCTCGTCGACTTCCTTGACCTCGGCACCGAAGCCGATGCCCGAGCCCTTCCCGCGGGAACCGATGATCTTCTCCAGCCCCGCGAAGGCGCCGCCGCAGATGAACAGGATGTTGGTCGTGTCCACCTGCAGGAATTCCTGCTGCGGATGCTTGCGCCCGCCCTGCGGCGGCACGGAGGCGACGGTGCCTTCCATGATCTTCAGCAGGGCCTGCTGCACGCCCTCGCCGCTCACATCACGGGTGATGGAGGGGTTGTCGGACTTGCGGCTGATCTTGTCGACCTCGTCGATATAGACGATGCCGCGCTGCGCGCGCTCCACATTGTAGTCCGCGGCCTGCAGCAGCTTGAGGATGATGTTCTCCACATCCTCGCCGACATAGCCGGCCTCGGTCAGCGTCGTGGCGTCCGCCATGGTGAAGGGCACGTCGAGAATCCGCGCCAGCGTCTGCGCCAGCAGCGTCTTGCCCGAGCCGGTGGGCCCGATCAGCATGATGTTGGACTTCGCGATCTCCACCTCGCTCTTGGCCTGGCCGGCCAGGCGCTTGTAGTGGTTGTGCACCGCGACCGCGAGGACCTTCTTGGCGTGGTCCTGCCCGATCACGTAGTCATCGAGCACCTTGCAGATCTCACGCGGGGTCGGCACACCATCGCGGCTCTTCACCAGCGTGGTCTTGTGCTCCTCGCGGATGATATCCATGCACAGCTCGACGCACTCATCGCAGATGAACACGGTCGGGCCCGCAATCAACTTACGGACCTCGTGCTGCGACTTGCCGCAGAACGAGCAATACAGGGTGTTCTTCGAATCGCCCGAAGACTTGCTCATGCGTGCTCCTTGCCCGGCCTTTCCTGGCCGCCCTGGATGGGGGTGGAAAGGCTGGTCCCGGAAAAACAAACGTCGAGACTAGCCCCTTCGCTGCGCCACGGAAAGCGTGGTGGGAAAATCCGTGGCGCGCTCAGGGTCCGGTCCCGTGACAATACCGCCCCGCTCAGCTCTTGGGGGCTTCGGGGGTGGGGGCCACGGCGCGGCGGCTGACCACCTCGTCCACCAGGCCCCATTCCTTGGCTTCCTCGGCGCTCATGTAGCTGTCGCGCTCCAGCTTGGCCTCGATCGCGTCCATGCTCTGGCCGGTGTGCTCGACATAGATCGCGTTCAGCCGCTTGCGCAGCGTCAGGATCTCACGCGCCTGGATCTCGATGTCCGTCGCCTGGCCGCGGGCGCCGCCGGAGGGCTGGTGCACCATGACGCGGGCGTTGGGCAGGGCGAAGCGCTTGCCCTTCTCGCCAGCGGTCAGCAGCAGGCTGCCCATGCTGGCCGCCATGCCCATGCACACGGTGCTGACCGGGCAGCGGATGTACTGCATGGTGTCATAGATCGCGAGGCCGGAGGACACCACGCCACCCGGGCTGTTGATGTAGAACGAGATTTCCTTGGTCGGGTTCTCGCTCTCCAGGAACAGCAGCTGGGCGCAGATCACGCTCGCGACCTGGTCGTGCACCTCGCCGGTCAGGAAGATGATGCGTTCGCGCAGCAGCCGGGAATAGATGTCGAACGCCCGCTCACCGCGCGCGCTCTGCTCCACGACCATGGGCACGAGGCCGTTGTTGTAGACTTCGACCGGATCCCGGTCCCGGAAAATGGACATGCCTGATCGCATCCTGTTCGCGCGGTCCCCGAAACGCTCCATGGGCAACCGCTGGTGACGCAGGCTGCCGGAGATTCGGCCAGCCCGACTATACAAGCAACATGTGGGCAGAAGGTGAACCGGGGGAAGCCCCCCATCCTCATTCGGCGGCTGCGCCGCCGAATGAGGATGGGTATTCCGCCCTCAGGCGCCGGGCGCGGATGTGTATTCCGCCCTCAGGCGCCGGGCGCGGCCTCCGGCCGCTTGGCTTACGGCGCGCCACGGGCCCACCCGGCCACACAGCCTTATGGGCGCCGCCGGCCGCCGTGCGGCCGGATATTCCGCCCTCAAGCGCCGGGCGCGGCCTCCGGCCGCTTGGCTTACGGCGCGCCGCGGGCCCACCCGGCCACACAGCCTTATGGGCGCCGCCGGCCGCCTTGCGGCCGGATTCGACAGGTGGAAAAGTAAGTGGTCACAAGGGCTCCTGCTGCTCGGGCTTGGGGAGCTGGGCGGCCTCGGCCAGGGCGGCCACCCGGTCCTGCGCCCTGATCCGGGCGGCGGGCAGCGGGCGGTGATGAATGCCGAAGGCGTCACGTTCCAGGAAATGGGCGGTCAGCCGCAGCCCTTCAAGCCACTCCTCCGGCCCCGCCGCCGCATCCTCGTTCAACAGGAACTTCGGCAAGGGCAGCAGCCGGCCGGCATAAGGCTCCCCCGCCTGCCGCCCCACCGCCCGGCCCGTGCGCGGAGACACCCAGACCAGCTCCTGATTCGTACCGGTCACGGCACAAGCCTCCAGATCCAGCCCGTATCCCAGCTCCCGCAGCAAAATCAGCTCCCAGCGCACCAGCGCCTCCGGCGCGCGCTCCGGCGCGCGGGTCAGGGAGACGATCAGCCGCACCAGCCCATGGAAGCTCTCCGGATGCGCCACCCGCTCCGGCAGGGCGCCATCGGCGACCGAACAGGCAGCCGAAAGCACCGCCAGCGTCAGCGGCTCCTCCATCGCCAGGGCGGCGGCGGGATGCACCAATTCGCCGGAGACAGCGCCCAGCTGCTCGGCCAGCCGCGCCACCCAGCGCGCCTCCACCAGGTTGCCCGCCTGCCACACCGGCGTCTGCGCCCGGCTCTGCCCGCCCTTGGCCAGGCCGGGGTGGCGGCCCATCGCCTCGGTCAGCAGGCTGACCAGCGCCCCGGCCTCGCCATGCGGCCGCGCCGAGAGCACGATGGCGGGGCCTTCCCAACTCGTGCTCATGGGCGTGATTTCCCTTCCGCCGGAACTGCATTAAGCAGGCAGACATCCCAACATATCAGGCCAGAATGCCCACAGACGCGTCCGGTAACGCCCCCTCGCCCCAAGCGCCGGGCAGCAGCGAGGAAGCCCTGCGCCTCGCCCTCGGCCGCGGCGGCCACCGGAACATCCTGGTCATCGCGCATGATTTTCCACCCGCCTGCAACCAGCCCGGCCTGCATGTGACCTTCCTGGGCCCGATCGGGCATGTGCCACGCCTGCGCTGCGCCTCCGCGGCCCTGCATGATTGCCCCGACCCGGCCGATCTGCCGGCCCGGCTGCTGACCATAGCCCGCGAGACCACCCGCCGCCACACCCTGGCCTATATCGACTCCGACCACCGCGCCGCCGCCATCCTGCGCCAGGTGGAGGCGATGGGCCCGCTCTGCACGCCGGATGCCTGGTGGGTGTTCGACGACGCGGTGCCCCCCAGCCCCGGCATGGCCAGCGCCGAGCCCAGCCAGGGCTGGTGGGTGGGCCAGGTCTTCGCCCTGCCCAGCCTGCTGGAACCCGTGGCCGAAGGCGCCGCCGCCGCCGTGTTCGCCCTGCCGCCCACCGGCATCGCCTTCTTCCAGGGCTGGCGCCTGCCCAGCGCCGCCCGGCGGGCGGAGCGGCTGGCCGCCCTGCCCGCCCATCCGGACGCCGCCGATATCGCCCGCCTGTCCGCCCTGCCCGGCCCGCCCGCGGTGGAACATTTCCTCGGCACCCCGCCACTGACCCTGCCCCATGCCGGCCCGCTGGACTGCGTGGGCGAAGGCGGGCGCATGATGCTGGAGGAGCTGGAGCCCGAAACCCCGGCCTCGGCCCCCTTCGCGCCGCTCGGCATCGCCCAGGCCCGCGCCGAGCCCATCGCCCCGCCGGCCCCGCCCACCGCCACCCTGCATGGCTCCACCCTGGTCGAATACCATGACGTGGTGGTCACGGGCTTCGACACGCTGTTCTTCGGCAACACCCTCATCAGCCGCTACCGCGACCCCGCTCAGCGGCAGGGCCAGGCCTGGCGCCTGGCCGAGCAGGGGGCCTGGGGCTTCGACCCCAGCTGGCCGGTCCAGCGCGACCCCGTGCTGGGGCTTACCGTCAACGCCCCCGCCCTGGCCCCCGCCGGAGAGATCGCCGAGCCCGTCTTCTGGGGCACCCCGGACGAGGGCGCCAATTGGGGCATGTGGCTGCTGCTCGCCCTGGCCTCGGTCGAGCTGTTCCAGCGCCACCGGGACCGCTACGCCAAATTCTATTGCTGGTGCCCGCTGCCCTGGCAGAAGGACTTCCTGGCCGCCGCCGGCATCGCCCCCGGGGAGCTGCTGGCGCATGAGGCGCAGAGCCCCTGGCTGCTGCGCCATGTGGGGCTGCTGGAACAGAGCCAGCGCGACCTGGCCGTGACCCCCTTCCTGCGGCAGGCGATCGACGGCTTCCTGGCGCGCCAGGGCCTGCTGGACCTGCCGGCGCCGCATCGCCGGCTGTTCGTCTCCCGCCTTTCGATCAGCCGGCGCGGCGCCTATCGCGCCCTGCTGGGGGAGGAACGCCTGCACGAGGCCATGCTGGCCCGCGGCTTCGAGATCGTGGAGCCCGAGACCCTCTCCCTGCCCGGCCAGGCGCGGCTGTTCCGTGAGGCCGCCTGCGTGGTGGGCCTCGGTGGGGCTGGGATGTTCAACACGGTGTTCTGCCACCCGGGCACGAAGGTGATCACGCTGGAGGGCACGAGCGAATTCGCGCCCTGGCACCTGAACATGTTCGCCTCCGCCGGGCTGGAGGCGGGGCTGATCCTGGGCGCGGAAGACCCCGCCGACCCCAGCCCCCACCAGAAGCGCTGGACGCTGGAGCTGGACCAGGCCCTGGCCGCGCTGGACCGGATGCTGGGGTAGGCCGCCTACCTCACCGTCCCTACCTCACCGTCTGGGCATTCACCGCCAGCGTGTAGTCATAGGTGGTCGCCTCATACCGGATGCCGCGGCGGGAGGCCCAGAAATTGGTCAGGTTGTACAGCGGGATCACCGCCACATCCTGCACCGCCGCCGCCACCGCCTGGTTCAGCAGCGCCTCGCGCCGGGTGTCGTCCATCTCGCCCATCGCGGCCGCGATCATCCGGTCGATCGCCGGGTTGGAATAGCCGGAGCGGTTGAACCCCCCGGTCAGCCGGGCGCGGTCATTGGTGGCCACCGTGTTCACCAGCGGGTGGCCGGCATGGCCGATACTGCCCCAGCCCCAGACGGTCATGGCGTATTCCATCCGCGCGGCGCGGGGGGAATAGGCGGCCAGCGGCTGCGCCTCGATCTCCGTCCGCACGCCCACCCGCGTCCACATCTGCGCGATGGCCTGGGCGGAGACAGGGTCGGTCGGCCGCGCGTTGTTGGCCACATGCAGCGTCATGCGGAAGCCGTCCGGATAGCCCGCGGCGGCCAGCAGCCGGCGCGCGCCCTCAATATCCTGCGCGGGCACCGGCACGGCCGGGTTGTGGGAATAGGTGCCGGCGGGCATCCATTGCCCGGCGGGCGTGGCCGTGCCCTGCATGACGCGGCTGGCCAGGGCCTCCCGGTTCAGGGCGATGGTCAGGGCCTGGCGCACGCGCTGGTCGCGCAACGGGTTGGCCGGCAGCGGGTTGCCGGCATTGTCGGTGATGAAGGGCGCCACCTCCGCCTGCTGGTTCGGCGCCAGATAGACCAGGCGCATGCTGGCGCGCGAGGAGACGGTGAAGCGCGCGTCCGACCGCAGGCGCGGCAGGTCGTTGGGCGAGGGCAGGTCGATCACGTCCACATCCCCCGCCAGCAGCGCCGCGGTGCGGGTGCCCGGGTTGGGCAGGAAGCGGATCGTCACCTTCTCCCATTCCTGGCGGGCGCCCCACCAATCCGGGTTGCGCTCCAGCTCCGCCTGCTGGCCGGGGATGAAGCGGATCAGCCGGTAGGGGCCGGTGCCGATCGCGGCGCGGCCGGCATTGTAGTCCTCAGTGGCCGCGCCCTCCCCCACCTGGCGGGAGACGATGCCGAGCGGCGCGAGATCCAGCGGCAGGGTGGGCGCCGGGCCGTTGGTGTGGATGCGGATGGTCAGGGGGTTGATCACCTCCACCCGCGCGATGGCGCGCACCGCACCCGCGTAGCTGGCGGTGGCATTGGGCACGTTGGGCGCGCGGGCGATGCTGAACATCACGTCATCGGCGGTGAAGGCCATGCCATTGGTGAAGCGCACGCCCTCGCGCAGCTTCACCTCCCACACGGTGGGTTCCAGCACCCGCCAGGAGGTGGCCAGCCCCGGGCCCAGCGTGCTGTCCGCCAGCCGCGTGAACAGCGTGTCGAACAGGTGATAGGTCAGGGTCTGGGTGGAGGTGCCGTAGTTGAAATGCGGGTCCACCGAATTGGGCGTGGCGCTGACGCCCAGCGTCAGGGTCTGGGCCAGGGCTGGAGCGGAAAGCCCCATCAGCACTGCGAGAGCGGAAAGGCTTGGGCGCATGGAGGTTCCGTTCACGGGAGGGGACGATACTGCATGTACATGCCGGGGGCCGCGACCGGCGCGAAGCCGAGCGCCGCGTAGACGCCGTGCGCGTCCTGCGTCGCCAGCATCCAGTTGCGCACGGTGCCGAGGTCGGGGTGGTCCAGCGCGGCCTGGCTGATGGCGCGCCCCAGCCCCTGGCCGCGATGGGCCGGCAGCACGAAGACGTCGCGCAGATAGGCGAACAGCACGCCATCCGTGACCACCCGCGCGAAACCCGCCAGCGCCCCGGAACCATCATAGGCCGCGAAGGGCAGCGAGCCCGCGATGGCCCGTTCCAGCAGCCCCGCATCCAGCCCGCGCGCCCAGTAGGATTCCCCCGCCAGGAAGGCGTGGATGGCCGCGTGGTCCAGCCGCGCGCGGTCGGTAGAGATCAGATAACCGCCATGCCGGCTTTCGAAGACACCGCTCTCGAACCCCAGCATGCTCAGGCGGCACCCGCGAAGCGGGCAATGCCGAAGGGCTCGATGGGCGTGGTGGTGGCCCCGGTGGCGATCAGTTCCGCCATCACGTCGCCGACACCCGGGCCCAGCTGGAAGCCATGGCCGCAGAAGCCGAAGGCATAGAACAGCCCGGGCACCTTCGCGCTCGGCCCCATCACGGGGAGGTCGTCGCGCATATAGCCTTCGATGCCGCTCCAGACCCGGATCAGGTTGAGCTGGGCCAGGGCGGGCACCATGCGCTTCAGCTGGGTGAACTGGTGCAGCGTCACCTCGGGCCTGACAGAGGCCCGGATGGTGTCCAGATCGGCCGGCCCATGCGCGGTGCCGCCGAACACGATGTTCCCGCGCGTGACCTGGCGGGCATAGATCACCTCCAGCTTCTCCTTGGTGGTGACACCGAGGACGGGGGTGATCGCGTAGGGCACGGGCTCGGTCACGGCCATCTGGGGGCCGCGCGCCTCGATCGGCACCGCCTCTCCGAAACGGGCCGCCAGCCGCCCGCCCCAGGCGCCGGCCGAGATCTGCACCAGCGGCGCGCGGAACACGGCGCCGGTTTTGGTCTCGACGCGGAAATCCTCCACGCCGCGTTCGATGGCCATCACCTCGCAATTCTCGACCACCTGGGCGCCGGCGCGGCGCGCGGCGCGGGCGAAGGCGGGGGCCGAGAGGCGCGGGTTGGCGTGGCCGTCATGGGGCGAATAGGAACCCGCGATCGCCTCCGGCCCGATGAAGGGGAAGCGCTCCCGCAGGGCGTTGCCGCTGATCAGCTCCAGGTCGAGCCCATAGGGCTTCGCCCCGTCGCGGTAGGCTTCCATCATGCCCACATGCTCGGGGCGGTAGCCCACGCGCAGATGGCCGGTCCGGATGAACTCCACATCCTCGCCGATCAGCTCGGGCAGCTTGCCCCAGATCTCGCGGGATCGGTTGGCGAGCGGCAGTTGCGGCAGGAAGCGCCCCTGCCGGCGGACATTGCCGAAATTGGTGCCGCTAGCCTGCTGGCCCACCAGCCCGCGCTCCAGCAAAATCACGGACATGCCCCGCTGGCGCAGGAAAAAGGCGGTGGCCGAGCCCATCAGCCCGCCGCCCACCACGATCACATCGGCCACATTCGCTTCGGGCATCACGCATCCTCCGCGATGGTGGCGATGGAGAGGGGTTTGACCGGGGCCTGGCCGCGCAGGCGCCCGACCTCGGGCAGCGGCACGCCGCGGGCCGCGGCCAGCACCTCCTGCCCCGCCGGCCCGCAATAGCGGCCCTGGCAGCGGCCCATGCCCACGCGGGTCAGGGCCTTGGCGCGGTTCACCTCCGGCGCGCCGAGCGCCGAGGCCGAACGGCGCAATTCGCCCGCCGTGATCGCCTCGCACCGGCACAGCAGCGTGTCGTCCGGCACGGCGGCGGCCAGATGGCCGGGCCAGGGGAAGGCCTTGAGCAGCCCGCGCCGGAAGCGGTCCATCACGGCGCGGCGGGCGTGCAGCTCCGTCACCTCCGCCACCGGCACGGCGATGCCGAGGTCCATCAGCACCGAGGAGGCGGCGAGGCGGCCCGCGATCTCGGCGCCATCGGCGCCCAGGATGCGCGCGGAATCGCCCGCCAGATACACGCCCTTCACGCCGGTGCGGCCGTCGGGCTCCATCTTCGCCATCCACAGGCCGGAGAGCGCGTCATGCTCGAAGGCACAGCCCGCCAGGTCGGCCAGCTGCGTCTCGGGGCGCAAATGCCAGCCCATGGCCACCGCGTCGGCGCCGAACTGGCGCTCCCGGCCCTGCGCGTCCTTCACGCGCAGGCCGGTCACGCCCTGCTCCGCGTCGCCCTCGATGGCGATGGGCGTCACGCCGCGCAGGATGGGCACGCCCGCCCGGCGCAGCTTCCACAACAGGGCCGCACCCTTCACCAGCAATTCGGGGCGGGAGGCCATCAGCGGCAGCGCCTTGAACCGCGCCGCGTTGGGCGAGGTGTCGAGCACCGCCGCCACCTCCGCCCCCGCCTTCAGGTATTGGGAGGCCACCAGATACAGCAGCGGCCCGGTGCCCAGGAAGGCGACCTTGGCGCCGATGGCGCAGGCCTGCGCCTTCAGGCTGACCTGGGCGCCGCCCAGGCTGTACACCCCCGGCCGCGTCCAGCCCGGCACCGGCAGCAGCCGGTCGGTGGCGCCGGTGGCCAGGATGATCGCGTCGAAGGGCAGCTTCCGCGCCACGCCGTCACGCGCCACATGCAGCGCCCCGGGCTGGATGTTCCAGGCCAGGGTCTCGGGCAGGTATTCGACCTTGCCGGCCAGCGCGGCGAAGGCGCCATGCACCGCCACCGCCCGCCCGGCCTCCGTGCCGTACAGATCCTGCGGCTTGCGGGTGAAGCCCGGGGGCTGCTGGCGATAGATCTGCCCGCCAGCGCGGCGAAGGCGCCATGCACCGCCACCGCCCGCCCGGCCTCCGTGCCGTACAGATCCTGCGGCTTGCGGGTGAAGCCCGGGGGCTGCTGGCGATAGATCTGCCCGCCAGCGCGCATCCCCTCATCCACCACGGTGGGCCGCTGCCCCGCCGCCACCAGACGCTCGGCCGCGCGCACCCCCGCGGGGCCCGCGCCGACCACGATTACCCGAGGCGCGGCCATGTCGCCCCCCGCGTGACAATGCGCATGCCTTCCGCCACCGGGGTGGAGCAGGCGCGCAGCCGGCCGCCTTCCTCGGTGTACACCCAGCAATCCTGGCAGGCGCCCATCAGGCAGAAGCCTGAGCGCACGCCATCCCCGAATTCCGAAACCCGCAGCTGCCGGCCATTGGTCAACACCGCCGTCAGCAGCGTGTCGCCTTCCAGCGCCGTCGCGGGCGTCCCGTCGATCACCAGGGACACCGGCGCCCGCCCGGTCTCCGCCACGCGCTTCAGCCGCGCGCCATTCACACCCAACACGGCTCCGCCCCCTCGCGCCTACCGAATAAGCAAGGATCGCCCCGCCCCTGCCCCCGGTCCAATCGCAATCCATCCTGCAGCCCTAACCTCAGGTTATCGACCCGGCTGGCGCGGCGGCGCGGGCGGGGGCAGAAACGGGGCATGAATATCCGCCAGCTCGAAATCTTCCGGGCCATCATGCGCAGCGGCACCCTGACCGCCGCGGCCGAGGCGCTGCACGTCTCCCAGCCCGCCGTCAGCAAGATCCTGCGCCATTTCGAAAGCCAGCTCGGCTATCCGCTGTTCGACCGGGTGGGCGGGCGGCTGGTGGCGACCGCCGAGGCCCAGCTGCTGTTCGCCGACGCCGACCACCTGTTCCGCGAATTCGAGGTGGTGCGCGACCTGGCCGTGCGCATCAAGGAACGCAAGGTGGGGCTGCTGCGCATCGGCGCCAGCGCGCCGCCCACCTTCGCGCTGCTGCCCGGCGCGATCGGCCGCTTCCAGGCCCGCAACCCGGAGGTGAAGCTGATCGTCCGCACCCTGCCCGCCGAGGAGCTGAGCGAGAAGATCGCGGTGGGCGAGGTGGATCTGGGCCTGACCCTGTCCACCATCCGCGCCCCCATGGTGCGCACCGAACTGCTGCGCGCGAGCCCCGTGGTGGCGCTGCTGCACCCCGGCAGCCCGCTGGCCGCCCTGCCCCACATCACCCCGCAGGACCTGCAGGGCCAGCGCCTCATCTCCTATGGCTCCCACGCCGATGTCGGGCCGCCGCTGGACCAGGCCTTCGAACGCGCGGGCTTCACGCGGCGTGTCCATATCGAGATCACGCCCTCGATCGCCGCGGTGCCGCTGGTGCGGGCGGGGCTGGGGGTGGCGCTGGTGGATGGGCTGATGCCGTGGGAGGATTTTCCGGGCTTGGTGACACGCCCCTTCCTGCCGCAGGTGCTGATGAGCCTGAGCCTGGTGACCAATGGCAGCCGGCCGCCGGCGCGCTTCGTCAGGGAGTTCACGCGCGATGTCAGAGCGTGTGTGTGAGGGCGGCGCCTGCCAACCGCCCCCTCACCGCGCCATGCGCCAGTTCCCTTCCGGCGTCGCCTTATAGGCCAGCCGCGTATCGCCCCGGCAGATCCGCCGATAGCGTGCCACGCTCAGCAGTGCCGCGGGTTCCTCCGCCGCTGTCCGCGCGAAGGCCCTGGTGACCAGCCCCGGGCCGGTGCTTTGCCAGATATCCGGCCGTGCCTCGGCATCAGGCCGGTCCAGGCGCGCCATGACGTCCTCCAGCGCGGCACCCAGCAGGCGGGCGCCGGGCCGGGCGGCGATGAACCAGTTGTGCAGGTAGGCGGGGATGGTCTCGTCCAGCACCAGCACGGCGGGGGCGTGTTTCCAGCTTTGGTACTCGCCCCAGAGGGGGCCGGCGCACATCTCGTCCGCGTCGGCGTAGATGCCGCCATGGCGGTACAGATAGGCTAGGCGGATGAAATCCGACCGCATGGCGGGGTGGTAGCAGCGGCGGAAGACGGCGGCGTGCGCCGCATCGTATTCGCGCAGCAGGAAGGCCTCGGCGGCCGCGTCGTCGAACAGCACATGCTCGGCCACGCCGCCGAGCGCGGTCCAGGAGCGCAGGCAGGCCGCCACGTCGTCCGGCACCTGGGGCGAGTTCCAGTACTGGAAGACCCGGAAGGGAATGTCGCGCGGGCCGGGCGGGGCCAGCTCCAGGCTGGGCACGGGGCGCTGCGGGGCGATCCGGCCCTCGGCCAGTTCCAGCGTCAGCCAGGCCTGGGCGATGGCGGTGGGCGGCGCGGGCGCGGCCATGGCCGCCGCCACCTCCCGCCCGATGGCGGGGCGCAGCTCCGGGCAGGCCACGGCGATGCCGGCCAGCAGGGGGGTGCGCCCGGCCCCGGCCAGGGCGGTGTCCGCCGCGCGGAACTCCCCGGCGGCAAGGCAGGCCTGGGCCAGCAGCGGCGC
>NZ_JAAABL010000006.1 GCF_009900765.1 Rhodovarius lipocyclicus
TCAGGGCCACCAGCCAGGATGGAGTATGGCAGGTGTTCTTCTCGCGATTTCCTCTCGCCACACTCGACCTCAGGGACGAAACACCCCATCTCAAAACCGTCAGGGATGTCTCCGTACACCTGTCAAACATCTCTCCAGTCTGAACAGCCCCCGAACCCCCACCGAGGGGCTCTGCCCCCCCCCAAGGCGCAAAAGACCGAGGGGCTCTGCCCCTCGGCTCCCCGCCAAAGGCCGAAAGGCCCTTGGAACCCATCAGATTGGCACCTTACCTTGGCAGGCATAGCGCCATTTTCATTATAAAAATCAATAAGAAACACCTTCCAGGATCAGCACCAAACTGATCTAGGTCCAGGACCGAGCACGGTCCTGGCGGGGGTGTCGGGGGCGGAGCCCCTGACAGGCGACCTCGGGCGCGAAGCCCTTGAGTGTCCCACCCGCCCCGCGCAACTCCATTGCGCGAAACCCTCGGGCATTATAACAAATCCACAAGCGGTGGCCTTCATGGCCCAGCCGCACGCCCCCGCAGGCCAATATTCAGGAGGAAATCATGGCCCTCGCCCGGCGCACCCTGTTGGGTGCGGCTTTCGCTGCGCACACGCTTGCCACGCCGTCCATCGGCCGGGCCCAAGGCTGGGCACCCAGCCGCACCGTCACCATCCTGATCCCCTTCGCCGCTGGCGGCGCCACCGATGTGATGGGCCGGCTGATCGCCAACCCGATGAGCCAGAAGCTGGGCCAGACCGTGGTGGTCGAGAACATGGCGGGCGGCTCGGGCGGGGTTGCCGCGGCGCGGGTGCTGCGCACGGCGGCCGACGGGCACATGCTGTTCCTGGGCCATGTCGGTGTCTTCGCGCTGAACTATCACCTGTTCAACCGCCTGCCCTATGGCCAGGACGATTTCGCCGCGATCGGCATGGTCGCCACCAACCCGATGATCCTGCTGACCTCGCGCAATTCGGGCATCACCAACATGGCGCAGCTGCGCCAGGCGGCGGCCACGCGGCGGCTGTCGATCGGCAGTTCGGGCCTGGGTACCACGCTGCATATGGGCGGCGTGATGGCCAACCAGGCGCTGGGCGGCGGCGGCGACCTGATCCCGTATCGCGGCGGCGGGCCGGCCCTGAACGACCTGTATGCCGGGGTGCTGGACGTGGTGGTGGACCAGGCGCTGACAGCCCTGCCCGCGCTGGACAACGGCGCCAAGGCCATCGCGGTGACCGGCCCCTCGCGCCTGCCGCAGATCCCGGACGTGCCGACCACGACGGAAGCCGGGCTGCCGGGCCTGAGCCTGGAAGTCTGGAACATCCTGACCGCGCACAAGAACACGCCCGCGCCGATCATCGCGGCCTGCAACGAGGCGCTGAACGCCGCGCTGGACGACGCCCATGTGAAAACGCGCTTCGCCGCTGCCTCCGCCCGGGTTCCCAACGGGGCCGAACGCAGCCCAGAATACGCCGCGAACTTCATGCGGTCCGAGGCTGCATCCTGGGGCCGCTTCATCCGCGAGGCGAGGATCGAACGAGAATAATGAAGCCGGGAAAACCTCTGGAGGGGCTGCTGGTCGTCTCCATGGAGCAGGCGGTGGCTGCCCCCGTCTGCTCCGGCAAGCTGGCCGATGCCGGTGCGCGCGTCCTCAAGATCGAGCGCGCGGAAGGCGATTTCGCCCGCGGCTATGACGCCGCCTGCAACGGGCAATCCACCTATTTCGTCTGGCTGAACCGCGGCAAGGAATCCGTGGTGCTGGACATCAAGAACCCCGCCGACAAGGCGGTGCTGGCGAACCTGCTGGCCAAGGCGGATGTGTTCATCCAGAATCTGGCCCCGGGTGCGATGGGCCGCGCGGGCTTCGGCTCCGCCGAACTGCGAGCGAAGCACCCCAAGCTGATCACCGTCGATATCTCGGGCTATGGCGAGGAAGGCGAATACGCCTCCATGAAGGCCTATGACCTGCTGGTGCAGGCGGAATCGGGCCTGGCCAGCGTGACCGGCCGGCCCGAGGGCCCCGGGCGCGTGGGCTTTTCCGTCTGCGACATCGCTTGCGGCACCATGGCCCATGCGGCCGTGCTGGAGGCGCTGATCGAGCGCGGCATCACCGGCCAGGGCAAGGGCATCGGCATCAGCCTGTTCGACGGCATGGCGGATTGGATGAACGTGCCGCTGCTGTATTTCGAAGGCACCGGCAAGGCGCCGGGGCGCATCGGGCTCGCCCACCCCTCCATCTGCCCCTATGGCGCCTTCGAGACGAGCGACGGCGCGCTGGTGCTGATCTCGATCCAGAACGAGCGGGAATGGGCGAATTTCTGCGCCAACTTCCTGAAGGAACCGGAACTGCCGCAGCGCGAAGGCTTCCGCAGCAATGTGGAGCGCGTGGCGGCCCGGCCGATGGTGGACGCCCATGTGGGCGCGGGCTTCAAGCGGCTGACGCGCGCGGAATGCGCGGCCCGGCTGAACGAAGCCAATATCGCCTATGGCTTCGTGAACGGGGTGGACGGGCTGTCGAAACACCCGGCCCTGCGGCGCGTGGCGGTGGAAACCGAGGCAGGCGTGGTGCAGGTGGCGGCCCCGGCGGCACGGTTCTCGGACGGGGCGCGCAGCTTCGGGCCGGTGCCGAAGCTGGGCGAGCATACGGACAAGGTGAAGGCCGAGTTCGGGTGAGGTGGACTGGGGAAGGCGCCGCCTTCCCTAGCCCTCCGCGAACAGATTCATGTCATTGATATTATTATATAATTTACCAGAAAAACCCTCCCGGACCCAGGCCCGCCCCCAAACTCCCAAAAAGTAATGGGGGGTTCTCGGGGGGAAAGTCATTTCCCCCCGAGCGGGAGCGCGAGGGCAGCGCCCTCGCTCCCCCCTTGCCCCCGCCGCCCAACGCGCCAATCCTTCTCCCTGGCCGGGCCTCAAGCCCCGGAGGGAAGAAACATGTCCAATTCCATCACACGGCGTGCCTTGACGGGCACGCTGCTCGCCACCCCTGCCCTGGCTCAGGCGCCCTGGCCGCGCCGGCCCATCAGTTTCATCGTGCCGGCCGCGCCCGGGGGTGCCACGGATCTGTTGGGGCGTGTCATGGCCCAGGCCATGGGGCCGGTGCTGGGTGGCACGGTGGTGGTGGAAAACCGCAGCGGCGCCGCCGGTGTGGTGGGCACGGAGGCCCTGGCCCAGGCCGCCCCCGATGGCTACAGCATCGGCATCGGCATGATCAGCACGCTGGCGGTGAACCCACATGTCTATCCGCGGCTGCGCTATGACCCCATGCGGGATTTCGCGCCGGTCGGGCTGATCGCCAAGGTGCCCATGGTGCTGCTGGTGCGGCCGGAGCTGGCGGCGGGCGGGCTGCGGGGCTTCATCCAGCGCGTGCGGGAGGCACCGGACACCATCACCTATGGCTCGGCCGGGGCGGGGTCCAACGTGCATATCGGCATGGTGGGCTTCCTGGACGCGGCGGGGCTGAAGATGGTGCATGTGCCCTATCGCGGCTCCGGGCCCATGGTGCTGGACCTCGTGGCGGGCAACATCCAGTCCGGCATGACGGGCACGCCCACCGCCCTGCCGGTGGTGCGGGAGGGGCGGGTGGTGGCGCTCGGCGTCACCTCGCCCCAGCGCCTGCCGCAACTGCCCGATGTGCCGGCGATCGCGGAGGCGATCCCGGGCTTCGAGGCGATGCAATGGTACGGCATCGTGGCCCCGGCCCGCACCCCGCCCGAGATCCTGGCCCGGCTGCAGCAGGCCGCCGCCCATGCCTTGCAGGAACCGGAGGTGCTGGCCCGCCTGGCCGATGAGGGCGCGATCCCGGAACCGATGACGCCGGAGGGTTTTCGAAGCTTCGTGGCGGCGGAGCTGGCGCGCTGGGGCGAGGTGGTGCGGCGGACCGGCATGCGGCCCGAAAATTGACGTTTCGCCAGGCCGCGGGCAAAAAAAATGGCGGGCACAAGGCCCGCCAAGTTTAGGGAGGAAACGTCCAAGAAAGGCAAGCGAGGGATAACCCTCGGTTGCTGAAGACGGATATACGGCAGAGATCGTTCGTGTGCAAGCGAGTTTTCGCATTGCAGCAATTAAAAACCTGCAAGGCACCTCTCTAAAAACCATCCCGCGCCTCCTGGCACGGGGCTTGCGTGGGTGGGGGCATGCGGAACCTTTCCCCTATCCTGCTGGCTTTGCTGGGTTTTCTCTGGGCTGGGCCCGGCCGGGCCAATCCGATGGCGCAATGCCGCGCCGCGATCTCCGCCGCCGAGCGGGAGATCAACATCCCCGCCGGGCTGCTCCACGCCATCTCCCGCGTCGAATCCGGCAGGCGAGACCCGGAAACGGGGGAGGTCGGCCCCTGGCCCTGGGTCATCAATGCCGAGGGGCAGGGCAGATTCTTCCCGGACAAGCCGGCAGCGATTGCCGCCGTGCGGGAATTGCAGGCGCGCGGGGTGCGGATCATCGATGTGGGCTGCATGCAGGTGAATTTGTTCCACCACGCCACCGCCTTCGCCAACCTGGAGGACGCCTTCGACCCCGCGGCCAATGCCCGCTACGCCGCGCGCTTCCTGAACCGGCTGTATGAGCAGAGCGGCAATTGGGAGACAGCGGCGGGCCACTACCATTCCCAGACCCCCGACCGCGCGGAGGGCTATCGCGCCCGGGTGCTGGCGGCCTGGACCGGGGAGCAGACGCGCCTGGCCAACAGCCCCCCTGCCCCGGCCGCCCCCAGCATGCTGGCCAACCGCACGGAGCAGGCACAGGTGATCCCGTTGGCCACGCCCGGGCGCGGGCGGGGGCTGGATGCCTATCGGGCGGCGCCGGTCTATGCGATCCGGGCGACGCCGCCGGCGATGGCCATGGCGGTGGCCGCCGCCCAGCCGCGCCCCAGCGGGCCCATCTTCACCACCAACCGCTCGGCGGGGCCGCTGATCGCGGCGCCGATGGGCGCGCGCGGGGGGCTGTTCACCCGATAGCCCGCTGCGCGGGCGGGTCACACGGTGAGCAGCTTCTGGACCGCCGCGTCGTCCAACTCGCTGGCGACGCCGCCCAGGGCCACCTCGCCGCGCACCATCACGGCGATGCGGTCGGCCAGGCTTTTCGCGAACTCGTAGTATTGCTCGACCAGCACCACGGCCATGCCGCGATCCTTGGCCAGGTGGCGGATGACCTTGGCGATGTCCTTGATGACGTTGGGCTGAATGCCCTCGGTGGGTTCATCCAGGATCAGCAGGCGCGGGCGCGCGGTCAGGGCGCGGGCGATGGCCAGCTGCTGCTGCTGCCCGCCGGAAAGATCCCCGCCCCGGCGCCGCAGGAAGTCCCGCAGGATGGGGAACAGGTCGAACACGTCATTGGGCACGCCCGATCCGCGCGGGGCGGCGGCCAGCGCGGTCTCCAGGTTCTCCTTCACCGTCAGGAAGGGGAAGATCTCGCGCCCCTGCGGCACATAGCCGATGCCGGCGCGGGCGCGCTCGGCGGGGCCCATGGGGGCCACGTCGCGGCCCTCCCACATGATCTTGCCGGCCTGCACCCGCTCCAGCCCGATGATGGAGCGCATGAGCGAGGATTTGCCCACCCCGTTGCGGCCCAGCACGCAGGTGATGCTGCCCGGCTCCGCCAGCAGCGAGACGCCGGTCAGGCAGCGGCTGGCGCCGTAATACAGGTCGATGTTTTCGACGGAGAGGGTCATCGGCCGAGATACACCTCGATCACGCGGGCATCGTTCTGCACATGGTCGATGCTGCCCTCGGACAGCACGCTGCCCTCGCACATCACCGTCACCTTGCAGTTCAGGGCGCGCACGAATTCCAGGTCATGCTCCACCACCACCACGCTGCGTTGGCCCGCGATGCGGGCCAGCAGGGCGGCGGTGTGCTCGGTTTCCTGGTCGGTCATGCCGGCAACGGGTTCGTCCACCAGCAGCAGCTCGGGTTCCTGCATCAGCAGCATGCCGATCTCCAGCCATTGCCGCTGGCCGTGGCTGAGCAGCCCGGCCAGATCCTGCCCGCGCTCGGAAAGCCCGATCTCACGCAGCACGGCCTCGATCCGGTCGCGCTGCTCGGCGGCCAGCTTCCATTTCCAGCAGGCGATCGGGCCGCGCACGGCCTTCAAGGCCAGCTCCAGATTCTCGAACACCGTCAGCGCATCGAAGACCGTGGGTTTCTGGAACTTGCGGCCGATGCCCAGCGTGGCGATGCGGGGTTCGTCGAGGCGCGTCAGGTCCACATCGCCGAACTTCACGATGCCGGCGGTGGGCTTCGTCTTGCCGGTGATGACATCCATCATCGTCGTCTTGCCGGCGCCGTTGGGGCCGATCACGGCCCGCAACTCCCCGGGTTCGATGATGAAGGACAGGTTGTTCAGCGCCCGAAACCCGTCGAAGACGACCGAGACGCCATCCACATACAGCGCGCGCCCGCTCATCGGCGTTTCTCCAGCAGGCCGATCAAGCCGCGCGGCAGCAGCAGCGTGACGGCCACGAACACCGCGCCCAGCACGAACAGCCAAACATCGGGTGCCACCGAGGTCAGCCAGGTCTTCAGCGCATTCACCGTGAAGGCGCCCAACACCGCGCCCACCAGCGTGCCGCGCCCGCCGAAGGCCACCCACACCACCGCCTCCAGGCTGTTGCCCGGGCTGAATTCGCTGGGGTTGATGATGCCCACCTGCGGCACGTACAGCGCGCCCGCGATGCCCGCCATCATGGCCGACAGCACGAAGACGAACAGTTTATGCTGTAAGGTGTCGTAGCCGAGGAAGCGCAGCCGTGCCTCCCCATCGCGCACGCCCACCAGCACGCGGCCCAGCTTGCTGCGCGCGATGGAGGTGCCGAGCCAAAGGCATCCGCAGAGCGCCGCGAGGCTCGCCCAGAACAGCAGCGCGCGGGCCAGCGGCGTGTTCAGCGGCAGGCCCAGCAGCTCCTTGAAATCGGTGAAGCCGTTGTTGCCGCCGAGGCCCATGTCGTTGCGGAAGAAGGCCAGCATCAGCGCATAGGTCAGCGCCTGGGTCAGGATGGACAGGTAGACGCCGGTGATGCGGCTGCGGAAGGCGAGGTAGCCCACCAGGAAGGCCAGCGCGCCCGGGATCAGCAGCGCCATCAGCATGGCGAAGGGGAAGGACTGGAAGCCCCACCAGAACCAGGGCAGCTCCTGATAGCCTAGGAACACCATGAAATCCGGCAGCACCGGGTGGCCATAGGACCCGCGCGGCCCGATCAGCCGCATCAGATGCATGCCCATGGCGTAGCCGCCCAGCGCGAAGAACGCGCCATGGCCGAGCGAGAGAATGCCCGCATAGCCCCAGGCCAGGTCGATCGACAGGGCGAGAATGGCGTAGCACAGCCACTTGCCCACCACCGTCACCACGAAATCCGAGATACCGAGCCCCGTCAGGTTCAGGGCGGGCAGCAGCGCCAGCAGCAGCGCGATGCCCAGGATGATCAGGCGCCTCATTCCGCGGCACGCCCCTTCAGCGCGAACAGCCCCTTGGGCCGCCGCTGGATGAACAGCATGATGCCGACCAGCACCGCCACCTTGGCCAGCACCGCCCCGGCATAGGGTTCCAGCAGCTTGTTCACCAGGCCGAGCGTGAGCGCGCCCACCAGCGTGCCGACCAGACTGCCCACGCCACCGAACACCACCACCATGAAGCTGTCGATGATGTAGCCGGTGCCGAGATTGGGCGACACATTGTCGATCTGGCTGAGCGCCACCCCCGCCAGCCCCGCGAGGCCCGACCCGAAGGCGAAGGTCGCGGCATCCACCCAGCCGGTGCGGATGCCCATGGTGGCGGCGATGCGCCGGTTCTGCACCACGGCCCGCATTTCGAGGCCAAAGCGCGTGAAGCGGATGGCCAGCATGGTCACCGCCAGCACCGCCAGGCCAAAGACGATGATCCACAGCCGGTTGGCCGTGACCGGCAGCCCGCCCGGCAGCAGCAGCGTGCCCTGCATCCAGGCGGGGCTCAGCACCTCCCGATTCTGGGCGCCGAAGATGAGGCGCACGGCCTGCTGCAGCATCATGCCGATGCCGAAGGTCAGCAGCAGGGTCTCCAGCGGGCGGCCATACAAATGGCGGATCAGGCAGCGTTCCAGCACCACGCCCACCAGCGCGGTCACGATGAAGGCGGCGGGTACCGAGAGCGGCAGCGACCAGCCAGCCCAGGCGGTGTGGCGCAGCGCCTCCTGCACCATGAAGGTGGTGTAGGCGCCGATCATCACCATCTCGCCATGGGCCATGTTGATCACGCCCATCACCCCGAAGGTGATGGCCAGGCCCAGGGCCGCCAGCAGCAGCACGGAACCCAGCGACAGGCCCTGGAACACCGTCTCGAAGGCGCGGCGGATCGCCAGGCGCCGGTCGATGGTGGCCACCGCCGCGTCGATATCCGGGGCCAGTTCGGGCTTGGCGGCCCGAGCCTCCAGCAGCAGGGCGCGGGCCTCTGGCGTGCCGGCGCCGCCGAGCACGATGATGCCGGCGCGCTGCACCGTGACATCATCCACCAGCAGGCGGGACGCCCCCAGGGCCAGTTCCATCAGCGCCCGGATCTCGGGGATGCTTTCGTTCGAGAGCGCGTCCTCCAACAGCGGCACATTCTCGGCGCTGCGGGTGCGGAAGACGGCGTCGGCCGCGGCGCGGCGCTCGGCGGCATTGGGCGAGGACAGCGCGAGCCGCCCGATCGCGCCGCGCAGCACCACGCGCAGGCGGTTGTTCAGATTGATGCGGGAGGCACCCTCGGCGGGAATCGCCTCGCCGGTCGCGGCGTCGCGCCCGTCCAGGATCACCCGCCCCTCGGCATTGCGCAGCAGGCGCCCGTCGGACAGCGCGCGTAAGATTGGCAGCGCGCGGGGATCGCCCTGCGCCCCCAATGCCTGGACCGCCTCGGCGGCCGGGCCGAAACCCGCGCCGAGGCGGGGCACCAGTTCCTCGAAGCGCGTCTGCGCGCGGGCGGAGGCCGCCAGCGCGCAGAACAGCAGAACGGCGAGAAGACGCGCGATCAACGGCGGCGGTTCGCGTTCTCGGGGATGTAGCGGGACCAGTTTTCCGCGGGCACCGGGGCCGGGGTGCGCCACACGATGTTGAACTGCCCGTTCTCCTGGATCTCGCCGATCATCACCGGCTTGGTCAGGTGGTGGTTGGGCAGCATCTCCAGCGTGAAGCCGCAGGGGGCCGCGACCTTCTGGCCGATCACGGCGGTGCGCACCGCGTCCACCGCGGTGGTGCCGGCCTGCGCCACGGCCTGGGCCCACATCTTGAAGCCCACCAGCGTGGCCTCCATCGGGTCATTGGTCACGCGGCGCGGGTTGCGGATGAAGGTGTGCCAGTCGGAGATGAACTCGCGGTTCGCGGGCGCATCCACGCTCATGAAGTAGTTCCAGGCGGCGAGATGCCCCACCAGCGGCTTGGTGTCGATGCCCGCCAGTTCCTCCTCACCGACCGAGAAGGCGACGCAGGGGATGTCCTCGGCCTTGATGCCCTGGTTGCCGAGCTCCCGATAGAACGGAACGTTCGCGTCGCCATTGATGGTGGAGACGATGGCGGTCTTCTTGCCCTGACTCGCAAAAGTCTTCACGCGGCTGACGATGCCCTGCCAGTCGCTGTGACCGAAGGGGGTGTATTCCTCCATGATGTCGGCATCGGTGATGCCCTTGGAGTTCAGGAAGCCGCGCAGGATGCGGTTGGTGGTGCGGGGATACACATAGTCGGTGCCCAGCAGCACGATGCGCTTGGCCTCGCCGCCATCGGCGCCCATCAGGTATTCCACGGCCGGGATGGCCTGCTGGTTGGGGGCGGCGCCGGTGTAGAAGATGTTCCGGCTCTCTTCCTCGCCCTCATACTGCACGGGATAGAACAGCAGGCCGTTCAGCTCCTCGAACACCGGCAGCACCGATTTGCGGGAGACGGAGGTCCAGCAGCCGAAGGTGACATCCACCTTGTGCACGGCCAGCAGCTCACGCGCCTTCTCGGCGAACAGCGGCCAGTTGGAGGCGGGATCGACCACCACGGCTTCCACCCGACGGCCGGCGATGCCGCCCGCGCTGTTGGCCTTCTCCACCATCATCAGCACGGTGTCGCGCAGCGCGGTCTCGCTGATCGCCATGGTGCCGGTCAGGCTGTGCAGCACGCCGACCTTGATGGGCGCGCCTTGCGCGGATGCGGAATGAATGGCGGGCAGGGACAGGCTGCCGGCGAGGCCAGCCAGCGCCGTGCGGCGGGTGATGCGGGGGAGTGTCATGTCTCGCCTTCCTTGTGTCTCGGGGTCGGTCCTTCCCGGTGCTGCCAGTCTGTGCGGCAGCATCGCCCACAACAACGGCGACTGCTTGCATGCGGAGCGCAACGAACAACAGAATTGCGCGGCGTCAGCGCAAACAAGCACCTGACAGCACAATAAAAGCGCAGAAGTCGCGCATCCGCTTTATGGCGCTGAAACCGCCCTTCAGCGTCGCTGCACGATCCAGATGCCCGCGCTGACCAGCGCCAGCGCGGCCAGGAACAGCGGGCCCAACCGGTCGCCCAGCAGCACCCCGCCCGCCAGCGCGCCGAACAGGGGCGTGATGAAGGTGAAGGCCGACAGCCGCGCCGCCGAATGGTTCCGCACCAGCCAGAACCAGGCGGCGTAGCTGGCGAAGGCCACCACCACGGTCTGATAGGCCAGGCTCCACCACACCAGGGCAGTGGGGGATGTCACCCCGCCCTCCCCCAACAGCCAGGAGAAGGCGAGCAGCACCGGCACGCTGACCACCAGCTGGTACATCATCGTCTGGTCCGGCGGCGCCAGGGACAGGCGGCTCGCCTTCACCAGCACCGTGGTGCAGCCCCAGCCGAAGCCGCCCAGCAGGCACAGCGCATCGCCCAGCAGCGCCTGCGGCCCGGCGGGCTGCGCCAACCCATCCGCCATCGACAGCAACAATCCCAGAAAGGCCACGCCCAGCCCCAGCAGCACCCGCGGGCCCAGCACATCGCCGGGCAGGAACCAGCGCGACAGCAGCAGCACGAAGAACGGCGCCGTATAGACCATCAGCACCGCGCGGGAGGCGCTGGTGCGCGCGACGCCCAGGTAGAAGCAGCCGAACTCCACCCCGAAGATCACCCCCGCGGCGACGCCCGGCAGCAGCGTGCCGTCATGCAGGATGCGCGACAGCCTGACACCCCGCGCCCGGCACCACAGCAGCCCCAGCACCGCGGCCCCCGCCGAGCGCATCGCCCCCTGCAGCAGCGGCGGGATGCCCGCCGTGCCCAGCTTCATCGCCACCATGTTCAGCCCCCAGCACGCGCACAGCAGCAGCATGATGAGGCAGGCATGGGCGGGCAGCATGCGTGAGGAAGGCATGGGCCGCAGACTGGCACGCTTGCCGCCCCCCGCAAGCCGCCCCTAACCTGCCCGTAATGGGCACGTCGCCCGACGGGAGAGCTGATCGATGCGAGAAAAGACCGGAACCTTGTCCATGGGCCGCCGCGCCGCGCTGGCCGGCGGTGCGGCCCTGCCCCTGCTGGGCGGCCAGGCCGAGGCACAGCAGGCGCGCGACACGCTGCGCATCGTCTTCCGCGACGGGGTGCCCAATGTGGACCCGTACTTCAACAGCCAGCGCACCGGGCTGATCCTGGCGCATCAGGGCTGGGATTGCCTGGTGCACCGCGACCCCAGCGATTTCTCCATCAAGCCGCTGCTGGCCACCGCCTGGAACTGGCTGGATTCCAAGACCATCGACTTCACGCTGCGCCAGGGCGTGACCTTCCACAACGGTGACCCGTTCACCGCCGATGACGTGGTCTATACCTTCAACACCGTCTCGAACCCCGAGACCCGCACCGCGACCCCCAGCAACTATTCCTGGATCGACCGGGCGGAGAAGACCGGCGAACACGCCGTGCGCATCCACCTCAAGCGCCCCACCCCGGCGGCGCTGGACTATTTCGCCCTCGTCTATCCGATCTGGCCGAAGGCGTACCGGGAGCGCGTGGGCGCCGATGGCTATGCCCGTGCGCCCGTGGCCGCCGGCCCCTACAAGATCACGGCGAACAACCCCGGCGCCTCCATCGAGTACGAGCGCTATGACGGCTATTACGAGGGCAGCCCCAAGGGCAAACCCGCCATCCGCCGCCTGTCCATCCGCTTCGTGCCCGATGCGGCGACGGAGCTGACGGAGCTGCTCTCAGGCCGCACCGACTGGATCTGGAACATCAACCCCGACCAGTTGCCGAACCTGGAGCGCATCCCGAACTTCCGCGTGGCGCGGCAGGAAAGCATGCGCGTGGGCTACATGACGATGGACAGCGCGGGCCGCACCGGGGCGGGCAACCCGCTGACCAAGCTGCCGGTGCGCAAGGCGATCCTGCACGCCATCGACCGCCAGACCATCGCGACGCGCCTGGTGCAGGGCGGCAGCCGCGTGCCGCCCGCCCCTTGCTATCCCAGCCAGTTCGGCTGCGATGCGGAGGCCGCGGTGCAGTACGAATACGACCCCGCCAAGGCCCGCGCCCTGCTGGCCGAGGCCGGCTACCCCAACGGCTTCGATACCGAAATCGTCAGCTACATCCTGCCGCAATGGGGCTCAGCCGTGCAGAACTACCTGCAGGCGGTGGGCATCCGCGCGCGGCTGACGCAGTTGCAGGTGGCCGCCGCCATCCAGCGCAGCCAGGAAGGGCGCGCGCCGATGTATCTGGGCAGCTGGGGCAGCTATTCGATCAACGACGTCTCCTCCTTCATGCCGACCTGGTTCGGCGGAGGCGGCGACGATTACTTCCGCGACGCCGAGACCCAGCGCCTGCTGGAGGAAGGCGGCAGCACCAATGACGAGGCGGCGCGCCGCCGCGCCTATTCGGCCGCCATCCGCCGCGTGACGGAGCAGGCGGCCTTCGTGCCCGTCCACACCTACGTCAACGCCTATGGCTATGTGCGGAACCTGGAATTCCAGACCTGGGCCGACGAGCTGCCGCGCTTCTTCTGGGCGAAGTGGCGCTGATGGCCCTGAAAGGCGCGATCATCCCCGTCACCGCGTTCGAGCAGAACTGCGCGCTGCTGTGGGATGACCAGACGATGGAAGGCGTGGTGGTGGACCCGGGCGGCGATGTCCCCCGGATCCTCGCCGCGATCGAGGGCCAGGGGATCAAGGTGCAACGCATCCTGATCACCCACGGCCATATCGACCACGCGGGCGGCGCGGATGAGCTGCGCGCGGCGCTCGGCGTGCCGGTCGAGGGGCCGCAGCTGGCCGACAAGATGCTGCTGGACAATCTGGAGAAGCAGGGCGCGGCCTATGGCCTGGACGGCGCCCGCAACCTGGTGCCGGACCGCTGGCTGGAGGAAGGCGAAACGGTGCGCATCGGCGCGCTGGATTTCGCGGTGCTGCACTGCCCGGGCCACGCGCCCGGCCATGTGGTGTTCGTGAATACGGACGAGCGCTTCGCCATCGTGGGGGATGTGCTGTTCCGAGGCTCGATCGGGCGGACCGATTTCCCCTATGGCGACCACGCGGCGCTGCTGGCGGCCATCCATGGCAAGCTGCTGCCGCTGGGCGACGACATCCAGTTCATCTGCGGCCATGGGCCGGGCAGCAGCTTCGGGCATGAGCGCAAGCGCAACCCCTTCCTGGTGGAAGGGATGGGCTGAACCCCGGCCGGGCAAGCCCTAGCGTGGCCCATCCGCTTCCCGCAGCAGGGGCCAGGAAGATGTCCAGGCCTTGGCGCGCAGCCGCTCCTGGTAGAGAGAGCGCCTGTCGTGCACGAACAGTGGGGTCGGCCGGAGGATCAGGCCCATCAGATCCTCCAGGCCGAAAGGGGCCGCGATCTCGCACTCATCCCGGTCGTTCCGCCTGACGGCGACGGCTGTCGCCGTCTCGGGCCAATGCCGCATGGCATCGACGGCCGATCCATAAGGGGCGTCGCCGTTGCGCAGATGCATGCGGGCCTGGTTCTTCACCGACCACCGGATGGCGGGCTCCATGCGGCGGAGCCGGGCTTCCTGGGCCTTGTCCGCAGCGGGATCGGCCTGGCCGGGATCGAACCAGATCACGTCCACATCACCGGCCGGGGCCGAGGGGGGGCGATGATGGAAATGGTCCCAGACGGCGTTCCTGACGAAACCGGCACCGACCCAGCAATCCGGCAAGTCCAGGGCGCGCACCACGCCGAGAAGCGGCCAGCGGCGCGCGTCCGATCGGAGGAGAGTCCGCAAGCGGGCAGTGGCCTTCATGCCGGAACCCTCCGGAACGCAAAAGGGCCAGGGAGGCATGCCCCCTGGCCCGTGTCATTCAACCGGCAACGGCGCTTAGCTGCGCGGCGCGCTGGCGTTGGCGGCGCGGGCCGGCTGCTGCTGGCTGGCGGCACGCTGCGGCCGGGCCTGCTGGGCCGGGCGGGTGCTTGAGGCGGAACGCGTCGCGGGCGTGCCGCAGGCGGTCGGGCTGTAGACCTGCTGGATCTGGCGCTCCTGCGACAGGTGGGCCAGCTGGTCGCGGTTGTTGGTGGCCAGGGCGGCGGGGAACAGGCCGGCCTGGTTCTGGCAGAACAGGCTGCCCTGGCTGATACCGACCTGGCTGTGGCCGTTGGCGGTATTGGTGATGTATTCGTCCAGGCGACGCTGGCCGGCACCGCCGTACACGCGGCGGAAATGGCGCTGCACCTGGCCATAGACGCTGCCGAGCACGCCGCGATGCTGCGTGACGAAGCGGTTGTACTGTTCTTCCTGCTGGCACGTCAGGGCGACGACCATCAGCTGGCTCTGAAGAGCGCGGATATCGAGCGCGGAACGCTCCTCCGGCGTGGCGCAGGACTGTCCGGAAGCCAGGGCCGGGGTGGCGAGGCTGGCGGCCAGCAGGCCGGTCATCACGGTACGAATGGGCGACATGGGCGCCATTTCTCCGGTGTTGGAAGGTGTATTGAGCCGTTCTTTTAGACTCGAAAACGCCGCGCGCGAAGCCCCTATATAATTGTTACAATTCAAGCCCTTCGCGCATTCGGTGACGATATTGCTGTAAGTTCACGCGGCCACACGCCGTTTTTGCAACCGCGCCACACCCGCCAGCCGTCGGTCCAGGAAGGCCAGAACCGCCGGCATTCCCCCCGCTGGCGCCCCCAGCCAGTAGGCGAAAGTGGCGCCATACACCGCCGCCAGCGTGGCGCGCCGCGTGTGGCGGGACAGGTCGCTGGAGGTATCGCCGGCCGCGATCCACATGGCGTCCACCGTCTCCGCCAGCAGGCGGGCGGCCAGCGGCGCGTTCCAGGGCACGGCCAGCAGGGCCGCGGCCTGGCGCAGTGCCTCCCGGTGGCGTTCGGCCCGGGTCAGGCGCAGTTCGATCAGGCGGCGGATGCGGGCCGGGGTGCGCAAGGCGGACAGGTCGCCCGCTTCCTCCGCCATCAGGCGGTCGGCGCGGCGGCTGCAGGCGGCGATGGCATCGCGCGGGCCGCCCGGAAAGGCATTGCGGGCCAGCGCCGCATCCCCGGCCGCCGCCGTCAGCGCCGCCCGGGTCCAGCCCAGCCGGGGCACCAGGGGCAGCAGCGCGTCGAGCAGGGCGTCACTCACGGGGCTGGGCCCGGGCGAGTTCCTCGGTGAAACCCAGCTTCGTCAGGTCTGTCATGCGGCTGAGGTAGAGGATGCCGTCCAGATGGTCCGTCTCATGCTGCATCACCCGGGCGGCGAGGCCCTCGGCGGTGCCCTCGATGGGCTCCCCATGCAGGTCCAGACCACGGAAGCGGATGCGCGACGGGCGCGTCACCTCCCCCCGCAATCCGGGGATGGACAGGCAGCCTTCATAGGCGGCTTCCGCCGGGCCTTCCAGCGGCGTAAGTTCCGGATTGAAAAGGGCTTCCACCCCCTCCGGCCCGCGCCAGACGAACAGGCGCAGCGGCACGTGCACCTGGGGGGCCGCCAGGCCCAGCCCGCTGGCATCGACCATGGTCTCGGCCATATCCGCCACCAGGCGCCGGATCTCGGGGTGGGCGGGGTCGGGCACGGCTTCCGCCTGCTGGAACAGCACGGGGTGGCCCATGCGCGCGATCTTCAGAATGGCCATATCCGCAATCTGGCCCTGCATTTGGGCAGAGAAAAGGCCTTTTCCCTCGCAACGTGAGGGCGTATAGGGCAAGGCAATAGCGGCGCTGCCGGATTCCCCGGTTTGGCGGCGCTCGTTTGCATTTCTAACCCCAGATTCGAACCAGGAGTGTCTGCCGCGTGCAAGTCGTCGTTCGGGACAACAATGTCGATCAAGCGCTGAAGGCGCTCAAGAAGAAGCTGCAGCGTGAAGGCGTGTTCCGTGAGATGAAGCTGCGCCGCCACTTCGAGAAGCCCTCCGAGCGCCGCGCGCGTGAGGCCGCCGAGGCCGTCCGCCGCGCCCGCAAGGTGGAGCGCAAGCGCCTGGAGCGCGAGGGCTTCTGAAGCCCGCACGGCTGCGCTTCGCGGCCGTTCTGCGAATTGGGGGCGGTGGCCTGTGGGCTGCCGCCCTTTTCGTATGCGCCCTCCAACCCGGCGCTGCCCAGGCACAGGGCTGGTCCCGCGCCGAGCCCTTCCTGGTCCAGTCCCTCTGCGCCCAAGCGGCCACCCTGCCCTTCGAGCCCGGCTGCACCGCCCCCCGCCCGGCCCAGGCCGCCCCCACCCTGCCCTGGCGCAAATTCGACTGGGCGGGCGAGCAGGCGAGCGACGCCCTGCTGCTGGCCCCGGGCCACGCCACCCACAGCTTCGATTTCGGGGACGCCCCCCGCCGCTTCGGCCTGCGCGATGCCGGGCGCGGCGATGGCGGCAACCTGATCACGGCGCGCGGCGCCGACATCCTGGTCGCGATGACCGAGGATGGCGGCGCCGGCATCCAGTGGTTCCATGGCCCCGAATGCGGTGGCAGCCAGGAGGCGGCGCCGGGCGGCTGGCTGCTGTTCCGCCTGCCCGCCGGCGCCGAATGGGCCGAAACCACCACCCGCCTGCAACGCACCACCGCCCCCGACCGCTGCCCGGCCCGCTATATCCCCAGCTTCACCCGCTGGCGCCGCCTGGCCGTGGCCTATCCCTGGCAGGAGGACGGCACCCGCCACCCGCCCTTCACCGCCGAGTCCCTGCTGTCGGAACATTACGGCGGGCGGGACATCGCCTCGGCCGGGCATCTGGAACGCTTCTGGTTCGCGCGCGGCCTGGGCATGGTCCGGTGGGAACGCTGGGAAGCGCCGGACACCGCCAACCCCGCCCCCAGCCGCCCCGGCGCCGCCGAGCAATGCCCGGCCGTGACAGGCAGCGAACCGCCCGCGCCTGGCTGGACCCTGACGGATTGCCGGATGTGGACGCGGTTCCGGCGGGGGGAACAGCAGGCAATGGCGTGGCCTTGAGAGGCGCGGAGGGCGCCGCCCCTGACATGCGCCCTCTCACCCCCGCCGCCGGAACAGCCCCACCACCCCCATCTGCCAGCCGCCTTCGGGCAGCACCTCCAGCGTGGCGCGCACGGCCTGCATGGGGGCTTTGGTCTCATCCAGCCGGGCCAGGCGCTGGGCCAGATCGGCCAGCGGGCGGCGGGTGCACAGCGCCACCACATGGTCGGCCCCCAGCGGCGGCTTCACCTCCAGGTCATCCAGGCTCAGCCGCCCGCCCGGGGGCGCCACCGGGGCCTCGCGCTCCATGGGGTACAGCATCTGCACCGTGCCATCGCCGGCGATGTTGAACATCACCAGGTTGGGGAAGCGCAGCTGCTCCAGCACCAGCTTCAGCCGGGTGCCGAGCGGGTGGTCGGCATTGGCGGCGCGGCGCTGCTCGGCGGGGGTGCCGGGGGGCGGGTTCATCAGCTCCAGCCGCAATTCCAGCGGCTGGCGGGCCACCGCCTCCTGCGCCAGCCACAGGGCGCGCTGGCGCTCGACCGCCATGGGCAGCTCGGCCGGCCCGATATTGGCTGAAACCATGTCGCCCAGCGGCGAGATCAGCAGCCGCTCGGAAGCCCGCCAGATCAGGTCCGCGGGGTCCAGCGGGCCCGCGCGGCGCGCGCCCTCGGGCAGGGCGCCGCCGAGCGCGCCCTCCATGCGGATGCGCACCTCGCGCGCCTGGGTCTCGGCCTGCGGGCGGGGGCTGACCAGGCCACGCAGCAGGCGGGGCCCCTCGGTGCCCAGCGCCACCTGCGGGTTCTGCCGGGCATCGACCAGGGCGCGCACGGTCTGCACCGCCTCGGTGGCCAGGGCCGGCAGGGCCACCACCGCCTCCTGCGGGCCCACCGCGCCGCGCGCGAAGCCGGCGGCGATGGCGATGCTCAGCGCCCCGTGCTGGCTGCCCTGGAAGGTGATCTCGGGCACCGGCTCCGTCTCCAGGCTGGCGGCGAAGAAATGCACCTGGGTCAGCCGGTCGGCGGGCGGGCTGGGGGGAGGCGGCGGCACCAGGCCGCGCATCTGCGAGGGCGGGAAAGCGCCGCTGAGGGTGCGGTAGCGCACCTCCCGCAGCGCCGCGGGTTCCACGCTGCGGGTCAGCGTGCCGGAATGGCAGCAATCGGCCACGAACATCACGGAAACCCGGCGCTGGCCCTGCTCGGCCAGCAGGGTCTCGATCTCGTCATCCACCAGCACCTCGGTGGGGGCCTGCTGGGGGTGGAAGGGGGCGAAGGCGATCAGGTCGTCCATGCCATCCGCCTCCGAGCCCGGCACGATCTCCGGGATGCGGAAGCCATGGCCGGAGAAGGAGAGGAAGATCATGTCCCCCGCCCCGCAGCGCCCGGCCACCTGCCGCCAGGCGGCGAGGAAATTGGCGCGGCTGGCCTGTTCGTCCAGCAGCGTGGTCACGCTGGCGGCGAAGGGGCGCACGGCGGCCGCCAGCAGCTGCGCGTCGTTCACGCAGCCGCGCAGGGGCTGGATGCGATAGGCGTTGATGCCCACCACCAGCGCATGCACCGCGCGGGCCTGCTGGCTGGCCTGCACCAGCCCACGCTCCGCGCTGCTTTGCGCCCAGGCCGGGGCGGCCGCCCCGGCCATCCCCGCCAGGGCCAACCGGCGGGAGAGCTTCCTCATGGCCGGGCCTCCGTCAGCGGGAAGGGTTCGGGGATCTCGCCGGCGCTCATGCGGAAGGCCACGCGCTGCTCCACCCCCACCTCCCGCGCCAGCACGGGGGTGCGGTTGCGCACATGCAGGCCCAGTTGCAGCTGGTCCGTCACGCCGCGCGCCGCGATGTCGCGCGTGGCACCCGTCAAAGCCTCCTGGATGGCGACGCTGAAGGGGGAGTTGCGGCGCCCGGCGGCGGTATCGGCCGCCGATTGCTGCGCGCTGGCGGCGGCCAGCACGAAGCGCCCTGTCTCATTCTGCAGCGTGCCCGCGAAATCCAGGTTGAAGGCGCCGGCATGGCAGGTGTCGAGCAGCAGGATGCTGTTGCGCGCCGGAAGCCCGGCCCACAGCGCCACCAGCCGCCGGTCATCCAGCGATTGCTGGCGCACGGCGTCCAGGCTGGCCGCCTGTTGCAGATAGGGCACGAACAGATAGCGCTGCCCATCGGTCATGCCATGCCCGGCCATGAAGATGACGACCGTGTCCTCCTCCCGCACTTCGGCGCGCAGGCGTTCGAAGGCGGCCTCGATGCGGGGCAGGCTGGCCTCCGTATCGCGCAGCACCAGGCTGTTCACCCGGGAATAGGCCCGCGCCGGGCGGCCGGTGATGGAATTCACCAGCGTCTCGGCATCCCCCGTCGCGTTGGACAGGCTGCGCAGCCCCTCCTGCGCGGTGGCGGTGTAGTCGTCCACGCCGATCGACAGCAGATGCAGCACCGACAGGCGCGGCGCCTCCGCGGTGCGGGAGCGGACCGGGGCGCGCAGCTCCACCAGCTCGCTCTGGCCGAAGGCGGCGTTGCCGGCGTCGAAGGCGCGCAGTTGCAGGGTGTTGGCGCCGGGCTCCAGCCGGATGCGGCGTTCCAGCGGCTGCGCCCCGGGGGGCAGCGGCGGCAGGTTCGCCGAGGGAGCGGGCGCGGGGGCCGGAGTGGAGGCGGGATCGCGCCGCAGGCCCCGGGTTTCCGCCCGGCCCTGGTTACGCCCGTTCACGAACACATCCACCTGGCCGATGCCGCCGCCCCGGTCGAACATGGCGGCGCGCAGCACCACCTCGGTCACGCCCTCGGGCAGTTCCAGCCCGGTGGCGGGCGCGGGGCTGGGGGTGGGGCTGCCCAGATTGGTGGCCGCCGCCTGCCCGCCCGAATCCCGCACCCGGCCCAGGCCGCGCGTGGCCCCGGTGGGAGAGACGGGGCGGCATTCCTCGCCCTGCCCCGGCAGCGTGTAGCACAGGGCCGACAGCGTGACGCGCGGCGGGCTGGCGCCCGTCAGCAGGCGGCGCACATCGCCGATCTGGGCCAGGCGCTCCCGCAGCGGGGCTTCATCCCCGAAGGCGAGGCGCGCCCGCACCAGATCGCCCGCGTAGAACACGCGGTGCAGCTGGTTGAAGGCGATCCATTCGGCCGATTCGGTGGCGGCCCGGTTCAGATGGAAGCCCGCCAGGTTCTGCCCGCCCTCATCGGCGTGGTCGAAGAAGCCCTCCGGCGTCCACAACAGCCAGCGCCGGGCATCGCCATGCACGAACAGGGCCGCGCGCGGCGCCAGCGCGTTGGTCGGGTTCAGGTCGTACCAGCGCAGCGTGCCGTCGCCGAGCGCCGCCACCAGTTGCCGCCCATCGGCGGTGGGCTGCACGCCCCAGACGGCGGCGGGCGTCACGGCGCTGGCCACCAGATTGCCGTTCAGGTCGAACCAGCGCAGCGCGAAATCGGTGCCGAGCAGAAAGCCGTTGCGCCCCGGCAGCAGGGCGGCGCTGCGGGCGCGCTCGCCTTCGTCCAGTTGCAGCAGCTTGTCGGCATAGCGGGGGGTCTGCCCGTTCAGCCATTCGCGCAGCGGCAGCACGCCCGGCACCGGGCCCGGCAGGGCGCTGGGACCGGCCAGCCGGGTCAGGCTGCGCTCCGCCACATCGAAGCGCAGCACATCCTGCCCGCCCTGGCGCAGGCCGAACTCCACGCTCATGCCATCGGGCGAGACCCGGAAGCTGCCCGCCCCCTGGCGGGTCAGGCCGAATTCGGTGCGGTCCACCCCCGGAGCCGAGAGCCCCTGGGCCACGCCGCGGAAATCCGCGCGGGAGGGTGCGACGCGCAAGCCCGATTTCGCATCCAGCGCCAGCACGCCCCAGGCGGGGTCGGCGGCGGCGAACAGCAGCCGCCCATCCGGCATGGCCGAGAGCTGCAGCACCGCATCCGTGCCCCCCAGCGCCAGCACCGCCGCGGGCGGCGCGGTCAGGTTGGACCAGCGCAGCGCCACCGACTGCCCCTGCGGGTTCAGCACATAGCCGGCGGCGACCAGCGCCGCCCCCCCGGGCTGCGGCACCCAGGTGACGGAGCGCAAATCCTGCCGCTCCTGCCCCAGCCCATTGCCGATGGGCGGGTTACGCTGGGGGCGCAGGCTGGCGGCGTCCAGCAGCCGCACCTGCGGCATGTTGGCCATGCCCACCGCCAGCAGCTTGCCGTCAGGCGCGAAGGCGATGTCGCCGGGCTGCCCGCCCTCGGTCAGCCGGTGCTGGGCGATGGGGCGGAAATCGGGCGCGAACAGCCGCACCATGCCATCCCCCGAAGCGACCGCAAGCTGCCCCGCCCGGTTGAACGCCACGGAGCGCACGCCGTTGGCGATGCCCAGATCCGGCCGGTGCAAAATCTCCCGCCGCTGGAAGTCGATGATGGCGATGCCGCCATTGCGGGCGAAGCCCACGGCCAGGCGCTGGCCATCCGGGGCCGCGGCCAGCGCCGTCACGCTGGCGGGCACGCCGGTGTTGATGCGGCGCATCGCGCCGTCCTCGATGCCGAAGGCATAGATCACGGCCTGCCGGCCCCAGGCCGCGCCCGTCTGCCCCGCCACCCAGGCGGTGGCGCCATCGGCGGAGACGGCGGCGGCCTGCAGCCCGCCCTCATCCCCCTCGCCGATCGGCGGGCGGAAGCTGCGCAGCAGCACGCCATCGGCCGCCCACAGCCGCGCGGTCTTGTCGAGCGAGACGGTCAGCAGCCGCTGGCCATCGGGCAGCGGCACCACCCGCGTGACCGGGGCGGCATGCATGCCCAGCTCGATCCGCAGGAAGGGCGTGCCGGGCGGTTGCGCCCCGCCCTCCCCTTGGGCCAGCGCCGGCCCCGAGGCCAGCGCGAGAGCCAGAACCAGGGAAACGCGGCGCGCCAGGGCGGCGAGGCTGTTCATGTCAGGGACTACCCATCCAGGCTGAGGCGCCGCGCCTCGCTGGCCAGGCCCGTGGCCCCCTGCGAGAAGGCGTCGCGGGCCGCCACGGCGGTGGCGGCGGATTGCACGACCTCGCGGCCGGAATTGTCCACCTGCGCGGGGCGCAGCGCGGTGGCGCGCACGAAGGATTTGCTCGGCCCCTGGTCCAGCACCAGCCAGCCCGGCATGGTGCCCACCACGCGGTATTGGCTGCCATTGGCCACGCGGCCCAGCTCCGCCGCGTCATCCGTGGCGGCGGCGCGGATGGACTGCTCGGACCCGCCCACATAGTTGCGGCTGTTGGTCACGCGCGCGGTGTAGGAGGCCCGGACGAAGCCCGTGCGGTTGCGCCCGAGCGAGACCTGCAGCCAGGGGCCCTGCTGGCCCGTCACCTGCACCGTCTGGCCCACGGCCAGCTGGCCGGCCGTGCCCGAGCCCTCATCCGGGCCGTTGAAGGCGGAACCGCCGCGCGCCAGGATCGCGGAATAGGGGCGGAAGGCGCGCTCCTGCTCATAGGCGCCGGCATCGACGTAGCGGGTCGATTCCTCCAGCTGGCGGGTGTCATTGGCCAGGCGCTGGTCGAAGGCGCCGACCAGCATGGTGTCGCCCTCATACCAGCTGCGCACCTCATCGAGACGGGCCTGGGCGGCGGGGCGGGGCGTGATGCCGGCACGCAGATCGCCGCGGATCTTGGCCACCTGGTCCCGGCGGCAATTCGACAGGCGTTCCAGCGATTGGGTGGCGCCGGTCACGCGCTCACCATACTTGTCCACGGCGATTGTCTGCTGCAGCAGCGCCTGGCGGCGGTTCTCGGCATCCAGCTGGCGGAAATTGGCCTGCACCAGCGTGGCGGTGATGCCCACCGCCGCCACGGACAGGCCGGTGACGAGGCCCGCGCGGGTGTTGCCGGTCAGCGCGCCGACCAGCAGGCCCGCCGCGACACCGCCGGCGGCCGACAGCGCCACGCCCTGCGCCACCTCGTTGAAGGAGGATTCGGTCTGGCGGAAGATGGCGCGGTGCACCGCGCAATTGTCATTGGGTGCATCCAGCACCACCGGCCCCTGGGGCTGGCAGGCGGAGAGCAGCGGCATGCTGACCGCGACGGCGAGCAGCGGCAGGGCCTTCTTCATGGGCACGAGCATGGAAACCTCTCCTCCTCATAGGCTTATGCGCGTGATGATACGCCAGAGGGGCGCCGGAGCCCGCAAGACGTTTCAAACCCGATAGCATCAGCCTGGGATAACACCATGTCCATATTGCGGCAGGTAACAGCGCTTGCAATCGCCTAAACGGCTGATCCGCGTGGCATTATCGCGTCACAGCGGCCGCGCCTGCGCCGCCAGATAGCCGCGGTTGCGCGTGGGCGTGATCAGCACCTCGTTGATGCACACATGCGGCGGCTGGGCGGCGATATAGCGGATCAGGCTGGCGCAATCCTCGGGCTGCACCATTTCGGCCCTTTGTTCCGCGGTCAATTTGTTGGGCCGCTTGTCCAGGATGGGGGTGTTCACCTCGCCCGGGCACACCGCCGTGCTGCGGATGCCGTTGCCGCATTCCTCCATGTTCAGGGAATGGCTCATCGCCACCACCGCATGCTTGGTGGCGGTATAGCCCGGCCCGGACATGGGGCTGACGAAGCGCCCGGCCATGGAGGCGGTATGGATCAACTGCCCGCCGCCCTGCGCCCGCATCATCGGCAGCACCGCCCGCGCCACCAGGAAGGCACTGACGAGATTGCCGGAAATCAGCGTCTCGATCCCCTCGGGGGAGATCCGCTTCCAGTCGCGCTCCACGATGTTCAGCCCGGCATTGTTCACCAGCAGATCGAGGCGCCCGAACTCCTTCTGGATGAAATCCACCACCCGCTGCACATCGCCGGCCTTGCCCAGATCGGCGGGCTGCACATGCGCCTGGCCGCCATCGGCGCGGATGCGGGCGGCAACTTCCTCCAGCGGTTCACGCCGGCGGCCGGTGAGGATGATGGTGTAGCCATCCTGCGCGAGGCCAAGGGCCGTCGCCTCGCCAATGCCGGTGCCGGCACCGGTGACCCATGCGATCCTGGACATGCACTCTAACTCCCTCGTTTGGCGGGAGAGTGGACCGCGGGGAGGCCAGGGCGCAATGGGGGCTTCGCCCACCACCACCACCACCAAGGGCGCTGCCCTTGGAACCCGCCAGGAGCCGAAAGGCCCCTGGACCCCAGGAGTTTGGCGCGGATCCCAGGAAGGTGTTTCTTGTTGAATTTTATAATGAAAATGGCGCCGGACCCGCCAAGGCCAGGCGCCAGACGGATGGGGTGCAGGGGCCTTTCGGCTCCTGCCGGGGTCGCCAGGGGCGGCGCCCCTGGCTGGGGGCCCGGGGGCAAAGCCCCCGTCGGCCTCACCACCGCAGCAGTGTCGCCCCCCAGGTCAGCCCGCCGCCGATCGCTTCCAGCAGCAGCAGGTCCCCGGGCTTGAAGCGCCCTTCCCCCACCGCCTCGGCCAGCGCCAGCGGGATGGAGGCGGCGGAGGTGTTCGCGTGCCTGTCCACGGTCACCACCACGCGTTCGCGCGGCAGGTGCAGCTTCCGGCCCATAGCGTCGATGATGCGGATGTTCGCCTGGTGCGGCACCAGCCAGGTCACGTCCTCACGCGCCAGGCTGTTGGCTGCCAGCGCCTCATCCACGGCGGAGGCCAGCTTGGTGACCGCGTGCTTGAACACCTCGCGCCCGGCCATGCGCAGCAGGCCGGTGCCCCCGGTGCTGCCCGGCCCGCCCTCGACATGCAGGATGCCGCCATGGCGGCCATCGGCATGGATATGGCTGGACAGGATGCCCGATTCGCCTTCCTCGGCGCGCAGCACCACGGCGCCGGCGCCATCGCCGAACAGCACGCAGGTGGTGCGGTCGGTCCAGTCCAGGATGCGGGAATAGGTCTCGGCGCCGATCACCAGCGCGGTGCGGCACTGGCCGGTGCGGATCATAGCGTCGGCCACGCTCAGCGCGTAGATGAAGCCCGTGCAGGCCGCCAGCAGGTCGAAGGCGAAGCCGCGCGTGATGCCGAGCCCAGCCTGGATGCGCACCGCGGTGGCGGGGAAGCTGCTGTCCGGCGTCGCGGTCGCCACGATCACGGCGTCCACCTCGCTGGCATCCACCCCCGCGCGCTCCAGCGCCTGGGCGGCGGCCTTGATGCCCATGGAGGACGCGCTCTCACCCGGGGCGGCCAGGTGGCGCTGGCGGATGCCCGTGCGCTCCTGGATCCAGGCGTCGGAGGTATCGAGCCCGTAGCGGCGGGCCAGTTCGTCGTTGCTGACGACATCGGCCGGCAGATAGCCGCCGGCCGACAGCATGCGGGTGCGGATCACGGTGCGTCCCCAGCCAGTTCCCGGGCGTTGATGCTGGCCAGGCCCTCGCGGATCCGGGCCGTGAAACCGTGCGTCACCATATCCATCGCCACATCCACCGCGTGGGCGAAGCCCATCGCATCCGTTCCGCCATGGGATTTCACCACGACACCGTTCAACCCCAGCAGGATGGCGCCATTATAGCGCCGGGGGTCCATCCATTCCCGCAGCCGGTCCAGCGCGGGGCGCGCCAGCAGATAGCCGATGCGCGCCAGGAGGGAGGAGGTGAAGACCTGCTTCAGCAGGTCGCGCATCAGCTTCAGCGCGCCCTCGCCGGTCTTCAGGGCGATATTGCCCGTGAAGCCGTCGGTCACCACCACATCCACCGTGCCACGGGTGATGTCGTGGCCCTCGACGAAGCCCTGGAAATTCAGACCCGGATGGCCGCGCAGCACATCGGCGGCCTGGCGCACCCGGTCATCGCCCTTCAGCTCCTCGGACCCCACATTCAGCAGGCCGAGGCTGGGGCTGGGCAGGCCCAGCACCGCGCGGGCGAAGGCATCGCCCATGATGGCGAATTCCACCAGGTTGCGGCTGTCGCACTGCACATTCGCGCCCAGGTCCAGCATCACGACATCGCCGCGCGCGGAGGGCGCCACGGCCGCCAGCGCCGGGCGGTCGATCTCGGGCAGGGTCTTCAGCACGATCTTGGCGAGCGCCATCAGCGCGCCGGTATTGCCGGCGGAAACCACACCCGCCACCTCACCGGCCGCCACCGCGTCGATCGCCATGCGCATGGAAGCACCACGCATACGCAGCGCCAGCGTGGGCTTCATCTCGCCGGGGATGGATTCCGTGGTGTGCCGCAGGATGCAGGCCGCCCGCGCGCGCGGGTGGCGCTCCAGCAAGGGACGCAGCTTCTCGGTATCGCCGATCAGCAGGAACTTGGCCCCGGGGTGGCGCTCGGCGGCCAATTCCAGGCCGGCCAGCACCATATCGGGCGCGTCATCGCCGCCCATGGCGTCGATCGCCAGGGCGGCAACGCTGCCGCTTTCACCACGCATCACGCCATCAGACACCCGGATTCACCCTGGCTCTCCCCCGCTGGGCTACACCGTTCGAGCACGGCTGGGCAGGGGGAGTGCCCCGCTTGACCGCCGGGCCCGCCACAATCAGGCGCGGATGGCGGATTTCAGCTTCTCGGCCGGCACGACTTCACGGCCGTCATAGTGACCGCAGTGGGAGCAGACATTGTGCGGACGCACCAGCTCACCACAGTTGGAGCACTCGATATGGGCCTCGGCCGTCAGGGCGTGGTGCGACCGGCGCATGCCACGGCGGGACGGGGAGGTTTTCTTCTTAGGGACGGCCATGGTGGCGGGCCTTTCACAAGCGGATGGAAGCTCCGGACCATCACTGACCGGATAGAGGGGGGGCACCTAGCAGAAGGCAGCCCCGGGTGTCCAGTGGCGCGGGCCGCGAAGGCCCGTTTCCGCCCGGTTATTCGCGCCCCTTGCGCAGATGCAGCAGCGCGCCGAAGGGCGAATCCGAGGGGTCCGTGGCCTCGGGCGGCAGTTCCGCCCCTTCCCGCCGGGGATAGGGGTCGAGCGCGAGGGAGAGCAGCTGGGCCAGCACCTCCCCCAGCTCGGCATAGCCGCCGACCGTCTCCACCTCATCCTCGGCATCGGGCGATTCGGAGGGCTCCTGCCCTTCGGGAATGATGTGGAAGGCGATCTCCTCGCGCACGCTCTGGCGCACGGGCTCCATGGTCACGACGCAGGCCTGCTCCACCTCGGCCATCAGGCCGCCGGTGGCGCGCGCGCCGCCCATGCCGTCGGGCTCCAGCGCCAGGTCGGCCGAGAAGGCATGCAGCGCCAGCAGGCCGAGCCGCTGGGCCAGCGCCTGACATTCCGCGGGCGAGGCCGCCAGCGCCAGCCGGTGCCCCGCGCGCGGCACGCCCGACACGCGCAGGGGACGGGAAAATTCGAGGGTCTCGGTCATGATCACTGCTCCATGGGCGGCCATACCACCCGCCCGGCCTTCAGGCCGGAAAATTCCTGCGCGGCCAGCACGGCCGACAGCTGAAAGGCCCGCGCGGCCAGGCGCCGCGGGGCATCGGGGGGGTCCATCTCATGCCCGCCCCACAGGTTGCGCAGCAGCGCCTCGGCCAGGGCGGCCTCGTCGCCCGCCTCCAGCGCGGCCTCATAGGCGACGGCGCGGCCGTGGAAAGCCTCCCACATGCGCTTCACCCGCTTGCCAATGCCCATGTCGCCCACGCCCATCTCGCGCAGGTTCAGGTCCATGTCGCTGAACATGGCATCGAACACCGCCTGGGCCAGCTCCTTGCCGGCCGGGTCGGAGTCCAGCCGCAGGCGCCGGATCAGCAGCCCCACATGCAGGCAGACCAGGTCGAAGCGGCCCTCCAGCGTGTCCGGCGCGCCGAGCGCCATATAAAGGGCAGGGTCGCGCGCGGCGCCCACGGCGGCGGTGTAGAGTTCGTGCCCCTCCCGCAGGAAGGGTTTGCGGCGGAACAGCCGGGCCAGGACCATGGTAGGGGGCGCATCCTCGTCAAATCGATCGGTGCAAGGTTGACCCGGAAAGGCCAAACTGGCACGTCCCAGCACATGGACACGAAGCCGTTGGCGGTCAATCTGGGGCGTAAGACAGGGGCACTCCTGGCACTCGCCCTCACGGGGTTCGCGTTGGGCGGATGCCAGTATCTGCCACCCGCGCCGGAACGCCCGCGCGATGTGTTCAACGCGCCCGTGATCGCGCGCGGGCACCTCGTCACGGCCGAGCAGCTGCAGCAGATCACCCCGGGCGTCACCCGGCGTGAGGACGTGCAGGCGGCCCTGGGCAGCCCCAGCCAGACCAGCACCTTCGGCGACAATGCCTGGTATTACATCAGCAGCGTCACGCGGCAGCGGCCGGGCCGGGCGCTTTCCGTCTCCGACAGCCGGGTGGTGGCGGTGAACTTCAACCCGGACGGCACGGTGAAGGATGTGACCGAGCTGGGCCAGCAGGACCAGCGCAACATCGCCTTCGTGGCGCGCGAGACGCCGACCCCGGGCAATGACCGCACCCTGTTGCAGGCGCTGTTCGGCAATATCGGCCGCTTCAACCCGGCGGGCGTGTCCGCCCAGCAATCGCCGGGCGCCACGACCGGCTCGGGCCGCTAGCCGCCATGAGCCAGCCGCCGCCCGCCGCCCGCGCCCTGCTGGCCCGGCTGCGGGGCCTGGTGGAGGCCGAGCAGCGCGACACGCTCGCCGCGCTGGACTGGATCGAGAACCGCCCGGCGGAAACCGCGGGCGACGAGGCCGCGACCATCGCCGCGCTGCGCGCCGAAAACGCCGCCCTGCGCGCCAAGCTTTCGGGCCTGTACCAGCACGCGGAATACGAGACCTGGTTCGAGCAGGCCTTCGGCATCAAGTTCCCCACCCCCAACACCTGGCCCTTCACCACCTTCCAGCAGGGCACGCCCTGGTGCGACAAGGTGGTCTACGGCATGCAGGATGGCGAATTCCTCTACGCCCAGCACCTGATCGCGGAGCTGGACGCCCAGGGCGTCGCGGGCGACATCGTGGAATTCGGCACCTATGGCGGCACCTGGATGGAAGTGCTGGCCCAGGCCGTCGAAAAAGGGGGTGGCGGACGCACCCTGTGGGGCTTCGACAGCTTCGAGGGCCTGCCCGAGCCAGACGCCGCCAAGGACGGCAACATCTGGCACAAGGGCCAGTACGCCGCGACGCTGGAGGAAGTCTCCACCCGGCTGCGCGCCACGGAGCGCCCCTTCCTGAAGCTGGTGAAGGGCTGGTTCTGCGACACGCTGCCGGTGGAACCCGCCGCCGCCGTCGAGAAGATCGCCTATGCCCGCATCGACGGGGACCTCTATTCCTCCTGCGTCGATTGCCTGGCCTATCTGACGGACCGGCTGGTGGATGGCGCCATCCTGGTCTTCGACGACTGGCAGTTCACCATCAACCATGGCGAGACGCTGGCCTTCCGCGAATGGGCGGCGGCCAACCCGCAATTCCGGTTCGAGTTCCTGGGCATGAACATGTGGGCGCACCTGTATCTGCGCGTCCATCGCCGGCCATGAGCGCCCCCGAGATCTTCGACCGCGCCCTGGTCGCCCGCCGGCGCGGCCGGGCGGCGGCGCATGTGGCCGGCGTCGCCCCCATCCTGGAAGCCGCGGCCGACATGCTGCTGGACCGGTTGGACGACACCACCCACCGCTTCACCCGCGCGCTCGACATCGGCGGCCGCGGCGTGGTGGCGCCCATGCTGCGGGCGCGCGGCATTCCCTTCGTGGTCAGCATGGATCTGTCGCCCCGCATGGCGGCGCTGAATGGCGGCCTCGCGGTCGCGGGGGATGAGGAATGGCTGCCCTTCGCGCCGGGCAGCTTCGACCTAGTGGTGGCCAGCCTCTCCCTGCACAGCGTGAACGACCTGCCCGGTGCCCTGGTGCAGATCCGCCGCGCCCTGGCCCCCGACGGGCTGTTCCTGGCCTCGCTGCCGGGCCTCGGGACGCTCCAGGGCTTGCGCGAAGCGCTGATCGCCGCCGAGGCCGAGATCTCCGGCGGCGCCTCCCCCCGCGTGGCCCCCTTCCCGGAGCTGCGGGACATGGCGGCGCTGCTGCAACGCGCGGGGCTGGCCCTGCCGGTCGCCGACATGCAGGAACTGCCGCTGGCCTATCGCTCCGCCCTGGGGCTGGTGGCGGACCTGCGCGCGGCCGGCGAGCAGAACGCCATCCGCGCCCGCAACCCGCGCATCCCCCCGCGCATGCTGTTCGCCAGCGCCTTCGCGCGGCTGCAGGCCGAAACGCCCATCCCCACCCCCCTGCCCCTGCTGATGCTGACCGGCTGGGCCCCGCACGAAAGCCAGTCCCGCCCCGCCCGCCCCGGCAGCGCCGATATCCGGCTGGCGGATGCGCTGGGCGTGCCGGAACAGAGCACGGGCGAAAAGGCCGGGCGGTGAGCCCGCCCCCCTTTACCGCGCTGCCGGATGGCGCGCGCCTGGCCGTGCGCCTCACGCCCCGCGCGCATCATGACAAGGTGGAGGGCATCCAGCCCGACCCGCAGGGCCGCCCCACCCTGGTGCTTCGCCTGACCGCCCCGCCGGTGGAAGGTGCCGCCAACACCGCGCTGATCGCCTTCGTGGCGAAATCCCTGCGCCTGCCGAAATCGGCCATCGCCATCGCCAGCGGGGAAACCAGCCGGACGAAAAGCCTGCGGATCTCGGCGCCCGACGCGGAAACCCGGCTGCGCGGCTGGCTGGCGGAGTTTCTGGACTAGGCTGCTCATGCCTGCCCCGGGAATACGCCACTCCCCAGCCGCCCGGGCTTGCGATACAAGCGGGCCCGAATGCGAAGGGGTGTGTGATGGCTGCCTATCAGTATGTGTACGTGATGAAGGATCTCACCAAGTCCTATCCGGGCGGGCGAGAGGTCTTCAAGGGCATCACCCTGTCCTTCCTGCCCACGGCCAAGATCGGCGTGCTGGGCCCGAACGGCGCCGGCAAGTCCACCCTGATGCGCATCATGGCCGGCCAGGACAAGGAATTCGGCGGCGAGGCCTGGGCGGCCGAGGGTGCCAAGGTCGGCTACCTGCCGCAGGAACCGCATCTGGACCCCACCAAAACGGTCGGCGAGAACGTGCGCGACGCCTTCGGCTCGCTGATGGCCGATCTGGAACGCTTCAACGAGATCTCCATGAAGTTCATGGAGGAGATGAGCGACGACGAGATGAACGCCCTGCTGGCCGAACAGGCCGAGCTGCAGGAGCGCATCGACGCCGCGAATGGCTGGGAGCTGGACCGCACGGTGGAAATCGCGCTGGACGCCCTGCGCTGCCCGCCGCCGGACAGCCCGGTGACCACCCTGTCGGGCGGTGAGCGCCGCCGCGTCGCGCTGTGCAAGCTGCTGCTCGAAAAGCCCGACATGCTGCTGCTCGACGAACCGACCAACCACCTGGATGCCGAGAGCGTGTCCTGGCTGGAAAAGACGCTGCGCGACTATCAGGGCGCGGTGCTGATCGTCACCCACGACCGCTACTTCCTGGACAACGTCACCAACTGGATCCTGGAGGTCGATCGCGGCCGCGGCATCCCGTATGAGGGCAACTACTCCGCCTATCTGAACGCCAAGCGCAAGCGCCTGGCGCAGGAGGAGAAGGAGGAGAGCACCCGCCAGCGCCAGCTGGCCGAGGAGCAGGAATGGATCGGGCGCAGCCCCTCGGCCCGCCAGGCCAAGAGCAAGGCGCGCATCCAGGCCTATGAGGAATTGCTGATCAAGAGCCAGGACAAGGCGCCGGACCCGACCGAGATCCAGATCCCGCCCGCCCCCCGGCTGGGCAACATCGTCATCGTGGCGGACGGCATCACCAAGGGCTTCGGCGACCGGCTGCTGATCGACAACCTGTCCTTCAAGCTGCCGCCGGGCGGCATCGTGGGCGTCATCGGGCCGAACGGCGCGGGCAAGTCCACCCTGTTCAAGATGATCACGGGCGTGGAGACGCCCGACGCCGGCAGCATGACCATCGGCGAGAGCGTCAAGCTCGGCTATGTGGACCAGAGCCGCGACAGCCTGGATGACAAGAAGACCGTCTGGCAGGAAATCTCGGACGGGCAGGACATGATCCTGATGGGCAAGCGCAACGTGCCCAGCCGCGCCTATTGCGCCGCCTTCAACTTCAAGGGCGGCGACCAGCAGAAGACGGTGGGCGTGCTCTCGGGCGGTGAGCGCAACCGCGTCCACCTCGCGAAGATGCTGAAGAACCCGCACAACGTCCTTCTGCTCGACGAACCGACCAACGACCTGGACGTGGACACGCTGCGCGCGCTGGAGGAAGCCCTGCAGGATTTCGCGGGTTGCGCCGTGATCATCTCGCATGATCGCTGGTTCCTCGACCGCCTGGCCACCCACATCCTGGCCTTCGAGGGCGACAGCCATGTCGAATGGTTCGAGGGCAACTTCCAGGCCTATGAGGCCGACAAGCGACGCCGCCTGGGCGCGGCGGCCGACCAGCCGCACCGGATCAAGTACCGCCCGCTGACCAGGTGAGCGCGGCCATGCAACGCGCCCTGTTCAGCGCGCCGCGGGTGATCACCACCGCGCGGCTTTCCATGGTGCCGCCCAGTGCCGAACACCTGCCGGACCTGATCCGCCTGAAGGGGGATGAGGCGGTGTTCGGCTTCATGCTGCACGGCGTGCGCACCCCCCAGCGCGCGCGGGAGGAGCTGGAGGACGACACCGATTTCTGGCAGGTGCGCGGCTATGGCATCTGGTCCGTCTTCCTGCGGGAGACGGGGCAGTTCCTGGGCATCTGCGGCCTGATGGAACGCCCGGACGGGCGAGGCGTCGCCCTGCGCTACGCGCTGTGGCCGGAAACCCGCGGCTTCGGCTATGCGCGGGAGGCAGCGCGCGCCGCGCTGGATTTCGGCCATGCCGCCGGGGTGCGCCGTATCATCGCCGTGGCGCGGGAGAGCAACACCGCCTCCCAGGCCGTGATGCGCGACATCGGTATGCGGGAGGCCGGGGGCTTCGTGAACCACGGCCACCGGATGGTCGTGTTCGAAAGCGTGGCCGATCAAGAATAATTGCCGGCCGCCCCCTTCATCTTGGGGATGCCAATTCCGGACGCCGCCGCTAAAGTGTTGCCGCGCCGTAAGAGTTTGGTCATGATTTTCCGACCGGATACGGCGCTTCAACACGAGCGGCCCGGCCGCGTGATCCGGAGGGAGGCGGAGAATCATGGCTGAAGCCCGGCTTCGTCTGATTGCCTCCTCTCCCATCCATCAGATGCAGGCGGCGATGGACGGCCTCTCCGGCCTGCTGGAAACGCCCACTGGCCTGATCCAGGCCTGGACCCGCCTGCCGGAACTGCTGGCCCAGTCGGGGCTGGAAACCGCGGAACGCCGTACCGGCTTCCGCGCACACCGCCTGGCTGACCTGGCCATGCAGGACCCGCTGACCGAATGCTGCTGGAGCCACGGGCCAGACCCCGGCCTGCTGCTGCCGCTGCTGCTGGCGGACAGCAAGGGCGCCGGCGGCGCCGCCCAGGCCCAGCTGCGCCAGGCGAGCTCCATCGGGCGGATGATCTTCAGCGTCACCTCGCATTTCCCCTTCGCCGAGGGCCTGCGCGAGCGCAGCCGCTTCGCCGCCCAGCTGCTGGATGTGGTGACGGAAGCGGCCCAGGCGCCCGCCGTGCTCAGCCTGGGCGCGGGTTCCCTGCCCGAGGCCATGCTGGCGCGCCGTGCCCGGGATGTCGCCCGCTGGATGGTGGTGGAAAAATCCCTGATGGCGCTGGATTCGCTGCTGGCCGCCCATGGCACGCTGCCGGGGCTGGAGCCCAGCATGGCGGACCCGCTGCGCACCCTGCTGGGCCCCACCCCGCCCCAGGGCTTCGACCTGGTGCTGCTGGGCCCGCTGCTGGATGGGCTGGACGAAGCCACGGCCATCCGGGCGCTGCGGGCGGCCTTCGGCGCGCTGCGCCCCGGCGGCCGGCTGTTCCTGGGCAGCTTCGCCGAGGATCTGCCCGACGCCGCCTATCTGGACGCGGTGATGGATTGGCGGCCGATCCGCCGCTCGGAGGATGACCTGCACCGGCTGGCGGCCGCGCTGCCCGCGGCCGAGGTGACGGACCCGGCGGTGTTCCGTGGCCCGAGCCGGGCCATGGTGTTCCTGCAGGCGACGCGCCGAGGGGGCTGAGCCCCCTCCCCTCTCACTCCGGCTCGATGCCCGCCGCGCGGATGGCGTTGGTCCACTTCACCGTTTCCCGCCGCACGAAATCCCGCGCTGCCTCGGGCGTGCCGGTCATCAGGGCCATGCCCAGTGTCTGGGTCATGCGCGCCTGCAGATCAGGGTTCGCCGCCGCCTGGCGCACGGCGGCGTTCAGCCGCTGCACTGCCACGGCGGGCGTGCCGGCGGGGGCGGCCAGCACGAACCAAGCGAAGATCTCGTAATCCGGCAGGTTCCCGGCCTCCGCCACGCTGGGCACATCCGGCAGCTGGGCGCTGCGGGTCTTGGTGGTGATGGCCAGGGCGCGCAGCTGCCCGCTCTGCACCCCGGGCAGGATCACGGCCTGGTCGGCCACGAACATGTCCACCCGCCCCGCCATCAGGTCCTGCACCGCGGCGGGCGAGGAACGGTAGGGCACATGCAGCATGCGCACGCCGGCCATGGAGGTCAGCATCTCCGACGCGACGCGCTGGGAGGAGGAGGCGGAGGCGAAGCTCAGCGCCTCCGCCCGGGCGCGGGCGGCGGTCAGCAGATCGGCCAGGGTGCGGTGGGGGCTGTTGACGGGCACCGCCACCAGCAGCGGCACGGAGGCGATCATGGAAACGGGCACCAGATCCCGCTCCATGTCGAAGGGCACGCGGCGGAACAGGGCGTTGGCGGCGGCGTTGGTGGAGTTGGTGCCGATCAGCACCGTGGTGCCGTCCGGGGTGGAGCGCGCCACGGCCTCGGCGCCGATCAGACCATTGGCGCCCGCGCGGTTTTCCACCACCACCGGCTGGCCCAGCGCCTCACGCATGCGCTCGCCGAACAGGCGGGCGACGGTGTCGGTCGCGCTGCCGGCGGCGAAGGGGACGATGGCGCGGATCGGGCTGGTCGGCCATTCCTGCGCCTGGGCGTGCGCCAGGGCGGGCGTGACGGTGGCGGCGAACAAGGCGCGGCGCTTCATTGGCGTTTCTCCCGGTGGACTCAGCCGCGCGGGATACGCCGGGCTGGGCCGCTCGGCAAGCGTGCGGCCCGGTGTGCCGTCAAATTAGCGGGTTCAGCGCCCCAGCTGGCGCTTCAGCGCCGTGATCAGCGAGGACACCTGCCCGCCGCCGCGCTGGATGACGGAGGAATATTCGCTGCGGGTGGTCAGCCGCAGGGAGGTGCCCTCGGCGATGAGGTCCACGATGCGGGGGGCGCCGTTCACATCCGACACGCGCCAGTCGAGGTTGAAGGCGGCGGTGCCCGGCCGGGTGACGATGGTGGAGACCAGCGCGTCGTCATCCGTGCGGGACTGGCTGCGGCCCATCTCGAAGCGCACGCCCTGGTATTCGCCGAAGCGGCCGGCCAGGTTGCGCACCAGGCTTTCCTCGAACAGGGTCAGGAATTCCTGCTGTTCCTGCGCGGAGGCCTGGCGCCAGAAGCGGCCGATGACGAAGCGGGCCACGCCCTCGATATCGACGCTGCGGCGCAGGATGTCCGCGACCTTCTGCCGTCGCTGGTCCGCCGGGATGCCGGGGTTGTTGATCACGCCCACCAGCTCCGTGCCGCTGGCCTGGATGAAGGCGCTGGCGCGGTTGGTGTCGATCTGCGCCCAGGCCGGCGGGATCGCGGGCAGGACCGCCGCCGCGGGGGCGAGCAGCACCAGGCCGCCGAGAATGCGGCGGGAAACGCGGATCATGGGTAGCTCCTCAGCGACTGCCGGCCGGGCGCAGCGCGGCGCGGGCGGCGGCGTCATTGTTCTGGATCGCGGCGGCCCGGCTCTGCCGGCTGGCGCTGCGGATGGTGGCGTAGGGGTCGAGCGAGGTGCGGGTGACCTCATCCAGCGTGTCCAGGTAGGATTCGCGCAGATCGACGACCGTCAGCCCCGCGACGCTGCCGGCGATGATGTCCACCGCCAGGCCCTGGCCGAACCAGGTCAGCGGCTGGGTGGCGACATCCACGCCGAAGCCGGTCAGGTCGCGCGCGTTGCTGGGGCCCAGCACGGGGATGAACAGGTACGGGCCGCTGCCCACGCCCCAGCTGGCCAGGGTCTGGCCGAAATCCTCATTGTGGTAGGGCACGCCGAAATGGTCGTTGGCCACGTCGAACAGCCCACCCAGCCCGATGGTGGTGTTCAGCACGAAGCGGCCCAGCGTGTCGCCCGCGCGGCGGGGCTGGCCCTGCAGCATATCGTTCACCAGCACGATGGGGGTGCGGATGTTCTGCAGCATGTTGCGCACGCCGGTGCGCACCGGCTGCGGCAGCACGGCGCGATAGCCCTGCGCCACGGGGCGCAGCGCCACCGTGTCGATCACGGTGTGGGTGGCGTACATGGCCCGGTTGAAGGGCTCCAGCGGGTCGTTCGTGGCGCGGAACTCCGCCAGCGCCTCGGCGTCCGAGGCGGGCGGAGGCGTCGCGCACCCGGCCAAAAGCGCCAGCGCCGCCAAGGGAAGGAGCTTCGGGGCCAGGAAACTGGCCAGCTTGACGATCCGCATCCTGCTTCGCTCAATCCTTTGATGTGCCGCCGGGCCTTCCCACCAGGGCAGCCCCTGCGCGGGTATTCCCCGCATGGGCCGCCCCTGCCGGCATGACGTCACGGTAAATGGTCTTGGTTTACAATAGCGCAACGCGCGGTGATCGGAAACAGTTGCGCGGGTAACGAAGTGCACCACGCCACCCGGGTTTTTGTCCTGCCCGCCCTTCGCCCGGCGGCGGAACTGCTTGCGCGCCGCAACGGCCTGGGCCATGTGCGAGCCATGGACCAGATGGAAACGCCCTTGCCGACCGGAACCTTGGCCCGCTGGCTGTCGGGCCCGCGGATCGCGGCCCTGCCCAACCCGCAGGACATGCCCGCCCCCAAGCTCAGCTTCGAGTTCTTCCCGCCGAAATCGGAGAGCATGGAGAAGCAGCTGTGGGAATGCATCCGGCGGCTGGAGCCGCTGGGCCCCCGCTTCGTCTCCGTCACCTATGGCGCGGGCGGCACCACGCGCTCACGCACCCATTCCACCGTGGCGCGCATCGTGAGCGAGACCTCCCTGACGCCCGCCGCCCACCTGACCACGGTGGGCGCGACGAAGGAGGAGGTGCTGGAAGTCGCGCGCGAGTACTGGCAGGCGGGCGTGCGCCACATCGTGGCCTTGCGCGGCGACCCGCCAGCGGGGGTGGGCAAGTATGAGCCCCACCCGGGCGGCTATGCCCAGGCCGAGGACCTGGTGCGGGGCCTGCGCGAGATCGGCGATTTCGAGATCAGCGTCGGCGCCTATCCCGAAACCCACCCCGAGGCGCTGTCGCCCGAGGCGGACCTGGATTTCCTGAAGCGCAAGATCGATGCCGGCGCCACCCGCGCCATCACCCAGTATTTCTTCGATGCCGAGGTGTATCTGCGCTTCATCGAGCGCTGCGCGAAGGCCGGCATCACCGTGCCGATCGTTCCCGGCATCCTGCCCGTGACCAACTATCAGCAGGTGGTGAAGTTCTCGGCCATGTGCGGCGCCTCGGTGCCCGGCTGGATGGGCCATCTGTTCGAGGGAATCGACGACGACCTGGACACCCGGCGTATGGTCGCGGCCGTGGCCGCGGCCGAGCAGGTGCGCCTGCTGCAGGCCAATGGCGTGGACGAGTTCCACATCTACACCCTGAACCGCGCCGACTTGGCCTATGCCATCGCGCATATCCTGGGCGCGCGCCCGAAGGGTGCCGCGGGGGCGTGACGCGACAAGGTTGGGGGCAAGCGCGATTTCGTGCCGCCCCCTCTCTTGCCCTCCCGGCGGCGGGCGCGTAAGAACCCGCCCGGTCACGGAGTGTAGCTCAGCCTGGTAGAGCACTGTGTTCGGGACGCAGGGGCCGGAGGTTCGAATCCTCTCACTCCGACCATTTTCCCGCCAGCGATTTTCCCGCCAGCGATCGGGCCCTGTTCCGCCCTGGCGGATGGCGCTTCGCCCATTTCCCGCATCCACCGCCGCCATCGGCGATTTGCCCCCTCTACAATCCGCGCGCCTGGCCCCATCTTGCCGGTGACGATGCGAGGGAGCGGGATTGCGCGATGAACATGGAATTCGGGCGTTTCGGCAGCGGCAAGGCCGTGAAGCGGATGGAAGACGCGGCCCTGCTGGCCGGTGAGGGCCAGTTCACCGGGGATTTCGCGCCCGAGGGCCAGGCCCATCTGTATTTCCTGCGCTCGCCCCACGCCCATGCGCGCATCCTCTCGATCGACACGGCGGCCGCGCGCGCCCTGCCGGGCGTGCTGGCGGTCATCACCGGCGCGGATCTGGTCGCGGCCGGGGCGAAGCCCATGACGGCCGCCCTGCCCTTCAAGCGCCCCGACGGCGCCCCCCTGCAGGCGGAGCCGCAGACGCTTCTGGCCACCGGCGCCGTGCGCTTCGTGGGTGAGCCGGTGGCGGCGGTGGTGGCCGAGACCCTGGCCGCAGCGCGCGACGCGGCCGAGGCCATCGAGGTGGATTACGACGAACAGCCCGCCGTCACGGTCATGGCCAGCGCCGTGCAGGACCCGGCCCGCGTCGTGGCCCAGACCCGCTACGGCGACGCGGCGGCGGCCGACGCCGCCTTCGCCGCCGCCGCCCATGTGGTGCGGGTGCAGATCGCGAACCAGCGCCTGGCCCCCGCGCCGATGGAACCCCGCGTGGTGCTGGCCGCACCGGAGGGCGAGCGGCTGATCGTGCGGCTCAGCAGCCAGATGCCCTCCACCGCGCGCGACCAGCTGGTGGACCTGCTGAACCTGGCCCCGGGCAGCGTGCGCGTGCTGATCGGCGATGTCGGCGGCGGCTTCGGCATGAAGACCAACCTGTACCCGGAGGACGCGGTGGTGGCCTTCGCCGCGCGCGCCACCGCCCGCCCGGTGAAATGGGCCGCGACCCGCATCGAGGATTTCCTGTCGGCCGTGCATGGGCGCGATGTGGAAAGCGAGGCCGAGATGGCGCTGGACGCGGAAGGCCGCGTGCTGGCGCTGCGGGTGAAGGGGCTGGCCAATGTCGGCGCCTATCCGCGCAATTCGGGCATCGCCATCCAGCTGCTGATCGGGCCCTGGGTGTCCACCAGCATCTACGACATCCAGACCATCGACTTCAGCTTCACCGCGCTGATGACCAACACCGCCCCCACCGGGGCCTATCGCGGCGCCGGCCGGCCGGAGGCGATCTATATCATCGAGCGCCTGATGGATGTCGCGGCCCGGCGCATGGGCCTGGACCCGGCCGAACTGCGCCGGCGCAACATGATCGCGCCCGGCCAGATGCCGTACAAGAACGCCATGGGCCAGGTCTATGACAGCGGCGCCTTCGAGCAGATGCTGGACCAGGGGCTGAAGCTGGCCGACTGGGGCGGGTATGAGGCCCGCGCCGCCGCCGCCGCCGCGCGCGGCAAGCTGCGCGGGCGCGGCATCGCCACCTTCCTGGAATGGACCGGCGGCAATGCGCTGGAGGAACGGGTGACAGTGGCCGTGAAGGGCGATGGCGGGATCGAGGTCTATGCCACCACCCAGCAGATGGGCCAGGGCATCGGCACCTCCTACGCGCAGCTCGCGGTCGATATCTTCGACGTGCCGATCGAGAAGATCACGGTGATCTTCGGCGACAGCGACCGGGGCACGGGCTTCGGCAGCGCGGGTTCGCGGTCGCTGTTCACCGCGGGCTCCGCCGTCAGCGTGGCGTCCGGCAAGGCGGTGGACCAGGGCCGCGAACTGGCGGCCGAGGCGCTGGAGGTGGCGGTGGCCGATCTGGAATACCAGGGCGGCACCTTCCGCGTCGCGGGCACGGACCGCGAGATCGGCATTTTCGAGGTCGCGGCGAAGCAGCCGGAAGGTCGGATCTTCATCGATTCGACCACCAAGGTGAACGGCCCCACCTGGCCCAATGGCTGCCATATCTGCGAGGTCGAGATCGACCGGGAGACGGGGGAGATCGAGGTCGCCTCCTATGTCTCGGTCAATGATGCCGGGCGGGTGGTGAACCCGATGATCGTGGAGGGCCAGATCGCCGGCGGCGCGCTGCAGGGTCTGGGCCAGGCGATCTATGAGCAGATGGTCTATGACCCCGAGACGGGCCAGCCGCTGAGCGCCAGCTTCCAGGACTACGCGATGCCGCGCGCCGATGTGCTGCTGCCCGGCTATGTCACCGCGCTGGACCAGTCCGTGCCGTGCCGGACCAACCCGCTGGGCGTGAAGGGCGTGGGGGAGTTGGGTACCATCGGCGCCACCCCCGCGCTGGTGAACGCGGTGGCCGATGCGCTGGCACGCCAGGGCAAGGCCGGGCTGGCGGACACGCTGCAGATGCCGCTGACGCCCGCCCGGATGTGGGCCCTGCTGGAGGGGTGAGCGGAATATTTTTTCCTACCGCTTCTTGATCCGGATCAAGGCCAGGTAACGGAAACGTGTCGGAAACGCCATGTAATTCTTCCTGGCATTTCCGGAGCGTATCCATGCCCGCTACACCATTCCCGGCATCATCAAGCGCGAAGCGCGAATTGGCGGCCCTCATACGGCTGCTTCGCCTGGCGGAGCATCAGCTTGCGGCCGCCGGCCTGCGCGGCCCCGCGATGGAACTGCATGAACTGACCGATGCCCTGGCCGCCCCGATGCCGGAAAGCGCCGCGGCATGAATGCCTGCGTCTCACCCGCCCGCCCGCTGCCTGACCTGCGCGGTATCGGCCGGATGCTGCTCTATGTGATCGAGAGCCTGCGCGATCTGGGGCTGGAGGCGGAGGCACGGCGCCTGGCCACGGTGCTGCGGCATGTCGAGGAGACGAGCTGAACGCGCCGCCCGTTATCGCCGGGTGCGCCGCGCCCCCCGCTTCGGCGGCGCCACCCCGGCCCCCCAATACATCAGCCGCGTCACCGGCCACACCCAGGCCACCCCCGCCACGGCGAAGAACGGGATCTGCGCCAGCCAATGCCAGGCCAGCACCCAGTCGGCCAGCCACATCACCAGCGCCACATAAAGCAGGAAGCCGAAGACACCGATCAGGGTGGCGAGCGCGGGGCGGGACATGCCCAGGCCAATGCGCGAATGCGGCGCCGGATGCAAGCGGGCGCATCTTCATCGGCCGGGGTGTTTGCAGCGTGGTCGGGCGATGCTTTAACGGATCACCCATCGGCGGATTTCCGCCCCATCGGCACCCCAGCCGGTCCCGCCCTCCAGGAGCCCGATCATCACGATGCCTGCCGACCCCAGCATGGACCTCAAGGCGCATATCCGGGGCATCCCCGATTTCCCGAAGCCCGGCATCCTGTTCTACGACATCTCGACCCTGCTGCGGCATGGCCCGGCCTGGAACGAGGCGGTGCGCCGCATGGCGGACATGGTGGCGGAAAAGAAACCGGATGTGCTGGCGGGCATCGAATCGCGCGGCTTCCTGCTGGCGGCCCCGATCGCGCATGCGCTGGGCATCGGCTTCATCATGCTGCGCAAGCCGCGCAAGCTGCCGGGCGCCGTGCTCGGCCTGTCCTACGCGCTGGAATACGGCGAGGACCGGATCGAGATGCAGGCCGATGCCGTGGAGAAGGGCAGCCGCGTCGTGATCCTGGATGACCTGCTGGCCACCGGCGGCACGCTCGGCGCCGGCATCAACCTGCTGCAGCAGGCCGGTGCCGATGTGGTGGGCGCGGTCACGCTGATCGAACTCACCTTCCTTGGCGGCCGGAATCGCATCCATGCGCCCTTCGAATCCCTCCTCGCCTACGACGACTGACACGACCGCATCCGTGGTGCGCGATGCCGGCGGCAACGCCTGGCTCGCCTCCGCGATGGACGCTGTCGCGCGGGCCGGTTTCGACGGCCCGCTGGCGGCTGCCGTGGCGGCGGCGCCCACCGGCGTGGTCATCACCGACCCCCACCAGCGCGACAACCCCATCATCTTCTGCAACCCGGGCTTCACCCGCATCACGGGTTACGCACCGGAGGACATACTCGGCCGCAACTGCCGCTTCCTGCAGGGCAAGAGCACGGAGGCGGCGGCGATGATGGCCATTCGCCGCGCGGTGGCCGCCGCCACGCCGCTGACCGTGACCATCACCAACTACCGCAAGGACGGCCGGCGCTTCAGCAACGAGCTGCGCCTGGCCCCGGTCTTCGATGCCGGGGGCGGGCTGCGCGCCTTCGTCGGCGTGCAGCATGACGTGACCCCCACCATCCGCGCCGCCGCCGCCACCGAGCGCGCCCGCCGCGCCGCCGACCGCGCCAACCAGGAAAAGACCGATTTCCTGGCCTTCGTCAGCCATGAGATCCGCACGCCGCTGGCCGGGCTGATGGGCTCGCTCTCCCTCATCCTCGACACGCCGCTGAACGCGGAACAGCGCGCCTATGCCGAAACCGCGCTCAGCGCCGGGCATTCGCTGATGTCCACGGTGAATGAGCTGCTGGACATTTCCCTGATCGAGGCCGGGCGGCTGTCGCTCGCGACCGCGCCCTTCGCCCTGGCCGACGTGCTGCGCCAGGTGCTGGACCTGACCGGCCCGGCCGCCGCCGAGAAGGGGCTGGCCCTGTCCGTCACGCTGGACCAGCACCTGCCCGCGCGGGTGGTGGGCGATGCCAGGCGCCTCAGCCAAGTGCTGCTGAACCTGGCCGAGAATGCGGTGAAATACACCGTGCGCGGTTCCGTGCGCATCCATCTCTCGGCCCTGCCCGATGGGCGGATCGGCGTGGCCGTGGCCGATACCGGCCAGGGCATCCCGCCCGAACGGCGGGTGGCGCTGCTGGCCGGCCGTGGCCCGGTGCCGCGCGCGGGCGGCAATGGGGTGGGGATCGGCCTGTCGATCTGCCAGCGGCTGGTGGGGTTGATGGGCGGGCGCATCGCGCTGGACAGCGCGCCGGGCAAGGGCAGCACCTTCTTCTTCGACATCCCGCTGGTGCCGGTGCCCGATTCGGGCACGCCGCCCGCGCGGATCGAACCGCGCACGGAACGCGGCGCGCCGGAAGGCGCCGTGCGCGGCCGCATCCTGCTGGCCGAGGACGGCGCGGTGAACCAGCTGGTCGCCGCCGCCATCCTGCGCCGCGCAGGCTATGCGGTGGAAACCGCGCGCGACGGCGCCGACGCGCTGGCCGCCGCCCGCTCCGGGGAATTCGACCTGGTGCTGGCCGACCTCGGCCTGCCGGTGCTGGATGGGCTGGCGCTGGCCCGGCGCATCCGTGCCCTGCCCGGCCGCCACGGCCGCGTGCCCATCCTGGCGCTGACCGCCTTTGCCATGCCCGGCGACGTGGCCGCGGCGCTGGAGGCCGGGATGGACGGCCACCTGGCCAAGCCGCTGGACCGCACCGCATTGCTGGAGGCCGTGCACGCCGTGCTGCACAGCCCGCCGCTGCGCGCCCCCGCGCGCGGGCCGGTGCCCGAACCCGGCGCGGCCTCCGTGTTGCTGGACCGCGCCACCCTGGCGGAATTGCGGGACGCGATCGGCCCCGGCCGCCTACCCCGCCTGGTGCAACTGTTCGCCGAGGAAGCGCGCGGCCGCGTCCGGCGCCTGGACAGCGAGGCCCCCGAACGGCTGAAGCGGGAGGCCCGGGCCCTGCGCGATGCCGCCGCCACCTTCGGCACCGTGGCCCTGCGCGACGCCGCCGAGGCGCTGCTGGCCGCCCAGGCGATGGGCGACGAGGCCGCCGTGGCGCTGATCCTGGCCGAACTGCCCGCGCTGGCGGAACGCAGCATCGCCGCCCTGCCCAGCCCGCCGGTCCGCACGCTGTAACTGGCGCGGAACCGCTCTGGTCGGGACACCCGAGGGGCTCGCCCCTCGGCTCCCTGCCAGGGGCGCTGCCCCTGGACCCCGCCAAAGGCCGAAAGGCCCTTGGAACCCATAAGATTGGCGCTTTATCCCGACAGGTTGGGTGCCAATTACATTATCAATATCAATAAGACATGCCTTGGCACTGTATGGCGCCAAACTGATGGGGTGCAGGGGCCTTTCGGCTCCTGCCGGGGGTCCAGGGGGCGGCGCCCCCTGGGCTTCCCTTACGCTACAGCAGGTCGATCCCGGTCGCGGCCATCAGCTGGTCCCGGCCATTCGCTTCCGGGCTGCTGAGCAGCGAGAACGCGACCGACGCCGCCGCGGCATCGCCCGCCCCCACCGCCGCGTCGTAGCTCGCATGCCCCGACGCATCGGCGGAGCGGCCGAACACGCTCTGGTACAGCTTCTCCAGATAGGCCTCGCTGGACAGCCCGTCGAAGCGGTTCCCGTATTCCTGGGATTCCACGAAGACCCTGGTCAGCTGCTGCTGGCTCATCCCCGCTTCCATCTGGTTGTCCCAGTGGCGCAGCTCGCCGATGCTGGCCTCGCGGCCCAGCAGGGCGCGGAAGTTCCAGCCCACCCAGGCCATCTCCACGTCCACCGTGGCGATGCCCTTGGCGGCATAGCCCAGCGGGTCGCCGCTGGCCTCGGCGGAGCGCACGACGCCATCGGCCACGGCGGCGCGCCCGGCGGTGCCGCCGATCGCGTTCGCCACACCCGACCAGTAGCTCTGCGCCCCCGCATCCGCCCCCCGGCCCAGCACCTGCTGGTACAGGTTGTCGATGTAGCTGGAGAGGGTGCTGACCGCGCCGCTGGCATGGCCCTCGGGCGAGTCGAGCAGGCCGCGCGCCAGGTCCTTGATGGCCAGCCCCGCTTCCACCTGCTCCGTCCAGTAGGACAGGCCCTTGATGTCGGCCTCGCGGCCCAGGATGCCGCGATACAACGCCTCGACCTGGGCGGGGGCGGAGGAACCCGCGAAATCCACCCGGCCATCGACGAATTGCAGGCGCTCCACCTCGGTCACATGGGTGCTGCCCTGGCGGCCGCCGATGGCGAAGTCGAAGCCCTTGATGCCGCCATCCGTGCCGACGATGAAGCCGCCATCGCCGCGCGCCAGCGTGTCGAAGCGCACCACGTCGAAACCCGCGCCGCCATGGATGGTGTCGCGGCCCAGCGTGGCCGTGAACACGTCATTGCCGGCGGTGCCGGTAATCGCGTCGCTGCCCGCCGTGCCCTGCGCGCGGGCGGTCTGGAACACCACGTCGTCGCGCTGGGAGAGGTTGACGATGCGCAGATCGCCCGAGGCCGCCGTGTCCGGCGCGCCGAAGGCATGCACACCGCCGTCATAGGTGGCGGCCATGTATTCGGCCAGCGCGTCCTGCTCCGTGCCCTTGGCGGCAAAGCTGGCCGCGCCGTCGGACAGCGCGGCATTGCCGGACAGGTCGATGCGGCTGCCGGCGATGGTCACCGCCGGGAAGGGGTAGCTGTCGCCGCCATCGGCCAGGAAGTTCAGCGTCACCATCTTGATGGCGCGGGCGGGGTCGCCCACCACCACGCCGTCGCGCACCAGCTCCTGCAGCACGCTGCCGTCATCGGCCAGGATGGCGGCGCTGCGGATGCGGGTGCCGGCGGTGGCCACGGTGGCCGAGGCGCCGGAGCCGCTGATCACCTGCGCCGTGCCGGTCGGGTCCCAGCTGAAGGCGATACCGCCCCACTGGCCGAACTGGCCCGGGGTGGCGCTGCCGTTGGAGGCCGCGACCGAATGTTCCAGCAGCACCTTCAGGTTCGCCGCCGTGACCGCCACGATCGAGAGCGCGTTGTTGAAGCGCAGGGAGTTCTCGATATCCAGCTGGCTGACGCCGCCCTGCGGCTTGCCGGCCGAGAGGTTGGCCAGCGGCGCGAGCTCCGCCGCCACCGCCCCGGTGGAGTAGGAGCCGATCTCGGCGCGGATGCCGCCGCCATTCTTGTGGCTGACCAGCACATCGGAGGCGAGCTGGCGGGCCACGAACAGGTTGGCGTCGGCCGAGAGGTTGCCGAGGTTCGTCTCCTCCGTCCGCACCTCGCCGCGCCGGCCTTCCAGGAAGGTCTTGGTGGCGCCGAACAGGCTGCCGTCCTTGGTGTTGATGACGGCACCCACCGCGTTGGTGATGGCGCGCACGTCGCCGCCGCGGGTGCCGGCGGCATAGGGGTCGGCCGCGCCCCACAGCGCCTGCACCGTGGCGTCGGTCGTCACATAGGCGCCGCTCACGGCGCCATCCACGCCGCCCACGCCCAGCGGGCCGGCACCGTCCGGGTCCGCGATCAGCACGCCATCGGCGTCGAAGGTCGCGACCAGGCGGCCGACATAGCTGTATTCATTGCCGGTGGAGGTGATCAGCACCGGCTTGCCGTCGGCGCCATGCAGCACCACCGGGTCGGTCTCCAGCGCGCGGTCGCCGCTGCGCAGCACGTCGTTGCCGTCGGCGAAGATGGCGTGGCTGCCGGCGGAGATGATGATGTCCACCCCCTTCAGCAGCGGGGCCAGGGCCAGCTCGTTCTGATATTGCTGCAGGTGCGACAGCAGGACGATCTTGTTGATCCCCTGGGCCGCCATCGCGTCCAGATAGGGCTGCAGGATGGCGGCCAGCTCCGCCATGTTGTCCCGCCCGCCATCGGCCGCCGGGTCCAGCACCGTGGTCAGGCCGGTGGAGGAGATGGAGGCCAGCAGCTGCGTGGTCACGGCCAGCACGCCGATGGTCTGCCCGCCCTCGACGATGGTGGTCCAGGGCGCGATCTGCACATCGGCGGCCTCGGCGGCCACCGCGGTGTTGTCGGCGATGGCAGCGGCGGTGGTGGCGTAGGTCGAGGCCTCCCGCAGGGTGGCGGTGAACAGCGCGCGGATGTTGCTATCGGCCGCGAAGTTCAGGTTGGCCGAGAGGTAGGGGAACTGCGCGCCGATATTGGTCAGCCGGGCGGCGGCCGTGGCGGCGGTGGTGTTGGCCGTCACGTCGATGACCGAGGCGAGCGGGTTGGTGCCCAGGTCGAACTCATGGTTGCCCAGCGCCGAAGCCTGCACGCCGATGGCGTTCAGCATGGCGATATCGGCCGAGAAGAAGGCGGGCGAGGTGCCGAACAGGTTGGAGAGCTGGGAGGCGGAAACGCCCAGCACCTTGGCGTAATACTCGCGCAGCACCGGGATCAGCGTGGGGTCGGTGCCCGCGGCGCCGAAGGGGCCCGGCAGGAAATTGTCGCCGCCCGACAGGGTGATGGAGTTGGCGAACTGGTCTTCCAGCTTGTCCACGATGGCGGCGAAGCGGTCGGCGCGCTGGGTGGCCAGCAGACCGGCCTCGAAATCGCTGCCGTGCAGGATCTGCAGCGTGTAATTGCCGGTGGAAGCGGTCGAGAGGCTGTAGGCGGTGGTGGTGCCGCTCACCTCATTGGCCGTGACCAGCTTGGCGGGCTGGCCGCCGCTGGCGGGGATGAAGGTGGAGACCTCGGGGCCCGTGTCGCCGCCCTTGGCCACGAAGCCCTGGTAGGAGATGGCGCTGGGCCCGTCCACGCGGAACACCATGTTGCCGTTGTACCGCTCCAGCCCCACGAAGGCGTAGAGCTGCCCGTCGATGGTGCCCAGCGCGATGCCCTCGGGCTCGGCGCCCTTGTTGTCGCTGCGGCCGTCGTCGTAGTTGGCCGGGAACTGGCTGGCCACGATCTGGTCGATCAGCTGGCCGCTGTCGAACACCTGCGTCAGCGTGGTGGCGGCACCCGCGCCGTTCACTTCCCACACCGAGAAGCTGTGGCCGCCGAAGGTGACCAGCTTGTCCAGGTCGCCATCGCCATCCGTGTCGCCCGCCCAGCGGGAAACCTCGAGCCGGCCCAGATCGGCATCGCCCCGGCGGGACTGGATGGCCGAGAGCAGGCTGGCATCCAGCGCCGGCATGCCGGCCGGCGGGGTGGAGCCGGAGGAAGGCACCAGCGCCGAGATGCGCACCGCCTCGACATAGGAGCCCCATTCGCGCGCGTCGCCTTCATTGGCGGTGACCAGATAGGTCTTGCCGCCGGAGGTGAAGCTGGCGATCGCGTCGGGGTTGTACATGCCCGAGACCGGCACCTGGCGGATGATCGCCCCGCCGTCGCGGTCGGAGGTGTCGATGCCGTTGCCAGCCAGGCTGAAATCCTTCAGCCCCAGCGGGATGATGGTCTGCCAGCCGAGCGGGCCCGAAGCCGCATCCAGGTTGAACACGCCGATGGCGTTGTTCTCCTGCAGGGTGACATAGGCGGTTTTGCCGTCGGCGGAGACGGTGATGTATTCCGGCTCCAGGTCCAGCGAGGGCAGGACGGTGTTGTAGCCGGCGCTGCCGGGGATGGCGTTGTTCAGCTTCACGCCCGCGGCCCGCAGGGCGGCGGCCTGGCTGTCGAAGGCACCGAAACCGTAGGAGGTGGCGGTCCAGCTGGCCACGTCGAGCACGACCACGGCGCCCGCCGGGTCGGCGGCGTAGTTGGCGGTGGGCTCGCCCTCGATCGCGACCAGCGCGCGGGTGCCGTCGGGGGTGAAGGTCACCATGTCCGGCACGGCGCCGACCTGGGCGGTGGCGCGCCAGGTGGCGGCGGTGCCGGCGCCGTCCACGGTGAACACCGCGACATAGCCGTCGCTGCCGGCCGTGGGGCCGTCGAAGGTGATGGCCAGGTTGTCGCCCTTGATGGCGACCGAATTGCCGGTGCCCAGGCTGACGGCCCCGCCGCCCGGCGCCTGCACGGCGGCCTTGCCGATGGAAAAGGCCAGCGCGCCGGTGGTGGCGTTCAGCGCATCCACCCCATTCGCACCCAGCACATAGACCAGGTTGCGCGCGGCGTCATAGGCCGAGACCTCCGCCCCGGTGGCGGCGCCGCCGGCAAGGGAAGTGTTGCTGACGGTAAAGATCGGTGTGGCGGTGACAGACATGACAACCCCGGCAATGTTTGGTCCATGCATGCTGTCTGGCGGCGCGCGCGTCTTGGGCGGGATGGTTAACGCGGAGTTAATGTTACATGACACGGATGTGGCAGAAACGCGGGGCTTGCCCCGCCGCGCGCATGCGGCCATGAGGCGCTTGTGAACCAGCCTGACGAAAACCGGATCGGCCCCTTCTGGTGGGCGGCGCTCGCGGCGCTGCCCGTCATCGTCTTCCTGCTGCGGGCCATCGGCTTCCCGCCCAGCGTGATGGACTGGGATGAGAGCCTGTACCTGCTGCAGGCGCGCGAATGGCTGCATGGCGGCTGGCCGCTGGTGGCGGTGTGGGACATGCACCCGATCGGCGCGCCCGGCCTGTTCACCCTGGCCATGGGCATCATGGGCGAGAGCCTGTTCGCCATCCGCATGCTGGGGGTGGTCGCGGTCACGGCCACGGGCTGGGGGCTGTTCGCGGCGGTGCGCGCCGCGGGCGGGGCGCCGGCGCTGGGTTTCGCCGCCGCCCTGATCTATGCCGGGCAATCCCTGGTGCTGGGCGGGCTGTCCGTGAACACGGAGATCCTGTTCGCCCCCTTCACCACCGCCGCCCTGGCCCTGGCGCTGCGCGGGCACAAGGCGCCGGGCTGGCCTTCGCTGATCGCGATGGGGCTGCTGGTGGGCTTCGCGCTGCTGATCAAGCCGGTGGCCGCCGCCGAGGGCTGCCTCGCCTTCCTGGTGCTGGTGGTGCCGGCCCTGTGGCGGCGCGCCCTGCCCTGGCGGCGGCTGGCGGGGTTCGCGGGCGCCTATGCCGGGCTGTGCGCCCTGCCGACGCTGGCCTTCGGCGTGCTGTACTGGGCCGCCGGGCATCTGGATGCCTATCTGGATGGCAGCTTCTACGCGCCCTTCCGCTATTCCGGCAGCGGCGCCTCGCTGGACGACGCGCTGTGGCACAGCCTGGGCGCGATGGTCACGCTGCTGTGGCCCTTCGCCTTCGCGGCACTCGCGCTGGTGTTTTCCCGCCGCTGGTCGCTGGTGCTGCTGGGCCTGGCCTGGTTCGCCGCCGCCACGCTGGCCGTGGCGGGCCCCAAGCATTTCTTCCACCATTATTTCCTTCTGTGGCTGCCGCCGCTGTCGCTGCTGGCGGCCGCGGGCGCGCTGGCGCTGGCCCAGCGCATCGCCGTGGGCCGGGAGAAATTCGCCCTGGCGCTGATGGTGGGGTTCATCACCCTGTCGCCCTGGCGGATGGAGGCGGCGCCCCGGCTGTGGAACGGCGCCCGCCTGTTCCAGCCCGACACCGCCGCCCGCATCGCCGCCCTGATCGCCGAGGAACTGCCGCCGGGCGAGGCCATCTTCGTGCCCAACTATCAGCCCGTGGTCTATTTCCTGGCCCATGCCGGGATTCCCACGCGCTTCCCCTTCCCCGTGCACCTGACGGGCAATTTCGCGCGCCTCGCGGACAGCTCCACCGACAATGAGGTGCAGCGCATCCTGGACACGCATCCGCGCTTCATCGTGGTGGATCGCGGCTATTGGGACACGATGCGCCCGGGGGCGGCGCAGGCGATCGCGGCGGCGCTCGATGCGCGGTATGAGCTGGCCTATGTGTTCGACGACGACCGCAACCGCATCGAGCTGTGGCGGCTGAAGCCGCCGGTACCGGAAGCGGAGTAGGCACCGTGATCCGGCCACAAAGCCCTGGCAGGATCGCCCCATGCTGAACGACCTCCTGTTCTTCGTCTCCAAGGCCTTCTGGGCGGTGGCGCGGCCGAACACGCTGGCGCTGGCGCTGGCCGTGCTGGGCCTGGCGCTGCTGTGGCGCGGCCGGCGCTGCGGCCGCTGGCCCGCCCTGCTGGGCCTGGGCTGGTATGTCGCCATCGCCGCCACGCCGCTGGCCACCTGGCTGACCTGGCCGCTGGAGGACCGCTTCCAGCGCCCCGCCACCCTGCCCGCCCATGTCGACGGCGTGGTGGTGCTGGGGGGCGCGGTGGATGTGGAGCTGACCGCGGCCCGCGGCCTGCCCGCCCTGAACGGCGCCGCCGAGCGCATGACGGAGGCCGTGGCGCTCGCCCGCCGCTATCCGCAGGCGCGCATCCTGTTCACCGGCGGCGCGCCCAACCCGCTGGGCGGGGAGCTGACGGAATCGGGCGCGGCCCGGCTGATCTTCGAGAGCCTGGGCCTGACCGGCCCGCGCGTGCTGTACGAGACCACCGCCCGCAACACGCATGAGAACGCGGTGGCGAGCCTGGCGCTGGCCCGCCCGCAACCCGGCGAGACCTGGCTGCTGATCACCTCCGCCAGCCACATGCCGCGCTCCATGGGCGTGTTCCGGCAGGCGGGCTGGCGGGAGATCGTGGCCTGGCCGGTGAACTACAGCACCGGCACGACCAGCATCTCGGCCTTCGACACGCCGCTGGGGCAGCGGCTGTCCCAGGCGGAATGGGCGTTGCGGGAATATACCGGGCTGGTGGCCTATCGGCTGCTGGGGCGGACCGGGGCGCTGTTCCCGGCGCCTTGAGGGCGCCGCCCGCGCGGCGCCTCCCGGTCTTTTCCGTCCTGCCCGGCCGGCCATTCATGGACGAGGATTCAGCATCCGGACTCTTGCAATACAGACAAAACGGTTCAGGTTGGGTTCAGCTAGCATTCAGTTGCCGTTCAGCTTCCACCTTGCCGCTGGATCCACCGTCCCATGCTCCGCCATCTCGTCGCCTTCTCGCTCGCCAAGCGCGCCCTGCTGCTGTTGCTGTTCCTGGGCTTTCTCGGCGCCGGGGCCTGGGGCTTCAACCAGCTGAACATCGAGGCCTATCCGGACCCGGTGCCCCCCACCGTGGTCATCATCACCCAGAATGCCGGGCAGAGCGCCGAGGAGATCGAGCGCTACATCACCATCCCGATCGAGGTCGGGCTGTCCGGCATGCCCAACCTGAACCGGGTGCGCAGCCAGTCGCTGTTCGGCCTGTCGGTGGTGCAGGCGCAGTTCAGCTACGCCTACAACTATGAGCAGGCCCTGCAGCAGGTGCTGAACCGGCTGGGCCAGCTCTCGGGCCTGCCGCAGGGGGTGCAGCCCTCCATCAGCCCCTGGTCGCCGATCGGCGAGATCATGCGCTATCGCGTGGAGGGCCCGCCGGGCTTCTCCCCCACCGACCTGCGCGTGATCCAGGACTGGGTGCTGCAGCGCCGCTTCCGCCGGGTGCCGGGCGTGGTGGACGTGACGGCCTTCGGCGGCCCGTCCAAGGCCTACAATGTCATCCTCGACCTGCCGCGCCTGACGGCCTTCGGGCTGGACGTGCCCGATGTGGTGAACGCCATCGGCCAGGGCGGCGCCACCGTGGGCGCCGGCGTGCTGAACATCGGCCCCCAGGCCGCCGTGGTGCAGGGCGTGGGCCTGATCCGCAGCGTGGAGGAGGTGGAGCAGGTGGTGCTCGGCAGCCATGGCGGCGTGCCGGTGCTGCTGCGCGATGTCGGCCGGGTCGAGACCGCCTATCTGCCACGCCTGGGCATCGGCGGGCATGAGGCCTCGGACGATGTGGTGATGGGCGTGGTGCTGATGCGCCGCGGCGAGCAGACCCTGCCCACCATCCGCGCGGTGGAGGCCGAGGTGCAGGCCATCAATTCCGACCACTCCCTGCCGCCGGGCGTGCACATCCATGTGCTGTACGACCGCAAGGAGCTGGTGGAGCTGACCACCCACCATGTGGTGCACAACATCATCCTGGGCGTGTCGCTGGTGGTGCTGATCCAGTGGCTGTTCCTGGGCGACCTGCGCGGCGCGCTGGTGGTGGGCGCCACCATCCCCTTCGCCTTCTTCTTCGCCGTGCTGGTCATGCTGGCGCGCGGCGAGAGCGCCAACCTGCTCTCCCTCGGCAGCCTGGATTTCGGCCTGCTGGTGGATGCGACCGTCATCATGGTCGAGAACATCTACCGCCACCTGCATATGTCCAGCCACGGCCATCCCCCGGCCCACAAGATCGGGCCCTTCAGCCGGTTGCAGCAGACCATCCTGGGCGCGAGCACGGAGGTGGGCGGCGCCATCTTCTTCTCCGCGCTGATCATCGTGGCGGCCTTCCTGCCGCTGTTCACCATGGGCGGCATCGAGGGCCGCATCTTCGGCCCCATGGCCAAGACCTATGCCTATGCCATCGCGGGCGCGATGATCGCCACCTTCACCGTGGCCCCGGCGCTGGCCGCCCTGCTGTTCCGGGAGAACGCGCAGGAGAAGATCATGCCGCTGGTGCGCTGGCTGGGCCGGGCGCATCTGTGGCTGCACTACTGGGGCATGGCGCGGCGCGGGGCGGTGGTCGCCATTTCCTGCGCGCTGCTGGCCGGCGGCGTGTTCGGCTTCACCCGCCTGGGCGGCGAGTTCCTGCCGACGCTGGAGGAAGGCTCGATCTGGCTGCGCGCCACCATGCCCGCCACCATCAGCCTGGAGGAAGGCAACGCCACCGTGAACCGCATGCGGCGCGTGGTGATGGAATTCCCCGAGGTGGTCACCGTCACCTCCCAGCAGGGCCGCCCGGATGACGGCACGGACACGGCGGGCTTCAACAACGCCGAGTTCTTCGTGCCCCTGCGCCCGATGGAGGAATGGACCACCGCCCGCACCAAGGACGCGCTGGTGGCCGCCATGCAGGCGCGGCTGGAGCGCGAGTTCCTGGGCGTGGACTTCAACTTCAGCCAGGCCATCAGCGACAACGTGCAGGAGGCGGCCTCGGGCGTGAAGGGCGCCAACGCCCTGCGCGTGATCGGCCCCGACCTGCCCACCCTGGCGCGGCTGGCCGAACAGCTGCGCGCCGTGATGGCCGAGGTGCCCGGCATCGCGGACCTGACGGCCTTCCGCACCCTGGGCCAGCCGACGCTGTCCATCCGCATCGACCGGGTGCGGGCCGCGCGCTACGGCCTGTCGGTGAACGACATCAACACCGTGATCCAGAGCGCGGTCGGTGGGCAGGAGGCCGGGCGGCTGTATGAGGAAGGCGGCGACCGCAACTTCCCCGTCATGGTGCGCCTGGAACCCTCTCAGCGCGCCGACCCCGCGGCGATCGCGCGCATTCCCATCAGCTCCACCTCCGGCGCCACGCTGGGCGATGTGGCCGATATCCGCCTGACCACCGGCGCCAGCACCATCTTCCGCGAGAACAGCGCGCGCTTCGTGCCCGTGAAGTTCAGCGTGCGCGGGCGTGATCCGCAGAGCGCGGTGACCGAGGCCGAGGCCCGGGTGCGCGAGCGCGTGCAGATCCCCCCCGGCTACAGCCTGGAATGGGTGGGCGAGTTCCGGAACCTGCAGGAAGCCATCGCGCGGCTGAAGGTGGTGGTGCCGATGGCGCTGCTGCTGATCGCCATGCTGCTCTACATCCAGTTCAACAGCGTGCGGGACGCGGCGCTGATCATGATGGTGCTGCCCTTCTCCTGCATCGGGGGGGTGCTGGCGCTGACGCTGTCGGGGCTGAACTTCTCGGTGCCGGCGGCCATCGGCTTCCTGGCGCTGTTCGGCATCACGGTGATGGAGGGCATCATCATGCTCTCCCACTTCAAGCACCTGCTGAACCATGACGGGCTGCCCTGGCGCCAGGCGCTGGACCAGGCGGGCGAGGACCGGATGCGCCCGGTGATGATGACCTGCATGGCCGCCATGGTGGGGCTGCTGCCGATGGCGCTGGCCACCGGCATCGGCAGCGACCTGCAACGGCCGCTGGCGGTGGTGGTGGTGGGTGGCACCATCCTGCTGCCCTTCATCGTGCTGCTGCTGCTGCCGGTGATGGTGGACCTGCTGAGCCCGGCCCGGGCCGCGCGCAAGGCCGAGGTGGCGCATGCGGGGGGCGATGACTGAGGGGGGCGAAGCCCCTCCCTTTCACCGCCGCGCCGCCACGGCCAACGCCCCGCCGCCCAGCGCCGCCAGCCCCAGCAGATAGGCGCAGGCGGCCGGCACCAGCCCGACATGGCCCGCCGCCACGCCCCCCGCCATGGCCGGGATGCAGAAGGCCAGGTAGCTGATGACATACAGGGCCGAGAGCAGCCCCGCCCTGCCCTCCGCCCCGCCCAGCGGCAGCACCCAGCGGGTGACGCCCAGGAAGCCGCCGCCGAAGCCCAGCCCGGCGACGGCGCTGCCCAGTACGATCACGGGCAGCGAGGCCCAGAACACCCCCGCCAGCACCACCAGCGGCCCCAGCCCCAGGCACAGCGCGCCCAGCCGCAGCACCTGCCCCGTGCCCAGATGCCGCGCCACCAGCGTGCCGCCCAGGCCGGACAGGGTGAGCATGGTAACGGCCCCGGCCCCGGTCAGGGACGACGCGCTGCCCGTCGCCGCCCGCAGCAGGGACGGCATGAGCGACAGGTACAGCCCGCCCGTGGCCCAGACCGCCACGACCAGTGGGGCCGAGAGCAGCAGCGGCAGGCGCGCCGCCTCCGGCACCGCGATGCGCGGCAGCAGCGCCCTCAAAGGCGGGCGGCGGGGGTGGCGCACCGTCTCCGGCACGCGGGGCAGCAGCAGAAGCAGGCCCAGGCAGGCCAGCAGCAGCACCAGGAACACCAGCCGCATCGGCCAGGGCGCGAATTGCACCAGCAGCCCCGCCAGCAGCACGCCCAGCGTCAGCCCCAGCAGGGGCGCCACGGTGTTGATCGTGGGGCCGCGCGCGGGGCTGCTGTCCATCAGCGCCGCGCCGAAGCTGCTGCCGGCGATGCCGGTCGCCATCCCCTGCACCGCCCGCGCGGCCAGCAGCCCGCCCACGCCCTCCGCGCACAGGAACAGGGAGAGGCTGACGACCTGCAACCCCAGCGCCAGGGCGATGGCCGGGCGCCGGCCGATATGGTCTCCGATGCCCCCCAGCGTCAGCAGCGCCCCCAGCAGCGCCAGCGCATAGATGCCGAACACCAGCGTGAGGGTGAGGGGCGAGAAGCCCCAGGCCTCCTGGTACAGGCGGTAGACGGGCGTGGGGGCGGCCCCCAGCGAGAAGAAGACGATCAGCCCGGCCGTGTGATAGGCCGCCGCGGCGGAGGGGGCGAACTGTCGCATGGGCACCTAAACGCAAAGGATTTGCGTTTAACTGGGGACGCCGCGGAAAACTTAAAGCAAAGAATTTGATTTTACGCGCGGCCATGCCATCTCCCCTGCCATGATCCGCAAGGAACCGCTCAGACCCGGCGGGCGCAGCGCCCGCGTCCAGGCCTCCGTGCACCAGGCGGTGCGCGCGTTGCAGGCCCGCCACGGCCGCGCCGGGCTGACCATCCCCATGATCGCGGCGGAGGCCGGGGTCACGCCCTCCACCCTCTATCGCCGCTGGGGCGACCTGCCGGAGCTGCTGGCCGATGTGGCAGTGGAGCGCCTGCGCCCCGACACCCCCCCACGGGACACCGGCAGCCTGCGCGGCGACCTGGAACACTGGGCCGAGCAAATCGCGGATGAATACGCCTCCGTCCCTGGCCGGGCGCTGATCCAGGATGTGCTGGCGGCCAATGCCACGCCGGAGCGCGCCTATCAGTGCTGCGCCTTCCTGCGGGAGGCGCTGGGCCTGGTGATCCTGCGCGCCCAGGCACGCGGAGAGCCCACACCGGATGTCGAAATGCTGATCGACGGGGTGATGGCCCCCATCCTCTACCGCATCCTGTTCCTGGGCGACCGGCCGGACAAGGCGCGGGTGAAGGCCCTGGTCGCCCGGGCCCTTCAAGGCTTGGCCTGACGCCCCGGCCCCGTTACTGGGTGGAGGCAGGAGGAAACCCATGAACCATCTCGCCCGCCGTGCGCTGCTGGCTGCGCCATTGGCCGCGCCTTCGCTTGCCCGCGCCCAGCCCCCCGTCGCCCGCACCGCCCGCATCCTGGTGGGCTTTCCCGCCGGCGGCACGGTGGATGTCGTCGCCCGCATGCTGGCCGAGAAGCTGCGCGGCGCCTGGGCACCTCAGGTGGTGGTGGAACAGCGCGTGGGCGCCGCCGGCCGCCTGGCCATAGAGGCCATGCAGCAGGCCGAGAATGACGGCACCACCCTGCTGATCACCCCCGCCAGCATGGTCACCATCTATCCGCACCTGTACGGCGAGCGCCTGCGCTACGTGCCCGCGCGGGACCTGACGCCGGTCTCGCCCGTGGTGGTCTATCCCTTCGGGCTGGCCGTGGGGCCCGGCGCGCCCGGCGTGAACACCGTGGCGGACCTCGTGGCCTTCGCCCGGCAGCGGGGCGGGCTGAACTATGCCTCGCCCGCCGCCGGGTCCATGCCGCATTTCGCCGGCGTCGTGCTGGGCCAGGCCGCGGGCATCGAGGTGACGCATGTGCCCTATCGCGGCGCGGCCCCCGCGATTGCGGACCTGCTGGGCGGGCAGATCGCCGCCTCCTTCAACGTGATCGGCGACCAGACGGAGCACCACCGCGCCGGGCGGCTGCGCATGCTGGCGCACACCAACGCCACCCGCCTGCCGCGCCTGCCGGATGTGCCGACCTTCATCGAGGCCGGCTTCCCGCAACTGTCCTTCGACGAATGGTTCGGCATCTTTCTGCCGGCCCGCGCGCCCGCTGGGCTGGTGGCGGCACTGAACGGATTGCTGGGGCAGGCCGGGCAGGACCCGGAACTGAAACCGCGCTTCGAGGAACGGGAATTCATCCCGGCCCATCTGGGGGCGGATGCCTTCGCCAGCCGGATCGAGGCGGAAACGCGGCGATGGGGGCCGATCGTGCGGGATAGCGGGTTCCGGCCGGAGGAGTGAACGGGGGCGTTGCCCCCGGCCAGGACCAGCGCCAAACTCCTGGGGTCCAGGGGCCTTTCGGCTCCTGGCGGGTTCCAAGGGCAGAGCCCTTGGTGGGGGGTCGAGCGGGGCAACGCCCCCCTGCCTCACCTCCCCCGCACCGCCCTTTCGCTCATCACGCAGGCCGCCACCACCACCGCCCCGCCCAGCACCAGCATGGCTTCCGGCGGTTTGCCGAACAGCAGCCAGTCGAAGCCCAGCGACATCGGCAGCGCGATGAATTCGAAGGGCGCCAGCCGTGAGGGCGGCGCGTGGCGGAAGGCGGTGGCGAGGGCGACCGTCGCCGCCCCCGCCAGCACCCCGTTCAGCGACAGGGCCGCCAGGTCGCCCGGCGGTGGCCAGTTCCATTCCACGACCATGAAGGGCGCCGTCGCCAGCAGCCCCACCAGGCCGGGCCAAACCATCAGCCGGGCGAATCCGGCCTCGGAGCGCAGGCGCCGGTTGATGATCACGACCAGCGCGTAGCTGATGGTGCCGCCGAGCGCCGAGGCCACGCCCAGCAAATTCGCTCCGCCCGCCAGTTGCGGCGCCAGCCCCAGCATCACGCCGCCGAAGGCGAGCGCGCACCAGCCCCAGGCGGCGGGCGGCACCGCCTCCTTCAGCACCAGCCGGCTCATCGCCAGGATCAGGAAGGGGGAGGTGAAGAACACCGTATAGCCATCGGCCAACGGCAGCAGGCGGAAAGCATGGAAGAACAGCACGCCCGCGCCCAGCATGCACACCGCCCGCAGCAGATGCAGGCCCGGGTGGCGCGTCAGCAGCGGGCCGCCGGCGCCCGGCACGAACAGCCGCGCGCCGAAGACCAGCGCCAGCAGCACGGCATGGCGGAAGAACAGCGCCTCCGCGGCGCCATAGCGGCCGGAGAGCAGCTTGCTGTTCGCGTCGAGCATCCCGAACAGGAAGATGCCCAGCATCAGGTAGAACGGTCCCCTCACGCCGCAGCAATAACCTGACATGGCAGGCAGCACCACGTCACGGCTTCCCCATCCGGCGCGTCTCTGGCATGCCCCGGGGCGATGACGCCCGCCCTCGCCTCCGCCCTCATGCCGCTGATGCGGTTCCTCGATGCCGAAACCGCCCATGGGCTCGCGCTGAAAGCGCTCAGCCTGGGCCTCGCGGGGTCCAGCGCACCCGACCGGCACGCCTCCCTGGCCACCACCGTGATGGGGCTGCGCTTCGCCAACCCGCTGGGGCTGGCCGCGGGCTTCGACAAGGATGCGGCCGCCATCCTGCCGCTGCTGCGGCTGGGCTTCGGCTTCATGGAGGCCGGCACCGTCGCCCCCCTGGGCCAGCCCGGCAACCCGAAGCCCCGCCTGTTCCGGCTGACGGAGGACCAGGCGGTGATCAACCGCATGGGCTTCAACAACAAGGGCGTCGCGCCCTATCTGGAGCGGCTGAAGGCGCTGCCCCGCCCCCTGCCCGGCATTTTCGGCGCCAATATCGGCGTGAACAAGGAAGGCGGCGACCCGGTGCGGGATTATCCGGCGCTGTATACCGCCCTCGCCCCCTACGCCGACTATGTGACGATCAACATCTCCTCCCCCAACACCCCGGGCCTGCGGGATCTGCAGGGCGAGGAAAAGCTGGCCGAGATCCTGGGCGCCATGCCCGCCCGCACCGTGCCCTTCCTGGTGAAGCTGGCGCCGGATTTGTCGGACGCCGCCCTGCCCGGCATCCTGGACGTGTGCATGGCCCATGGCGTCTCGGGTGTGATCATTTCCAACACCACCATCGCGCGCCCGGCCAGCCTGCGCTCGGCCCATGCGACGGAGGCCGGCGGCCTGTCGGGCCCGCCGCTGTTCGAGCGCAGCACCGCCGTGCTGCGGGAAGCCTATCAGCATGCCGCCGGGCGGCTGATCTTCATCGGCGTGGGCGGGATCAGCACGGCCGAGCATGCCTACAGGAAGATCCGCGCCGGCGCCTCGCTGGTGCAGCTCTATACCGGCTTCGCCTATGGCGGGCCGGCGCTGGTGCCGCGCCTGCTGGATGGGCTGGCCGCCCTGCTGGCGCGGGATGGATTCACCAGCATCGAACAGGCCGTGGGGACCGCAGCGTGAAGATCATCGAGAGCATCGCCGAGACCTTCGGCGATTATGACGGCTATGTGCTGGATCTGTGGGGCGTGGTGCATGACGGCCGCCAGCCCTATCCGGGCGTGCTGGAGGCGCTGGCCGCCATGAAGGCCGCGGGCAAGCGCGTGGCCTTCCTGACCAACGCGCCCCGCCGCTCCTGGTTCATCGACAACCTGCTGGCCAGCATGGACATCCCGCGCGACGTCTATGTCGGCACCATGTCCAGCGGCGAGGCCACCTGGCTGACGCTGAAGGCCCGGCAGGATGAGCGCTTCATCGGCCGCGCCTTCCATATCGGCCCCGAGCGCGACCTGTCCGTGACCGAGGACGGCGCGACCGAGCTGGTGCCCAGCCCCGAGATCGCGGATTTCCTGCTGAACACCGGCCCCGACCCGGACCATGGCTCGACCTCCGCCGAGCCTTACCGGCCGCTGCTGAAGCGCTGCTTCGACGCGGGCCTGCCCATGGTGTGCGTGAACCCGGACCGGCATGTGATGGTGGCGGGCCAGAAGCTGATCTGCGCCGGCGCCTTCGCGGATATCTACCGCGAATTCGGCGGCGAGGTGCTGGAGATCGGCAAGCCCGACCCCAGCGTCTATGCCCCCACCCTGGCGCTGCTGGAAGGCATCCCGAAGCACCGCATCGTGGCGGTGGGCGACACCCCCCACACCGATCTGGCGGGGGCGGACGCCGTGGGCATCGACAGCCTGTGGGCGATGACCGGCCTGTTCGCCAACGCCCATGGCCAGGATGCCTCGGCCGAGACGGTGGCGCGGCTGGCCGCGAAGGAAGGCGTGCGGCCCAAGGCGGGGCTGCGGGGGTTGAAGCTGTAGGGCCCAGCCCCCCCGGGCCCTCACATCCCCCAGCCGAAATCCGTCATCGCCAGCCCGGCCTTGGCCACCCCGGCCAGCGTCACGTCGCCGCCCGTGTAGTGCAGGATGGTGTCGCCGCCGGCCTCGGTGGCGCCGGCCAGCATGGCCTGCACCTGCGCCTCGGTCAGGGACTGGAAGAACAGCCCGTCACTGCCGCTGGCCCAGCCTTCCACCCGGTCATGCCCGGTCTGGGCGCCGAAGATGAACAGGTCGTGCCCGCCGCCCGAGTAGAACACGTCATCCTGGGCGGAGGCGGTGAACACGTCATTCCCCGTGCCGCCCACACCCACGAAGCCCTTGCCCGTCAGGCCGGAGGCATCGATCGTCAGGCTGGTGCCGCCCGCCGCCGAGAGCGTCACCACCCCCTTGAAGGCCGCGGCCGCGCTGTCGCCCAGCGCGAGCGAGACGCGCCCGCTGGTCGCGGCATCCGCCCCGCCCACGAAGGTCACCTGGTCCAGATTGGCGATATGGGCGAAGGCCGCGTCGGTCAGCGTGCCGAAGCCGCCGACGGCCGCCAGGTCATAGCCGGTGCCGCCATCCACCAGCGCCGCGCCGGAGAAATCGGCCAGCCCCGCGAACTGGAAGCCGTCATTGCCGCCGCCGCCATGCACGATGTCCCCGGTGCTGACACCGCGGAACAGGTCCGCGCCATTGCTGCTGGTGATCACGTCGGCACCCGTGGTCATGTACACGTCCAGCACGCCGGTGGTCATGGCATGGGCGTCGATGGATAGGGAGGCAGCGCCCGGCCCCGTCACCGTCACCCGGCCGCCGAAGGCGGTGCCCGCCAAGTCACCCAGGATCGCGGACTGCAAGCCGCCGCCCGCGAGCTGCAGGTGCTCCATCCCCGTCACATGGGCGAAGGCGCTGTCGGCGATGCTGGTGCCGGTCTCGATCTTCAGCGTGTCGAAGCCCGTCCCGCCATCGACCAGCGCGGCCTCGGCCAGCTGGGCGGCGGTGTGGAACACCAGCGTGTCCTGGCCCGCGCCGCCATGCAGCGTGTCGGCGCCGCCCTGGCCGATCAGCCAATCATCGCCCTGCCCGCCGATCAGCGTGTCCGCGCCGCCGGTGCCGTACAGCACCACCGCGCCATAGGGCACGGCCGAGGCATCGAAATGCACGCTGTGGGCATTGGGCGCCACCACGATCAGCTGCCCGTTGGCGGCACCGATGGCCTGCAACCCGAAGCTAGCGGTCACGTCGCCGGTGCTGTCGAACTGCACGTATTCGATGTTGGACTTGCCGGCGAAGGCGCTGGCCGAGAGGCTGGTTACATCCGCGCCCAGCTCGATCACATCGGTGCCCGCGCCGCCATCCACCTGGGCCGCGGCCATGCCGGCGGCGGTGCCGAAGATGACGCGGTCATTGCCCGCGCCGCCCTGGAACAGGGTACTGCCGTCGCCCGCCACCACGATATCGTCGCCCGCGCCGCCGAACACCACCAGGTCATGCGTGCCGGTCACATGCAGGGCGGCATCGGCCTGCAGCGCCCTGCCATCCACGCCGAACAGCTGGGCATTGGGGGCGGAGACGTTAATGACCTTGCCCTGGAAGGCGCCCGCATCGGCCTCGGTGAAGCTGGCCGAGAGCTGGGGGGCCGCCGCCGTCAGGGTGATGGTGGTCAGGTGCGAGAGGTGGTCGAGCGAACCCGCGCCGAGGTTGTCGCCGGTCAGCTCGATATGCGTCACCCCGGCCGCGATGGCGCCGATCGCCAGCTCCGCGCTGGTGGAAAAGCTGGCGGTGCCGCCCTCCACCGGGGTGGTGCCGCCGCCGCCATCGGTGATCAGGCCGAACATGATCGGCTTCACCGCGTTCACCTTGTTCAGGTTGGGCGTCAGCCAGTCATCCTGCAGCACGCCGCCGGTGTCGCCGCTGTTGGGGTTCCAGGCCCACCAGGCCCAGGACATGGGCAGCTTGCCCGCGCCGATGTCCTTGGTGCCGTCCAGGTTGAAATCGCCGCCCAGATACTTGGTGATGGCGTTCAGCCAGCCGCTGTCCAGCGGGTCCACCAGCTTGGTGCCCCATTCGCCCAGCAGGATGGGGGCGATGTTCTGCTCGTAGATGTAGCCCCAATTGGCGCGGAAGATGTCGTCCAGGTTGTTCGGGAAGTTCGGGTCCTGGAACCAGGTCTGCGGGAAGACGCTGTTGGGATAGTCGTGCGGCGAATAGACCAGCTGGTTGGCCACGTTCAGCACCACCGGGTGCTGGGCCACGCCTTGCAGGTTGCCGCCCCACCAGTAGTTGTTGCCCTGGTAGCTCTCCACGCCTTCCACGATGATCAGCCATTGCGGCGCCACGTTCAGGATGGCGTTGCCGATGCGCTGGGCGGCGGCCTGCCAGTCATTCGCGCCGCCATCGCCCCAGGTCGCGTTGTGCGGCTCATTGGCCAGATCCGCGCCGATGACGGTGGAGTTGCCGGCATAGCGGTTGGCCAGCATCACCCAGTTCTCGATCATCTTCGATTCCGGGTAAGCGCTGCTGTACCACAGCCCGTTGCCGTTCGGCCCCGCCCCCGCCTCGCTGCGGTGGTGGTCGAAGAAGATCTTCAGGCCGACCTGGCCCGCGTATTCCACGATCTTGTCGTAGACCTGCAGCACCGTCAGGCCCTGAAGGTCCGGGTTCAGCGCGAAGTCGATGCCGTTGGGCACCTTGCCCGGCTCCAGAGCCTCGTCGCTGTAGGGCAGGCGGATGGTGTTGAAGCCCAGCTCCACCATCTGGTCCAGCATGTCCTTGTAGCCGCGCGACCACAGCCCGTGCGGGACATAGGTGGTGCTCTCGCCGCCGAACCAGCTGGTGGCGTTGATCTGCACCGCCTCGCCCGAGGCATTGACGATCTGGTTGCCGTCCGTGTGCAGATAGCCGCTGCTGGCCGCCACGGGGTCATGGATGGTGGCGGTGGCCGACAGGCTGGGCGGGGTGGCGCCGGCCGCGTGGGTCAGGTTGAGGGCGAAGGTCTCGTTGCCCTCCGCCACGCCATCGCCCGCCACCTGCACGCTCAGGGTCTTGCTGGTCTCGCCCGGGTTGAACACCAGCGTGCCGGAGATGGCGGTGTAGTCGCTGCCCGCATGGGCGGTGGCGTCGGCCGTGGCATAGGCCACCTGCACCACCTCGGTGGAGGCATGGGACAGGGTGATGGTGAAGGTCGCGGCCTTGGCGCCGCTGGCGGGCTCCGTCACCGAGATATCGGAAAGACTGAGCGCTGGCGGGCCGGCGGGGGCCACCGTGTCCGTCACCGTCACCACACCCGTCGCATCCGACAGCGTGGCGCCATTGGCGTTGGAAAGCGTGACGTTCAGGCTTTCCGTGCCCTCGGTCAGCGTATCGGCCAGGACGGGGATGGTGATGGTCTTGCTGGTCTCGCCGGCGGCGAAGGTCAGCGTGCCGCTGGTGGCGGTGTAGTCGAGGCCCGCCGTGGCGGTGCCCCCGCCCGTGGCGTAATCGACCGTGACGCTACCGGTGGCCGGCGCGCTGAGCGTGACCGTCAGCGTGGCGTTGGCGACGCCCGAGGCGGGCTCCGCCAGCGTGACGTCGGAGATGGCCAGCCCCGGCAGCGCCGTGCCCGCCCCGCCTGTGCCGGTGGCCAGGCCGCTGATCTGGCTGAAGCTGCCCGCCGCCTGGAAGCCGAAGCCGGTGGAGGCGCCCGCCGCGATGGTGCCGTTATAGTCGAGGTTGCCCAGCACATAATGCGTGCCGACATGGCTGACGATGCGGGCGTTCCACACATTCGTCAGCGCGAAGGGCGCGTCGAAGGCGACGGTCCAGCCATTGGCGGCGCTGCCCGTCGCATTGACCGTGAAATCCGCCACGAACCCGCCATCCCAGGCGCTGCGCAGCGTGGCGTTGACTGTCTCGACCATACCCCGATCCCCCGCGGAACAACCGCTCTCTGGGGGGACCATATCCGGCAAGGCCTTGGCGAACACCGCCAAATCAATGCGTTAGCGAAATCTTTACCTGGGTATGATCGGCGCACAATCCACGACAGAACTCGGCATTACTCAACCCACAAGTGTAGGCCAAGGAATAAATAACTGTCGCGCTCAGTCGCTCTGTCGCGCCGCGGCGACGAAGGCACGAATCAGCGAGACACTCTTCACCCCGCGCGATTCCTCCACCCCGGAGGACACATCCACCCCGGGCGCGCCGCTGACCCGGATCGCCCCCGCAACATTCCCGGGCGTGAGGCCCCCGGCCAGCAGCCAGGGGCGCGGGATGGTCCGCCCGGCCAGCAGCGCCCATTCGAAGGGATGCGCGTTGCCGCCCGGCAGCACGGCATCGGGCGCGGGCTTCGCATCCAGCAGGAAGCGGTCCACCACCGGGGCGTAATCGGCCAGCTGGTCCAGGTCGGCGGCGGCCCCCACCCCGATCGCCTTCATCACCGGCAGGCCGAAGCGCGCGCGGATCTCGGCGCAGCGGGCCGGGGTTTCGGCGCCGTGCAGTTGCAGCACATCCAGCTTCACGGCGGCCAGGGTGGCGGCCAGCGTGGCGTCATCCGCATCCACGAACAGCCCCACCCGGCGCGGACCACCGGCCACGGCCGCGCTCAGCGCGCCCGCCTGCCCAGGCGTGACCGCGCGCGGCGAGGGCGAGAAGAACACGAAGCCCACGAAATCCACGGCCAACTCGGTGCAGAGCGCGAGGCTCCCGGCATCCCGCAGGCCGCAGATCTTCACCTCCATCAGCCGATGCCCGCGGCGATGGCTTTCGCCGCCGCCACCATGTCGGGCGCGCGGGTGATCGGGCGGCCCACCACGATCCAGTCGGCACCGGCGGCCACGGCCTCGGCGGGGGTGGCGGTGCGGGCCTGGTCGCCGGCCTCGCTGCCCGGCGGGCGCACGCCCGGCACCACCAGGGCGGGGGTGGCCCCGAAGGCGTCGCGGATGCGCGAGACCTCCTGCGGGGAACACACCAGCCCATCGGCCCCGGCATCCAGCGCCAGACGAGCCAGCCGCAGCACCTGCTGCACCGGCCCGCCCGACACCCCGGTGGCGGACAGCGTCTCGGCATCGATGCTGGTCAGCACCGTCACGGCCAGGATGATGGGGCGGTCCTCGCCCGCTTCCTCGGCGGCGCGGCGGGCGGCAGTGACCATGGCCGGGCCGCCGGCCGCGTGAATAGTCAGCATCGCCGGGCGGATCGGCAGCAACGCCCGCACGGCGGAACCCACCGTGTTCGGGATGTCGTGCAGCTTCAGGTCGAGAAAGACCGGCGCATGGGCGGCCACCTGCCGCATCGCGGCGGGCCCGCCAGCGCCGAACAACTCCAGCCCCACCTTCACCGGGCCGGTGTGCGGGGCCAGGGCGGCGGCGATCTCGGCGGCACGGGCAGGGTCCGGCACGTCAATGGCCGGGATGATGCGGGAGGCGGCGGTGGTGGGGCGGGCAAGCATGGAGGCTGTCTACAGGAAAATGGGGCGGGCTCCGAGAGGGGGCTTTGCCCCCGGCCCCCAGTCAGGGGCTCCGCCCCCGACACCCCCGCCAGGACCGTGCTCGGTCCTGGACCTAGATCAGTTGGTGCCCTTCCTGGCAGGCGGGGCGCCAATTCCCCGGGGTGCGGGGCCGCTACGGTCCTGCCGGAGGTCCAGGGGGCAGAGCCCCTTGGTGGGGGCCCGGGGGCAACGCCCCCGTTTCTCCCCGCCCCACCAGCGCCCGCGCCACCTGCCGGAACCCTTCCCATTGCTGCCGCAGCCACCCGCCGCTGACATAGGCCTGCGGCGCCTCCGGGTCGCCCGTCTCGGGGAAGCGGTTGCGCTCGAAATTCGCGGTGCCGAAGATCCAGTCCCACACCGGCAGCAGCACGGCGTAGTTCTTGCCGGTGGCCCCCGCCCCCAGCACCCCGTGATGCAGCCGGTGGAAGCGGGGGGAGACGACCAGCCTTTCCCCCAGCCAGCCGAAATGGATGCGGGTGTTGGCGTGGGACAGGGTTTCGGCCACGCGCAGCACGGTCAGGATCACCGGGAACTGGCCCGGCGGCACGCCGATCAGCACCGCGATGGCGCCGAGCCAGGCGGCCTGCAGCACGTCGTCCAGCACATGGTTGCGGTCGTCGGTCCAGAAGGTCATGTGCTTCTGGGCGTGGTGGATGGAATGCAGCGCCCACCACCAGCGGAAGGTGTGCTGGAAGCGGTGGCGCCAATACTCGAAGAAATCCAGCACCACGATATAGACCAGCATGGCCAGCCACGGGATGTCCCGCAGGATGGGGAAGAACTCCTCCAGCGTCGGCGGGATCCAGCCGCTGTCGGCCAGCGCGCCCGAAAGCCAGGTGTCGGCCGCGAAGAACAGGATGAAGCCCAGCAGGGGCAGCACGCCCAGCCGCGTCAGCAGGGTATAGGCCACATCGGTGCGGATGGCGCGGCGGTCCTGGCCGCGCTCCACCGGGCGCCAGGCCTCCAGCGGGCGGCAGACGGCATAGACGACGGCCACCTGCACCAGCCCGAACAGGAAGAAGTCGAGCCAGGTGAAGGCATCCTCCGCCCAGTCCATCAGGCCGAACTGGTAGAGGACGGGCTGGATCGCCGTCTCGAAGATCCAGGTGGCCAGCAGGTCGTATTTATCCGACAGCCAGTCCCACATCAGGCCCCGCCCTCCGACATCCCGCCCTCTGGCAGCAGGGCGAAGCGGTGGCCGCGGGCCAGCAGCCCGGCCATCAGATCGTCGAAGATGCCCGCGAAGGGCTCCCGCCGGCTGCGCACGCCCCAATGCATCACCAGCACCTCGCCGGGGCGGATATTGGCGAGGTTCCGGCGCAGCAGGGCGGCGTTGGGGTGGGCGGCGCTGTCCAACTCGTCGCCCAGGAAGCCGTTGGCAGTCCAGCCCTGATGGCGCAGGCCGCAGGTCAGTGCCATCTGCCGCGCCTGGGCGGTCTGGATGCCGCCCGGGGCGCGCCACAGCGGCAGGATGCGGGCGGAAGGGGCGAGGGTACGCAGGGCCTCGATGGGCCGGGCCAGTTCGGCGCAGAGGCCGGCGGCGTCCAGCACCTCCGCCCCCTCACCGGCCCGGCGGGAGGCATAGCGGATGCGCCCCGCACCAGCATCGGCGATGTACCAGTGGCGCCAGGTGTGGCTGGCGAAGGCATGGCCCTCGGCGGCGCGGGCGCGCCAGAACGGGGCCCAGGCGGCATCCAGCGTGCGGTCGCCGCGAAAGGTGGGCTCCTGCGCCACGAACAGGGTGGCGGGGATGGCGCGGCGGCGCAGCACCTCCGCGATCTGCTCGGCCTCACGCGACCAGCCGGTGTCGATGGTCAGGAAGATGGGGGCCTGGGCGCGCGCGAGGCGGGGCAGCGCCAAGCCAGCCGCCGCCAGCGGCAGCGCCCGGCGCGGGATCAATTCGCGTCTTCCAGCCGGGCGGGGCTGCGGCGGAAGAAGCGCGCGGGCGTCACCACCGGGCCCGGGGCCAGGGTGGGGGCGCCGGCCACGATCGGCGGCGGGTGGCCGGCGGCGGGTTCCCCGCTGCGGGCCGCCAGCGGGCTGGGCAGAGGGCGGGAGCCGGAGACGGAACCCGGCATGATCGCCGCGAAATCCGCGCGCATGCCTTCCCGCCGGGGCATCACGAAGATGCCGTGCGGGGAGCGGCCGACGCGGATGGTGTCCATGCTGCCATCGGCGGGGTTCAGGATGGCGACCCGGCCTAGCCAGCGCAGCGTCATCCACAGCCGGCCATCGGGGTCGAAGGCGATGCAGTCCGGCCCACCCGCGATGTCGAAGCGGCGCACCACCTCCAGCGTGTTGGCATCGACCTGCCACACGCCCGATTCCACCCGGGCCGTGGCGTAGAGGTAACGGCCATCCGGGGAGGGAAACAGCGTGTGGGCGCCGCGCGCGGTCTGGAAGGCGGGCGTCACCTCCCGCGTCTGCGGGTTCAGGCTGACGAAGCCGTCGCTGCCCATCAGCCCGATGAGCAGCCGGCCGCGATGCCAGATGATGCCCGCGGGCTCCGGCCCCACCGGCACGGTCCAGACCGTCTCGCGCTTGGTCAGATCGACCGCCGCCACCTCTCCGGTGCCTTGCAGCGTGACATAGACCATGCGGCTGTCGGGGCTGAAGGCGACATGGCTGGGCTTGTCCGACTGCCGGAAGCGGGCGGCCAGTTGCAGGGTGCCGGCATCGTAGATGTCGATCTGGTCCCGCCGGAGGGAGGCGACGACCAGATACTGCCCGTCCGGGCTGTATTCCAGGTGATAGGGGTTCGACACGCGCTCCCGCCGGCGGATCTCGCCGGTGGCGGGGTCGAGGAAGATCAGCTCATTGCCGCCGGAATCGCCGATCACCAGCGTGCTGCCATCGGGGGTCAGCACCGCGTGGTGCACCTCCCGCAGCACGGGCATGCGGCGCAGCTCCACGCGTTCCCGCGCGTCGATAACGGAGATGGAGGCTTCGCCGGAGTTCAGGACATACACGATGTCGGCCCTGGCGGGCGCCGTGAGCAGCCCGAAGGCGCAGGGAATGGCGAGAAGGGGGCGCGCGAGAAAACGCCACATGGGGCAGCACCTGGAACGACGGGGATTTTAGGCGCCACAAAGGACACCACCAGCGTGCCTTTTACAAGGCGCTGGTGGCGAATACCCTGATGTGGATCAATTTTCCGCCGGCTGGAACGTCAAAGCCACACCATTCATGCAGAAACGCTGCCCGGTGGGCTCCGGCCCGTCGGGGAAGACGTGGCCCAGATGGCCGCCGCAGCGGGCGCAATGCACCTCCGTGCGCAGCATGCCGTGGCTGCGGTCGGTGGTGGTGGCCACCCCCCCTTCCAGCGGCGCCCAGAAGCTGGGCCAGCCGGAGCAGCTTTCGTATTTCGTCTCCGCCTCGAACAGCGGCGCGCCGCAGCCCGCGCAGTGGAAGCGGCCGTCGCGCTTCTCGGCGTTCAGCGGAGAGGTGCCCGGGCGCTCGGTGCCATGGCCGCGCAGCACGCGGAAGGCATCGGGCGACAGGCGCGCGCGCCATTCCTCCTCGGACAGGGAGACGGGGTATTCGCGGGTATCGGCCATCAGCTCGCCTCCTGGATGCGCGCGGCGAAGGTCTTGCGGAACTTCGCCAGTTTGGGCGCGATCACCACCTGGCAATAGCCCGCCCAGGGGTGGTGGTTGAAGTAGTTCTGGTGGACGGGTTCGGCCGGCCAGAAATGCACCGGGCCGGTCAGTTCGGTGACCAGCGGCGCGGGATAGAGCTTCTCGGCCGCGATCTCCGCCATCACGGCGCGGGCGGTCTCGGCCTGGGTCTCATCGGTGGCGATGATAATGGAGCGGTATTGCGGCCCCACATCGGCGCCCTGGCGGTTGGGCGTGGTGGGGTCGTGGATGGTGAAGAACACCCGCAGGATGTCGGCGAAGGCGATGCGGGCGGGGTCGTAGGTCAGGCGCACGACCTCGGCATGGCCGGTCTTCTTGTCGCAGACCTGTTCGTAGCTGGGGTTGTCCACATGGCCGCCGGCATAGCCGCATTCGCTGGACAGGATGCCCGGCAGTTCGCGGTACACCGCATCGAGGCACCAGAAGCAGCCGCCGCCCAGGATGGCGGTTTCGGTGGAAGTGGTCATTCGCGGGCCCTCCGGTTCGAGCTGAAAGATAGGGTGCCACGCCGCGCGATCAATCCGGCGAGTCGCAGGGCGCCCGCCCTGCCCTGCCCTTCCAACCGACACGCCCTGCCGGATCTTCCGTTCGCCAGGAGAATCCCGGCGCAAGGCGCCGGGCGGCGCCCATAAGGCCGATATCGAAGGGAGGGACCGCATCGCGCCGCAAGCCAAGCCGCCGGAGGCGGCGCCCGGCGCCTGAGGGCGTCATCATCTTCCCCCCGCCCCGAGAATCCCGGCGCAAAGCGCCGGGCGGCGCCCATAAGGCCAATATCGAAGGGAGGGACCGCATCGCGCCGCAAGCCAAGCCGCCGGAGGCGGCGCCCGGCGCCTGAGGGCACAAAAACTATGGGGCGATCGACGGGGCTCGAACCCGCGACATCCAAGACCACAACCTGGCGCTCTACCAGCTGAGCTACGACCGCCGCACGGGGACGCCGTTTAGAGGCGGGTGGCCTCGCGGTCAACCGGCAGGGCGGCATGAAGTCCGACCAGGGCGAAGCTTTGTGCACCGAAGCGCTTGCCCATCCAGGCCACCAGCAGCACGGAGGTGCCGTGCCACAGCAGCAGCAGCCCCGATGCCTCCACCCCATGCAGCAGGGACAGCACGGCGGAGGAAAAGGCGGCGGCGGCCAGCCCCGCCAGGGCCGAGACCTCCACCGGCCGGGTCAGGGCGGCGTGGCGCATCATCAGCATATGGGCCAGCGTCAGCGGCACGCCCACGGCCACGATGATGCCGAGGCAGACCGCGCTCTCCTCCCCGTGCAGGGTCTCGGCGCCGCCGGGCAGCAGCTCGGCGATGCAGCCGATGCCCAGCCCCGCGAACCAGGCGATGGCGGGCGGGATGGGCAGCCACAGCCAGTGCCGATTCGCGTCCGGCCGGGCCAGCTCGAAGGCCGCATAGGCGGCCGCCAGGGCGGTGAGGACGGAGAACACGATGTTCGCGCGCTCCTGCCAATTGTCCATCGCCTCATGCAGGGGCTGGTTCATGCCGTGCACCCAGGCCACCAACCCGGCGGCCACGAAGGCGCAGAGCAGCCACAGGGACAGGCCCAGCCAGGAAGGAATGATACGCCGCACCGGCCGCAGGTCAGAGGAAAGCCGGGCGATCAGGGTTTCGCTGTCCATCAGCGGTCTCCGCCTAGTCTGGCGCGCAGCGCGGCAAGGGCGCGGTGCGTCGCAACCTTCAGGGCACCCACGGACAGGCCGCTGATCTCCGCGGCCTCCTTCAGCGGGCGTTGTTCCAGCTTGGCCAGCAGCAGCGCCTGGCGCTGGCTGGCGGGCAGATCGGCCACGGCACGGCGCAGTTCCTCGGCCTCGAGGCGCTGGGTACCGGTGGCGGGGGTGGCGAATTGCGATTCGGGCTGGTCGTCCAGCACCTCCTCACGCCCCTGGCGGCGGCCCTTGCGGCGCAGCTGGTCGATGGCCCGGCGCTCCGCCACCGCGTTCAGCCAGGGGCGGAAAGGGCGCGCGGGGTCATAGGTGTGCCGCAGCGCGTGCAGGGAGAGCAGGGTTTCCTGCACCGCGTCCTCCACCTCCGCGCTGCCGCGCAGGCGGGCGCGGGCGATGGAGCGGATATGGGGCAGGATCTCATGCAGCAGCCGGTCATAGGCCCGCGCGTCCCCGGCCTGGGCCGAAGCCATCAGGGCGGACCAGCGCAGGTCCCGCGCATCGGGCACAGCGGGGGCGGCGGTGGCACCCGGCATCCGTTTTCCCGTTGTCAGGCACGCGCCTGCCATGAAAGCCCCCACTCGTTCGTCGGGAGGGGCTTCGTGGCAGGGGCGGGCGAGGTTACGGGCGCAGTATCATCTTTTCGCGGCGCGCGGGTCCATCGCGTCCCGCAGCCCGTCGCCCACCAGGTTCAGCGCCAGCACCAGGATGAAGATCGCGCCGCCCGGGAAGATCGCCAGCCAGGGCGCGTTCTCGATGAAGCGCTGGGCGCTGTTCAGCATGCTGCCCCAGCTGGGTGCCGGCGGCTGCTGGCCCAGGCCGAGGAAGGAAAGCGAGGCCTCGGCGATGATGGCCTCCGCGATCGACAGCGTGGCCTGCACCAGCAGGGAGGGCGCGATATTGGGCAATATGTGCAGGATGGCGGTGCGCCAGGGCGGGTTGCCCATGGCGCGGGCGGCCTCGACGTAATCCTGGCTGGCCGCGTCCTGCACCATGCCGCGCGCCAGCCGCGTGAAGATGGGCGAGGCCGAGATGGCGATGGCCAGCATCGCGTTTTCCAGCGCGGGCCCCAGGAAGGCCGCCAGCGCGATGGCCAGGATCAGGAAGGGCACCGCCAGCATGGCGTCCGCGACGCGGGAGATGACGGCATCCACCCAGCCCCCCGCCAGCCCCGCGATCAGCCCGAAGGGCACGCCGATCAGCAGCGCGCCGCCCACCGCGATCACGCCGGCGGCCAGCGAGGCGCGGGCGCCGAACAGCACGCGCGCGAACACGTCGCGCCCGTTCTCGTCCGTGCCGAACCAATGCGCGGCCGACGGCGCCTTGCGGATGGCGGACCAGGAGGTGGCGATGGGATCGGCCCCGGCCAGATAGGGCGCGAACACCGCCCCCGCCACGAAGACGAGCACCACCAGCAGCCCGAACATTGCCAGCTTGTGCGCCAGAAAGGCCGAGAGCGCGCGGCGCGCGGGGCTTTGCGGCGGGCGGATGGTGCTGACGGAGACGCTCATGCCGCCCTCAGCCTGGGGTTCACCAGCATGGCCAGGATGTCCGCGATCAGGGAGAGGGTGACGAAGATCAGCGCCGTGACCAGCACCACCCCCTGCACCACCGGGTAGTCGCGGTTGAACACCGCATCCACCACCAGCTTGCCGAAGCCGGGGATGGAGAAGATCTGCTCGGTCAGCACCGCACCCGCCAGCAGCCGGCCGAATTCGATGGTGCCGAGAGTGACGACCGGGATCAGGGCGTTGCGCAGGGCGTGGCGGGCGACCACCACGCGCTCCATCAGCCCCTTGGCGCGGGCGGTGCGCACGTAATCCTGCGAGAGCGCGGTCAGCATCGCCGCCCGGGTGTGGCGCATCAGCACCGATGCCACCCCCGTGCCCAGCACGAAGGCCGGCATGATGGTGGTGGCCAGCGACTGCACCGGGTCCTCCCACAACGGCACATAGCCGCTGGGCGGCAGCCAGCCGAGATGCACGGAAAAGAACATGATCATCATGATGCCGAGCCAGAAATTCGGCGTGGAAATGCCGAACAGCGCCACCGCGTTGATGCCCCAGTCGGCCGGCTTGTCCTTCCAGACGGCCGAGAGCACGCCGGCGGGGATACCGATCACGAGCGCGATGAGGAAGCTCATGCTCGCCAGCTGCGCCGTGACCGGCAGCTTGGACAGGATCAGCGCCGATACCGGCTCCCGGATCCGCCAGGAGAAGCCGAAATCCCCCACCAGCACCCGGCCCAGCCAATGGAAATATTGCTCCAGCAGCGGCCGGTCGAGCATCAGCTCGGCGCGGATCTGCGCCAGCACCTGCGGGTCGCCCCGGTCCTCACCCGCCAGGATCAGCGCGGGGTCGCCCGGCATCAGCTGCTGCAGCGCGAAGATGCCGAAGGACAGGATCAGCAGCGTGGGCAGGATCTGCCCCAGCCGGCGGAGGAGCCAGCGGGCCATTACTGAAGGCGCAGCCCGGTCGGGCGGATCAGCCCGTCCGGCACGTTCAGGAAGCCGCTGAGGCGCGTCGTGTGCACCACGATGTTCTTGCGGTGCCACAGATAGATGCGGCTGCGGTCCTGGCGGATCGCGATCTGGAAGGCCTGGGCATACAGGTCGCGCCGCTTGGCCACATCGACCTCCACCCGCGCCTCGTCCAGCAGGCGGTCCACCTCCGGGTTGGAATAGCGGCCGTCATTCTGCGGCCCGCGCGAATGGATGAAGGTCCAGGTGTTGCCGTCCGGGTCCACCCGGCCCGACCAGCCGAGCAGATAGACCTCGAAATCGCCGCGCACGGCGGCTTGCAGGGAGGACGCGAATTCCATCGCCTGGATGCGCAGGTCGAAGCCGGCCTCGCGCACCATGGCCTGCATCACCTCGGCGGCCTGGCGCAGGTCGGGGTTGTTGGGCACGGTCATGTTCACCGCGACCGGGGGCGTCAGCCCCGCCTCCCGCAGCAGGGCGCGGGCGCGCTCCACATTGCGGGGCTCGGGGCGCAGGGCCGCGACATGGAAGGGGTTGGCGGGCGGCAGCGGCTGCACGGTGGGGGTATAGACGCCCTCATACACCACCTGGTTGATGGCGGCGCGGTCCAGCGCCAGCTCGAAGGCCTGGCGCACGCGCACGTCCTGGCCCATCGGCGTCTGCGCGCGCGGGCCGTTGCCGATGTTGATGGTCAGGGACTGATAGCCCAGCTCATCCGACATCTCGACCCGCAGGCGGTTGTTGCGGCGGACGGTGGCCAGGTCGTCGGGCTCGATGGTCTGCACCATCTCGATGGCGCCCGATTGCAGGTTGGCCAGCCGCACCGTGCCGTCCGGGATGGGCAGGTAGGTGATGCGCTGGATGTGGATGTTCTCGGCGTTCCAATATTCCGGGAAACGCTCCACCACGATGCGGTCCTGGGCCACGCGCTCCACGAAGCGATAGGGGCCGGCGCAGACGGGCCGCGCGCCGAAATTGCGGCCCGCAGCTTCGGCGGCGCGGGGGCTGACGATCATGCCCGCGCGGTCGGTCAGCTGGCTCAGGAACGGGGCGGAGGGGCCGGTCAGGCGGATGCGCACCGTCTGGGGGTCCACCACCTCCACCGATTCCATGGTGTTGATCTCACCCCGGCGGAAGCTGCCCTGCATGGTCAGGTGGCGGTTCAGGGAGTAGCGCACCGCCTCCGCGTCCATGGTCTCGCCATCATGGAAACGCACGCCCTGGCGCAGCGTGATCAGCAGGGTGCGCGGGTCCTCCCACCGGTATCCGGTGGCGAGCTGAGGGACGATTTCCAGCTTTTCGTTGATGTCGAACAGCTTGTCGCAGATGCTGGCGAACACGATGCGGCCCACGAAGGTGCGGGCCAGCGTCGGGTCCATGATGTCCGGGTCCTCGCGCAGGCCGATGCGCAGGTTTTGCGCCGGCTGCTGGGCCTGGGCGGCACCGGTCAGCAAGGTGAGCGCGGCGGCCGCGCCCAGCAGGGTACGCTTCAACATTCAGGCTTCCTCCCGGTGGAAGTGGGCGGCCAGGCGCGATAGGCGCTCGCCGCCGGTATGGGCTTCGGCGAAGGGGGCCGCGGCGGGCAGTTCCCCGGCCAGGTGGCAGGCCACCTTGTGGGCGGCGCCGAGCAATTCGGGCGAGTCCACCGAACAGCGCGCCACGGCATAGGGGCAGCGGGTGTGGAACCGGCAGCCGGAGGGCGGCGCGATGGGGCTCGGCATCTCGCCCTGGATGGGCTCGGCCTGAATATGGCCTTGGCCCGGCACGGCGGCCAGCAACGCGCGGGTATAGGGATGGGCGGGTGCGGCGAAGATCTCGGCCGCCGGCCCTTCCTCCACGATGCGGCCCAGATACATCACCGCCACCCGGCCGGCCACATGGCGCACCACGCCCAGGTCGTGGCTGATCAGGATGAAGGCCAGCTCCATTTCCCGGATCAGGTCCATCAGCAGGTTCAGCACCTGCGCCTGCACCGAGACATCGAGTGCCGAAACAGGCTCATCCCCGATCACGATGCGCGGGTTGCTGGCGATGGCGCGCGCGATGGCGATGCGCTGGCGCTGCCCGCCCGAGAATTCATGCGGATAGCGCACCGCCGTCTCGGGCCGCAGGCCCACACGGGCCAGCAGCTCCGCCACGCGCTTCGCCCGCTCGGCGCGCGACAGCTTCGTGTGCAGGATCAGCGGTTCCTCGATGGCGGCGGCCACCGTCATGCGCGGGTCCAGGCTGGCGAAGGGGTCCTGGAAGATCATCTGCGCGTCCCGCCGGGCGGCGCGCAGGGCGCGGGGCGAAAGCGTGGTCCATTCCTGGCCCAGCACCTGCACCTGGCCGTCATCCGGTTCCAGCAGCCGCAGCGCGAGCCGCCCCAGCGTGGACTTGCCGCAGCCGGATTCCCCCACGATGGCCAGCACCTCCCCGGGTGCGACCCGCAGGGAGACCCCATCCACGGCCCGCACGGCGCCCCTGGGGCGGCCCAGCGCGTCCCGCACCGGAAAATGGCGGCGGATGCCGGCGAGTTCGAGCGCGTATTCGGTCATGCGATGGGCGCCACCCAGCAGGCCGCCGCATGCCCCTGGCCCAACGGGGCCATGGGAGGCTGCTCGGCGCAGCGCTCGTCGCCGAAGGGGCAACGAGGCGCGAAGCGGCAGCCAGGCGGCGGGGCCATCAGGTCGGGCACAGTGCCGGCGATGCTGGCCAGCCGGCCGCCCGGGGTGGCGAAACGCGGCGCGGCCCCCATCAGGCCGATGGCATAGGGGTGCTCGGGCCGGGCGAACAGGGCCTCGACCGGCGCCGTCTCCGCCACGCGGCCGGCATACATCACCACCACCTCATCCGCGTGGTCGGCCACCACGCCCAGATCGTGGGTGACCAGCAGGATGGCGGTGCCCGTCTCCCGCTTCAGCTCCGCCAGCAGGGACAGGATCTGGGCCTGCACCGTCACGTCCAGCGCGGTGGTGGGCTCGTCCGCGATCAGCAATTTCGGTTTGCAGGCCAGCGCCATGGCGATCATCACCCGCTGGCGCATGCCGCCCGAGAGCTGGTGCGGATACTGCGCCGCCCGCCGCGCGGGTTCGGGGATGCGCACGCGGTCCAGCATCTCGATCGCGCGTTTCAGGGCGGTGGGGTGGTCCAGCCCCTCATGCACGCGCAGGGCCTCGGCCACCTGCTCGCCCGCGGTGAAGGCGGGGTTCAGGCTCGTCATCGGCTCCTGGAACACCATGGCCAGGGTGCCGCCCGCCAGCTTCCGCCGCTCCCGCGGGGACAGCGCCAGCAGGTCCCGGCCCTCGAAGGTCAGCCCGCCGCCGATGCGCGCGGATTCCGGCAGCAGCCCCATGATGGCCAGGGAGGTGACGGACTTGCCGCAGCCCGATTCGCCCACCAGCGCCACGGTCCGCCCCGGCGCCAACGAGAACGACACGTCATCCACCGCGCGCAGCGGCCCGCGCGCCGTCTCGAAGGTGACGGAAAGCCTCTCGACGCTCAGCATCGCCACGTGATCTGCATCATTTGCGTCCAACAGCATGGAGCGAGGTTGCCGGACAAGCCAGCCCCTTGAGGGCCATTGCCGCGGGCCGCCCCCCGCTGCCCTATATGAAGGCAGCATCGGTCAGGAGGGGGGCAGGCATGCGGCGAGGCTGGCGTTTCATCGCCCTGTTGTGCGCGGGCGGCGCGGTGGCGGTGGGGCTGGGCGCGATCGGCATGGCCGCCCTGGGACAGGCGCCCCGGATGGCGGAAGTGGCGCAGCTGGTCATCGGGCTGGTCTGCGCGGGGATGATCGCGGGCAGGATCGGGCGGTGAAGCATTCAGGGGGTTTGCCTCCGCCCCCCCACCGAGGGGGCTGCCCCCCAAGGGCGCAAAGGACCGAGGGGCTCTGCCCCTCGGCTCCCCGCCAAAGGCCGAAAGGCCCTTGGAACCCAGGAGTTGGCGCCTCATCCTGGCAAGCGGGGCACCATTTTCAATATAAAAATCAAGCAGAAACACTTTCCCAGAATCAGCGCCAAACTGCTCTAGGTCCAGGACCGAGCACGGTCCTGGCGGGGGTCCAAAGGGCAGCGCCCCCTGGGGGCGCCCCCTACCCCGCGATCAGCGCATCCAGCTTGCCGGCGCGTTCCAGCGCCACCAGATCGTCGCAGCCGCCCACATGGGTGCCGTTGATGAAGATCTGCGGCACGGTGGTGCGCCCGCCGGAGCGTTGCATCGCCTCCGCGCGTTCCGGCGTGCCGTGGGGCGCGTTGATCTCGCGGACCTGGGCGCCCTTTTCGTTCAGGATGTTCAGCGCCCGCGCGCAGTACGGGCACCAGGGTTGGGTGTAGATGTCGATCGTGGCCATGAAGCGGAGGTGGCGCCACCCACGGCCCGCGTCAAGACTACACCAGCATCGCCGAGACGAAGGCGACCCCGCCGCCCAGCAGCAGCAGCATCATCAGGAAGCGCAGCATTTCACCCGCGCCATAAGGCGCCTGAAGCGACGGCGCCGGCTCCCGCGGGGCGGGTTCGAAACCCGGCGCGAAGGCGCGCTCGGGGAAGATGAACACGTCATCGGGGTGGGGCTCGTAGTGGTGGGGCGGGCGTGGGGCTTTGGGCATGCCCCCATCCTGCCGCCCCCTTCTTGCCGGGCGGTTAACCCCGGCGGCGCAACACCAGCGTGGTCCAGGGCCCGACATTCAGCCGGCGTTCCAGCACCAACCCGGCATGGCGGTGCGCGGACATCACCCAGCGCGCCTGGGTGCCCAGCAGACCGGCCAGGATGGCGGTGCCCCCCGGCGCCAGCGCGCCCGCCAGGTCCTTGGCCATGGCGCACAGCGGCCGGGCCAGGATATTGGCGAAGATCAGGTCATAGGGGCCCTCGGCCGCCACCCGGCGGTGGCGCCAGCCATCGGCGAGGCGCGCATGCACCAGGTTGCGCAACCCGTTCATCACCGCGTTGTCGCCCGCGATGCGCACCGACCAGGGCTCGATATCGGTGGCCAGCACCGGGCGCTTCAGCTGCTTGGCCGCCGCCATGGCCAGGATGCCGGAACCCGAGCCGATATCGGCGATGCGGCGCGGCTTGCGGGCGGCCACACGCTCGAACGCCATCAGGCAGCCACGGGTGGAATTGTGCTCGCCGCTGCCGAAGGCCAGGCCCGCATCCAGGCGCAGCACCATGCGGGCATAGTCGCGCGGGTTGGGCAGATGGGTGGGGCGGATCAGGAAGCGCCCGCCGATCTCCTGCTCCGGGAAGGCTTCCACGGTGCGGGCCAGCCAGCCTTCGGCCTCCACCGGGGCGCGGTCGGGCTCGGCGGTGTGGCCGGAGATCAGGGCGGCCAGGGCCAGCGCGCCGGCCAGGGCCGCGGGGTCGGCCCCTTGCTCGCGCACGGCTTCCAGGCGCCAGGTCTCGCCCGGTTCCTCGCGGAAATAGCCCACGCTGCGGGCCACGGATTGCAGCGCCGCCTCATAGGCAGGCACGGCTTCGTCCGGCAGGCCGGTCAGGGTGATGGTTTCGAGTTCGACGGCGCGGCGCTTCATCTTCAGGCTTTCAACGTCAGGCGGGCAACTTCAGGCGGGTTCCACGAAACGGTCGAGCACCCGCTTGGGCCCGGCCTTCTCGAAAGCGATGTCCAGCTTGTCGTCATCCACCGCCGTCACGCGGCCATAGCCGAATTTCTGGTGGAACACACGCTGCCCCACAGCCATGCCGCCCGCGCGGGCGGGGCGCTGCTTCACCTCCCAGGCGCCGGCCTCCACCAGCCGCGCCGGGCGGCTGGCCAGCGGGAACTGGCCCGAGAAGACAGAGGCCGGGCGGGCCGAAGCCTGGCTGCCCTCGCGCTCGACATGTTCCGCCGGCAATTCATCCAGGAAGCGGGAGGGGATGGAGCTGGTCCAGCTGCCATAGATGCGGCGGTTGGCGGCGTGGCTGATGATGGCGCGGCGCTTGGCGCGGGTGATGCCCACGTAAGCAAGGCGCCGTTCCTCCTCCAGGCCCTTGGTCCCACTCTCGTCCAGCGCGCGCTGGTGGGGGAACAGCCCTTCCTCCCAGCCCGGCAGGAACACCATCTCGAATTCCAGCCCCTTGGCGGCGTGCAGGGTCATGAGGCTGACGCGGGCGCCCTCGGCGCGCTCGTCATTCTCCATCACCAGGGCGACATGTTCCAGGAAGGCCGCCATGGTGGGGAAATCTCCCATCGCGCGCAGCAGTTCCTTCAGGTTCTCCAGCCGGCCCGGGGCCTCGGGGCTTTTGTCCAGCTTCCACATCTCGGTGTAGCCCGACTCGTCCAGGATGGCGCTGGCGCCGACGATATGGCCCTCGGTCTCCAGCGTGGCGCGCCAGCGGGAAAAACCCTCCAGCAGCTCGCGCAGGGCCGCGCGCGGGCGGGGGCGGATGGCGTCGCCCTCGCACAGCAGGCTGGCCGCGACCGAGAGCGGCACCTCCCGCTCGCGGGCCAGGCGCTGCATCTCCCGGATCGCGGTGTCGCCCAGGCCGCGCTTGGGCAGGTTCACGATGCGCTCGAAGGCGAGGTCGTCGGCCGGCTGCACGGTGGCGCGGAAATAGGCCATGGCGTCGCGGATCTCCGCGCGCTCATAGAATTTGGCGCCGCCCACCACGCGATAGGGAATGCCCAGCGTGATCAGCCGTTCCTCGAAGGCGCGGGTCTGGAAGCCGGCGCGGACCAGGATGGCGACCTCGCTCAGATCCTGCCCGGCGCGGCTCGCCTGCTCGATCCGCTCGCCCACCATGCGGGCCTCCTCCTCGCTGTCCCACAGCGAGGCGATCTTCACCTTCTCCCCGGCATCGTCCGGGCGGCCGGGGCGCAGCGTCTTGCCCAGCCGGCCCTCATTGTGGGCGATCAGGCCCGAGGCAGCCCCCAGGATATGGCTGGTGGAGCGATAGTTGCTTTCCAGGCGCACGATCACGGCGCCCGGGAAGTCCTTCTCGAAGCGCAGGATGTTCTCGATCTCGGCGCCGCGCCAGGAATAGATCGACTGGTCGTCGTCGCCCACGCAGCAGATGTTGCGCTGCGCCGGGTCCTCCCGCTGGGCCAGCAGGCGCAGCCACAGATACTGCACCAGGTTGGTGTCCTGGTACTCGTCCACCAGGATGTAGCGGAACATGCGGTGGTACTGCGCCAGGATGTCGGGGTGGGTGCGCAGGATTTCCGTCACCAGCAGCAGCAGGTCGCCGAAATCCACCACGTTCAGCTGGCGCAGCCGCGCCTGGTAGGCGGCGTAGAACTCCATCGCCCGGTTGTTGGCGAAATCCGTGTCCTCGGCCGGGGTCACGCGCTCGGGCGTCAGGCCCCGGTCCTTCCAGCGCTGGATAATGGCCATCAGCCCCGGCAGCGGCCAGCGCTTGGTGTCCAGGCCAGAGCCCTCGGTCACCTGCTTCAGCACCCGGTTCTGGTCGTCCGTGTCCAGGATGGTGAAGTCGGAGCGCAGCCCGGCGAGTTCGGCGTGCCGGCGCAGCATGCGTGCGCACAGGGCGTGGAAGGTGCCCAGCCACAGCCCCTCGGCCGGCTGGCCCAGCATGGCGCCGATGCGTTCCCGCATCTCGCGCGCGGCCTTGTTGGTGAAGGTCACGGCCAGCACCTGCCAGGGCTGGGCCCGGCCGGACATCAGGATATGCGCGAAGCGGGTGGTCAGCACCCGCGTCTTGCCGGTGCCGGCGCCGGCGAGGACGAGCAGCGGGCCGTCCAGCGTTTCCACGGCGGCGCGCTGTTCGGGATTGAGTCGGGTGAGATAGTCGGGGGTCACGGCCGAGGGTATAGAACAGCCCGGACGGAGAACAAAGCTTGCACGGATTGCCCCATGCCTGACTTTTCGCTGGAGGCCGCGGCCGGCGGGCTGGTGGCCGGCGTGGATGAGGCCGGGCGCGGCCCGCTGGCGGGCCCGGTGCTGGCCGCCGCCGTCATGTTCCCCGCGGGCGTGCCCCTCGAACTCGCTCGGCTGCTGGATGACAGCAAGAAACTGACCGCGAAGCGGCGGGAGGCCGCTTTCGCCGCCCTGCTGGCCGCCCGCGCCACGGGCCGGGCGGAATGGGTGGCCGCCGCCGCCTCGGTGCCCGAGATCGGGCTGCTGAACATCCTGGGCGCCACGCATCTGGCGATGCGGCGCGCGGTGCTGCGCCTGCCACGCCGGCCGGAGCTGGTGCTGATCGACGGCAACCGCCCGCCCCCCCTGCCCTGCCCCAGCCGGTGCGTGGTGGGCGGCGATGGCCTCAGCCTGTCGATCGCCGCGGCCTCCATCATCGCCAAGGTGATCCGCGACCGGGCGTTGCTGCGGCTGGATGCGCGCTGGCCCGGCTATGGCTTCGCGGGGCATCAGGGCTACCCGACGGCCGCCCACCGGCAGGCGCTGGCCAGCCTCGGCCCCTGCCCGCACCACCGGCGCGGCTTCGGCCCGGTGGAGGCCGCCTTTCGGGCCATGGCAAGCAATTAATCCAGGGCTTTAGACATTCTTCGGGGGCAGGGACGCAATTCCAGCGCGGATTTGCCGCACCGGAGACGCCATGTTCGCCCGCCTGACCATCCGCTCGAAACTGACCGCCATCGTGCTCGCCCTGTCGCTCGCCAACGCCGCGCTGTCGGGCTTCCTCATCATCCGCGCCAAATGGGTGGACGATGCGTACAGTCTGCTGCTGAACCGGGAGGCCGCCTTCGTGATCGCGACGGAGCATCTGCGCGGCGATCTGGCCAATACCGGCGGGCGCTTCTTCCAGGCGGTGAATGCGCCCACCCCGGCGGCCCGCCTCGAAATGCTGAATGAGGTCCGGCGCCTGACGGCTGGCTTCGAGCCCTTGATGCGCCGCGCCGTCGCGGCCGGCACCGGCGAGTACCAGCGCGCCATGCAGGCGGAGCTGGAGCGGCTGCCGCGCCTGACGGCTTCCATCGCCGCCGCCGTGGCCGCCGCGGAGGCCGGCGACCAAGCCCGCCTGGCCCAGGCGCTGAGCGTCACCTCGCCCGCCATCAACACCATGATCGCCTGGATCGGCGAGCATGCGGAAACGCTGCGTACCAGCATCGAGGGGCGCTCCGCCCAGCAGACCCTCGAAATGCGGGAGGCATCGATCTTCGCCTGGACCGCCCTCGGCCTGATGTTCGCGGGCAGCCTGATCATCGGCATCCTGTTGGCCGCGCGCGGGGTCTCGGTGCCGCTGGCCCGGCTGCAGACCCGCATGGCCACGCTGCAGCAGGGCGACACCACCAGCCCCATCCCCGGCCAGGAGCGCAGCGACGAGCTGGGCGCCATGGCCCGCGCCCTGGGCGGCTTCCGCGACAACATGCTGGAAAGCGACCGCCTGCGCGCCGAACGGGAGCGCGGCCTGCAGGCCGATGCCGCCCGCGCCGAGCAGGTGCGCGGCCTGGTCGCGGAATTCGAGAAGGGCGCGACCGAAACCCTGTCCGCCGTGAAGCTCGCCGGCACCAAGCTGGAAGGCACGGCGACCAGCCTCACCTCCGTCTCCGACGAGGGGCGCGGGCTGTCCACCTCCATGGCGGCGGCGGCGCAGCAGGCCTCGGGCAATGTGCAGGCGGTGGCGGCCGCGACCGAGGAGCTGGCAGCCTCCATCGCCGAGGTGGCGCGCCAGGTGCAGGAAAGTGCGCGCATCGCGGGCCAGGCGGCCTCGGACGCCGCGGCCACCGACCAGACCGTGCAGGCGCTCTCCGAAGGGGCGCAGCGCATCGGGGATGTGGTGCGGCTGATCAACGACATCGCGGGCCAGACCAACCTGCTGGCCCTGAACGCCACCATCGAGGCCGCCCGCGCCGGCGAGGCCGGCAAGGGCTTCGCGGTGGTCGCCTCGGAGGTGAAGCAGCTGGCGGCCCAGACCGCCCGCGCCACGGAACAGATCACCGCCCAGATCACCGCCATGCAGGGCGAGACCAGCCGCGCGGTGGCCGCGATCGGCGAGATCGGCCGCACCATCGGCAGCATGAACGAGATCACGGGCCAGGTGGCCGCCGCCGCCGAGGAACAATCCGCCGCGACACGCGAGATCACCCGCCGCATCAGTGAGGCCGCGACCGGCACCGGGGAAGTGAGCCGGTTGGCCGAACTCGTGACCGGCGGCGCCCAGGCCACCGGCGACGCCGCCCGCCTGGTGCGGGAGGGCAGCGACGCCCTGGCGCAGCAGACCGAGGTGCTGGGCGGGCGGGTCGATGGGTTCCTGTCCTCGATCCGGGCGGCCTGAACGGTTGACGGGTGACTCCCCCCACGTCCATGTTGCGCCCCGAGTCGGAGGCTAAGGGCGAGCGTGAGCACGGGGGTTACTCTACCGCTGGACCAGGTGCTGGTGGGCGATTGCGTGGAGATGCTGCGGCAGCTCCCGCCCGCCTCGGTCCACGCGATTTTCGCGGACCCGCCCTATAATTTGCAGCTGAAGGGCAGCCTGCACCGGCCGGACAATTCCCTGGTCGATGCGGTGGACGATGAGTGGGACCGCTTCACCGATTTCGCGGCCTATGACGCCTTCACCCGCGAATGGCTGACGGAATGCCGCCGCGTGCTGCGCCGTGACGGCACCATCTGGGTCATCGGCGCCTATCACAACGTGTTCCGGCTGGGCACCGCGTTACAGGATCTGGGCTTCTGGGTGCTGAACGACGTGATCTGGCGCAAGGCGAACCCGATGCCCAATTTCCGGGGCCGGCGCTTCACCAACGCGCATGAGACGCTGATCTGGGCCGCGCGCGGCCCCGAAAGCCGGCACCGCTTCAACTACCAGGCCATGAAGTCGCTGAACGACGACGTGCAGATGCGCTCGGACTGGTACATCCCGCTGTGCACCGGCAACGAACGCCTGCGCGGCGAGGACGGCCGCAAGCTGCACCCGACGCAGAAGCCCGAGGCGCTGCTGCAGCGCGTGATCATGGCCAGCACGGCGCCGGGCGACGTGATCCTGGACCCCTTCCTCGGCTCCGGCACCACGGCCGCCGTGGCGCGCAAGCTGGGCCGGCGCTTCATCGGCATCGAGCGCGAGACGATCTATGCCAACGCCGCCCTGGCGCGCGCCGAAAGCGTGGTGCCGCTGAGCGACGAGGCCGTGGCCGTGGCCCCCAGCAAGAAGGAGCAGCCCCGCCTGCCCTTCGGCACGCTGGTGGAGAACGGCATGATCCCGCCGGGCACCGCCCTGACCGACCGCCAGCGCCGCTGGCGCGCCATCGTGGGCGCGGACGGCACGCTGACCTGCGGGCGCGCGCGCGGGTCCATCCACGGGGTGGGCTCGCAGGTGCAGGAAGCGCCCAGCTGCAATGGCTGGGTGTTCTGGCATGTGGAACTGCCGGGCGGCGCGCTGCGGGTGCTGGATTCCTATCGGGCCGAGGTGCTGGCGGCGGCGAAGGGGTAGCGCCTCGGGGCCGCCGCTCCATCTCCCTTGACTCGCCCCGCCCCCGCGCCTATCCACCGCCCCGTGGGCCCATGCCCGCTGAAGGCCGCCCCATGGTGGGGTCGCCCCGCCGCTCCGCGAGATTCGCGCAGCGGCGCGATATCGTTTGGAGTGCTCTTTGTTCGAAGGCCTGTCCAGCAAGCTGAGCACGGTATTCGACCGTCTGCGCGGCCGCGGCGCCCTCTCTGAGGAGGATGTGTCGGCGGCCCTGCGCGAGGTCCGTGTGGCGCTGCTGGAAGCCGACGTGGCGCTGCCCGTCGCGCGGGACCTGATCAACAAGGTGCGTGAGCGCGCGATCGGCCAGGAGGTGATCCGCTCGGTCGCCCCCGGCCAGCAGGTCGTCAAGATCGTCAATGACGCGCTGATCGAGGCGCTCGGCGGCGCGGGTGCCCCCACCGGCATCGACCTGAACGCCCCCGCCCCCGTCGCCATCCTGATGGTCGGCCTGCAGGGTTCGGGCAAGACCACCAGCTCGGGCAAGATCGCGCTCAGGCTGAAGAACCGCGACCGCAAGAAGGTGTTGCTGGCGTCGCTCGACGTGCACCGCCCCGCCGCCCAGCAGCAGCTGGCGACCCTGGCGAACCAGACCGGCGTCACGTCCCTGCCGATCATCCCGGGCCAGTCCCCGCTGGAGATCGCGGCCCGCGCGCTGGATGTGGCCAAGCGTGAGCTGTTCGACGTGGTCATCCTCGACACCGCCGGCCGCCTGGCGATCGACGAGGCCCTGATGGCCGAGGTGGCCGAGGTCAAGCGCTTCGCCGCCCCGCACGAGACCCTGCTGGTCGTGGACGCCATGACCGGCCAGGACGCGGTGAACACCGCGCGCGAATTCCACGAGAAGGTGGGCGTGACGGGCATCGTCATGACGCGCGTCGATGGCGACGCGCGCGGCGGTGCCGCGCTGTCCATGCGGGCCATCACCGGCGCGCCGATCAAGCTGCTGGGTGCCGGCGAAAAGCTGGATGCCCTGGAGGATTTCCACCCCGAGCGCATCGCCGGCCGCATCCTCGGCATGGGCGATATCGTCTCGCTGGTGGAAAAAGCCGCGGCGACGATCGACCAGGCGGAAGCGGAAAAACTCGCGGCGCGGATGCAGAAGGGCATCTTCACCCTCGAGGACTACGCCAAGCAGCTGGAGCAGATCGGCAAGATGGGCTCGCTGCAGGGTATCCTCGGCATGCTGCCCGGTGTCGGCAAGATCAAGCAGCAGATGGCCGACGCCAAGCTGGATGACGGCATGCTGAAGCGCCAGGCCGCCATCATTTCCTCCATGACACTGCGTGAGCGCCGCAGCCCGGACCTGATCAAGGCGTCCCGCAAGCGGCGCATCGCGGCCGGCAGCGGCGTCCAGGTGCAGGATGTGAACCGCTTGCTGAAGCAGTTCGACGACATGTCCGCGATGATGAAGCGGATGAACAAGCTTGGCCAGAAAGGGCTGATGCGGGGCGGTCTTGGCTCCCTCATCCCCGGCCTTGGTAACAAACGACCTTTCTGAGAACAGGAGTCTCCCATGTCCCTCAAGATCCGCCTGGCCCGCGCGGGCGCCAAGAAGCGCCCCTACTACCACATCGTGGTGGCCGACAGCCGCAGCCCGCGCGACGGCCGCTTCATCGAGAAGGTGGGCAGCTACAACCCGATGCTGGCGACCGACCACGCCGAGCGCGTGCGCCTGGACAACGAGCGCATCACGCATTGGATCGCCAACGGCGCCGTGGCGACGGACCGCGTGGCCCGCTTCCTGGGCAAGGCCGGGCTGGCCCCCGTGCCGTTCATGCCGAACCAGACCAAGCAGAACCAGCCGAAGAAGAAGGCGCAGGAGCGCGCGGCCGCCGCCGCGGGCTGATGCCTTCATGCCGTCTTCGCTCATTCTGATGGGCGAGCTGGGCCGCGCACATGGCGTGCGCGGCCTTCTGCGTCTCAAGGCCCATTGCGAGGCGCCCATCGACAGCTACAACCCGCTGCGCGACGAGCGCGGGCGGGTGTTCGTGCTGCACCCGCGCGGCGCCGACCTGGTGGCGATCGAGGGCGTGGCGGACCGCAACGCGGCCGAGGCCCTGACCGGCACCAAGCTGTATGTGGAACGCGACCGCCTGCCGGAACCCGACCCGGATGAGTTCTACCTGACTGACCTAGTGGGGCTGGCCGCCTTCACGGCGGAAGGCAAGGCGCTGGGCCAGGTGCGCGCGGTGGAAGACTATGGCGCGGGGCCGTTCCTGACCCTATCCGGCCCGCCGGAACGGCTGGTGCCCTTCACCATGGCGGCGGTGCCGGTGGTGGATATCCAGGGCGGGCGCATCACCGTGGAACCGCCGGCGGAAATCGAAGTGAAGCCGCCGGAGGGTGAGGCGGAAGAGTAGCACTGGGGAAGGCTCTGCCTTCCCCAGACCCAGGCTCACCCCGAACCGTCAAAAAGGCATGGGGGAGTTTGAGGGGGAAAGTCATTTCCCCCTCAATGCAAGTGTGAGGGCAAAGCCCTCACCAACAGAGGACCATCCCCCGCCATGCCCTGGCACGCCACTGTCCTGTCCTTGTTCCCGGAGATGTTCCCCGGCCCCCTCGGCCTGTCCTTGGCCGGGCGTGCCTTGCGTGACGGGGTCTGGAGCATGGAGGCGCGCCAGATCCGCGACCATGGCCTCGGCCGGCACCGCCAGGTGGACGACACGCCCTTCGGCGGCGGTGCCGGCATGGTGATGCGCCCGGATGTGCTGGATGCGGCCATCGAGGCCGCGAACCCCGGGGACCGCCCCCTGCTGGTGATGACCCCGCGCGGCACGCCGCTGACCCAGGCCATGGTGCGGGAATGGTCCGTGGGCCCCGGCCTCGTCATCCTGTGCGGCCGGTACGAGGGCATGGACCAGCGCGTGATCGAGGCCCGGGGCATGCGGGAGGTTTCGCTGTGCGATGCCGTGCTGTCCGGGGGCGAGTTGGCGGCGCTGACGATTCTCGATGCCTGCATCCGGCTGCTGCCCGGGGTGATGGGCGGGGTGGACAGCGCGGTGGAGGAAAGCTTCTCCGCCGGGCTGCTGGAATACCCGCAATACACCCGCCCCGCCGACTGGAACGGGCGGGAAGTGCCGCCCGTGCTGCTGTCGGGCAATCATGCGGAGGTGGCGCGCTGGCGCCGGGAACAGGCGGAAAACGTGACGAAACAACGCCGTCCGGACCTGTGGTCGGCTTTTTCGTCAAACTGCGGACAGCATTCCTAATTTCCGCGCAAACCGGGCTTGCGCAAGGCTTCGCACTTGCCTATACGCCGGGGCTCGAAAGGGACTCTAGACCATGAACCTCCTTCAGCAATTCGATGCCGAACAGAAGGCGAAGCTCCTCGCCGCCCGTGCCGTGCCCGACTTCGCGCCCGGCGACACGCTGCGCGTCATGGTCCGCGTGGTCGAAGGCGAGCGCATCCGCACCCAGGCCTTCGAGGGCGTGGTGATCGCGCGCTCCAACAAGGGCCTGCACAGCAACTTCACCGTCCGCAAGCTCTCCTACGGTGAGGGTGTGGAGCGCGTGTTCCCGCTGTACTCCCCCTCGCTGGCCGAGATCCATGTGGTCCGCCGCGGCAAGGTGCGTCGCGCCAAGCTGTATTATCTGCGTGGCCGCACCGGCAAGTCCGCTCGCATCGCCGAGAAGATGGGCCTGCGGACCAGCGCGGCGCCTGCCGCCACCACCGCCGAGTGAGGCCGGAAGGGCCGCCACGCGCGGCTCTTTTATGGTTCCGAAGGGGGGTCGGCGATGCCGGCCCCCCTTTTTCTTTTGTCACCTCGGTGGTTGATTGGTTCCGCCAGTCAAGCACCGGATAGCCACTAGCCAGGGAAACGCCATGGCCACGAAGCCACGCACTTTGTTCGACAAGATCTGGGACGCGCATGTCGTCGATCGGCTGGAGGACGGCACCACCCTCCTCTACATCGACCGCCACCTCATCCATGAGGTGACGAGCCCCCAGGCTTTCGAGGGGCTTCGTGCCGCCGGCCGCAAGCTTCGCCGCCCGGATGCGACCATCGGCGTGGTGGACCACAACGTGCCCACCAGCGCCGACCGCCTGACCGCGGTGAATGAGCCGGAAAGCGCCCTGCAGATCGCCACGCTGGAACAGAACGTGGTGGAATTCGGCGTGCCCTACATCCCGCTGGATGACGTGCGCCAGGGCATCGTGCACGTGATCGGGCCCGAGCAGGGCCTGTCCCTGCCGGGCATGACGCTGGTGTGCGGCGACAGCCATACCTCCACCCATGGCGCGCTGGGCGCCCTCGCCTTCGGCATCGGCACGTCGGAGGTGGAGCACGTGATGGCCACCCAGACCCTGCTGCAGAAGCCCGCGAAGAACATGCGCGTGACGGTCAACGGCACCCTGCCCGCCGGCTGCACCGCCAAGGACATCGTGCTGGCCATCATCGGCAAGATCGGCACCGCCGGCGGCACCGGCCATGTGATCGAATTCGCCGGCGAGGCGATCCGCGCCCTCGACATGGCCGGCCGCATGACCGTGTGCAACATGTCCATCGAGGCCGGCGCCCGCGCCGGCATGGTGGCCCCGGACCAGACCACCTTCGACTACGTGAAGGGCCGCCCCTTCGCGCCGAAGGGCGAGGCCTGGGACAAGGCGGTGGCCTGGTGGTCCTCCCTGCCCTCGGACGCCGACGCGGTGTTCGACAAGGAGGTGGAGCTGGATGCCGCCACCATCGTGCCGCAGGTCACCTGGGGCACCAGCCCCGAGGACGTGCTGCCCATCACCGCCACCGTGCCCGACCCGGCGAGTGCCACCGATGAGACCCGCCGCGCGCAGATGCAGCGCATGGTGGACTATATGGGCCTGATCCCCGGCCAGAAGCTGACGGATGTGAAGGTCGATGTGGTGTTCATCGGCAGCTGCACCAATTCCCGCATCGAGGACGTGCGCGCCGCCGCCGCCATTGCCCAGGGCCGCAAGGTGGCCCCGGGCGTGCGCGCCATGGTGGTGCCGGGCTCGGGCCTGGTGAAGCGGCAGGCGGAGGAGGAGGGTCTGGACAAGATCCTGCTCGAAGCCGGCTTCGAATGGCGTGAGGCCGGGTGCTCCATGTGCCTCGGCATGAACCCGGACAAGCTGACGCCGGGCCAGCGCTGCGCCAGCACCAGCAATCGGAATTTCGAGGGCCGGCAGGGGCCGGGTGGGCGCACCCACCTGCTCTCCCCGGCCATGGCGGCGGCCGCCGCCGTCACGGGCCATCTGGCCGATGTGCGGGAGTTTCCTCTGAGCAGCCGAGGGTAATACCGTAGATGCCCTCTCCAGGCGTCATCTCAAACGGCTACTGCACCGGCACTGTCGAACGAGCTATGTCACGTCTTCGACGGGTGCTCGGTGCTTATGCGAGAGAAGGCCGATGGCATCATATGAAGATTGGATACACGTCCAATCTCTATCGAAGGTGGCCATCTTATCGGGATTGCGGCTACGAGCTTCTGGTGGCCGTTTACCGATCCACGTCTTGGAAAAACGCCACTGAAATAGAGTGCCAGCTAATCGAATACGCAATAAAAAAATCAAAAACTGGTGGATACATTCATAATGTCCACAAAGGAAGAAACGGAAAAAAAAGCTGAATATGCAAAGGAATACTTCGTATATTTAGCCCTCGCCAGAAAATATGCTCGAATTGGAGGCTGCAAGTGAAAACTTTCACCACCCTGACAGGCGTCGCGGCCCCCCTGCCGATGGCCAATGTCGATACCGACAAGATCATCGCCGCGCGCTTCCTCAAGACCATCAAGCGCTCGGGCCTGGGCAAGAACCTGTTCGCGGACATGCGCTACAAGGCGGATGGGTCCGAGAACCCGGATTTCGTGCTGAACCAGGAGCCCTACCGCCACGCCGAGATCCTCATCGCCTATGAGAATTTCGGCTGCGGTTCCTCGCGTGAGCACGCGCCCTGGGCACTGCTGGATTTCGGCATCCGCTGCGTGATCGCGCCGGATTTCGCCGACATCTTCCACAACAACAGCTTCAAGAACGGCATCCTGCCCATCAAGCTGCCGCGCGAGATCTGCGAGCAGCTGATGGCGGACGCGAAGATGGGCGCCAACGCACGCATCTCCATCGACCTGGAGCGCCAGGTGGTGGTGCGCCCGAACGGCGAGGAAATCCCGTTCGATGTGGACCCCTTCCGCAAGCACTGCCTGCTGAACGGCCTCGACGATATCGGCCAGACCCTGCAGCACGCCCCCGCCATCGACGACTACGAAGCCCAGCGCCGCGCGGCGGCTCCCTGGCTGTTCGCCTGAGACGAAGGAAACTCCATGTCCGCCAACAAGAAGCTGCTGGTCCTGCCCGGTGACGGCATCGGCCCCGAGGTGATGGGCGAGGTCCGCCGCGTGATGGACTGGATGCAGTCCCGGCGCGCCGTCTCCTTCGATGTCGAGGAAGGCCTGGTGGGCGGCATCGCCATCGACCATGAGGGCACCCCCTGCTCCGACGCCACGGTGGCGCGCGCCAAGGCGGCCGACGCGGTGCTGTTCGGTTCCGTGGGCGGCCCGAAATGGGATGGCCTGCCCTTCGAGCAGCGGCCCGAGTTGGGCATCCTGCGCCTGCGCAAGGGGCTGGAGCTGTTCGCCAACCTGCGCCCGGCCGTGGTGATGGAGCCGCTGGCCGAGGCCTCCGCCCTGCGCCCCGATCTGGTGTCGGGCCTCGACATCATGATCGTGCGCGAGAGCACGGGCGGCGTGTATTTCGGTGAGCCGCGCGGCGTGACCACCGGGGCCGACGGCAAGCGCACCGGCTTCGACACCCAGATCTACCATGAGGACGAGATCGCCCGCGTGGCGCGCGTGGCCTTCGACCTGGCGCGCCAGCGCCGGAACAAGGTGACGAGCGTCGAGAAGGCGAACGTCATGCAGTCCGGCCGGTTGTGGCGGGCCGTGGTGGGCGAGATCCACAAGGCGGAATACGCCGATGTGGAGCTGGAGAACATGTACGCCGACAATTGCGCCATGCAGCTCGCGAGCCGCCCCAAGCAGTTCGACGTGATCCTGGGCGACAACCTGTTCGGCGACATCCTGTCCGACCTGGCGGCCGCGTTGACCGGCTCGCTCGGCATGCTGCCCTCCGCCACGCTCGGCGCCGTGCAGCCCAGCGGCAAGCGCCATGCCCTGTATGAGCCGATCCATGGCTCGGCCCCCGACATCGCGGGGAAGGGCATCGCCAACCCCTGCGCGCAGCTGCTCTCCTTCGCCATGCTGCTGCGCTACTCCTTCGGCATGGACGAGGATGCGGGGCTGATCGAGCAGGCGATCGAGCGCGTGCTGCAATCCGGCCTGCGCACGGCCGACATCATGCAGACCGGCCGCGCCCGCGTGGGCACCGCCGTGATGGGTGAGGCCATCGTGCGGGAGCTGGAAAAGCTGGCCGGCTGAATTTTTCGGAACTGCCGTGTATTCAAGGGGTTCCGGCGTGCCGGAGCCCCTTTTTCATATCGGGGATTCGGGCAACCTCCCCCGCCGCATGGGGCCCCTGCAAAAAACCCAACGCATTTTCCGGCGGGGGGTGGGTTGCGCCCGACCGCAACCTCAGCCAAATAGGCGCCACATTGGTTGGCACCCGTAGCTCAGCTGGATAGAGCACCAGACTACGAATCTGGGGGTCAGGAGTTCGAATCTCTTCGGGTGCGCCAATCTCCCCTTTCCTGATGACACCGCGTCACGCCGGGTGTTTTCTCCCGTGCAGGGCGCCCAGCCGCGCCAGCAATTCGGCCGGCACCTGCGCGGTGATGCGCGCAGCACCCGCATAGATCTGGCCGGTATTGCCATCCAGCGTCAGCAGCGCCCCCTGGGGCAGCACCTGCCCCGCGATGTCGATCTCGCCGCGCGCCTCGTCGATGCTCATCGTCTCGCAGCCCACCAGGCACACCTTGCCCAATTGCCGCGCCACCACCGCGGCGTGGGAGGTGCGGGCGCCATGCCGCGTCAGCAGGCCGTCGGCCAGTTCCAGGGCGGCGATGTCGCGCGTTTCCGCGTCGCGGCGCACCAGGATCACGCTGACATGGGCCGCCTTGCGCTCCCGCACCCGCGCCTCGTCGAAGGCGATCTCGCCGCAGACCACGCCGCTGGCCGCCGAGGCCGCCACCGCCACCGGCGCCAGCGCCGCGCCGTCCTCGGCGGCGATGACATGCTGGGTCAGCGCCCGCTCATCCAGCCCCTTGGTCCGGGCGCGGGCCGTCTTTTTGTCGATCAGCCCTTCCGCCAGCAGGTCCAGCGCGATGCGGGCGGCGGCCAGGGGGGTGCGCTTGCCGTTGCGCGTCTGCAGCAGGAACAGCACGCCTTCCTGCACGGTGAACTCGAAATCCTGCATGTCGGCGAAATGGCGCTCCAGCACCGCGGTGGCCTGGACCAGTTCATTCCAGACCCCCGGCGCCACGGCCGACAATTCCTCATGCCCCTGGGCGCTGCGCCGGCCGCTGACGACATCCTCGCCCTGGGCGTTGAACAGGAAATCCACCCAGGGCTTGGGCTCGCCGGTGCTGGGGTTGCGCGTGAAGCCCACGCCCGCGCCCGACAGCCCGCCCGCATTGCCGAACACCATGCGCTGCACCGTCACGGCGGTGCCCATACTGTCCGCCAGCCCGTGCATGTGGCGATAGGCCTGGGCCTTCCCGCTGCTCCAGGATTGGAAGACGGCCGCGATCGCCTCGCCCAGCTGCTGTTCGGCGCTTTGCGGAAAGGGCCGGCCGGCCTCGCGCGCGAAGGTGTCCAGGTGGCGGCGGGCCAGGGCGCGCAGGCTGGCGAAATCCAGCTCGCGCTCATCCCCGCCCTGGCGCACCGCCTCCAGATCGGCCTCGAAATGCCGGGCGTCGATGCCCGCCACCACCTCGCCATATCCCGCGATCAGGCGCCGGTAGGCATCCCAGGCCAGGCGCGGATGGCCGGTCAGCCGCACCAGCCCGGGCACGGTGGCGTCGTTCAGCCCGATGTTCAGCAGCGTCTCCATCATCCCCGGCATGGAGACCGGCGCGCCGGAGCGGACGGAGAGCAGCAACGGCCGCCTGGGATCGCCGAATGCCAGCCCCGACATCGCCTCCAGCCGCGCCAGCGGCGCGCGCCACAGCTCTGGCGTCACCGCCCCGGGGTCGGCGCAGAAGCCCGTGCCCAGCACGAAGGCGGGTGGCACGTTCAGCCCCAGCGCCGCCATCCGCGCCAGGTTGTAGGCCTTGAAGCCCAGCACCGCCGGCGTCATGCCCTCGGGCAGCGCCTCCGCCCCGATGACATGCACCCGGGCCAGATCCTCCCCGCTCATGCCTGCATCCCCATGCGGCTGAAGGCCAGGTCGCGCATGGCATAGCCGGTGGCCAGCAGGGCGTCGGTCGCCTGTTCCAGCGCCGCCGCGAAATCGGTGCCGAGGCTGAGCGTCGCCGCGTCATCCACATGGCGCACCAGCAGCCGGCGGATGTCGCGCAGCAGCAGGTCGCATTGCCGCTCGGCGTTCAGCACCCGCCAGCAGACGGCGATGAATTCCTCATGGTCGGCCGCGTCGCCGCCCTCGCCCAGCATGGCGGCGATGGCCAGGGCCTTCACATGGTCCTGCGTGGCCTCCAGCGTGCGTTCCGCCAGCGCCTGGATGCCCTGGCGCACCGCGTCGTTCCAGCCCTTGTGATGGCCATCGGCGATCAGGGAGAACAGGAAGGCCGCTTCCTCCAGCGCGTCAGCGATATCGTCCGCGCGCTCGATCAGCCGGGTGAAGGGCAGCCAGTGCGGGTTGCGCTCGGCCTTCTCGCGGGAGCGCATGACCAGCGTGTCCGCCTGGCGTTCCCAGGCCTTGGCCCGCTCCGCCAGCTTTTCCGCGGCCTTGGCGTCCCGCTCATGGCCATGGGCCAGGGCGTCGCGGATGCCCTCGGCCATGGCGTGGCAGAAGGCGGCGTGCTCGCTCAGCAGCGCGAACTCATCCCGATGTCGGCCGATGAAGCGGACCAGCAGCGCGCGCACGGAATCGGCGATGGCCGAGACGGGCTGTTTGCGCAGCATCGCCTGGGAGCACAGGACCAGCGCCTCAACCAGGAAGTCGCGCGCATGGGCATCACCCAGCACGGTATCCAGCCGGTCGCCGATGCGGAAATAGTCGCTGCCCACGGCCTCCATCGCGCCGAAGATCAGGGCCTCGCCGCCCGCCTCCAGCCAGCCTATATGGCCGGCCTCGCGCTCCGCGCAGGCGCGCAGCACCGCCACCGCGCCGGATTTGCCCACGAGTTGGACCAGCCGCTTGCGCGCCCGGTTCCAGTCGATCAGGAAGACGATGCGTGCGCCCAGCCCCTCCAGCGCCTGGTCCAGCGCCGCCGCGTCCGCGCAGTCGAAGGTGGCGGTGCCGACGTGATAGGCCGCGTCGGCGTTCAGCCCCGCCGTGCTGCGCGCCTCCACCCCCGACCAGGCGGCGCCGATCCCAGCCAGCAGCTCCTGGAAGAAGGCGAAGCGCTGGCGGTGCAGGTCCGAATAGGTCAGCGTCAGGCGCAGCCCCTCCACCTGGGCCACCAGCACATGGGCGTCATTGGTGCCGATGTCGTTCTGGATCAGCAGCCGGCCGCCATCGCCGGTGGCCGCGGTCTCCAGCCCCGGATGGCTGAACTTCAGCGCGCGGGTGCGGTTGAGCCCGCGCATGAAGGCCGCCACCAGCGGGCGCTGGGCCTCGGGCAATTGCCAGACATGGGCGCCGTCCAGCACCTCATCCGACAATTCCGCCGCCAGCTGGTTCAGCGCCTTGTGCAGGTCCATCACCAGGATGTGGAAGCTGTCATCCTGGCCGCGCTTGCCGCTGGTCAGGGCGCGCAGCCGCGCCGCGTCCAGCGTGCCCGCATCCAGCCCGCCGAGCCAGGCGCACCAGTGCTCGACCCGGGCCAGCAGTGCCGGCTGCGCGCCATCCTGGAAGGGCCGGGCCATCAGGCGCAGGTCCTCGGCCAGCTTTTCCGCCAGCTTGCCGAGTTCCGCGATGTGCAGCGTGCCGCCCTCGATGAAGGCCGCGCCCGGCAGGTCGAGCAGCCAGGGTGCGTCGATCCGGGCGGCGGCGTATTCGCGGCGCAGGTCCAGCGGCAGCGCGCCCGGGCGCTCGGCATGCGCCTGGGCCGCCTGCAGGATCGTCAGGTAGAATTTCAGCCGGTCATTGGCCGCCAGCGCCACCTTGATCCAGGCCGGGCGCAGCAATTGCATCTGCCCCAAGGAGGCCACGATGCTGGTCTTTTCCATATCCGCTCTCTCATACCGGAGCGCGGCGGGATATGGGCAGGCCGCCCCGTTCATGCCGGGCGACGGGAACCCAACCCGGCCGCGCCGCGATCATTCGATGGTCATGCCGGGATGCTACGCCGGAACAGGCCCTTGCCTCGTTACGGTATCGTGATTGCTGGCTTATGGGCCGGCCTGGGCGCGCCGCATCGCCAGGCCGATGCCCATCCAGGCCGCCCCGGCCATCACCAGGTCGATCCCCAGGAACAGCCCCAGGATATACAGGCTGGACACCGGCCAGCGCGCGAGGATCAGCGCGCCCAGCAGCACCGTGATGGCCCCCGACAGCGCCACCCACAGCCAGGGCGTGCCCTGCTTCATGAAGAAGGCCAGCGCGATGCGCATGGCGCCCGAGGCCACAAGGATCACCCCCAGGAACAGCGTCAGCGCCGCGGCGGTCAGCAGCGGGTTCCAGAAGGTCATCAGCCCCGCCGCGATGTACAGCAGCCCCAGCACCACCCACAGCGCGAAGCGGCTCCAGCTTTTCAGCTGGAAGGCGTTCACCACCTCCGCGATGCCGGACAGCACCATCATCACGCCCACCACCAGCACGCTGGCCACGGTGGCCGTGGCCATGCTGCCCAGCGCGATGAAGCCGGCCAGCAGATAGACCGCGCCCAATGCGACAACCCAGCCCCATTTGGCGTGCGGCAGGCCGGGTTGGGTGGTCTCGATCATGGCGGCGGTCCCTTTGCGTGAAACGGCATGTTAGGCCCGCCGCCGATGCCCGGGTAGTGAAAGATCGGACAAGCCCGCTCAATCGGCCCTGATGCCCACCTGCCGGATCAGCTCTCCCAGCCGGGCGAACTGCTGGACGTTGCGCGCCTGGTATTCCTCCGGGCTGCCGGGGATGGGCGCCGCCCCCAACTCCTGCATGCGGGAGACATGATCCGCCTTGCCCAGCCCCGCCCGCAGCGCGGCGTTGGCGCGGGCGATCACCTCCGGCGGGGTGCCGCGCGGGGCGACCAGCCCGAACCAGGCCGTCACCTCATAGCCCGGCAGGGTCTCGGCGATCGCCGGGATCTCCCGCGCGGTCGCCCAGCGCCCGGCGCTGGTCACGCCAATGGCCACCAGCGCGCCGGAGCGCACATGCGGCAGGATGGAGGGTAAATTGTCCGTGCCGAAATCGATCCGCCCCGGCAGCAGGTCCGTCATCATCGGCGCGCTGCCGCGATAGGGCACATGGGTGGCCTCGATGCCCGCCATCAGGCGGAACAGCTCGGCCGCCAGATGGGTGGAACCGCCGATGCTGGTCTCGCCATAGGAAAGCCGGCGGCGCTTGGCCAGTTCGATCAGCCCGGCGGCATCGCGCACGCCCAGGCCCGGATGCGCCGCGATCAGGTTCGGCACCTCCGCGATCTGGCTGATCGGCAGGAAATCCGTCAGCGGGTCATAGCCGGCATTGCTGTACAGATGCGGGTTGATGGCATTGGTGCCAGGCGAGCCCAGCAGCAGCGTGTAGCCATCGGGCGGGCTGCGCAGCACGGCCTGCGCCGCGATGTTGGAACCGGCGCCGGGCCGGTTCTCCACCACGCAGGGCTGGCCCAGCTCCTCCTGCAGGATCTGCGCGGCGATGCGGCCCAGGATGTCCGTGGTGCCGCCGGCCGGGAAACCCACGATGATGCGCACCGGCCGGCTGGGCCAGGGCGACTGCGCGAGGGTTGGGGTGGACAGCAACGCCGTGGCCAGCACGGCACGGCGGGGGATCGGATGGTTCATTATGGCGCCCTCCCGAGGCTTGTTTTGCCGGGGAGAGTATCAGGCGCTGGATGCGGGGGAAGGGGATTGAGGGCGCCGCCCTCAAACTCCCGTTGAGGGGGAAATGACTTTCCCCCTCAAACTCCCCCATTACTTTCCATCAGTTTTGGGACAGCACCCATTCCGTGAAGTGATTTTCGTAAATAATATCAGTTATATAAAACTATTCGCAGGGGCCTGGGGAGATCTTATCTCCCCAGCGGAGGGGGTATGGGGGAGGCAGCGCCTCCCCCATCTCATCCCGCCCCCAGCGTCGCCATCGCCGCGTCTTTCCCGAACAGCCCCAGCAGCAGCCTGGCGGCCACGCCGCGTTCCCCCGCCAGGGCCGGGTCGCGTTCCAGCAGCAGCGCCGCGTCCTGATGCGCCATCGCCACCAGCCGGTCCTGCGCGCGCCCATCCTCCAGCGCCAGCCTGGCCATGGCGTGGCCGGATTGGCGGGTGCCCAGCGCCTCGCCGGCGCCGCGCAGGCGGAAATCCTCATCCGCGATCAGGAAGCCGTCCTCGGTCTCGCGCAGGATGCCCAGGCGGTCGCGGGCGGTGCGGCCGGCGGCCTCGTCGTACAGCAGCATGCAGAAGCTGCGCGCCCTGCCCCGCCCCACCCGGCCGCGCAGCTGGTGCAGCTGCGCCAGGCCGAAGCGTTCCGCGTGCTCGATCACCATCACCGTGGCCTCAGGCACATCCACCCCCACCTCGATGACGGTGGTGGCGACCAGCAGCCGGGCCTCGCCGCGCGCGAAGCGGGCCAGGGCTTCCTCGCGGATCTTCACATCCATCCGGCCATGGGCCAGGGCGACGGTGTCGCCGAACAGCTCCTTCAGCTCGGCGTAGCGGGTTTCGGCGGCGGCGACCTCCATGGTCTCGCTCTCGGCCACATGCGGGCAGACCCAGTAGATGCGGGCGCCCTTGTCCATGGCGCGGCCGCAGGCGGCGATCACTTCCTCCAGCTGCGACAGGCCATGCAGGGTGGTGGTGATGGGCTGGCGGCCGGCGGGTTTCTCGCGGATGCGGCTCACGCTCATCTCGCCCCAATGGGTCAGCAGCAGCGTGCGCGGGATGGGGGTGGCGGTCATCACCAGCAGATCGGCCAGCGCGCCCTTGCCCGCGAGCGTCAGGCGCTGCTCCACGCCGAAGCGGTGCTGCTCGTCCACCACCGCCAGGGCCAGGTCGCGGAACTCCACCGCCTCCTGGAACAGGGCGTGGGTGCCGACCACGATCGGGATGGAGCCATCGGCCAGCCCCCGCAGCACCCGCCGCCGCTCCGCCCCGGTGACGGAGCCCGCCAGCAGCGCCACCTCCACCCCCGCGGCGCCGCACAGGCGCCACAGCGTGCGCAGATGCTGCCGCGCCAGCAGCTCGGTGGGCACCATCAGCGCGGCCTGGGCGCCCGATTCCACGGCGCGCAGCATGGCCAGCAGCGCCACCAGCGTCTTGCCCGCGCCCACATCGCCCTGCAGCAGGCGGCGCATGCGGTGGGGGGCGGCCAGGTCGGCGTCGATCTCGGCCAGCGCCTCCCTCTGCGCCCCGGTCAGCGGGTGGCCGAAGGCGGCCAGCGCCCGGGCGCGCAGGGCGCCGTCGCCGGTGATGGAACGCCCCGCCTCGGCCCGCGCGCGGCGGCGCACCAGGGCCAAGGCGAGCTGGTCGGCCAATTGCTCGTCATAGGCCAGGCGCGCCCGGGCCTCCGGCGCCGGTTCCGCATGGGCCAGGCGCAGGGCATCGGGCATGGGCGGCCAGGCCTCGCGCTTCAGCAGCGCGGGGTCGTGCCATTCTGGCATGGGGGGCACGGCCTCCAGCACCGCGGCCACGCAGCGCGCCATCTGCGCCCGGTTCAGCCCGGCGGTCAGCGGCCAGACCGGCTCGCGCTCCGGCAGGCCGCCGGGGTCGGCGGCCACATCCGGGCTGATGGCGGAATAATCGGCGCCCTCGGGGCGGATTCGGCCGCTGATCCAGCGCGGCTCGCCGCGCGGCAGGCGCTGTTCCACCCAGGGCAGATGCCCGTTCATGAAGCGCAGCACCAATCGCGCGCCCCCCGATTCGCCGCGCACCTCGACATAGCGCGCCCCCTGGCGGGACCGCGCGGCGCGGTGGCTCTCGGCGGTGAAGGGCAGCACCGCATCGCGGTCCGGCGGCGCGTCGGCGGGGGATTCCACCCGCTGGCGGCTCGCGAATCGCTCGGGCAGGTGCAGCAGCAGGTCCCAGATACGGTCCCCGCCCGTGGCTTCCTTCAGCAGCGCCGCGCCGCGCGGGCCGATGCCGCGCAGGCTCGTGAGCGGCGCGTGCAGCGCCTCCCTGATTTTCCCGGCACCGGAGCTACTGACAGGATGTTCCACGCGCGCCTATATGCCACTGCCATGACGGACCCGACACTCTCCCCCCGCCGCAAGCGTCTTCTGTTCCGCGCGCACCATCGCGGCACCAAGGAAACGGACCTGCTGGTCGGCGGTTTCGTGGCGCGCCACATCGCCACCTTCTCCGACGCCGAACTGGATGAGCTGGAGGCGGTGCTGGAATACCAGGACATCGACCTGACCGACTGGCTGACCGGCCGCCGGCCCGTGCCCGGCAGCCACGCCACCCCCATGCTGGGCCGGCTGCTGGCCGAATGCGGCCTGCCCGGCGTGGGCTCCCGCAGTTGAGCGAGGCGTCGGGCCTGACGGTCTATGGCGCCGTCGAGGGCTTCGACGCCGCCCTGCTGCGCGCCCGCCGCGCCGAAACCACGGGGCCCTTGCTGCATGTCGCGCATGATGACGCGCACATGGCCCGGATCTCGGACGCGCTGGCCTTCTTCATGCCGGAGGCCGAGGTGCTGCGCTTCCCGGCCTGGGATTGCCTGCCTTACGACCGTGTCTCCCCGAACCCGGAGATCGTGGCCGAGCGTGTGGCCACCCTGGCGCGCCTGCAGGAGGCCCCGGCCCGCCCGCGCATCGTGCTGACCACGGTGAACGCGCTGGTGCAGAAGGTGCCGCCGCGCGCCGTGTTCCAGGGCAGCGTGCTGGCCCTGAAAAAGGGCGCGCGCATCGCACCCGAGACGGTGGTGAAGTTCCTCGATTCCAATGGCTACAACCGCACCGGCACGGTGATGGAACACGGCGAGTACGCCGTGCGCGGCGGTATCCTGGACCTGTTCCCGGCCGGCGAGACCGAGCCGCTGCGCCTGGATTTCTTCGGCGACGAGATCGACGGCATGCGCCGCTTCGACACCACCACCCAGCGCAGCGGCGCCCCCGCCGGCGAACTCACCCTGCGCCCGGTGGGCGAGGTGTTCCTGGATGCCGATGGCATCGCCCGCTTCCGCGCCGCCTACCGCGACCTGTTCGGCGCGGCCTCGGCCGAGGACCCGCTCTATGTCTCCGTCAGCGCCGGGCGCCGCCACCCGGGCATGGAGCATTGGGCCGGCCTGTTCCATGAGGCGATGGAAACCCTGATCGACCATATGGGTGAGGGTTGCCACCTCAGCCTCGATTACCAGTCCGAGGACGCGCTGGCCGCCCGGCTGGAGATGATCCAGGACCATTACGAATCCCGCCGCATCCCCGCCCGGCTGAACGAGGGCGAGGTGCCCTATCGCCCCGCCCCCCCCGGCAAGCTGTACCTGACGCGGCGGGAATGGGACGCCATGCTGGCCCCCTGCCACCCCCAGCGCTTCAGCCCCTTCGCCCAGCCCGAGGGCACGCCGGGCATCGACGCCGGCGGCCGCCAGGGCCGCGTCTTCACCGAGGTGCGCCAGGCCGGCGAGAATGTGTTCCGCGCCTATGCCGCCCATGCCGAGACCCAGCTCTCCCGCGGGCGGCGCAACATCCTGGCCGCCTGGTCGCGCGGCAGCGCGGAGCGCCTGCGGCATATGCTGGCCGAGAACCGCATCGCCGCCGAATTCGTGGAAGACATCTACGCCGCCCGGAAGCTGGACCGCGCCATCATCGCCGTCGCGGTGCTGGGCCTGGAACGCGGCTTCACCAGCGACGAGCTGGCCGTCTGCGGCGAACAGGACCTGCTGGGCGAGCGCATCGCCCGCCCGCCCCGCCGGCGCAAGCGCGCCGACCAGTTCATCTCGGACGCCACGGGCATCGAGCTGGGCGACCTGCTGGTGCACCAGGATCACGGCATCGGCCGGTATGAGGGGCTGGAGACGCTGGCCGTCTCCGGCGCGCCGCATGATTGCCTGAAGCTGGTCTATGACGGCGGCGACAAGCTGTTCGTGCCGGTCGAGAACATCGAGGTGCTGTCGCGCTTCGGCACCGAGACGGCGGGGGTCACGCTCGACAAGCTGGGCGGGGCGTCGTGGCAGACGCGCAAGGCCAAGGCCAAGCAGCGCATCGCCGACATGGCGGGCCAGCTGATCCGCATCGCGGCAGAGCGCCGCACGCGTGAGGCCGAGCTGTTCACCCCACCCGAAGGCGCCTGGGACGAATTCTGCGCCCGCTTCCCCTTCGCCGAAACCGAGGACCAGTCCCGCGCCATCGCCGATGTGCTGGAGGATTTCGCCTCCGGCAGGCCCATGGACCGGCTGATCTGCGGCGATGTGGGCTTCGGCAAGACCGAGGTGGCGCTGCGCGCGGCCTTCGTCGCGGCCATGACCGGCGCGCAGGTGGCTGTCGTGGTGCCCACCACCCTGCTGGCGCGGCAGCATTTCCGCACCTTCTCCGCGCGGTTCGCGGGGCTGCCGGTGAAGGTCGCCCAGCTCTCGCGCATGGTCACGGCCAAGGAAGCGGCGCTGGTGAAGGCGGGCATCGCCTCGGGCGACATCAACATCGTCGTCGGCACCCACGCGCTGCTGGCCAAGGGGATCGAGTTCGACAACCTCGGCCTCGTCATCGTGGACGAGGAGCAGCATTTCGGCGTGGCCCACAAGGAAAGGCTGAAGGCGCTAAAGTCGGACGTGCATGTGCTGACGCTGACGGCCACGCCCATCCCGCGCACGCTGCAACTGGCGCTCTCGGGCGTGCGGGAAATGAGCGTGATCGCCACGCCCCCGGTCGATCGCCTAGCCGTGCGCACCTTCATCATGCCCTGGGACCCGGTGGTATTGCGGGAGGCGATCCAGCGCGAGCGCTTCCGGGGCGGGCAGATCTTCTGCGTGACGCCCCGGCTGGAGGACATGCCCAAGCTGCGCGAACGCCTGGCCGAGATCGTGCCCGAGGCCCGGGTCGTGGAAGCCCATGGCCGGCTTTCCGCCACCGAGCTGGAACGGGTGATGACCGAGTTCGGCGACGGCAAATACGACATCCTGCTGGCCACCAACATCGTGGAATCGGGGCTGGACATGCCGGCCGTGAACACGCTGCTGATCCACCGGGCGGACATGTTCGGCCTGGGCCAGCTGTACCAGCTGCGCGGCCGCGTCGGGCGCGGCAAGCAGCGCGGCTATGCCTACCTCACCTGGCCCACGGCGCAGCGGCTCTCGGCCTCCGCCCAGAAGCGGCTGGAGGTGATGCAGACGCTGGACAATCTCGGCGCCGGCTTCACGCTGGCCAGCCACGACCTGGATATCCGTGGCGCGGGCAACCTGCTGGGCGACGAGCAGTCGGGCCATATCCGCGAGGTGGGCATCGAGCTGTACCAGCAGATGCTGGAGGACGCGGTGGCCGAGATGCGGGCCGGGCGCGGCAAGCGCGACGAGGCCTCGCGCGATTTCACGCCCAACATCGCGCTCGGCCTGCCGGTGCTGATCCCCGAGACCTATGTGCAGGAATTGCCGGTGCGCCTCGGCCTGTACCGCCGCATCGGCCAGCTGGCCGACGATGCCGAGAGCGAGGCGCTGGCCGCCGAGCTGGCCGACCGTTTCGGCCCCGTGCCGGCCGAGGTGGAGAATCTGCTGGCCGTCGTCGCCATCAAGCGCCTGTGCAAGCAGGCGGGGGTGGACAGGCTGGATGCGGGCCCCAAAGGCGTGGTGCTGGGCTTCCACCGCAATCACTTCCTGGACCCCGCTGGCCTCGTCACCTGGGTGGCGGCGCAGAAGGGCGTGGTGAAGCTGCGGCCCGACCACAAGCTGGCCCTGCTGCGGGAAATGGACGTGGCGGGCCGGGTGAAGGCCGCGCGGGAGATGCTGCAGGCCCTGGCCCGCATCGTGCAAGGCGCCAAGCAAGCGGCCTGATCTCAACGGCCGGGTGCCCCGGCCGTTGAGCTTTGCCATGCCCTCAGACGCCGGGCGCGGCCTCCGGCCGCTTGGCTTCGGCGCGCCGCCGCGTCGCCAAGCCCTGCGGCCTGATGGGCGCCGCCGGCCGCCTTGCGGCCGGGTTTCCCGGCTGTTGGTCTGCACGCCCCGGCGGGCTGGCACCCTTCTGTTTGGTGATGCGCATGCAACCTGATCCGTTCTAGCGTTGCGCCACCACACAACCTTCGTAGGGGTCCAAGAACGGATGCGCAGCGTTATTCTGGCCACGGCCCTGGCGGCCGCACTCTCCTCCGGCGCCGGGGCCACCGGTATCTCCGTCAACAACGAGCAGTTGCAGGCCGGCACCACGCTGGGCGTGTGCATGGCGCGGGCCGCCGCCGCCATCGGCCAGGCGGGCATCCGGCCGCTGAACCCCACCAGCTCCGCCGCCTGGGGAGAGCTGGATGGCGGGCGCATCTTCACCATCTACTGCATCCCGCAGAACAACGTGGCCATCATCGTCGGCGCCGGAAACCGGTATGAGGATGTGGACGCGCATGTGACCACCCTGCGCAATGCCTTCCGCGGCGGCACCAGCGGCGGCGCACCGGTCAAATGAGGCGCTGAGGGCACAGCGGGGCACCACGCGACCCGCCTGCCCCCCGGCTTGCATTGCGCCCCTCTCGGTATAAACCCAACGGCCATATGACCTGCCGGAGGGTTCGGTTCTTGGCGGCACTGATCGAGATCGAAGGCCTGACGAAGCGTTTCGGCGCCTTCACCGCGGTGGAGGGCGTCAGCTTCTCCGTCAGCAAGGGTGAGGTGGTGGGCTTCCTCGGGCCCAATGGCGCGGGCAAATCCACCACCATGCGCATGCTGGCGGGCTTCATGGCGCCCAGCGCGGGCACCGCGCGCATCTGCGGCTTCGACGTGCAGGAGCAATCCGTCGCCGCCCGCCGCAACCTGGGCTTTCTGCCCGAGGGCGCGCCGACCTATCCCGAAATGACCGTCTCCGGCTTCCTGGGCTTCTGCGGCCGGGTGCGCGGCTTCCGGGGGGCGGAGTTGGCCACCCGCATCGCCCGCGCCATGGAGCGCACGGAATTGCAGGGCGTGCGGCTGCAGCCGATCGAGACGCTCTCCAAGGGTTTCAAGCGCCGCGTGGGCCTGGCCCAGGCCCTGCTGCACGACCCGGCGGTGCTGGTGCTGGACGAACCGACCGATGGCCTCGACCCCAACCAGAAGCACGAGGTCCGCACCCTGATCCAGGAGATGGCGCCCGAGAAGGCCATCATCATCTCCACCCATATCCTGGAGGAGGTGGAGGCGGTCTGCACGCGCGCCATCATCATCGCGCGGGGGCGGCTGATCGTGGACAAGCCGCCGCGTGAACTGGCAGCCGAGGGGCCGGATTTGGAAGCCGTCTTCCGCCGCCTGACGACGGGAGAAGCCGCATGATCGCCATCGCGCGCCGGGAGCTGGGGAGCTATTTCGCCACCCCCGTGGCCTATGTGTTCATCGTGATCTTCCTGGCCCTCGCGGGGGCGCTAACCTTCACGCTGGGCAATTTCTTCGGGCGCGGCCAGGCGGATCTGAACCCGTTCTTCTCCTTCATCCCCTGGCTGTTCCTGTTCCTGGTGCCGGCGCTGACCATGCGCCTGTGGGCCGAGGAACGCCGCCAGGGGACCATCGAGCTGCTGCTGACCCTGCCGGTCACGCAATGGCAGGCGGTGCTGGGCAAGTTCCTGGCCGCCTGGGCCTTCTGCGCCATAGCGCTCGCGCTGACCTTCCCACTGTGGCTGACGGTGAACTGGCTGGGCCGGCCGGACAATGGCGTGATCCTGGCGGGCTATGTGGGCTGCCTGTTCGTGGCCGGCGCCTATCTGGCGGTCGGCGCCGCGATCTCGGCCCTGACCAAGAACCAGGTGATCGCCTTCGTCCTCGCGGTCTCGGCCTGTTTCGTCTTCGCCGCCGCCGGTTCGCCGGTGGTGACGGAATTCCTCTCGGCCAACCTGCCGGTGCTGGCGGATATCGCCCGCGCGGTGTCGGTGAACGAGCGCTTCAGCGGCTTCACCCGCGGCGTCGTTTCGGCGCGGGACCTGATCTTCTTCGCCAGCTTCATCCTGTTCTGGCTGCTGGTGAACACGGTGGTGCTCGAGCACCGGAAGGCGGACTGAACCATGGCTTCCAAGCGCCTTCTTCTCTCGGCGGGCGGTGTGGCGGCGGCGCTGATGCTGGCCGTCGGCGCCAACATGCTGGCCGACCGCTTCCTGTCCTCCGCCCGCGTGGACCTGACGGAGCAGCACCTCTACACCCTCTCGCCCGGCACCCGTCAGGTGCTGGGCGGGCTGCGGGACCCGATCACGCTGCGGCTGTTCTACTCCCGCCGCCTGGGCGCCGAGGTGCCGATGTTCGGCGCCTATGCCGAGCGCGTGCGCGACATGCTGCGCGAATATGTGGCCGCCAGCGGCGGCAAGCTGCGGCTGGAGGTGCTGGACCCCGAGCCCTTCTCCGAAACCGAGGACCGCGCGACGGCGCTGGGTTTGCAGGCCGTGCCGCTGGACCAGGCGGGGGAGCAGGTGTTCTTCGGCCTGGCCGCCAGCAACCAGACCGATGACGAGCGCAGCATCCCCTTCTTCCAGCCGGACCGGGAACGCTTCCTCGAACTCGACCTGACGCGCATCGTGTGGGAGCTGACGAACCCCACCCGCCCGGTGGTGGGGCTGATGACCCCCCTGCCCCTGAACGGCGACCCGCGCGCGATGATGATGCGCCAGCCGCAGCTGGCCCAGCCCCAGGCGGTGATCACCCAGCTGCGCCAATCCGCCACCGTGCGCGACGTGGCGCTGGACGCGCAGGTGATCGACCCCGAAATCCAGCTGCTGGTCCTGGCCCATCCGCAGGGGCTGAGCGACACCACGCTCTACGCCATCGACCAGTTCATGATGCGCGGCGGCCGCCTGCTGCTGTTGCAGGACCCGCACAGCGAGATGCAGGCCGGCCGCACGCCTCCGGGCCAGCAGGCGGATACCTCCTCCTCCCTCGCGCGGCTGCTGAATGCCTGGGGGGTCGAGGCACCGACGGACAATGTGGTGCTGGACCTGCGCGGCGCCTGGCGCGTGCGCGCCCCGGGCAATGACCGCGTGCAGGCGGTGGACTACCTGGCCTGGTTCGCGCTGTCGGGCGACAGCCTGAACCGGCAGGAGGCCGCCACCGCCCAGATCGACCAGATCAGCGTGGGCAGCGTGGGCGAGGTGCGGCGGCGCGAGGGGGCGAACATCGAATTCACCCCCCTGCTGACCAGCAGCCCGCAATCCGCGCTGATCGAGGCCGACAAGGTGCGCCGGGACCCCAACCCCACCCGCATCCTGGCCGATTTCCGCGCCGACGGGCAGCGCCGGGTGCTGGCGGCGCGCGTGCGCGGCAACCTCGCCACCGCCTTCCCCGACGGCCCGCCGGCGCTGGCCGAGGGCCAGGAGCGCCCGGAGAACTTCCCCGCCCATCGCGCCGCCACCGAGGCCCCGGCCAATTTCGTCGTCATCAACGACACGGACATTCTGGATGACCGCTTCTGGGTGCAGGTGCGCGATTTCTTCGGCCAGCAGGTGGCCCAGCCCTTCGCGGGCAATGGCAGCTTCATCGTGAACCTGGCCGATACGCTGACCGGCAGCGACGCGCTGATCGGCCTGCGTTCGCGCGGGGAATCGATCCGGCCCTTCGAGGCGGTGGAAGCCATCCGCCGCGTGGCCGACGCCCAGTACCGCCAGACCGAGCGCGGCCTGCAGGAGCGCCTGGAAGCCACCGAGCGCCGCCTGCGCGAGTTGCGCCAGGGCCCGGCCGGCACCCCGGGCGAACGCAACCGCAGCCAGGTGGTGATCACCCCCGAGCAGCGGGCCGAGATCGACCGTGCGCGGGAGGAGATCGCCTCCACCCGCCGCCAGCTGCGCACGGTGCAGCTGGAGCTGCGGCGCGACATCGACGGGCTGGAAACCCGGCTGCGCATCCTGAACATCGCGGCGGTGCCGGCGCTGATCACGCTGCTGGCGATCGGGCTGGCGGTGGTGCGGGCGCGGCGCCGAGCCGCGGCACGCGCATGAGCGCCGGCGGCACGCGCATGAACCGCCGGCTGCTGGTCCTGGGCGGGGCTGCCATCGGCGCCGCCAGCATCGCCGCCGCCCTGCTGCTGGGCGGTGACGAGGACAGCCCCAGCCTGGGGGCCACGGGCGGCGGGCTGATGTTCCCGGGCCTCGCGGCCCGGCTGGCGGAGGCCACCAAGGTCGAAATCCGCCGCAACGAGGGTGCGATGACCCTGCTGCGCCAGGACGACCGCTGGGTGATCGCCGAGCGCAACGACTACCCCGCCCGCGACGCCAGGCTGCGGGAGCTGCTGACCGGCCTGACGGAGCTGCGCCTGCTGGAACCCCGCGCGACCGACATGGCGGGCTGGGCGCGGCTGGGCGTGGATGACCCGGTGAACCCTGGCAGCACCGCCAATTTCGTCCGCGTGCTGGATGGCCAGGGCCGCTCCATCGCCGAGCTCTTCCTGGGCCGCCGCCGCGTGCGCACCCAGGGCGGCCTGCCCGAGACCGTCTATGTCCGCCGGGGCGGCGAGACCCAGGCTTGGCTCGCCGAGGGCCGCGTGCCCGTGGATGCCGACGCCGCCAGCTGGATGGACCGGGACGTGGCGAATTTCCCGCCCGAGCGCATCTTGGGCGCGGCTATCCGCCGCGCGGGCGAACGGCCCCTCACCCTCGGCCGGCGGGAGCCCGGCGCGCCGCTGGTGGTGACCGACCCCGCCGACCCGCCGGTGCAGAACCGCGCGGCGCTGGACGAGGTGACGCGCGGCTTCGAGTTCCTGACCTTCATGGACGCCATCCCCGCCGCCGAGAACCGCGGCGAGGCGCTGGGCGAGGCCACCTTCTCCCTGACCGAGGATCTGCGCGTCACAGTTTGGGCCAGCAAGTTCGAGCAGTTCCTGTTCATCCGCCTGCAGGCGGAAGGCGGGCTGGAGGCCACGGTGCTGAACCGGCGCTGGTCCGGCTGGGCCTATCAGGTGGGGATCTGGAAGGAAAAATCCTTCCTGCCCACGCTGGAGGAACTGACCCGCGAGGAGGCCGGTTGAGCGACCGAGAATACCCCGCGCGCCCCTGGGTGGGTGTGGGCTGCGTGATCTTCCGGGGTGAGGCCGTGCTGCTGACCCGGCGCGGCAAGCCGCCGCGCGTGGGCAGCTGGTCCCTGCCCGGCGGCGCCCAGCATCTGGGCGAGGGCGCCATCGACTGCGCCCGGCGCGAATTGCTGGAGGAAACCGGCATCGAGGCCGGCCCCCTGCTGCTGGCCGATGTGATCGACGGCATCGCCCTCGATGCCCGGGGGGCCGTGCGCTACCACTACACCATCATCGACTATTGCGGGCATTGGCTGGCCGGAGAGGCCCGGCCGGGCGACGATGTCTCCGAGACCGCCTGGGCATTGCCGCAGGAACTGGCAGCCTATCGCCTGACGCCCCAGGTGTTGGCAGTCATCGGCCGGGCGCGCGCGCTTCTGGGCTGAAACCCCTGCTGGCGCCACGGCCTCCGCCGCGCCATTCTCACGGCAAGGTTACACGGAGGCAAAGATGCAACCCTCATTCTCGCGACGATCGCTGCTGGCGGCCCCCGCGCTGATCGCCCTGCCCGCCACGGCCCAGCCCATCGCCGGCGGCCGCAACATCCGCCTCATCGTCCCCTTCCCGCCCGGCGGCGCGGTGGATCTGCTAGGCCGGCTGATGGCGGAGCGCCTGTCCACCGCCCTGGGCCAGACCGTGGTGGTGGAAAACCGCGGTGGCGCCGGCGGCCTGCTGGGGGCCGACATCGTGGCCAAGGGCGACAAGGACGGCAGTGTGATCGGGCTGATGGGTGTCACCATCATGGCGGCCTATCCCTACATGACCAACCGCATGCCCTTCGACCCCGAGCGCGACCTGGCGCCGATCAGCAAGGTGGTCGATGGCTCCCTGCTGTGCGTGGTCAACGCCGACACGGCGCGCCGCAATGGCTGGACCGATTTCCGCGCCCTGATCGCCTGGAGCCGCGCCCACCCCGAACAGGTGCGCATGGGCTCCTCGGGCAACGGCACCGCCTCGCACCTCAATATCGAGGCGATCAACCGCGCGGCGGACGCCAAGATCCTGCACGTGCCCTATCGCGGCGGCGGCCCCGCCATCAACGATCTGGTGGCCGGCAACATCGACATGATGTTCGACGTGATGCCCGCGCTGATGCCGCATGTGGAGGCCGGGCGCTTCAAGGCGCTGGCCGTGTCCTCGAAGGAAGCCGTGCCCTTCCTGCCCAATATCCCGGGCATGGGCAGCTTCCCCGAGCTGGGGCTGGCCAACCACAACCTGGTCAGCTGGAACTCCATCATGGCGCCCTCCGGCGTGCCGGAACCGGTGATCCAGCGCCTGCACGCCGCGATCGTGCAGGTGTGCTCGGACCCGGCCTTCGTGCAGCGGCTGCAACCGCTGGGCTACGCGGCCGCGACCAGCGCGACACCCGCGGCACTGACAGCACTGATCGCGCAGGAACGGCCGTTCTGGCGGAATATGGTGGAGATCTCGGGGGCACGGCTGGATTGAGACGGGGGCTTCGCCCCCGAGCCCCCAGTCAGGGGCGCCGCCCCTGACCACCCCGCAAAGGGTTGCAGCAACCCTTTGAACCCAGGAATTGGCGCCTTGCCTTGGCAGGTGGGGCGCCGCTTTATTCACACCGCGATCCGCACGCCCAGCTCCACCACCCGGTCGGGCGGGATGCGGAAGAACTCCGTGGCCGGCATGGAATTGCGCTGCATCGCCCGGAACAGCCATTGCTGCCAGCCCCACATCTTAGGCACGGCGGCCTGCACGATGGTCTCGCGCCCCAGGAAATAACTGGCCTGCATGGGTTCGAAGGCGATCTTGCCCTCGGCGTTCAGGGTTTCCAGTTCGCGCGGGATGTTGGGGCTTTCCTGGAAGCCGTAATGCAGCATCACGCGATGGATGCCCGGCGCCAGCTCCGCCACCTCGCGCCGGCGGGCGTCGCCCACCACGGGGATATCCTCGTTGGAGACGGTGACGAACAGCACGCGCTCATGCAGCACCTTGTTGTGCTTCAGGTTGTGCAGCAGCGCACCGGGCAGGAAGTCCTTCTCGCCGGTCATGAAGATGGCGATGCCGGGCACGCGGATGGTACGGCTCTGCGGCAGGCGGGCCAGGAAGGATTTCAGCGGCAGGCTGTCCTGGCGCAGGCGCTGGAACAGCAGCTGGCGGCCATGATACCAAGTGGCCATCAGCGCGAAGGTGATCAGGCCCAGGATCAGCGGCACATAGCCGCCATCGGGCACCTTCAGCGCGGTGGCGGCGAAGAAGCCGAGGTCGAGCAGCGCCAGCGGGATGAACACCGCCCCCACCTTCAGCACCGACCAGTTGAACACCCGGTGCAGCACGATCACCGCCAGGATGGAGCTGGCGATGAAGGTGCCCGTCACCGCGAAGCCATAGGCGGCCGCCAGCGCGTCGCTGTTCTTGAACTCCAGCACCAGCACCAGCACGCCGATCAGCAGGATGAAGTTGATCTGGGGCACATAGATCTGCCCTTCCTCGGTCGCGGAGGTGTGGCGCACCACCAGGCGCGGCAGCAGGCCCAGCTGCACGCATTGCCGCGCGACGGAAAAGGCACCCGAGATCATGGCCTGGCTGGCGATCACGGTGGCGGCGCAGGCCAGCACGACCAGCGGCAGGCGCAGCCATTCGGGGGCGAGCAGGAAGAAGGGGTTCTCGATCGCCTCGGGCTCCCGCAGCAGCAGCGCCCCCTGGCCGAAATAGTTCAGCGCCAGCGCCGGCAGCACGAAGGTCGTCCACATGATGCGGATGGGACGGCGGCCGAAATGACCCATATCGGCATACAGCGCCTCCGCCCCCGTGACCGACAGCACGACGGCGCCGAGCGCGATGAAGGCCGCGGCGTGATAGTGCAGCACGAAGTTCACGGCATAGCTGGGCGACAGCGCCAGCAGCACGGAGGGGTGGTGCAGGATCTCCCACAGGCCGAGCAGGCCGATGCCCAGGAACCACACGGCGCAGATCGGCCCGAACACCTGGCCCATCTGCGAGGTGCCCCGGTACTGCACCGCGAACAGCCCCAGCAGGATCACCAGCGAGAGCGGCACCACCGCTTCCTCGAAGATGGGGTCCACCACCTTCAACCCCTCGACCGCCGAGAGCACGGAGATGGCCGGGGTGATGATGCCGTCGCCGAAGAACAGCGCGGCGCCGGCGATGCCGATCATCACCACGATCCAGCGCCCGCGCGTGGTGGTGGTGGTGCGCATGGCCAGCGCCATCAGCGCCAGGATCCCGCCCTCTCCCCGGTTGTCGGCGCGCATGATGACCATCACGTACTTCACCGTGACGGTCAGCATCAGCGACCAGAAGATCAGGCTGAGCACGCCCAGGATCTCCCACCGCTCGATCCCGCCATCCTCGAAATGCAGCAGCGAGGCCTTCAGCGCGTAAAGCGGAGAGGTGCCGATATCGCCATAGACCACGCCCAGCACGCCCAAGGCGGCGGCCAGGGTGAGCTTACCCTTGGCGTCATGCCCAGGCGCGGACGGGGGCGCGGGGGTGCTGGGGCCGGAAGGCTGTGCGTCGCTCATGCTTCAGCACATAGCGGTTTTTTTCCAAAGGTTGCAGCGGGGGTATGCGTGACACCCCTGTCACCTCCGCCCCGATGGCGTCCCCAGGCCAGCCGAGCGGTGGCGGTGAAGCTGCAGCCCGCGGCCGGATCGCCCCAGGCCTCCCGCAACGCGGCCTCCACCCGGGCGCGGTCCGCGGGCGACAGGGCCATCAGGAAGGCCCCCATGATGCCCTGCCCGGCCAGCCAGGGGCCGAACCAGTCGTCGAAATCGCGGAAATCCTGGCGGATGGCGATGTCCTGCTCCCGCACCGCCTCCAGCCCCGCGCCGCGCAGCAAGGCCGAGAGGCGCCCGGGCGCGCCCACCTGGCCCCGCCAGTGCCGGGCGCGCCAGGCGGCCCCCTGGGGCAGCAGGGCCGCCACCGTATCGGCGAACAGGTTGAGAAAGGGCATGCCGCCCCGGAAATCCCACATGGCGGTGGCCACCACCCCGCCCGGGCGGGTCACCCGGACCATCTCGGCCACGGCTTGTGCCGCATCCGGTACGAATCCCAGCACCAGCAGGGCCAGGCTGGAGTCAAAGGCGCCGGAAACGAAGGGCAGCGCGCCGATATCGCCGCGCACGAAGGCCGCCCCCGGCACCCGCCGCCACGCGCCCAGCAGATAGGCCTGGCCATAATCCAGCCCGGTCAGCCGCGCGGCGGGGTCGCGCGCCGCCAGCGCGGCCGAAAGCGCCCCGGTGCCGCAACCCGCATCCAGCACGCGCGCGCCGGGGGCCAGGGACAGCGCATCCAGGAAGGGCTCCGCCAGCGCCCGGCTCCAGCGGCCCATGGATTGCTCATAGGCGTCGGAGTCGGTGGCGACATAGGCCATTCAGCCGGCGGCCTCGTCCCAGACGTAGCGGAAGTCGCAATGGCTGGCGCCGCCCATGATGGTCTGGGTGCGCGTCAGCTTCAGGCGCTTGTCGTAGCCGCCGCAGAAGGCGCCGTCGCGGTTGCAGGACAGCACCGCCCCCAGCTCCCCCAGCCCCATATCGCGATAGGTCTCGGCATAGCGGCAGCGGGTGACGTTGAAGTCGAAATGGGTGGCATCCTGGCGGGTGATGTCCATCGCCAGGGCATCGTCCTTGCGCCACAGCTCCATCAGCGAGGCGAAATGCGCGACACCCGTCTCGGCGCCCTTTGCCATGGCGGCGCCGGTTTCCTCGGCCAGCTTCACGATCGCCCGCGTCATGATGCCGCGGGCGGCCTCGGCACCGATGCTGGCCGCCATCTCCTCATAGATGCCCTTGGCGAAGGCGGCCTCGATCCGGCGCTGGGCCAGGATCGAGACGGGCGCCTCCCCCATCTCAGTGTCCCCGCAGGATCTGGCTGAGGAACAGCTTCAGGCGGTCGGTCTGCGGGTTGCCGAACAGCTCGTTGGGGGTGTTGGATTCCACCACCTCGCCGCGGTCCATGAACACCACGCGGTCGGCCACCTGGCGGGCGAAGCCCATTTCATGGGTCACGCAGATCATGGTCATGCCCGTGTCGGCCAGCATCACCATGGTGTCCAGCACCTCCTTGATCATCTCGGGGTCGAGGGCGGAGGTGGGTTCGTCGAACAGCATGATCTTGGGCTTCATGCACAGCGCGCGCGCGATCGCCACGCGCTGCTGCTGCCCGCCCGAGAGCTGGCCGGGGTATTTGTTCGCCTGCTCCGGGATGCGCACCCGGGTCAGGTATTCCATCGCCAGCTCCTCGGCCTCCTTCTTCGGCATCTTGCGCACCCAGATGGGCGCCAGGGTGCAGTTCTCCAGGATGGTGAGGTGCGGGAACAGGTTGAAGGATTGGAACACCATGCCGACCTCGCGGCGGATGGCGTCCAGGCTCTTCAGGTCGTCGGACAGCTCGATGCCGTCCACGATGATCTGGCCCTGCTGGTGTTCCTCCAGCCGGTTGATGCAGCGGATCATGGTGGATTTGCCCGAGCCGGAGGGCCCGCACACCACCACGCGCTCGCCCTCGGCGATCTCGAGGTTGATGTTCCGCAGCACGTGCATCTGCCCGTACCACTTGTTCACGCCCAGCAGCTGGATGGCGGGCTTGCCCAGATGACGAGAGGAGGAAAGGGCGGCGCTCATGCGATGAAGTCTCCGGTCAGGGGATGGCGATGGGTCATGATCCTCACCGCTTCCTGTGCTTGTTGAGTTCCGCTTCCAGCCCGGCGCTGTATTTGGACATGGCGAAGCAGAAGATGAAATAGATCAGGCCGACGGTCACATACACCTCGACCGCGAAGCCTTGCCATTGCGGCTCGATGATCGCGGTTTTCGCGGCGGTGAGCAGGTCGAAGATGCCGATGATCAGCACCAGCGAGGTGTCCTTGAAGAAGCCGATGAAGGTGTTGACCAGCGGCGGAATGACCAGCCGCAGCGCCTGCGGCAGGATGATGAAGCCGGTCTTCTGCCAATAGGACAGGCCGAGCGCCTCGGCGGCCTCGTACTGGCCCTTGGGCAGGGATTGCAGGCCGGCGCGCACCACCTCGGCCAGATAGGCGCCGGCGAACAGGATGATGGCCACCTGCGCGCGCAGCAGCTTGTCGATGTTCAGCCCCTCGGGCAGGAACAGCGGGAACATCACGCTGGCCATGAACAGCAGGGAGATCAGCGGCACGCCGCGGATCAGCTCCACATACACCACGCACAGCGCCTTGATGGCCGGCAGGCGCGACCGCCGCCCCAGCGCCACCATGATCGCGAGCGGGAAGGCGAAGGCGAGGCCGAAGGTCGCCAGGATCAGCGTGATGGGCAGGCCGCCCCAGCGCTCCTGCGGGACATAGGACAGGCCGAACACCCCGCCCCACATCAGCAGGCCGATCGCGGTCAGCGTCACGGCCCAGACCAGCACCAGCTCCTTGCGCCAGAAGCGGCGCATGGCGCTGACGATGTACAGCGCGATGAACAGCACGCAGACGATGGCGGGGCGCCAGTGCTCCTCATACGGATAGGTGCCGAACAGGATGAAGCGGTGCTTCTCCGTGATCACGGCCCAGCAGGCGCCGATGCCCTTGATGTCGCGGCAGGAGCTGGTGTCGGCCCGGCCGAAACGGTCGTTGGGCACCTGCCAGATGGCGTTGAGGAAAGCCCAGTCAACAAAGCTGATGGTGTAGCGCACCAGCAGATAGGCCAGCAGCAGCGTGATCATGCTGTTGAACACGCCGTTCAACAGGTTGGCCTTCACCCAGCCGAGCGGGCCGCCCGCCATGAGGCGGGAAGGCGGCGGCAGGGCCGGAGACGGGGTATGGGTCGTCACACTCATGGCTCAGCGCTCCACCAGCGCGATGCGCGCCCAAGGGAACATTGCGACAATGCGCGGGCCGGGGTCCGGTATCGTCAGGATCATCGCTTAGCGCTCCACCAGCGCGATGCGCGCATTGTACCAGTTCATGAAGAGACTGATGGACAACGAGATCGACAGATACACCACCATGATGGCGGCGATGCCCTCGATGGCCTGGCCGGTCTGGTTCAGCGTCGTGTTGGCGATGCTGACGATGTCCTGATAGCCGATGGCCACCGCCAGCGAGCTGTTCTTGGTCAGGTTCAGGAACTGGCTGGTCATCGGCGGGATGATCACGCGCAGCGCCTGCGGCAGCACCACCAGGCGCATCACCTGGCCGCGCGGCAGGCCCAGCGCCCCCGCCGCCTCCCACTGGCCCTGGTGCACGGCCTGGATGCCGGCACGCACGATCTCGCAGATGAAGCCGGCGGTGTAGAGCGTGAGGCCCGTCAGCAGCGCGAAGAATTCGGGGCTGACGGTCAGCCCGCCCTGGAAGTTGAAGCCGCGCAGAAAGGGGATGTCCGGGGTGAAGGGCGCGCCCTGCGTGGCCCAGACCACCAGCGGCGCGCCCACGCACAGCAGCAGCGCCACGGGCCAGACCTTGCGTGGCTGGCCATCGGCCATCTGCCGGGCGAGTGCGGCGCGGCGCCAGATCAGCGTGGCCACGATGCCGATCACGCAGACCAGCAGTGCCCAGCTATGGGCCGGCAACCACTCGAACCAGGGCAGCTTCAGGCCGCGGTTGGACAGGAACACGCCGGTGGCGGGGTTGATCGCCTGGCGCGGCCCCGGCAGGCCCTGCAGCATGGCGTACCAGAACAGCAGTTGCAGCAGCAGCGGCAGGTCGCGCACCACCTCGACATAGCCGCCCACCAGCTTGGAGACGAGCCAGTTGGGCGACAGGCGCAGCACACCCAGCAGCGTGCCCAGCAGCGTGGCCAGGATGATGCCGATGATCGCCACCTTCAGCGTGTTCGTCAGGCCCACGGCCAGCGCGCGCAGATAGGTGTTGGTCGGATCGTAGGGAATGAGGCTTTCCGCGATGGGCAGCCCGGCCTCGCGGCTCAGGAAGCCCCAGCCGCTGGCGATGCGCCGCACCTCCAGATTGTGCACGGTGTTGGACCACAGCCACCAGAAGATGGTCGCCACCACCGCCAGCACCAGCACCTGCCAGACGATGCCGCGAAAGCGCTCGTCGCTCCAGCTCAGGCGCAGGGGGCGTTTGGGTGGTTTGGCCGCATAGCGCGGATCGATCGCGGTATCGGACATTCGGGGGGATGCCTGCCTGTTTATGTCATGGGCCTTGCGGCGGAACCGGGAGGGACTGGCCCTCCCGGCGGTATCTCATGGGTCGGATCAACGGAACGGCGGGGCGTACTGCAGCCCGCCCGGCGTGGTCCACAGCGCGTTGGGGCCGCGCTGCAGGCCGAGCGGCGTCAGGTTGCGGCTGAACACCTCGCCGTAATTGCCCAGGATCTTCACGACATTGACCAGCCAGCGGTTGTCCACGCCCAGCATCTGGCCAAGGTCGCCGCCACGGCCCAGCATGCGGCCCACCTCGGGGCGCTGATCGGCGGTCGCGGCCTGTTCCACATTGGCGGCGGTGATGCCGAACTCCTCGGCGGCGAGCAGGCCGAAATGCACCCAGCGCACCAGGTCCGCGAAGCGCTGGTCGCCATGGCGCACCAGCGGGCCCAGCGGCTCCTTGGAGATGATCTCGGGCAGGATGATGTGGTCGTTCGGGTTCTGCTGGGTGCTGCGCACGCCGGCCAGGCCCGAGGCGTCGGTGGTGTAGGCATCGCAGCGGCCGGCGATATAGGCCGCGACATTGTCCTCCTGGCGCTCGATCACCACGGGGCGGATGGTCACCCGGTTGGAGCGCGCCCAGTCGGACAGGTTCTGCTCGGTGGTGGTGCCGGGCTGCACGCAGATGGTCGCGCCATCCAGCTGCCGGGCGGAGGTGACGCCCAGGCTGCGCTTCACCATGAAGCCCTGGCCGTCATAGAAGCTGGTCGCCGGAAAATCGAGGCCGAGCGAGGTGTCGCGGCTCAGCGTCCAGGTCGTGTTGCGGGCCAGCATGTCCAGCTCACCCGATTGCAGCGCGGTGAAGCGCGCCTGCGGGGTGGTGGCGACGAAGCGGACGCGGTTCTGGTCTGTGCCGAAAATGGCGATGGCCACCGCGCGGCAGTAATCCACGTCGAAGCCGGACCAGCGGCCCTGGCTGTCGGGCGCCGAGAAGCCGGCCAGCCCGGTGCTGACGCCGCAGATCAGCGTGCCGCGGTTGCGGATGGTCTCGATCATGTTGCTGCCGCCGCCGGCGGCGGGGGCCGGTGCGGGGGCGGGTGCCGCCGCGGGGGCCTGGGCCCGCGCGGCGGGCGCGGTCAGCGCCAGCAACCCGGCGCCCATCGCGCCCAGGACCAGCCGGCGAACGGAAAAGCCCCGCTTCCCAGAAGAAGACATGGTGTTCACTGTGATTTCTCCCTCGACTTAGCCGCCTGGTCTCCCAGCCTGGCGACCGCCCCCCTCTCCCGCAGGGGAAGGCGACCGATGCATCCATGCTGGCCCAGCCATGCGACCCGATCAATGCAACACTCATATGGCCCCCGGAAGCGTTGCGCCAGTGTTGCCCACACTCGATGCACTCGCCTGTTTTTCATGCCGTCGCCCCGCTGCACCGCAACAGTGCGATGAGTGACCAAGGGGCGGGCAGGTTCACAGCGCTGCAGCCCCTGCCTAATGTCCGGGCCATGCGTGAATTAGACCAGGCGGCCGTGGCCGCCGCCCTGCCCTGGCCCGCCCTGATGGAGGCATTGGCCAGGATGTTCCGGCAGGGTTGCGATTCCCCTCTGCGCCACCGCCACCTGCTGGGCGACGATGCCTCCCTGCTGCTGATGCCGGCCTGGACGGCGGGGGGGTACACCGGGGTGAAGATCGTGCATGTGAACCCGGCCAACACCTCTCGGCGCCTGCCGGCGGTGCATGCGGCCTATCTGCTGTCCTCCGCCGTCACCGGCGCGCCCATCGCCCTGCTGGATGGCGGGGAGCTGACGGACCGCCGCACCGCCGCGACCTCCGTGCTCGCGGCGCGCCACCTGGCCCGGCCCGACAGCCGGCGCCTGCTGGTCCTGGGCAGCGGCAAAGTCGCGGGCGCCCTGGCGGAGGCCTATGCCAGCGCCTTCCCGCTGACCGAGGTGATGATCTGGAGCCGCGGCCAGGACAACGCGACGGCGCTGGCCCGCAAGCTGGCGGCGCACGGCCTGCCGGCCCGCGCGGTGGCCAGCCCCGACCCGGCGGGCGCCGACATCGTCGCCTGCGCCACCCTGTCCACCGAACCGCTGCTGCGCGGGGCCGATCTGGCGCCGGGCACGCATCTGGACCTGGTCGGCGCCTTCCGCGCCCATATGCGCGAATCCGACGGCGCGGCCATGGCCCGCGCCCGGCTGGTGGTGGACACCTATGCCGGCGCCTTGGCCGAGGCCGGCGACGTGCTGCGCGCCATCGAGGAAGGCGCCATCACCCGGGACCACATCGCGGCCGAACTGGCCGAGATCCTGCGCGGCGAGAAGACCGGCCGCCAGGATCCGGAACAGATCACCGCCTTCAAATCCGTCGGCTGGGCCGGCGAGGACCTGGCGGCGGCCATGCTGGCGGCGGGTGTGACGGGCTGAGGCCCGGCCTCACCGTGAGTTACCCACAGGCCGAGGTTGCATGCGCGGGGCCGCATGGCTACCACCGCGTCATGCCGCCCGTGCAACCATGCTGAAACGACTGACCCGGCACCCGGCGGTGCAGGCCGCGGGGGCGTGGCTGCTCGGCCAGTATCTGGCGCTGGTCTATGCCACCACCCGCTGGCAGCTGGTGGGGATCGAGCATCTGCGCGCGATGGAACCGCTGGCGATCGCGGGCCAGGGCGCCATCGCCTGCTTCTGGCACGAACGCCTGCCCATGATGCCCATGCTGTGGCAGCGCGCCCGGCAGGAGGTGCCGGCCCTGGGGGGCGGCAGGCGCGCCCATGTCCTCGTCTCCCGCCACCGGGACGGGCGGTTCATCGGCGATGTCGTCACCCGCTTCGACCTCGACATGGTGTATGCATCCAGCAGCAAGGGCGGTGCCTCTGGCCTGCGGACCCTTCTGCGGTTGCTGCGCGCGGGGGACTTGGCGGCGATCACCCCCGACGGCCCGCGCGGGCCGCGCCGTGTCCCGGCGCCCGGGGTGGCGCAGCTGGCCATGGCCTCCGGCCTGCCGGTGATGCCGAGCGCGGCCGCCACCACCCGCCACATCCGCCTGCGCAGCTGGGACCGGATGATGCTGCCCCTGCCCTTCGGGCGCGGCGTGATCAGCGTGGGCGCGCCCATCACCCTGGTGCGGGGTGAGGAGGAAGAGGGGCTGGCCCGGATCAAGGCCGGGCTGGACGCCTGCACCGACGCCGCCGACCGCGCCCTGGGGCTGACGCCCGGATGACACTGGCCTGGCGCCTGATCGCGGGCGCCCTGGCGCCGGTGCTGCCCGCCTGGCTGCGCCTGCGCGCCGGGCGCGGCAAGGAGGAAGCGGACCGGCTGCCGGAACGCTATGGCCTGGGCGCCGACCGCCCCCCCGGCCCGCTGCTGTGGCTGCACGGCGCGAGCGTGGGGGAGGCGCTGTCCCTGCTGCCGCTGATCGAGGCCGTGGCCGCCGCGGCGCCCGAGGCGCAATTCCTGCTGACCACGGGCACCGTCACCTCCGCCCGGCTGGCGATGGAGCGGCTGCCCCCCGCCCTGCGCGCCCGGGTGCGCCATCGCTATGCGCCGCTGGACGTGCCGCGCTGGGTGCGGCGCTTCCTGGATGGCTGGCGGCCGGACGCGGCGGTGTTCGTGGATTCGGACCTGTGGCCCAACCGCATCTTCGCGCTGAGCCAGCGCGGGGTGCCGATGGCGCTGGTGAATGCGCGTATCTCCCCGCGCTCCGCCCAGCGCTGGGCGCAATTCGCCCCCGGCCTGGCGCGCGCGATGCTGGGCCGCTTCAGCCTGATCCAGCCGCGCGCCGGCGATGACGCCGCCCGTTTCGCGGCGCTGGGCGCGCCGCCCATGCTGCCGCCCGGGGACCTGAAGGCCAGCGCCGCCCCCCTGCCCCACGACCCGGCCGCCCTGGCCGCCCTGCGCGCCGCCTGCCCGGGCCCGGTCTTCCTGGCCGCCAGCACCCAGCCGGGCGAGGAGGCCATCGTGGCCGAGGCCCACGCCCTGCTGCGCGAAACCCACCCCGGCCTGACCACCATCATCGTGCCCCGCCACCCGGAGCGCGGGGCGGAGATCGCGGCGCTGACCGGGGGCACCCGCCGCTCCCTGGGGCAGGCGCCAGGGCCCATCCATGTGGCGGACACGCTGGGGGAGCTCGGCCTGTTCTACCGCCTGGCGGATGTGGCGCTGGTGGGCGGCAGCCTGGTGCCGCATGGCGGGCAGAACCCGATGGAGCCCGCCCGCCTGGGCTGCCCCATCCTGTTCGGCCCCTACACCTTCAACTTCGCCGAGCGCACGGAACAGCTGCTGCGGGCGGGCGCCGCCCTGCGGGTGGACCCGCCCGACGCCCGCGCACTGGCGGCCGCCGCCCGGCATGTGCTAATCGATACGGATGAGGCAAAGCGGATGACGGATTCCGCGCGCCTCCTGGCCGAGAGCCTCGCGGGGACCGCGGAGCGTTTGGCCGGCCCCATGGTGCAGTGGCTGCGCGCGGGTCATCACCCCGCGCCGGCGCAAGATGAACGGGAATCCGATACGCCTTGATGCGCGCCCCAGGTTTCTGGTCCGGCGGCGGGGGCATTGCGCCCTTGCTGCTTTCCCCCATCGCCGCGCTGTACGCGGGCGTGACCGCGCGGCGCGTGGCCCGGCCGGGCTGGGATGCCCCCGTGCCCGTCATCTGCTGCGGCAACGCGACCGCGGGCGGGGCGGGCAAGACCACCCTGGCCTCCGACATCGCCAGCCGGCTGGAACAGGCGGGCACCGCCGCCCATGTGCTGCTGCGGGGCTATGGCGGGCGGCTGAAGGGCCCCGTCCGCGTGGACCCCGAGGCCCATTCCGCCGCCGATGTGGGCGATGAGGCGCTGATCCTGGCCGCCCTGCACCCCACCTGGGTCTCGGCCGACCGCGAGGCCGGGGCGCGCGCCGCCATCGCCGCCGGCGCCCAGGCGATCGTGATGGATGACGGGCTGCAGAACCCGGGCCTGGTGAAGGACCTGTCGCTGCTGACCATCGACGGCACCTACGGCTTCGGCAATGGCCGCATCATCCCCGCCGGGCCGCTGCGCGAACCGGTGGCCGCCGCTGCCTCCCGCTGCCAGGCGGCCGTGCTGATCGGCGCGGATGAGGCCGGCGCCCAGGCCATGCTGCCGCCCAGCCTGCCCGTGCTGCAGGCGCGGCTGGTGCCGGGGCCGGAGGCCGCGACCCTGGCCGGGCGTTCGGTCTTCGCCTTCTGCGGCATCGCCAATCCGGGGAAATTCTTCGCCACGCTGCAGGAATCCGGCGCCCATATGGCCGGGCGCGCCACCTTCGCGGACCACTACCCCTATGACGACGGGGATATGGAAACCCTACTGAAGGAAGCCACCGCCCTGCGCGCCACCCCGGTGACCACCCGCAAGGATTTCGTGCGCATCCCGCAGAAATTCCGGGCGGCGGTGACGGTGGTGACGATCAGGCTGGAATGGTCGGAGCCGCGGCAGATCGACGCGCTGCTGGAACAGGCCATGGGCGTGGTGCCGCAGGTGGAACTGGCGCGATAGCCAGGGATGGCGCCCTGCCCCGTCGGGCAAGGCGCCGGGAACGGCCTCCGGTCAGGCCTCGCTGGCCTCGGCGCCTTCGCTTTCGGGCGCGGTCATCATGGCATTCGCCACCACGCCGGACTGGCCGCGGATCTTGCCTTCCAGCGTGTTCGCCAGGGCCGGGTTGTCGCGCAGGAACTGCTTCGCGTTCTCGCGCCCCTGGCCGATGCGCTGGCTTTCGGCGCTGAACCAGGCGCCGGATTTCTCCACCACGCCGGCCTTCACGCCCAGGTCGATCAGCTCACCCACCTTGCTGATGCCCTCGCCGTACATGATGTCGAATTCCACCTGCCGGAACGGGGGCGCCATCTTGTTCTTCACCACCTTCACGCGGGTGGTGTTGCCCACCACCTCCTCGCGTTCCTTGATGGAGCCGGTGCGGCGGATCTCCAGCCGGACCGAGGCATAGAACTTCAGCGCGTTGCCGCCCGTGGTGGTTTCCGGGTTGCCGAACATCACGCCGATCTTCAGGCGGATCTGGTTCAGGAAGACCAGCAGGCAGTTGGAGCGGCTGACCGTGCCGGTCAGCTTGCGCAGCGCCTGGGACATCAGGCGAGCGTGCAGGCCCACATGGCTGTCGCCCATCTCGCCTTCCAGCTCGGCCTTCGGCACCAAGGCCGCCACGCTGTCCACCACCAGCACGTCGATCGCGCCGGAGCGCACCAGCGTGTCGGCGATTTCCAGCGCCTGCTCGCCGCCATCGGGCTGGCTGATCAGCAGCTCATCCACATTGACGCCCAGCTTGCGGGCATAGCCGGGGTCGAGCGCGTGCTCGGCGTCGATGAAGGCGCAGGTGCCGCCCTTCTTCTGCGCCTCGGCGATGGCGTGCAGGGCCAGCGTGGTCTTGCCCGAGGATTCCGGGCCATAGATTTCCACGATGCGGCCCTTGGGCAGGCCGCCGATGCCCAGCGCGATATCCAGGCCCAGCGAGCCCGTGGAGATGACCTCGATGTCCTCCATCGCGCTCTTGCTGCCCATGCGCATGATCGAGCCCTTGCCGAAGGACCGCTCGATCTGGCTGAGCGCTGCCTCCAGCGCCTTGCCCTTATCCATACTGGAGACCCCTTTTCTGCAACCTGCGCGCGCAATGCGCACAGGCTTCTCGCGCGATATTGTAGACATGCCGCCCCGCGCCGGCCAAGCGTGGTTTAGCGGCACTCCTTAACAGTTCTCATTATGTTCTATTCAGCCGCGCCTGTCCAGCGCGGATGCCACGGCGATACACAGGGAATCCACCGTCCAGGGCTTGGCCAGGAAGCCCCAGCCCTTCCCCTGCCAATCCACCGAAAGGGTGGAGGCCGCATAGCCCGACAGCAGCAGCACCGGCAGGCCGGGGCACAGCCCGCCCGCCCGCCCGGCCAGATCCACGCCATCCAGCCCGGGCATGGCCACATCGGTCACCAGCAGTTCAGGGCGCAGGCCATCCTCCAGCAGATCCAGCGCGTCATGGCCATCGGCGGCGGTGGTCACGCGGTGGCCCGCGCGTTCCAGCGCCTGGGCGCCCAGGCGCAGCAGGGCGGGCTCGTCATCCACCAGCAGGATATGGGCGGGGGCGGCCTCCGCCACCGGGGGCGGGGCGGGGTCCGCCTCGCCTTCATGGCGGGGCAGCAGGATGGTGAAGCGCGCCCCCTGTCCGGGCGGGCTCTCGGCCAGGATATGCCCGCCCGATTGCGCGACGATGCCCTGCACGGTGGCTAGGCCGAGGCCGGTGCCCCCGCGCTCGATCCGGGTGGTGAAGAAGGGCTCGAAGATATGCGCCAGCACGGCGGGCGGAATGCCCGGGCCGCTGTCCTGCACGGTGATGGTGGCGTAGCGTCCGGGCGGGATCTGCCCCGCCCCCTCACCCAGCACCAGGCGGCTGCCGGTGGCGATGGTGATGCGGCCATGCCTCCCCATGGCGTCGCGCGCGTTCACGGCCAGGTTCAGCAGCACCTGGTCCAACTGCGAGGGATCGGCCCGCACCCGGCGCGGCGGGTCGTCCAGCACCACCTCCAGCGTGATGGCCGCCCCCATCAGCCGCTGCAGCAGCCGGCCCATCGCCTCCACACGGGCATTCAGGGACAGAACCTGCGGCGCCATCACCTGCTGGCGGGAAAAGGCGAGCAACTGCCGCACCAGCGCGGCCCCGCGCTCGGCGGCTTCCTCGATCGCCAGCAATTCGGCCCGCAGCGCGACCTCCCCCCGGGCGTGGCGGGCGGCGGCGGCGGCACCGGTCACGATGCCCAGCAGGTTGTTGAAATCATGCGCCACCCCGCCGGCCATGCGGCCCAGCAGGGCTAGGCGCTCGGCATCCACGGCCGGAGCGGGCGGCAGCAGGCGCAGCAGCGACAGCCCATCCATCCCCAGCGGCGCCAGCGCCACCCGCAGCGGGCGGCCGGGCGGCACGGTGCCCGACAGGGCCAGCTCCGCCTCGCCCTGCCCCTGGCGCAGCAGCGCGTCCAGCCCGTCGCGCGGCTGGAACCAGCCGCGCACGGCGGCCCCCTTCCCCGCCGGCAAGGCCGGGCCCAACAGCGCGCGGCAGGCAGGGTTGGTGCCCAGCAGGCTGCCATCGGCCTCCAGCAGGGCGGCGGCCTCGGGCAGTTGCGCCAGCAGGGCCAGCGCGCCTTCCCGCCGGGGCGTGCCGCGCAGCTTCATGGCGCGGGGGCCTGGGGCAGCGCACCCTTGCGGCGCAGCACGAAGGCGATGATCTCGGCCACGGCACCCCAATGCTCGGCGGGGATCTCGGTGTCCTCCGGCAGCTTGAACAGGGCCCGCGCCACGGGCGGGTTCTGGATGATCGGCACGCGCGCTTCCTCGGCCACTTCCCGGATACGGGCGGCCATCAGATCGGCCCCCTTGGCCACCAGCTTCGGCGCGGCGGATTTGGTGGGATCATAGACCAGCGCGACAGCATAATGGGTAGGGTTGGTCACGACCACCGTGGCTTCCTGCACCGCGGCGATCATGCGCCGCCGCCCCTGCGCCATCTGGATGGAGCGCTGACGGCCCTTGATCTCCGGGTTGCCGTCCGTCTCCTTCATTTCCTTCTTCAGTTCTTCCCGCGTCATGCGCAGGTTCTTCGTCCAGCGCAGGCGCGTCAGCAGGATGTCGCCGCCCGCCAGCAGGCCGAAGGCCGCCAGCGTGGCGAAGGCCAGGCTGCGCGCGCCGCGCCCGATGGCATCCAGCGTGCCCTGGCCGTTCTGGTGCAGCGTGGCGCCCAGCCGCGTCAGGTCCCACGCCACCCAGGCCACGGCGCCCCCCACCACCAGCAGCTTCAGCACGGTGCGGCCGAATTCCAGCAGCCCCTCGGACCCGAACATGCGGCCCAGCGCGGCCATCGGGTTCAGCCGCCCGGGCTTGGGTTCCAGCGCGCTTTCCACGATGGCCCCGCGCGACTGCGCCATGGTGGCCACCACCGCCCCCACCGCCGCCGCCGCGATGATCGGCAGCGCGATGGACAGGAATTCGCCCAGCACGGCGCGGGAGGCGGCCTCCGGCGTCCATTCATGGCTGCGGGACAGCAGCCCCCGCATCGCCGTCATCGCCGAGCGCGCGGCCCCCGGCAGGAACATCACGCAGGCGCCCGTGGTCAGCAGCAGGGTGGCGAAGGAGACCGCCTCCCGCGAGATGGGCAGGTTTCCCTGCTCCCGCGCCTGCTCCATCCGTTTATGGGATGGGTCTTCCGTTTTGGATTCGTCGTCGGGCGGATCGTCGTCCGATTCTCCCTCCGCCATGGCTCAGTTCATCCCCGGCAGAGAGGAAAACACCTCCCGCAAGGTGCCATGCCACAGGCCCAAGATGGCCGGCAGCATCAGGGCCAGCAGGCCGATCCCGGCCAGAATCTGCGCCGGCGCCGCGATGACCGAGACCTGCACATGCGGCGTGAGGCGCGAGATCAGCCCGATCCCCACCTGGAACAGCGTGGCCGCCACGATGAAGGGGGCCGCCAGTTGCAACCCCAGCTCCAGGCTGCGCAGGGCGATGCCGGCCACCGCCTCCGCCATCTCGCCGCCCGGCAGCGCGCCGCCGGCGGGAAAGGCCTGATAGCTGTTCACCAGCGCGGCCAGCGGCAATTGGTACAGCCCGGTCGAGAGCACCAGCGCCGTGCCCGCCAGCCCCAGGATGCGCCCGAGCGCCGTGGATTGCGCGCCCAGCAGCAGATCCCCCTGCAAGGGCGTGCTGAGGCCGATCATGCTGCCCATCACCTGCCCGGCCTCCGCGATCGCCAGATGCATCAGCCGCGCCAGCGTGCCGAGCCAGAGGCCCACCACCACCTCCAGCGCGACCAGGCGCAGCAGGTCGGGCACGCTGTCCACCTCGGCGGGCAGCAGGGGGGCCAGCACCGGCAGCAGCGCCAGCATCAACGCCATGCCGAGGCCCAGGCGCAGGGTGGTCGGCACCTCCTGCTCACCCAGGCCAGGCAGCAGCATCACGGCCGCCCCCAGGCGGCAGAACAGCAGCGCGGCCTGCAAGGCCAGCGAGGGCAGGGTTTGCAGCAGGGCGGTGTCCTGCTCGGTCACGGCAGCCCGCCCAGCGCCACCACCTGGTCGAACAGATGGGTGGCCCAGCCCTGCATGTGCCGCACCATGCCGGGGCCGAGGAACATCAGCACGCCGCCCATCACCGCCACCTTGGGCAGGAAGGCGACGGTGGCCTCCTGGATCTGCGTCAGTGCCTGCAACAGAGAGATGACGACACCCACCACCAGCATCGCGGCCAAGGGCGGCCCGCCGATCTGCACGGTGATCCACAGCGCCTCTCGCAGCGCCAGCGCCGCGGGTTCCTCCATCATGCGACCCACCTCCTGCGGGTGCTGGGCCGGTTCCGGCCCGCGGCATCGCCCCATTTCAAGCGCCCGAATGGGCGCCGCCGGCAGTCCGGCGGAAGCCAAGGCGGCGGATGCCGCCGCCCGGCGTTTGAGGGCAAAAAAGGATTCGGCGGCTGGAAGCCGCCGAGATCAAATCGGCATGCGCATCACGTCCTGATAGGCGCTCACCACCCGGTCACGCAGGGTGGTGGCCGTCTGCAAGGCGAGTTCGGCGCGGGAGACGGCGACGACCACATCCGTCACGCTGCCCCGCCCCTGCATGGCGTTGCTGGAGGCGGCGTCGGCCTGGTTCTGCGCCTCGATCATGCCGCCGGCCGCGCGTTGCAGCATGGCGGCGAAGCCCCCCTGCGCCTGGGAGGCGGCAGCCCCCCCCGCCTGGGCCAGCCCCTGCGCCACGCCCTGCACGGCGCGATAGGCCGCGGCCGCCCCGGCCGAGGCGAGCGGCGCCGCCAGCAACGGCACCGCCATCAGCGCAGCGCCTCGACCGCGCGGGACAGCATGGCGTTGGTGGTTTCCAGCACCGACAGGTTGGCGTTGTAGCTGCGCTGGGCCTCACGCATGTCCATCGTCTCGACCAGCGAATCGACATTGGGCAGGCGGACATAGCCGCTGGCATCCGCCGCCGGGTGGGAGGGGTCGAAGCGGGTGGGGAACTCCCCCTCCGCCCGGCCGATACGCTGCACCTGCACGGTGGGGGTGCCCAGCGCCCGGTCCAGCCGGTTGGCGAAGGTCACGGTCTTGCGGCGGTACGGGTCCTGGCCCGGGGCGGTCGCGGTGCTGTCCCGGTTGGCGAGGTTTTCCGCCACCACGCGCAGCCGCGTGGATTGCGCCGCCATGCCGGCGGCGGAAATGGCGATGGCGCGGTCAAGGTCCATGGTTCAGTTCCCCCGAGGTCACGAAGTGCGGCCCAGCGCCGTGCGGAACAGCGCCAAGTATTTGCGGTGCAGGGTCATCGCCAGCTCATGGTCGCCATTGGTGTCGGCCATGCGCAGCGCCTGCTGGTCCAGCGAGACGGTGTTGCCGTCCGGCGTGCGCTCCTGCGTCGTGCGGTCCGCGTGCGGGCGCAGCACGCCGCCGGCCGAGGCCAGATGCGCGGGCTGCGTCACGCTCAGCGGCGGCGAGGCGGTGTTGGCCAGCACCTGCGCGAAGGGCCGCACATCCTGGGCGCGATAGCCGGGCGTGTCGGCATTCGCGATGTTCTGCGCCAGCACGCGCTGCCGCCCCTCCGCCCAATGCAGGCGTTGTTCGGCGAGCGCGATGGGGCCATTGCCGGTGATGTCCATGGGGCGGACCCTGCCGCAGAATTCCTAACGGCCCGTGAAAGGGTGCGGCGGCCCGGTTTGCGGCGCCCCGGTTTACGCGCTGGCAAGAACAACCCGGCAGATTATGCCCATGCCGAAACCACCCCGCCGTCCCTATTCGGAACACATGGCCCGCATGCCCGCGCTCTCCGCGTTGAGCGACATCGAGGCGATGCGCTGCACCCTGACCATGGCGCGCGCCCTGGTCGATGCCGGGCGGCGGATCGACCTGACCGGGCTGGACCACCAGGCCGCCGAGATCTGCCACGCCCTGTCCAGCCTGCCGCCCGGCGGGGGGGCGGCGGTGCGCCCGGCCATGCTCGCCCTGATGCGGGAGGTGCAGGCGCTGGCCGCATCCCTGCCCGAACCGGGGGCCGAACCGGGGGCCGAACCAGGGATGGAGCCCGGCGCCGGGCCATGAACGGCGTGCTGGACTGGGTGCAGGCGCTGGGCGCGCTGGCGGCCGTGCTGGGGCTGGCCGTGCTGCTGGCGCGCTTCGCCCGCCGCACCGGGCTGGCCCGGCAGCATGGCGCGCCTGGGCGCATGGCCGTGCAATCCGTGCTGGCGCTGGATGCGCGGCGGCGGCTGCTGATGCTGCGCATCGACGGACGGGATTGCGTGGTGATGACCGCCCCCGGTGGCGACACCATGCTGGGCTGGCTGCCGGAAACCCAGCCATGAGGTGGCTGCCGATCCTGCCGCTGCTGCTGTTGGCCGAACCGGCGCTGGCGCAATCCATCAACCTGGACCTGGGCGCGGGCCAGGCGGGCACCGCCGCACGGTTGATGCAGCTGGCCGCGGCCGTGGGGCTGTTGTCGCTGGCGCCGTCCCTGCTGGTGATGGCCACCGCCTTCACCCGCATCGTCATCGTGCTGTCGCTGCTGCGCAGCGCGCTGGGCGCGCAGGGCGTGCCGCCCAACCCGGTGCTGATCGGGCTCGCGCTGTTCCTCACCTTCTTCGTCATGCAGCCGGTGTTCGAGGCCGCCTGGATCGCGGGCGTGGTGCCGATGAACGAGGGCCGGCTGCCGCCACTGGAGGGGCTGGCCGCCTCGGCCGAACCCTTCCGCCGCTTCATGGCGGCCCAGGTGCGCGAGAGCGACCTGAACCTGTTCTTCACCCTGGCGCAGCAGCCCGTGGCCGCCCCGGCCGAGACCCCCTATCGCGTGCTGATGCCCGCCTTCCTGATCGGGGAGCTGAAGCGCGCCTTCGAGATCGGCTTCGTGATCTTCCTGCCCTTCCTGGTGATCGACATGGTGGTGGCGTCGCTGCTGATGTCGCTGGGCATGATGATGGTGCCGCCCACCACCGTGTCGCTGCCGTTCAAGCTGATCTTCTTCGTGCTGGTGGATGGCTGGCGGCTGCTGGCGGGCAGCCTGGTGCAGGGCTTCGCGGGCGGATGAACGCCCCTCAGGGCAGCAGGATGGGCAGCAGCCCGTGGCGCTCCGCCGCCCGGCGCAGCGTGCCATCGGCGCGGCTCCGCGCGATGAAGGCGTTCACCTCCGCCAGCCACTCCGCATCGCCCGGCGCGACCGCATAGGCGTAGCGGGTCTCCCCGAACGGCCCCGGCGGCTCGATGATCCGGGCCCAGTCATGCATCAGCACCATGCGGCGGGTGTAGGGGTAGTCCGACATGAACACGTCGGCCCGGCCGGCCCGCACCTCGGCCTCACGAGTCGCGGGGGCGCGCACCACCATCAGCTCCGCCCGGCGCAGGGTGTCGCGCATCAGCGGCTCCATCAGCGTGCCGGCGGCCACCGCCACCACCACGCCCGGCTGGTCGATATCGCTCCACCCGCGCAGCTGGGCATTGTCGCGGGTGGTCACGCCATAGACACGGCTGGCCAGGTAGGGGTCGGAAAACGCAACGCGCGCCGCACGCTGTTCTGTGATGCCCACACCGAACACGGCGATGTCACACTGCCCGGCCAACAACTGGTCCATGAAGGCGGCGAAATTGGTGTCCACGAAATCCAGACGCAGATGAAGCCGATCAGCCAGCGCCTGGGCCATGTCGATATCCAGCCCCTCCAGCAGGCCGTTGCGGGGGTTGCGATAGCTGATGGCGAAATAGTCGGGCCAGATGCACACGCGCAGCGCCCCGCGCTCCGCCATGCGCCGCTGCACCTGCTGGGCGCCGCCCGTCGCCGGCCAGCACAGCGCCAGCGCACACACGGCGATGCTGACGCGGGCACACCATCTCTGCCATATCCGTAGCGACATCATGGCTCACTCCCCCACACCGGCATCCAGGGCGGCCAAACGCCCTGAAACCTGGGCCATCCTGATCGTGGCAGCCGCCATCGGGCTGGTCGCGACCGTTCTGGCCGCGACCTATGCTACGCAGGCGGCCCGGCGCGAGTCGAGGTCCATGGCGGAGGCGTCCCGGCTGACCCAGGCGCTGGCCAGCGGCATCGCCGACCAGATCTCCCGCGCGATCGAGGCCGCGGGCCTGCTGGTGCTGGGGATCGGGACACAGCGGCCGCCCTCGGCCGCCGGCCTGCCCGAGGAAGTCTCGGCCATGGCGCGGGAGATGCCGCAGCTGCGCGCCCTGCTGCTGCTGGATGCCGAGGGGGAGGTCATCGCGGCCTCGGTCCCGGAATTGCGCGGACGGCGGATCGACCTGGCGGCCTGGCGCGGGGAGGCCCCGCCCGAACGGCGGGCCCGCCCGGGCGGCGGCATCTCCATCCTGGCGCCGCAACCGGGCCGGCTGCTCGAGGGCGACGCCTGGCGGCGCTGGAGCGTGCCCATGCTGATGCCGCTGAGCGGGCCGGAGGGCCAGGCGGACGGCTTCGCGCTGGCGCTGCTGAACCCGGAATACATGAGCGGCGTGGCCGCCCGCATGGCCGAGGCCTTCCAGGTGGGGGTGCGGATCTACCGCTTCGACGGCACGCTGCTGGCGCGCTCGGACGGCAGCGCCAGGGGGGTCGGTCAGGCGCGCCCGGGCAATTGGCCGTTCCGCGATTTCCTGCCCCAGCGCGAAAGCGGCTCCTTCACCGGCATCGACAGCGAGGGGCAGAGCGTGGTCGCCAGCCTGGCCGTGACCCATCTGGGCGGCATCGTGATCGAGGTGGCACAGCCCCGCGCCGTGGTGCTGGAATCGGTGCGCGAGCAGGACCAGCTGTTCCTGACCGCGGGGGCGGCCGTGCTGGTCATCGCGCTGGTGGCCTTCCTGCTGCTGCTGAGCCAGGGGCGCCGCCTGGCCGGCAGCGAGGCCCGGGCCCGCAATGCCTCCCGCGCCAAGGAGGATTTCCTGGCGCTGATGAGCCATGAGATCCGAACGCCCATGAACGGCGTGATCGGCCTGTCCGGCCTACTGCTGGACACGCCGCTGTCGCCCGAGCAGCGCCGCTTCGCCAGCGTCATCCGCAGTTCCGCCGACCACCTGATGCACCTGCTGAACGACATCCTGGATTTCTCGAAGCTGGAAGCGGGCGAGGTGGTGCTGGAGCGCCTGCCCTATTCGCCCGAACAGCAGGTGGCGGGCGTGATCGAGCTGCTGTCCGGCCAGGCGGCCTCGAAGAACCTGGAACTGGTGGGCCAGACCTCGCCCGGCCTGCCCGCGCAGGTGCTGGGCGATGCCGGGCGGCTGCGGCAGATCCTGCTGAACCTGGTGGGCAACGCCATCAAGTTCACCGAAAGCGGCTTCGTGCGGGTGGCCGTCGCCGCGGCACCGGAGGGCGGGGCCGGCTGGCTGCTGACCATCACCGTGACCGATACCGGCATCGGCCTGCCCGCCGAGGGGGTGGAAAGCCTGTTCGAGCGCTTCACCCAGGCCGATGCCTCGACCAGCCGCCGCTTCGGCGGCACGGGGCTCGGGCTCGCCATCTCCCGCCGGCTGGCGGAGGCGATGGGCGGCACCGTCACGGCGGAACCCAACCCCGCGGGCGGCAGCGTGTTCCGCTGCACGGTCCGGGCCGGGCGCCTGCCGCCCGTGGGCCCGCCACCGGAACCGGAAGCCTGGCGCGGCGGCCGCGTGCTGGTGATCGAGGACCAGCCGGTGAACCGGGAGGTGCTGGTGGGCCAGCTGCGCGGCATGGGCCTGCGGCCGGACATGGCGCCCGATGGGCCCAGCGGCCTGGCCACGCTGGCCGGCGCGGCGGCCACCGGGCACCCCTTCAGCATCGTCATCGTCGATGGGCTGCTGGACGGGCAGAGCGGCGCCGAGGTCGCGCAGACCATCCGCGCCCTGCACGGCGACGCCCTGCGCCTCATTTTCCTGACCTCGGCGGCGGTGCCCGCCGCGCTGCCGCCCGGGCTGTGCGACGCGGTGCTGGTGAAGCCCGCCATGCCCGAGCGCATCCGCGAGGCGCTGCGCTATGCCCACACGCGCCGCCACGCGGCGCTGGAAGGCAGCCCATCGCCGGAGCCCGCCCCGACGGCGCCCCAGCAGCCCAGCATGTCGGTGCTGGTGGTGGACGACAACCAGGTGAACCAGTTCGTCCTGGTCCGCATGCTAGCCGCCGCCGGAATCGAGGCCCTGACCGCCGATGACGGCCAGGCGGCGGTGCGGATGGCGCAGGAACAGCCCTTCGACGCCATCCTGATGGATGTGCAGATGCCGGTGATGGACGGGCTGGAGGCGACCCGCGCCATCCGCGCGGCCCCGGGGCCGAACCAGCACGCCCGCATCATCGGGCTGACCGCCGCGGTGGGCCCATCCCATGAACGACAATGCATCGAGGCCGGAATGAACGATTATCTGGTCAAACCGGTGGAAAGTCGGCCGCTGCTGAATGCGTTGGGGCGCAGTGCGCGCGCTTCTTCTTGATATCCGCCAGCGTAGAGTGTGCACCGTCTGAGGTAGAATTGACGCCGGATAGCGGAGGACAATACATGCCAGCGCTGGAACCGCAGCGGATCGCCCAGCTCCGCGCCATCATGCCGCCGAAGGATTTCCCGATGCTGCTGGGCTTGCTGCGCACGGATCTGGAACAGCGGCGCGGCACGTTGCTGACGGCGCTGGAGGCGGAGGACCGCAAGGTTCTGCGCGACCAGGCCCATGCCATCGCGGGGGTTGCGGCGAATGCCGGCGCCCAGGCCCTGCATGACCTGGCGAAGGAGCTGGAAGCGATGGCGGATCACGCCCCCCTGCCACGGCTCGGCACCACGATCCTGGCGATCGTGCGGGAGGAACAGGCCGTGCAGCAGGCGCTACGGAGCCTGGCCGGGGAGGGCTAAGAGCCCCCCCCGGTAGAGGCTTACAGGTTCTCGGAGATGTAGGGCGGTAGGTTGAAGGCGCCCACATGGATCTCCGGCGTCCAGTAGCGGGTCAGCCCCGCGATGCCGTTCGCCTCGGCGCGGGCACGGATGGTGGCCACGTCTACATGGCGCAGCGCCTTGTCCTTCGCGGCCCAGCCCAACGTCATGAAGCCGCCGACATAGGTCGGCACCGCGGCCACATAGGCCCAGGTGTCGCCGAAGGACTTGCCGCGGCGGATGTTGGTCTCACGCAGCTCATCGGCCTGCTGGAAGGGCACGCCGCACTGGTTCACGATCAGCCCCTGGGCCGACAGGATGCGGGCGGAATTCGCGTAGAATTCCTCGGTGAACAGCACCTCGCCCACGCCGATCGGGTCCGTGCTGTCCACGATGATCACGTCGAAGGACGCATCCGCCGCCTTGCGGACATAGTCGATGCCGTCGCCCACGATCACCTCGGCGCGCGGGTCGTTCCAGGCATCGCCCGCGATGCCCGGCATGAATTCCTTGGCCAGGCGGATCACTTCGCCGTCGATCTCGACCATCACGGCCTTCTTGACGTTCTTGTGCTGCAGCACGCGGCGCAGCACGCCACCGTCGCCCGCGCCGATGATCAGCACGCGCTCGGCCTTGCCATGGGCCAGCAGGGGCACATGGGTCAGCATTTCCTGATAGACGAACTCGTCGCGCTCGGTGATCTGCACCACGCCGTCCAGCAGCATGACGCGGCCGTGGCTGTAGCTTTCGAACACCATGATGTCCTGGAAGTCGGACTGCACGCGGGCCAGTTCGCGCTTCACCAGGAAGCGCTGGCCCCATTCGGCGTAGAGGGTTTCGTTGACCCAGGAATCCGTGGCCATGTCATCACCTTGTCATCTGGCATGGAGATACGAAAAGGGCCGGACGTTGCCGCCCGGCCCCGCAATCGGTGAGGCCCGAAGCCTCAGCCCATCAGGCCGCGCTTGTGCTCGGAGAGCTGGATGCGCTCCGGCGAGAAGCCGTCCTTCAGGTGCGGAATCGTCTTGTACGGGTCGCAGGCGCCGCACACGAAGATGTCCAGCGCGGCGTAGTTCCGCTCCGGCCAGCTGTGGATCGACACATGGCTCTCGGCCAGCACCAGCACGCCCGACACCCCGCCATTCGGCGAGAAGTGGTGGAAGTGCCCGTGCAGGATCGTGGCCCCGGTGGCGATCGCGGCATCGCGCAGCACGCGGTCGATATGCGCGGGGTCATCCAGATTGGTGGCCCCCCACAGATCGATGATCAGATGCGTACCGGCATAACGCACGCCGTTGCGCTCGACGAAATAATCCTTCGCCTCGGACTCGTGGACAGGGGTGAGGGTTTCGCTCGGCAGATCCGAGACCATCCCCAGCGGGAGAGCGTCCATGTGGGCACCTTTCCAACCAGAAGATGACCTTGCTTCGGCTGTGCGGCCACAGCGGCCGTCGGTTCGATTGAGGTCAGCGGCGGGGCATATGCGGCACGGGGGGGAAAGGCGCAAGTGAAATCACGAATTCCGGCCGAAAATTTTTGCGGGCCAGCCCCCCGCCTGACGCGGGACTTAGCGCGCCGAGGCCTCGGCAGTCCGCAAGCCCTCCAGCCTTGTGGGCAAAGCCCGGAAGAGTTCCAGTTCGTTCTGTAACCGTGGCAGGTCCATCAGGCCCCGGATCGGGTCGGTGGTCAGCACGCGGAACGGCCCCTCCGCGGGGCTGCCCGCCAGCAGGGGGGCGTGGGCATCCCTCGCCTGGACCAGCCCCGCCGTGTCGCCCGCCAGCGCCAGCAGGGCGGCGTGGCGCACCACCTTGCGCGCCAGCGCCGGCGGCAAGGGGGAGGCCAAGGGGGCGGGACGGCCCGCCAGCTCGCGTTCCAGCACCTGGCCCAGGGCGGCGGCGGCACCCGCGAAATCCCGCGCCTCGGTCAGGTGTTCGGCCAGGGCCTCCTGGCCCGCGGCGCCCAGCGGGGCGAAGGCGGCGCGCGGGTCGGCGCCGCGCTGCACCTCGGCCCGGGCGGCCAGCAGGGCGCGTTCCCGCCGCAAGGGATCGGGCATCGCGGGGGCCGTGGTGTCGTTCAGCACGGCCAGGGCGCCGGCGGCGTCGCGTTCCGCCAGCCGCACGGCTGCCAGGCGGGAGCCGAGCCCGGCGCGGCGGGGCCCTTCGGGCGCGCGGTCCAGCGCCTGGCGCAGCAGGCCGGTCGCGCGGTCCGCCAGGTCCAGCGCCACCATGCGGTCCGCCAGCAGGGACAGCGCCTCATCCCCCTGCGCGCCGGCGGGCAGCAGTTCGGGGAAGGCATCGTACAGCGCCACGGCGTTCACCGGGCTGTCCTGGCGCAGCGTGTCCAGGAAGGCGGCGGCGATATCCTGTTGCAGCACGGCCTGGGATTCGGGGTAGAGCGACTGGGTTTCCCGCAGCAGCGCCAGCGCGCCCTGGCCATCGCCGCCACGGCGCCGCAGCTCCGCGATGCGGCGGCGGGTGGAGACCTCCTCGCCTTCGCCGCGCCAGGCGAACAGGGTGCGTTCCAGCGCGCGCGCGGCTTCGAGCGGTTCCATCCGGCCGGTGGCGATGCGCAGTTCGGCCGCGCGGCGCATCGCCTCCGCCCGCATGCGGCGGTCCCGGCCCTGGACCAGCGCGTCATAGCCATCCAGCGCCGCCGCGTTATCGCCCCGGCCCTCGGCCAGCATGGCGCGGCCCAGCTCCAGCCCCGGCATCTCGGCATCGGCCTGGTGCAGCAGGGTCTCGGCCAGGGCGGGCTGGCCGCCACCGGCCAGGGCCTCAATCGCGCGGGGCAGCAGGCGGCGCTGCAGCGCCTCCGGGTAGAAGGGCAGCAATGCCGCGCCGCGCGCGATCAGGGGGGCGGCAGCATCGGCTTCCCCGCGCATGGCCAGGAACAGGCCGCGCCACAGGGCGGTTTCGTCAGAGATCGGGTCAGCGCCGAGATTCTCCGCCTCCTCCAGCCGGCCGGCGGCCAGGGCGGCCGCGCCCAGCAGCCAGGCCGCGCGCGGCTGGGCGGCGATGATCGGGTCCTGCTCCTGCGCCAGGGCGGCCATGGCCTGGGCCTCCTGCGGCTGGCCCAGGGCGAGCAGGGTTTCGGTGGCGGCCAGCCGGGGCGCGCCGCGCGACAGCGCCGCCGCCTGCGCGATGCCGGCCTGCTGCGCCCGCAGGCGCTGCGACAGGTCCGGCACGGAGCCGGTGGGAAAGTCGAAGCTGCGGCTGATGCCCGGCGGCGGGGCGGCGCCCGCGCGCGGCAGCAGCGCGCTATCGCCCAGCGCCAGGCGGTAGCTGCCATCGCCCTGCACCAGGAAACGGTCGGTGGCCGGGCGCAGCAGCACGGCATCCGAATAGGCCAGCAGCGCCACGCCCAGCTGGGTTTCCACCAGCCCCACATCCACGAAGCGGCGCGGCTGGGCCAGCTGCGCGCCATCCTGCCGCACCGTGCCCACCAACAGCGGCAGGCCCGAGACCGGGTCCTGCACCGACAGGCTGCGGTTGGCCGCCCGTACCCCCAGCACGATCAGCCCGGGCGCGGCGCCGTCCGCCAGGGCCTGGATGGGGGTCTGCGCCACGCTGGGGCTGCCCTGCACCAGAGACCAGCGGGTGCCGGTGCGGCGCAGATACCAGGGCTGCTCATCCTCCAGCGCCAGCATGGAGCCGCCGGGAATAGCGCTGTAGCGCCAGCCGGCGCGCAGCAGGGATTCGGGCAGGGTCTCGGTGGCGGCGTCGAACAGGGCCAGCCAGCTGCCGCCTCGGCGCAGCATGGCGGCACCGGTTTCGGCGGCATAGGGCAGCAGCCAGTCGCGCCGGGGCGCCGGGGGCTGGATGGGCGGTGGCGCGGGGGCGGCCGCCACCGGGGCCGGGGGCGGCGGGGGTGCCGGCGGCGGCATGGGCGGGGCGGC
>NZ_JAAABL010000007.1 GCF_009900765.1 Rhodovarius lipocyclicus
GAGCGCGCTCCTCGGGAGCCTTGTCGATCTGGTCATACGCCGTGAAGGACGCACCACCGGACTTCGCCAGCACCTTGGTGATCGCGGCCGTCAGGGACGTCTTGCCATGATCCACATGGCCGATCGTCCCGATGTTGCAGTGCGGCTTGTTCCGCTCGAATTTCGCCTTGGCCATCGTCGTGTTCCGTCAGCTCTCGTGTCTTACCAGCGGTAGTGGCTGAAGGCCTTGTTAGCCTCCGCCATCCGGTGCGTATCTTCGCGCTTCTTCACAGCCGTGCCGCGGTTGTTGGCCGCGTCCAGGAGCTCTGCCGAAAGGCGCTCTTCCATCGTGTTCTCACCACGCTTCCGGGCGCTGTCGATGATCCAGCGGATCGCGAGCGCCTGACGACGGTCCGTACGAACCTCGACGGGAACCTGGTAGGTGGCACCACCCACGCGGCGCGAACGCACCTCGACGGCCGGCTTCACATTGTCCAGCGCCTCATGGAACAGGCGCAGGGGATCGGCGTTCTGGCCCATCCGCTTCTTGAGACCATCGAGGGCGCTGTAAACGATCCCTTCGGCGGTGCTCTTCTTACCATCATACATCAGCACGTTCATGAAACGGCTGAGCACGACATCACCGAACTTGGGGTCCGGCAGAACTTCGCGCTTTTCGGCGCTATGGCGACGCGACATCGCTCGAACTCCTTACTTCGGCCGCTTGGCGCCGTACAGCGAGCGCCGCTTGCGCCGCTTCGGCAGACCCTGCGTGTCGAGCACGCCGCGGAGGATGTGGTAACGGACGCCCGGAAGGTCCTTCACGCGGCCGCCGCGGATCAGCACCACGGAGTGTTCCTGAAGGTTATGGCCTTCGCCGGGGATGTAGCTCACCACTTCGAAGCCGTTGGTCAGGCGCACCTTCGCGACCTTACGAAGAGCCGAGTTCGGCTTCTTCGGCGTCGTCGTATAAACGCGCGTGCAAACGCCGCGCTTTTGCGGGCAGCCCTGCAGCGCGGGAACCTTGTTCCGGCTTGCGCGGGGCTCTCGCGCACCCGCGATGAGCTGGTTGATCGTCGGCATGACGCCCCTTCAGGTCTCCAGAAAGCCGATCACCCCGCCAGGTCGCGCCAGTGCGCTCCCAACGGGGCATTCGACCCGCCACCGGCCTCAGCCCCTCAAATCCTGAGAGGCGGCGCCGGCGGCGCAGCGATTGAAAAACACCCCAAGCCCAAACCTTTCGGTTCAGCTTGGCCGAGGGCCGCTAACTACGGGGCCGGGGCCCAGGAGTCAAGCGAAGCTTCCCCGTAAAAACACATATGGCGGCGCAGCCTTGGAATTGCTGCGCCGCCATAGGCGAAACCCTTGGAAAAGGGGGAAAAATCCCCCTCCCCTTACTCCGCTGCCGCGGGCGACTCCGGCGCCGGAATCGCCGTCTGGTTCATCGCGGGCTGGGACGGCGTCAGCTGCCCCTTGTCGCGCTGGGCCGCCAGGGCCCGCAGACGGTTCATCACGGAGCCCGTGCCGGCCGGGATCAGGCGGCCGACGATCACGTTCTCCTTCAGGCCCTGCAGCACGTCCACCTTGCCCGCCGTAGCGGCCTCGGTCAGCACGCGCGTCGTCTCCTGGAAGGAGGCCGCCGAGATGAACGACTCGGTCTGCAGCGAGGCCTTGGTGATGCCCTGCAGCACCGGCTCGGCGCGGGCCGGGCGTTCCTTCACCTCGATCCGCTTCTCGTTCTCGATCTCGAACGCGATGCGGTCGACCTGCTCACCGATCAGATAGGTGGTGTCACCCGGATCCAGGATTTCCACCTTCTGCAGCATCTGGCGGACGATCACTTCAATATGCTTGTCGTTGATCTTCACGCCCTGCAGCCGGTAGACGTCCTGGATCTCGTTGACCAGGTAGTTGGCCAGCGCCTCCACACCCAGCACGCGCAGGATGTCGTGCGGAACGCGGGGGCCGTCCACCAGCGGGTCGCCGGCACGGACATAGTCGCCTTCCTGCACGGACACGTGCTTGCCCTTCGGCACCAGGTATTCGCGCTCGATCGGCGGCTCGTCGCCCACCGCATCCGCCTTCACGATGATGCGGCGCTTGGCCTTGTAGTCCTTGCCGAACTCCACCCGCCCATCGACATCGCTGATGATGGCGGCGTCCTTCGGGCGCCGGGCCTCGAACAGCTCGGCCACGCGCGGCAGACCGCCGGTGATGTCACGCGTCTTGGAGGATTCGCGCGGCAGACGGGCCACCACGTCACCAGCCGAGACCTGCATGCCATTGTCGGCGGACAGCACCGTGTCCGGCGTCAGGAAGTAGATGGCGTCGCCACCGGTCATGCGCTTCAGCAGCGTGCCGTTGCTGTCCTTCAGCAGCAGGCGCGGACGCAGGTCGGCGCCCTTGGCGTTGGACTTGTAGTCCACCACCACCTTGCTGGACATGCCGGTCACGTCGTCGGTCCGCTCCACCATGGTCACGCCTTCGATCAGGTCGGCGTATTCCACGGTACCGGACGTTTCCGTCAGGATCGGAAGGGTGAACGGGTCCCACTCGGCCATCTTCTGGCCGCGCGTGACATGGTCACCATCCTTCACCAGCATCTTCGCGCCATACGGCACGCGGAAGCGCGCGCGCTCACGGCCGTTGGAGTCGATCAGCGCGATTTCGCAATTGCGGCTCATGACCACGGGCGCGCCGGAGCTGTTCACCACGATGTTCAGGTTGAACACCTTGGCGATGGTGTCGGCCGTGGCTTCCACCGCGGACTGCTCGGCACCGCGCTGCGCCGCGCCACCGATGTGGAAGGTGCGCATGGTCAGCTGCGTGCCCGGCTCACCGATCGACTGGGCCGCGATCACGCCCACCGCCTCACCGGCGTTGACGGGCGTGCCGCGCGCCAGGTCACGGCCATAGCACTTGCCGCACACGCCGGTCCGCGCATCGCAGGTCAGCACCGAGCGGATATAGACTTCCTCGACACCGGCCTTCTCGACGCGCTCGGCATCGGCTTCCTCGACCAGGTCGCCGCGCGCCAGGATCACGTCGCCCGTCACCGGGTCGATGATGTCCCGCTGCACGGTGCGGCCCAGGATGCGTTCGGAGAGCGGGCTGACCACCTCGCCGCCATCCATCACGGCGCGGACAGTGATGCCCTTCTCGGTGCCGCAATCGGGGATGACGATGATGCTGTCCTGCGCCACGTCCACCAGACGGCGGGTGAGGTAGCCGGAGTTCGCGGTCTTGAGCGCCGTGTCGGCCAGGCCCTTGCGGGCGCCGTGGGTGGAGTTGAAGTACTCCAGCACGGTCAGGCCTTCCTTGAAGTTCGAGATGATCGGCTGCTCGATGATCTCGCCCGAGGGCTTGGCCATCAGGCCGCGCATGCCGGCCAGCTGGCGCATCTGCGCCGGCGAACCACGCGCACCGGAGTGGGACATCATCCAGATCGAGTTGGTGGTCTTGCCCACCTCCTGACGGGAGATCTCCTTCATCATGGCGGCGGCAACCGCGTCCGTGCAGCGCGACCAGGCGTCAACCACCTTGTTGTAGCGCTCGCCGGCCGTGATCAGGCCATCGAGGTACTGCTGCTCGAACTCCTTCACCTCGGACTTGGTCTTCGCGATCAGCTCCGCCTTCTCGGGCGGGATCATCATGTCGTCCTTGCCGAAGGAAATGCCGGCGCGGGCGGCCTGCTTGAAGCCCAGGCCCATCAGGCGGTCGGCGAAGATCACCGACTCCTTCTGGCCGCAATGGCGGTAGACCATGTCGATGACGTCGGAGATGTTCTTCTTCGTCAGCAGCCGGTTCACCAGGCTGAAGGGCGTGCGCGGATCCTTGGGCAGCAGGGCGCCCATCATCAGGCGGCCCGGCGTGGTCACCACGGTTTCCGTCGTGCTGTCGCCCACCATGCGGGGGGCCGGCACGCGGACATGGATCGCGGTGTGGACGCGGATGACGCCGGCGGCCAGCGCCTGCTCCACCTCACCCAGGCCACGATAGATGTGCGGGCGATAGTTCAGCGCCTCGGCCTCGGACTCGGTCAGGTTCTTGCCGCCCTTGGCCTGGGCGGAAGCCACCAGCGCGCGCACTTCCTCGATCCGCTGCTTCGCCACATTGTATTCGGGCGTGTCGATGCTGAGGAAGTACAGGCCGAGCACGATGTCCTGCGACGGCACGATGATCGGCTTGCCGTTCGCGGGGCTGAGGATGTTGTTGGTGGACATCATCAGCACGCGCGCTTCCAGCTGGGCCTCGAGGCTCAGGGGAACGTGCACGGCCATCTGGTCGCCGTCGAAGTCCGCGTTGAAGGCGGTGCAGACCAGCGGGTGCAGCTGGATCGCCTTGCCCTCGACCAGCGTCGGCTCGAAGGCCTGGATGCCCAGGCGGTGCAGCGTCGGCGCGCGGTTCAGCATCACCGGATGCTCGCGGATCACCTCTTCCAGGATGTCCCACACCTCGGGACGCTCCTTCTCCACCATCCGCTTCGCGGCCTTGATGGTGGTGGCGTGGCCGTACTTCTCGAGCTTCGAGTAGATGAAGGGCTTGAACAGCTCCAGCGCCATCTTCTTGGGCAGGCCGCACTGGTGCAGCTTCATCTCGGGCCCGACCACGATGACCGAACGGCCGGAGTAGTCAACGCGCTTGCCCAGCAGGTTCTGCCGGAAGCGACCCTGCTTGCCCTTCAGCATGTCGGACAGCGACTTCAGCGGGCGCTTGTTGGCACCCGTGATGGCGCGGCCGCGGCGGCCGTTGTCGAACAGCGCGTCCACCGCTTCCTGCAGCATGCGCTTTTCGTTGCGCACGATGATGTCGGGCGCGCGCAGCTCGATCAGCCGCTTCAGGCGGTTGTTGCGGTTGATGACGCGGCGGTACAGGTCGTTCAGGTCGGACGTCGCGAAGCGGCCGCCGTCCAGCGGCACCAGCGGGCGCAGCTCGGGCGGGATCACGGGCACCACGTCCATGATCATCCACTCGGGGCGCGAACCGCTCTCGAGGAAGGCCTCGATCAGCTTCAGGCGCTTCACCAGCTTCTTGCGCTTGGCCTCGGAGGTCGTCTCCTTCAGCTCGGCGCGCAGCCGGGTCGCGTCCTTGTCCAGGTCGTTGCCGGTCAGGATCTGCTTCACGGCCTCGGCGCCGATGCCGACGCTGAAGCTGTCCTCGCCGAACTCGTCCAGCTTCTGCTGGAACTGGTCCTCGTTCAGCAGCTGATGCAGCTTGAGGTCCGTCAGGCCCGGCTCGAGCACCACATAGGACTCGAAGTACAGGACCTTCTCCAGGTCCTTCAGCGTCATGTCGACCATCAGGCCGACGCGGGACGGCAGGGACTTCAGGAACCAGATATGCGCGACGGGGGAGGCCAGCTCGATATGGCCCATGCGCTCACGCCGGACCTTGGCCAGCGTCACTTCCACGCCGCACTTCTCGCACACGATGCCGCGGAACTTCATGCGCTTGTACTTGCCGCACAGGCACTCGTAGTCCTTGATCGGGCCGAAGATACGGGCGCAGAACAGCCCGTCCCGCTCCGGCTTGAAGGTGCGGTAGTTGATGGTCTCCGGCTTCTTGATCTCGCCGTAGGACCAGCTGCGCACCTGCTCGGGAGAAGCGATGGTGATCTTGATCTGATCGAAGGTCACAGACTGGCCCGTCTGGCCCAGAATCTTCATCAGCTCATTCATGTCGCTCTCGTCTCCATCCTGCCCCTGGTGGTGGCGCCCCGAGGGCGGCGAAAGGGCGGTGAAAGGGGTAGTCGGGACCGGCGCCCGGGGCGCCGGCCACTCATCATCAATCGTTGCGCGGCTCGAGCTCGACGTTCAGGCCCAGGCTCTTCAGCTCCTTGACCAGCACGTTGAAGCTTTCCGGAATGCCGGCCTCGAAGCTGTCCTGGTCGCGCACGATGGCCTCATAGACCTTCGTACGGCCGGCCACGTCGTCCGACTTCACCGTCAGCATTTCCTGCAGGGTGTAGGCGGCGCCATAGGCTTCGAGGGCCCAGACCTCCATTTCGCCGAAGCGCTGGCCACCGAACTGCGCCTTGCCGCCCAGCGGCTGCTGGGTGACGAGCGAGTAGGGGCCGATCGAGCGGGCGTGGATCTTGTCGTCGACCAGGTGGTGCAGCTTCAGCATGTAGATGTAGCCGACCGTGGTCTTGCGCTCGAACGGCTCACCCGTGCGGCCATCGGTCAGCTGCATCTGGCCGGACTTGTGCAGCCCCGCCTTCTCCAGCATGCCCTCGATGTCGCTGATGCGCGCGCCGTCGAAGACCGGCGTCGCGATGGGGATACCCTTTTTCAGGTTGTCGCCCAGCTCGAACAGCTGCTCCTCGCTCATCGGCGCGATGTCGCGCTCGAAGATCTCGTCGCCGTACACGTCCTTCAGCTTGGCCAGCAGTTCCTCACGCACGCCGGAGTGGCGGCGGTATTCCTCCACCAGCTCACCGACCTGCTTGCCGAGATTCGCGCAGGCCCAGCCCAGATGGGTTTCCAGGATCTGGCCGATGTTCATGCGCGACGGCACGCCCAGCGGGTTCAGCACCAGGTCCATCGAGGTGCCATCCTCCAGGAACGGCATGTCCTCCACGGGCACGACGCGGGACACCACACCCTTGTTGCCGTGACGGCCGGCCATCTTGTCGCCCGGCTGCAGCTTGCGCTTCACCGCCACGAACACCTTGACCTGCTTCATCACGCCCGGGGGCAGCTCGTCGCCGCGCTGCAGCTTCTCCACCTTGCTCTCGAAGCGCTTCTGCAGCTTCTCGACCGCGGCGTCGAACTCGCGCTTCATGGCCTCGATCTCGGCCATCACCGCGTCGTCCTGCACGCCGATCTGGCGCCAGGTCGCGGGGGCGAACTGCTCCAGGATGTCGTCGGTCAGCGGCGTGCCGGGCTTCACGGCCTTGAAGCCGCCGGACGCCTTGCGGTTCAGCAGGCGCTCCCGCAGGCGGCCGAAGAAGTTGCGCTCCAGGATCGCCTTCTCGTCGTCGCGGTCCTTGGCCAGGCGCTCCACCTCGGCGCGCTCGATCGCCATGGCGCGCTCGTCCTTGTCGACGCCGCGGCGGTTGAACACGCGCACGTCCACGATGGTGCCCGTGGTGCCCGGGGGCAGCCGCAGGGAACTGTCGCGCACGTCGGACGCCTTCTCGCCGAAGATGGCGCGGAGGAGCTTTTCCTCCGGCGTCATCGGGCTTTCGCCCTTCGGCGTCACCTTGCCGACCAGAATGTCGCCCGGCTGCACCTCGGCACCCACATAGACGATGCCCGCCTCGTCGAGGTTGCGCAGGGCTTCCTCACCGACGTTCGGGATGTCGCGGGTGATTTCCTCCTGGCCCAGCTTGGTGTCGCGGGCGCTGACCTCGAACTCCTCGATGTGGATCGAGGTGAACACGTCGTCGCGCGCGATGCGCTCGCTGATGAGGATGGAGTCCTCGAAGTTGTAGCCATTCCAGGGCATGAACGCGACCAGCACGTTCCGGCCCAGGGCCAGCTCGCCCAGCTCCGTGCTCGGACCGTCGGCGATGATGTCGCCCGGCGAAACCCGGTCGCCCACCTTCACCAGCGGGCGCTGGTTGATGCAGGTGGACTGGTTGGATCGCTGGAACTTGCGCAGGCGATAGATGTCCACGCCGATGGTCTGGCCATCATTGCCCGTCGCGCGCACCACGATGCGCGCACCGTCGATCTGGTCCACCACGCCTTCGCGCTTGGCCGAGATCGCGGCGCCCGAATCCTGGGCCACGGCGGCTTCCATGCCCGTGCCGACCAGCGGCGCGTCGGACTTGACCAGCGGCACCGCCTGGCGCTGCATGTTGGAGCCCATCAGCGCGCGGTTGGCGTCGTCGTTCTCCAGGAACGGGATCAGCGCGGCGGCGACGGAGACCAGCTGCTTCGGCGACACGTCGATGGCGGTCACCTGCTCCGGCGGCACCAGGCGGAAATCGCCCGACTGACGCACGGAGACCAGCTCGGACTTGAACTCGCCCGTGGCCGCGTCGACCTCGGCATCGGCCTGGGCGACGATCAGCTTCTCCTCCTCCATGGCGGAGAGGTAGCGCGGCTCGCCGACGATCTTGCCGTCCTTCACCAGGCGGTACGGCGTCTCGATGAAGCCGTACTTGTTCACCCGGGCGAAGGTGGCCAGGCTGTTGATCAGGCCGATGTTCGGGCCTTCCGGCGTCTCGATCGGGCAGATGCGGCCGTAATGGGTCGGGTGCACGTCACGCACCTCGAAGCCGGCGCGCTCACGGGTCAGACCGCCAGGGCCAAGCGCCGAGAGGCGGCGCTTGTGCGTCACTTCGGACAGCGGGTTGGTCTGGTCCATGAACTGGGACAGCTGCGAGGAGCCGAAGAACTCGCGCACGGCGGCGGCCGCCGGCTTCGCGTTGATCAGGTCATGCGGCATCACGGTGTCGATATCGACCGACCCCATGCGCTCCTTGATCGCGCGCTCCATGCGCAGCAGGCCCAGGCGGTACTGGTTCTCCATCAGCTCGCCGACCGAGCGCACACGCCGGTTGCCGAGGTTGTCGATGTCGTCGACCGAACCCTTGCCGTCCTTCAGTTCCAGCAGGATGCGCAGGGTCGTCAGGATGTCGTCCTTGCGCAGCACACGGATGGTGTCGAGCACCTCCTCGTTGCTGAAGCCCAGGCGCATGTTCATCTTCACGCGGCCCACGGCCGACAGGTCGTAGCGCTCCTGGTCGAAGAACAGGCCCTTGAACAGCGCCTCGGCGGTCTCGGGCGTCGGCGGCTCACCGGGGCGCATCACGCGGTAGATGTCCATCAGCGCGTCGTCGCGGCTGGTGTTCTTGTCCACCATCAGGGTGTTGCGCAGCCAGGGGCCCACGGACTGGTCGATAGCCAGCGTCGGCAGCGTGTCGATGCCCGCTTCCTCGATGGTCGCCAGCCGGGCCTCGGTCAGCTCCTCGCCGGCCTCGCCCCACAGCTCGCCCGTCTCCAGGTTCACCAGGTCCTCGGCCAGGAAACGGCCCAGCAGGTCAGCGCGGCCGACCAGCACCTCGGTGGTGCCGCCCTCGGCGATCTTGCGGGCGGCGCGGGGGGTCATCTTCGTGTCCTTGTCGGCCACGATGGCACCCGTCTTCGCGTCCACCAGCGCTTCCTGCAGCTTGATGCCGCGGAACGCCTCGGGGTCGAAGGGACGGGCCCAGCCCTTGGGGGTGCGCGTGAAGGCGACCTGGCCGTAGAAGGCGTTCAGGATCTCCTCGGCGTCCATGCCGCGGATCTCGCCCGGCTCCAGGTCACGGCCCTCGGCGGCGGCCTGGGCGCGCTTGGCCACGGTGGCCGCGCTGTCCAGCGCCAGCAGCAGGGTGCTGGCCGGCAGCTTGCGCTTGCGGTCGATGCGGACATAGCAGATGTCCTTGGCATCGAACTCGAAGTCGAGCCAGGAACCGCGATACGGGATCACGCGCGCGGCGAACAGGTACTTGCCGCTGCTGTGCGTCTTGCCCTTGTCGTGGTCGAAGAACACGCCCGGGCTGCGGTGCATCTGGCTGACGATGACGCGCTCGGTGCCGTTCACGATGAAGGTGCCGTTGTCCGTCATCAGGGGCATGTCGCCCATGTAGACGTCCTGCTCCTTGATATCGCGGACGGAGCGGCTGCCCGTGTCCTCGTCGATATCCCACACGATCAGGCGCAGACGCAGCTTCAGCGGGGCGGCGAAGGTCAGGCCGCGCTGAATGCATTCCTCAACATCGTATTTCGGCTCCTCCAGCTCGTACTGGACGAATTCCAGCCGGCCACGGCCACCGAAATCATCGATGGGAAACACGGATTTGAACACTTCCTGCAGACCGGTCGGCGTGCGCTTGTCCGGCGGCGTGTCCATTTGCAGGAACTGCGCATAGGAGGAGCGCTGCACGTCGATCAGGTTGGGCATCGGCGCGACTTCGGGCAGGCGCCCAAAGCTACGACGGATGCGCTTGCTGCCCTTGAACGGCTTGGAGATAGCGTTCATGCCTGTCCAGCTTCCTCAAATGATCAGCCCGGTAGGGCTGATGACACGTCAGGCCCGAAGGCCCCCTGAAACGCAGAGAGGGACGAGGACCCTCTGGTCCTCGCCCGCTCCCCGTAAAGTATAGTCCGGCCCGGCCCGAAGGCCGGGCCGCGGGATCACTTGACCTCGACCTTGGCGCCGTTCTCTTCCAGCACCTTCTTGATCTTGTCGGCTTCGTCCTTGGACACCGACTCCTTCACGGTCTTGGGCGCGCCCTCGACCAGGTCCTTGGCTTCCTTCAGGCCCAGGCCCGTGATCGTGCGGATTTCCTTGATGACGTTGATCTTCTTGTCGCCAGCGTCGGCCAGGATAACCGTGAACTCGGTCTGCGCTTCGGCAGCCGGGGCGGCGGCGCCAGCGGCCGGGGCGGCAGCCACGGCAACGGGAGCGGCGGCGGAAACGCCCCACTTCTCCTCGAGCAGCTTCGACAGCTCGGCAGCCTCAAGAACGGTCAGGCTGGACAGCTCGTCCACCAGCTTTGCGAGATCGGCCATGATAATGTTCCTTCAGATAAGGGCTTGACTTGGGTTTGACAACCCGGGCCGCGAAAACATGACGCCCGGGTGTAACAGCAGTTCCGGACTATGCGGCGTCCTTGTCGGCGTAAGCCTTGAACACCCGTGCCAGCTGCCCGCCCGGTGCCTGCAGCACCGAGGCGATGCGCGACGCCGGGGTCTGGATGAGACCCAGCAGCTGCGCGCGCAGCGTTTCCAGCGAGGGCAGTTCGGCCAGGGCCTTGACGCCATCCAGCGTCAGGCTCTGGGCGCCCAGCGCCCCGCCGAGGATCACGAACTTGTCGTTACCCTTGGCGAACTCCACGGCCGTCTTCGCCACCGCCACGGGGTCCGTCGACCACGCGAGCGCGGTCGGACCCTTCAGCAGAGGCGAAATGGCCTGGAAACGGGTGCCATCCAGGGCGCGCACGGCCAGGCGGTTCTTCGCGACCTTGTACGTCGCGCCCGCGTCCTTCATCTGGCGCCGCAACTTGTCGACGGCCTGAACCGTCAGACCGTCGTTGCGGGCCACCAGAACGAAGGACGTGTCCGCGAAGATCGCGGCGAGCGACGCGACGAATTCGCGCTTTTCCGTCCTATCCACGTGTCGTCTCCGATGGTGGCCGGGGCACCGGGCCCGCCCTTTTCACGGGGCGCACCGCGGTGAACCGGCCGGTTCACACGCGGGCCGGGATGGAGAACCCATCACGGCCCATGGTTCGCCTGTCTCAGTAAAAAGCCGGAACCCAAGCCAAGCCGGTGTTACCCGGCCCGTTCCTGCGCCCCGCCTCCCGCCTGCGGATGGAAACCATCCTTCAAGGGGCGAACCCCACATGCGATCTCAGACAGGTTCGGGGGCTGGCAAGCCAGCCCCCTGCTCGGCCACCCGGAAGGGTGGCTCGCATTTCTTCAGGCGGAGATGGACGCCACGTCCACCTTCACGCCGGCGCCCTGGGTGGAGGACACCGCGACCTTCTTCACATAGGTGCCCTTGGCACCGGCCGGACGGGCCTTCTGGATCGCGTCGATGAAGGACTTCGCGTTTTCCAGCAGCTTGTCGGCGGGGAAGGAGGCCTTGCCGATGCCGGCATGCACGATGCCGGCCTTCTCGGCGCGGAACTCCACCTGGCCGGCCTTGGCCGCCGTCACGGCGCCCTTGACGTCCATCGTCACGGTGCCCAGGCGGGGGTTCGGCATCAGGTTGCGCGGGCCCAGGATCTTACCCAGGCGGCCGACCAGGGCCATCATGTCCGGGGTCGCAATGCAGCGATCGAAGTCGATCTTGCCTTCCTGCACGGCGGCGGCCAGTTCCTCGGCGCCCACCACGTCGGCGCCGGCGGCCTTGGCTTCCTCGGCCTTCGGGCCGCGGGCGAACACGCCCACGCGCACGGTCTTGCCGGTGCCGTTCGGCAGGCCCACCACGCCGCGCACCATCTGGTCCGCATGGCGGGGGTCCACGCCCAGGTTCATCGAGATCTCGATCGTCTCGTCGAACTTGGCCTTCGCGTTCGCCTTCACCAGGTCGATCGCCTCATTCAGGCCGTACAGCTTGCTCTCGTCCACGGTCGCGGCCAGGGCCTTCGCGCGCTTCGTCAGCTTTGCCATGATCTCAGCCCTCCACCACGGACACGCCCATGGCGCGGGCGGACCCGGCCAGCTGGCGCACGGCGGACTCGATGTCCGTGCAGTTCATGTCCTTCATCTTCACCTTGGCGATCTCGGCCAGCTGGGACTTGGTCACGCGGCCCACATTGGCGCCCTTGCCGGGGGTCACGCTGCCCTTGTCGATCTTCGCCGCCTTCAGCAGGAAGTAGGTGTTGGGCGGGGTCTTGGTGATGAAGGAGAAGGTGCGGTCGGAGAAGGCCGTGATGACGACAGGGGTCGGGGTGCCCGGCTCCATCTGCTGCGTCGCCGCGTTGAATTCCTTCACGAACTGCATGATGTTCAGGCCGCGCTGACCCAGCGCGGGGCCGACCGGCGGCGAGGGGTTCGCCTTGCCGGCGGGAATCTGCAGCTTGATGTAGCCAACAATCTTCTTGGCCATAAATCTATCCTCTGTAACCCGGGACAATGGTCCTCAGAGGCCCGCGGTGCATGCGACAAGGGCCAGATCCTTACGGAGCCGGCCTTATCTCCCGCGTTCCCCAGTGGTGTCACTGGTGGGGCGCCGGGGTTATTCCCGGCGGGGCGCCGCTCTAGACCCTTTCCGCCCCCCTGTCTAGCCCCACGCACCGCCCGGGGCGGCGGGGTCGAGGAGGGGAATGTCATCCATCACGCATAGTTTTGCTGCTTCATCGACCCGTGTGATGCTTCATTCACGTTCCGTTGCGATTCTTTAGTCTAATGTCACGCGCTGACCCGGAGCGAGAAGCATGAGCCCCGCCTATGCCTAGGGACGCCCCCTTCTGGCGCTCCGTCGCCAGAACACGGATGATGAGGCGTTTCCGGCACTGGCTGCGTGGAGCGTTCCCGGGAGTGCGGCTGCGCACGGCCCTGCTGCTGGGCGGGCTACTGCCGCCGCTGCTGGCCGCCTTGATGGCCGGCACGCTCAGCGCCGGCTTCGTGCAGCGCAACGCCCTGCAGGAAGCCCGTGCCAATCTCAGCCACGACGCCGACAGCGTGCTGGCCCTGCTGGATGAAATATCCGAGACCCTGGCCGTGCATGCCTCCGTGGCCGCCGACCGCCGCACCCTGGCCCAGGCCCTGGCCGATCAGGACCATGCCGCGGCGGATACCCTGCTGGAACGCGCCCGCCGCAACATGACCAGCGTGGGCACCGATATCGAGCAGCTGGAGGTGGTCCTGCGCAACGGATCGGTGCTGGCCAGCACCATGGGAGAGGCTGCGCGCGGCCGTTTCCGGGTGGATCTGGTCAGCGCGCCCGCGGCGGTGGGGGAGGCCGACGCCAACGCCTTCACCCGCATCATTCATGACCCGCGCACCCCCGGCAGCTTGATGCTGGCCGGCAACGCGCCCGTGATCCACGCAGGCGAGCATGTCGGCTGGATCTCCCTCATCCGGCCCGTGAACGCGGCCTTCGTGGCCGATATCTCCCGCCTGCTGCGCCGTGACCTGCTGCTGGTGTCCAGCGACGAATTGCTGGCGGGCACCATCACCGTGAACCCCGATTCCCTGTTCCGGCAGTGGCATGGCCCCAGCCAGCCCGGGCCGCTGCACATGATGCTGGCGGGCGAACGGCTCATCACCCTCTACCGCCATCTGAACATCCCCGGCAGCGACCTGGGCGTGCTGGTGCTGTGGCCGCAGGCGGAGGTGGACCGCCCCGGCAACCTGGCCGTGGGGGGCATCGTGCTGTCGGTGCTGTTCGTGCTGTTCCTGCTGATCCCGGCCGTGGCCTTCCTGGGCACCCGGCTGGCCCAGCGCCTGCGCACGCTCAGCCAGGCACTGCGGGAACTGGGCGAAGGCCGGCCGGCGGTCAGCCTTTCCCATTTCGGCATGCCCGCCATCCAGGAATTGCGCGACCTGCGCCTGGCCGTGGAACGCTTCCGGGAAAACCTGGCCGAGCGCGAGCGCCTGACCGAACGCCTGACCTGGATGGCCAATTTCGACCCGCTGACCCGGCTGCCTAACCGCTCCCTGTTCCAGGACCGGCTGCATCAGGCCCTGGTGGCCGCCGCGCGCGATGGCCGCACCATCGCCCTGCTCTGCCTGGACCTGGACCGCTTCAAGGAAGTGAACGACACGCTGGGCCATGCCGCCGGGGACCAGCTGCTGCGCCGGGTCGCGGAGCGCCTGCAGCTCTGCGTCCGCGGCTCGGACACGGTGGGCCGGCTGGGCGGGGACGAATTCTCCATCCTGATGCCGACACTGGAACGGCCCGAGGAAGCGGAGATGCTGGCCCGGCGCGTGATCGGCGCCATCGCCCTGCCGGTGGAGCTGGAGGGCAAGCATGTGGAGATCGGCGTCTCGGTGGGCATCGCGGTCAGCGACGGCTCGCATGAGCCCGGCATGCTGCAGCAGGAAGGCGATGTGGCGCTCTATGCCGCCAAGGCCGAGGGCCGGGGGATCTGGCGCTTCTTCGAACCCGCGATGAATGAGGCCCAGCGCCGCCGCCGCGCGATGGAAGCCGCCCTGCACGAAGGGCTGAAGCACCATGAATTCCGGCTGGTCTATCAGCCCCAGGTGCTGCTGGAGACGGGCCGCGTGATGGGGGCCGAGGCGCTGGTCCGCTGGGAGGACGCGCAGGGCAACCGCCACATGCCCAGCGATTTCATTCCGCTGGCCGAGGATACCGGGCTGATCCTGCCGCTGGGCGAATTCGTCCTGGCGGAGGCCTGCCGCTTCGGCGCCGCCCGCCCCGCGCTGCGGGTGGCCGTCAATGCCTCCGCCGTGCAGTTGCGGGAACCGCGCTTCGCCCAGACCGTGGAGCGCATCCTGCGCGAGACGGGGATGGACCCCGCCCAGCTCGAAATCGAGATGACCGAGACCGCCATCCTGCAGGATGTGGACAATGTGAAGGCCAATATCCGCCGCCTGCGGCGCAGCGGGGTGAAGATCGCGCTAGATGATTTCGGCACCGGCTTCTCCAGCCTGTCGCATCTGCGGCAGCTGGAATTCGACCGCATCAAGATCGACCGCAGCTTCGTGAAGGACCTGGCCGATGACGGGGAGGCCCGCGCCCTGGTCCGCGCCGTGGTGAGCATGGCCCGCGCCGTGGGGGTTGAGCTGGTGGGCGAGGGGGTGGAGACCGAGGCCCAGGCCGAAGCCCTGCGCCAGGAAGGCTGCCACGAGGCCCAGGGCTACATGTATGGCCGCCCCGTCAGCGCCGAGGAATTCGACCGGCAGCAGCTGGACCAGGGGCGCCTGGCAGCGGCGGTGTAGGCCCTATCGCGGCGAACCGTCGCCGATGCTGCGGTTCACCAGCCAGGACACGATGGAGACGATCAGCGCGCCCCAGAAGGCCGCCCCGAAGCCGTCGATCTTCATCCCCGGGATCAGCGCCGAGGTCAGCCCCAGCATCGCCGCGTTCACCACCAGGATGAAGAAGCCCAGCGTCACGATCGTGAAGGGCAGGGAGAGCAGCAACAGCACCGGGCGGATCAGCGCGTTCACCACCCCGAACACGATCGCGGCCAAGAACAGGCTGAACGGGCCGCTGAAGCTCAGATCATCCAGCAGCGCATCCGCGCACCAAAAGGCGAAGGCGGTGATCGCCGTGCGCGCCAGAAAGCCCATGATGTCGTCTCCGTGAGGGGTGCGGGGGCGTAACGCCCGTGGGGCGGGCGGGTTGCGGCTTGCATTCCCGGGATGGAAGTCCCGATAGTTCCTCCCAACAAAAACCAGGGAGGAAATTATGCAGGGCCTGATGCAGGAGCATCCGCTGCTCATCTCATCCATCCTGCGCCATGCGGCGCGCCACCACCAGGGGGCGCGCATCGCCAGCGTGGACGCCAACGGGCGCATGACCCGCAGCAGCTACCCGGAGGTGGCGGCGCGCGCCGCCCAGCTGGCCCATGGGCTGCACCGGCTGGGGGTGCGGCGGACGGAGCGCGTGGCCACCCTGGCCTGGAACACCCTACCGCATCTGGAACTGTACTATGCCGTCTCGGGCAGCGGGGCGGTGCTGCACACGGTGAACCCGCGCCTGTTCCCCGAACAGGTCGCCTTCATCCTGAACGATGCGCAGGATGTGGCGCTGTTCGTCGATGCCTCCCTGCTGCCGGTGCTGGAGAAGGTGGCGGACCGCCTGCCCGCCAGCCTGCGCGCCGTGGTGGTGCTGGGCGAGGGGCATCCCGAGGCGGCCCCCCCTGCCCTCTCCGTCCCCGTCCTCAGCTACGATCAGCTGATCGCGGGCGAGAGCACCGGCTACGACTGGCCTCTGCTGGATGAACGCTCGGCCAGCGCGCTGTGCTATACCTCCGGCACCACCGGCGAGCCGAAGGGGGTGCTATACTCCCACCGCTCCACCGTGCTGCACGCCATGGCGGCGATTCAGCCCGATGTCTTCGCGCTGCGGGCGCTGGATACGGTGATGCCCGTGGTGCCGATGTTCCATGTGAACGCCTGGGGCCTGCCCTACTCCGCGCCGATGGCGGGCAGCGGGCTCGTGCTGCCGGGGCCGAAGCTGGACCCCGTCAGCCTGCACAGCCTGTTCGAGGCCGAGGGCGTGACCTTCAGCGCCGGCGTGCCCACCATCTGGACCGCCCTGCTGCAATGGCTGGAGGCCGAGCCCCACCGCCGCTTCGCCCACCCGCCGCGCCTGGTGGTCGGCGGCACCGCCCTGCCGGTGGCCGTGACGGAGGCGTTCCTGAAGGAATACGGCGTCTCCATCCTGCATGCCTGGGGCATGACGGAGATCAGCCCGCTCGGCTCCACCAATTCCCGCAAGGCGGAAAACGCCCATTGGTCGCAGGAGGAGTTCCTGCACTACTCCCGCAAGCAGGGCCGGCCGCATTTCGGCGTGGATTACCGGGTGCTGGACGATGCGGGCCAGCCCATCGCGCATGACGACCGCGCCTTCGGCGAGATGCAGGTGCAGGGCCACTGGGTCGCCAGCGGCTATTTCAACCGCGCCCACGACCACGCCTTTACCCCCGATGGCTGGATGCGCACGGGCGATGTGGTCACGGTGGACCCGCTGGGCTGCATCGAGATCGTGGACCGCGCCAAGGACGTGATCAAATCCGGCGGCGAGTGGATCAGCTCCATCACGCTGGAGAACCTGGCGCTGCGGCACCCGGATGTGGCGCTGGCCGCCGTCATCCCGGTGCATCACCCGAAATGGGACGAACGCCCGCTGCTGCTGGTGGTGCCCAAGCCGGGCTGCACGCCCGATGCCCAGGACATCCTGCGCATCTATGACGGCCAGGTGGCCAAATGGTGGGTGCCGGACGCGGTGGAATTCGTGGAATCCCTGCCGCTGACCGCCACCGGCAAGCTGTGGAAGGCGGAGATGAAGAAGCAGTGGCGGGGCTATAGCCTGCCGGGTTGATCAGCCCGGCAGGATCTCGCTGGCGCGGTAGCCCTGCGCGAACAGCAGCCCGCGCAGATCCACGTGGTTCAGGCGGAAGCGCGCCTGGGCCTGCACGCTGGGCTTGGCGTGATAGGCGATGCCCAGCCCCGCCGCCAGCAGCATGGGCAGGTCGTTGGCGCCGTCGCCCACCGTCAGGGTCTCCGTCAGGGCCAGGCCGCGGGCGGCGGCCAGGCGCTTCAGCGTGGCCAGCTTCGCGTCCTTGTCCAGGATGGGTTCCTCCACCGCGCCGGTCAGGGTGCCGTCCGCGATGCCCAGCGTGTTGGAGTGGTGCTCATGGAACCCCACCAGCTTGGCGACGCGGCCGGTGAAGAAGGTGAAACCGCCCGAGACCAGCGCGGTGTGCGCCCCGCCGGCGCGCATGGTGGCCAGCAGGGGGCGGGCGCCGGGCATCAGCTCCGTGGTGGCCCAGGTGCGTTCCAGGGCCGCTTCCTCCAGCCCCTTCAGCATCGACACGCGTTCCCGCAGGGCGGCCTTGAAGTCCAGCTCGCCATTCATGGCCCGCGCGGTGATGGCCGCGATGCGGTCCTTCAGCCCGGCCTCGGCGGCCAGTTCGTCGAGCGTTTCGCTGGTGACGATGGTGCTGTCCATGTCGGCCAGCAGCAGCTTCTTGCGGCGGCCTTCGACGGGCTGGGCGATCACGTCCACCGGGGCCTCCGCCAGCACCCGGCGGGCGGCGGCCATGGCGGGCTCATTGGCCAGGTTGTCGAAGGGGATGTCCACCGCCTCGGCCTCGGCCAGCCAGTCGGGCGTGCCGCAATCGGCGCCGAGCGTGGCCAGGGCCTGGCGGATTCCCGGCAGCAGGTGGGCGGAAAGCGCGCCAGGGGGCGCGACAAGCGTGAGGATATGCGGCATGGCGGGCGGACCATGCAGAAGCCGGCCGAAGCGCGCAACCCGCCTGCCTTGATCGTCTGTGGCCCGACCACCAGCGGCAAATCGGCGCTGGCGCTGGAACTGGCCGAGATGCTGGGCGGCACGGTCATCAATGCCGATGCCATGCAATGCTATGCCGGCATGGCCGTCATCACGGCCCAGCCGGGGCCGGAGGACACCGCCCGGGCCCCGCACCGCCTGTATGGCGTGCGCGACCCGGCCCAGGCCGCCGATGTGGCCTGGTGGCGGGAAGCCGCGCTGGCCGAGATGGCCCAGGCCCGCCTGCCCATCCTGTGCGGCGGCACGGGGATGTATCTGCGCGCGCTGACCCAGGGCCTCTCCGCCCTGTCGGAGGTGCCCGAGCCCGCCCGCGCCGAGGCCCGCGCCCTGCTGGCCGAACGCGGCCCCGAGGCCCTGCACGCCCTGCTGGACCCCGAGACCGCCGCGAAACTGCGCCCCGGCGACAGCCAGCGCGTGACCCGCGCGCTGGAGATCCAGATCGCCACCGGCCGGGGCCTGGCCGCCTGGCAGCGCGAGGCCCCGGTGCTGCCCCCCGCCCCCTGGGATTTCAGCGCCATCCTGCTGGACCCGCCGCGCGAGGCCCTGCGCGCGGCCATCGCCGCCCGCTTCGACGCTATGCTGGCCGGTGGCGCGATCGAGGAGGTGCGCGCCCTGCTGCCCCTGGACCCCGCTTTGCCCGCCATGCGCGCCCATGGCGTGCCGGAGCTGCGGGCGATGCTTCTCGGAGAAATGACTCCCGCCCAGGCCCGGGAACGCGCCATCCTCAACACCGGGCAGTACACCAAGCGGCAGGCGACCTGGTTCCGGCACCAGGCGCTGGTGGCCCCCAGCGCCTTGCATATGATCCATGCGCGTTTCGCGGGTCTTGCGCAATTTTCGGAAAGTGAACAGGAAAAATTGGTCACTTTCGTGCGCAACGCGGTTGACGCTGCATCGCGGCAGGCATAGGTAGGCCGGGTAAACGCCAACCACGGGAAAACCATGTCCGCCATCACCACCCCTGCGCCTGCCACCACGGATCTGCGTCCGGGTGCCGAGGTCATCCTTCGCGCGCTGAAGGAGCAGGGCGTAGAGGTGATCTTCGGCTATCCCGGCGGTTCCGTACTCCCGATCTACGACGCGCTGTTCCAGCAGAACGCCATCCGCCACATCCTGGTCCGGCATGAGCAGGCCGCGGTGCACGCCGCGGAGGGCTATGCCCGCTCCACCGGCAAGGTGGGCGTGGTGCTGGTCACCTCCGGCCCCGGTGCGACCAACGCCGTCACCGGTCTGGTGGACGCGCTGATGGACAGCATCCCCATCATCTGCCTGACCGGCCAGGTGCCCACGCACCTGATCGGCAATGATGCCTTCCAGGAGGCCGACACCACCGGCATCACCCGCCCCGCCACCAAGCACAACTACCTGGTGAAAAAGAGCGAGGATTTGGCCCGCGTGGTGCATGAGGCCTTCCATGTGGCGAAGTCCGGCCGGCCCGGCCCGGTCGTGATCGACCTGCCGAAGGACATCCTGATCAAGCCCGCGCCCTATACGGACGCGCCGCCCCCCTCCACGCCCCATCGCAGCTACCGCCCGCAGGTGGAGCCCGACGCGGCGCGCATCCAGGAGGCGGTGAAGCTTCTGAAGGGTGCCAAGCGCCCCGTGATCTACGCCGGCGGCGGCGTGATCAACGCGGGGCCCGAGGCCTCGCGCCTGCTGGGTGAGTTCACCCACATGGCCAACATGCCCTGCACCAACACGCTGATGGGGCTCGGCGCCTTCCCGGCCAGCGACCCGCACTTCCTAGGCATGCTGGGCATGCACGGCACGGTGGAGGCGAACCTGGCCATGCATGGCTGCGACGTGATGCTGAACATCGGCGCGCGCTTCGATGACCGCGTGACCGGCCGGCTGGATGCGTTCAGCCCGGGTTCCAAGAAGATCCACGCCGATATCGACCCGTCCTCCATCAACAAGAACGTGAAGGTGGATGTGGCGATCGTGGGCGATGCCGGCCGCGTGCTGGCCGCCCTGATCGAGGCCTGGAAGGCCGACAGCACCCAGCAGGACAAGAAAGCCCTGGCCGGCTGGTGGCAGCGGATCAACGAATGGCGCGCCACCAACTGCCTCGCCTACAAGCAGCAGGGCCCGATCATCAAGCCGCAGCACGCGGTGAAGCGCCTGTTCGAGATCACGCGCGAAACCGGGCGCGACACCATCATCTCCACCGAGGTGGGGCAGCACCAGATGTGGGCCGCCCAGTATTTCGGCTTCGACAAGCCGAACCATTGGCTGACCTCGGGCGGGCTCGGCACCATGGGCTATGGCCTGCCGGCCGCCATGGGCGCGCAGATCGCCCACCCCGACGCGCTGTGCATCGACATCGCGGGCGAGGCCAGCATCCTGATGAACATCCAGGAGATGGGCACGCTGGCGCAGTACCGCCTGCCGGTGAAGGTGTTCATCCTGAACAACGAATACATGGGCATGGTGCGCCAGTGGCAGGAACTGCTGCATGGCGGCCGGTATTCCGAAAGCTATTCCGCCGCCCTGCCCGATTTCGTGAAGCTGGCCGAAAGCTTCCATGCCAAGGGCCTGCGCGCCGAGAACGCCGACCAGCTGGATGACGTGATCCGGGAGATGATCGCCCATCCGGGCCCGGTCATCGCCGACATCATGGTGGCGAAGGACGAGAACTGCTTCCCGATGATCCCGTCGGGGGCGGCCCACAACGACATGATCCTGGGCCCCGATCAGGAGGGCAACGCGCGCTCCGTGACCGATGAAGGCAAGGTGTTGGTGTAAGAACAATGTCCGATATGAATCAACGCTCCGCCACCATCGCGGTGCTGGTGGAGAACGAGGCGGGCGTGCTCGCCCGCGTGATCGGCCTGTTCTCCGGCCGCGGCTACAACATCGACAGCCTGACCGTGGCGCCGGTGGACGAGACGGGGCGGATTTCCCGCATCACCGTCGTCACCTCCGGCACGGAGATGGTGATCGAGCAGATCAAGGCGCAGCTCGACCGCCTGGTGCCGGTGCACCAGGTGAGCGACCTGACGCTGGAAGGCCCGCACCTGATGCGCGAACTGGCGCTGATCAAGGTCGTGGGCCAGGGCGACCACCGGGTGGAGGCGCTGCGGCTGGCCGATGCCTTCCGCGCCCGGGTGGTGGACGCCACCACCGAGAGCTTCGTGTTCGAGATGACCGGCAATGCCGAGAAGATCGACGCCTTCTGCGCGCTGATGCGCCCGCTCGGGCTTGCGGAGATTTGCCGCACCGGGGCGGTGGCCATCGCACGGGGAACGCGGCACATCGCCGCATAGGCACATGGAACATTTGCCAGAAGAAGACATTGAGAACGCTCAGAATTTCTCCGCCAAGGATGTAGTGGAATTTCATATTAAGTTTGCCGCAGAATATGGGAATTATGTTCGGCAATACGACAGTATTCTTGGAAACATAACCAGCGCATCCGTGGCGGGCACTTCCGTAGTAATTGCCACCTTACTTTTTGTCCTAAAGGAGACATCTGGCTTTTATCTACACATATCTTTAATATGCATATCATCATTTATAAATCATTTTAACTCATATATTTCAGCGGTAATGTTGCATATACTTGAGAAGAGAGAGCGTAATTTTATTTATTACAAAGCCGCCTTAAAAAAATTGGAGTCGATGGGAATTTCTAATGAATTTGAATTCATAGCCAAATCTGATTCTGGAGTTGAATCTGCAATTAATTTTGTCGACTCCGATTCTGACGATAATTTTTTGAGTAAATTCTTTCTTCTTGGAAAGAAAATTTCCAAATCTATTAGACCATGGGGGGATTTATTTTCATTCTATCACACCATTAGTGTTTATGTTATGATTTATGGCTTTGTTGGACTTACAATTGATTTGATTTTATATCTATGCAGGATATAAATTATACTTATATTGGGCATATATTGCACAATATAGAAAATTGGAGAAAGACATGCGCGTTTACTACGACCGCGACGCGGACGTGAACCTGATCAAGGCCAAGAAGGTCGTGATCGTAGGCTTCGGCAGCCAGGGCCACGCCCATGCCCAGAACATCCGCGACAGCGGCGCCACCGAAGTGGCCATCGGTGCCCGCCCCGGCGCCTCCTGGAAGAAGGCCGAGGCCGCCGGCTTCAAGGTGATGACCCCCGCCGACGCGGCGAAGTGGGCCGATGTGGTGATGGTGCTGACGCCGGACGAGCTGCAGGGCGACCTGTACCGCGATCACCTGCACGCCAACATGAAGCCGGGTGCGGCGCTCGCCTTCGCCCATGGCCTGAACGTGCACTTCAACCTGATCGAGCCCCGCGCCGACATCGACGTGTTCATGATCGCGCCGAAGGGCCCCGGCCACACCGTGCGCGGCGAATACCTGAAGGGCGGCGGCGTGCCGTGCCTGGTGGCCGTGCACCAGAACCCGTCGGGCAATGCGCTGGAGATCGCGCTGTCCTATGCTTCCGCCGTCGGCGGCGGCCGCGCCGGCATCATCGAGACGACCTTCAAGGAAGAGTGCGAGACCGACCTGTTCGGTGAGCAGGCCGTGCTGTGCGGTGGCCTGGTCGAGCTGATCAAGGCGGGCTTCGAGACCCTGTGCGAGGCCGGCTACGCCCCCGAGATGGCGTATTTCGAGTGCCTGCACGAGGTGAAGCTGATCGTCGACCTCATCTATGAGGGCGGCATCGCGAACATGAACTACTCCATCAGCAACACGGCCGAGTATGGCGAGTACGTGACGGGCCCGCGCATCGTCACCTCCGAGACCAAGGCCGAGATGAAGAAGGTGCTGGAGGACATCCAGATGGGCCGCTTCACCCGCGACTGGATGCTGGAGAACAAGGTCAACCAGGCCTCCTTTAAGGCGACCCGCCGCAAGCTGGCCGAGCACCCGATCGAGGAAGTGGGCGCCAAGCTGCGCGCCATGATGCCCTGGATCAGCAAGAACGCCCTGGTCGACAAGGCCAAGAACTGAGTGTTCCCCGCCAGGAGCCGCAAGGCTCCTGGCACCCCATGCGGCGGGGCGCGCAACCTCCGCATCCCTCGGGCGTTCCGGCTCCGTACCCAGTCCGGATGCCTTTCCCCCATGCGCCTGTTTTCCTGCCAGCATTGCGGCCAGGTTCTCTATTTCGAGAACACCCGCTGCGAGAATTGCGGCGCCACGCTCGGCTACCTGCCGGAAGCCAACGTGCTGTCAGCCCTGGAGGCCGAGGGCACCACCGGCCTGTTCCGCCCCGCCGCCGACCCCGGCCGCCCGCTGCGCTTCTGCGCCAATGCGGGGCTGGAGGGCTGCAACTGGATGGTCGCGGCCGAGGGCGGGGAGGCGCTGTGCCTCGCCTGCCGGCACAACCGCACCATCCCGGACCTGTCGGACGCCAACAACCTGGCCTTGTGGCGCAAGATCGAGGTGGCGCAGCACCGCGCCTTCTACAGCTTCGTGCGGCTGGGCCTGCCGATGCGGACCCGGGCGGAGGCGCCGGAGAACGGCCTGGCCTTCGACATCCTGGCCGACACCCCCAACGCCGCAGAGCGGGTGATGACCAGCCACGATGACGGGCTGATCACCATCGCGCTCGCCGAGGCCGACGACGCCGAGCGCGCCCGCCGCCGCACCAGCATGAACGAGCCCTACCGCACCCTGCTGGGCCATTTCCGGCATGAATCCGGCCATTATTTCTGGGACCGGCTGGTGCGCGACGGCGGGCGGCTGGACGCCTGCCGCGCCGTCTTCGGCGATGACAGCCAGGATTACGGCCAGGCGCTGCAACGCAACTACGAACAGGGCCCGCCCGCCGACTGGCAGCAGCATTTCGTCAGCACCTATGCCGCCTGCCACCCGTGGGAGGATTTCGCCGAGACCTGGGCGCATTACCTGCACATCGTGGACACGCTGGAGATGGCGGCCGCGCTCGGCCTCGGCATCCGGCCCCGCGCGGACACGGCCGGCGGGCTGACGGCCCAAGTCGCCTTCGACCCCTATGCCAGCACCCGCATCGAGGAGCTGATGGCGGCCTGGGTGCCGCTGACGGTCGCGGTGAACAGCCTGAACCGCAGCATGGGCGTGGCGGACCTCTACCCCTTCGTGCTGTCGCCGGTGGTGGTGGGCAAGATCGGCTTCGTCCAGTCCCTGGTGCATGGGCTGCCGGCGCCGCGTTGACCGGCGCGGCGCGCCCTGGCCAAATCACGCCATGATCCCCGACCCGAAAAGCTACTACCCGCGCGACTTCAAGGGCTACGGCGCCAACCCGCCGGACCCGCAATGGCCGGGCGGCGCGCGGGTCGCGCTCTCCTTCGTGCTGAATTACGAGGAAGGCGGCGAGAACACCGTGCTGAACGGCGATGCCGGCAGCGAGATCTATCTGAACGAGGTGCCCGGCGGCACGCCCATCATCGGCGAGCGCAACCGCGGCATGGAAAGCCAGTTCGACTACGGCGCCCGGGCCGGGGTGTGGCGCGTGATGCGCCAGTTCGCCGCGCGGGGCCTGACATTCACCGTCTATGGCGTCGGCCGCGCGCTGGAGCTGAACCCCGATGTCGCCCGTGCCTTCGTGGAGCAGGGCCATGAGGTGGCGAGCCACGCCTGGCGCTGGATCGACTATCACAATGTGCCGGAGGAGGTGGAGCGCGCGGAGGTCGCCCGCTGCTACGACACCATCGCGCAGCTGACCGGCCGCGCCCCGGTCGGCTGGTACACCGGCCGCATGAGCCCCAACACCCGCCGCCTGGTCGCGGAGCATGGGGGCTTCCTGTACGATTGCGACGCCTATGACGACGACCTGCCCTATTACGTCGATGCCGGGGGCAAGCCGCAGCTGATCATCCCCTATACGCTGGACGCCAACGACATGAAGTTCGGCGTGCCGCCGGGCTTCACCGCGCCCGGGGGCTTCGAGCAATACCTGACCGACGCGCTGGAGGTGCTGCGGCAGGAGGGCGGGCGCATGATGTCCGTCGGCCTGCACGCGCGCATCGTGGGCCGGCCCGGGCGGGCGGCGGCGCTGGCGCGCTTCCTTGATCATGTGGCCGCCTGCCCCGATGTATGGGTCGCCACGCGCGAACAGATCGCGCGCCACTGGATGAAGGTGCACCCGCCCCATGCCGCGCACGGAAACCGATAGCCTCGGCAGTATCGAGATCGAGGAGGGCCGCTACTGGGGCCCGCAGACGGAGCGCGCGCGCCGCCTGTTCCGCATCGGCACGGAGCGTTTCCCGCCCATCCTGATCCGCGCCGTCGGCCTGCAGAAATGGGCCGCCGCCCGGGCCAATGCCGCGCTCGGCCTGCTGCCCGCCGATATCGCCGGCGCCATCGCCCAGGCCGCGGAGGAGATCATCCGCGGCGAGCGCGACGCCGATTTCCCCCTGCCCGTCTGGCAGACCGGCAGCGGCACCCAGACCAACATGAACGCGAATGAGGTGATCTCGAACCGCGCGAATGAGCTGCTGGGCCAGCCGCTGGGCACCCGCGCGCCCGTGCATCCCAATGATCACGTGAACCGGGGCCAATCCTCCAACGACAGTTTCCCGGCCGTGATGCACATCGCGGCCGCCGAGGCGGTGACGACCCGGCTGCTGCCCGCGCTCACGACCCTGCATGCGGCGCTGGAGGCCCGGGCCCAGGAATGGGCGCCGATCGTGAAGCTCGGGCGCACCCATATGATGGATGCGGTGCCGGTCAGCCTGGGGATGGAATTCGCCGTCTGGGCCCGGCAGGTGAAGCAGGCGGAGGCCCGGGTGAACGGCACCCTGCCGCGCCTGCTGGTGCTGCCGCAGGGCGGCACGGCGGCGGGGACGGGGCTGAACACCCATCCGCAATTCGCGCCCGGCTTCGCGGCGGAACTGGCCCAGCGCCTGAAACTGCCCTTCACCGCCAATGACCTGCCTGGTGAGGGCATGTCCGCCCATGACGTGTTCGTGGAGCTTTCGGGCGTGCTGAACGTGCTGGCGGTGTCGCTGAACAAGCTGGGCAACGACATCCGGCTGCTGGGCAGCGGGCCGAGCTCGGGCCTCGCGGAACTGGTCATCCCCGCCGATGGCCTGTCCAGCAGCATCATGCCCGGCAAGACCAACCCCACCCAGGCCGAGGCACTGACCATGGTGGCCGCCCAGGTGATGGGCAACCACACCACCATCACGGTGGCCGGCGCCCAGGGCCACCTGGAGCTGAACGTGTTCAAGCCCGTCATCATCCAGGCCACGCTGCAATCCATCGCCCTGCTGGCGGACGCGATGGAAAGCTTCGCCGAGCACATGGTGGCCAAGCTGGCCCCCAACCTGCCGCGCATCGCGGAGAACCTGGGCAAGTCGCTGATGCTGGTGACCGCGCTGAACCCGCATATCGGCTACGACAAGGCGGTGAAGATCGGCAAGCTGGCGCTGGCCGAAGGGCTGACGCTGAAGGACGCGGCCCTGCGCCTGGGCTATCTGACGGCCGAGGAATTCGACCAGTGGGTGCGCCCCGACCAGATGCTGGGCCCCACCGGGTGACGCCGCACCTGCAGAAGCGCAGCCTGTCGCTGAACGGCCACCGCACTTCGGTGGCGCTGGAGCCGGCCTTCTGGTCCGTGCTGGAACAGGCGGCCAGCCAGCAGGGGCAGAGCCTGGCCGGGCTGGTCGCCACCCAGGACGCGACCCGGGCCGACCCCGACCAGCCGCTGGCCAGCCACCTGCGGGTGTTCGCCCTGGCCTGGGCGGGCCAGGGGAAAGGCTGAGGGGGCTACAGCCCCTCGCAGCCCAGGCGCTTCAGCGTCTCATCCACCCAGGGGGCCGTGTAGCTGCCGGACAGGATGGCGGCCATCTGCTTCTCCTCGGCGGCGTTCTTCGCCTGGGTGTCGGCCAGCACCTTCTCCGCTTGGGCGAAGGGCACGGCCAGGAAGCCGTCCTCATCGCCGATCACCAGGTCGCCCGGCTCGATCACCATGCCGTCGATGGCGATGGTGCCGTTGATCTCGCCCGGGCCATCCTTGTAGGGGCCGCGATGGGTGACGCCGGCGGCATAGACCGGGAAGTCATGCGCCGCGATCCAGCCCGCGTCGCGGATGGCGCCGTTCAGCACGATGCCACCCAGCTTGCGCACGATCATCTGGTTGGCCATCAGCTCCCCGATCAGGGCGTTGGTCAGATCGCCGCCGCCATCCACCACCAGCACGTCGCCGGCCACCGCCAGCTGGATGGCCTTGTGGATCATCAGGTTGTCGCCGGGGCGGGTCTTGATGGTCAGGGCCGGGCCGCACATCACGCCGCCCTTGTGCATGGGGCGGATGCGCGGGCCGCCGGCCAGGATGCGCGACATGCAGTCGCTGATATTGGCCACCGGCAGGGGGCGGAAGGCCTCCACGATCTGCGGCGAGACGGCGCGGCTGCGCTGATGGATGGCGAAACCCGTGGGCATGGATGCTCCCCCTATGCGAGCAGTGATACTGGCGCGAGACTGCAATGGAATGGCGCGCACCCCAAGCGCCCGCTCCCCACAAACAGGTAGCCTGCATGAGCTTTTTCGCCCCGCCCACCCGCGTCGAGACCGCCGCCTGGACCCGCCTGCCGGACGAATTCCGCAAGCTGGTGCCCAGCGCCTGGGCCAACTGGAACCGCGGCGGGCACCCGGTCGATTCCTTCCTGGAAGGCCCCTGCTTCGACGAGGACGGCAACCTGCTGGTCACCGACATCCCCTTCGGGCGGATCTTCCGCATCTCGCCCCAGGGCGAGTGGGAGCTGGTGGTGCAGTACGATGGCTGGCCCAACGGGCTGAAGCGCGCGCCCGAAGGCCATTACGTCATCACCGACTACCGCCACGGGCTGCTGCAGCTGGACGCCGATACGGGCTCCATCACCCCGCTGCTGGAATCGGCGCGCAGCGAGGGCTTCAAGGGCGTGAACGACCTGACCTTCGGCAGCGACGGCAGCATCTTCTTCACCGACCAGGGCCAGACCGGCCTGCATGACCCCACGGGCCGCGTCTATCGCCTGCGCCCCGACGGCCGGCTGGACACGCTGATCGACACCATCCCCAGCCCCAACGGCATCGTGGTGGCGCCCGACCTGTCCTATGTGCTGGTGGCGGTCACGCGCGCCAACCAGGTGTGGCGCCTGCCGCTGCACAAGGATGGCTCGGTGACCAAGGCGGGCATCTTCGCGCATCTGCATGGCGGCGTGTCGGGGCCGGACGGCATGGCGCTGGATGAGCAGGGGCGGCTGTATGTGGCCCATGCGGGCTTCGGCACGGTGTGGCGCCTGTCCGCCCGCGCCGAGCCCGAACTGCGCATCGCCAGCGCGGCCGGCTGGAACACCACCAACCTGGCGCTGAAGGACGGCGAGGCCTTCATCACCGAAAGCGAGACCGGGACGATCTTGCGGGTGACACTGCCCTAGGCCGCATCGGCATGCGGGTTCGGGATGCGGCCAGCGTGGAGAAGCACCGCCAGACGCACCCGCAACTTGATTGTCGATTGGACCTAAACCAGCTCCTGCAACCGGTTCTGGTCCACATGCACGGGTTCGGGCAGCACATAGGGCATGCCGGGCCTGGGCAGGGGGGCCAGGTTGTGCAGGTGGATATAGCCCGCCATGGCCGTGTAGACCTTCGGCTTGAAATGCGGCCAGTCGCCCTCGCCCTCCGTCTCCTCCGGCGGCAGGTCGAGCGGGTGCATGACTATGGATGTCCTCATCCGCCGCCAGCGCGCTGAACTGTTCATAGAAGCCCCGGATGCGCAGGTAGCGGCCCGGCGCGTTCAGGCTGGTGCAGCTGTGGAAGGGCAGGAAGAAGAACTTCGCCCGGGGCTGGCGTTCCCGCAGCCAGCGATAGATGCGCAGCTGGTTCGCCGCCACATCCATGAAATTGTCCATGAGGATGACGTCGATCTCATACTCCTCCAGGTCGTCGAAGAAGGTCTTGCCCGGGCGCTGCTTCGCCTCATGGTCATGAAAGCCGATGTGCTCGGCGTGCTGGTTGCGCAGAAAGCGCTTCGCTTCCCGCGTGTTGGCCTCATTCTCCGGGTCGTATTCCAGCACGCTCTCGACCCATTCCAGCGGGATGTTCTGGTGGGTGCGGTCGACGAAAGTCTTCAGGAAGTGATCGCTGCGGTTATGCGCGACGTTATGGGTCTGCTGATAACCGAAATAGGCGTCGAGGTTGGCCGCTGTCAGGTTCGACATGCAGGAACCAAAGGCCATGACCTTCATCGTTTCTCTCCTGAAGCCACGAAACCGCCCCGGCAACGAAGGATGTCAAAGAATAAAGCTCGAAACAACAACTCCGTGATGCAGGTGACAATTCAATAAGGGGCGCCCCGGCCTCAGTTCATGCTGGCGCCCGAAGCCCGCACCAGCTCCCCATGGCGGCGGATCTCGCTGGTCAGGAATTCCGTCAGCCGCTGCGGCGTACCGCCCAGGATATCGAGCCCCTGCGCCGCCAGCCGCTGCTGCGCGTCACGGTCCTGCAGGATCTCGTTCACCAGCCGGTTCATCGCCTGCACGATCGGCTGCGGCGTGCCGCGCGGGAACATCAGGCAGAACCAGGTGCCGAATTCCAGGCCCGGCATCCCGGCCTCGGCGGCGGTGGGCACATCCGGCAGGGCGGCGGCGCGGCGGTCGCTCAGCACCGCGATGGGCGTCAGCATGCCGGCCTTCACCTGATTCTGCACGCCGGTGATCAGGTTGAACATCACCTGGATGCGGCCCGCGATCAGGTCGTTCACCCCCTGCGCCACGGCGTTGTAGGGCACATGCACCATGTCGGTGCCGGTGGCCTGGCGGTACATCTCGCCGGCCAGGTGCATGGAACTGCCATTGCCCGAGGACCCGAAGGACAGCGCCCCGGGATGCGCGCGGGCATAGGCGGTGAACTCCGCCATCGTATGGATGCCCAGGTCGCGGTTCACCACCAGGATGTTGGGCACATTCCCGATCAGGATCACCGGCTCGAAATCCCGCAGCGGGTCGAAGGGCAGGTCGCGGTACATGGCCGGGTTGGTCGCCAGGGTGCCGGCCCAGCCATACAGCATGGTGTAGCCATCGGGGGCGGCGCGGGCGGCGGCGGTGGCGCCGACATTGCCGTTGGCCCCCGCGCGGTTGTCCACCACGGTGCGCTGCGGCAGGCGCTTATCCAACTCCTGCGCCAGGATACGGGCGATGGTGTCGGCCGTGCCGCCGCCACCGGCCGCCGGCACGATCATGCGGATGGAATGGTCGGGCCAGCCCGCCGGCAGGGCGGTCTGGGCCATGGCCGGAACAGGGGCTGCGGCAAGCGCCGAAAGCAGCACGCGGCGGGTGGTGTCGGGCATGGGGTGCTCCTGCGGATGGCGCATTCTGTCGCGCCCGCCAGAGTGGCGAAAGAGCTTCCGTCCGGCTGGACAGGGCGCGGCCCGGGCGCCGATGCTCACGCCACAGGCAGAAGGGGCGGTTCATGAGGCTGACAGTGCTGGGGGCGGGCGCCGTGGGCCCGGGCGTGGCGGCCTTGGCGGCCTCTCGCGGGCATGCGGTGACGATCTGGTCGCCCTCGGGCGCCGGCACGGCGGGAATGACCGATGCGATCGAGGCCGAGGGCCTGCTGACCGGCGTGTTCCCGCTGCGCGTGGCGGCCGGCCTGGCGGACGCGCTGGCGGGGGCCGAGGCCGCGGTGCTGATCGTACCCGCCTATGCCTTCCCCACCCTGCTGCCGCGCATCGCCGAAGCCCTGCCGCCCGGCGTGCCGCTGCTGATCTCGCCCGCCGCCTCCCTCGCGCCCCTGGCCTTCGAGGCACTGATGGCCCGCCATGGCCCGGCCCGCGCGCCGGTGGGCGGCCTCGGCACCACGCCGCTGGGCGGGCGGCGCACCGGCCCCGCCCGCGTGCGCATCGCGATGATCCGCAGCGAGATCGAGATCGCCGCCATCCCCGCCGGCCGCGCGCCCGAGCTGGCGGCCCTGGCCGAAACCCTGTTCGGCAACCGCTACATCCCCGCCCGCGATGCGCTGGCGGTGGCGCTCGTCGGCTCCAACCCCATCATCCATGGCGTGCTGGCCCTGACCAACCTGACGCGCATCGAAAAGCGCGAGGCCTGGCCGCAATACGAGATGATGACCGAGGCCGCCTGCCGCCTGATGGAGGCGATGGATGCCGAGCGCGCCGCGCTGGCCGCCAGTTTCGGCCTGTCGGTGCCTTCGCTCGCCACGCTGCTGCAACGGGCCAATGGCGTGCCGCTGGCGCCCCTGCATGAGATGGCGGCGGCCATCGCCGCCGGGCGCGGCGCGGTGCTGGGCCCCACCGACCTCGGCAACCGCTATGTGACGGAGGACGTGCCCTTCGGCCTCGTCTTCTATCTGCGGCTGGCCGCGGCCCAGGGCGTACCCATGCCGGTCACCGCCGCGTGCTCGGCCGCCCTGGCGGCGGCCACCGGCGGCGGGCTGGACCGCAACCCGCTGCTGGATGGCCTCGACCTGCCCGCGCTGGATCAACAGCTGCGTCATGGAATCAGCCGCGTGGACAAGGGCTGACATGTCATGGATATTGCAACGCACCATGAACCATAGCTCGCAAGGCGGCCTGGCCGCGCTGGAACAACAGGTGCAGCGGGACATGGAGGTGCTGAACCTCCCCGCCAAGAACTGGGTGCCGCGCCGCCAGGGCGTGCGCGACGTGGTCGTCATCGGTGCCGGCATGAACGGCATCGCCGCCGCCGGCGCGCTGATCCTGAAGGGCATCCGCAACATCGAGGTGCTGGAGGCGGCCGCCCCCGGCCAGGAAGGCCCCTGGTGCACCTATGCCCGGATGGAGACGCTGCGCAGCCCGAAAAACCTGACGGGCCCCTGCTTCGGCATCCCCAGCCTGACCTATCGCGCCTGGCATGAGGCGCGCTTCGGCCTCGATGCCTGGCACGCGCTGTACAAGATCCCGAACCAGGACTGGCAGGATTACCTGGGCTGGCTGCAGAAGACGCTGCGCCTGCCGATCCGCCATGGCGTGACCATGCGCGCCGTGCAGCCCGCCGACGGCCTGCTGCGCGTCGTGACCGATACGGGTGAGCCCATCCTGGCCCGCCGCGTGGTGATGGCCACCGGGCGCGGCGCCGTGGGCGGCATGTTCTGGCCCAGCTTCGTGCCCGGGGATCTGCGCCCCGGCCTGGCCGCCCACACCAATGACCTGATCGATTTCGAGCGCCTGCGCGGCAAGTCGCTGGCCGTGATCGGCGCGGGGCCCTCGGCACTCGACAACGCCGCGGTCGCCATGCTCCACGGCGCCGCCAGCGCGGATGTGTATGTCCGCCGCGCCCAGCTGCCGCAGATCAACAAGGGCCGCGGCACCGGCCTGCCCTATCACTACGGCTGGGGCGACCTGCCGGACGAGGACCGCTGGGCGGTCATGACCTATATCCAGGACCTGCAGGCGCCCCCGCCGCATGAGACGGTGCACCGCGTGCTGCGCCTGGGCGTGGACATCCACCTGGGCATGCCCACGCAATCCGTGCGGCGTGAGGGCGACAAGGTCGTCATGCGCTTCGCCGATGGCACCGAGCGCGCGCATGATTTCCTGATCGTCGGCACCGGCTTCCTGGTGGACATGGACCAAGTGCCGGAGCTGGCGGATTTCGCCCCCCACATCGCCCGCTGGGGCGACCGCTACGTGCCGCCGCCCGAACTGGTGCGGCATGACCTGGCGGCCTTCCCCTATCTCGGCGCCGGCTTCGAACTGCTGCCGCGCGGCCTGACCGCGCCGCCGGAAATGAAGCACATCCACCTTCTGAACTACGGCGCGCATGCCAGCTTCGGCGGCATCGCCAGCGATATCCCGGCCGTGGCGATCGCGGGGGAACGGGTGGCACTGGCCATCCTGCGCGGGTTGTTCCGGGAGGATTTTCCGAAGCTGCGCGCGGAGCTGGAAGCCTTCGACGAACCGGAACTGGAAACGACGCCGTTCTTCGTGCCGAGGGGGTGAAACGAGGGCGCTGCCCTCGTGCTCCCGTTGAGGGGGAAATGACTTTCCCCCTCAAGCTCCCCCATTACTTTCCGTCAGTTTGGGGCAGCCCCAATTCCATGAATACTATATAATAATATCAATAATTTAAAACTATTCGCAGGGGCCTGGGGAGATCTTATCTTCCCAGCGGGGAGGGTCCGGGAGGGGCGGCGCCCCTCCTGGCCTGTCCTACCCCAGCTCGGTATTCCCCCCGCACACCAGCACCCCCACCCTGGCCCCGCGCGGCGGCACCCAGGCCCCGCTCAGCAGCGCGGCCAGCGCGGTCACGCCGCCCGGTTCCGCCAGGATCCGGCATGCCTCCCACAGCCTGGCCTGCGCCGCGCGGATGGCCTCGTCGCTGACCAGCACGCTGGTGCGGATATTCTGCCGCGCGATCGGGAACATCGCGGCGCCCACCTGCTTCGCCCCCAGGCTGTCGGCCGCGATGCCGGAGACAGGGACCTCCACCGGGTGCCCGGCGGCCAGCGCCGCGTGCAGGGCGCAGCTGGTCTCGGGTTCCACCGCCACCACCTCCGTCGCGCAGCCGGCGTGCCAGGCGGCCATGCCGCCGATCAGGCCACCGCCGCCCACCGCCACCAGCAGATGCGTCAGGCGGGGGGCCTGGGCTTCCCATTCCAGCGCCACGGTGCCCTGGCCGGCCAGGACCTCGGGCTGGTCATAGGCATGGACCTCCAGCGCGCCGGTCGTGGCCTGGTGCGCCTGGCTGGCGGCCAGCGCATCGGCATAGCGCGCGCCGCCCACCACGAGGTTGGCGCCATAGGCACGGATGCGCGCCTGCTTGGCGGGGGCCGAGACCTCCGGCACGAAGATATCCGCCCGCACGCCCAGCGCCTGGGCGGCATAGGCCACCGCCGCGCCATGATTCCCGCCCGAGGCCGCGACCACCCCCCGCGACAGGTCGGCGGCCATGCGCAGCCGGTTGAAGGCGCCGCGCGGCTTGAAGCTGCCGGTCACCTGCGTCAGTTCCAGCTTCAGGTTCAGCGCGGGGCCGAACACGCCCTCGGGCAGGTCCAGCACCGGGGTGGTGCGGATGTCGGCGCGGATGCGCGTGTGCGCGGCCTGGATGTCGGAGCGGGTGATGGACATGCCTTTGGGGATGCCAGCACCACGGCGCCGGGCCAAGCCCCCGATGGGGGGAAGATTGCGTTGCAACAACCAGAAACAGCGCACGCATGGGTTGAGTAGCGGGACGCTTCCTTCCTTACCTCATTTGCGCCATATTTCCGCCCCGAATGATGCACCTCCCGGATTCAACCCCATGCGTCTGCACGCGAGCTGTGTCGCCCTCGATGGCGCGGCGCTGCTGCTGCTCGGCCCGCCGGGTTCCGGCAAATCCGCACTGGCCCTGCGTCTGATGGGCATAGGCTGGTCCCTCGTGGCCGATGACCAGGTGGTGCTGACCGCCGCCGCCGGTGCCCTGCACGCCGCCCCCCCGCCCGAGGGCGCTGGGCTGATGGAGGTGCGGGGCCTCGGCCTGTATGAGGGGCTGCCCCACACCGGGGCTCCTCTCGCATTGGTTGCGGAACTGATGCCCCAGGCGGCCATCCCCCGCCTGCCGGCGCCGGCCGAGTGGCGGGCGCTGGGCATCGCCCTGCCCCGCCTGGCGCTGGACGCCACCGACGCCGCCGCCCCCCAGAAGGCCGCCTGGGCCCTGGCCACGGCGCGCGGCATGCTGCGCCAGCGCGCGGGCTTCCTCAAACCATGAGCGGCCAGCGCCCTGTCGTGATCGTCACCGGGCTGGCCGGGGCTGGGCGCGGTTCCATCCTGAACATGCTGGAGGACATGGCCTTCGAGACGGTGGATAACCCGCCGCTGGCCATGCTCGAATCGGTGCTGGGCGATGGCGCGCTGCCGATCGCGGTCGGCGTGGACACCCGCAGCCGCGGCTTCGAGCCCGGGGCACTGCTGAATGTGGTCGAACGCCTGCGCCTGCGCCCCGACCTGGACGTGACGTTGCTGTTCGCGGCGGCCGAGGACATCGTGCTGCTGCGCCGCTATTCCGAGACCCGCCGCCGCCATCCGCTGGCGCCGGGCGGCCTGCTGGGCACCCGGGTGCAGGATGGCATCGCGCGGGAGATCGCGCTGATGGCCCCCTTGCGGGAGGCGGCGGACCTGCTGGTCGATACCTCCGACCTGCCACTGCCCGAGTTGCGCCAGCGCATGGAGGAACGCTTCCGCCCCGATGGCGCGCCGGGCCTGTCCATCACCGTGATGTCCTTCGCCTTTCCCAAGGGGTTGCCGCGCGAAGCCGACCTGGTCTTCGACCTGCGCTTCCTGGCCAACCCGCATTACGTGCCGGCGCTGAAGCCCCTGACCGGCCAGGACCCGCGCGTGGCCGCCCATGTGGAGGCCGACCCGGCCTTCCCCGGCTTCTGGCGCAACCTGACCGCGCTACTGGACCCGTTGCTGCCGCGTTATGTTCTGGAAGGCAAAAAGTACTTGACCATCGCCATGGGCTGCACCGGCGGCAAGCATCGCTCGGTCGCGGTCGCGGAAAAACTGGCGGCGCATCTGCATCTCATGGCCGGGGAACATGGCTGGCGTGTCAACCTGACGCATCGGGAATACCCGGCGAAGGAATACATGGCGCCCGATCATCCCCATATGCCGACAAGTCCTGGGCGGGAATTGCCCCAGGCCGCGCCAGAGGCTACAGCCGCGCGCCCACTGCCTTCGCCGGATGGCTCCCCCGCCAGCCCGGAATCACCTCCCCCCCTCAACCCCCCTGGGGGCGCCCCGCAACGGTCGCCCCTCACCATGGCAAAGCTATGAGCGACTTCCCCCCCTGCGTCAGCGTCGGCACTCCATGATCGGTCTTGTTCTCGTCACCCACGGGCGGCTCGCAGAGGAGCTGCGCCTGGCCATGGAGCATGTGGTGGGCCCCCAGCGCGGGGTGGCGACCGTGTGCATCGGCCCGGACGATGACATGGAGGATCAGCGAACCCATATCCGGGACTGCATCGGCTCGGTCGATGACGGAGATGGCGTGGTGCTGATCACCGATATCCTGGGGGGCACCCCTTCCAACCTGGCGCTGTCGCTGGCGAACGGGAAGGTGAAGGTGCTGGCCGGCGCGAACCTGCCCATGCTGGTAAAGCTGGCCAAGGTGCGCGGAACCGAGCCATTGTCCGAAGCGATCGACCACGCGGCGCAAGCCGGCCGGAAATACATCACGGCCGGGGGGGATGTGCCGGGCAAGACCGCCTGTCAGGGCGGCTGAGGGGAAACAAAAAAATGGACCAGGATATGAACAGCGTCCCCAGTGACGCCATATTGTCGGTGCAGGACTGCGGTTGTCCTGAAATCCCGGGGGCTCATGTGCTCAGGCGCAAGGTCCAGATCGTGAATTCCCGCGGGCTGCATGCCCGCGCCGCCGCCAAGCTGGTCGGCGAGGCGGAGCGATTCTCCGCCTGCATGCACGTGCTGCATGGCGGTGAGGTCGTGCCCGCCTGCTCCATCATGGGGTTGATGATGCTGGGCGCGGGCAAGGGCACCGAGGTGGAGATCACCGCCGAGGGCTGGGACGCCAAGGAAGCGCTGGAAGCCGTGGCCGGGCTGGTCGAGGCCGGCTTCCATGAAGAGTGAGCCCAAGCCGGAGCCGAAGGCGGCCGCCGCCAAGGCCGAGGCGAAGGCCGATCCCAAGCCGGCGGTGAAGCCCGCCGAGGCCGCACCCCAGAAGGCGGAGGCGAAAGCCGAGGCCAAGCCGGCCGCCAAACCCGCCGAGCCCGCCAAGGCCGAGGCCAAGCCCGCGCCGAAGCCGGCCGAGCCGCCCGCCAAGGCGAAGCCCGCGAAGAAGCCCCCCGGCGAGGCCCTGGGGCAGCCCCCCAAGGAGGCGCTGTACCGCGGCATCCCGGTGGCCCCGGGCATCGCCATCGGCATCATCTACGACACGACCGAGCCCACCACCGAGGCCCCCCGCCGCGCCATCGCGGCCGAGCAGGTGGAGGCCGAGCGCGAACGCCTGAACGCCGCCGCCGCCACCGCCCGCAAGCAGGTCACCAAGCTCAAGACCCGCCTGGCCATCCTGCCCGAGGAAGCGCAGGGCGAACTCGCCCCGCTGCTCGACGCCTATGTGATGATGCTGGGCAATTCCCGGCTGCTGCGCGGCGCGAAGAAGCGGATCGGGGAAGCGCTGCTGTCGGCCGAGACCGCCGTGCTGGACGAGTCGGAGGACATCGCGGCCATCATCCTGAACGCCAAGGATGACGACAAATCCGGCCTGCTGCGCCGCGCGGGAGAGGTGCGCGAGATCGCCCGCCGCCTGATCCGCCACCTGACGGCCACGCCCTTCCGCTCCTTCAAGGAGGTGCCGCAGGGCGCCATCCTGGTGGCCGAGGAACTGACGCCCGCCGACGCCGCCCTGCTGGACCCCGCGCGCATCGCGGGTGTCGCCACCGATGATGGCGGCGCGGATGGCCACACGGCCATCATGCTGCGCGCGCTGGGCATTCCCTCCATCGTCGGCTGCGCCGGCCTGACGGAGGCCGCCAAGCGCGGCGACTTCGCGGTGCTGGACGGCGGCGCGGGCAACATCGCGCTGCACCCCGGTGAGGCCACCTTGGCCTCGGCCAAGGACAAGGTCGCGGCCTATGCCCGCGAACGCGCCAAGCTGTCCAAGCTGCGCCGCCTGCCGGCGGAGACCACCGACGGCGAGGTGGTGGAGCTGCAGGCCAACCTGGAAATCCCGGCCGAGCTGCCGCTGATCGCCCAGGCGGGCGCGCAGGGCATCGGGCTGCTGCGCAGCGAATTCCTGTTCCTGAACCGCGATTCCCTGCCGGACGAGAACGCGCAGTTCGACGCCTACCGCTCCATCGTCGAGGCGATGGGCGGGGATTCCGTGACCATCCGCGTGCTGGACTGGGGCGGCGAGAAGGACATGGAGGCGCTGGGCGAAGGCGTGCCGGCGCCGAGCGGGCCCAACCCCGCGCTGGGCCTGCGGGGCCTGCGGCTGCTGCTGAAGCGGCCGGAGCTGCTGGAGGAGCAATTCGCCGCCATCCTGCGCGTGGCCATCCGCGGCCCGGTGCGGGTGATGCTGCCCATGGTGACCATCCCGCAGGAAGTGGCCCAGGCGCGCGAGATCTATGAGCGCGTGGCCAAGCGCCTGCGCCGCCGGGGTGAGGCCCTGCCCGAGAAGCTGCCGCCGCTGGGCGTAATGATCGAGACCCCGGGGGCGGCGCTGGCCGCCGACGCCATCGCGCTGGAGGCCGATTTCTTCTCCATCGGCACCAATGACCTGGCGATGTACACGCTGGCGGTGGACCGGGCGGAGACCGAGGTCTCCCACCTGTACGACCCGCTGCACCCGGCCGTGCTGCGGCTGGTGCAGTTCGCCACAGAGGCCGCGCTGCGCATGCGCATGCCGGTCAGCGTGTGCGGGGAGATGGCGGGCAACCCCAAGCTGGTGCCGTTGCTGATGGGCCTCGGCCTGCGCAGCCTGTCGATGAACGCGGGCTCCATCCCGCGCGTGAAGCAGGCTGTGCGGGCGCTGACCATCGACGATTGCGCCCGGCTGGCCAGGCGCGTGATGGAACAGAGCGACCCGCAGCGCATCCGCGAACTGGTCGAGGCGTTCGCGGCGGAGAAGCTATAGCCTCTCCGGGGATGCGGCGCGTTGAAGCCCCTGCTACACCACACGAAGTCTTGAGAGTTCCTCCATGCCGCCTCCGCATCTGACTGTGCTGAATGTCCAGGATGAGGACGAGGAGGCGGAGGAGCGCAGCCTGTGGCGGATGCGCATGGGCTTCGGTCCGCCCAAGCCGCGTGCGGCCCCGGCCAGCGCCCCCCGCACGCCCGCCCCCGAGAAGCCCCGCCGCGCGGGCCGCGAGGCCCAGCGCGTGCTGACCACCCCGCGCCTGCACATTCCGGTGCCCGGCCCCTCGCGCCTGCCGGTCCCGACGCCCATGCCGGTGCCGGCGGTGACACCACCGCTGGTTGATGCGGCGGAAAATCTCGCACCGCGGCCCGTGGCCGTGGCAGACTTCCCGCCTGTCCCCGAGACCGCACTCCGCACCATGGCCCCCGCCCAGCACACCCGGCCCAGCGATGACACCCCCCCGGGCATCCCCATCGGGGCGGCGGCGCGCGCCTATGAGATGGGCCGGCGCGGCGAGCGCCCGAAACACGCCATGTCCGCCATCGAGCTTTCGGCCTGGCAGGATGGCGCGATGGAGGCCGGGCGCGGCCGGGACCCGATTTTCGGCCGCCCCACCGCCTGGTGGTGGATCAGCCTGGCGGCTTTGCTGGTGCTGCCGCTGACCTATGCCGCGGCCTGGGCCGGGCTGCCCGGCACGGCGGCCGATTTCCTGATGACGCCGCTGGGCCAGGAGGCCTGGCTCGCCCTCGGCGGGCCCAGTGCCGCCGTCTTCTACTGGGGCGGGCTGTTCCTGCTGGGGCTGGTGCTGCAACTGGCCCGGCCGCTGGAGCCGGTGCTGATCGTCTTCACCGCCACCTGGTGGGGCTGGATGGGGCTGCATCTGGCCTCGGCCGCGGGTTGGCTGGCGCAGCACATTCCGCCGCCGCCACTTCCGGGTTAAAGACACTCATCTTCCCCCGTTTCCCTCCCGAGGTTTCCGCGTGACCAGCAGCAACGATATCCGCGCCACCTTCCTGAACTATTTCGCGCGCAATGGGCATCAGGTGGTGGAATCCTCGCCGCTGGTGCCCCGCAACGACCCCACGCTGATGTTCGCCAACAGCGGCATGGTGCAGTTCAAGAACGTCTTCACCGGGCAGGAGAAGCGGGACTATGTGCGGGCCACCACGGCGCAGAAATGCGTGCGCGCCGGCGGCAAGCACAATGACCTGGACAATGTGGGCTACACCGCCCGCCACCACACTTTCTTTGAAATGCTGGGGAATTTCTCCTTTGGCGACTATTTCAAGGAACAGGCGATCACCCATGCCTGGACCTTGCTGACCAGCGACTTCGCCCTGCCGAAGGACAAGCTGCTGGTCACGGTCTACCATGAGGATGAGGAAGCGGCCGCGCTGTGGCGCAAGATCGCGGGCCTGCCGGACAGCCGCATCATCCGCATCGCCACCAGCGACAATTTCTGGCGCATGGGCGACACCGGCCCCTGCGGCCCGTGCTCGGAAATCTTCTTCGACCACGGGGACAAGATCCCGGGCGGCCCGCCGGGTTCCCCGGATGAGGACGGCGATCGCTTCATCGAGATCTGGAACCTGGTGTTCATGCAGTATCTGGAGGAGCCGGCCGGCACGCGGAACCCGCTGCCCCGCCCCTCCATCGACACCGGCATGGGGCTGGAACGCTTCGCCGCCATCCTGCAGGGCAAGCACGACAACTACGACACCGACACGCTGCGCGCGCTGATCCTGGCCTCGGCCGAGGCCACCGGCCAGGACCCGGACGGCCCCTTCCGCGTCAGCCACCGCGTGGTGGCGGACCATCTGCGCGCCGGTTCCTTCCTGATCGCCGACGGCGTGCTGCCCAGCAATGAGGGGCGCGGCTACGTGCTGCGCCGCATCCTGCGCCGCGCCATGCGCCACGCCCAGATGATGGGCGCGAAGGAGCCGCTGCTGTACCGGCTGTTCCCCGCGCTGGAGCGCCAGATGGGCGTGGCCTATCCGGAGCTCGGCCGCGCGGCGGCGCTGATCACCGAGACGCTGCGGCTGGAGGAACAGAAGTTCCGTGGCCTGCTGGAACGCGGCCTGGGCCTGCTGGCCGAGGAGACGGACAAGCTGGGCGAGGGCCAGCCCCTGCCGGGCGCGGTCGCCTTCCGCCTGTACGACACCTACGGCTTCCCACTGGACCTGACGCAGGATGCCCTGCGCTCCGAAGGGCGCACGGTGGACACCGACGGCTTCAACGCCGCCATGGCCGAGCAGCGCCAGCGCGCGCGCGCCGCCTGGGCCGGCTCGGGTGAGGCCGCGACCGAGGCGCTGTGGTTCGACCTGAAAGAAAAGATCGGGGCCACCGAGTTCCTGGGCTACGCCACCGAGACCGCCGAGGGCGAGATCCAGGCCGTGGTCGCCAATGGCGCCGTGACCGACGCCGCCCTGCCCGACACCGAGGTGGCGGTGGTGCTGAACCAAACGCCCTTCTACGCCGAAAGCGGCGGCCAGGTGGGCGATACCGGCATCATCACCGGCCCGGAGGGGCTGCGCATCGTGGTGCGCGACACGCAGAAGAAGCTCGGCCTGTTCGTGCATCTGGGCGTGGTCGAGGCCGGCACCGCCCGCCCCGGCCAGGCCGTGAAGGCCGAGGTGGACCATGCGCGCCGTTCCGCCATCCGCGCCCATCACAGCGCCACCCACCTGCTGCATGAGGCCCTGCGCCGCCGCATGGGCGACCATGTGGCCCAGAAGGGCAGCCTGAACGCGCCGGACCGCCTGCGCTTCGACGTCAGCCAGCCCACGCCGATCGGGCCCGAGGATCTGGCCTGGGTCGAGGCCGAGGTGAATGCCCGCATCCGCGAGAACTCCCCCGTCACGACGCGCCTGATGACGCCGGAGGCCGCGGTGGCCGAGGGCGCCATGGCGCTGTTCGGCGAGAAGTATGGCGAGGAAGTGCGCGTGGTCGGCATGGGCCGCGACGGCGATCATGCCTACTCGCTGGAACTGTGCGGCGGCACCCATGTGCGCGCCACCGGCGATATCGGCGTGCTGCGCATCGTGGGCGAAAGTGCGGTTTCCGCCGGCGTGCGCCGGATCGAGGCCGTGACGGGTGCCGCCGCCCTGGCGGCCATCGAGGCCGAATCCCACCTGCTGCGCGAAGCCGCCGCCGCCCTGAAGGTGAGCCCGGCCGACCTGCCGGCCCGTGTGGCCGCGATGGTCGAGGAGCGGCGCAAGCTGGAACGCGACGTGGCCGAGCTGCGCAAGAAGCTCGCCACCGGTGGTGCCGCCGCCGAGATCGAGGAGATCGGCGGCCTGAAGCTGGCCGCGCGCGACCTGGGCGATACGCCGGCGCGCGACCTGAAGGGCATCGCGGAAGCCATCCTGAAGGGCGGCACCGCCGATGTGGTGGCGCTGGTCAGCAATGAGGGCGGCAAGGCCAGCATCGTAGCCGGCGTGGCCGAGGCCGCGAAGGGCCGCGCCGACGCGGTCGCGCTGGTGCGCGCGGCGGCGGCGGCGGTGGGCGGCAAGGGCGGCGGCGGCCGACCCGACATGGCCCAGGCCGGCGGCCCGGAGGGCGACAAGCTGGCCGAGGCCCTGGCCGCGATCAAGGCGGCGCTGGGCTGAAACCAGGGGGGCGGGTTACCGCCCCAGCAGCCGGGCCAGCAGGCCGCGCGGCGGTGGGGCGGGTTCCGGCGCCACGGGGCGCCCCACCCAGGCGGTCAATGCCAGCGCGGCCGGGTATTCCAGCGCCGTCACCGTGACAGCGGCGAAGCCCGCCTTCAGCGGCCAGCTCCAGGCATCGGCGCCGAATTCGGTGCGCACCATCAGGTCGTCGCCCTTGTCCTCGGGCCCGCCGTGATAGCTGGGCGCGCGCCCGGCGCAGTCGCGCGTCAGCCGCCCGACGATGGTGGGCACGGTGAAGCACATTACGCCATCCGGGCGCAGCACCCGCCGGCATTCCCGCAGCGCCAGCAGCGGGTCCGGCACATGCTCCAGCGTGTCGGAATGCACGATCAGGTCGAAGCTGGCATCGGGGTGGTGCATCGCCTGCATGTCCAGCTCCGGGTAGGCGCCCAGGCGGTGGCGCGGCAGCCGCGCCAGGGTGGGGCTGAGCGAGCCGGCCTCGTTGATCTCCAGCACCTCCAGCGCCGCGGCCCGCGGTCCCGCCACGAAGTCCCGCAAGGTGCCGCCCACGCGCAGCGCGGCCAGGATGGCCTCCGCCAGGGCGGCGGAGCGCAGGTTGCTGCCGCAATCGTCGCAGCAGGTCCCCTGCTGGCGGTCCACATAGGCCCGCTCCTCGGCGGACAGCTCCCAGGTCTCGGCCAGCCCATCCCACAGAACGGCGCGATCGGTGAAGGAGGTGCCGCCGCATACCGGGCAGGTCAGGTGATGGTTTTTCAGCGACATGGGGCGGGATCATAGGTCATGGTCCGCCCAGGGGCCAGAGCAGTGACCAGACCAGGGGAGGCGTCAGCCCCTCAGCAGCCAGGCGGTCAGCAAGGCATCCCCGGCGCGGGAATGGTGCCGCAGCCCCGCCCGCGCCCGCAGACGCAACCGCGCGAGCGGCCCCGCGCCGCGCAGCCCGGCCAGCAGCCGCACCACCTCCCTGGGCCCGGGGGCCAGCGGCAGTGGGGCCAGGGCCGCCAGATGCGCCTCCAGCATCGCCCACCAGGCGGCGCCCCCCCGGCCCAGCGCGCGGCGGGCGCGTTCCAGCAGCCCGGGCGCGCCGCCCACGCTGTTGCCGCCATGCAGCCGGTAGCGGATCATCGGCTCCGGGTCGAAATCCAGCCGCCCACCCATGCCGGTCACCAGCAGCGCCGCCCACCAATCATGCAGGCTGCCGGGCGGCGGGGGGGCGGTCAGCGCCCATTCCCGGGCCCGGGGCGACAGCATCATGGTGCAGCCCGCCGCCACATTATGCGCCAGCAGGCTGGCGAAGCCGGGCGCCATGCGCGGCAGGGCCGACAGGCCCCGCGGCCGCAGGGCGCCATCGGCCAGGGACAGCCGGCCGCAGACGGCATCCGCCCCCGCTTCCAGCCGCGCCAGGCCGCGCGCCAGCTTGGCCGGCAGCCAGACATCATCCTGGTCCATGAAGGCGTAGGCATCGGCGGCGGGTGCCGCACGCAGCAGCGCGAGAAAACCGGCGGTGGCGCCCAGCCGGCCGGCGGGCCCGCCCAGCTCCTCCACCCGGCCCGGATGGCGGGCGGCGAAATCCTGCAGCACCCGCCGGCTGGCGTCGCGGGAGGCATCGTCCCGCCACAGCAGCCGCCATTCCACCCCTTGCTGGGCCGCCAGGCTCTCCAGCTGCTCGGGCAGCCAGGCCGCGCCGTTGTAGGTGGCCAGCAGGACGGCGACTCGCGGCATCACCCCCCCGCCAGCGGGTCGCGCGGCGTCAGCGCCGCCTCGGTCAGCAGGGTGATCAGCTGCGTGCCGTAGTTGCGCGGGTTCTGGATCGTGACGGACAGCCCATCATGCACCCAATGGTGCTGCACATGGTTGTCCTGCGTGCCGGAGGCGAAGGCGAGCGCGAACATGTAGGGCCCGCTGGCCAGATGCGGCAGGGTGAAACCCATCCGCGCCGTGCCGACCGTGCCCGCCGCCATACGGAAATCGTGCAGCAGCGCCGCATCCTGCATGTTGCCGCCCAGCATGGGCTGGCCCAGCCGGTCCTTCATGATGAAGCCCGCCACGCAGCGGTCCAGATCGGCCTTCGCCTCGATCCGCAATTCCAGCACCAGCTCCTCGCCGCCATGCAGCAGCAGGGGCTGCCTGCCATCGGCGTCCGACAGCCGGACATGGGTGATCCGCGCCAGGCCCGAGCCATATTCCGAGCTGGGCGGGATGGCGTTCCAGCCCTCGGCCGGGGCCGAGGGGGCGGCCCCAGGGGCGGCCTCAACGGTGCCGCCTTCCAGCAGCTTCACCTGGTCGTCCTTCAGCCCCATGGCCGCCACCGCGATGAAGCTGGAATAGGCCTCCGCCACCTGCTTGGCCGGGCCCTGCATGCGCAGCGCGCCCTTGTCCAGCCAGATGGCGCGGTCGCACAGCCCCACCACGGCGGCCATGTCATGGCCGCAGAACAGGATGGTCCCGTTCTCCCGGAACTGGTGCAGCCAGCGGAAGCATTTCTGCTGGAAATAGGCGTCGCCGACGGCCAGCGCCTCGTCGATGATCAGGATGTCCGCATCCACATGCGCGATCACGGCGAAGGCCAGGCGCATCGCCATGCCGGAGGAATAGGTCTTCACCGGCTGGTCGATGAAATCCCCGATATCGGCGAAGGCCAGGATGGAGGCCATCCGCGCCTCCGTCTCCTCCCGCGTCAGGCCGAGGACGGAGGCGTTGAGATAGACGTTCTCCCGCCCCGTGTATTCGGGGTTGAAGCCGGAGCCCAGTTCCAGCAGCGCCGCCACCCGGCCGTTGATGCGGGCCTCACCGGTGCTGGGGGTCAGCGTGCCGCAGACGATCTGCAGCAGGGTGGATTTGCCCGAGCCGTTGCGGCCGATGATGCCGACGGTCTCGCCGCGCTTCACCTCGAAATCCAGCGCGCGCAGGGCCCAGTGTTCCTGGAAGTAGCGCCGCTCCCCCCTGCCCCGCCCGACGGCGCGCAGCAGGGGCAGCAGCAGCCGGCGCAGCCGCGGCACCACGGCCTGCTTCAGCCGGTCCGCCGGCGAATTGTAGATCAGGTAGGCCTTAGAAAGATCCCGGGCCTCGATAGCGATTTCAGAGGACATCCGCGAACCCCTGCCGCAGCCGCTGGAACACCCAGTAGCAGAAGGCCAGCACCGCCAGCGCCGCCAGGGTATACAGCGCGAGCCCGGTGAAATTCGGCCACTGCCCGAACACCAGCACCGCCCGCACCTGGCCCACGATGAAGGTCAGCGGGTTGAAATGCATGGCGGTGCGGAAGGCGGGGGGCACCGCCTCCAGCGGGTAGAAGATGGGGGTGAGGAACATGGTCAGCGTGATCAGCAGCGTCACGATCTGCGTCAGGTCCCGCAGGAACACGCCGAGGGCCGCCAGCAGCAGCCCCAGCCCCACCACGAAGAACAGGAAGGGCAGCAGCACCACCGGGAACAGGAAGGCCGTGGCGCTGACATGCCCGTTGAACGCCGCATCGCCCACCAGCACGATCGCGGCCGAGATCACGGCATTCACCAGCGTGGACAGGGTGGCCACCACCGGCAGGATCTCGATGGGGAAGATCACCTTGGTGACGTAGCTGGTATTAGCCAACAGCAGGGTGGGCGCGCGCCCCACCGATTCCGAGAAGATGTTGTGGATGATCAGCCCCGACAGCATCAGCAGCGCGAAATCGAACCGCCCGGTGGAACCGCCCCAGCGGGACTGGAACACGGTGCTGAACACGAAGGTGAAGACGGCGGCCGTCAGCAGCGGCGTCAGCACCGCCCAGGCCGGGCCCAAGGTGCTGCCCCGGAAACGGCTCCCCACCTCCCGCACCACGAGGCGGAAGATGAGTTCACGATGGGCGACAAGGACGCGGGCGAAACCCGCCAGGCTGCTCGAAGGTCGGCGCATGGGCGCGTCTTGTCACACGGGGGGGGCCGCGTCGAGGCCCAGGGGAGCAGCCAAGGGCAGGGCATGCTGCCCCAGCACCCAACCCTCCCAGCCTTGCACCCAGGGGTCGGGGGGCACCCGGTCCTCCCGGTGGCCATCCAGCACCAGGATCATGTCCAGCACGCCCAGCACGCAATCCAGCCGGTCCTCGCCGGCCGCGTCGGCGCCGAAACCGGCCCGGATGGCGGCCAGCAGGGCCGGTTCGGGGGTGGCGCGCAGGCGGGCCATGCAGTCCAGCAGCGCGGGGGCCAGGGCCTGGCGCGGGGCCAGGGCACGCTTGCTGCCGGGGATGCGCAGGCCGAGGTGGCGCAGCGCCTCGGCCGGATAGACCTCCGCCAGCGCCACGGCACCCGGGGCCAGCAGCCCGTGCAGCGGCCCCGCGAAGGGCCAGAGGCGATAGGGCGCGCCAGCGGCCAGCGCGGGCGCCAGCCAATCCCGCCAGGCGGCGATGGCGGCCTTGCCGGACTGGTTGGCGCCCAGCGTCCAGAACACCGGGGCGCCGGCGGGGCGCTCGGCGGTCGCCAGGTCGCACAGGCGGTTCAGGCCGCGGGCCTGCGTGAAGCCCAGCGCCTGGGCGTGGGCCAGCCGCGTCATGCCCTTGATACCGCGCTGGGGATAGAAGGGGCGGTCGGGGCAGACCGTATCCAGGGTGTCGTTCACGGCGAAGAAGCCGGGGCGGGCCGCCAGGCCGCGCAGGAATTCCACGAACCCCGCCTCCGCCCGCCCTTGGGCGAAGGCGCGGGGCACCCCCAACGGCAGGTCGAGGCCCATGCACACCGGCACACCGGCCTTCAGCAGCGGGTCCAGCAGCGCCAGCGGGTCCCCCACCAAGGCGGGGGCGCTGATCCGCCACGATTTTCCTTCGCGCCGGGCCAGCGCGTGATAGCGTTTGCCCGGGTGAGCAGACCAATCAGCGTGCAGCGCGAACAAACGGGGAGCGCCTCATGTCCATATCCCATCCAGATGGCGACTACGGGTCCATCGCCAAGATCTTCCATTGGGTGACCGTGCCGCTGATGGGCCTGGCCCTGGCCACCGGGCTGGTCATTCCGCATCTGAAGGATGACGCGAAGAACCTGTTCTACACCCTGCACGAAAGTGCGGGGCTGACCATTCTGCTGCTGTCCGTCGCGCGGCTGGGCTGGCGGCGGGTCAACCCGCCCCCGCCCCTGCCGGAAAGCCTGCCGCGCCCGCTGCGGGTGGCGGCCACGGCCACGCATCACGCGCTGTACGTGGTGCTGATCCTGCAGCCGCTGCTGGGGTTCTTCACCACCAATGCCTATGGCTTTCCGCAGCAGGGGGACACGGCCTTCTGGGGCATCATCGACCTGCCGAAATTCATGGAGGCGCGGGAAGGCCTGGCCGGGGTGCTGCACTCGATCCACCAGGTGCTGGGCTGGCTGACGCCCTTCCTGCTGGCGGCGCATGTCTGCGGCGCGATCTATCACCACGCGATCCGCAAGGACGGGACGCTGATGCGGATGCTGTAAGGGCCCCTTCCGGGGGCGCTTGACTCCAATATAGTGGAATATACGATGCGCATATGAGCATCGACCAGCAGATCGGCGCCCGCATCCGGGAATTGCGCGGCGCGCGCGGCCTGTCCTTGGACAGGCTGGCCGAGCTGGCGGAGGTGAGCCGCGCCATGCTCTCCCGCATCGAGCGCGGGGAATCGAGCCCCACGGCGCAATTGCTGAATAAGGTCTGCGCGGGGCTGGGGATCACCCTCTCCACCCTGTTCGCGGGGGCGGAGACGCCGCCCAACCCCCTCGCCCGCCGCGCGGACCAGCCGGTCTGGCGCGACCCGGCCAGCCATTACCTGCGCCGCGCCGTCTCGCCGCCCGGCACCGGCGCCGCCGTCGATATCGTGGAGGTCGAATTCCCCCCGGGCGGCAGCGTGGCGTTCGACAACCACCGGCTGGAGGGGCTGGACCAGCACATCTGGGTGCTGGACGGCACGCTGGAGGTGACGCTGGGCGACAGCCTGACCCGGCTGGAGACCGGCGACTGCCTGATGATGCGCCTCGACCGCCCTATCCTGTTCCACAACCCCTCGGCGCGGCCCGTGCGCTACGCCGTCATCATCAGCGCCAAGGGAAACCGGGCATGACCATCACTCTCCGCCCCCTGCCCGCGCCGGAGGCCGAGGCCCGGCTGCCGGAACTCGCCGCCATCCTGGTCGATGCGGTGGAGCACGGGGCCTCGGTCAATTTCCTGGCGGGGCTGTCGATGGAGCAGGCGGCGGGGTTCTGGCGCGGGCAGCTGCCGGGCCTGGCCGATGGCAGCCGCCAGCTGTTCGTGGCCGAGGCCGCCGGGCGGCTGGCCGGCACCGTGGTGCTGACCCTGGCCCACCAGCCCAACGCGCCCCACCGGGCGGAGATCGGCAAGATGCTGGTGCATTCCGCCCTGCGGCGGCAGGGGCTGGGGCAGCGCCTGCTGCGCATGGCGGAGGACGCGGCCCTGGCCGCCGGCCGCACCCTGCTGCTGCTGGATACCGAAACGGGCAGCGCGGGCGAACTGCTCTATCGCCGCTGCGGCTGGGCCGAGGTGGGGCGCGTGCCCGACCACAGCCTGACCCCCGACGGGCGCCTCGCCGATTCCACCATCTTCTGCAAGCGGCTGAATTCCCTGGCGCAACACCCCTGACCAGGGCCGCATAATGCCGCCCGGGGGGACACGCGCATGCCGGACCAGGACAGCACGCCGGCCGGCATGATCGCGGCCCTGACCACGGCCACCCTGCGGGCGATGGAGGCGATGACCACCCAGGCCCGCCACCTGCACCCGGCGGAATTCGCGCCCCCCGCACCGGATGCCGCCCTGCCCCTGGCCCTGGCGGCCTCCCGCGCCTTCGCCTGGCCCGATCGTTGGGCCCCGGTGCGCGATTGCCTGGAACGCGCCGCGACCGCGATGGCCGAAGGCCAGGCCGCGCTCGCCGAAGCCACCACCATGCCCGAGGCCTGGCGGGCCCTGCGCGCTCTGCCCCGCGCCATGGAGGCGATCTACCCCCTCGCGGCCTTCCTGCCCGCCATCAGCCGGTATTTCCTGGAGCCCGCCCTGCGGGACGACGCGGCCCTGGCCGCCCGGCTGGCCTCAGCCCCGCCAGGGCGCGACGGGGTTGGCGTGATGCATCTGGACGCCCCCGCCGGCACGCGCGGCGCCTGTTCCTTGTACGTGCCCGAATATTATGACGCCGCCCGCCCCTGGCCGCTGGTGGTGGCGCTGCATGGGGGCCATGGGGATGGGGCCCGCTTCCTGTGGAACTGGGTGCGCGCCGCCCGCGGCCAGGGCGTGGCGGTGCTGGCCCCCACCGCCCTCGGCGCCACCTGGTCCATCCTGGAGCCGGAGCTGGACGGGCCCAACATCGCGCGCATGATCGCGGAGGTTTCCGCGCGCTGGAACCTCGACCCCGCCCGCCGCCTGCTGACGGGCATGAGCGACGGCGGCAGCTTCACCTATTCCCTGGGCCTGTCCGCCGAGCCGGCCTTCAGCCACCTGGCGCCAGTGGCCGCCAATTTCCACCCGGTGCTGACCATGGCCATGAACCCCGAGCACACCCAGGGCCTGCCCATCCGCATCCTGCACGGCGCGCGGGACTGGATGTTCCCGCCCGATGTGGCGCTGAGCGCGGCGCAACTGCTGCGCCAGGTGGGGGCCCGGGTGGAATGCCACATCACGGCCGGGCTCGGGCACAACTACCCGATGGAGGAAAGCGCCGCGATCCTGGACTGGTTCCTGCAGGTTTAGAGCGGCTTCTGCGCCTTTTCCAGCAGCCGCGCGAAGAAGCCGGGCTTCTTCGGCGCCTCGGTCTTCACCACGGCGGCCTCGGCTTCGGCCTTGGCGCGGCGTTCCTTCTCGGCCAGCCATTTTTCCAGCGTCATGCCGGCCTTGGCCGCGCGCTTGGCCTCATAGGCCCGCTGGCCTTCCGTGAGCTGCTTCGCGTCCATGTGCTGCCTGTCTCCGTCGCGGGCGGTGGGTGGCTTCTTCTGGCGCGGCGCGGCGCCGCTGGCAACCGGGGGGCCGGCAGGGCAGAATGGCGGCATGGAACCCAAAGTGAAGGCCGAGATCTGGGCCAGCATGGCCCTGCGCCTCTCGAACTCCTCCGGCCGCCCCGCCATGCAGCTGCGGCGCGGCGACCCCGACAGCGGCGGCTTCCTGTGCGTGCTGCGCAACCAGGCCGGGGCCTCCGTGCTGTCCCAGACCCGCGACGGCGCGGGCCGGCCGGCCTGGATCAGAGGCACCGGCCCCGGCGCGGTCGAGGAAGAGGTGGCCAATGCCTATGTCGAGCGGCAGGTGAAGCGCGACCCGGACCTGTGGGTGCTGGAATTCGAGGCGCCGGACCTGCTGCCGCCGTTTGAGGCGAAGATCCTGTGAAGGCACAGCGAGGGGGCGCCGCCCCCTCGCGCTCCCCCGCCAGGAGCCGAAAGGCCCCTGGCCCCCTTCAGTTTGGCGCCGGTCCTGCCAAGGCGTTTCTTATTGATATTAATAATAAAAATTTCGCCCCACCTGCCAAGGCAAGGCGCCAATTCATGGGTTCAAAGGGTTGCTACAACCCTTTGCGGGGAGCCCGAGGGGCGGCGCCCCTCGGCCTTTTCCTTACTTCTCCCCCGCATCCCACCAGATACCGGTAAAGGCCAGCAGCCCTTCCCGCAGGATCTCCGGGATCGCGTGCTCATCCGGCCCGTGCTGCTTGCAGCCGCTGTAGCTGTGCGGAATCCACACCAGCGGCACGCCCAGATGGTCCACGAACACATCCCCGGGCAACCCGCCGGAGCTGTTGGGGATGATCTGCACCTTCTTGCCCAGCGTCTGTTCCATGCTGGCGCGGGCGAACTGCACCCAGGGGTTATCGGGCGCGGTGCGGCTGGCGGGCATGCGGATCGCCGCGTTCTCGATCGCCACCATCTGGAAGCCGTGCTCATCCAGATGGAGGCGCAGCGCGGGGGCGAAGACGGCCGGGTCGCTGTCCACCGTGTAGCGGATCTGGCAATGGGCGCTGGCGTCGGGGGCCACGGCGTTCACCGGGTTTTCCGGCCGGCCGCTGATCATGGCCAGCACGATCAGGCTGTTCCAGCCATAGATCTTCTCGGCGGGGGAAAGGCCGGGCTCGCCCCAGCCCTCGTCGATGGTCGCGGCCTCTCCGCCGCCGCCCAGCGGGCAGTCGGCCAGCAGCATGCGGACGGAGTTGGGCACGGATTTCGGCAGGAAGCCGCGCACCAGCACCTTGCCGTTGCGGTCCATCATGCTGGCCAGCGCATGGGCCAGGATGATGGCGGGGTCGGTGGTCAGCCCGCCCCAATGGCCGCTGTGCACGCCGCCCGGGCGCAGCTTCACCACCAGGTCGAAGTGATAGGTGCCGCGCGTGCCGGTGGTGATGGTCGGCACCTCCGGCACCACGCGCGGGCCGTCGCTGGCGATCAGCGCGTCGGCGGCCAGAAGATCGGTGTGGGAGGCCACGAACTGCTTCAGCCCGCCGCTGCCGCGCTCCTCGGCGGTTTCCACGATCAGCTTGATGTTGAAGCCGAGCTTGCCGTCGCGCTCGGCCAGCACGGCCTCCAGCGCGGTCAGGTTCAGCACGTGCTGGCCCTTGTTGTCGGCGCTGCCACGGCCGTACCACTTGCCGTCGATCTCGGTCAGCGCCCAGGGGTCGATCCCGTCGGACCACTGGTCCGCCAGGCCGCGCACCGTGTCGCCATGGCCATACAGGATGATGGTGGGCCGCGCCGGGTCCTCGATGCGCAGGCCGGTCAGGATGGGGCCGAGGCCGGGGACCGGGTTCTCATGCACCGTCACCTCGAAGCCCATGCCGCGCACCCAGGGGGCCAGGCCTTCCTCCAGATAGGCGCGCAGATCGGCCTCGTGGCCGGGGTCCTGGCTGGTGGAGCGGTAGGCGATCAGCCCCGCGAGCCGTTCCTTGAAGGCGCCGCTGTCGAAGAATTCCGCCGCGCGCGTCAGCGCGCCCTGCCGGTCAGCCATTCACTGCTCCCTTTCGATCCGCCAGCGCAGATAGCGCGCGGCTTCCGCCAGGCGCTGCATCGCGCCCGGGCGGCCGTTGAACCACAGCCCGATCTCGGGCCCTTCCGGCGGCGGGATGGTCACCCGCAATTCGCCCACGCCGCGCGGCAGGTCGAACCCGCCGGACAGCCGGGCCTCGCCCGCCTCCGTCGCGATGCTGGCGCCGCGCAGGCTGAACTGCCCCGCCTGCACCGTGAAGGGCAGCAGCAGCCGCTGGAACGGCGTGGTGCCGCCCGCCAGCGCGGCCTGGATGGCGCGCTGCGCCGCCAGGGTTTCCGGCAGGGCGATGCCCGCGGCCAGCGCCGCCATGTCCAGCCCGCCCGCCACGCCGTCGCGCAACGAGACCTGCCCCTCCCCCTGCAGGCTGGACCGCCAGGCGGCCAACGCGGCCCCGCGCGCCGAAAGCCGCAGCGCCATATCCGCCGTGCCCGCCAGCACATGCGGCGGCGTGGGCGGCAGGGGGGATGACAGGGCGAAGCCCTCCAGGTTCAGCGTCAGGTTCAGGCGCGGCAGCCCCTCGGAGGGATCGACCTCCAGCAGCCCGCGCAGGGCGCCGCCCTGCAACTGCCCCTCGGCCAGTTCCAGTGCCAGGCGCCCGGCATCCAGGCGCAGCCCGCCCCGGGCCTCGGCGATGGCGGGCAGCGCGCCGATCTCCAGCCGCTCCGCCCGCCAGGCCAGCTCGGCATCCAGCAGCCGCAGGGCGGAGATGTCAGGCAGGCTGGTGCGCTCCGGCAGGCGCAGGGTCTCGGCGGCCAGCTGGCCGGTCAGGCGCGGGCGGTCGCCCGCCAGGTTCAGCCCCAGCGCGCCACGCGCGCGCTGCTGGCCAGCCACGATGTCGATGCTCTCGGCCGAGACATTGCCGCCCCGCAGCCCCAGATTGGCGATCAGCGCGAAGCTGCCGCCATTGATCCATTCGGCCATGGCGGGCGTCAGCCAGGGGGCCAGGAAGCGCGCGGCGCCGGGGTGGCGCAGGGTCATGGTGCCCTGGGCGCGGCTTTCGCGCGCGTCCAGCGTCGCCTGGGCCTCGGCGCGGGCATCCTCGACCTCCGCCTCCGCGCGCAGGGCCAATTGCTCCACCGGGCCCGAGACGCTGGCGCGCAGCCGCACCGGGGCGCTGCCCAGCGGCAGGGCGGCGGGGGCGGTGCCCAGCAGGGCGGCCAACTGCCCGCCTTCCAGCTCCAGCGTCGCCTCCTGCACGCGGAAGGGCGAGAGGGTGAGGTTGGCGGCCGCCGTGATCTCCGCCCCGGCATGGCGGGCGCGCAGGCGGCGCAGCAACACCCGGCCCGCGGTGGCGGAGCCATCGATGCTCAGATTCTCGAATTCGCGGCCGGCCCAGCGGGCGGTGGCGGCGGACAGGCGCAGCTCCAGGTCCAGCACCGGCAGGGCCGCAAGGCCACCGGCCCAGCGCTCCACCTCCAGCCGCCCCAGCTCCAGCCCCGCGCCCAGGAAGGGGCGCGCGCCCCAGCGCCAGGTGGCCCCGCCGCGCACGGGCTGGCCATCCAGCGTCAGCGCCATCTCGTTCAGCGCCGCCTGCCGGGCATCGAGGGAGAGGCGCAGCGTGCCGCGCAGCGGGGCCTCCGGCAGGGAAAGCCCGGGGATGGCGATGCCGAGCGCCGGCAGCAGCGGGTTCAGCGCCTCCGCGCGCGGGCCGTCGAGGGAAATGCGCCATTCGCTGGCATCGGCGGTGCCGGCGCCGGAGATGGCGATCTTCATGTCGCCCGGCAGCTCGGCCCGGCCATCGGGCACCAGGATGCGCCCCTGTTCCAGTTGCACCCCCACCCGCAGCTGCCGCAGCCGCACGCCGCGCAGGGTGGCCGATTCGGCCGACAGGTCGATGGAGACCGGCAGCGCCGTGCCCCCGCCGCGCCGGAACGCCTGCTCCCAGGCATCCAGCTCATAGCTGGAGGCGAGCAACGAGGCATCCAGCCGCAGCGTGGGCGCGTAGCGCAGGGAGATGCCGCCGCGCGCCTGCTGCCCGGCCAGCACCAGTTGCAGCTGGTCCGCCGCCAGCAATTCGGCGGTGGCGGTCAGCCGGGCCTGGGCGGTGAAGGCGCCGGGGGGCGTGGGCAGCAGGGCCGAGAGGTCCGGCCCGCTCGCCTCCAGCCGGCCTTCATAGCCTCCCTCGGCCAGCAGCACGCCACGGGTGGAAAGCCGGGCGGCGCCAAGCTGGGTGGAGAGGTCGAAGGGCGCCACCCCATCATCCCCCGCCCGGCCCAGCGTGGCGGAGAACGCCACCGGCTGGCCGCGCCAGGCGAAGCGGCCCTCGGCCGAGAGCGCATCGGTGGGCCCGCCGGCCAGCAGCCGGGCGGAGACACCCTCGACCGTGACGCCGGAGATGCTGACGCGGCTGTCCTCCAGCCGGGCATCCAGGGCCGTCAGGCTGCCGAGGGGGCGCAGGGTGGGCAGGCGCGAGGGCGGCCAGGGCAGGCGGATATCGGCGCCGACCAGCGTCACCTCCCGCACCGAGATGCGGCCGAGCAGCAGGTGCCAGGGGTCGAGCCGCAGGCGCAGGGCGGCGGCCGTCAGCTCCACCTCGTCGCCGGAAAGGCCGACCTCGATGCCATCGGCTTCCAGCACCGTCTCCGGCAGGAAGCGCAGGCGCAGCGCGCCGTTGATGGCGATGCGCCGGCCCAGGCGCTCACCCGCGTGTTCGGCGAGGGCGGGGCGGTAGCGGTCCCAGTCGATGCGGGCGGGCAGCAGCAGCAGCGCCCCGGTGGCCAGCGCCAGCAGCAGGGCGACAGCGGGCAGCAGCCGCCGGATCACGCCGGCGCGCCCGGGTGGGTCACGACGATTTCCGGCTGCCTGTCGAGGCTGTTCACGCCGGCGCCCATTGTCTTGCCTGCCACATCGCTCATCTTTGCCTTTGAAGGCTGGTGGACGCCCGCGCAAGGGGTGTGCCGTCAATCGGGCGCGCCCATGCTAGACTGCGGGGCCAGCAAGGAAGGTTCGGGTTTGAGTTTCTGGGGCAAGATCATCGGGGGCTTCACCGGCTTCCTGACCGGCGGGCCGATCGGCGCGCTGGTGGGGGCCGCGATGGGCCATGCGGCCGACAGCGGGGCCGGGCGACTGGGCCAGAACCCGGCGCAGCTGGCGGCCATGCTGGGCAGCCGCGAGCAACTGTTCGCCGTGGGGGTGGTGGTGCTCTCGGCCAAGCTGGCGAAATGCGACGGGCCGGTGAAGCGGATCGAGATCGACACCTTCAAGCGCCAGTTCCGCATCCCGCCCGAGAACATGGCCGAGGTGGCCCAACTGTTCGACCGCGCGCGGGAGGATGCGGAGGGCTACGAGCCCTTCGCCGACCGCATGGGCCAGGCCTTCGCCGACCGGCGGGAGATGCTGGAGGATGTGCTGGCCGCGCTGTTCAGCATCGCCCGCGCCGACGGCCCGCTGACGAATGGGGAGGTCGCCTTCTTGCAACGGGTGCAGATCGGCTTCGGGCTGGACGCGCCGGCCTGGATGCGCGCGCGCGACACCACCGCCGAGCGCCCCCGCCCCATGCCCACGGGCCCCGACCCCTATCGGGTGCTGGGCATCGGGCGGGAGGCGACGGACGCGCAGGCGCGCGCCACCTGGCGGCGCCTGGTGCGGGAGAACCATCCGGATGCCGTCGCCTCCAGGGGGGCGGGGCCGGACATGGTGCGCCGCGCGGCCGACAAGGTGGCCGAGATCAACGCCGCCTGGGACCGCATCAAGCGGGAGCGCAAGCTGTGATCCGCACCGCCCCCAGCCCCAACCACGATGCGAGGCCGGCGGGCGAGCCGGTGGACATGCTGGTGCTGCACTACACCGGCATGCGGAGCGGCCGCGCGGCGCTGGAGCGGCTGCGGGACCCGGAGGCGCGCGTGTCCTCCCACTACCTCGTCGAGGAGGACGGCACCGTCTTCGCCCTGGTGCCGGAGGAGCGGCGCGCCTGGCATGCCGGGGTATCCTTCTGGCGGGGGCATGAGGGGCTGAACGGGCGCAGCATCGGGATCGAGATCGTGAACCCCGGGCATGAATGGGGCTACCGGCCATTTCCGGTGCTGCAGATGGCCGCGGTGGCCGACCTGTGCCTGGAGATCCTGGGCCGGCACCCGATCCCCGCGCGCAATGTGGTGGCGCACAGCGACATCGCCCCCGACCGCAAGCAGGACCCGGGCGAGATGTTCGAATGGCAGGCCTTGGCCGAGCAAGGGGTGGGGCTGTGGCCCGCGCATATCCCCCCGGCCCCTGGCGCCGACACGGCCGCGCTGCTGGCGCGCATCGGGTATCGGGCGGATCTGCCGCTGCCGGTGCTGCTGCGGGCCTTTCAGCGGCACTGGCGGCCGATGCTGGTGGATGGGCTGGCCGATGCGGAGACGCTGGCCCGGCTTTCGGCCGTGGCGGCGCTGTGCGAATCGGAGGAGGGCTCGGCGGCGGCTTGACGGGGGTAGGCGTAAAGCGCCTATTGCGGCCGCCAGGCGGCTGGGTGACCGCTGGCCCGGAAGCGATTCCGGGCTGGAGGAAAGTCCGGGCTCCACGGATAGACGGTGCCGGTTAACGACCGGCGGGGTGGGCTTCGGCCCGCTTCAGGGACAGTGCCACAGAAAGCAAACCGCCTGGGCTTGCCCAGGTCAGGGTGAAAGGGTGCGGTAAGAGCGCACCGCGCTGCCGGCAACGGCGGCGGCACGGCAAACCCCACCGGGAGCAAGGCCGAATAGGGGTGGCAGTGTTAACACACAGGGGTATCCGCCCCGCCACCCGGGTTGGCCGCGTGAGGTGCCTCGCGAGAGGCATCCCAGAGGAATGGTCATCCATGTGGTTTATCCACAGGACAGAACCCGGCTTATAGGCCGCCTGGCGCTTGTGCTGTCGCGAATCTCGCCGTATGAGGGCGCCGCCGGACAGGTGGCCGAGCGGTCGAAGGCGCGCGCCTGGAAAGTGCGTATACGTCAAAAGCGTATCGTGGGTTCGAATCCCACCCTGTCCGCCATTGATATCTCATTGAAATGAAAGAATTTTTCGACTTTCGCCCCTAGTGACGAAGGCTGCGGGTTCGCGAGCTTGGCCTCACGGCTGAGACCGTCTGCCGGGCGGCATCGTCTCTGGAGGCCATAAGGGCCACTACGCTTTCAACGAGAACGGAGCGGAGATTTGGCGCCTGACTTTATGCGGGCCGCGAGGTCGGTTGGGCTGTCTTCTGTTCCATTGCTTCTTTGGCCCGTCTGGCCACCAACGAGATCGGCACCGCGGCGTGCCCAGTGCCGAGATGATGAGGGCCCCGGCCTCGACCGTGCCGGCCTTTCCGCTGGACGAGTAGCGCCCGCGTGAGGAGCACACGCCGTGCTGGAGGCGCCGCGGCCGTTCAGCCCGTCGCCCGGCTTCTGAGAAACCGGGCTGCCTCCCCCGGCGAGCCCTACTCCCGCAGGCGGCAGCCGCCTTCCTCCAGCGTGTGCCATGCCTGGTCGGCCGGCACGGCGGCGAGTGGCTTGTCGTAGCCCCACGGGCCATGGCTCTCGGCGGGCGGTTTCACCTCGAACGGAGAGGCCGGAGTGCCTCCGTGCCGCCGAAGCAGTTCACGGATTGGCGGGTGGCCCAGGGATGACGGGGCGCCGCTCCCCAAAAGCTGCATTGCCACCTCGATGAAAACGCCTTGAATATGTCGGCGGGCATCGAGGTGGACGATGGATTTCGACGAGATCGGCTATCTGGGCGTTGGTGAACTCCACGCCCTGTATCGGGCGCGCAAGCTCTCTCCGGTGGAGGTCGCCCGCGCGGTTCTCGCCCGGATCGAGCGCATCGAGCCAAATGTGAACGCGATGATGCGCCTGACCCCCGACCACGCGCTGGAAGCGGCCCGGCGGTCGGAGGCGGTGTACATGCAATGCGACACGCCCCGCCTGCTGGAAGGCATCCCCGTCACCATCAAGGATCTGCAGCACACGAAGGGTGTGCAGACGGATTTCTCCACCGTCATCATGCAGGGCACCATCCCGGATGTGGACGCCCCCTGCGTCAGCCGCCTGCTCTCGGCGGGCGGGATGATGATGGGCAAGACCACCTCCGCCGCCGAATGGGGGTGGAAGGGCGTCAGCCAGGCGCCGATCTCGGGCATCACGCACAATCCCTGGGGCAAGGGGCTGAATGCGGGGGCGTCCTCCTCCGGTGCCGGGGTCGCGGCCGCCTGCGGCTATGGGCCGCTGCACCAGGGCGGGGACGGGGCGGGGTCGATCCGCATGCCCGCGCATTTCTCGGGTGTGTATGGGCTGAAGCCGACGCATGGGCGGGTGCCCAACTGGCCCGTCTCCAACAACGACAACGCCACCCATATGGGCCCGCTGACCCGCAGCGTGGAGGACGCGGCGCTGATGACCCAGGCCATGGCCGGCCCGCACCCGTGGGACTTCACCTCGCTGGAGGCCCCCCCGCAGGATTACGCCTCCCAGCTCAAGGCCGCCTCCATGAAGGGCAAGCGCATCGCCTGGTCGCGCGACCTGGGCCATGCGCGGGTGGACCCCGAGATCGCCGAGGCGGCCGAGGCCGCCGTGAAGGTGTTCGAGGAGATGGGCGCGATCGTCGAGGAGGTGACGCCCGCCTGGGGGCCGCTGGGCCCGGAGCTGGCGCGTTTCTTCTGGCCCGCCACCTTCTCCAGCCGCATCGAGAGCCTGGCCGAGTTCGAAAGCGGCATGGACCCGGGCTTCGTGGCGATGATCAAATACGCCTCCACCTTCACCGCGCCGCAGTTCATGCAGATGCGCGCGCGCCGCTTCGCCTACATCCAGCAGATCCATGAATTCATGGAGGGCTACGACTTCCTGCTGACGCCGGCCGTCAGCGTGGCGGCCTTCCCGGCCGACAAGCTGCAACCGGCCCATTGGCCGCAGCATGAATGGGACTGGCTGATGTGGGCGGAATTCTCCTACCCCTTCAACTGGTCCGGCAGCCCGGCCGCCAGCGTGCCTTGCGGCTTCACCCCCGCCGGCCTGCCGGTGGGCTTGCAGATCGTGGGCCGCCGCTTCGACGATCTGGGCGTGCTGCAAGCCTCCGCCGCCTTCGAGGAAGCCCGCCCCTGGGCGCAGAAGAGGCCGCCGCTCGCGCAATAACCCCCACCATCACGGAGAGTGAGTGCCATGAAGCGTCGAGACTTCCTCGCCACCGCCGGCGCCGCCGGCCTCTCCGCCCCGGCCGGCGCGCAGCCGGCCAAGGTGGTGAAGTTCGTCCCGCAGGCGGATCTCGCTTTGCTGGACCCGGTCTTCACCACCGGCCTCGTCACCCGCAACCATGGCTTCCTGGTGTTCGACCAGCTCTACGGGCTGGACGACAGCTTCACCCCGCAGCCGCAGATGGTCGAAGGCCATGTCATTGAGAATGACGGCAAGACCTGGAAGCTGACCTTGCGGGAGGGGCTGCGCTTCCATGACGGCACGCCGGTGCTGGCGCGCGACGCGGTGGCCAGCATCAACCGCTGGACGCAGACCGACGCCTTCGGCCAGACCCTGCGCGCCACGACCGAGGAGCTGAGCGCGCCTTCCGACCGCGTGATCCAGTTCCGGCTGAAGAAGCCCTTCCCGCTGCTGCCCACGGCGCTGGCCAAGCCCTCGGCCTTCTGTCCCGTCATGCCGGAACGCCTGGCCAATACCCCCTTCAACCAGCAGGTGTCGGACATGGTAGGCTCCGGCCCCTTCCGCTACATCGCGGGCGAGCGCGTGGCCGGCGCGCGCAATGTATACGAGAAATTCGCGGGCTATGTGCCGCGTTCCTCCGGCACGCCCAGCTTCGCGGCGGGGCCCAAGGTGGTGCACATCGACCGCGTGGAATGGGTGACCCTGCCCGACGCCGCCACCGCCGCCGCCGCCCTGCAGGCGGGCGAGGTCGATTGGTGGGAACAGCCCCAGCCCGACCTGCTGCCCCTGCTGCGCCGCAACCGCAACATCCGCGTGGAGGCGAAGGAGCGCGGCGGGCTGATGGGCATGATCCGCTTCAACCACCTGGTGCCGCCCTTCGACAACCCGGCCATCCGCCGCGCCTTCCTGGCCGGCGTGAACCAGACCGAATACATGCAGGCGGTGATGGGCGAGGAACGTTCCCTGTGGAACGACCGCTGCGGCTTCTTCCTGCCCGGCAGCCCCTCGGCCACCGAGGCCGGGCTGGAGGTGATGACCGGCCCGCGCAGCCTGGAGAAGGTGAAGCGCGACCTGGAGGCCGCGGGCTACAAGGGCGAGCGCGTGGTCTTCGTGGTGCCGACCGACCTGCCCTCCCTGAACGCCATGAGCCTGCTGGCGGCGGACATGTTCCGCAAGGTGGGCATCAACCTCGACTACCAGGCGCTGGACTGGGGCACGGTGCTGCCGCGCCTGGCGAACCGCGAGGGGCTGGACCGCGGCGGCTGGAGCGTGTGGTGCAACTACATCCCCGGCATCATCGCGACCTCCCCCGCCACGCAATCCTATCTGCGCGGCATCGGGCGCGCGGGCACCTTCGGCTGGCCGGAATCGGCGCGGCTGGAGGCCCTGCGCGACGAATACCTGGATGCCGCCGACCCGGCCCAGCAGCAGCGCATCTGCCACGACATCCAGATGCAGGCCTGGCAGGACGTGCCCTACATCCCGACCGGCGCCTGGATGCAGCCCTTCGCCTTCCGCAGCAGCATCACCGGCATGCTCAACGGCTTCCCGCTGTTCCACAACATCCGCAAGGCCTGAAGCACCCGCCCCGCCCTTGTGCCCGGCCCGCCCTGTGCGCAAGCTGCGCGCGGGAGTGAAACACATGACGCGGGACGACGAGATCGCCTGGCGCCCGTCGGACGACGTTCGACGCGCGGCCAATTGGACAAGCTTCATCGCGGCCAGCGGCTGCGGGGATTACCAGGAATTGCTGGCCCGCTCCTCGGCGGAGCCGGAATGGTTCTGGTGCGCCCTGGCGGATTGGCTGGGCTTCCGCTTCCGCCAGACGCCGGAGCGCATGCTGGACCTGTCGGGCGGCATCATGCGGCCACGCTGGTTCATCGGCGGCATGGCGAACCTGTACGATTCCGCCGTGACGGCGAACGACCCCGCCCGCCCCGCCGTGATCTGGGAAGGCGAGGACGGCACCACCCGCCAATGGTCCTATGCCGAGCTGGACCGCGAGGCCGCGGCCCTGGCCGCCGGGCTGTCGCGGCTGGGGCTGGGTGCGGGCGATGTCGTCGCGGTCTATCTGCCCATGCTGCCCGAGACATTGGCCGCCTTCATGGCCTGCGCGCGGATCGGCTGCATCACCCTGCCCCTGTTCTCAGGCTTCGGGGCCGATGCCATCGCCCAGCGCCTGGCGATGAGCGGCGCGCGCGCCATGATCACGGTGGACGGCACGCGGCGGCGCGGCGCCGCGGTCCCCATGAAGGCGGTGGTGGACGAGGCGCTGCGCGAGCCGGCCGAGGTCCGCCACGTCATCGTCCTGGGCGACGACGCCCCCATGCGGCCCGGCCGCGACCTGCGTTGGCGGGATGTGGCGCACGGCGAGGCCCCGCCCGCCGCCGAGCTGCCGGCCGAACACCCGGTGCTGCTGATGTACACCTCCGGCACCACCGGCCGGCCCAAGGGCACGGTGCACACCCATGCCGGGCTCGGCATCAAGATCGGCCAGGATGCGCGGCTGACGCTGGACCTGAAGCCGGGCGAGCGCATGCTGTGGCCCACGGATTTCGGCTGGTTCGGCGGCACGGTGACCATCCTGGGCAGCCTGATGGCGGGAGCCACCCTGGTGATCGCGGAGGGCGCGCCCACTTGGCCCCAGCCCGACCGGCTGCTGCGGCTGGCCGCCCAGCACCGGGTCACGCATTTCGGCACCGCCGCCACCCTGGCGCGCATGCTGCGGCGGGATGCGGATGACGCCATCGAGCGCCATGACCTGCGTTCCATCCGCGCCTTCCCCTCCAGCGGCGAGGCCTGGGACCGCGAAACCTGGCTGTGGGTGATGCACCGCCTGGGCGGCGGACGCGCGCCGATCCTGAACTTCTCGGGCGGGACGGAGATGTGCGCCATCGTCGGCTCCAACATCCTGTTCCCGCAGAAGCCCGGCAGTTTCAGCGGCCCGGTGCCGGGCACGGGCGGCGACATCGTGGGGCCGGACGGGGCCAGCCTGCCGCCCGGCGAGGTGGGGGAGCTGGTGATGCGGGAGGCCTGCATCGGCACCACGCGGGGCCTGTGGCAGGACGAGGCGCGCTTCATCGACAGTTACTGGTCCCAGATCCCGGGGCTGTGGGTGCAGGGCGACCTCGCCTCCCGCGACGCGGAGGGGTTCTGGTTCCTGCATGGCCGGTCGGACGACACGATGAAGGTGGCCGGCAAGCGCGTGGGGCCCACCGAGATCGAGGAGGCGATGCTGGCCACCGGCACGGTGACGGAGGTGGCCGCTGTGGGCGTGCCCGACGCCGTGACCGGCACGGCCGTGATCTGCGTCGCGGTGGCAGCCCCCGGCCACACCGGGGATGCGGCACTGCTGGCCAACGCCGTCGCCACCGCCCTCGGCCGCTCCTTCAAGCCCAAGCGGGTGATCTTCGTGCCCGACCTGCCGAAGACCCGCTCGATGAAGATCATGCGCCGCGTCATCCGCGCGGCGCTGGCAGGCCAGCCGCCGGGCGACCTGTCGAGCCTCGTGAACCCCGAAGCGGTCGCCGCCCTGAGCAAGGAAATCCAGGCATGAGCTATGAAGACACCTACCAGCGGCTGCGCTTCGACCGCCCGCACCCGCGCGTGCTGCGCATCACCATGGACAACGGCAAGATGAACACCGCCGACGCCATCATGCATGGGGAGCTGGTGCGGATCTGGCGCGACATCGACGGCGACGACAGCGTGGCCTGCGCCATCATCACCGGGGCGGGCGCGATGTTCTCGGCCGGCGGCGATTTCGAGATGGTGCGCGCCATCACGGAGGATTTCGAGACCCGCACCCGCGTGTGGCGGGAGGCCAAGGACATGGTCTATGGCATCATCAACTGCCGCAAGCCGGTGGTGAGTGCCATGCGCGGCGTGGCCGTGGGCGCGGGGTTGGTCTGCGGCATCCTGGCGGACGTCTCGATCGCGACCAAGGAATGCAAGATCACCGACGGCCACACAAGGCTGGGCGTGGCGGCGGGCGACCATGCGGCGATCATCTGGCCGCTGCTGTGCGGCATGGCCAAGGCGAAATACTACCTGCTGACCTGCGACCTGCTGACGGGCGAGGAAGCGGAACGGATCGGCCTGATCTCCCTGGCGGTCGAGGACGGGGAGCTGGATGAGCGGGCGGTGAAGGTCGCCTCGCGCCTCGCGGACGGGGCGCAGAGCGCCATCCGCTGGACCAAGCATGCCCTGAACAACTGGCTGCGCAGCGCGGGCCCCGCCTTCGAGGCGTCGCTGGCCATGGAATTCATGGGGTTCAGCGGCCCGGAGGTGAAGGAAGGGCTGGCTTCCCACCTGGAGAAGCGCAAGCCCAGCTTTCCGCCCACCACCGAGGTCTAAAAGGCCTTGCGCTTGCTCGCCATGCCGCCATCCACCGTCACGATGGTGCCGGTGGTGTAGCCGGACAGGTCGCTGGCCAGGAAGGCCACCAGCGCGCCGATCTCCCGCGCATGCCCGGCGCGGCCGAAGGGCATGTCCTTCATGGTCTCCGGCCAGCGCTCCGCGTCGCCCAAGGTCTCCAGCGCGCGGCGGCGCAGCAGCGTCTCCAGCCGGTCGGTCAGGATCGGGCCGGGGTTGATGCCAACCACGCGCAGATTGTCAGCGGGTGCGGCACCACCTAGCGCGCGCGTCAGCGCCATCAGCGCCGCATTGCCGGCCGAACCCGCGATATAGGCCGCATCCGGGCTTTCGCCCGCGGCCCCGATCACGTTCACGATCACCCCCCGCCCGCGCGCCCGCATCGCGGCGTAGAAGCGCCGGCACATGTCGGTGTAGCCGAACACCTTCAGATCCCAGGCGGCGCGCCAGCGGGGTTCGTCCACCTCCTCGATGGTGCCGCCCGGGATGGCGCCGGCATTGTTCACCAGGATGTCGATGTCGGGGAACTCGCGCGCCAGCGTCTCCGCGCCGCCGCTGACCGCCATGTCGATGGCGCGCACCACCACCCGCACCTGGTGCGCGGCGCGCAGCTTCGCCTGCGCCGCCTCCAGCTCCGGTGCGGTGCGGGAGACGAGGACGACATCGCACCCCTCCCCCGCCAGCGCCTCGGCGGCGGCCAGCCCGATGCCCTTGGACCCGCCGGTGATCAGCGCCCGGCGGCCGCGCAGTCCCAGATCCATCAGAAGCGCGCCTGGCACCTGCTCTGCTCGATGGGGCGGAAGGCCTCGCCCGCACCGACCACGCCGGTGATCTCATAGTAATCCCAGGGGTGGCGCTGTTCGCCGGGCGCCTTGATGCGCGCGGTCAGCATGTCATGGATCAGCCGCCCATTGGGTTGCAGCCGTGCGTTGCGGGCGAAGAAATCCTCGAACGGGTTGTCGCGCATCCAGCCGCGCACATCCTCGGCCTTGGCGCTGCCCGTGGCCTTCACCGCCCGCAGGTAGCGCGTGACGGCGGAATAGACGCCCGCCTGGAACATGGTCGGCGGCTTCTGCCGCAGCGGGAAGAACCGGCGGGAGAAGGCGCGGGTCTGCTCGTCGCGGTCCCAGTAGAAGGCGGTGACGAAGTTCAGGTTCTGCAACGCCTCCAGCCCGATGGCGTGCACATCGGTCAGCACGGTGAACATGGTGCCGATCTGCTGGCCGCGCTGCACCAGGCCGAATTCGCGCACCTGCTTCAGCGCGTTGATCAGGTCCGACCCGCCGGCGGTGAACATGATGAACTTGGCGCGGCTGGCCTGGGCCTGCAGCAGATAGGCCGCGTAGTCGGTGGTACCCAGCGGATGCGCGACGGAGCCCACCACGCGCCCGCCGCCCTGGGTCAGCATGTCCCGCGCCAGCGACGCCATGGCGGTGCCCGCCGCGTAGTCCTGGTGGATGATGAACCAGGTATCCAGGCCGCGCCGCATCTGCAGCACCACGGAGCTGCGCGCGACCGAATAGATGTCCCAGGTCCAGGACAGGCCATAGCCGTTGCAATCCTCCTCGGTCAGCCGGTCGATGATGGCGGTGGAGAAGATGCACAGCTTCTTCGCCTGCCCCGCCACCGTGTTCACCGCGAGCGCCACCGAGGATGTCGGGCAGTCAAAGATCGCATCCACATTCTGGTCGCCATACCAGGCGCGGGCGAGGTTGGAGCCCACATCCGGCCGGTTCTGATGGTCGGCGGAGATCAGCTGCACCCGCTCACCCAGGCCGGAATCCGCGATGGCCATGCGCGCCGCATCGACGGAACCCTGCCCGGCATAATCGGCGTAGACGGAACTCATATCGGTCAGCACGCCGATCTTCACGTTGGGTGACTGCGCGCGGAGCGTGGTGGGGGCGGCGACGGCCGCGAGGCTGGTGCCGAGCAGGGCACGGCGGCGCGGCGCCGCGAAAAGCGACTGGACCATGTGGTTCCTCCCGCTGCCTCGAACGGGCAGCCTGTTTCGCGGGATGCTGTCACAGCCGGTTGATGGCCGCAATCGCTTGCGCACGCCGCGCGGCCGGGCCGATAGTCGGGCAAAACAGGGGAAACGCCATGCCAAGACTGGCTGGAAAGGTCGCGCTCGTCACGGGTGCGGGCACCGGCATCGGCCGCGCCACGGCCGAGCTGTTCGCGCGCGAAGGCGCGCGCGTCGTCATCGCGGAGATCGACGCCACGACCGGCGAGGAAACCGCCCACCGCATCGCCACGGCCGGTGGAGAGGCCATCGCCATCCCCACCGATGTGGGTGAGCCCGACAGCATCCAGGCCGCGATCGGCCGCGCCGTGTCGCATTACGGCGGGCTGCATGTGCTGCACAACAATGCTGGCGGCTCCACCGGCGTGGATTCCGATGCGGTGAACGCCCCGCTGGAGGAATTCTGGCGCGCCATCCGGCTCGACCTGTTCGGCACCTTCCTGGGCTGCCGATTCGGCATTCCGGAAATCATCCGCAGCGGCGGCGGATCGGTGATCAACATGGCCTCCGTCGTCGCGCTGATGGGGTTTCCGGGGCGGGATTGCTACACGGCGGCCAAGGGCGGCATCGCGTCGCTCACACGCTCGCTGGCGGTGGAATTCGGGCGGCAGGGCGTGCGGGTGAACGCCATCGCGCCCACCATCACCCTGACCGAGCGCGTGCGCGCGCTGGTGGAGGGCAACCCGGCCATGCAGGGCCTGGCGGACCAGCACCTGCTGGGGCTGGGCGAGGCGCGGGACATGGCGGAGGCGGCGCTCTACCTCGCCTCGGACGCATCGCGCATCGTCACCGGCATCATCCTGCCGGTGGATAGCGGGCTGGTGACGGTATGATCCATGTCGGTTTCCTGGGCCTCGGCCAGATGGGCGCGCCCATGGCCGAGCGCCTGTTCGGCGAGGGCATCCAGCTGCATGTCTTCGACCCGCGCCCGGAGGCGACGGCCCCCTTCATCGCGCGCGGCGCCATCGCCCATGACAGCCCGCGCGGCGTGGCGGATGCGGCCGGCATCGTGCTGGCCTGCCTGCCCTCCGGCGAGGTGAGCAAGGCCGCGGCGCTCGGCCCCCAGGGCGTGGTGCATGGCACGGCCATCCGCATCCATGCGGAGATGTCCACCATCGGGAGCGCCTGCGTGCGGCGCATCGAGGCGGGGCTGGCCACGCGCGGCATCGCGCTGGTGGACGCCCCCATCACCGGCGGCCCGCCCGGCGCGCGGGCCGGCACCCTGGCCATGATGGCCGCCGGCAGCCCGGCGGCGGTGGAGGAGCTCAGCCCCCTGCTGCTGCGCATCGGCCGCGCCGTCTATCCGGTGGGCGAGCAGCCAGGCCAGGCGCAGGTGATGAAGCTGGTGAACAATGTGCTGGTCGCCACCCACATCGTCACCACGCTGGAGGCCTTCGCCATGGGCGCCAAGGCGGGGCTGGACCCGGACATGATGGCCGCCCTGGTCAATGCCGGCACCGGGCGCAGCTATGTCAGCACCGATGTGATGGGCGATGTGCTGTCCGGGCGCTTCGCCTTCGGCGCCAGCGTCGCGGTGCTGGACAAGGACATCGCGCTGGGGGTGCAGACCGCGAGCGACCTGGGCGTGCCGATGTGGACCATCGAGCAGGCCGCGCGGGTCTGGCGCTTCGCCGCCAGCCATGGCCAGGCGGGCCAGGACATGACGGCGCTGGCGAAGCTGATCGAGGGCTGGGCCGGGGCCGAGATCAGGTCACGGCCGAAGCCCTGATCGCCTCCAGCGCCGAGGGATTGTCGAGGGAGCTGAGATCCCCCGGCGGCTTGCCGGTATAGAGGTTGCGGATGACGCGCCGCATGATCTTCTGGCTGCGCGTCTTGGGCATTTCCGCCACCAGGTGCACCGCGCCGGGGCGGAAGGCGCGGCCCAGATGCTGTTCCACCGCGAGCGCCGCGGCGGCCTCCAGCCCCGGCCCCGCATCGGGCTTGGCCACCAGGAACACCACCAGCTTCTGGCCCTTCAGCGCGTCCTCCACCCCGATCGCGGCGGCCTCCGCCACGCCGGGGATGGCCAGCACCACCTCCTCCACCTCCGCCGAGCCCAGCCGCTTGCCCGCCACCTTCAACGTGTCGTCCGAACGCCCGCGCAGGAAGAACACGCCCTCCTCCTCGCGCAGCGCCAGGTCGCCATGCACCCAGATGTTGGGAAAGCGCGACCAGTAGGTGTCCAGATACCGCTCCCGGTCCTGCCAGAAGGAGCGCGTCATGCCCACGAAGGGGTCGAGGATCGCGAGCTCCCCCACCTCCTCGCGGATCGGCGCGCCGTCATCGCCCAGCACATCCAGCCTGATGCCCGGCGAGGCCGTGTTGAACCCCGAGGGCACGATCGGCAGCACCGGCACATTGGACAGCAACCCGCCCGAGACCTCGGTGCCGCCGGTGTAGTTGATGACCGGGCAGCGGCCGCCGCCGATGTGCCGCTGGAACCACAGGAAATGCTCGGGATCGATGCCCTCGCCCGCCGTGATCAGCAGCCGCAGGGATGACAGGTCCGCCGCCACGCTGGCCGGCATGTTCGCCGCCAGCCCCCGGATCAGCGTGGGCGAGGCGCCGTAATGGGTGACGCGGTGGCGCTCGATCAGCCGCGCCATGCGGCCCCAGTCGGGGTAGTCCGGCGCGCCGTCGTAGCAGACCAGCGTGGCGCCGCGCATCAGCGCGCTGCACAGGATCAGCGACCCCGCGATCCAGCCCATATCGGCCGGCCAGCAGAAGCGGTCTTCCGGTGCGATGTCGAAATGCACCGCCGCGTCATGCGCGATCTTCAGCGGGAAGCTGCCATGGGTGTGCACCGGCCCCTTGGGCTTGCCGGTGGTGCCGGAGGTGTAGATGACCATCATCGGGTCGTCCGGCCCCATGCGGGCGGGCAGGTCGGGCTCGGGGGGCGCGTCCACCTCGGCCCAGGGGATGGTGCCCGGGGCGGCGGCGCCCTTCATGATCACCGTGTCGAGTTCGGGCAGCAGCGGCCGCACCTGGCCGATCAGGCCCGCGATGTCGATGGGCCGCGCGCGGCGGGAAAAGCCCGCGGTGGCGACCAGCGCCCGCGCGCCGCAACCCGAGAGCCGGGCGCGGATCGCCTCCACCCCGAAGCCGCTGAACAGCGGCACGCAGATGGCCCCCAGCGCCGAGATGCCCATGAAGGTCACCACCGCCTCGATGCCCATTTCCATCAGCAGGCCGATGCGGTCCCCGCGCTGGAAGCCCCGCGCGCGCAGCCCGGCGGCGAAGCGCAGCACGCGGTCCTCCAGCCCGGCCCAGGTGATCTCGGTGACGGTGCCGTCCTCGCTCTCGGCGATGATGGCGGGCTGGTCGGCGCGGGTGCGGCCCCAGGCGAAGACCGTGTCCACCCAGTTCAGCTCGCCGCCGGGGAACCAGTCGGGGAAGGCGCGGCCCTGGGGCAGGTCGACATAGCCCAGCGGGTCCTTCGACCAGGCGATGTTCAGGAAGCCATGCAGGTGGCGCCAATAGGCGTCCGGGCGCTCCACCGAGAAGCGATACAAGGCCGCGTAATCGGCGCAGCCCAGCTCTCGCATCAGCCGCGTCACCTGCGCGCGCTCGACCGCTTCGGGCGCGGGAATCCACGATGCGTCCACGATGTCCTCCCCGGACGATGTTCTTGCGGCCGAGATTGCGCGCCTCCGGCGGCGGAGGCTACCGCCGGGGCGCGCTTTTTCGCGCAGGCCCGCGCCCGCCTCAGCACCGCGTGCTGATGCTAACCAGCGCGTCCAGCGCCGCCGCCCCCTTCTCCCGCACCAGGAACGGGTTCACCTCCACGCTCGCCACCTCCGGATGCGCGGCGGCGAAGCGGGAGAGTGCCACCAGCGCCTGCACCAGCGCGGCCTTGTCCAGCGGCGGCGCGCCGCGCCAGCCCTCGATCAGCCTGGCACCGCGGGATGCCGCGATCAGCGCCTCGGCCCGGTGCGGCGTCAGCGGCGCGCTGGCGAAGGCCACGTCGCGGAACAGTTCCACCGCCACCCCGCCCAACCCGAACATCACCATCGGCCCGAAGACCGGGTCGCGCAGCGTGCCCAGAATGGTCTCGACGCCGCCCTTCAGCATGGGTGCCACCAGCACGCCATCCAGCTTCGCATCGGGCCGCGCCTGGCGGGCGCGTTCCATCAGCGTGGCGAAACCCCGCGCGGCCGCATCCGCATCGGCCACATTCAGCAGCACGCCGCCGACCTCGGTCTTGTGCGGGATGTCGTCGGACAGGATTTTCAGCACGACCGGGTAGCCCAGCGCCTCGGCCGCCGCGACCGCCGCCGTCGCGCTGGCACAGGCATGCTCGGGCGGCACCGGCACGCCGGCCTCGGCGATCAGGCGCTTGGCCTCGGCCTCATTGCAGGCGGACAGGGCGATGACGGGCACCGCCTCCGCGCCCAGTTGCAGGCGGCGCAGGCGCTCCGCCCCCGCCACCGCGCGCACGGCGCGGTTGGGGTCCTCGAACACCGCGATGCCCTCGGCCTCCAGCGCCAGGCGCACCTCGTCCACATGCGTCATCACGGCGACCACCGCGCGGTCCGGATAGTCCCGCCGCAGCCCGGTCAGCGCCTTGGCCAGGGGCGGGAAGCGCTTCAGGTCGCGCCCCAGATGCGCCAGATAGAACATGACAGCGCCCAGATCGGCGCCGCGCATCATGCTCTGGCTGATCGTCTCGACCACATGCAGGCGGCCGGCCAGTTGCGCCGTGGTGTCGATCGGGTTGCGCCCGCCCGCCATGGGCTGCACGGCGCGGATCTCGGCCAATACCTCCGGCGGCATGGCCGGCACCTGCAGCCCGTTCTCGATGCAGGCATCGGCCATCAGCACGCCGATACCGCCCGAGACACTCAGTATGCCCACCCCGGCGTTCGGCGGCTGCGGCCCGACGGAGCACAGATAGGCGACATCCAGCATCTCCTCGATGGAGGAAACGCGCAGTGCCCCGCATTCGCGGAACACGGTGTCGATCACCCGGTCCTCACCGGCGAGCGAGCCGGTATGGGTCGCGGCGGCGGCCGCGCCCACCTCGGTGCTGCCGACCTTCATGATGATCACGGGCTTCCGCGCGGCAGCGGCCTTCAGCAGCGCGCGGCGCAACCCGTCGTCATTGGCGCAGCCCTCCAGCGAGGCGCAGATCACCTTGGTGCCCGGGTCCTCGGCCAGATAGTCGATGGCGGTGGCCACATCCACATCGGCCTCATTGCCGGTGGCGATGGCGCGGCTGATGCCGATGCCGCGAAAGCCCGCGACGGCGTAGATGTGCGAGCCATAGGCGCCGCTCTGGGTCGCCACCCCCACCGTGCCCGGCCCCGGCCGTGCGGTGGCCAGCAGCGAGGAGAACGTACCGAAATACCCGTCGGGCGGGCTGATGCTGCCCAGGCAGTTGGGCCCGGTGAAGCGGATACCGTGGGCGCGCGCCTGCTCGGCCAGGCGCCGCTGCATGGCGACGCCCTCGCCGCCCTCCTCCGCGAAGCCGGAGGACAGCACCTGCATGTGCTTCACCCCCTTGGCCGCGCAATCCTCCACGGCCTTGGAAACGAGCCCCGCCGGCAGCAGGATCAGCGCGCAATCCGGCACCTCCGGCAGATCCATCACGCTGCGGAAGGCGGGCAGGCCCTGCACCTCGGCCGCGCTGACGTTGATGGGATAGATGCGCCCCTGATACCCCAGCGTCTTCAGGTGCAGCAGCGCGCGGCCGCCCAGCTTCTCCGGGTCGCCCGAGGCACCGACCACCGCCACCGATTGCGGCCGGAACATCTTTGCCAGTTCGTGCATAGTGCTGTTCCCTCAGGCCGCCGCGCGATGCGCGTCGAGCAGGCGGCGGGCCTGGAAGCTGCGGTCGCCGAATTCGAACTCGGCCATCATGATGCGGCGCGCGAGGCGGATCGCGGCCACATCCTCGGTCATGCCCATGCCGCCATGGCACTGGATGGCGGCCTGCGCGATGAAGCGCCCGGCCTCGTGCAGGCGGTGGGGCAGATGTGGACGCGCATCGGCGTGCGCACCATGGTGGAGGCCCAGCCCTATGCCACCTTCATCGGCCGCGCCAGCCGGCGGGAGGCGCCCGCCGCCCTGCTGACCTGGGGCAATTCCACCGGCGAGGTCTCGGTGCTGCTGAATTCCGTGCTGCGCACGCCCGACCGCGACGCGGGGCACGGCCCGGCCAACCGCCTGCTCTATTCCAACGCGGAGATGGACCGCCAGCTCGCGGCCGCCCAGACCGAGATGGATGACGCGCGGCGCGAGGACCTGCTGCGCCGCGCCTCCCTGACCGCGCTGGAGGATGGGATGATCGTGCCGCTGTACCTGCAGAACGCCATCTGGGCGATGCGCGCGAATCTGACCTATGAGGCGCGGATGGACGAGCGCAACGACCCGGCCGCCGTCCGCCTCATCGCGGCGCGACCAGCCCGTTGAAGATCATGTCGCAATAGGCGTCGGCGATCTGCGGCGGCGCCATGCCCTTCTCGGGCTTGTACCAGCGGTGCATCCAGTTGAGGGATGAGAGGATGAGCCGCCCGGTCAGCGGCACATCCAACGGGCGGAACTCGCCGGCCTCGATCGCTTCCTCGATCAGGGTGCGGATCAGCCCCTCATAGCGGTCGCGCCACATCATGCGCTCCTTCTGGCGGCGCTGCTCCGGGTCGTTCCAGAAGGCGGTGGTGGAGGCGATCCAGGCCCAGCGGTAGCGCTGGAAATACTCGCCCGTCGCGGTCATGAAGACGCGCACGCGCTCCGAAGGGCGGGCATCCGCGGGCAGGCGGTCGAACACGAAGTGGTACAGCTCCCGTGTGGAGCCCAGCGTCACCTTGGCGAAGATCTCATCCTTGTCGGTGAAGTGATGATAGAGCAGCGACTTCGAGATGCCACAGGCCTCGGAAATGTCGCGCATCGAGGTGCCGTCATAGCCATTGGTGGCGAACAGGCGCGCCGCTTCCGACAGGATCTGCAGCATGCGCTCGGCCCCATCCCCGCTCTCGGGGCTGGCTATCCTGGTGGCCGGACGCGCCATGCCATTCCCCCGCCTTCCGCCGGCAACCGGCGGTTCGCCTGACACATGCGCTGACCGACCGTTCAGTGCAAGCCCGCGGGCGGCGCCCCGGGCATCACCCGCCCAGCGCCCCCTGCGCCTCCACATACAGCGCATAGACGGACTGGCTGGCCGTCATGAACAGCCGGTTCCGCTTGCGCCCGCCAAAGCACAGGTTGGCGCAGCGTTCCGGCAACAGGATGCGGCCTAGCAACGTGCCGTCCGGCGCGAAGACGGCCACGCCATCCTGCCCCGGCCCGCCGGAGAAACCCGCCCACACATTGCCCTCGGTGTCGCAGCGGATGCCGTCGGCATGGCCCGCCCCGTCGAAGAACAGCCGGCCGTTGCGCGGCATGCCGTCCACCATGTCGTACACCCGGGTCAGCCGGTTCGCGGCCGGCGTGTCCACCACATACAGCCGCGATTCATCGGGCGAGAAGCACAGCCCGTTCGGGCGCTCCATGTCGTCGATGGCGATGGTCAGGTCGCGGGTTTCGGGGTCCAGCCGATAGACGCGGAAGGGCATTTCCTTCGGCGCCTTGTCGCCCAGGTAATGGCCGCGGATGCCCGCCCCATTGTCGCTGAACCAGATGCTGCCGTCGGATTTCACCACCACATCGTTCGGCCCGGTCAGCCGCGTGCCCTGGAAGTGGGAGGCCAGGACGGTGACCGTGCCGTCATGCTCCGTGCGGGTCAGGGTGCGGCTGCCGAGCTCGGCGCTGATCAGCCGGCCCTGGCGGTCGCGGGTGTTGCCGTCGATGTTGCCGCAGGGCTGGCGCAAGGGCGCCACCTGGCCCGTCACCTCATCCCAGCGCAGCAGCGCGTCGTTCGGGATGTCGGTGAACAGCAGGCCGCGGGTGTCGCCGAAATACACCGGCCCCTCGGTGAAGCGGAAGCCGGTGGCGATGCGCTCGATGGCGGCCAGCGGCGTGATCAGCGCCTGGAAGCGCGGGTCCAGCACGATCACGTCCGGGTCCGGATAGCGCACGGGCGGCGCGTTGGCTTCCCAGCGGCCGGGAGCGGCGGGTGGGGTGGGGTGCGATGCCATGTGCTCTCCTTGGTGGTGCCCGGCGGGCTGGGCGATCGGGGTGGCGCCGCAAGCCGGCTGCCCACGGGCCTTAGCGCAGCACCTCGCGGTTCACCACCGCGTCGATGTCGGGCTCCCCGGCCAGATAGGCCAGGGCATTGCCGGCCGAATCCCAGCTCATGCGCTGCAGCCCCTCGGCGGTGCTGGCCGCGACATGCGGGGTGACGACCAAGTTCTCATGCGACAGCAGCGGCCCGGCTTCCCGCATCGGCTCCACCCGCAGCACGTCGATGCCCGCGCCCGAGAGATGGCCGGACCGCAGGGCGGCATCCAGCGCCGCCTCGTCCACCAGCGTGCCGCGCGCGGTGTTGATCAGCACGGCACCCGGCTTCATGGCGGCCAGGAAGGCGGCATCGACCATGCCGCGCGTGGCGTCGCTGGCCGGCAGGTGCAGGGTGACGATGTCGGCGGCCGCCAGCCCCGCGTCGCGGTCCTTCACCACCTCATACCCCGCGCCGCGAATGGTGCCGGCGGGGATGAAGGGGTCATGCACCCCCACCCGCATGCCGAAGGCCGCGCACAGCCGCGCCACGCGCGTGCCGATGCGCCCGAAGCCCAGGATGAGCACGCGCCGCCCGCCCAGCTCGAAGGTGGCGGACTGGCCCTTCACGCGCCACTCGCCGCGCCGGACCCCCGCATCCACCGGCAGCACGCGCCGCGCGACGGACAGCATCAGCATCAGCGCGTGCTCGGCGACGGAGGCGGCATTGGCCTCCGGCGTGATCATCAGCGCGATGCCGCGCGCGGTCAGGGTCGGCACGTCCACCAGGTCGTAGCCCACGCCATGGCGCACCACGACCTTCAGCTTCGGCGCCTGGGCGACCAGCGCCGCATCCACCACCGTGCCGCGCACGATCAGCCCCTCGGCTTCCCGCAGCCGGTCAAGAAGGCCCGTGGCCACGCCATCGCCCGGATGGTCGAGGGTGACGCCGGGCGCGTCGAGCAGGCGCTGGATGCCGTCCGGATGGATCGGATCGGCGACGACGATATGGGGCATGGGCGCTCCGTCAGGCTGCCGGTTCGGCCGGCAGGCCATGGTTCCGCGCGGCGGTGCCGGCGGAGGGGTTATGGCGGTCCTCCGCCGCCAAGCCCTTGGTAAGGCGCTTGCGGGCCTTCCACAATCGCCGGTCCCCAGGCACCGCGCCCCGCCTGCCGTTACGCCGGGGCGTAGCGGTTGCGCGGCCTGGCCAGGCCCAGATGGTCGCGCAGGGTGGGGCCGCTGTATTCGGTGCGGAACATGCCCCGCGCCCGCAGCTCCGGCAGCACCAGCTCCACGAACTCATCCAGGCCATGCGGCAGCACCGGCGGGCACAGGTTGAAGCCGTCGGCAGCGCCGCCCTCCACCCAGGCCTGCATGTCGTCCACGATATCCTTCGGCGTGCCGACCACGCAGCGCCCGCCGAAGCCCGGGGTGATGGTCTGGTACAGCTGGCGGATGGTCAGGTTCTTCTGCCGCGCCAGGGCCAGCATGCGCCCCGCGGAGCTTTTGATGGTGGCGTTCGGCGGTTCGGGCACCGGCCCGTCGATGTCGAAACCGCTGAGGTCGCCCAGCGTCTGGTACAGGTAGGAAAGCCCGAGCTCCGGCGCCACCAGCGCGTTCAGCTCATCGTATTTCGCCTGGGCCTCCGCCCGGGTGCGGCCGATGAAGAGGGTGACGCCCGGCATCACCTTCAGCGCCTCCCGCTCGCGCCCATACTTGGCCAGCCGGCTTTTCAGATCGTCGTAATAGGCCTTGGCCGAGGCGATGTCGAAATGGGAGGAATAGACCACATCGGCGCTTTCGGCCGCGATCTCCATGCCCTGCTGGGCCGCCCCCGCCTGCACCAGCACCGGCCGGCCCTGGGGCGTGCGCTTGATGGTCAGCGGGCCCTCGACCTGGAAGTGCTTTCCCTTGTGGAACAGCGTGTGCATCTTCGACTGGTCGAACATGATGCCGCTCTCCTTGTCGAAGACCGGCGCATCTTCCTCCCAGCTATCCCACAGCCCCTTCACCACGGAGACGAACTCCGCCGCGCGCTCATAGCGCGTGTCGTAGTCCATGTGCTTTTCGCGGTTGAAGTTGCGGGCCTCCACCTCGGACCAGGAGGTGACGATGTTCCACCCCGCGCGCCCGCCGCTGAGGTGGTCGAGCGAGGCGAATTTGCGCGCGATATGATAGGGCTCGTTGTAGGTGGTGCTGGCGGTGGAGACGAGGCCGATGCGCGACGTCACCGAGGACAGCGCCGAGAGCAGCGTCAGCGGCTCCAGCTCGAACACCTGGTGGGAGCGGCGCAGCGCCCCCGGGGGCTCGTCGCGCGTGCGCAGGCCGATGCCGTCGGCCAGGAACACCATGTCGAGCTTGGCGCGCTCGGCGGTCTCGGCGACACGGCGGTAGTGGCTCAGCTTGGAGGCCGCGTCCGGGTCCGCCGAGGGATGCCGCCAGGCAGCGGCGTGGTAACCCAGATAGCGCATCGAAAGGCCGAGGCTGATCTGCTTCGGGCTGGTCATGGTGTCGTTCTCGTCTTTGGAAGGAGGAGCCGCACCCGAAGGGCGCGGCCCGTGATCAGTACTGGTAGCCGGCGCGTTGCAGGTATTCGCGCGCCTTGTCGAGGTCATAGGCGATGGGCTTCAGCAGATCGTGGTCGTACTGCTCCGAGGTGAAGGGCAGCGGCACCGTGCCTTCCTCGCCATAGCCGCCCGCGATCTCCTTGACGATCTGCTCGCGCGGCATGGCATGGCTGATGGCCTTGCGGATATAGGCCGCGGCCTCCGCCGCGCGGGCGGGGTCCTGCCGGCCCAGCGGCGTATCGACGCCGGTGCCGAAGACCGGGTGGCGCAGGTTGTAGCAGATGTGCTGCCACTTGAAGCTGTCGAAGCTCTGCACCTTGCCCCAGCTCGGCTCGATGGTGCTGGCCAGGGGGCCGATGTCGTACATCGGGTCATGCGCGTCGATGGCGCCCGAGCGCAGGGCCGACAGCACGGAATCCGTGCCCTGGATGTTGACCACGTAGAAGGTCTTCACATTGCCGGTGTGCGGCTTCCAGTAATTCTCGTTGCGCACGAATTTGTAGGCGCGGCGCTGCGGGTCATAGCCCTGCGCGATCCAGGGCCCGGTGCCCACGCCGCCCAGCGAGGTATAGGTCCGCCCGCCCGACACGCGCACCTGGAACCGCCCGTTCCAGGTCGAGGCCACATGGCCGCGCATGGAGGCCGGCGCGATCCCCTCATAGGCATGCTTGGGCATGATCGCCTGCGCGCCCAGCAACCAGTCGAGGAACAGCATGTCGTATTTCGGCAGTTCCACCGTGATCTCGTACTTGCCGGTCACGCGATAGCTCTCGGTGCCGCCCAGCACCTGCTCGGCGGTGGCCTGGATCGGCGCGCCATAGGCCTTGTTCAGGATGGTGTCCCAGGTGAACTTCACATCCTCGGCGGTGAATTCCTCGCCCGAATGCCAGCGCACATTGGGGCGCAGGGTGATCACCCACTTCTTGCCGTCGTCGGACATGGTGTGGCTGAGCGCGAGGCCGGGCTGCAGGCGCTTGTTCTCCCAGCTCTCATACTCGTACAGCCGGTTGTAGACCGGGCCGAAGATGTTGCTGTCCGAATAACCGTTGGAATACATCGGGATCAGCGACATGGGCGGCGCCCAGGAGGCGAAGGCGGCCGTCGCGTCATTGCCCGCGCCCTCGATGGTCCAGCTCTCGGGGTTGGGGAAGAACACCGGGTTGAAGGTGGTGGTGTCGAAGCCCCGCAGCTTCGGGTTCACCGCGATCACGTCCTTCGGATAGAACAGGATCGTCATCGGCTCTGTATCGTACCAGCGCTTGGCGAAGTCGCGGTAGGCGGCCTGGCGCCCGGCGGGGTCGATGGTGCTGCCCAGGCGGTCCAGTGCGTCGTCGATCTGCGGGTCGTTCACGTAATAGAAGTTCTGGCCGGAGGGCGGGGCCAGCCGGCTGTGGAACAGCGAGTTCGGCGTGGGCGTGATGGCGTTGTAGTAGTAGCGCTCCAGATAGGCGTCCCAGCCGCCCTCGGCATGCGGCTTGCCGTCGCCGCGCGACCGGCGGGGGGAGATGACGGTGAAGGGCACGAAGCTCGACACCACGTCGATGCCGATGCGCGACATCTGCTGGGCCGCCAGCGTGCCCCAGATCATCCGCGCCGGCTGGTTGTTCGGGATCATCAGGTACAGGCGGAAGAAGGGCGGCGCCGCCTGGGCCGGGCCGACCGCCGCGGTGACGAGGGATGCGGCCGAGGCCTGCAACATGGCGCGGCGCTTTGTGGTCATGCGCATGCGGTGTCTCCGTTCAAAGGGGGTTGTGGCAAGCGGCGCGATGCGGCGCGGAAGGCGGCATCAGCAGGGGTTCGCTCTGCGCGCACACCGGCAGGGCGGCCGCGCAGCGCGGGTGGAAGGGGCAGCCCGTGGGGCGGCGCATGGCGCTCGGCACCTCCCCCTGCAGCACGATGCGGTCCTGCGCGGCGCCAGGGCTCGGCACCGGGATCGCGCTGAGCAGGGCCCGCGTGTAGTGGTGCCGGGGGCGGGTGAAGATGTCGTCCACCGGCCCGATCTCGACCAGCTTGCCCAGATACATCACCGCCACATGGGTGCTGATGTAGCGGACCGAGCTGAGGTCGTGGGAGATGTAGAGATAGGCGAGGCCCAGCCTGTCCTGCAGCTCCGCCAGCAGGTTCAGGATCTGCGCGCGCACCGAGACATCGAGCGAAGACACCGGCTCATCCAGGATCAGCAGGCGGGGCTCGATGGCCAGCGCGCGCGCGATGCCCACGCGCTGGCGCTGGCCGCCGCTGAATTCGTGCGGATAGCGCCAGGCATGATGAGGTTCGAGGCCCACCATCCGCAGCAACTCGCCGATGCGGGCGTCCCATGTCTCCGGCGCCTCGGGCCGGTGCACGCGCAGCGGTTCCTTCAGCGTCTCCCCGATCGTCCAGCGCGGGTTCAGCGACAGGTACGGGTCCTGGAACACGTATTGCAGGGAACGGCGGATCGCGAGAATGCGCGCCCGGTCCCCGCCGCGGAACACCGGCACGATGTCCTCCCCCTGGAAGCGCACCGCGCCGTCCGAGGGCTCGACCAGGTTCAGGATGGAGCGCGCGGTGGTGGTCTTGCCGCAGCCGGATTCGCCCACCAGGCCCAGCGTCTCGCCCTCGGCCACGCTGAAGGAGACGCCATCGACCGCGCGGATCTCCGTCTGCTTGCTGGCGCGGAACAGGCGGCGTTCCAGGACAGGGTAGTATTTCGACAGCCCGTCGACTTCCAGCAGCGCGCTCATGCCGCGATCCCCTCGCTGCCGCGCTTCAGGCAACTGACGGTGTGGCCCGGGCCGACCGGGGTTTCGAGCGGCAGCAGCCGGCGGCACTCGGGGGCTGCCTCCGGGCAGCGGTCATGGAAGCGGCAGCCCGGGGGCGGGTTCAGCAGGTTGGGCGGGCGGCCGGCGATGGTCGGCAGCGGCCGGCGCGCGGCCCCGGTATAGGAATGGTCGATGCGCGGCATGCTTTCCAGCAGCGCGCGGGTATAGGGGTGTCGCGGCGCGTTGAAGATGGTCGCGGCATCCGCGCTCTCGCACACCCGGCCGGCGTACATCACGGTGATCCGGCTCGCCATGCGCGCCACCACCCCCATGTCGTGGGTGACCAGCACCATGGACATGCGGAAACGCTTCTGCAGGTCCGCCAGCAGTTCCAGGATCTGCGCCTGGATGGTCACGTCCAGCGCCGTCGTCGGCTCATCCGCCAGCACCAGCGACGGGTTGCACAGCAGGGCCCGCGCGATGCCCACGCGCTGCTTCATGCCGCCCGACAGCTCATGCGGGAATTGCCGCAGCCGGGCGCCGGGGTCGGAGATGCCGACCAGCCCCAGCAGTTCCACGACGCGCGCATCGGCCTCGGCCCGGCTCGCCTTCTCGTGCCACATCAGGATCTCGCCCAGCTGCGCGCCGATGGAATAGATCGGGTTCAGCGAGGTGGCGGGGTTCTGGAAGATCATGGCGATGCGGCGCCCGCGCAGGGCGGCCATCTCGGCGGGTTTCTTGGCCAGCAGGTCCTGGCCTTCGAACAGGATCTGGCCGCCGGCCATGCGCGCGGGCGGCGGCACCAGCCGCAGCGTGGCCAGGCTGGAGACGGTCTTGCCCGAGCCGGACTCCCCCACGATGCCCAGCGTCTCGGCCGGGTTCACGTGATAGTCCACACCATCCACCGCGCGCACCACACCCTCACGCGTGTGGAAATGCACACGCAGGTCGCGCACCTGCAGCAGGGGGGCGGGGGCGGCCACCACCGGCGGGCTACTGGCGGGTGCGAGGGTTGAAAGCATCGGTCAGTCCATCCGCCAGCAGGTTGAACCCAAGCACCGTCACGAACAGCGCGGCCCCGGGCGACAGCACGGCCCAGGGGGCCACTTTCAGCGCCTCGTAGTTGAAATACAGCGACTGGCCCCAGGAGACGGCGCGGGGGTCGCCGAAGCCCAGGAAGCTGACCATCGTCTCGGCCAGGATCGCCCCGCCGATGCCGAGTGCCACCAGCACGATCAGCGGCGGCATGGCGTTGGGCAGGATGTGGCGCAGCAGGATGTCCCGGCGGGAGGAACCGATGCAGTGCGCGGCCTCCACGAATTCGGAGTTGCGCAGGCGCAGGAATTCCGCGCGGGCCATGCGGGCGATGGGCGGCCATTCGAAGCAGCCCAGCAGCACGATGATGGTCATCAGGTTGAGGTTGGGGATGTCCTCCAGCCAGGTGCCCACCACCACGATGCCGAACAGCCGCACCACGGCCAGGATCACGACGAAGACGGGGATGACCATGAAGAATTCGGCGAAGCGCATCAGCAGCTCATCCACCATGCCGCCGGCATAGCCCGCGATGCCGCCGATGATGACGCCGATGACGGAGGCGATGATCATGGCCCCCAGCCCGACCGCGAGCGCCGTGCGCGCGCCGTAGATCATGCGGGTGAACACGTCGTAGCCGTTGCGGTCGGTGCCCAGCCAATGCAGGGCGCTGGGCGCGCGCCGGGCGGCGCCGCGCAGCATGGCCGAGGTGTCGTCCGGCGCGAAGGGCGCGGCGAAGGGAGCCAGCAGCGCCACCAGCACCACCAGCGTGACCATGGCCAGCCCGATCAGTCCCGCGCGGTTGCGCCGGAACCGGTACCAGGATTGCCGCCAGATGCCCGGGGCGCGCTGCCGGGGGGCCGCGATGGCCGGAAGGGTCGCGTCGCTCATGTGCTTCAGCCCAGCCTGATACGCGGGTCGATCGCCACATAGGCGATGTCGGTCAGCAGGGTCGCCGTGACCAGCATGACGGTGATGACCATCGTGGCCCCCATGATGAGCGGGTAGTCGAGCTGCTGGATCGCCATGATGTACAGCGCGCCGAGGCCCGGCCAAGTGAACACGGTTTCCGTCACCGGCGCGGTGCCCAGCATCAGCCCGAACAGGATGCCGAGGTAGGTGAGCACCGGGATGAAGGCATTGCGCAGGGCATGGCCGAACACCACCCGGCGTTCCGGCAGGCCGGAGGCGCGGGCAGCGGTGATGAAATCCTGCCGCAGCACGTCCACCAGCGAGGATCGCAGCAGCAGCGTCAGCGTCGCGCAGTTGAAGAACACCAGCATGCCGACCGGCAGCACCATGTGCCACAGCGCGTCCGCCACATCGCTGCCCCACAGCGGGTTGCGGGTGGAATAGGCGCCATAGCTGGGCAGGATACCGAGCGAATAGGAGAAGATCAGGATCAGGACGATGCCGAGCAGGAAGCCCGGCATGGAATGCCCGACCATGGCCGAGGCGATGACGCCGAAATCCACCCGGCTGTACTGCCGCGTGGCCGCCAGCACCGAGATCAGCACCGACACCAGCAGCGCGATCAGGATGGCCGGCACCTGGATCTTCAGCGTCTCCAGCCCATAGGTCACGAGCATCTCGGAGACGGGCAGGTTGTAGATGATGGAGGTGCCGAAATCGAGGCGCAGCAGCGCCCAGATCCAGGTGAAGTACCTGTCCGTCACGCTGCCGTTCAGGCCGTAGTATTCGGTCACGGCCTGGATCATTTCCTCGGTGATGCCGGGCCGTTCGGCCAGCAGCACCTCCACCGGGTTGCCGATGGCGTTGATCATCGCGAACAGGATGACGCTGACGCCGAGGATGAGGCAGAGCGAGAAGATCAGGCGTCTCGCGATATAGCGGGCGGTCCCCATGGTTTCTCCCGGAAGGCGGCGACCATTGTGGATCGGAGCCGCCGCCGCCCCCTCGCTCTCACCCTCGGGGACGGCGGCATGCTCCTGGAACGGGGCGTGGTTACGCCCCGCCCGAAGCGGTGCCCCCAGGGGCGCCCCCAGGGGCGGTCATGTCGGTGTCGGGCGTCAGCCTCGAACGGATTTCCAGATGCAGCACGTCAGCAACTCCCCCACGGAGTGTGCCGCGACCTCAAGCATTCTTCCCTGCCGCACCGGTTGGCCCGGTTGCGCTGGATCAAACCGTGCGGCATGAAACCGAGGGGGGTCAAATGCTGTTTTCACCCGTCTTCATGTCATTATATTATGAAGCGATGGCCCGCCGAATCACCCAGCGCCAGATCGAGGCTTTCCGCGGCGTGATGCTGCGCGGCTCGATCTCCGGCGCCGCCGAGATGCTGGGCCTGACCCAGCCCGCCGTCAGCCGCCTGATGCGCGACCTGCAGGAGGTGCTGAAGCTGCGCCTGTTCGAGCCGCGCGGCACCGGCATCGTGCCCAACGCGGAGGCCAACCTGCTGTATGAGGAGGTCCAGCGCAGTTTCCTGGGCCTGGACCGCATCGAGCACACGGCCCAGGAGATCAAGCGCGCCCGGCGCGGCAACCTGCGCATCATCGCCATGGCGGGGCCGGCCCACGGCATCCTGCCGCGGCTGGTCGCGCGCTTCCTCGACGAACACCCAGACACCTTCGTGGCCCTGCACAACCACATCGCGCCCACGGTGCTGGAGCGCGTGGCGATGCGGCAATACGACCTGGGCATCGCCTATGCGCCGCTCGACTATCCGGGGGTGGATATCGAGGTGCTGCCACAGCTGGACGCGGTGTGCGTGCTGCCGGCCAACCACCCGCTGGCGGCCAAGCGCGTGATCCGGCCGGAGGATCTGCACGAGCAGAAGCTGGTGAACCACGGCGCCGGCAGCCACATCACGGTGAAGCTGGATGCGATGCTGCGCCTGGCCGGCGCCGTGGCGCGGGAGGTGGCGGAATCCACCTCCGCCGAGGCGATGTGCCGGCTGGTCGGCCAGGGTGTGGGCATCGCCCTGCTGGACCCCTTCACCGTCACGGCGGTGCGCGATCCCGCCATCGCGCTGCGCCGTTTCGAGCCGCGCATCGACTACCCGGCGACCCTGGCCTTTCCCTCCGGCCAGCCGCGTTCGCGCGCGGTGGAGGAATTCACCGCCATGCTGCGGGCGGAGGCAACGATGGAACGGCTGCTGCCCGGGCTGACCTAGGGTCGCTGTCCGCCTTCATACGTTTTCGTTTTGATAGGCCTTGCGCGCCCCTGCGGGCCTGTGCATGCTGGCGCTCTCACCCTCTGGCTGCCTCGCGGCCATCGCATTCCGGCAATTGCAAGCGGCGCCCGGCGCGCCTTGAGGATGTGGGAATGGCTCGGCAAGGAATGATGAAGCTCGGCATGTCGATGCGCGGGCTCGGCTACCACCCCGCCGCCTGGCGGCACCCAGATGTGCCCTCGGACGGCACGCTGCGCTTCGAGCATTACGCGCACAACGCGAAGATGGCCGAACAGGGCCTGTTCGACATGATCTTCTTCGCCGACGGCATCGGCCTGCGCGAACGCGATGAGCCGCGCGGCTCGCTGGCGCGCTCGGGCTATGAGCTGGTGGAGATGGAGCCGCTGACGCTGCTGCCGGCGCTGTCGGTGCTGACGAAGCACATCGGCCTGGTGACCACGGCCAGCACCACCTACAACGAGCCCTATCACATCGCCCGCAAATTCGCGACGCTGGACCTGATCAGCGGCGGGCGCGCGGGGTGGAACATCGTCACCTCCTGGTCCGAGGCGGAAGCCAAGAATTTTTCGCGCGAGGAGCACCTCGAATACGACCTGCGCTACGAACGCGCAGCCGAATTCGTCGAGGTGGTGAAGGGGCTGTGGGATTGCTGGGAACCCGACGCCTTCGTCTACGACAAGCAGAGCGGCCTGTTCTACGACGAAAGCCGCATGCATCTGCTGAACCATCGGGGCAAGCACTTCCAGGTGCGCGGGCCACTGAACGTGGCGGGCATGCCGCAGGGCCGGCCCATCCTGGTGCAGGCCGGTGCCTCCGAACCCGGGCGCGAGATCGCGGCCGCCACCGCCGATGTGGTCTATGCGGCGGCCGATTCCGTCAGCGCCGCCAAGGCCTATTACGACGACGTGAAGGGCCGCATGGCCAAGTATGGCCGCGACTGGGATGAGCTGAAGATCATGCCCGGCGTGCGCACCATCGTGGGCGCCACCCGGGCCGAGGCCCAGGCCAAGTTCGACCGGCTGCAGGAACTGACGGACCCGCTGGTGGGCCTCGCCCGCGTCTATGCGGCCCTCGGCGACCTGTCGGGCTTCGACATCGACGGCCCGGTGCCCGAACCTCAGCGCGAGGCCCAGGTGAGGAGTGCCACCGAGCGCGTGATGAAGCGCGCCCGCGACGGCAACCTGACCATCCGCCAGCTGTACCAGCAGATCGTGGGCGGCGGCTTCTACCTGATCGGCACCGCCAGCGACATCGTGGACGGCATGCAGGAATGGTACGAGGCCGAGGCCTGCGACGGCTTCAACGTGCTGCCGCCCTATCTGCCCGGCTGCTGCGACGATTTCGTGGAGCACATCACCCCGGAGCTTCAGCGGCGCGGCCTGTTCCGCAAGGCTTACGAGGGCGCTACGCTGCGCGAGAATCTGGGGCTGAAGACGCCCGTGAACCGCTGGGCGGCCGAACGCGCCGCCCGGTCAGCCGCCGCGGAGTAATCGCATTGACCAGTCGCACCATGAAGCTCGGCCTGAACCTGGTGGCCAATGGCGCGCATGGCGGCGGCTGGCGCATGCCCGACGCGCTGCTGGGCGCGGCCATGGATATCGGCATGTGGAAGACGCTGGCCAGGGAGGCCGAGCGCGCCAAGTTCCACATGATGTTCTGGGCCGACGGCATGGCGGTGCGCAGCTCCGCCAAGGACAACGCCCAGCTCAGCTACGACAGCCGGATCGACGTGTTCGAGCCGATGACCCTGCTCTCGGCGCTTTCGGCCGTGACGGAGCACATGGGCTACATCGCCACCGTCTCCACCACCTATTACGAGCCCTTCACGGTGGCGCGGCTGTTCGCCTCGCTGGACCACATCACCGAGGGCCGGGTGGGCTGGAATGTCGTGACCTCCTGGTCGGAGCAGGAGGCGCTGAACTACAACCGCGACAAGCACATGGAGCACGGCGCGCGCTATCGCCGGGCGCAGGAATTCGTCGATGTCGTGTTCGGGCTGTGGGACAGCTACGAGGACGACGCCTTCATCCGCAACCAGGCGACGGGGCAGTATTTCGACCCCGCGAAGATCCATGTGCCCGACCACCGGGGCGAGCATTTCAAGGTGCGCGGGCCGCTGAACGCGCGCCGGCCGATCCAGGGCTATCCGGTCATCGTGCAGGCGGGGTCGTCCGGGCCGGGGCAGGATCTGGCGGGGCGCATCGCCGAACTCGTCTACACGATGCAGAAATCCCTGCCCGAGGCCCAGGCCTTCTACGCCGGCGTGAAGGAGAAGGTGGCGGCGCAGGGCCGCTCGCCCGACCATGCGCTGATCATGCCCGGCGTCATGCCCATCATGGCCGACACCATGCAGGAAGCCCGCGACCTGAACGAGCGGTTGCAGGAACTGATCCACCCGCAGCTGGGGCTGGCGGCGCTGTATCCCTCCTTCGGGGATCTCAGCGGCTATGACCTCGACGCGCCGGTGCCGCAGATGCTGGCGGACACCAACAGCCTGAAAAGCGAGCACGCCAAGCTGGCGCGGAACCTGGCCGCCAACCAGGGGCTGACCATCCGCCAGCTGATCAACCAGCGCAGCGCCTCCGGCCACCATGTCATCGTCGGCACGCCCGAGAGCATCGCCGACGAGATGAGCGACTGGTTCCTGAACCGGGGCTGCGACGGCTGGAACATCCTGCCGCCCTATTTCCCCGGCCCGGTGCGCGACATCTTCGACAAGCTGATCCCCGCCTTGCAGCGGCGCGGCGTGTTCCACCGGGAGTATGAGGGCCGGACCCTGCGGGAAAACCTGGGCCTGCCGCGCCCCGAACACCCCGCGCGGCGCAAGGCCGCCGCGGCGGAATAGCCGCCTCAGAACCCGTAGAGCCGGGCCGGGTTCTCCACCAGCAGCTTCCGCAGCCCGGCCGCGTCGGCCATCAGCGGCAGCAGTTCCATCAGCCCCGCGTCATCCTCGATCAGGTGGCGCGGGTTGGAATGCGGATAGTCCGTGCCCCACACCACGCGGTCGGGTGCCGCCGCGATCAGCGCCCGGGCGAAGGGGATGGCGTCATGAAAAGGCGCGCCGGTGGCCGAGACCCGATCGCTGCCGGAGACCTTCACCCAGCAATTCTCCCGCTTCACCTGCTCCAGCAGGGCGCGGAAGGCGGGCTGGTCCAGCCCCTTCGCGGCATCGACGCGGCCCATATGGTCGATGACGAAGGGGATGGTCAGGCGGTCCAGCTCCTCCCGCAGCTCCAGCAGATCCGCGGAATCCAGGTGGATCTGCGCGTGCCAGCCCAGGGGGGCGATGCGCGCCACGGTGCGGCGGAAGAATGCCAGGTCCGGCCGCTTGCCCAGATGCCGCACGAAGCCGAAGCGCACGCCCCGGATGCCGCCTTCATGCAGGCGGATCAGCGCTTTCTCGTCGAAGCTGTCGTCGATCAGCGCGATGCCGCGATAGCGCCCCTGGGAATGCGCGATGGCATCCAGCATCGCGCCATTGTCGGTGCCATAGACCACCGCCTGCACGATAACGGACCGCGCGATGCCCAGCCGCCGGTACAGCGCGGCCAGGTCGTCCTTCGTGCGCTCGGGCGGGGTGAAGGGCCGGTTTTCCGCGAAGGGAAAGCGCGCGACGGGGCCCCAGACATGGCAATGGGCGTCGCAGGTGTTTTCGGGCGGGATATAGGGCATCACTCGGGCCTGATGTTGGCGCCGCGGACGACCTGGGCCCAGCGGTCCACCTCGGCCGAGATGAAGGTCGCCGCGTCCTCCGGCCGGCTGGCCACCACGCGGGCGCCCTGGCTGGTGATCTGGCGCTGGGTCTCGGGCCGGGCCAGGGCCGCGGCGGTGGCCGCGTGCAGCCGGGCCACGCGCCCGGCCGGCGTGCCGGCGGGGGCGAAGATGGCGTACCAGTTCTCCACCTCCATGCCGCTCACCCCGGCCTCGGCGAAGGTGGGGGTCTCGGGCAGCGCGGCCGAGCGCCCGGCGCTGGTCACGCCCAGCGGGCGCAGCCGCCCGGCCTGCACATGCGGCAGCAGCACCGGCACATCCAGGAAGGCCATGTCCACCTCCTTGGCCAGCAGCGCCGTGATGGCGGGGGCGGCGCCGCGATAGGGCACATGGCCCATCTCGACCCCCGCGCGCATGGTGAACAGCGCCCCCGCAAGATGCGGCGTGCCGCCAGGGCCGGAGGAGCCGTAGTTCAGCCGCCCGGGCCGGGCTTTCGCCAGCGCCACCAGCTCCGCCACGCTGCGCGCCGGCACATCCGGGTGCACCGCCAGCAGCGACGGCACGGCCGAGACGATGGAGATCGCCGCGATATCCCGCCGGGTGTCATAGGGGTTGTTGGGCATCAGCGTGACGTTGACGGCCAGCGCCCCCGTGCTGGCGAAGCCCAGCGTGTAGCCATCGGGCGTGGCCTTCGCCACGGCATCCACACCCACCACGCCCCCGGCGCCGGACCGGTTGTCGATCACCACGGAGCCGCGCAGTTCCTCGCCCAGCGGCTGGGCCAGGATGCGCGCGCCGAGATCGACCGGCCCGCCCGGCGGAAAGGGCACGACCAGGCGCACCGGCCGGTCGGGGAAGGACTGCGCGAAGGCTGGCGTAGCCAAAGGGGCCGCGAGCAGGGCGCGGCGCGAAGCCATCAGTCGCATCTGGCTGACATCCCCCCATCCACCACGATTTCGGTGCCGGTCACGAAACGCGCCTCGTCGGAGGCGAGGAACAGCGCGGCGTGGGCCGTGTCCCGCCCATCGCCCGCGAAGCCCATGGGAATGCGCGACAGGCGCTGCTTCAGCAGCGCCTCCACATCGCCGCCGGAGCGCTGGCCCGCCAGCCGCACCTCCACCATCGGCGTGTGCATCTGCCCGGGCACCACCGTGTTCACCCGCACGTTGCGGCTGGCGTATTCCACGGCGACCACGCGCGAGAGCTGGATCACCCCCGCCTTGGACGCCGCATAGGCGACCTGGGCCGAACCGGTCCAGCGGGTGCCGCTGGTCGAGGCCGTGTTGACGATCGCCCCGCCCCCCTGCGCCACCATGATGGGCAGCACATGCTTGCAGGCCAGGAAGACGCTTTTCAGGTTGTAGTCGATCTGGCTGTCCCAGACCTCCTCGCTCATCTCCACCGGCCCGCCCTTGGCGCTGCCGCCGACATTGTTCACCAGGATGTCGATGCGGCCGTGCAGCTTGTGGGCCTCGGCCACCATCGCCGCGATGGAGGCGGGCTGCATCACGTCGCACTGGCCCATGGTGAAGCTGCCGCCGAATTCCGCGATGCGGGCGGCGGTTTCCGCCATCGCGGCCGGGTCGCGGTCCACGCCATGGACGATCGCACCCTCCCGCGCGAACAGCACCGCGGCCGCGCGGCCATTGCCCCAGCCGGGGCCGACCGAGCCGGCGCCGGTGATGATGGCGACCTTGCCTTGCAGACGCCCGGCCATCAGTTGGGCACCTCATCGCCGGGTTCCGCGCCAAGCTCGGTCTGGAAATGCTCCGGCAGGCCCAGCTCGAAGGTGTTCAGCGTCATGGAGACCAAGGAATAATAGCCGAGCATCCCGATCAGCTCGACCAGCCCCTTCTCCCCCAGCGCCGCCACGGCGCGGTCATACAGCGGGCGCGGCACGCGGCGGGTGGCCAGCAGGGTGGTGGCGACATCGTAGATCGCCTGTTCCTTCGCATCGCGCAGGGTGGGCACGCGGCGGGCGGCGATGTCCGCCACCACCTGGGGGTCCATCCCCGCCTCCAGCCCGATACGCTTGTGCGCGAACCACTCGTAATGCGCGCTCCAGTGCCGGGCCATGACCAGGATGGCCAGCTCGCTGTAACGCGGCTCCAGCGAGGTCTGGTAGCGCAGCAGCTCCCCCAGCTTCTGGGCGCGGCTGGCCAGTTCCGGGTTCTTCAGCCAAGCGATCATCGGCGCGGGCACGCGGCCACGGATGCCGCTGATGGCTTCCTGGCAGGCGCGCTGCTCCTCGGGCGTGCGCTGCCCCTCGGGGGTCAGTTCGATACGGGCCATTGCTTGTTCGTTTCCTCCGGTTGGCGCGGTCAGCGCCGCAATCGTTCCAAGGGGGTGGGGTCGCCGCCCAGGTCGCGGGTCATGGCGACCGCCTCCCGCATCACCAGCGGCACACAAAGGGCTTCGATCCCGGCATCGAAACGATACAGCGGCACCGAGATGCCGATGGAACCCGCCACCTCGCCCGCCGCGTTCAGCACCGGGCAGGCGATGGCCGCGATCTGCGGCAGGCGCTCTCCGCGCGTGACGACGGGCAGGGGCTCATGGGTATCGAGCGCGACCAGCGAGCGGCCATGGGCCCCGCGCCCCAGCGGCTGCGCCTCGCCCACATGCGCCACCTCCCGCACGATCTGCGGGGAATCCAGGCGGAAGACGCAGCGGCGCTGCTCGCCCTCGCGCACGAAAAAGGCCGCGCTCTCCCGGCTTTCGGCGCGCAGGCGCTCCAGCGCCGGCATCACATGGTGTTCCAGCCGCAGGGAGCGGCGGAACAGATCCCCCAGCAGCAGCAGGGTGGGGCCCAGCAGATAGCCGCCGGCGGGCAGGCGTTTGACGAAGCCATGCCCCTCCAGCGTGCCCAGCAGGCGCAGCGCGGTGGTCATGTTCAGCCCGGCGCGGCGGGAAATCTCGGTCAGCGGCAGGGGGCCGTCATCCTCGCGGAAGGCGCGCAGGATCACCAGCGCGCGGTCCACGGCGCGCACGCTGTCCCCCACGCCCGAGACCTGGGCGGGGGGCGGAACCTCCCGCAGCAGGGGCTCCGTGGGCGTCTCGGCGGGTCTGGGCATGCGCTTGGCCATGGCGGAAGGCTAGCAGGCGATTCCACCAGACGGAAGTGACTTGCACGGAATGGAAGCCCACGCCAGGATGCCCCAAAACTCCGAGGAAACGACATGCGGCTGAAACGGCGCGCGGCGCTGGGCCTGTGGGCGGCACCCGCCTTGGCCCAGGCCCAGACACCACCCTGGCCCAGCCGCGCGGTGCGCATCATCGTCCCCTTCCCGCCCGGCGGCAGCAACGATGCCGTGGCGCGCCCGCTGTGCGACGAGATGCAGCGCGGCCTGGGCCAGCCCTTCGTGATCGAGAACAAGGGCGCCCCCCACGCCCCCACCCCGCGTGAGAGCGGCCTGCCGGATTATGAGGCCGCGATCTGGTGGGGGTTGCTGGGCAGGCGGGACATCCCGGCGGCGGCCCGTGCCCGCATCAACGCGGCCGCCAACGCGGCGCTGGGCGACAGCCGGCTGGCGGCCAGCCTGGCGCAGGAAGGCGCCCGGCCCAGCCCCGGCAGCCTGGAGGAATGCGAGCGCTTCATCGCCACCGACCTCTCCCGCTGGCGAGAGGTGGCGCAGGCCGCGAACATCCGCATGGAATAGCCGGGGCTATGCCGGCACCCGCGCCATCCGGCGCGGCGGCCACCCGGGCGGCCGCATGCCGCGCGTGCCCCCCTCGACAATCCGGACAAGGTCAGGACATAGCGGATCATGACCCCCGCCCAGACCGCCGACGCCCCGCCCCGGACGCACATGACCGTCCTGCTCATCCTGGCGCTGACGCATCTGCTGAACGACCTGATGCAGTCCCTGATCCCGGCCGTCTATCCGATCATCAAGGACGCCTACGGGCTGGATTTCGTGCAGATCGGCATGATCACCCTCACCTTCCAGGTGGCGGGCTCGCTGTTCCAGCCGGCGGTGGGCTACTACACCGACCGCCACCCGATGCCCTATTCCACCGTCATCGGCATGCTGTTCACGCTGAGCGGGCTTGTGGGGCTGGCCTTCGCCTCCAGCTACGGCCTCATCATCGCCTCGGCGGGCTGCATCGGCATCGGTTCCTCGATCTTCCACCCGGAGGCGACGCGCATGGCGCGCTATGCCTCGGGCGGGCGGCACGGCTTCGCGCAGGGCGTGTTCCAGGTGGGGGGCCAGGCGGGCGGGGCGCTGGGGCCGCTGTTCGCGGCCATCGTCATCGTGCCGCGCGGGCAGGACAGCCTGGTCTGGTTCGCCTCGGCCGCGCTGCTGGCCATGCTGCTGATGGTCTGGACGGCGGGCCAGCACAGCGCGATCCGCCAGCATGTGCTGCGCGCCAAGGCCACGCCCAAGGCGGGCGGCGCGGAGCGCCCAGCCTATTCGCGGGGCACGGTGGCGGTGGGGATCATCGTCCTCATGCTGCTGATGTTCTCCAAGAACGCCTATAGTGAGAGCTTCCGCTCCTTCTACACCTTCTACCTGATCGACCGCTTCGGGGTCTCGATCCAGATCTCGCAGCTGATGCTGTTCGTCTTCCTGCTGGCCTCGGCCGCCGGCGCGCTGCTGGGCGGCATCATCGGCGACCGCATCGGCCGCTACCGCGTCATCTGGTTCTCGGTGCTGGGCCCGCTGCCGCTGACGCTGCTGCTGCCCTATGCCGACTTCTTCTGGACCGGCGTGCTGACCACCCTGATCAACCTGATCATGGCCAGCGCCTTCGCCGCCATCATGCTGTACGCGATGGAGCTGATGCCCGGCCGGATCGGCCTGGTTGGCGGGCTGTTCTACGGGCTGAACTTCGGGCTGGGCGGTATCGCGGCCGCCATGCTGGGCGGGCTGGCGGACAGCATCGGCATCGAGAGCGTGTACAGCCTGTGCTCCTTCCTGCCACTGGCCGGACTGCTGGCCTGGTTCCTGCCGCGGATCGAGCGGGGGTGACGCGCGCCCCGGGGGCTTCGCCCCCGAACCCCCGGTCAGGGGCGCTGCCCCCGACACCCCCGCCAGGACCGTGCTCGGTCCTGGACCTAGATCAGTTGGCGCTACACCTTGGTAAGGTTTTACCTATTGATTTTTATAATGAAAATGCTGGCCCGCCTGCCAGGATGAAGCGCCAAACTCCTGGGTTCCAAGGGCCTTTCGGCCTTTGGCGGGGTTGTCAGGGGCAGCGCCCCTGACTGGGGGTTCGGGGGCAAAGCCCCTGACGCCCTACGCCGCCTCCGCCGGGGGCACCGTGCCGCGCCGGGGGTCGATGGGCAGCTGCGCCGCCAGCCCCGTGACCTGTTCCAGCAGGGCCGCGGCTTGCAGGGCGATGTCATCGCGCCGGGGCGGGGCCACCACTTGAAGCCCCACCGGCCGCCCGTACTGGTCGAAGCCGCAGGGCACGGCCACGGCGGGGCAGCCGGCCAGCGTGATGGCGGCGTTGATCATGGACCCGGCCATGTAGTTTTCCAGCTTCACGCCCGCGATCGTCTCCGGGTTGCGCAGCATCACGTCGAAGGCCGGGGTGGCGGCACCGGGTGTGACGAACACGTCGTAGCGCGCGAACATCGCGGCCATGCGGCGGTAGAAGGCCGCGCGCTCCCGGTCGGCCCAGGCCAGCTGGCTGGGGGTCGCCTTCAGGCCGCGCTCGGTGTTCCAGATGATGTCGGGCTTGATCAGGTCGCGGTGGGTGGCCAGCTGCGCCTCCCGGTCCACGACGAAGGCCTGGCTGCGCAGGATGAGGAAGGCCTCCCCCAACTCCGCCAGGTCGGGGGCGAATTCCTCCACGACGCAGCCCGCGGCCTCATAGGCGCGGACGGCGCGGGTGGAGATCTCCCGCGTTTCGCGGTCCACCGGCAGCTGGCCGTTGAAGTCGGCGGTGAAGGCGATGCGCTTCGGGCGCTCGGCCCCGGCCACCGCCACGGCCTGGGTATAGGAGCGCGCGGGCGCGTCATAGGTCAGCGGGTCCAGCACGCACCAGCCGGCCATGCTGTCCAGGAACAGCGCCAGGTCCGGCACGTTGCGCGCCATCGGCCCCTGGACGGACAGGGTGGAGAACAGGTTGTTCACCGTCCCGCGCGTGACCCGCCCGGGCGAGGGCCGCAGCCCCACCACCCCGCAATAGGTGCCCGGCCGGCGCAGGCTGCCGCCATGGTCGGTGCCCTGGGCCAGCCAGACCTCTCCGGTGGCCAGCGACACGGCGCCGCCGCCGGTGCTGCCGCCACAGGTGAGGGATGTGTTCCAGGGGTTGCGGGTGCGGCCGAACACCTCGTTGAAGGTGGACCCGCCGGCGCCGAATTCCGGCGTGTTGGACTTGCCGACGACGATGCCGCCATGCGCCTCGATGCGCTTCACGACCGGGTGGGACGCCTGGGGCACATGGTCGCGGAAGATGGGCGAGCCATAGGTGGTGCGCACCCCCGCCACATCCGTCAGGTCCTTGATCGAGACCGGCAGCCCGCCGAGCCAACCCGCCTGGCCCTCCAGCTCCCGCCCCTCGCCGGCCATCAGCCGCCGGGCATGCGCGCGGGCCCGGTCGAAGCACAGGGTGGGCAGGGCGTTCACGGCGGGCTCGACCTGGGCGATGCGCGCCTCGGCGGCGTCGATGAGGTCGAGGGGCGAGACTTCCCCCCGCCGGAGCAGGGCCGTGGCCTCGGTGGCGGTCAGGCGGATCAGGTCGTCATGCATGGGCCGATCCTGCGGCCGCCCCGGCCGGGCGGCAAGATGGCCTCAGGCGGCCTCCCCCGCGCACCAGCCGCTGGCCCAGGCCCATTGGAAATTGTAGCCGCCCAGCCAGCCGGTGACGTCCACCGCCTCACCCACCACGAACAGGCCGGGCACGTCGTTGGCCTGCATGTCGCGGGAGGAAAGCTGCGCCGTATCCACGCCGCCCAGCATCACCTCGGCCTTGGCGTAGCCCTCGGTGCCGGAGGGGGTGAGCGACATGGCCCGCAGCCGCTCCGCCAGCGCGCGCAGGCCGCGGTCGGGCTGGTTGGCCATTTCCATCCCCGGCAGGAAGGCCTCGGCCAGGGATTGCGCAAGGCGCTGCGGCAGGAATTCGGCCAGCACGGTGCGGGGCTCGGCCCGGGGCCGGGCCTGCTTGCGGGCCAGCAGCAGCGCCGCCGGGTCCTGCCCCGGCAGCAGGTTCAGCGAAATCGCCTGCCCCGGCCGCCAGTAGGAGGAAATCTGCAGGATCGCCGGCCCCGACAGGCCCCGGTGGGTGAACAGCATGGCCTCGGGGAAGCGCGGCCCCTCCGCCGCGCGGGCCAGCACCGGCAGTGCGACGCCCGCCAGCGGGCGCATCATCTCCAGCGCCTCGGCATCGAAGGTCAGCGGCACCAGGCCGGGGCGGGTTTCCACCACCCGCAGCCCGAAGCGCCGGGCGAGATCGAGCGAGAAGCCGGTGGCGCCCATCTTCGGGATGGACAGCCCGCCCGTGGCCAGCACCAGGGATTCGGAGGCCACGGTCCCGCGCCCGGTCACGGTGTGGAAGGGGCCGGGCTTCGTCACCTCCGTCACCCGCGCGCCGGTCTCGATCGCCACGCCCACGGCGGCGCATTCGGCCAGCAGCATGGCCAGGATGTCCTTGGCGGAGCGGTCGCAGAACAGCTGGCCGAGGGTTTTCTCGTGCCAGGGGATGCGGTGCTTCTCCACCATCTCCAGGAAGTCGCGCGGGCGGAAGCGGGACAGCGCGGAGCGGGCGAAGCGCGGATTGGCGGAGATGAAGCGGTCCGGCGCCGTGCCGGTGTTGGTGAAATTGCACCGCCCGCCGCCGGAGATCAGGATCTTGGAGCCCGCCTGCGGCGCGTGGTCCAGCACCAGCACGCGGCGGCCCCGGCGCCCGGCGCTGATGGCGCACATCAGCCCGGCGGCGCCGGCACCCAGGATGACGGCATCATAATGCTGCATGGCCGGGATGTAGCCAGCCGCGGGCCCCGCCGCAACCGCGCCACCGCATCATAACCCCAGCGTATGATGTGGATGCGCAGGCTCGATTGGAGAGTCTTTTCGTGGAGGTGCATCTGTCTCTCAACGCCGGGCGGCAAGGGCCGCCCCGCCACAGAGAACCGAGACCCAGACCATGAACCGCATCGCTTTCGCCGCCGCCGCCATCAGCCTGATGGCTTCCGCCCCCGCCTTCGCCCATCAGGCGCCCCGCCTGGAGGGCGACTTCGCCAGCCAGCATGTCGTCTATGACGACGCCTATCGCGGCAACATCGTGGGCGGCGGTCCCGTGACCATCAGCCGTATCGACCAGGGCCGGCCGGTGCTGAGCTACTCCATCCAAGGCCCCGCGCAGCGGGGCATCGCGGGCCAGGTGCCCGTGGTGCAGAACGTCGGCGGCCGTGACCGCACGGTGTGGGTGCCCAGCCGCGGCTGAACCTTCGGCCGGGGCGGCTCTCCCTAACCCTCCCCAAGCCCCGGCCCTTGAGCCGCCCCTCGCAAGAGGGGCGGCTTTTTTGTGCCTGAAGCCCCCTCTTGCGCCCTGAATGTATACATGAACTCATGTGCCCATGAGATGGGACGCACCACCCCCCAGCCCGCTGGACAAGCCGCCCTCCGGCATCACCGCCGCCGAGCTGGTCTTCCGCCGCCTGCTGCACGCCATCCTCAATGGCGAACTGCCCGCCGATTCCCTCGAAACCGAGGAACGGCTGGCCACCCGCTACGATGTCAGCCGCACCCCCCTGCGCGACGCCCTCCGCCGGCTGGAGCAGCTGCGGCTGCTGCGGCGGGAGGCGAAGGGCCTGCGCATCCCGCCCTTGACCATGGCCGAGATGCACGAGCTGTCCGCCACCCGAGAGGTGCTGGAGGGGCTGCTCGCCGCCTCCGCCGCGCGGCGCGTGGCACAGGGCCTGGCCAACCCCGCCCGCCTGCGGGACATCCACGCCCGCCACAGCCGCGTGCAGGCGCTGGGCGACGCGGAACTCATCCTCTCCGTCGGGCTGGATTTCCACGAGGAGCTACGGCGCCTCGCGGCCAACCACTCCGCCGCCGCCTGCCATGAGCAGGTGATGCTGGGCTTCGAGCGCTACCGCCACCTCGCGCGCGGGGTGCCGGAACGCCCGGGCCATATCGCCGACGAACACTCGGAGATCCTGGACGCCATCGAGGCCGGGGATGCCCAGGCCGCCGAAACCGCCATGCGGCGCCATATCGCCGCGGGCCGCGAACTCTACGCCGCCGTGCTCTCGGGCACGCTGAAACCATAAGAAAAAACGCCAGTCACGCGGCTGATCCCGCCAAGAGGACAAGCCATGTATCGTCGTCTGCTTCCCGCGGCCCTCGCCGCGGTTCTGTCATGGGGCGCGCACGCCCCCGCGCATGCCCAGGAATTTCCCACCAAGCCGGTGCGCATCATCGTGCCGCTGGCCCCCGGTGGCTCGGGCGACGTGCTGGCCCGCATCGTGGGTGAGCATCTGGGCACCCGCTGGGGCCAGCCCGTGGTGGTGGAAAACCGCCCGAGCGCCGGGGGCAATATCGGCGCGGAATACGTCGCGCGCTCACCGGGCGATGGCTACACGCTGCTGCTCGGCACGCTCGGCATCCACGCGGCCAGCGCGATCTACCCGCGCCTGAACTATGACCCGGCGCGGGAGCTGGCGCCGGTGACGGTGCTGGGCGAGCTGCCCAATGTCATCGTGGTGAACCCGCGGGTGCCCGCGCGCAATTTGCGGAAACTGCTGGAGCTGGCGCGCAGCCGGCCGGGCTCGCTCAGCTTCGGTTCCGCCGGCAATGGCAGCTCCACCCACATGGCGAGCTGTTCCTGCTGACGGCGGGGGTGCAGATCGCCCATGTGCCCTATCGCGGCAGCGGGCCCGCGCTGAACGACCTGGTGGCGGGCAACATCCAGATGATGTTCGAGAATCTGCCCACCATCCCGCCCCTGGCCCAGGCCGGTTCGGTGCGGCCGCTGGCTGTCACCTCCGCCACGCGCTCACCGGCCATGCCCGATGTGCCGACGGCCGAGGAAGCGGGCCTGCCCGGCTATGTCGCCACCGCCTGGCTGGCGCTGGCCGCCCCCGCCAGCGTCCCCGCCCCCCTGCTGGAACGCCTGAACGCCGACACCCGCGCCGTGCTGGCCGACCCCGCCGTGGTCCAGCGCCTGGCCGGCCTTGGCATCACCCCCGTGGGTGGCACCGTCGCCGAATCCCGCGCCTTCTTCGCCTCGGAGACCGAGAAGTGGAACCGCGTGATCCAGGCCGCCGGCATCCGGTTGAACTGAGGATTTTTGGATGACCATCAAGTTCGATCCCGTCACGCTTGAATTGCTCTGGACGCGCCTCGTCTCCATCGTGGACGAGGCAGCGGCGGCACTGCTGCGCACCTCCTTTTCCGTCATCGTGCGGGAAAGCCATGACTTCGCCTGCGTGCTGACCGACGCGCGCGGCCATTCCCTGGTGCAGGCGACGGATGGCGTGCCGTCCTTCCTGTGCACCGTGCCGCGCACCATCGGGCATTTCCTGGCCGAATTCCCGCCCGAGACGCTGCGCGAGGGCGATATCCTGATCACCAACGATATCTGGCTAGGCACCGGCCACCTGCCGGACATCACGGTGGCCAAGCCGATCTTCCTCAATGGCAAGCTGCTGGCCTTCGCGGGCTCCGTGGCGCATGCGCCCGACATCGGCGGGCGCATCCGCACGGCCGAATCGCGTGAGGTGTATGAGGAAGGCCTGCAGATCCCGATCATGAAGGTGGTGCGGGAAGGCACCATCGACGACACCTTCGTGCGCTTCCTGCGCAAGAACACCCGCGTGCCGGACCAGGTGATGGGCGACCTTTATGCCCAGTTCACCGCGCTGGACCTGATGGAACGCCGCCTGCGCGCCCTGCTGGGCGAGCATGGGCTGGAAGACCTGGTGGCGCTGGCCGACGAGATTCATGGCCGCTCCGAGGCCGCGACCCGCAAGGCGATCCGCGCCGTGCCCGATGGCATCTATCACGCGGACGTCGTGACGGACGGCCTCGAACAGCCGATCCGGCTGAAGCTGGCGCTGCACAAGCAGGGCGACAGCATCATGGCCGATTACGCGGGCACCGACCCGCAGGTGCCGCGCGGCATCAATGTCTGCCTCGCCTATACGCTGGCCTATACCGCCTTCGCGGTGAAGGCGGCGCTGTGCCCGGAGGTGCCGAACAATGAGGGCGCGTTCCGGCCGATCACCGTCTCGGCCCCCGTGGGCTGCATCCTGAATTCCACGCCGCCCTTCGCCGGGGCCAACCGCGCCCTGACCGGGCATTTCATCCCGCCCATGATCCTGCAGGCGCTGGCCGACGCCATCCCGGACAAGGTGATCGCGGGCGTGGGCTCCCCGCTCTGGAGCCTGAATTTCGCGGGGGTGCGGGCGGATGGCTCGCCGATCGCGAACCAGTTCTTCATGAATGGCGGCTACGGCGCCGGGGCCGCGCATGACGGCGCGAATGTGCTGTCCTGGCCGTCCAACGTGTCCGCCGCGCCGGTCGAGATGATCGAGCAGGGCGCGCCCTTCCGCATCCGCCACCGCCGCCTGCGGGTGGATACCGGCGGCACCGGCGAGCATCGCGGCGGCACCGGCCAGGAATGGGCCTTCGAGAGCCGCAACCCGACCCCCGTCGCCATCACCTTCATGGCCGAGCGCACGCGGCAGGAAGCGGCGGCCCCCGGCCTCGCGGGCGGCGGGGCGGGCACGCCCGGCGCCGTGCTGATCGACGGCACGGTAGTGGACCCCAAGCGCCAGCACATCCTGAACCCCGGCAGCACGGTCGAACTGCGCACCCCCGGCGGCGGCGGCTATGGCGACCCAGCCCAACGCGACGCGGCACTGGCCGCGCAGGACATCGAGGACGGTCTGGTGACGGAGACCAAGCTATGAGCGCGCTGGCCATCGATATCGGCGGCACCTTCACGGATATCGTGCTGTACGACGACGCCACGGGCCGCTTCGCCGCCCACAAGGAACTGACCACCCCATCGGACCCCGCGCGCGGCGTGGTGGCGGGCATCGCGCACCTGTTCGCGGCGGAAAACACCGACGCCGCCCAGGTAGACCGCGTGGTGCACGCCACCACCCTGTTCACCAACGCGCTGATCGAGCGCCGCGGCGCCGTCACCGGCCTGCTGACCACCCAGGGTTTCCGCGACACGCTGGAAATCGGGCATGAGCGCAAATACGAGCTGTACGACCTGCACCTGCCGCTGCCCCAGCCCCTGGTGCGCCGGGCGCTCAGGCAGGAGGCGCTGGAGCGCCTGGCACCCGATGGCACGGTGGAAATCCCGCTGGATGCCGCCAGCGTGCTCGCCGCCGCCGACGCGCTGGTGGCCCAGGGCGTCGAGTCGCTCGCCATCTGCTTCCTGCATGCCTACGCCAACCCGGCGCATGAGCGTGAGGCGGCGCGGCTGATCGCGCAGCGCCACCCGGGGCTGATCCTGTCGCTGTCCTGCGACGTGTCGCCGCAGATCCGCGAATTCGACCGCAGCTCCACCACCGTCGCCAATGCCTATGTGAAGCCGCTGGCGGAGAAGTATCTGAACCGCCTGTCGGGCGACCTGGCCGGCATCGGCATCGCGGCACCCCTGTTCATGATGCTGTCCAATGGCGGGCTGACGCATGTGGATGAGGCCAAGCGCGTGCCGGTGCAGCTGCTGGAAAGCGGCCCGGCGGCGGGCGCGCTCTCGGCCGCCTTCTTCGGCGCGCGGTCCGGCAAGCGCGACCTGCTGGCCTTCGACCTGGGCGGCACCACCGCCAAGCTGGCCCTGGTGCATGGCGGCGAGCCGCTGGTGGTTCATAAATTCGAGGCGGGGCGCGAACGCCGCTTCACCGCTGGCAGCGGCCTGCCGCTGAACATCTCGACCATCGAGCTGATCGAGATCGGCGCGGGCGGCGGCTCCATTGCCGCCCATGACGCGCTGGGGCTGCTGAAGGTCGGGCCGCGCAGCGCAAGCTCCGTCCCCGGCCCCGCCTGCTACGGGCGCGGCGGTACGGAACCCACGGTGACGGACGGCAATCTGCTGCTGGGCTATCTGGATGCCGAGACCTTCGCGGGCGGCACCATGAAGCTGTCCACCGAGGCCGCCGAAACCGCCGTGGGGGGGCTGGCGGCGCAAGCGGGGCTGGATGTGCCGCGCACCGCCGCCGGCATCCATGCCGTGGTGAACGAGACCATGGCGGCGGCGGCGCGCGTGCATGTGGCCGAACAGGGCCATGACCCGCGCGATTTCGCCCTGCTGGTCACCGGCGGCGGCGGCCCGCTGCATGGCTGCGAGCTGGCGCGGCGGCTGGGCATCTCCCAGGTGATCTGCCCACCGGGCGCGGGGGTGGCCTCGGCGCTCGGCCTGCTGCTGGCGCCCGCCCGGGTGGACCGGGTGGCGACCGTCACACGCCGGCTGGACGGGCTGGACTGGGCCGCGCTGGATGCCGAATACGCGGAGCTGGAAGCCCAGGCCCGCGCCGTGATCGGCGCCACGCTCGGCGCCGGGGCCGCACTGTCGATCCGCCGCGCGGCGGACCTGCGCTTCGTCGGCCAGGGCTATGAGCTGATCACCGAACTGCCCGCCGGCCCCTATGGCCCGGGCACGGAGGCCGGCATCCGCGAAGCCTTCCAGGCGGGCTATGAGCGCGTGTTCAGCCGCCGCCCGGCGGTGGCCGCGATCGAGATCATCAACATCCGCGTCTCCGTCACCGGCAGCACGGCCGAGGGCACGCTGGACCCCGAAGTGCCGGTGGCCGCCGAGGGCCAGGCGGCAACCGGCGCCCGCCAGGCCCGCTTCGGCGACAGCCCGTTCAGCGCCCCGGTGCTGGACCGCAGGCGGCTCGCCGCCGGTTCCGAGGTGATCGGCCCCGCCATCATCGAGGAAGCCATGTCCACCCTCCTGATCCCGCCCGGCGCTCGCGCCATGGTGGAAGCAGGCGGTAACATCGTGATCCACCTGCCGGAGACGCGCTGATGTCCCTCCCTCTCTCCCATATCAAGGTGCTGGACCTGACGCGCGTGCGCTCGGGCCCCACCTGCGTGCGGCAGCTGGCCGATTGGGGCGCGGACTGCATCAAGATCGAGGCGCCGGACGAGGTCGATACCGGCAAGGGCATGGGCGGCGCGCGCAACGGCCCCGACTACCAGCATGTGCACCGGAACAAGCGCGGCATCACGCTGAACCTGAAGAAGCCCGAGGGGCTGGCCGTGTTCCAGCGGCTGGTCGCCCAGGCCGATGTGGTGGTGGAGAACTACCGCCCCGATGTGAAGGCGCGGCTCGGCATCGACTATGAGTCGCTGGCGAAGATCAATCCGCGCATCATCCTGGGGTCGATCTCGGGCTTCGGGCAGGACGGGCCCTATGCCCGCCGCCCGGGCTTCGACCAGATCGCCCAGGGCATGGGCGGGCTGATGAGCGTGACCGGCGAGCCCGGGCGCGGGCCCATGCGCGTGGGCATCCCGGTGGCGGACCTGACCAGCGGCATGTTCTGCGCCATCGGCATCCTGATCGCGCTGATCGACCGCCAGAAGACCGGCCAGGGGCGCTGGGTGCATACCTCGCTGCTGGAGGCGATGGTGGCGATGATGGACTTCCAGGCCACCCGCTGGACCATGGCGCATGAGGTGCCGCAGCAGGCGGGCAACGACCACCCCACCACCGTGCCCACCGGCCTGTTCCACACCGCCAATGGCGTGATCAACCTGGCCGCCGGCGGCGACGAGATGTGGCGCCGCATCGTGGAGACCCTGGGGCTGGAGGAGGAGACCAAGGCCCCCGAGCTGGCGACCGAGAAGGCGCGCTCCGCCAACCGCGCCAAGGTGAATGCCACCTTGCAAGCCAAGCTGCTGGGCGACACGGCGCAGAACTGGATCGAGCGGCTGAACAAGGCGGGCGTGCCCACCGGCCCGGTCTATTCCATGAACCAGGTCTTCGCCGACACCCAGGTGCGGCACCTGAACCTGTCCTTCCCCGTGCAGCACCCCAAGCTGGGCGAGCTCCATCTGGTCCGCACGCCGATCCAGATGCCGGGGGTGCGGAACCCCCGCAACCCCACCCCCGATCGCGGCCAGCACACGGATGAGGTGCTGGCGGAATTCGGCTTCTCGGCCGAGGAGATCGCCACGCTGCGCGCGGAGAAGGCACTGTGACCGGCCTGATCCGCTTCGAGGTCACGGATGGCGTGGCGCGGCTGACGCTCGACAACCCGCGCCGCCTGAACGCGGTGAATGCCGAGATGTGGCAGGCCCTGCCCGGCTTCCTGGCGCGCGTGGCGGAAGACCCGGCCATCCGCGTGCTGGTGCTGGCCGGCGCGGGTGAGCGCGCCTTCTGCACCGGCAACGACATCAGCGAATTCGACACCATCCGCGCCAACCCGGAGGCCGCCGCGCGCTACAATGCCTGGCAGCGGGAGGTGGCCAATGCCCTGCAACGCATGGAAAAGCCCATCATCGCCGCCATGCACGGCTATTGCCTGGGAGCCGGGTTCGAATTCGCGCTGATGGCCGATTTCCGCCATGCCGCCGCCGACACGCGGGTGGGCATCCCCGCCGTGCGCCTCGGCCTGCCCTACCGGCTGGAGGATATCGAGAAGGTGGCCGACGTCGTGGGGCTTTCCCGCGCGCGGGAGATGGTGCTGCTCGGCCGGCAATATGGCGGGGAGGAGCTGCTCGCCCTGGGCCTGGCGCAGGCCGTGCTGCCCGATATCGCGGCGATGGAGGCCAGCGTGGCGGCGCTGGCGCGGGAACTGGCGGCCAATGCGCCGCTGAGCCTGCGCGCCGCCAAGATCGCCTTCCAGGAGCTGGCCCGGCGCGACGCGCCCCCCGACCGCGCCCGCACCCAGGTGGCGGAGGATGCCTGCTACGCCAGCGCCGACTACGCCGAGGGTCGCCGCGCCAAGGCCGAGAAGCGCCCGCCCGCCTTCACCGGGCACTGAGCGGGCGGCGCAGCCGGTCGGCGCTCGCCTCCAGCAACTGCGCCAGCGCGGCCGCCGGCCCCCGCCGCGCGCCCTGCCCCCCCTGCCGCGCGCCCTGCACGACGAACTCCACCTCCCCCAGCTCCGGCAGGCCGGGGCCGTGCAGGGTGGCCAGGCCCTGCGGCACCAGGCTGGCCGCGTGCGGCGCCACCCCCAGCCCGGCCAGCACGGCCGCGTCCACCCCGGTCTGGCTGCCGCTGGTGCAGGCCAAGCGCCAGGCACGGCCCGCGCGCTCCAGCGCCTCCAGCACGCGGGTGCGGGTGATGCTGGGGGCTGCCAGCAGGATCAGCGGCAGCGGCTCCGCGGGGTCGGGCGCGTAGCCGAGCCGGCCGATCCACACCAATGGCTCCCGCCATACCGTGCGGCCGCGCGCGTCGCCTTCCGGCCGCTTGGCCAGCACCAGGTCCAGCGCGCCCTCGGCCAGGCGGGCGTGCAGCAGGCCGCTCATGCCCACGGTCAGTTCCAGCTCCACGCCCGGATGGGCCTGGGTGAAGTCGCGCAGGATGTCGGGCAGGCCCTGCAGCAGCACGTCCTCCGACGCGCCGAAGCGCAGCCGGCCGCGCAGCTTGGCCGCCGAGAAATGCCGTCGCGCCCGCGCCTCCGTCTCCAGCACCGAGCGGGCGAAGCCCAGCATCGCCTCGCCATCGGCGGTCAGGGCCACGCTGTGCGTGTCCCGCAGGAACAGCCGCCGGCCGCAGCCCTGTTCCAGCCGGCGGATATGGCCGCTGACGGTGGATTGCTGCAACGCCAGGTGCCGCGCGGCCGCCGAGAAGCCGCCGCGCTCGGCCACGGCCAGGAAACTGCGCAACAGCATGGGTTCCAGCATGGGGGCCTCCACTGCCCATCATGATTCACGATCACCATCAGTATGACAAGCACGGTTCACAATGGGTTCGCGGGGGCGCAGATGCCCGTCATGCGCCTCCGCCTGCCTATCGATGCCTTCGTCGCCACGCTGCTGGCCACCGTCGCCCTCGCTTCCGTGTTGCCGGCCCGCGGGCTGGGGGCGGAGGTGCTGGAATACGCGACCGGGATCGCCATCGCCTTCCTGTTCTTCCTGTATGGTGCGCGGCTGGCGCCACAGGCGGCCTTGCAGGGGCTGGCGCAGTGGCGCCTGCACCTGACGGTGCTGGGCGTCACCTTCGTGGTGTTTCCCGCCCTGGGGGTGCTGACCGGGCTGCTCCCCAACGCGGTGTTGCCGGAAGGCCTGAAGGCCGGCGTGCTGTTCCTGTGCCTGCTGCCCTCCACCGTGCAATCCTCCATCGCCTTCACCTCCATCGCGCGCGGGCATGTGGCGGCGGCGGTGTGCAGCGCCTCGGCGTCCAACCTGCTGGGCATGGTGGTCACGCCGCTGCTGGTCGCGGCCCTGATGCCGGAGGCCTCGGGCAGCGGCGGGCTGTCCTTCGACGCCCTGCGCGGCATCGCGCTGCAACTGTTCCTACCCTTCGCGGCGGGCCAGGCGCTGCGCCCCTGGATCGGCGGGCTGGTGACGCGCAACAAGGCGCTGCTGGGCCGGATGGACCGGCTGTCCATCCTGCTCGTGGTCTATGCCGCCTTCAGCGAGGGCGTGCGCGAGGGGATCTGGCACCAGCTCTCGCCCGCGCAGCTGGCGGTGCTGGCGCTGTTGTGCTGCGCGCTGCTGGCCGTGGCCCTGGGCATCAGCCTGATGCTGTCGCGCGGGCTGGGCCTGGCGCGGGAGGACGACATCGTGCTGGTCTTTTGCGGGTCCAAGAAAAGCCTGGCCAGCGGCCTGCCCATGGCCAGCGTGCTGTTCGCCAGCAGCCAGGTGGGGCTGGTGGTGCTGCCGCTGATGCTGTTCCACCAGATCCAGCTGATCGTCTGCGCCTGGCTGGCGCGGCGCTACGCCCAGGGCGGCGAAGCCCAGCCCCTGGCGGCGCCGGCCGCTGGTTAACCCGTGAAGACCGGCGTGGGCAGCCCCTCCATCCGCGCCTTCAGCTGCAAGGCCAGGATGCGCGAGTAGAAGCGCGCCTGTTGCAGGTTGCCGCCCTGCAGCCACAGCCCGGGCTGGGCGGTGGGCTTCCACATGTTGCGCAGCTCGCCCGCCCAGGGCCCTGGGTCCTTCCGCGTGCCGGAGCCCAGCCCCCAGACATGCCCGACCCTGGCCGCGACCTCCGGCGAGATCAGCCGGGCGATCCAGCTTTCCATCGGCTCGAACCCAGTGGCGTGCACGATCAGGTCGGCCTTCAGGGTGCTGCCGTCGTTCAGCTCCAGCCCGTCCGGCAGCAGGCGCGCCACCTGCACGCCGCTGCGCAGGGCGATCTCTCCCTGGCAGACCAGCTCGCTGGCGCCGACATCGATGTAGTAGCCCGAGCCGCGCCGGAAATACTTCATGGAATGGCCGGTCTCGTCCTCGCCGAAATCCAGCTGGAAGCCGGCCCGTTCCAGGCGCGCGTAGAAATCGGCGTCATGGGCGCGGATCTCGTCGTAGATGCCCTTCTGGATGCGCTCCACCAGCCGGAACGGGCGCGAGGCGATCATGAAATCCGCCTGTTCCGTGGTGATGCCGGCCGCCAGCGCCGCCTCCGAGAACAGCTTGCCGGAGCTGAACCGCATGACGGATTCGATCCGCACCACGGTGGTGGGGGAGCGCTGCAACATCGTCACCCGCGCCCCGTGTTCCCACAGATCGGCGCAGATATCGTGCGCGGAGTTGTTGGACCCCACGACGACGCAGGTCTTGCCGGCGAAGGCCTCGCCGCCGGTATAGGCGCTGGAGTGCATCTGCCGGCCCAGGAACGCCTCGGCACCCGGCAGCCGCGGCATGGCGGGCGCGCCGGACATGCCGGTGGCGATCACCAGCTGCTTCGGGCGCAGCGTGACCGGCCGGCCTTCCCGCAGCACCTCCACCCGCCATTCGCCCGCCGCCTCGTCGTATTGGGCGGAGCGCGCCTCGGTGGAGCCCCAGATGTTGATCCCCATGATGCTGGCATAGGATTCCAGCCAGTCGCCCATCTGGTCCTTGGACAGGAAGACGGGGAAATGGTCCGGGAAGGGCAGGTCCGGCAGGTGGTTGGCCCAGATCGGGTCGTGCAGGCACAGGGCGCGGTAGCGGCTGCGCCAGGTGTCGCCGGGCCGGGCCAGCTTGTCGATCACCAGCGCCGGCACCCGCAGCCGGTTCAGCCGCGCCGCCAGGGCCAGCCCGCCCTGCCCGCCCCCGATGATCAGGCAATAGGGCTGGATGCTGTCGCCCAGCGCGGCCTCATGGGCCTGCTTCTCCTCCAGCCAGCTGCGGCGGCCGCGCCGGGCGCCGTGCTCCACGCCGCGCGGGCGCCGGGGGCCGGCGGCTTCCTCATGGCCCTTCAGCTCCTGCATCGCGGTCAGCAGGGTCCAGCCCAGGCCATCCTTCAGGCGCAGATGGCCGCGCCCGCGGGCCTGGGCGGTCTCGAAGCGGAACCAGGCTTCCAGCACGCCCGCGTCTTCCCGCGCGGTGCCGGGTTCCAGGGCGAAGGCGACGGCGCCGGTGGGTTCCAGCCGCGCGGCCAGCATGGCGGCGATGGCGGGCGCGCCCTCCAGCGTCTCGATGGTCCAGGTGAAGGCCAGCATGTCGCGCCAGAAGCCGTCCGGCAGGAACAGGGCGGCGGCGCCGGCGGCATCGCGGGCGGCCAGCCGCGCCTGAAGCCGGGCCAGCCATTCGCTGGCCTGAAGTTCCGCCTGAGCCTGTTGCATGAAGGTTTCCCCGGTCGTGATGCGCCTTGCGCCGATCATGCCCAGCCCATGCCTGCCGGGCAATTGCAGGAGTCGATAAAATTCGATAAATTCCCCGCCCCAGGAGACAGCCTTGCGTCAGCCCGCCGCCATCATCGAGGAACCGCACCGCCAGGCGAGGGGCCGCGCGCGGATGGAGAAGATCCTGGATGCCGCCGACCTCGTGATCCGCCGGCAGGCGGGCACGGATGTCAGCCTGCAACAGGTGGCGGAGGAAGCGCGGCTGCCGCCGGCCTCGCTGTATCACTATTTCTCCACCAGCCAGTCCCTGCTGATGGGCCTGGCCCGCCGCTATCTGGCAGGCTTCGAGGCACTGGCCCTGAGCCCCATCCCCCACGACCGGCTGACGCATTGGAGCGACCTCAGCGCCATTCATGCCGAGATGTCCCTGCGCTTCTACCACGAGCATCCGGTGGCCATGCGCCTGTTCCTGGGGCCCGAGACCGGCTGGGAGATCCGCGCCGCCGACCTGAGCGCCAACCGGCGCATCGGCGGCATCTACTACCGCAAGCTGATCCAGCATTTCGTGGTGGCGGAAAGTCCCGCCCTGGAACAGGCGATGGCGGTCTCCGTCACCATCTCGGACGCGGTCTGGGCGCTGTCCTTCGCGCGCGGCGGCCAGGTGGAGCCGGACATGGCCGCCGAGGCGCTGCGGGCGAAGCTGGCCTATCTGCGCCTGTATGTGGGCGAATACGCCGAAAAGCGCGCGCAGCCGCTGGAGGGCTGACCCTTCACGGGAATTCGATGTTTCCCGGCAAATTCCGCTTGCGGCGGCGAAGGCGCGCTGACATCCTCCCGAAAGTCGAATTTATTCGGCTTCACGCGCCGGGACCTCGTTGATGAAGGCCTTCTTCTCACCCCACCATGCCGGGCATCGCCCCAGCGAGACCTTCCGCCATGGCAGGGTGGTGGCGAACCGGGACCTGCCGACGCGGGCGGAGAACATCCTGGCCGCCCTGCGCCAGGACGGGCACACGCTGCTGAACGCCGCCCCGCACGGCATGAAGCCCGTCGCCGCCATCCACACCCCGGAATATCTCGACTTCCTGGAACATGCCTGGGGCGAGTGGCGGAAGATCGAGGGCGCCTCGCAGGATGTGTTCCCCTATATCTTCCCCGTGCGCGGCATGGACCATGGCTACCCGGTCTCGATCGTCGGGCGCGCGGGCTACCACATGCATGATTGCTGGGCCCCGATCGGGGAGCACACCTGGGCGGTGGCGCTCGATTCCGCCAATCTGGCCGTCGAGGCCGCCGAACATGTGCTGAAGGGGGAGCGCGCGGTCTATGCGCTGTGCCGCCCCTCGGGCCATCACGCCTCGGCCGATATGGGCGGGGGCAACTGCTTCCTGAACAACGCCGCCATCGCGGCCCAGCACCTGCGCCAGCGCTTCGGCCGCGTCGCGCTGATCGATGTGGACGTGCATCACGGCAATGGCTCGCAGGCGGTGTTCTACCGGCGGGACGACGTGCTGTTCGCCTCCCTGCACCGCGACCCCATCGACTACCATCCCTATTTCGTGGGCCACGCGCATGAGCGCGGCGAGGGTGCGGGGCTCGGCTTCAACCTGAACCTGCCGCTGCCCAAGGGCACGGGCGACGCCGCCTTCCTGGCCGCGCTGGAGACCGCCTGCGCCCGGATCGCGGCCAGCCAGGCCGAGGCCCTGGTCGTCTCGCTCGGCGTCGATGCGCATGAGGCCGACCCGACCGAGGGCCTGTCCATCACCTTCGACGGGTTCCGGCGCATCGGCGCGCGGCTGGCCGCGCTGAACCTGCCGACCGTGCTGGTGCAGGAAGGCGGCTACAACATGGACACCATCGCGCGCTGCGTCGCGGGCGCGGTGGCGGGCTTCGAGGGACGGGAGACGACGGCGGCATGAACGCGATCGACGAATTGGCCGCCGTGCAGGGCGTGGCCTATATGGATGGGCGCTACATGCCCCTCGCCGAGGCCTCCATCCCCATCCTGGACCGGGGCTTCCTGCGCTCCGACATCACCTATGACGCGCTGCATGTCTGGAAGGGGCGGATCTTCCGCCTGGCCGACCATATCGCGCGCTTCCGCGCCTCCATGGCCGGGCTGCGGATGTCCCTGCCGCACACGGACGGGGAACTGGCCGAGGTGCTGATGGAATGCGTCCGCCGCACCGGCTACCGGGATGCCTTCATCATGGTGATGTGCTCACGCGGGGTGCAGCCGCCGGGCACGCGCGACCCCCGCCTGTGCCGCAACCGGCTCTATGCCTATGTGCAGCCCTTCCTGTGGATCGCGAACGAGGAACAGCGGCGCGACGGCCTGCGCATGGTCCTGGCCAAGACCCAGCGCATCCCGCCCGAATCCCTCGACCAGCGGATCAAGAACTTCCACTGGCTGGACCTGACCATGAGCCTGTTCGAGGCCTACGACCGCGACGCCACCGTGACGGTGCTGCCGCTGGCCGACGGCACCGTGACCGAGGGGCCGGGCTTCAATATCTTCATCGTCAAGGACGGGGCGCTGGCCACGCCCGACCGCGGCATGTTCGAAGGCATCACCCGCCGCACCGTGACCGAGATCGCGGCCGACCTGCAATTGCGCTGCGAGGTGCGGCCCGTCCGCGCCGAGGAAGTGGCCGAGGCCGACGAGATCTTCACCAGCACCACCGCCGGCGGCATCACCCCGGTCACCTGGTACGAGGGCCGGAAGCTGGGCGACGGCCGGCCCGGCCCCATCACCACCCGCATCCTCGACCTGTACTGGAAGCGCCATGAGGATGACGCGCTGAACACGCCCGTCCGCTACGACGACTGAACCGGGCGGGCGCGGTTGCGTATTTCGCAAACCGCGCCAATTTGGGGCGATCCTATCGAGAGAACCCTGATGACTGACATCAAGATCGGCACCGGCGAGACCGCCACCGCCGGCCGCTATGTGGCCGTCCACTACACCGGCTGGCTGTTCGACGAGGCGGCGCCCGAGAACAAGGGCCGCAAATTCGACAGCTCCCGCGACCGGGGCGACCCGTTCCGCTTCCCGCTGGGCGCCGGGCATGTGATCCAGGGCTGGGACCAGGGCGTGGTCGGCATGCAGGTGGGCGGGCAGCGCCGCCTCGTGATCCCGCCCGAGCTGGGCTATGGCGCGCGCGGCGCCGGCGGCGTGATCCCGCCCAACGCCACGCTGGTCTTCGACGTGGAACTGCTCGAAGTCGGCTGATACCGGGGGGGCGGCGCGTGCCGCCCCTTTTCGCCCTGGTGCCAAGGCCCCAGGATGCGCGCATGAACCCAGACATCCTCTCCCAGCTCGCGCCGGGCGGCGTGTTGCGCGCGGCCATCAACCTCAGCAATTTCCTGCTGGTCACCGGGCGGGGCCCGGCGGGCGAGCCCCAGGGTGTCTCCCCGGACATGGCAGCCTTCATCGCCGGGCGGCTGGGCGTGCCGGTGCAGTACGTGCCCTATCCCCGCCCCGGCGCCCTGGCCGATGACGTGGGCACCGGCGCCTGGGATATCGGGCTGATCGGCGCCGAACCGCAGCGCGCCGAGCGCATCGCCTTCACCGACGCCTATTGCGAGATCGAGGCGACCTATCTGGTCCCGCCCCATTCCCCCATCACCCGGCTGGAGGAGGTGGACCAGCCCGGCCACCGCATCGCCGTCACGGCGCGCGCCGCCTATGACCTGTGGCTGGAACGCAACATCCGCCACGCCCAGCTGCTGCACAGCGACAGCATCCCCGGCGCCTTCGAACTGTTCCGCGACCAGAAGCTGGAAGTCCTCGCCGGGCTGCGCCCCCGGCTGATCGAGGATGCCGCGGCCCTGCCCGGCGCGCGCATCCTGGAAGGGCGCTTCACCGCCGTGCAACAGGCCATCGGCACCGCGCGCGCCAACACGGCCGGCGCCGCCTTCCTGCAAGCCTGCGTGGAGGAAGCCAAGGCCAGCGGGCTGGTGGCCGCGCTGATCGGGAAGCATAGGGTGAAAGGGTTGTCGGTCGCGGGGTGAGGGGGCGCTCAGGGGCTTTGCCCCCGAACCCCCAGTCAGGGGCTCTGCCCCTGACCACCCCGCCAAAGGCCGAAAGGCCCTTGGAACCCAGGAGTTTGGCGCCTTACCTTCGCAGGCGGGGCGCCTTTTCCATTATAAAAATCAATGGGAAACACCTTCCCAGGATCAGCGCCAAACTGATCTAGGTCCAGGACCGTGCTCGGTCCTGGCGGGGGTGTCGGGGGCGGAGCCCCTGACTGGCGGCCCCCCCCCTCAGTAATGCGGCGGCGTGATCACCCACACCACCCGGGTGGGCACTTCGCCCGGGTTGGCGCAGCGGTGCCGCTCCGTGCTGCGGAAGGAGAAGCTGTCCCCCGCCTCCAGCCGGAAGCGCCTCTCCCCCACCCACAGGTCGAGCGTGCCCTCGATCACCAGCCCGGCTTCCGCGCCTTCATGGCTGTAGAAATCGCTGTCGGCCCCGGGTTCGATGGTGCTCAGCAGCATTTCCAGCGGGCCGGCCAGGTTGGGGGAGAGCAATTCCTCCTGGATGCCGAGCCCGGTGAAGGTCATGCGCCGGCGGCCGTTGGCACGCACGATGAACTCCACCTCCTCGGGCGGGCGTTCGGGCTGGGGCTGGAAGAACCAGTTGATATGCACCCCCAGCACGTCGCTGATCGCCTTCAGCGTGCCGATGCTGAGGCGCGAGCGGTCGCGCTCGATCTGGCTGAGATGCCCGATCGACACCCCCAGCCGCGCCGCCATCTCGGCCAGCGTCAGGCCCTTGATCTTGCGCAGTTCGCGGATCTGGCGGCCGATCAGCAGGGGCTCGGCGGGGGGTGTGTCGTCAGGCATGGCGTTCCAGATGGGCGAGCAGCGCCTCGCGGAAGGGAAGCATGCTCTTGTAGCGTTCCATCTCCGGCGGCAAGGCGCGCACGGCGTCCAGCAGCCGCGCGCCCTCTCCCGGCGCGGCGATGACGGTGGCCAGCGGCGTGACATGCACGCGGATGCCGAAGGCGATGGCCCCCGTGCGCGGCAGGCGGCGGAAGGTCTGGCGCTCCACCCGCATCACCAGCGTCTCGCCGGCGTTTTCCGCCGTGACCACGGTGGCGAAGTCGTTCACCCCATGCCCCGTGGGCTGGAACAGGGTGGGGTCGTCCATGATCGACCAGTTCAGCCGCTGCGCGATGCGCCCCTGTTTCAGCGTGGACAGGAAGCGGTCCACCGGGCGTTCCAGCTTGTCCCTGTACAGCGGCACCGGGGTGTGGATGGCGCCCAGCGGCCGGCCCATCTTGCTCGACAGCCGCCAGCGGCTGGGAAAGCACAGCACCGCCGCCACCAGCGTCAGTGTGCCGTCGCCCTCGTCGCGCAGCAGGCAGACATCCTCCTGCACCAGCCGCCCCACCAGGTCGAGCGGCGGGGCATCCAGGGGCAGCGCCTCCCCCAGCAGATGGTTGCGCAGGGTGTTCCCCGCACGGGAAAACCAGGCGGGATGATGCTGGCACAGATGCTCGGCCAGCGTGTCCAGCAGCTCCGCCTGCATGGGCTCGGAACCGGGGACGGCCTCCACCACCTCCGGCGCATGGTCGCGCAGCAGGCGCCGGCGCTCGGCCATATGGGCCGGGTAGTGGCGGTCGAACTCGATCCAGTCCGGCTCCGCCACCGAGGTCAGGCCCAGCTGCATGCGGAAGGCGCCGGCCTCGTAGGGGCGGTGGATGGTGGGCTCGGGCAGGGCGAGGGTCACGGCGGCGGTCCGGCTGTGGTGCGGTCTGGTTAGCGGGAGGCGGGGTGGGGCTCAAGGCAATTTCATGTTTGAGAAAAAATCTTTGGAATTTTCATGGACGGACTGGAGGCTTCGCCCCCAGACCCCCACCAGAGGGCGCCGCCCTCTGGACACCCGGCAGGAGCCGAATGGCCCCTGCACCCCAACCGTTTGGTGCCTTACCTTGGCAGATTTGACCCAATTTTCATTATAAAAAACAATGGGAAAAACCTCTCCAGGACCAGCACCAAACTCCTGGGGTCCAGGGGCCTTTCGGCTCCTGGCAGGGAGGGTCCGGGAGGGGCGGCGCCCCTCCTGGTCTACCCTTCACTTCCGTGAAAAATATCCCTATCTTTTCACCGCCTTCCTGAGGAACATGCGATGCCCCCTCGCCTCGACCGCTTGTTCTCTCCGCTGCGCATCCGCGACCTGCAGATCCGCAACCGCATCCTCTCCACCGGGCATCAGACGTTCCTGGCCCAGGGCGGCGTCCCGGGTGAGGACATGATCGCCTATCACGCCGCCCGGGCGCGCGGCGGGGCGGGGCTGATCATCGTGGAATCGGCGCGCTTCCATGCCTCCTCCTTCACGGATTCGCCCGAGCTGATCCTGACCAGCGACGACGCCATCCCCGGCTATCGTGCCTTGGCCCGGACGGTGCACGGGCATGGCGCGAGGATCTTCGGCCAGCTCTCCCACTCCGGCCGGGTCAGCCGCCGCATCCGGGGCGGGCTACGGGATATCGCCTTCGCGCCCTCGGCCGTGCCGGACCATCGCTTCCACACCATGCCACGCGAAATGCCGACGGAGATGGTGGAGGAGCTGGTCGCGGCCTGCGGCACCGCGGCGGGCCGCATGGCCGAGGCCGGGCTGGATGGGGTGGAGCTGGTGGCCAGCCATGCCCTGCTCTTCGCGCAGTTCCTGAACCCGCGCACCAATCTGCGCACGGACCGCTATGGCGGCTCGGCGGAAAACCGCTTGCGCTTCCTGGTGGAATGCCTGGGGGCCGCGCGGGCCGCGATCGGCACACGCATCCTGGGCATACGCATCTCGGCCGAGGAGCTGGAGCCGGAGGGCCTGCTCCCGGCCGAGGTCATCGCCGCCTGCACCTCGCTGGCGGAGATGGGGACGCTCGACTACCTGAACGTCACGGTGGGCTCCATGGCGGGGCATGGCGGGTCGATCCATGTGGTGCCGCCCATGGGCATTCCCCCGGCCTATGTGGCGCCGCAGGCGGGCGCGCTGCGCGCCGCGACCGGGCTGCCGGTCTTCGTCGCCGGGCGCATCAACCAGCCCCAGATCGCGGAGGCCGTGCTGCGCGCCGGCCAGGCCGACATGTGCGGCATGCGCGGGCCATGATCTCCGACCCCGAGATGCCCAACAAGGCGCGGGAGGGGCGCTTCGACGACATCCGCGCCTGCATCGCCTGCAACCAGGCCTGCATCGGGCATTTCCACGCGGGCTACGGCATTTCCTGCATCCAGAACCCGCTGACGGGGCGGGAGGCGAAGCTGCCGCCGCCTGCCCGCGGGCCCAGCCGCACCATCCTGGTGGCGGGCGGCGGGCCGGCCGGCATGAAGGCGGCGGTGACGGCGGCCGGGCGCGGCCATCGCGTGATCTTGTGCGAAGCCGGGCCGCGCCTGGGCGGCCAGGCCCTGCTGGCGCAGCTGCTGCCGGAGCGCGCGGAATTCGGCGGGCTGATCACCAATCTGGAACGCGAGATCGCGCAGGCCGGGGTGCAGGTGCGGCTGAACACCCGGGTGGACCGCGCCTTGGTGGAGGCCCTGGCACCGGATGCCGTGATCGTCGCCACCGGCGCCACCCCCTATGAACCCCCGGTCGAGGGTCGGGAGGACGGCCATGTGACCGGCGCCTGGGCGGTGCTGCAAGGCAGCGCCAACACCGGCGCCCGGGTGCTGGTGGCCGATTGGCGGGCCGACTGGGTGGGAATGGGTGTCGCCGAAAAACTGGTGCTGGACGGGCACAGCGTGACCCTGGCGGTGGACGCGCCACATGCCGGCTTCAACCTGCAGATGTATCTGCGCAGCCACTGGATCGCGCGGCTGCACCGGCTGGGGGTGGAGATCGTGCCCGATGCCCGGCTGTATGGCGTGGACGGCACCACCGCCTACCTCATGCACAATGTCTCGGGCGAGGCGATGCCGCGCGAGGGGGTGGACACGGTGGTGCTGGCCACCGGCCATGCCTCCGAGACCGGGCTGGAACAGGCGCTGGCGGGCATCGGCGTGCCTGTTCTGCTGGCAGGTGACTGCCTGTCGCCCCGCAGTGCCGAAGAAGCGGTCCATGAGGGCTTCCTGGCGGGCCGGCAGGTGTAAAGGACACCCAGCCTGCCCCTTGTTTACCGCTGCGTTACGCCGCAGTCTGCCGCCACACCGCCTTGCCGCGCGAGAGACAGGAGAAGATCATGAACATTGCCGTGACATCGGGGAGCAAGGGCCAGGTGCCCGCCGGCATCTCCGCCGAGGAATGGGAAGTCCGCTGCGACCTGGCCGCGCTGTACCGCCTGGTCGCGCATCATCGCATGACGGACCTGATCTACACCCACCTGTCCGCCCGCCTGCCGGGGCCCGAGCATCACTTCCTGATCAACCGCTACGGCGTGCTGTTCCATGAGATGCGCGCGAGCGACCTGGTGAAGGTGGACCTGCACGGCAACGTGCTGGAAGACGGCGCCGGCGATGCCATGTCCTCCCGCAAGGTGAACGCGGCCGGCTTCACCATCCACTCCGCCATCCACATGGCGCGTGAGGACCTGATGTGCGTGGTGCACACCCACACCTCCGCCGGCATCGCGGTGTCCGCGCAGAAGCACGGGCTGCTGCCCATCAGCCAGCATGCGCTGCGCTTCTACGGCCACCTGGCCTATCACGGCTATGAGGGCATCGCGCTGGACCTGGATGAGCGCGAGCGCCTGATCGCCGACCTCGGCCCCAGCCACAAGGCGATGATCCTGGTGAACCACGGCCTGCTGGTCGGCGGCCGCACCATCCCCGAGGCCTGGTCGCAGATCTACTATCTGGAGCGCGCCTGCCAGGCGCAGGTGGCGGCGCTGGCCGGCGGCGCCGAGCTGATCCTGCCGCCCGAGGAAGTGCGCCTGAAGACCGCGGCGCAGTTCAACGGCCCGCGCACGCTAGAAAGCTCCCAGTTCGCCTGGGATTCCTCGCTGGCGCTGATCGAGGGCCAGGGCACCGACTGGCGCTCCTGAGCGCCTCTCGCGAACGGCTGATGCGGGCGCTTCACCGGCCACGGTGAGGCGCCCTTTTTCGTGGCGGTCAGCCCAGCGCCAGCGCGCTGTCCACCAGCCCCGTCGCGCGCCGGAAGTCGTAGTTCCGGTACATGTTCTGCTTCACCAGATGCGACGCCCCGCCATAGAACTTCTCGTATTGCTGGTGCCGGTTGCCGAAATCGCTACCGATGAAATCCCAGGCCAGCCGCATCAGCGCGATGCGATCCCGCGCGCCGCTGACGCCGGAGCGCATGTAGCGCTCCATATCCGCCGCCGTCTCCGGGCTATCCAGATCCTTCACCGAGGATGGCAGGGAGATCATCGCCGCCCCCGTCATCTCGCGCATGATGTCGATCATGCGCGGGTTCATCTCCGATTGCAGGGCCATCACGGCATACAGCGAGGCGCGGCAGGGCCAGACCACCCCGTTCGCGTCGATGGTGGCGCGGGTTTCCTGGGCCTCCAGCATCGTCTCCACCGTCTGGGCCAGGGCGGCGAGCTCGCCCATCTGCACCTGCACGGGGGGCACGGCATCATTGCCCGTCGCCTCGTTCATGCGCTTGGCCAGGCCCATCATGAAGCGCAGCTTGGTCACGTAGCGCGCCTGGGCCTGGAGATTGCCATAGGCATGGGCGGGGGTCTTCCACCACTGGTCGCGGCAGACCTCCAGGTTGCGGTGGATGAAGACGTGTTCCCAGGGGATGAACACCTCGTCCAGCACCACGAAGCAGTCGCTCTCGTCGAAGCGGCTGGTCAGGGGGTTGTCGAAGGCATTGTCCACCTGCAACGCGAAGGGGCGGCGCGGATACAGGCGCAGGCCCGGCGCGTTCATCCGCATCGCCACGCCGATCGCGTAGTTCTCGTCGCCCGGTTGCAGCGGGTGGATGCAGGACAGGTACAGCCAGTCGGAGAACACCCCCGCCGTGGCCAGCTGCTGCGCGCCGGAGACGATGATGCCGCCCTCCACCTCCCGCACCACGCCGGCGTGCAGGGTGGGGTCGCTCTGCCGGTGGGCGGGCTTGGAGCGGTCGATCTGCGGCGGCACGATCGCGTAGGTGACCCATTGGTGGTTGTCGCGCAGATATTCGTAGAAGCGCACCACATTGCCGGCGAAGCGCTCGCCGCCGGCCGCGAACACCTCCGGCACCGCCGCGTAACCGCAGAAAAAGCCCGCCACATGGTCGGGCGTGCGGCCGATCAGGCCATAGCTGACCTCGGACCAGGTCTCGCTGGCCAGGCGCTTGGCGCGCAGATCGGCATGGCTGCGCGGGATCTGATAGGCGCGCAGGATGGGGCGGCCGGTCTCGGGGCAGGGATAGGTCATGCGCTCGCGCATCGCGGGGTCCGCGGCGATGTCGAACAGGCGGGCGGCGGATTGGGCGGCACCGGCGAAGGCCGGGTGGGTGGCGACATTGGCCACGCGCTGCCCGTCCACCATCACCACCCGCCCATCATCCAGCGAGGCCAGGAACTCCGCCCCCGTGCGCAGCGGGCGCGGCCCCCCGGTGGTGGTGGCGGGCGGGGCTTCGGTCAGCACGGTCATGGCCTGGTTCTCCGGTGGTGCCGGAACGCCCGGCCGATTTAGCTACGATATGTAGGTATCGGCGCGGCTGTCAAAGCCTTTTATGCTGCGCCCGGCGAATCACGGGGTGGATGGGTATGGCGAAGCAACAGAAGGCCTATGTGCCGCCGCTGACGGTCTCCCACCCCGCGCTGCTGCTGGAGGGGCGGGACATGCGGTTCCGCGACACGCTCTATTTGCTGGTGCTGGTGCTGGGGCAGCTGCTGGATTGCCGGGAGGCCTTCGGCAAACGCGCGGGGCTCACCGGTTCCCAGTTCGCGGTGCTGTTCGGCGTGGCCTACAGCCAGGGCGAGGCGGGCGTGACCATCCGCGCCCTGGCCCATCACGTGCACATGGCCGACACGCATGTGACGACGGAGGTCGGCCGCATGGCCCGGCGCGGCCTGCTGGAGAAACGCCCGAACGCCGCCGATGGGCGTTCCGTGCTCGTCACCCTCTCCGGCGCCGGGCGGGCGCTGGTGGAGGAGCTGGCGCCTTATATCCGCTCGGTGAACGACAGCCTGTTCGAAGGCATCGGCGCCGAGGATCTGGAGCGGATGCGCGCCATCCTCGGCCGGCTGGCGGGCAACAACGCGGCCGTGCAGGCCGCGCTAAAGGGCTAGATCATCATCCGATCAGATGAAATCGTCTGATCGGATAAAGATGATCGTGAAAACATATACCTGGAGCGGTTGCCGTGAGCCGCTGCGAACGGAAACCGCTCTAGCTACGCCACCAGCCCGGTCTGCCGCGCGCCGTGGCGGGCGAACACCTTGTAGCTGCCCTTGAACCAGGGCTCGGCGGCCAGCTTCGCGCGCCAGGGGGTGGCCCGCGCCTTCTCCCGCGCCGGGGAGGACATGGCGTCCATGCTGCCCAGGTAATGCAGTGCCAGGCGGTTGAAGGGCACCGGCTCCCCATCCGTGATGGCGAAGCGGCGGACCATCAGCCAGTCCGGGCTTTCCATCAGCAGGGGCACGTGGTCCTGCTCATACCAGGCGTCGAATTCGGCCAGCCGGTCCTCCGGCACCTGGAAGAACACGGCGTAGAGCAACGCCGCATCCAGCGCCGCCCCGCCCTGCTCGGGCTTGCGCTGCACCGACATCTCCCGCGCCAGATAGCGGGTGAAGCCCGAGACGTTCCTCAGCATGTCCCGCGTGCGTTCGCTCGGCTGGTTCTTCACCACGCCATAGGCCGCGGAGCGCAGGGCCGAGAGGTCCGTCATCTCATACACCGCCAGGAAGCCCTGGGGCTCGCCCTCGGTCGCGGCATAGCGCTGGCCGCTGAGGAAGCCCGGCACCGCCATGCGCAGCGGGATGTGCTCCTCATCGTACCAGGCGTGGAACGCGTCCTCGCGCCCCGAGGGCGGCGTCATTTCCGAAAACAGAATGCCTGTGCCCTGCATGGGGACCTCTCGCGCTGCGTGGGTGGGCGTCCGAGTTGCCCGGCTTTTTGTCTGATGATAATACAAAGAGACCTCAGGCGCGCAACTCCACCGAACGAAGGAAGCCCCATGCAGATCGAGATCCGCCGCTGGATGACCACCGTGGAAAACCGGCTGGCCGGCCCGGGCGAGGCCCCGCTGCGCAAGGTCGCGGCCATCGCCATCGTGGCCAACCCCTATGCCGGGAAGTTCGTCGAGGACCTGTCCCCCATCATCGCCGCCAGCGCCGTGGTGGGCGAAGTGCTGGCGAAGCTGGCCGTGGAGGCCATGGGCGGCCTGCCCGTCGAATCCTACGGCAAGGGCGGCGTGGTGGGCCTGGCGGGTGAGCAGGAACACGCCAACGCCATGCTGACCACCACCTTCGCCGAGCCCCTGCGGGTGGCCGTCGGCGGCGCCCAAGCCTGGATCCCGTCCTTCACCAAGCTCGCCGCCCCCGGCGCGCTGATCGACGTGCCGCTGGCGCACAAGGACGCGCTCTATGTCCGCTCCCACTACGATGGCGTCAGCGTGACCCTGCCCCCCGACAGCCCGGCCCCCGATGAGGTCGCCCTGATCGTCGTGCTGGCCAATCGCGGCCGCATCGGGGCGCGCGTCGGCGGGCTGAAGGCCAGCGAGATCGGCGGCAAGGACGGGCTGCGCTGAGATGCGCACGGCCATCGTCAACCTGGGCGGCATCCTGACCGGGGACATCGCCGCCCCCACCGCCCCCGGCGACGCCATCCTGCTGGAGGATGGGCTGATCACCGCCCTGGGCAGCCTGACCGCCGCCCAGATCGAGGGTGCCGACGTGGTGGTGGACGCCGCCGGCACGCTGGCCATGCCCGGGCTGATCGACAGCCACGTCCACATCACCTTCGGCGACTACACCCCCCGCCAGCGCACCGTGGGCTTCCTGGAAAGCTACCTGCATGGCGGCGTCACCAGCGCCATCACCGCCTCCGAGGTGCATGTGCCCGGCCGCCCGAAGGACCCCGCCGGGGTGAAGGCCCTGGCCCTGGCCGCGCGCGCCTGCTTCCTGAACTACCGCCCCGGCGGCATGCGGGTGCATGCGGGCTCCATCATCCTGGAACCCGGCCTGACCGAGGCCGATATCGCCGAGCTCGCGGCCGCCGGGCTGTGGCTGGCCAAGGCCGGCTTCGGCGCCTTCGACACCCCCTTCGGCTATGCCGAGCCCATGGCATGGGCCCGCAAGCACGGCATGGTCACCACCATGCACACGGGCGGCTCCTCCATCCCCGGCTCCTCCGGCATCTGGGCGGAGCATGTGCTGGCGGCCAACGCCCATGTCTCCTTCCACGTCAACGGCGGCCCCGTCGCGATGCCCGAGCCCGGCTTCGCGCGGCTGGTGAACGAAAGCGACGTGGCGATGCAGATCTGCACCGCCGGCAACCTGCGCACCGCGCTCAAGACCATGAAACTGCTGGAAGAAGCCGGCCAGCCCGAGCGCCTGCTGATCGCGACCGACACCCCCACCGGCAGCGGCATCATGCCGCTGGGCATGCTCTACACCATCAGCCACCTGGCCAGCCTGGGCGGCATGGACCCTGCGCGCGCCATCGCGGCCGCCACCGGCAACAACGCCCGCACCTACCGCCTCAACAGCGGCTTCCTGGCCGTGGGCCGCGACGCCGACGTGGTGCTGATCGACGCCTGCGCGGGCGGAGCGTGCGAGGACGCACTCTCCGCCCTCAGCAACGGCGACGTGCCCGCCGTGGCGGCGGTGTTCACCGACGCCGTGCCGCGCTTCGTGGGGCGCAGCCGGAATACGCCGGCGGCGATCCGCACCGTGCGCGTGGCGCAGTGCAGGCTGCCGATGGATTTTTCGGGGGGCGCGCATTGAGGGCTCCGCCCTCAAACTCCCGTTGAGGGGGAAATGGCTTTCCCCCTCAAGCTCCCCCATTACTTTCCGAGAGTTTGGGGACGGCTCGAAACCTGCGAAGATTTCTCTGATAAATTTATATAATAATATCAATTATATAAAATGGTCGCTGTCCCCAAACTCCTCGCAGGGGCCTGGGGAGATCTTATCTCCCCAGCGGATGGGGTCTGGGGAAGGCGGCGCCTTCCCCAGCCTGCCTCACCCCTCATCCAGCACAGCCGCCCTGGCTTCATCCACATGCCGTGCCGCCGCTTCCACGGCTTTTTCCACATCCCCGACTTCGATCGCCGCGCACAGGGCTTCCATTTCCACCAGGCTTTTCGGCGCCCGTCCGGGGCGGGACATTGAAGCGCGGCGCAGGGCGCCGATGCGGGCCTGCAGCCGGGCGCCGACCGCGCGGATTTCGCCGTTGCCGCTGCCGCGGAACAGGGTTTCGTAGAATTCGGCCATGGTTTCGACCATGGCGCTCAGCCGGCCTGCCGTGACGGCCGCGCGGAAGGCGTCGATCTGGGTGCGCAGCTGGCGGATCTCGGCGCGGGGGGCGCGCTCCATGAACAGCCGCACGGCGGTGGGTTCCAGCATGCGGCGGAATTCGTAGATGTCCTTCGCCTCGGTGGGGGTAATGGCGGTGACGACCGGGCCGCGGCGGGGTTCCACGCGGATCAGCTGTTCGGATTCCAGCTGGCGCAGCACTTCGCGCACGGAGGTGCGGCTGATGGCCATGCGCTCGCACAGCTCGCGCTCGATCAGCCGGTCGCCGGGGCCATAGACGCCCTCGACAATGGCCGCGCGCAGGCGGCGCAGCGCCTCGTCCCGCACCAGGTTCGGCCCCTCTGAGACACGGAGGTCGAGCTTGTTCATCCGATATCATCCCCGATGGCGGCCCTGACCGGGGCCGCGTGAGCGAATCTGCCAGGCAAAGTGGCATGCCCGCCTGCCCGATAAGCACGGTTGGGGCGCGGGTGCCACCGCTGCCTGGAATGCGGCCCTGGTTTTGTTGACAGGGGCGGGGGGCGCTGTCCAGATTGTCTTCTTGTATGACAGTCCGACCAGACATCCTCCGCGACGCGGGGTTGGACCGCCCCTGAACCGCCCACGAACCGCAGCCCTTCGGAGATGCCGGAAATGCAGCCGTCCCGCCGCCAGAGCCTCGCCCTGTTGGCCGCCCCCCTGTTGGCCAGCCCCGCCGCCGCCCAGGGCTTCCCCGCCCGCCCCGTCACCATCGTGGTGCCGCTGGGCCCCGGCAGCGCCTCGGACATCATGGCCCGCGCCCTGGGCGCCGCCTTGCAGGAGGCCTGGGGCCACCCCGTGGTGGTGGACAACCGCCCGGGCGCCAGCGGCACGCTGGGCGCGGCGCAGGTGGCGCGCGCGGCCCCCGATGGCTACACGCTGCTGCTCGCCCCGCCGCCCTCCTACATCACGCCCATGTTCATGCCGAACGCGGGCTATGACCCGGCGCGCGACCTGAAGCCGGTCTCGCTGGTCGCCTACTACCCGCTGGTGATGACGGTGAACCCCTCCGTCCCCGCCACCACCCTGCGGGAGTTCATCGCCTGGGCGAAGGCCAATCCCGGCGCCACCTACGGCTCGCCCGGCCCCGGCTCGCCGCTGCATCTGATGGCGGCCCTGCTGGCCAAGCAGGAGGGGCTGGAGATCGTCCAGGTCTCCTACCGCACCCCGGCCCAGGGCATGACGGATGTGATGGCCGGGCTGCTGCGCTTCTATCCCGGCCCGACGCTGGAGGTGCTGCCCAATGTGCAGGCCGGCCGGCTGCGCGCCCTGGCCGTGATGGACCCGCACCGTTCCGCCGCCCTGCCCGATGTGCCCACGGCGGCCGAGCAGGGTTTCCCGGCGCTCTCGGCCTCCATCTGGTCCATGCTGATGGCCCCGGCGGCCACCCCCGCCCCCGTGCTGGCCAGCATCGCCCAGGCCGCGACCGCCGCCGCCCGCGCCCCCGCCTTCCGGGAGCGCCTGACGCAGCAGGGCGCGGAGGTGGTGGGCCTCGGCATGGCCGAGAGCGCGGCCTTCCTGCAGGCCGAGGACGCACGCTGGCGCCCGCTGGTGCGGGAGCTGGGGATCACCATCGCCGACTGACGCACCCGCTTACCCCGCGGCGGCGGGCGCGATAGCCTGCCGGGCGGGAAGGCCGGCCAGCGGCACCTCCCCCAGAAACGACCGTCGGAGGAAGCCATGCCGAAATTCTGGCCCTGCCTGGGAGCGCTGCTCATGTCCGCCATCACCCTGCCCGGTCTGTCCCAGACCGCGCCTGTCCGCGACGACTTCTTCTGGCTGGGAGAGATCAACAAGGCCAGCGCCGTGATCAACACCGAGGAAGGGCTGCTGGACCGCGCGATCGCGCCGCGCATCGCCGCCGGCCTGCAATCGGTGCTGCGGGCCGCGGCCCAACCCGGCGCCGCCCGCCCCAACCTGGTCATCACCTTCGAGCCGCTGCTGATCCAGGCCGCGGGGGTGGAGGCGACCCTGCTGCATGCCGGGCGTTCCAGCCAGGACATGCTGGCCACCGTCCGCGCCGCGATGATGCGCGACGAGTTGCTGGGCCTGGCCAGCGCGCTGCGGCGGGTAAACGGCACGCTGGTGCGGCTGGCCGGGCAGCATGCGGGCACCATCGTGCCGAACTATACCAACGGCGTGGCGGCCCAGCCCAACAGCTATGGCCATTACCTGCTGGGCCATGTCGCGGGCTTCGCGCGCGATGCGGAGCGCCTGCACCAGGCCTTCGCGCGGCTGGACCGCTCGCCCATGGGCACCACCGTGCTGAATGGCACCAGCTGGCCGCTGAACCGGGAGCGCATGGCCCATTACCTCGGCTTCCCCGCCACGGTGGACAATGCCTATGACGCCGCCCAGATCCTGGCCGCCGAGATGCCGGTGGAGATCGGCGCCGTGGTCAACAGCATGGCGGTGCATGTGGGCGGCTTCATCGAGGATGTGATGACGCAATACGCCCAGCCCCGCCCCTGGATCCTGCTGCGGGAGGGCAACGGCAACACCTATGTCTCCAGCGCCATGCCGCAGAAGCGCAACCCGGGCCTGCTGAACGACACCCGCGCCCAGGCCTCCCGCGTGATCGCGCTGGGGGTGGGGCGGCTGATCATGCAGCACAACATCACCCCGGGCATGAGCGACACCAAGGGCACGCGCGACAACATGGCCGTGATCGGCGGCGCGGTGCGCATGCTGGAGGCGTTCGACCGCGTGCTGAACGCCCTGGTCATCAACCCCGAACGCGCGCTGGAGGAGCTGAACCTGGACTGGACCGCCAGCCAGGAGGTGGCGGACGTGCTGATGCGCGAACACCGCCTGCCCTTCCGCGTCGGCCACCATTTCGCGTCGGAGATCGTGACCTACGCCCGCGACCACGACATCCGCCCCAGCGACTTCCCCTATGCCGAGGCCCAGCGCATCTACACCGAGACGCTGCGCCACGAGATGCAGCAGGAGAACGGCGTGCTGCCGCTGAGCGAGGCGGAGTTCCGCGCGGCGCTGGACCCCGTGGCGATCGTGCGCGCCCGGGCCACCGCGGGCGGCCCGCAACCGGCGGAGATGACGCGCATGCTGGCCGCCGCCGAGCGGGAGCTGGCGGCCCAGGAAGGCTGGGTGCGGGAAGGCCGGGCGCGCATCGACGGCGCGCTGGCCGCGCTGGACGCCGATTTCCAGCGGCTGCTGGAGGCGGGGCGATAGGCCCCCGTCAGGCGACTCCCTCGGCATAGCCATCGCGCTGCGGGTCCGCGCCCCCCTCGATGCGGCCGTCGAACAGGGTGATGCCGTGCACCGCCGCGAAGGGGAAGGAGTGGTAGTTCCGCCGCACCCCATACCCCATCGCGGCCACCTGCTTCTCCACCGCGCGGGGAATGCGGTTGGAGATGTCGATGCTGTCGCTGGTGGCGCTGAAGCGCGGGGCCATCACGGCCTCCTGCATCGTCATGCCCCAGTCCAGCACGTTCAGCAGCGCCTGCAGCACCGCGATGCCGATCCAGGCCCCGCCCGGCGCGCCCAGCGTCATCACCGGCCGCCCGTCCTGGAACACGATGGCCGGCGTCATGGAGGAAAACCGCTTCTTGCCCGGCGCGATGGAGCCCGCGCGCCCCGGGCGCGGATCGTACCAGTTCATCGCCCCATTCAGCATGAAGCCGGTGCCCGGCGGGATCACGCCCGAGGGCACGCCCAGCGTGTGCGTCATCGACGCCACCAGCCCATCCCCATCCACGCAGGAGATGGTGGTGGTGTGCTTGGAATCCCCGCCCAGCCGGGTCAGGGAGGCTTTCTCCCCGGCCCGGATGCGCGCGGCGCAGGCGGCGGCGTAATCGTCGGACAGCAGGCGCTCCAGCGGAGGCGGCATGAAGGCCGGGTCGCCGATATGCTCGTCCCGGTCCCGCCCCGCGATCTTCATCGCCTCCGCCAGCACGCGGATGTATTCGGCCGAGTTGTGGCCCATCGCCACCAGGTCGAAATGCTCCAGGATGCGCAGCATCTCCGCCACCACGATGCCGCCCGCGGGCGGCGGCGGCAGGCTGATGGTGTAGCCGCGATAGGAGACCAGCAGGGGCTCCACCCGGCGCGGCCGGAACCCCGCGAGGTCCGCCGCCGAGAGCAGCCCGTCATGCGCGCGCATATCCGCCAGGATGCTGTCGGCCAGGCTGCCGGTGTAAAGCGCCTCCGCCCCATCCCGCGCCACCAGGCCCAGGCTGGCGGCCAGGGCCGGGTTGCGCACCGTCTCGCCGGGCTTCTTCGGGGTGCCGTCGGGGCGCGTGTACAGCGCCCGCCCCTCGGGCGTGAAGCGCAGCTTGTCGGCGTAGCTCAGCCGGCCATAGCCCGATTCATCCATGGTCCACATGGCCGAGACATGCGGGCGCACGATCCAGCCTTCCTCGGCGAAGGCGATGGCGGGGGCCATCAGCGACGACCAGGGGCCGCGGCCCCATTCGGCATGGGCCTCGGCGAACAGGCGCAAGATGCCGGGGGTGGTGACGGCGCGGTGCCCGATCTCATTGGCGCGGCTGCCCAGGATATAGCCATAGCCATCGGAGCATTCGCGCTGGAAATCGGCCTGCCACATCGCGGGCGCGCAGGCGGCGGGGCAGGTGGACAGGCCGTCGATCACGCTGGTGCGGCCGGTGCGCGGGTCGAACACCTGGATCACGCCCAAGCCGCCGATGCCGCACATCATCGGGTCCACCACGCCCTGGGTGAAGGCGCAGGCCAGCAGCGCGTCCACGGCGCTGCCGCCGGCGCGCAGCATGGCGGCGCCGGCCTCCACGGCCTCGGGCTGGGGGGCCACGATCATGGCGCGCGGGTCCGGCAGGCGGCGGGCGGGTCTGGGCATGGTGGTCTCCTGGCCTCGGGGCCGGAAGGCTAGGGGCAGCGCGGGGGGCAAGCCAACGCCGGATTGCTGGCGCCGATCAGGCGTATGATCATGATTTCAATAACTTGATGCCCAGCGCGCCGGTCTTGTGCAAGAGTTTGACGCATTCATCAAACCCGCGGCCGGGCCCGGCGGAAGGCCCTTGCCGCCGCCGGGCTTCTCCCGCCCAATAGGCTTCCATTCCCGCGAGGAACCCCCGTGCAGCCGCCCGTTCCGCCACCGCCCGCCGGGCCCGAACAGCCCCCGCTGCTGGTGGCCTTCCTGCTGCTGCCGAACTTTACCTTCACCCCCTTCGCGGGCTTCATCGACATGCTGCGCCTGGCGGGCGACGAGGGCGACCGTTCCCGCCCGCGCAAATGCCGCTGGACCATCATCGCCCCCAGCCTGCAACCGGTGCGCGCCAGCTGCGGCGTGATGGTCACCCCATGGGAGAAGCTGGACGACCCCGCCCGCTACGACCACATCGTGGTGGTGGGCGGGCTGCTGCCCCCGCCGGGGCGGCCGATGCTGGATGCCGCCTGCCTCGCCTTCATGCAGGCCGCCCGCAAGGCGCGGCGCAGCGTCATCGGCGTGTGCACCGGCAGCTTCGCGCTGGTCGAGGCCGGGCTGATCGGCCCGGGCGGCACCTGTTGCGTCTCCTGGTATCATCACCAGGACCTGGTGGACCGCTACCCGGAGGTGACGCCGGTATCGGACCGTTTGTGGGTGCGGTCCGGGCGCGTCACCACCTGCGCCGGCGGCACCGCCACCATCGACCTGGCCGCGACCCTGGTGCGGGAGCAGCTGGGCCCCGCCGCCGCGCAGAAAAGCCTGCATATCCTGGTCGCGGGCACCCAGCGCGAAAGCGCCACCCCCCAGCCGCACCCGCCCATCGCGGTGCGCGCCAACGACCTGCGGGTGCGCCGCGCCGTGCTGCTGATGGAACAGCATGTCTCGGACCCGCTGGACGGCGACGCGCTGGCCGGGCGGCTGGCGATTTCCCGCCGCCAGCTGGAACGGCTGTTCCGGCGGGATTTCCAGGTCAGCCTGCAGGTCTTCGCGCGGGACCTGCGGCTGTCCCACGCCATCTGGCTGCTGGCGCATTCCGAGGCCCGCATCACCGAGATCGCGGGCCAATGCGGCTTTTCCGACACCCCGCACCTGGACCGCTGCTTCCACCAGGCCTTCGGCACCTCTCCCAGCCGGGCGCGGCGGCTGGGGGCGGCGGAGCTGAAGCGCATGCTGCTGGACTGGTGGCCCCATGGCGGCGCCGGCTCCGCCCTCCGGCTGGATGAGGTGGCGGAGGAGCTGCCCTCCCCCGCCCCCGGCGCGCCCCCGTTGACGGACCGCCGCCACTTCCCCTGACCGGATGGCGCCCCAGGCGCAATCGATGTCGCACAGGTTCAATCCCGCGCCTCGCCCCCGCCGCCACACTGCGCGGCATGAGCATGCGCCGTTTCTCCCTCCTCAGCCTGGCCCGGGAGGCCCTCAGGGGCCATTCCGGCTGGCAGCCGCAATGGCGCAGCCCGCCAAGCCCCGCCGCCGCCTATGACGCGGTGATCGTGGGCGGCGGCGGGCATGGCCTGGCCACCGCCTACTACCTCGCCAGGGAACACGGGATGCGCCGCATCGCGGTGCTGGAAAAGGGCTGGATCGGCGGCGGCAACACCGGCCGCAACACCACCATCATCCGCTCCAACTACCTGTTTCCCGAAAGCGCCGCGCTCTACGACCACGCGCTGAAGCTGTGGGAGGGGCTGTCGCGGGAGTTGAACTACAACGTCATGTTCAGCCCGCGCGGCGTGCTGATGTCCGCCCACAGCGTGCACGACATCCAGTCCTTCCAGCGCCACATCCACGCCAACCGGCTGGCCGGGGTGGACAATGAATGGCTGACGCCCGAGCAGTGCAAGGCCTTCTGCCCGCCGCTCGATATCTCCCCGCACGCGCGCTATCCGGTGCTGGGCGGCGCGCTGCAGCGGCGCGGCGGCACCGCCCGGCATGACGCAGTGGCCTGGGGCTATGCCCGCGCCGCCAGCGCGCTGGGCGTGGACATCATCCAGAATTGCGAGGTGACGGGCATCCGGCGCGAGGGGCCGGGCGGCGCGGTATCGGCGCTGGAAACCACCAAGGGGCTGGTGCGCACCGCGCGCGTCGGCGTGGTGGCCGCGGGCAGCACCAGCCTGGTGATGGCCATGGCCGGGCTGCGCATGCCGCTGGAGAGCTACCCCCTCCAGGCGCTGGTCAGCGAGCCGGTGAAGCCGGTGTTTCCCTGCGTCGTCATGTCCAACACCGTCCATGCCTATATCAGCCAGTCCGACAAGGGAGAGCTGGTGATCGGCGCAGGCACCGACCAGTACACCTCCTACAGCCAGGCCGGCAGCATCCAGATCCTGACCCACACGCTGGATGCCATCACCGAGATGTTCCCGATGTTCCGGCGCATGCGCATGCTGCGCGCCTGGGGCGGCATCGTGGATGTCACGCCCGACCGCTCCCCCATCATCGGGCTGACGCCGGTGCCGGGGCTGTTCGTGAATTGCGGCTGGGGCACGGGCGGGTTCAAGGCCACGCCCGGCTCCGGCCATGTCTTCGCCGCCACGATCGCCAAGGGCGAACCCCACCCGATCGCGGCCCCCTTCAACCTCGCCCGCTTCGAAACCGGGCGCATGATCGATGAGGCCGCGGCCGCCGCGGTGGCGCACTGATGCTGCTGATCCGTTGCCCGCATTGCGGTGACCGCCCCGAGGTGGAATTCCGCCATGGCGGGGAGGCCCACCTGGCCCGCCCGCCCGAACCCGCCGCGCTGAGCGACGCGGAATGGGCCGCCTATCTGCATCAGCGCCGGAACCCGCGCGGCCCGCATGCCGAACGCTGGCGCCACATCCATGGCTGCGGCCGCTTCTTCAACGCGGTGCGGGACACGCTGACGGACCGCTTCCTGGCCACCTATCCCACCGGCGCCGCCCGCCCAGATGGCACCCAGCAGGGGGACCCGGCATGAGCGCACCCTTCCGCACGCACCAGGGCGGCCGCCCCGACCGCGCCCGGACCCTGCGCTTCACCTTCGATGGCCGCACCTATGACGGCCATCCGGGGGATACGCTGGCCTCCGCCCTGCTGGCCCATGGGGTGCACCTGACCGGGCGCTCCTTCAAGTATCACCGGCCGCGCGGCATCCTCTCGGCCGGACCGGAGGAACCCAACGCCCTGGTCGAGCTGGACGCCGGCCCCGGCCGGCGGGAGCCCAACAGCCGCGCCACCATGGTGCCGCTGCGCGACGGGCTGCTGGCCCGCAGCCAGAACCGCTGGCCCAGCCTGGCCTGGGATGCCGGGGCGCTGACCGGCGCCGCCGCCGCCCTGCTGCCCGCCGGCTTCTACTACAAGACCTTCATGGGCCCCGGCCGCGCGTGGGAGAAGCTGTACGAGCCGCTGATCCGCCGCATGGCGGGCCTCGGCCGCGCGCCGGCCGAGGCCGACCCCGACCGCTACGCCCAGCGCTATGCCCATTGCGACGTGCTGGTGGTGGGCGCGGGGCCGGCGGGCCTCGCGGCCGCGCTGGCGGCGGCGCGGGGTGGCGCGCGCGTTATCCTCTGCGACGAGCAGATGGAGATGGGCGGCAGCCTGCTGAGCCAGCCCGGCACACGCATCGCGGGGCTGCCGGGCTGGGAGTGGCTGGAGGTGGCTCTGGCGGAGCTGCGCGCCCTGAAGGTGCGCCTGCTGCCGCGCACCACCGCCTTTTCCTATGGCTTGCAGAACATGGTGAGCCTGGCGGAGCTGCCGGAACGCGCGGAGGGCCCGCGCGAGCGGCTGTGGATGGTCCGCGCCGCGCGGGTGGTGCTGGCCACCGGCGCCATCGAGCGCCCCCTGCCCTTTTCCGGCAATGACCGGCCGGGGGTGATGCTGGCCGATGCCGCGCGGGTCTATGCCCTGCGTTATGGCGTGCTGGCGGGGCACCGTGCCGCCGTGCTCGCGGCCCATGACAGCGGGTATGAGGCGGCCTTCGCCTTGCAGGCGGCGGGGATGGAGATCGCCGCCATCCTGGACCCGCGCGCCGCCCCCCCGGCCGATCTGCTGGCCGAGGCCACAGGCCGGGGCATCCGCGTGCTGGCGGGCCAGGGCGTGGCGCGCAGCCTGGGCGGGCGCCGCGTGACGGGCCTCATCAGCACCGGGGGCGAGCGCATCGGCTGCGACCTGCTGCTGATGGCCGGCGGCTGGACGCCCTCAGTGCACCTGTTCTCCCAGGCGCGGGGGGCGCTGCGCTGGGATGCGGCGCGCGATGCCTATCTGCCGGATACGGCGCCAGAGGCCGTGCTCTGCGCCGGCGCCTGCCAGGGCAGCTACGGCCTGGGCGCCTGCCTGGCGGAAGGCCATGCGGCCGGCGGCGGCCATGGCGCCGCCCCTGGCGCGCAGCCGGGGCGCGAGCCCTCCGGCATGCCCACCGCCCAGGCGGTGGCCGGTGCCGCGAAGGCACCGATGGCCTTCGTCGATTTCCAGAACGACGTGCAGGCCAAGGACATCGCGCTGGCGGTGCGGGAGGGCTTCCGCTCCATCGAGCATGTGAAGCGCTACACCACCAACGGCATGGCGACCGACCAGGGCAAGACCAGCAACATGGTGGGGCTGGCCATCGCCGCCGCCACGCTGGGGCAGGAGATCCCAGCCGTCGGCCTCACGCGCTATCGCCATCCGGTGACGCCCACGGGCTTCGGCGGGCTGGCCGGGCGGCATCGCGGCGACCTGTTCGAACCCATCCGCCGCGCCCCCCTGCATGGCTGGGCCGAGGCCGAGGGGGCGCTGTTCGAGCCCGTGGCGCAATGGCGCCGCGCCCGCGCCTTCCCCCGCGCCGGAGAGGACCTGCACGCCGCCGTGCTGCGCGAATGCCGCGCGGTGCGCCAGGCGGCGGGGATCTTCGATGCCTCCACCCTGGGCAAGATCGAGGTGGTGGGCCCGGATGCCGCCGAATTCCTGGAACGGCTGTACGTGAACCCGTGGAAGAAGCTGGCCCCCGGCCGCTGCCGCTACGGCATCATGCTGCGGGAGGACGGGTTCGTGACGGATGACGGCGTGGTGGGGCGCATGGCGGCGGACCGCTTCCATGTCACCACCACCACCGGCGGCGCGGCCCGCGTGCTGCACATGATGGAGGACTACCTGCAAACGGAATTCCCCGAATTGCGGGTCTGGCTCACCTCCACCACCGAGCAATGGGCGGTGATCGCCCTGCAGGGGCCGAAGGCGCGGACGATCCTGGAACCCTTCGTGGAGGGGCTCGACATCTCCGCAGCCAGCTTCCCGCACATGAGCGTGGCGGCCTGCCGCGTCATGGGCATCCCGGCGCGGCTGTTCCGCGTCAGCTTCACGGGGGAGCTGGGCTTCGAGGTGAATGTCGCCCCGGACCAGGCCCCCGCCCTGTGGCGGGCCCTGATGCGGGCCGGCGCGCCGCATGGCCTGACCCCCTATGGCACCGAGGCGATGCACGTGCTGCGCGCCGAGAAGGGCTACATCATCGTGAGCCAGGAAACCGACGGCACCGTCACGCCCGACGATGCGGGGCTGAGCTGGGCAGTGGGCAAGGCGAAGCGGGATTTCGTCGGCAAACGTTCCCTGGCGCGGCCGGAGATGCGGCGGCGGGACCGCCCGCAGCTGGTGGGGCTGCTGCCGCGCGGCACAGTGCCGCAGGAAGGCGCGCAGATCCTGGCCAGCCCGGGCGCGCGCATGGCGGAGGGGCATGTGACCTCCGCCTATTGGAGCCCCGCGCTGGACCGGCCGATCGCGCTCGGCCTGCTGGCGGGCGGGCGGGAGCGGATGGGCCAGACCGTCTATGCCACGGTCATGGGCGGCGCACCGATTGCGATGGAGGTGACGGACCCCGTCTTCCTCGACAAGGCGGGAGAACGGGTCAATGCATGAGAATTCGGTGATCCGCCACGCGGGCATCACGCTGCGCGCCCTGCCGGGCATGGCGCGCTTCGCGCTGCGCTGCGCCCCGGCCGACGCGCCCCGGGCCAGCCAGGCGCTGGGGCTGGACCTGCCCTTGGCGGCGCTCACGGCCTCGGCCGGCGCGGGCCGGGCGGCGCTGTGGCTCGGCCCCGACGAATGGCTGATCCTGGCCGAGGACGGCGCGGCGGAAACCCTGCCGCCCGCGATGGAGGACGCCTTCGCGGCCACCCCCTTCAGCCTGGTGGAGGTCTCCGGCCGGCAGCTCGCCTACGGCCTCTCGGGCCCGGGGGCCGAGGAAGTGCTGGCCGAGGGCTGCCCGCTGGACCTGTCCGACGCCGCCTTCGGCCCCGGCACCTGCACCCGCACGCTGTTCGGCAAGGTGGAGATGGTGCTGTGGCGCCCCGGGCCGGAACCCGCCTGGCATATCGAGGTCTGGCGCTCCTTCGCGCCGCATCTGCACGCGCATCTGCGCGAAGCGTTGCTGGACCTGTGAGCGGCGTCTTCGACATCTTCCGCATTGGGCTCGGCCCTTCCTCCTCGCACACGGTGGGGCCGATGCGCGCCGCGGCGGCCTTCATGCAGGGCCTGCCGGCCAACGCCCGGCCGCACCGGCTGGAGGTGACGCTGTATGGCTCCCTGGCCTGGACCGGCCACGGGCACGGCACGGCGCCCGCCATCATGGGCGGGTTGCTGGGCTGGGCGCCGGAAACCGCCGAGCCCGAGGCGCTGCGCGCCCTGCCCGCCCTGCTGCGGGACAGCGGGCGGCTGGTGTTATCCTGGGGCAGCATCGCCTTCGACCCCGGGCGCGATATCCGCTTCGACCGCGAGAGCAAGGTTCCTGGCCACCCCAACGCGCTGCGGCTGCGCGCCTTCGGGGCGGAGGCCACGCTGCTGCGCGATGAGCTGTGGTTCTCCGTGGGCGGCGGCAGCGTGCGCCGCGCGGGCGAGAAATCCCTGGCCGCGCTGTCCTGCCCCTTCGCCTCCGGCGTGGCGCTGCTGGAACGCTGCGCGGCCACGGGGCAGAGCATCGCGGCGCTGCAATTCGCCCATGACAGCGCCCATCACGGCGCGGACGCCGTGCGCGCCCATCTGCACCAGGTGGCCGCCACCATGCGGGACTGCATCGAACGCGGCCTGGTGAATGAGGGGGAGCTGCCGGGCGGGCTGAAGGTGCGCCGCCGCGCGCCCGGCCTCGCGGCCCGGCTGGCCAGCCGCAACACCCCCGGCCCCACCGAGGCGATGGACCGCGCCAGCCTGTGGGCCATGGCGGTGAATGAGGAGAACGCGGCGGGCGGGCGTGTCGTCACCGCCCCCACCAATGGCGCGGCCGGGGTGGTGCCCGCCGTGCTGCGCTGGGCGCGGGAGCATCTGCACCGCGAGGAACCCTCCGCCACCGAGGATTTCCTGCTGACGGCCGCGGCCATCGGCGGGCTGATCAAGGCCAATGCCTCCGTCTCCGGCGCCGAGGTGGGCTGCCAGGGGGAGGTGGGCTCGGCCGCCGCCATGGCCGCCGCGGGGCTCGCGGCCCTGATGGGCGGCACGCCGGAGCAGATCGAGAACGCCGCCGAGATCGCGCTGGAACACCATCTGGGCATGACCTGCGACCCCATCGGCGGGCTGGTGCAGATCCCCTGCATCGAGCGCAACGCGATGGGCGCGGTGAAGGCGATCAACGCGGCGTCCCTGGCGCTGGCCGGGGATGGCGCCCACCACGTCAGCCTGGATGAGGCGATCGCGACGATGCGCCAGACCGGGCTCGATATGCGCAGCGAATACAAGGAAACCTCGCGTGGCGGCCTGGCCGTGCACGTGGCGGAATGTTGAGGAAACCGACCATGAACCTGATGACCCACAGCCCGGTGCCGCCGGGCTTCTTTTCCGCCGACCTGGCCAGCGCCGACCCCGCCATCGCCGCCGCGATCGGCCATGAGCTGCTGCGCCAGCAGGACGGCATCGAGCTGATCGCCTCCGAGAACATCGTCTCCCGCGCCGTGCTGGAGGCCCAGGGCTCGGTGCTGACCAACAAGTACGCCGAGGGCTATCCCGGCCGCCGCTACTATGGCGGCTGCGAATATGTGGACGTGGCCGAGGCCCTGGCCATCGAGCGCGCGAAGGAGCTGTTCGGCGCCCAGTTCGCCAACGTCCAGGCCCATTCCGGCGCCAGCGCCAACATGGCCGTCT
>NZ_JAAABL010000008.1 GCF_009900765.1 Rhodovarius lipocyclicus
GGAGGCTGCGGCGGTTGCGGCAGCGGCGGCGGCGGTTCGGGCTGGGGCTGCGCCTCGGCCAGCTGGGGCGGGGCGGGGGGTGTCGGCGGGGCCTCCGGCAGCGGGGGCGCGGGGCGCGGCGATTCGGCAGGGGCCGGCGGTTCGGTCACGTCGGGCACGTCGCCCTCGGGCGCGCCGGCGGCCTGGGGCGTGGGCTCGCCGCTCTCGAACACCATCTCGATCGCGGGCGAAGGCAGGTTGGAGGAGGATTCGGGCCGGTGCAGGTCCAGCAGCAGCACCGCCACCACCGCCGAATGGGTCAGCAGCGAGGCCAGGAACCACCAGGGCAGTGTGTCGCGCCCCGGGCGGCGGGGGATTCGCGCATGGTCGGGCGCGGGCCAGCTGGGGGGCTGGGGCTCCAGGCGCGGACGCGCACGTCCGCGCGCGCCGAAGCGCGGCAACAGGCTGGGGGCGGCTGGCGTCTGGCGCGCCTGCCTCGTCATGCGGTGCGGAAAGCCAGCATTGGCCCATGGATGGGCCGCCGGGGCGCTTCCCGCAAGCCGCCAGCCTGTTTCAAAGCGTTCAGCTTCAGGCGCGGGGCCGGTTCCGGGCGCCGCCCGCGTGCCCTGAAGCCGCGCGCGATGCGGCGAATCGGGGGCGATGGCCGGCATGGCCACCGCCCCCCGCCCTGGCTTAGCCCGCCGTGATGGTCAGGTTGCCCGGGTTCACCGTGACGGTGCCCGCCCCGGTGACGGAGGTGGCGGCCGACAGCGCGCCCCAGGTCAGCGGGTTGCCGCCGGCCGCGGCATCGAACAGGCCGATATGCGTCAGCGTGCCGACCGCGCCCGTGAAGGTGAAGCGCACCGCCTCGGCATTCGACTGCACGCCGGTGCCGGTGAAGGTGACGCGCTGGCGGGCATAGCCATTGCCCGAGGGCTCGCCGGTGATGCCGGTGGCGTCCGTGCCGCCGGTGCCCATGGCGCAATACACCGCCGTGGGCAGCGCGGGGGCGCGGCCGCAGAGCGAACGGCCGACCAGGTTCTTCGCGAAATCGGAAAGCGTGGACATGCGGGGGTTCCTTTCGGGGGAAGGGGGATCAGATGTCGGTGGCGGCGGCGAAGCGGGAGGGCAGGGGCTCGCCCTGCGCATCCTGGCCGGAGGGGGCGGCGCGCACGGCGCCGTAGATGGCCGGGATGCTCAGCTCGCCATCCGCCATCAGGCCCGCGGTGGCGAAGCGGAAGTTGAAGCGCGCCAGCGGGTTCTTGCCGGCCTGGCGCGCGGCCTGGTCCAGATAGCCGTGCAGCTGGGCCTCGACGACGCAGGCCGGGAAATCGGCCTGGACATGGGTCAGGCGCCAATAGGTGGCGGAGGCGCCGGTGCCTTCGACCTCGATGGGGCAGGAAAGGGCCATGGGGGGTCTCCTTGGAAACAGTGGGGGAAGGGATCAGCTGGCGGTCACGACCTCGACATCGGCGTAGCGGGCCACCCAGTTGATGGTGGTGCCGGCCGCGCCGGTGCCGCTGATGGCGATGCCGCCATTGGTGGTGTCGGCCGTGATGGTCAGGCGCCAGGCGCTGCCGGTGCCGTTGCTGGCGGTGGGTGCGATGCTGGCGCCAGCGCCTTCGAACACCGCGACGGAAGCGGCGCCCGAACCGCGCACGGCCGACAGGTCCACCAGCCACTTCGCGGCGGCCGTGCCGCCGGTGGCCTTGGCGATCACGGTCAGGCGCCCCGAATAGGCAGCGAAATCCGGCAGGTTGAGGGTGTTGGCCGTGCCGGCGGGGGTCGCGTCGGCCGTCAGCCGCGTGACCGTCGCGTCGGTGGTCTGGCGGCGCAGCACGTATTCGCCGGCCTGGGCATCGCCGGATGCCGCGATCTGACCGCTCGCCCAGGCGCCGCGGCCGTAATGGCCCCGCGTGTTGGCTTGCAGCCCGCCGAGAACCCAGGCAGCCACTCCGTTCGCGATATTGGATTGGCCACCCAACACCACGCCGTAGCTGTTATTCGCCGCATTGCCTTCACCGCCCAGCACCGCGCTGCGATTGCCCTGGGCGATATTGGAAATGCCGCCGCCAACGACCGTGTAGCCGTTGGTGGCGGAGTTGCTTCCGCCGGAAAGCACCCCGCTGTTCCCACCGCTGGCCACCTGCGTGGCGGCACCGCGGCTCGTCTGCAGATCCACCGCGTTGGCGCCGCGCGCGTTGCCGCCCGTGACGGCGTTGTCGGGGAACTGCGCCAGCAGCGCGCCGGTGCCCTTGGGCTGGCCCGCCACCGCGCTGATGTTCGCGTCGGACCCCGCGGCCTGCCAGCCGACCCGGCCGGGCGAACCCGTGGCACCGCCCACGAACTGCAGCACGTTCACGGCGCTCGGCTGGCTGAGGACCTGGGCCTGGGCGCCGCCGCCCGTCTGCAGGGAGATGATGCCGCTGCCCTTGCTCTGCATCACCATGCTGACATTGCTGTCGCTGCCGTCGGCCAGCAGATAGGGCGGGGAGCCGGTGACATTGCCGGTGACGTTGATCCGGTTGACCGTGCCGGCGGGGGTCGTCACCTCCAGCGCATGGTTGGGGCTGGCGCCCCCCAGCGTGACGGTGCCGGACTGCGCGACGCGCGCCACCTCCGCCCCATTGGCCGTCAGCGCGAGGGAGGTGCCGGTGGGGGCCGACAGGCCGGTGTTGTCCTGGCCTACCGCCAGGCCCGGCGCCGTGCCGGCCCCGGCCGGCGCGCGCATCTGCACCACGCCGTTGGTGCCACCGTTCTGCAGGATGCCGGCATAGGTGCCTTCCAGCACCGGCGGCGTGCCCAGATGCACCCGGTTCACCCCGCCCGAGGCCGCGTTGGCCACGTTGATGGCGGCCGAGCCGTTGTTGCGCGTGTTGTAGTTCACGCAGCGCAGGGCGAAGACATCGACGCGGTTGTTGAAGGCGCCGAGGCGGATGGCGCTGTCCTCCACCGTGTCCACGCGCATGTTGCCGACCTGCACCTTGCAGTTCTGCGCGCTGATCAGCAGGCCGGCGGAATCGGTGCACGGCGCGCCCGAGGCGTTCCAGCGCTCGCTCTGGGAGGTGAAGTTGGACACCAGCCCATCCACGCCCGCCGTGTCGATCAGGATCCCGTAGCGGATGAAGTCGGCATAGGCCTGGCCGATGTAGAATTTCGTGGTGTAGCCGGTGGCCCCCGCCGTGAAGCGGAACAGCGAGCGGTAGCCGAAGCCGAAAGCCTGGTCGATGAAGGGGCCGTCCACGCGCTTGAAGACCATGGCGTCGCCATTGTCCTGCTGCCAGCGCAGCACGTTGGTGTCCGAGGACCAGAACGGCCAGAAATGGATGTTGTGGTAGCGCGGCACATCGAGGGCCTGGTCCATCTCGATGCCGCAGGTGAAGACCTGGCCCCGGATGCGCCGGAAATCCGTGCGGCCGGAGTTGTAGCAGTAGAAACCCTTGTTCACCGCCGCCAGCAGGATGTTGTCGAAATCCACCCCGCCCAGGCAATCCACGATCCGGAAGAACCAGTCGTAGTTCGTGGGCGCCCAGCTGGCGTTGAAGGTGGCGCTATGGCTCTGCGTCACCGCCAGGTCCGACACCTTGGACCCGCGGGCATTGCCGGTGAAGGTGATGGGGGTGAAGCCCGTGCTGTCCACCTTCAGCCAGGTGCCGTCGCCGGGGCCGCCGCCCTCGGTGAAGCCGCCGCCGCGGATGTGCACGGTGGCGTTGCTGATGGTGATGGCGCTGGCCAGGCGATAGGTCTTGGGCGCCAGGATCACCACGCCGCCGCCATTGCCGGCCAGCGAGTTGATGGCCGCCTGGATGGCCGGCGCATCGTCGGTGATGCCGTTGCCCACCGCGCCGAAGTCACGCACATGCACGCTGCGGCCATCATGGATGGCGCTGCGCAGCTGGGCGAAGGTCGCCTTGCGGGTGGCGGGAGAGCCGGTGAGCTGGGAGATGGCCGTGACGTCGCTGTCCGCCAGCGCGGTGAGCGCTGGCAGCTGGCTGATACGAAGATCGGACATGAGGGGTTCCGTCTGCGAGAGGAAGGAGCGGGAGGCTGGGGCTCAGCTGAAGTCGCGCAGCAGGGCGTAGCCGTTCTCCATCACGATCACCGCGCCGTTCTCCTGCTGGAGGGCGTTCAGCGGCGGCGTGACGGAAAAGCTGCGGGAGACGGCGGCGATGGCCGGGTCCTGCGCGTCCTCCACCCGGATGCGATAGCCGGAGCCGACGGGGGGCACCGGCACGGCCGCGGTGGCGAAGCCGCCCGAGACGGTGACCAGCTGCGGCGTGGGCAGGATCTGGTTGCTGGCGTCGCGCACCGAGACCACCACCTGGCTGATCGGCCCTTGCACCTGGGCGGAGACGGGGATGGAGCCGCCGGTGATGAAGCCGGCCGCGAGCGGGGCCAGGACAATCGTCCTGACCACGGCGCCCACCGCCTGCACCACCGGGAAGCTCTGCGCGGCGCTGCGCAGCAGCGCGAGGGGCGAGACGGCGCCATCCAGCGTCACACCCGGGCCGGTGGCCGGGCCCGGGCGCAGCGGCAGCAGCGCCATGGCGTCGATCGTCTGCAGGATCATCAAGTCGCCGGGCTTCAGCTGGGCCGCGACCGGGTTGAAATAGCCGGCGGCCGTGACATCCGTGCGGATATCGTCCGTGCGGTAGTGCCACAGGGAGAAGCTGCTGGTCTGGATCAGCGGCGTGAGGCCGGAGGCGAGGAAGGGCATGGCGGAACTCCTGGGACGGGAGGGGCACGCGCAAAAACGCCGCCCGGGGTGAGCCGGGCGGCGTGGCGGATCTCGTGATGGGAGAAGGGGGGGAAGGGAGGTGGCGTATGGACGCACCTCACCCGTTGGCGAGGAGTGATTAGCAATATAATCCGAAACAAGTCAAGAAAAAAAGCCGCGCCATTTCGGGGCTTTCTGCGCGGGGCAGGGGGTGCGAGAAATCGGGGATGCGCCGCCTGATTCTCCTGCTGCTCACCTGTGCCGTGCTGGCCGGCCCCGCCGCCGCGCAGCCCGTGCTCAACGTCTTCAACTGGGCCGACTACATCGACCCCTACGCGATCGACCGCTTCCAGCGGGAGACCGGCATCCGCGTGCGCTACGACGTGTACGACAGCCTGGAGACGCTGGAGGCGCGGCTGTCGGCCGGGCGCTCCGGCTTCGACATCATCGTGCCGACCAGCGAGCCCAGCTTCGCGCGGCTGGTGCGCGCGGGGGCGCTGCTGCCGCTGGACCCCGCGCGGATCCCGAACCTGGCGAACCTCGACCCCGCGCTGATGGCGCGCGTGGCCGGGGTGGATGCGGGCAACCGGCATGGGGCGATCTATCTGTGGGGCACGGTGGGGCTCGGCATGCGGCCGGACCGCATCCGGGCGCTGGCGCCCGATGCGCCGCTGGACAGCCTGGCGCTGCTGCTGAACCCCGAGAACGCGCGCCGCCTCGCCCGTTGCGGTATCGCGGTGATGGACAGCGCGATCGACGTCATCCCCTCCGTGCTGCGCTTCCTGGGGCGGGACCCGAACAGCGCGGATGCCGCGGACCTCGCCGCCGCCGAGGCCGCGCTGCGCGCCATCCGCCCGCATCTGCGCAGCATCCCGGGTTCCGCCGCCATCGTGGACGCGCTGGCGAGCGGGGAGATCTGCCTGGCGCTCACCTATTCCGGCGACGTGATCCAGGCGGCGGCGCGCGCGCGGGAGGCGAACCGGGGTGTCGAGATCACCTATGCCGCGCCCCGCGAGGGGGCGCATCTGTGGTTCGATATGCTGGCCATCCCGGCCGACGCGCCGAACCCGGATGCCGCGCATGCCTTCATCAACTTCCTGCTGCGGCCCGATGTGATGGCGGGCATCACCAACCAGGTGCGCTACCCCTCCGCCGTGCCCGCCGCGCGGGCGCTGCTGCGGCCGGAGGTGGCGAACGACCCCAACATCCACCCCGATGCGGCGGCACTCGCCAACGCCTTCGTGCCCGGCACGCCGCCGCCGGCGGCCGAGCGCGCGCGTTCCCGCATGTGGTCGCGCTTCAAGGCCGGGCGTTGAGCCTCAAGGTCGAGGCGCTGGCCAAACGCTTCGGCGATGTGCCTGCGCTGGAGGGGGTGAGCCTGGAGGTGGGGCGGGGGGAGTTCGTCTCGCTGCTCGGGCGCTCGGGTTCGGGCAAATCCACCCTGCTGCGGCTGGTGGCGGGGTTCGAGGCGCCGGATGCCGGGCGCATCCTGATCGAGGGGCGGGACATGGCGGGCCTGCCGCCCCAGGCGCGGCCCTGCGCCATGATGTTCCAGTCCTATGCGCTGTTTCCGCATCTGAGCGTGCATGAGAATGTGGCCTATGGCCTGCGCCGCGCGGGCCAATACAGCGCGGCGCGGGTGGAGGAATGGCTGGCGCTGGTGGGGCTGGCGGGCTTCGGCGCGCGGCGGCCGGCGCAGCTTTCGGGCGGGCAGCAGCAGCGCGTGGCCCTGGCCCGCGCCCTGGCCCGCAAGCCGCCGCTGCTGCTGCTGGATGAGCCGCTGGCGGCGCTCGATGCCGGGCTGCGCGCGGCCACGGGTGCCGAGCTGCGGCGCCTGCAGCGCGAGACCGGCACCAGCTTCGTCATGGTCACCCATGACCAGGCGGAGGCGCTGGCCCTGTCCGACCGCATCGCCCTGCTGGAGGGCGGGCGTGTGGTGCAGATCGGCCCGCCGGATGCGGTGCATGCGCGCCCGGCCACGCGCTTCGTCGCGGAATTCCTCGGCGCCGCGAATATCCTGGAGGAAGCGGGCGCCAGCTTCGCCCTGCGCCCGGAACAGATCCAGCTGGGTGGCGACATTCCGGCCCGGGTGCTGACGCGGCAGTTCCGGGGCGAGGCCTGGATGCTGGAATGCGAAGCGGCCGATGGCCGGCGCCTGCGCGTCAGCGTCCCGGCCCAGGGGGAGGTCCCGGCCGAGGGCGATGCCGTGGCACTGGGCTGGCCGGCCTCGGCGCTGGTGCCGCTGGCATGATCCGTGCCGCGGCCGCGCTGTGGCTGGGCCTGCTGGTGGCCGCACCGCTGCTGGTGGTGGGTGCGATGTCGCTGGGCGTGCCGGCGGATGGCGTGCCGCCCTATCACATCCCGCTGCTGTCGGGCGAGGGGCTGGGCGAGGCGGAGGCCTGGTCCGTGCTGACCGAGGATGGGCATTTCCTGGGCGCGCTGTGGCGGTCGCTGTGGCTGGCCGGGATCTCGGCGGGGTGCTGCGTGGTGCTGTCCTATCCCATGGCGCTCGGGCTGTTGCGGCTGGCGCCGCGTTGGCGGGGGGCGGTGCTGGGGCTGGCGCTGCTGCCCTTCTGCGTGGGGTTCGTGCTGCGCATGGCGGGCTGGGTGGGGCTGCTGCGCGACAGCGGGGTGCTGAACCAGGCCCTGCTGGCGGCGGGGCTGATCGAGGCGCCCTTGCCCATGCTGTATTCCGACGGCGCGATGCTGGCGGGGATGGTGCATGGCTATCTGCCCTTCGCCTTGCTGCCCATCCTGGCGGCGCTGGCCGCGCGCGACAGGGCGCTGGAGGACGCGGCGGCCGATCTGGGGGCCTCGCGCCTCACCATCTTCCGCACCGTGACGCTGCCGGTGACGGCGCGGGCGGGGCTGGCGGGCTTCCTGCTGGTGTTCATCCCGGCGGCGGGGGAATTCGTCATCCCCGAATTGCTGGGCCCGCCCGAGGCGCTGCTGGCCGGCCGCGCCATCTGGCAGGAGTTCTTTTCCTCCCGCGATTGGCCGCTGGCGGCGGCGGCTTCCGTCGCGCTATTGGGGGTGCTGCTGGGGCCGATGCTGCTGTGGCAAAGGGCGCAGCGGTGACGCGGTTCGTGCTAGTCCTGGCGCTGCTGTTCCTGTGGGCACCGGTGGTGCTGCTGGCGGGCTTCGCGTTTTCCGATGCGCGGCAGCCCTTCCTGTGGGGCGGGTTTTCCCTGCGCTGGTTCCACGCCCTGGCGGGCAATGCGCGCCTGCTGGAGGCCGCGGGCCTGTCGCTGCTGATCGCGGCGGGGGCGGCCACGCTGGCGGTGCTGGCCGGCGGCGCGCTGGGCTGGGTGCTGGCCCGGCAGGGGCGCTTCACCGGGCGGCCGCTGTTCGGCGCGCTCGCCGCCGCGCCCCTGGTGCTGCCGGAGGTGGTGAGCGGCCTGTCCCTGCTGCTGCTGTTCGTGGTGCTGGAACACCTGACCGGTTGGCCGCGCGGCCGGGGGGCGGGGACGGTGCTGCTGGCCCATGCCAGCCTGGGGGCGGCCTATGTCGCGGTGCTGGTGCAGGCGCGGCTGGCGGCGCTGGGCCGGGTGCTGGAGGAAGCGGCGGCCGATCTCGGCGCCGGGCCCTTCACCCTGTTCCGCACTATCACCCTGCCGCTGATGCTGCCCTCGCTGGCCGCCGGCTGGGGGCTCGCGGCGTTGCTGTCATTGGATGACGTGGTGCTGGCCAGCTTCACCGGGGGGCCGGGGGCCACCACCCTGCCGGTGCTGCTGTTCAGCCAGCTGCGCATGGGCCCGACGCCGGAGGCCAATGCCCTGGCCGCCCTGCTGCTGGCGGTGGCGCTGCCGCTCGGCGCCGTGTTCTGGTGGTGGAAAGGCCGGTCGCGGTGATCGTCCATCCGGTTTGCATCCCTTGAGATGCATCCGCGTTGCAGGGCTGTACTGTCATCAAGCCAGGGCCTCCATTGCCTCCTGAAATGTCACTATCCCTGCCATAATCGTTCCGGAGAATCCCGATGAGCACGATGGCCGGCCAAGAGGCCCCCGCACCCGAGCACGACACCCGAAAACGCGTGATGGCCATCGTGGCCGGATCCTCCGGCAATCTCGTCGAGTGGTATGATTTCTACGCCTACGCCTTCTTTTCCCTGTACTTCGCGCATGTGTTCTTCCCCCGCGACAACCCCACCGTGCAGCAGCTGAGCGCCGCCGGCGTGTTCGCCGTGGGCTTCCTGGTGCGCCCGGTCGGCGGCTGGCTGTTCGGCATGCTGGCGGACCGCAAGGGCCGGCGCTTCTCCATGATGCTGTCGGTGCTGATGATGTGCGGCGGCTCGCTCGTGATCGCGATCCTGCCGGGCTACGACCAGATCGGCGTCGCGGCCCCCGTGCTGCTGCTGCTGGCGCGCATGTTCCAGGGCGTGTCGGTGGGCGGCGAGTACGGCACCTCCGCCACCTACATGAGCGAAGTCGCCACCTCCCGCCATCGCGGCTTCTTCTCCTCCTTCCAGTACGTCACGCTGATCGGCGGGCAGCTGCTGGCGGTGCTGGTGGTGGTGGCGCTGGAACAGACGGTGGGCGAGCAGGCGCTGCGCAACTGGGCCTGGCGCATTCCCTTCTTCATCGGGGCGCTGGCCGCGCTGGTGGCGCTGTTCCTGCGCCGCAACCTGCATGAGACGAGCAGCAAGGCTGACCTGGCGAAGAAGGATGCCGGCTCCATCCGCGCGCTGCTGCAGCACCCGCGCGCGGTGCTGGTCACGCTGGGCCTGACGGCCGGCGGCAGCCTGTGCTTCTACGTCTTCACCACCTACATGCAGACCTATCTGGTCAACACGGTGGGCTACCCGGCCAGCAGCGCCAGCCTGCTGATGACGGCGGCGCTCTTCCTGTACATGTGCATGCAGCCGGCCTTCGGCGCCCTGTCCGACCGCATCGGGCGGCGCCTGCAGCTGATCATCTTCGGCGTGCTGGGCACGGTGGGCACCATCCCGCTGCTGACCGCCATCGCCGGCAGCGGCGGCAGCCCGGCGCTGACGCTGGGCCTCGTGCTCGTGGCCCTCGCCGTGGTCAGCCTCTACACCTCCATCAGCGGCGTGGTGAAGGCGGAGCTGTTCCCCGCCGAGGTGCGCGCCCTGGGCGTGGGCCTGTGCTACGCCATCGCCAATGCGGTGTTCGGCGGCAGCGCCAACTATGTCGGCCTGCGCTTCAAGGCCGAGGGGCATGAGGGCTGGTTCTACTGGTACATCGCCGTCATGGCGGCGGTGGCGCTGGTCTCGGTGGTCGCCATGCATGACCCCCGCAAGCTGGGCCACATGGAACACGACCCCCGCTAACCCCCTGGGGCTGCCACCGGCAGCCCCCCTTGCCCGATCAGCCAGGCCAGGCGGTGGCGCAACGCCGCCCTGGCATGGGCCCGGGCCGCTTCTTCGGCCGCAGCCTGGTCCCGCCGGGCCAGGGCGGCCACCAGCGCCTGATGCTCCGCATGGGCCTGCTCCGCCCGCCCGCCCTGGGTGAGCAGTGATGGCAGCAGCGCCATGGTGGCGCCCAGCTGCTCCAGCGATTTCAGCAGATAGCGGTTGTGCGCGGCCAGATACATCAGCCCATGCAGGCGCTGGTTGATGGCGGCCAGGCGGGGTGCGTCGCTGAAGGCCGCGGGTTCGTCCGCCACCACCTCCTCCATCGCCGCCAGCTCCGTCACGCTGGCGTGCTGGGCGGCCAGGCGCGCGGCGGCACCTTCCAGGATCTCGCGCATCACATACAGTTCGACCACGCCCGAATGGTCGGGCCGGGTCACGGCCAGGGCGCCGCCCTCGCGGTTCAGCAGCCCCTCGGCCTCCAGCCGCGCGATGGCGCGGCGGATCGGCGTGCGGGAGACGCCGAACCGCCCGGCCAGCTCGGTCTCCGTCAGGCGCAGCCCGGGGCTGAGGCTGCCGCTGGCGAGGGCCGCGCGCAGCAGCGTGTAGGTCTGTTCGGCGAGATCGGAGCTCATGGGCGCCTTTTCGCATCTGGACAGGGCTGGATACAAGTGGATACAAAAGCCCCATGCCCGACTTCGACAAACTCTGGGATGTGCTGGTGGTGGGCGGCGGCAATGCCGCGCTCTGCGCCGCCATCACCGCCCGCCGCGCCGGTGCCTCCGTGATCGTGGCGGAGCACGCGCCCAAGCACATGCGCGGCGGCAATTCCCGCCACACCCGCAATGTGCGATCCCTGCATCCGGCCCCCACCGATGTGCTGACGGAATCCTATCTGGAGGACGAGTACTGGGACGACCTGCTGCGCGTGACCAAGGGCCGCACGGATGAGCACCTGGCCCGCACCTGCATCCGCGCCAGCCAGCACGCGCCCGATTTCCTGAAGAGCTGCGGCGTGGTGTTCCAGCCCAGCCTGTCGGGCACGCTGTCGCTCAGCCGCACCAACGCCTTCTTCCTGGGCGGCGGCAAGGCGCTGGTGAACGCGCTGTACCGCACGGCCGAGGCGCTGGGCATCGAGCTGCTCTATGACGCGGAGGTGCAGCACATCGCCATGGAAGGCGGCCACGCCACCGAGGCGATCGTGAACCACAAGGGCTTCCCGCAGCGGGTGCGGTTCAAGGCGGTGATCGCGGCCTCGGGCGGGTTCCAGGCCAACCGGGAATGGCTGCGCCAGTACTGGGGCGACGCCGCCGACAATTTCCAGATCCGCGGCACCCCCTATGCCCAGGGCAAGGTGCTGAAGGACCTGCTGGCGCAGGGCGTGCAGGAGGTGGGCGACCCCACCCAGTTCCACGCCGTCGCCAACGACGCCCGCGCCCCCATGGAGGATGGCGGCCTGGCCATGCGGCTGGACTGCGTGCCGTTCTCCGTCGTGGTGAACGAGAATGTCGAGCGCTTCTACGATGAGGGCGAGGATACCTGGCCCAAGCGCTATGCCATCTGGGGCCGGCTGATCGCGCAGCAGCCCAACCAGCGCGCCTTCGCCATTTCGGACGTAAAGGCGATCAACGACTACCTGCCCAGCGTGTTCCCGCCCATCCGCGCCAATACCATCGGCGAGCTGGCGCGGGAGCTGGGGCTGGATGCGGAGAAGCTGATCCGGGTGGTGGCCGACTACAACGCCGCCGTGCGCCCCGGCACCTTCAACGGCCAGAAGCTGGACGATTGCTCCACCGAGGGGCTGACGCCGCCGAAATCCCACTGGGCACGGCTGATCGACACGCCGCCCTTCCACGCGCATCCGCTGCGCCCGGGCATCACCTTCACCTTCCTGTCGGTGAAGGTGAACGACCGCGCGCGGGTGGTGATGGCCGACGGCACGCTGGCCAGCAACCTGCTGGCCTGCGGCGAGATCATGTCCGGCAATATCCTGGGCCAGGGCTACCTGGCCGGCTTCGGCATGGCGATCGGCACCAGCTTCGGCCGCCTCGCCGGCGAGGAAGCCGCCAAAGCCGTGCTCAATTGAGGGCCATCCGATGAACGTCGAGACCGAAGCCACCGCCGATGCCCGGCGGCAGATGGCCATCTGCAACGCCTGCCGCTATTGCGAGAGCTATTGCGCGGTGTTCCCGGCCATGTCGATGCGCCGCGATTTCTCGCTGGGCGACATCACGCACCTGGCCAACCTCTGCCATGGCTGCAAGGGCTGCTACCACGCCTGCCAATACGCGCCGCCGCATGCCTTCGGCGTGAACATCCCCGCGACCTTCGCCGAGGTGCGGCAGGAAAGCTATGCCGCCTATGCCTGGCCCGAGGGCGCGGGCCAGTTCTTCCAGAAGAACGGCACGCTGGTGACGGCGGCGGCCGTGATCGGCGCCACGCTGGCGCTGCTGCTGTCGGTGCTGCTGGTCGATCCCGCCGTGCTGACCACGGCGCAGCGCGGGGCCGGTGCCTTCTTCCGCGTGGTGCCGCACGGGCTGATGATCACGCTGGGCTTCGGCACCTTCGGCTGGGCGATCCTGGCCATGACCATGGGCGGTATCCGCTACTGGCGCGGCACCGGGGCGGGGGCCTCGGCGCCTGGCCCCTATGCCGCGGCGGTGGCGGCGCATGACATCGCCACGATGCGCAACCTCGGCGGTGGCGGCCATGGCTGCAATGACGAGGATGACAGCTTCTCGATGCAAAAGCGCTGGTTCCACCAGGCGCTGTTCGGCGGCTTCATGCTGTGCTTCGCGGCCACCTGCGTGGGCACCATCTATCACTACTTCCTCGGCTGGCGCTCGCCGCACGCCTTCCTCAGCTTGCCGGTGCAGCTGGGCTTCTGGGGCGGGGTGTTCATGTGCATCGGCAGCATCGGCCTGACGCGGCTGAAGATCATCACCGACCCGGTGCCGGTGGCGAAGAAGCTGCTGGGGGGCGAGTTCGCCATGCTCGGCCTGCTGTTCCTGATCGCCGCCACCGGCCTGCTGCTGCTGGGCCTGCGGCATACCGGGGCGATGGGGCCGCTGCTGGCGCTGCATCTGGGGCTGGTGTTCAGCTTCTTCCTCGTCATGCCCTACAGCAAGATGGTGCATGGGGTGTATCGCGGGCTGGCCCTGCTGCGGCACGCGGCGGAGAAGCGGAAAGGGTAGCAAGGCGAGGGGGCGCCGCCCCCTCGATCACACCCTTCGCCCGGCGTAGAATGCCCTCAACGCATTGAGAGGCATCGAGCATGACGGACATCGCCATCGGCACCAGCGAGGAATTGCTGGAGGAACTGCGCGGCTGGGTCGAGATGGAGACCCCCAGCACGGACGCCGCCGCGGTGAACCGCCTGCTGGACAAGGCCGAGGCCGGGCTGCGCGCCGCGGGCGCCACCATCGAGCGCATCCCCGGCCGCGACGGCTTCGGCGACACGCTGATCGCGCGCACCAACACCGGCAGCGGCAATGCGCCGGTGGTGGTCTCGGGCCATGTGGACACGGTGTGGGACATCGGCCACCTAGCCACCGACATGCCCTTCCGCGTCGAGGGCGACCGCGCCTATGGCCCCGGCATCTACGACATGAAGGCCGGCAGCTTCCTGGCCTTCAACGCCGTGCGCGCCATCCTGACGCAGAAGATCCCGACCAACCGCCCCATCACCCTGCTGCTGACCCCGGATGAGGAGGTGGGCAGCCCCACCAGCCGCGCGCCCATCGAGGCCGAGGCCGCCCATGCCGCCGCCGTGCTGATCCCCGAGCCCGCCGGCGGGCCCAATGGCTGCGCCGTGACCGCGCGCAAGGGCACCGGCCGCTTCACCATCAAGGTGCAGGGCCGCAGCGCCCATGCCGGCGGCAACTGGACCGAGGGCCGCAGCGCCACCGTGGCGCTGGCCAAGCTGATCCTGCAGGTGCACGCCATGACCGACCTGGAACGCGGCGTGACCACCAATGTGGCGCCGATCTGGGGCGGCACGCGCGCCAATGTGGTGGCGCCGGAGGCCGGCTGCCATGTGGACCTGCGCGTGGCCGCCCCCGAGGACGGCGCGATCTTCGCCCAGAAGATCAAGGACCTCGCCTATGAGGAGGACGGCATCGTGGTGACGGTGACCGGCCAGATGAACCGCCCGCCCATGGCCGAGAGCCCCGAGGGCCTGCGCGTGTACGAGGCGGCGAAGGCCATCGCCGCCAGGCACGGCTATGACCTGCCGAAGCAGTATCGCGGCGGCGGCTCGGACGGCAATTTCACCGCCGCGATGGGCATCCCGACGCTGGATGGGCTGGGCTGTTCCGGCCATGGCGCGCATGCGCCGGAGGAGCATATCCGGTGGAAGGAGCTCTCCCAGCGCGGCAAGACGCTGGCGGACCTGCTGCGCACGCTGTGATCCGGCGCGCCGTCCTCGCGGCGCTGCTGCTGGCGTCCCCCAGCTGGGCCCAGCCCCCATCCCAACCCTTGGGCCATGGCGGGCCGGTGCGGGCGCTGGCGGTGGGGCCGCTGGGTGCGGCCAGCGGCGGGCTGGACCAGGCCGTGATCTTCTGGGCGCCGGATGGCACGGCGCGCCTGGCCGCGCGCTGGCACCGGGGCGCGGTGGAGGCGATGCTGGCCATCCCCGGCGCCGGTTTCGCCAGCGCCGGAGAGGACGGCCGCATCGCCCTGTGGCCCCCCATCGGCGCGCCGGCGCCCGATGCGGTGCTGGAGGGGCATGAAGGCCCCGTGACGGCCCTGGCCAGCGCCGGGGTGGTGATCGCCTCGGGCGGGTTCGACGGCACGGTGCGGATCTGGCGCGCCCCGGGCGATGCCGATGTGCTGCGCGGCCATCAGGGGCCGGTTTCCGCGTTGGTCTTCGGCCCGCGCGGCCTGGTCAGCGGCGGGCAGGATGGCACGCTGCGCCTGTGGCCCTCGGGCGAGGTGCTGGCCGAATTCGGCCTGCCGGTGACCGCGCTGGCCGCTCTGCCGGAGGGCGTGGCCGCGGGCGGCGCCGATGGCGTGGTGCGCCTGCTGGAACCCGGCGGCACGCGCGAACTCGCGATCGGCCAGCGCCCCATCGTGGCCTTGGCCGTGCGGGCCGGCCTGCTGGCGGCCAGCGGCGTGGGCGGCGACGTGGCGCTATGGGAATGGGCCCCCGGCCGCCTGCTGCGCGTGCTGGAGGGGCCGGGCCTGCCGGTCTGGTCGCTGGGCTTCGCCCCGGATGGCACTTTGTGGACCGGGGGCGCCGATGCCGTGCTGCGGCGCTGGAACCCGCTGACCGGCCGCCCCGTTTCGGAAACCCCCGCCGCCGCGCCCTTGCCCCCGGGGCTGGACCCGGAGGGCGCGCGGGTGTGGCGCGCCTGCCAGGCGTGCCACGCGCTGCGGGCCGACGCGCCGCCGATGGCGGGCCCGCATCTGCGGGGGCTGTTCGGCCGGCGCATGGGCAGCGTGCCCGGCTATGCCTACTCCGAGCGCCTGGCGCAGGGGGACATCACCTGGAACGAGGCGACGGTGGCCGAACTGTTCACCCAGGGCCCGGACGTGTTCACGCCCGGCACCCGCATGCCGGTGCAGCGGCTGAACGACCCGGCCGAGATGGCCGCGCTGCTGCGCTTTCTGCGTGAGGCGACGCGCTGAAGGCGGGGGCTTTGCCCCCGGAGCCCCCACCGAGGGGCTCTGCCCCTCGGCTCCCCGCCAAAGGCCGAAAGGCCCTTGGAACCCAGGAGTTTGGCGTTTCATCCTGGCAGGTGGGGCACCAATTTTATATTAAAAATCAATAGGAAGTGCGTTTCCAAGGCTTGGCGCCAAACTGCTCTAGGTCCAGGACCGAGCACGGTCCTGGCGGGGGTCCAGGGGGCGGCGCCCCCTGGTGGGGGTTCACGGGGGCGACGCCCCCGTTCGCTTCCCTCGGGCTTCCCTCACACAATCCCAGCCACATCCACCACGCAGGCGTGCCGGTCCGCCAGCGCTGCCAGCTCCGCCCGGTGCAGGTCCTCCGCCTTTACCACGCCGCCCGCCAGCGGCAGGTCGCGCGTGGCGCAAGCGTCGCCCGCCACGGTGATGCCGTGCCCCAGGTCCAGCGCCGCGCGCACGGTGGAGGAGACGCAATTGTGCGTCATGAACCCCAGCACGATCAGCTTCGCGGGTTCCGCCTCCAGCAGCTCCGCCAGCGGCGTGCCGGAGAAGGCGTTGGGGCGCGGCTTTTCCACCACCGCCTCGCCGGGGGCGGGTTCCAGCCCGGCGATGAAGGCGCCGCGATGCGCCGCGCGGTCGAAGGGCCCGCCCGGCCCGCCTTTGTGCGCCACATGGACGATGCGCGCCCCGGCGGCGCGGGCGGCGGCCAGCAGGGTCTTGGCGCGTTCCACCGCCTGCGCCGCGCCGGTCAGGGCCAGCGGGCCTTCCAGATATTCGTTCTGGTAGTCGATCAGGATCAGGCTCGCCTCGGCCAGGGGCGGCGGGGTGGGGATTCGGCCGGCGAGTTCGAACAGGGTGAAGGCTGGCATGGGGTGCTCCTGTGTTGAGGCGCATCCTATGCTCTGCGAATTCGCCGCAGAATCGGCGATTTTTGGAGGGTATCCTGCATGAACGCAGAAAGCTGGGCCGATCTGGAGCTGCTGGACCACATCCTGCGCGGCGGCAGCCTGAGTGCCGCCGCCCGCAGCCTGGGGGTGGACCAGACCACGGTCGCCCGCCGCCTGGCCGCGCTGGAACGCCGCTGCGGCATCGCCCTGCTGGAGCGCTCGGGCCATCGCCTGGCCCCCGCCCCGGCGCTGGAGGGCGTGCTGGGCCGGCTGCGCGCCATGTCGGAGGAAGCGGCCATGGCCATGGCCGCGCTGCGCCGCGCGCAATCGGAACTGCGCGGCCATGTGCGGCTGACCAGCGTGGGTTTCGTGCTGGCGCGCATCCTGGCCCCGGCGCTGGGCCGGCTGGCCGCCGCGCACCCCGGCATCACGCTGGAGATGGTAGCCGACGACCAGCCGCTGAGCTTCGCCCGGCGGGAGGCGGATATCGCCCTGCGCCTGGGCGACCGGGCGGAAGCGGAGGCACGGATCAGGCGGCTCGGCACGCTGCCCTTCGGCCTGTATCGCCCAGTGGGCGCGCCCGGGGACGGCCCGGTGGTGCGCTATACGGAGGGGCTGGCCCATCTGCCGGAGATGCTGGCGCTGGATGCCGCCTGCCCGGGTGCCAGGGTGGCGCTCGCCTGCGACCGGCTGGATGTGCTGGCCGAGGCCGCGCTGGCCAGCGGGGCAGGGGTGATGCTGCCCGAGATGATGGCAGCGAAGGACCCGCGCTTCCGCGCCATGGGCGTCAGGGGGGAACGCCCGCTCTATCTGCTGCTGCACCCGGACCGTGCCCGGGTGCCCAGCGTGGCGCGCGTCGCGGAGTGGGTGGAGGCGGCCTACGCCGCGGCCACGTAGCGCTCCACAGACAGGTCGGCGCTGTCGATGCCCGGCGTCTTGCCGTCGATGATATCGGCCAGCAGCCGGCCGGAGCCGCAGGCCATGGTCCAGCCCAGCGTGCCGTGGCCGGTGTTGGTGAACAGGTTTTTGATCGGCGTGTCGCCCACGATCGGCGTGCCGTCCGGCGTCATCGGGCGCAGCCCGGTCCAGAAGCTGGCGGCCGCGATGTCACCGCCATCGGGGAACAGGTCGCGCACGGAATATTCCAGCGTCTCCCGCCGGGGGCGGCGCAGCGTGTGGCTGAAGCCGGCCAGCTCCGCCGTGCCGCCCACGCGGATGCGGTCGCCGAGCCGGGTGATGGCGACCTTGTAGGTCTCGTCCATCACGGTGGAGACCGGCGCCGCGTCCGGGTTGGTGATCGGCACGGTGATGGAATAGCCCTTCACCGGATAGACCGGCAGGGTGATGCCCAGCGGGCGCACCAGCGCGGGCGAATAGCTGCCAAGGGCCAGCACATAACGGTCGGCCGTCAGCACGCCCTGGTCGGTGCGCACGCCGGTCATGGCGCCCGCTTCCGTCTCCAGGGCCTGGATGTTCACGCCGTAGCGGAACTTCACCCCGCGCTCGGCGCACAGGGCGGCCAGCCGCTGGGTGAAGATATGCGCGTCGCCGGTTTCGTCGCCCGGCAGGCGCAGCCCGCCCACGAACTTCTCCTTCACCCGCGCCAGCGCGGGTTCGGAGGCGATGCAGCCCGCATTGTCCAGCACCTCGAACGGCACGCCATAGGCATCGAGCACCGCCGTGTCGTCGCCCACATGGTCCAGCTGCTGCTGGGTGCGGAACAGCTGCAGCGTGCCGCCCTCACGGTGGTCATAGGCGATGCCGGTCTCGGCGCGCAGCTCCTTCAGCATGTCGCGGGAGTATTCGGCCACGCGCACCATGCGGGATTTGTTGATGCGATAGGCGGCCTCGGTGCAATTGGACAGCATGCGCGCCAGCCACCAGGCCAGCCGCCCCTCGGGGTTCGGCCAGATCACGAAGGGGCGGTGGCGCATCATCAGCCATTTCAGCGCCTTGAAGGGCACGCCCGGGCCCGCCCAGGGGGCGGAATAGCCGGGCGAGACCTGGCCCGCATTGGCGAAGCTGGTTTCCAGCCCCGCGCCCGGCTGGCGGTCCAGCACCTCCACCTCATGCCCCGCGCGGGAGAGATACCAGGCGGTGGTGGTGCCCACCACGCCGCTGCCGAGGATGAGGATCTTCATGAGGGTTCAGGCTTCCGCTGCGATGTAGCGCCGGTGGTAACGCCGGCCGAGGCTGGTCAGGATTTCGTAGCCGATGGTGCCGCAATCGGCGCCCACGGCGTCGATGTCGCGCTGCGGCCCGATCAGGGTGACGAGGGCGCCTTCATGCAGCGCGCCCTCCGGCAGGGCGGAGGCATCGAGGATGATGCTGTCCATCGACACCCGGCCGAGCACGGGCAACGGCACGCCCGCGAACCAGGCGGCCCCGGTGTTGCTGCCGGCGCGCGGATAGCCGTCGGCATAGCCCACCGCGATGGTGGCCAGCCGCGCGGGCCCCGCGGTGCGCGCGGTGTGGCCATAGCCCACCGGGGTGCCGGCCGGCACGTCGCGCAGCTGGATCACGCGCGCATCCAGCCGCACCACCGGGCGCATCGGGTTCATCTCGCCGGGGGAGGGGTTCACGCCATACAGCGCGGCCCCCGGCCGGGCCATCTGGTAATGGAAATCCGGCCCCAGGAAGATGCCGGAGGAGGCCGAGAGGCTGGCGGGCAGCGGCGGCAGCAGGGCGCGCAGCGCATCGAAGCGCGCGCGCTGGGCGGCGTTGGCGGGGTGCCCCGGCTCATCCGCGCAGGCCAGGTGGGACATGACGCCGCGCGGGTCGATGGCGGCCAGCGCCCGGCCATCGGCGATGGCGGCCTTGAGGTCGGCCTCGGTGAAGCCGAAGCGGGCCATGCCGGTGTCGATCTGGATTAGCGCCGGCAGGCGGCGGCCGCGCGCCACCCCCAGCGCGGCCCAGGCCGCGAGCTGGCCCGGGCTGTTCAGCACCGGGATCAGGTCATGGGCCGCGCATTCGGCCTCGGTGCCCGCGAAGCAGCCGTGCAGCACATGGATGCGCGCGCCGGCCGGCACATGGGCGCGCAGGGCGATGCCCTCATGCAGATGCGCCACGAAGAAGTTCTCGCAGCCGGCGGCGGCCAGGGCCGGGGCCACCTGCGCGGCACCCAGCCCATAGGCATCGGCCTTGAGCACGGCGGCGCAGGCGGCGCTGCCCAGCCGGGCCTGCAACAGCCGCCAATTGGCCTGGATCGCGCCCAGATCGATGGAGAGCACGGCGCCCGCGCGCATCTCCGCGGCATCCGGAAGGGCGGAGGAAGGGTAGGGCGCGGTGCTGTCGGGCATGGGCGGCTCGGTTCTGCGGTGCGGCAAAAGGCTACCGGCTGGGGCGCACAATGTCGCGGCGAAGTTTCGCAGATTCTTGCGAATGGGGTGGGTTTGTGCAATTTTCCGCACCCATATTCGCAGGTTTCACCAGCCATGGAACTGGACAGCATCGACGAGCGAATCCTCGGCCATCTGCGCGCCGATGGCCGCATGAGCAACGCCGACCTGGCGGCGGCGGTGGGGCTGTCGCCCTCCGCCTGCCTGCGCCGGGTGCGGGCGCTGGAAAGCCGGGGGGTGATCCGCGGCTATACCGCCATCCTCGATGCCCGGCGTGCCCGGCAGGGCATCGTGGTGTTCGTGCAGATCTCCCTGGAGCGCCAGACCGACGATTGCCTGGGCCGCTTCGAGAAGGCGGCCCGCCGCTGCCCCGAGATCCGCGAATGCTACCTGATGACCGGGGTGGCGGATTACCAGCTGCGCCTGGTGGTGGCGGACATGACGGAATACGAGCGCGTGCACCGCGACGTGCTGTCGGCCCTGCCGGGTGTCGCGCGCATCCAGTCCAGCTTCACCATCCGGGCGGTGATCCAGCCGATGGAAGGCTAGACCTTCACCCCGGCCGCAGCGCCGGGCATTCGCTCTCGGCCGCCGGGCGGAAGGCCTCGTCGCCGGGGATGGTCTTCACCACCTCCAGCAGGTCCCATTCCCCGCGCGACTGGTCCGGCCGTTTCGCCCGCATCAGGTACATGTCGCGGATGATCCGCCCATCCTCCCGGATGCGGCCGTTGCGGGTCATGAAGTCATTGATGGGGGTGGCCCGCATCTTCGCCATCACGGGTTCGGCCGCATCGGTGCCGGCATCGCGGATCGCGTTCAGGTAATGCGTCACGGCGCCCCAGATGCTGGCCTGGAACATCGTGGGCGGCTTGCCATGGATGCGCTGGAACCGGGTGGCGAAGGCGCGGGTCTGGTCGTTCTGGTCCCAGTAATAGGCTTCGGTGAAGACCAGCCCCTGGGCGGTGTCCAGGCCGATCGCCTTGATGTTGGTCAGCAGGCACAGCAGGGCCGCGGGCTGGATGCCCCGGCGCAGCAGGCCGAATTCGCCCATCTGCTTCACCGCGTTGATCAGGTCCGTCCCCGCCACCGCCAGCCCCACGGCATTCGCGCCCGAGGATGCGGCGCGCAGCAGATGGGCGGAGAAATCGGCCTCGTTCAGCGGGGCGCGGCTGGTGCCCACCACCTCGCCGCCCAGCGCGCGCACCACCGCCGCGCCATTGGCCTCCAGCGAATGGCCGAAGGCGTAGTCGGAGGTGATGAAGTACCACTTCCGCCGCCCCTCCGCGATCATGGCGGAGACGGTGCCGCGCGCCAGCGCGTAGTTGTCGTAGGTCCAGTGCAACCCGTTCGGCGTGCAGCCGCGCCCGGTCAGGTCGGTGGTGCCGGCGGCGATCGAGACATTGATCTTGTTCTTCTCGCGCGTCAGCTGCTGCACGGCGAGGGCCACGGCCGAATTGCCGATGCCGAAGATGGCGTCCACCTTCTCCTGGTCATACCAGCGGCGCGCCATGCCGAGCCCCACATCGGGGCGGTTCTGCATGTCGCCGAAGACCAGCTCGATCGGCGCGCCCAGCACGCGGCCGCCGAAATCCTCGATGGCCATGCGCGCGCCGACCACATCGCCCATGCCCTGCTGGTCGGCGAAGGGGCCGGACATGTCGTCCATCACGCCGATCTTCACGACATTGTCCGAGGCTTGGGCGGAGGCGCGCGACGACAAAGCGGCGGCGGCCAGGCCGCCTGTCAGCAGGCGGCGGCGAATGGGGAGCATGGGCGTTTCCTCTCCTCGACGGCCCTCTTGATCGGGGCGCGTTCCTGGAAAGGGTATCATTGCGGGTTTGCTGAGGCGTGGCCAGGGGCGTTGCCCCCTGCCGGCGACCTCCGAGGATCAAAGATCCCCCCATCCCCGAACGCCGCGCGCACGAAGCGCGCCAGGGCCCGCACCGCCGGCCGGCTGGCGGGGCCTGGGGCCGCCGCCAGCACCAGCCGGGTCGGTTCCAGCCGCCGGTCCAGCGGCACGCCGGTGATGCGGCTGCCGTCGATGGCGTAGGGGGTTTCGGGCTGCACGTTCTGGATGGTCCAGCCCAGCCCGTTGCCCACCAGGCCGCGCAGCAATTCCTGGCTGCGGCTGCGGAAGGCGATGCGCGGCGTCAGCCCGCAGGCGCGGAACAGGCCCTGGAAGTAGTCGCGCGAATGCGGCAGGTCGAGCAGCAGATAGGGTTCCTCGATCAGCTCCTCCAGGCCCAGGCTGCCGCGCCGCGCTAGGCGGTGGTGCAGCGGCAGCACCACCACGGGGGCCAGCATCGCCACGGGGGTGACGACCAGCCCCTCCGGCAGGCCGAAATCATAGGTCAGGGCGATTTCGGTGCGCCCGGCCTCCAGCGCCGCCAGCACCTGGTCGTGGTCGCCTTCCTCCACGCGGATGGACACGCGCGGCGCCCCCCGCCCGAAGCCGGCCAGGATGGAGGGCAGGTAGCGCGGCGCGATGGTCAGGAAGCAGCCCATGGAGACCTCGCCGGCCAGTTCCTCGCCCAGCGCGGTGGCGGAATGCATGAAGTCCTCGGCGTGGCGCAGCAGCAGCCGGGCCTCGGCCACCACGCGGGTGCCGGCGGGGGTCAGGGTCACGCCGCGGGCGTGGCGGCGCAGGAACAGGGCGATGCCCATCTCGCGCTCCAGCCCCGCCACCGCCTCCGACAGGGAGGGCTGGGAGACGTTGAGCCGGCGGGCGGCGGCGGTCAGGGATTGCGCTTCCGCAACCGCGACCAGGTAGCGCAGTGCCCGCAGGGAGAGGTTTCCGATCTGCATCGGTGATTCCTATGCAAAAGCCCGGAAAACAATATTTCCCCGATATGAAGTGCCCCTGCAATCCTGCGCGCCAGTATCAGGAGCGTAACGATGATCCGCACCGGCGAAGACTACCGCGCAGGCATCCGCGACGGCCGTGAGGTCTGGGTCGAGGGCGAGCGCGTGAAGGACGTGACCACCCACCCCGCCTTCAAGCCCATCATCGACGTGAAGGCGCGCATGTACGACATGGCGCATGAGGCGAAGTTCCAGGATGCCCTGACCTATGAGGAAGGCGGTGCCCGCCACAGCGTGTTCCAGCAGCCCCCCCGCACGAAGGAGGACTGGCAGCGCAAATGGCATGCCGTGGACCTGCTGCTGAACGACATCGGCGGCGTGGCCACGCGGCTGGGCGACGAGACGGTGGGCGAGATGTGGTCCCTGCAGGATGGCCGCGACATCCTGGCCGAGATCGACCCGCGCTTCGCCGACAACATCGATGCCCATATCCGCCGGGTGGTGGAGCTCGATCCCTTCCATGTCTCCGCCAACACGGACCCCAAGGGCGACCGGTCCCTGTCGCCGGCCGAGCGCGACCCGGACATGATGATCCGCGTGGTGAAGGAGACCGACGCCGGCATCATCATCCGCGGCGCGAAGTTCGAAACGGCGGCGGCCTATGCCGACCAGGCCTATCTGAAGCCCACCGTCGGCGCCTGGACCAGCGAGGCCGAGAGCCCGCACGCGGTCGGCTGCATCGTGAAGATGGGGGCGCCCGGCGTGCGCCACATCTGCCGCATGCCCTATGCCAACCGCGCGCCCGCCCAGGACATCCCGCTCGCCTCCCGCTTCGATGAGGTGGAGGCGCTGGTGGTGTTCGACGATGTGCTGATCCCGTGGGAGGACGTGTTCTTCTACCGCCACACCCGGGCCGCGCAGCAGGTGCGCGCGACCCTGCACCGCTACAGCGCCTTTCCCTATGTGCTGCGCATTCTCTACGTGGCCGACATGATGATCGGCGCGGCCATGTGGAACGCCAGGCAGACGGGCCTGGAGAAGCTGCAATCGGTGCAGGAGAAGCTGGCGGACCTGGCCGTGTACCGGGAGGGCATCCGCGCGCACCTGACGGCCTCCATCGCGCTGGCCGAGACCTCGCCGGCCGGGCTGCTGATGCCCAACCAGTCCATTCTCTATGCCGGGCGCGTGCTGGCCTGCAGCCAGCTGCCGGCGATGATGCACGCGGCGCGGGAGCTGATCGGCGGGCAGATCTGCGTGACGCCGGAACTCGCGCAGTTCCAGGGCGGCGCCGGGCATTGGCTGGAGAAGTTCTACACGCTGAACCAGGAATGGGGCGCGGAGGATCGGCGCAAGCTCCTCGCCTTCGCGCGTGACCTGCTGAACAGCGACTATGCGGGCCACCGCCTCGCTTTCGTGCAGTTCGCGCAGGCGCCGCACTTCAACCACCTGAATGCCGTCTACAAGAATTTCGACTTTTCAGGCCCACTGGATTTCGTCCGCCGCAGCGCCGGCATGTCGGACCGCATCCTGGGTGAGGCCGCCAAGAGCAAGGACAGGAACTGATGCCCACGCATACCCGCATCCGCGCCTTCAACACGAAGGACGCCTACCCCGAGCAGAAGCTCGACAACGACGTGTGCATGGCCGTGCGCGCGGGCAACACCGTGTACCTGCGCGGCCAGACCATGATGGACCTGGACGGCAATCTGGTGGGGGTGGGCGACCCCGCGGCCCAGGCGGACAACGCCATGCGCTGCGCCGAGATCCTGCTGAAGGAGGCGGGGTCGGAGCTGTCGCACATCGTCAAGATCGTGATCTACATCACCGACCGCGCCTATCGCGAGCCGGTGTACCAGACCATCGGCCGCTGGCTGAAGGGCGTGTTCCCGGTCAGCACCGGCATCATCGTGAACGGGTTGGCCAAGCCCGAATACATGATGGAGATCGACATCATCGCCGAGATCCCTGCCTGAACGCGCCTTTGGGTCCGGCGGGAATTTTCAACCGGGCTCAATTTTGCACTTTTAGTGGGGCTGAAAGTCATTTTACTTTCATTTACCGGACGAGAGGAGGCATAGAATGGTCGAGATCACCCGGCGGCGCGCCGCGCTGCTCCCTGTGGCTGCCCTGGCGGCGCCGCATATCGCCAATGCCCAGGCGGGGCGCATCTCCGTCTCGATCTGGGGCGGCTCCTGGCGGGATATGGTGCAGAACGCCATCGCCGCGAAGTTCACGCGCGAAACCGGCGCCACGGTGGAATTCCAGACCGGCGGCACCATCGACCGGCTGAACCGCGCGAAGCTCGCCAAGGGCAGCCCGGAAAGCGACCTGACCTTCACCACCTCTCATGTCGGCTGGCTGTACCAGAGCGACGACCTGTTCGAGACGCTGGACACCTCCCGCATCCCGAACGCGGCGAACCTGGTGGAGCAGGCCAAGATCAGCCCGGGCCATATCGGCACCTGGGCCTATGTCTACACCATCGGCTACCGGCCGGACCTGCTGCCGGGTGTCACCTTCGGTTCCTGGAACGACCTGTGGGCGCCGAGCCTGCGCGAGAAGCTGGCCGCCCCGGACTGGGACCCCTCCCACCTCATCGCGGTGGCCGCCAAGCTGTCGGGCGCCGATGCCGCCACCTGGGAGCGCGGGCAGGACAAGCTCCGCGCGCTGAAGCCCAACTTCAAGGCCTTCTACACCAATGACGCCAATGGCCAGCAGCTGCTCGCCAGCGGCGAGACGCCGGTGCAGGTCATCCTGTCCATGAACGCGCATCACCTGGTGAACCAGGGCATGAACGTGCGCCTGTCCATCCCGCAGGAGGGCGGCGTGCTGGGCGTGGATACGGTCGCCATCATGAAGGGCAGCCGGCGCCAGGAGTTGGCCTACAAGTTCATCAACACCTGCCTCGACCCCGAGGTGCAGGCCGCGATCGCCAATGACAAGAAGGGCTCGCCCACCGTCACCAACGCCCGGCTGGACCCGGCGGTGGCCGCGCTGCCCGGCGTGTTCACCACCCCCGAGCAGTGGCGCACCCAGGCGCTGATCATCGACCACCGCCTGCGCGCCGAGAAGACCAACGAATGGCGCCGTTGGTTCCAGGAAAACATCATCGCGCGCTGAGCCGGTGCAGCGCCCCTTCCTCAGGCTGTTCGTCACCCCCGCCGCGCTGGTCGCGGCGGGTTTCCTGCTGGCGATGGCGGCCATCCTGCAATACGCGGTCCTCGCCCATATCCCGGGCGAGCTGACGCCCGGTGGCTTCACCCTGCGCAACTTCCAGGAGATGCTGAAGCCGCTCTACGCCGGCGTGTTCTTCGATACCGTGCGGCTGTGCTTCCTGACGGCCGTGCTGGCGTTGCTGGCGGGCTATCCGCTGGCGCTGGCGATGGTGCGGGCGCGCAACCCCTACATCAAGTCGGCGATCCTCATCATCTCCGTCACGCCGCTGTTCCTGGGTGAGGTGGTGCGCACCTATGCCTGGCTGATCGTGCTGGGCAACCAGGGCTTCATCAACGGCTTCCTGCTGTGGCTGGGCATCATCGACCGGCCGCTGACGCTGATGTTCAGCACTGGCGGCGTGGTGATGGGCCTCGTGCATGTGACGCTGCCGGTGGTGGTGATCATGCTCTCGGCCGCGATTTCCCACATCGACCGGGATCTGGAAAAGGCCGCCGTGGCGCTGGGCGCCAGGCCGCTGCGCGTGTTCCTGACGGTCACGCTCCCGCTCTCGATGCCCGGGATCGTGGCCGCCCTGACCACGGGCTTCGCCTGGACCTTCTCGGCCTTCGCCACGCCGCAGATCATCGGCGGCGGGCGGGTGAACATGGTCTCCAACCTCGTCTATTCGCTGGGGTTCTCCAGCTTCAACTTCCCCTTCGCGGCGGCGCTGTCCATCGCGGGACTGCTGCTGACGGCGCTGTCGCTGGCCCTGTTCAAGCTGCTGCTACGGCCGCTGGAAAGGATGGGTGCGAAGTGAAGTACGCCTTCCGTGCCCTGGTGGTGGCGCTGCTGGGCTTCGTGCTGCTGCCCGCGGTGGTGGCCTGCGTCAGCGCCTTCGACACCCGCGCCCTGATCGCCTTTCCGCCCCAGGGCTTCACCTGGCGCTGGTTCCACCGCGCGCTGACCTATGAGGATTTCCAGGTCGGTTTCGTCAACAGCCTGTATGTGGCGGCCATCGCCTCCACCCTGGCCATCCTGGTGGGCAGCGCGGTGGCCTATGCGATCGACCGCTATGATTTCGCGGCCAAGCGCGTGCTGGAGGCGGTGCTGCTGGCCCCGCTCGCCATCCCGCATTTCACCATCGGGCTGGGGGCGCTGATCGTGGCCTCGCAGGTGGGGGCTGCGCGGGGGTGGTTCGTGGTCGTGGCGTGCCATGTGGTGCTGGTGCTGCCCTTCGTGTTGCGCAGCCTTTATGTCTCGCTGAAGAACATGGACCCCAGGCTGGAATCGGCGGCGCTGTCGCTGGGCGCGAAGCCGGGCAGGGTGCTGCTGACGGTCACGCTGCCGGGGCTGGCACCGGGGCTGGCGGGCGGCTGGATCTTCGCCGCCATCCTGTCCTTCAACGAGTTCACGGCCTCGCTGTTCGTCACGGTCCAGCGCACCCAGACCCTGCCGGTGGCCATGTACAACTACGTGCGCGAATACGCGGACCCGTCCATGGCCGCGCTGTCCGCGCTCTATATCCTGCTGACCACGGTGGTGCTCACCCTGGCCAATCGTTTCCTCGGCCTCGGCCGCATTCTCGGGACCGAAGATGTCCGGCACTGAAGACGCCCTCCGTCTGGACGGGGTGGGCAAGCAATTCGGCACGTTCACCGCCCTGCATGAGGCCTGGCTGCGCGTGCGGCCGGGGGAATTCGTCACGCTGCTCGGCCCCTCGGGCTGCGGCAAGACCACGTTGCTGAACCTGATCGCGGGCTTCCTGGAGGCCGATGCGGGGGAGATCTTCATCGGCGGCAAGCTGGTGACGCAGACCCCGGTGTGGGAGCGCGACATCGGCATCGTCTTCCAGTCCTATGCGCTGTTCCCGCACATGGATGTGGCGCGGAACGTGGGCTATGGCCTGCGCGCGCGCGGGGTTTCCCGCGCCGAGGAAGCGGCGCGCGTGGCCGAGGCGCTGGCGATGGTGCGCTTGTCCTCCATGGCCGGCCGCCGCCCGCGCCAGCTTTCGGGCGGGCAGCAGCAGCGCGTGGCGCTGGCCCGCGCGCTGGTCATCCGCCCCAGCCTGCTGCTGCTGGACGAACCTTTCTCGGCGCTCGACCGCAATCTGCGGATGGAGATGCAGTTCGAGCTGAAGGAGATCCAGCAGAAGCTGGGCGTCACCACCATCTTCGTCACCCATGACCAGGCCGAGGCGATGTCCATGTCGGACCGCATCGCCGTGATGTCCGAGGGGCGGATCCTGCAGCTGGACACGCCGGAGGGGGTGTACCGCCGCCCGGCGCACCGCTTCGTCGCGGGCTTCATCGGCGATGCGACGGTGCTGCGCGGCCGGCTGAAGGGGATGGATGGCGTCTCGGCCGGGGTGGAGGCGGGGGGGCTGACCTTCTCGGTGCCCGCGGCGCCACTGGAGGGCACGGCCCCCGGCGCCGAGGTGGATGTGTTCCTGCGCCCCGAGCACCTGCAGCCGGCCGAGGGCGAGGCCGGGCTGGCGGGCACCGTCGTCAGCCGCGCCTATTTGGGCGACCGGGCGGAGCTGCTGGTGCAGACCGAGGGCGCGGGCCGGGTGATGCTGCGCGTGCCGGGTTTGGCGGCGCTGGAACGCTGGCCGGCGGGCGCGCCCATCCGCATGGCGGTGGGCAGCGCGGAGCCGGTGGCGTTCCCGGCGGGGTAGGGCGGTTTCGGTTGGCAAATTTTGCCAAGGTCATTATCCTGCCCGCATGAGCACCATGAACATCTCCCTGCCGGAGGCATTGAAGAACTTCGTGGATGAGCAGGTGGCCGGGCGTGGCTATGGCACCAGCAGCGAGTATGTCCGCGAATTGATCCGCCGCGACCAGGACCGGCAGCGCCTGCGCGGTCTGCTGCTGGAGGGGGCCGCCTCCCCCCCCGCCGCCGAGGCGGATGACGCCTATTTCGAGACCCTGCGCCAGCGCGCCACCCGGCCCCCCATCGAGGCGTGAGCGGCAAGCCCGTCATTCCGCGCGAACTGGCGCGGCGGGATGTGGAGCAGGCGCTGGACCACTACCTGGCCGAGGCAGGGCGGGACGCCGCGCTGGGCTTCGTCGAGGCCCTGCGCCAGGCCTATCGGTTGATCGGGGACCATGCCGGGGCGGGTTCCTCCCGCCATGCGCATGAGCTGGCGCTGCCTGGGCTGCGCAGCCTGATGCTGCGCGGCTATCCCTATCTGGTCTTCTACCTGGAGCGGGAGGCGCATGTGGATGTCTGGCGCGTGCTGCACGCCCGGCGCGACATCCCGGCCTGGCTGGGCGAGCCCTGACTACCCCACCGCCGCCACGCACTCGATCTCCAGCAGGAATTCCGGCACCGGCAGCGCCGCCACCACCGCCGTGGTGCGCGCGGGCAGGTGGTCCGCCGGGAAGGCCGCGCGGTACAGGCGGTTCATCTCCGCCACGTCGCCGGCACGGGTCAGTAGCACGTTGGTTTTCAGGATGCGCGTCATGTCCGTGCCGGCATCGGCCAGCACCTGCTTGAGGTTCGCGATCACCTGGGCGAATTGTCCGGCGAAATCGCCCACCGCGATGTGCCCGGCCGCATCCAGCGGCGCCAGGCCCGAGACATAGAGCGTGTTGCCATGCGCGACTGCCATCGAAAAAGGCGGAAAGGGCCTGGCATCGGCAGGGGTGGCGTAGCGGGTGATGTTTTCCATGGGCGGCACGCTACACGGCGGGCCCCGGGCGCTGCAAACTGCGTCCATGGCACAGATCGACACCGCCCGTTTCATCGCTGATCTCCAGGAGCTTCGGAAGATCGGCGAGTTCCGCACCGGGGTGCACCGCCCCACCTATACCCCCCAGGACATGGAATCGCGCCGCTGGCTGATGGCCCGCATGGCCGAGATCGGGCTGGAGCCCGCCATGGATGGCGTGGGCAATGTGCTGGGCAAGCACAAGGGCCCCGGCATCAAGCTGCTGGCCGGCAGCCATATCGAGACGCAGAACGAGGCCGGCTGGCTGGATGGTGCGCTCGGCGTGGTGGCGGGGCTGGCGCTGGCGCGCGCCGGGCTGCCGGTGGATGTGGTGGCCTGCGCCGATGAGGAAGGCCATTACGGCGGCTTCGTGGGCAGCCGCAGCCTGACGGGCATCCTGACCGAGGAGCAGATCGACGCGGCCAGCAACCGCACCACCGGGCAGAGCCTGCGCGACGCGCTGGCGGGCGCCGGCCTCGCGGGGCTGCCGCGCCCGCCGCTGGAGGCCGGGCGCTACAAGGGCTTCTTCGAGATGCACATCGAGCAGGGAACCCAGCTGGAAAGCGCTGGCCTGCGCGCGGGGGTGGTCACCGGGATCGTCGCCATCTGGCAGTGGAAGATCATCATCGAGGGCAACCAGGACCACGCCGGTGGCACCACCATGGCCGAGCGCCGCGACGCGGGCCTGACGGCCGTGCGCCTGCTGGCCGCGATCGACCAGGAATTCCCGCGCCATGTGAGTGAGCGCACGACCTGGACCACCGGGCGCATCGCGCTGGAGCCGGGCGCGCCCTCCATCATCCCCGGCCGGGCCGAGATCCTGTTCCAGTTCCGCGACATCAGCACGGAGAAGCTGTCGGAGTTGGAGGCCGTGCTGCGCCGCCTGATCCAGGAGAGCAACCGGCGCGAGAAATGCCCGGCGCGGCTGGAGGCGGTCTCCCTCTCCAAGCCGGCCATGTGCGACCCGGTGATGATGGACTGCCTGGCGGCTTCGGCCGAGGCCGAGGCGCCGGGCGGCTGGCAGCGCATGCCCTCCGGCGCCGGGCATGATTCGCAGTACATCGCGCGGATCATGCCGGTGGCGATGCTGTTCACGCCCTCGATCGGCGGGATCAGCCATCACTGGAGCGAGGATACGAAGATCGAGGACCTGGAATTGTGCATGCGCATTCTGGGCGGTGCCGCGGAGCGCTTCCTGGCGGCGTGAGAACTGTCACCGGCCCGGTATTGAACCCGGGCCGGGGGGCGGGGTAGGAAGGATGAGTGTCTCCGTAGCTCAGCAGGATAGAGCACAGGATTCCTAATCCTGGGGCCGTGGGTTCGAATCCCGCCGGGGACGCCACTTCCACTCCCACCAATCTGTCTCTCTGCCTGGCGGCCACGCCAATAGGCGCAGGTGTTCCGCGATTTTTGTGCACAGGCTGGCTACGGCGCCAGAGGAACGAGGGCTGAAACAGCCTCTCTCCGTGCCCCCATTCTCCAGACCTGGTGACTTGGCCGATTATCGAGACACGCAGAAAGTACTGAAAAGACTTGTTTTTCTGAAGCGGAAGCGCGGTGGAGTTCACGGCGCGGATGCGGCGGCGAAGGAAACTGATACCGAATCGTTGATCGGTAGCCACTTCGCCGAGACGACGATCAGGCCGCCCACGCCGCTGACAGCGCCTCGGCCTGCTGCAGAATCGTCTGGACGGCCGCGTCCTGCAGGTCCGGCGGATAGCCGTACTTCCGAAGGATACGCTTCACGAGCACACGGATGCGCGCCCTGGCCGCCTCCCGGTGGACCCAGTCCACGGAGACGCTGCCGCGGATGCTTGCCACCAGTTCGTGAGCGATCACCCGCAGCGCGGGCTCTCCCATTGCCTGGCGCGCGCTCTCGTTCTCAGCCAGCGCATCGTAGAAGGCGATCTCCTCATCGGTGAGGCCGGTCTCCTCGCCTCGAGCCCGCGCCGCCCGAATGTCCTTTGCGATCTGGATGAGTTCTTCCAGCACCTGCGCCGTGGTCAGTGCATTGGAGTGGTAGCGAGCAATTGCTGCCTCCAGCCGCTCCGTGAAGGCTTTCGACTGAGTTACGTTGCGCTGCGCCTGGGACCGCACCTCGCCGTTGATCAGCTTCTTCAGCGCCTCGATAGCCAGGTTGCGCTTATCCATCTGCCGGACCTCGGCCAGGAACTCGTCCGACAGGATGGAAATGTCGGGGCTCTCCAGCCCGGCGGCACGCATGATGTCGACGATCTCGGTCGAGATTACGGCGCGGCTCACGATCTGTTGGATCGCCAATTCCCGATCGGCAGCACTCCGGCCACCGCCCGCGACGCTCTTCACCAGCGCCGCCCTGATGGCCTGGAAGAACCCAACCTCTTCTCGGACCGTTCGAGCCAGGTCGCTGGCTGCCGCAAGGGCGAAAGCCTTGGAGAGCGCCAGGACGGCATCAGCATAGCGCCGGTGCGCCCGCTTCTTGCCTTCCTCCGAGGTTTCGCGCGCCGCCTCCTCCTGTTGAAGGGTCAGGATCCAGTCGATCGCCCCGGCCATGATGGTCAGACGCTGTCCCGGTGGCGTCTCGGCGGTCAGCGCGGGTCGATAGTCTAACCCGCCCGCCATATCGGGGCGGAACATGGCCCGAACGATCTCATGACGCTCCTGCAGGACGCGGACCGCTTCAGCCTCGTCTATGCCTGTCTGTTCCTGGTCCTGCCCCGAGTATTGGCCGAGCGCGCTCTTCAGGTTCTGCGCGATGCCGATGTAGTCCACGACCAAGCCGGCTGGCTTGTCGCGGAACACGCGGTTCACTCGGGCGATGGCCTGCATCAGCCCGTGGCCCTTCATCGGCTTGTCTACATACATCGTGTGCATGCAGGGGGCGTCGAAGCCCGTGAGCCACATGTCGCGCACAATCACTAGCTTGAGCACGTCCTTCGGGTCCTTCGCCCGCTTGGCCAGCAACTCGCGCCGAGGCTTTGGCCGCTTTCCGATATGCGGCTGCCAGGCCGGCGGATCGGAGGCCGCGCCCGTCATGACCACCTTGATGGCGCCTGCTTCGTCCTCGTCGCTGTGCCAGTCCGGTCGGAGTTTGATGATCGCGTCATAGAGGGCGACGCAGATGCGCCGGCTCATGCAGACGATCATCGCCTTGCCGTCCAACCCCGCGACCCGGTCCTCGAAGTGCCGAACCAGATCCTCGGCGACCAGGCCAAGACGCTTTTCTGAGCCGACCAGGGCCTCGACGCTGGCCCAGCGACGCTTCAGCCGCTCCTGCTCGCTCTCTGCCTCGTCCTCGGTGAGCTCGGCAATCTCAGCGTCGATCTTCGGTTTCTCGTCCTCGTCCAGTTCGATCCGCGCGAGCCGGCTCTCGTAGTAGATCGGCACCGTGGCGCCGTCCTCGACCGCGCGACTGATGTCGTAGACGTCGATGTAGCTGCCAAACACGGCCGGGGTGTTCACGTCCTCCTTCTCGATCGGCGTCCCGGTGAACCCGATGAAGGAGGCGTTCGGCAGCGCGTCCCGCAGGTACTTCGCGAAGCCGTAGGAGATTTCGCCGCTGGCACGCGCCACCTTCGCGCGGAAGCCGTACTGGCTGCGGTGCGCCTCGTCGGCGATCACCACCACGTTCCGGCGGTCGGTCAGCACCGGATAGTCGGAGGCGCCGGCTTCGGGGGCGAACTTCTGCAGCGTGGTGAAGATCACCCCGCCCGCTGGCCGATCCAGCAGCCGCCGCAACTCATCCCGGTCGCTCGCCTGCTGCGGCGTTTGGCGGAGCAGGTCGCGGCACATGCTGAAGGTGTTGAACAGCTGGTCGTCGAGGTCGTTGCGATCCGTCAGCACGACCAGCGTCGGGTTCTCCATCGCCGGGTGCTTGATGATCTGTCCCGCGTAGAAGGCCATCAGCAGGCTCTTGCCCGAGCCCTGGGTGTGCCAGATCACCCCCACCTTTCGGTCCCCATCCTGGCTCGTAGCGGACAAGGTGCGCGTGACAGCGTGGCGAACGGCGTGAAACTGGTGGTAGCCGGCGAGGATCTTCGACACCTTGCCGTCCGCGTCGCCGAAGACGAGGAAGTCCTTCACCAGATCCAGGAAGCGCCGCTTCGCAAACACGCCCTTCAGCACGGTTTCGAGCTCGGGGCTTCCCTTAGGCGCCAGGTCGTCGCCCGCGACAGTTCGCCAGGGCATGTAGCGCTCGCGATCGGCCGTGAGTGAACCGACGCGGGCGAGCAGCCCATCCGAAATGACCAGGACAGCGTTGGTACGGAATAGGGATGGGATTTGCGCTTTGTAGGTCTGTAGCTGATTGAAGGCACCATCCAACGTGGCGTTCTCGTTTCCTGGTGTTTTCAGCTCCACGACGGCCAGCGCCAGACCGTTCACGTAGAGCACCACGTCGGCCCTGCGGTTGGCCTTGTTCTCAATGACGGTGACCTGATTCACCGCCAGCCAATCGTTCGCCTCGAGGTCGTCGAAGTCGAGCAAGCGCGCTTGCTCGCCGCCAATCGAGCCGTCCGGCCTGCGCACCTCGACCGGCACGCCTTCCACCAGATAGCGATGCAGGCGTCGGTTCTCGTCGATCAGGGAGGGCGTCTCGGCTTGCAGCAGCTTCGCCAGGACCGCCGCGCGCGCATCCTCCGCCAAGTTCGGATTCAGTCGGGCGATTGCCGATCGCAGCCGACCCGTCAGCGCGACATCGCCATAGGATGCACGCTCGGCTCGGACGCCATCTGGACCGATTTCGATGCCGGAAACGGTAGCGAAGCCAAGCTCTGTGAGCCAGGCCAGCGCTGCTTCCTCGACATGGCTTTCGGCGACCGCTGCCATGGCTCGCTCAGGACTTCCCAAGGTTGGGCATATTCCAGGTGCGCCGAGCCAGTGCGACCAACTGGTCTTGGCGCGCCGCGACACTGGTTCTTGTCCATGTTTGGAAAGACGGGAAAGGTGCCACCGCAACATCGATCTTTGTGTCACGGCCTACTTCTGGCGTTTCGGCGAGAGAGCGTGTCAGCAGAACTTGCGAATGCTTGTAGATCGGCGCCTTTTGGCTGAACGGCTTGTTTCCGAGTGAAGCGTTGATCGACTTCTCAACCAACAGCAGATTCCCCAGCCGGGACGAGACGGCAGGATCGCTTAGATCGCCGAATTCGAGCGCCGCTTCATTGCTCGGATTCTGAGGAAGGATGTGCTCAATCTCGAAGTCGCTCCCAGCATAGCGCCCCAACCACATGGTTCCTTGCTTGATGCCGAAACCGTCCAGATCGACGCGCTGGGTCAACTTTCCAAGAATGTACCGGAGGCGGTATTTCTGCACGTCGTTCGAGGTGAGCCGCCGTAGGGCGTCGTCGAACCGCACCGAAAGGTCGGTTTTAGCGGGCGTGAACCGCTTCTCGATGACGGCATCGAGTTCCGCCTGAGTTGTAACTCTGCGGACATCCATCGCCCACCGAGCAAAGTTACGCTCGAAGTCACGGGTTGGCTCCCGCGTGATTACGTAGACGAAAAAAAGATCCTCGACCTCATTGCAGAGCCGCGTGAACAAACCGGCAGGGAGGTGCCGCCCTGCGAGAAGAAGGATCAGGTGCTGCCGTGCCGCACTGCCGCCGAGCAGCTGGATGTTCTCGAGAATCGGGCTCTCTTGCCCTTGTTGATCCCGACCGCGGAGGAAATTTCGGTACGCGAGGGCTGCGATCCGTAGTTCTTCCGCAAAGCGCAGTGGTGCGGAGGCATATCCGCACAAGCTCTCGTTCTTGACCAACCAGGAATAAATCTGATCCTCGCGTAGCAGATCAACGTCGTATCGACTAAAAATGAAGTAGCGGAGGAAGCGCAGCGGCTTCTCGCCCATCTCGAAGATAGTGTCCTGGAGAGCCTTCCAACTATCCTTGAGTTTGCCGAACTGTTCACGGTTCGCCTTCATAAACAACAGATTCTTGAGGAGATCCATGGAATTCAGACCGACACCACGGTCGTTGATGGTCTCGAATATTTTCAACGCCTTGGCGACATCCTCTGTTTGGATGCGAATGAGCTTCACCTTGTTGTTCAGATAACCGTGAAAGCCGCGAACGGCCGCGACGTCATCCGCAAACTGTGCCACCAGAAATTCCCGGGCAACCTGCAGAGCGTTGACGATGTTGGCGATTGAGCGCGTAGCCGCTGGTTCAGGCGGCATCTGACCCTTTGCAACCAACTCAAGGACGTCGCCGCTGTCCTCATATTGGAGGTCAAGCCGATAGCGGAAAACATCACGGCCGGCTGCGTCCACCGTCTCAGCGGCAATCTGATGCCCGATCGCCGCTGACGGCGTTTGACCGAGTTCGCGAATACGATCCCTGATCGCACATAGCACGACAAACAGCGTCGTCATCCTCTGTTGGCCGTCGATCAGTTCCAGAACGCCGCCGTCACCTGGACAGACAACGATACTTCCAATGAAGTACTCTGGGGCGGTCGTGATATTCGTGCCGCTGAGCTCCGCATTGATGTCACTCAGCAGCTGCTCAACCTGTTCGGTTTTCCAAACATACTCCCGCTGGTAGTCTGGCACGGTATAAAAGGCCTGAAAGACGTTCGCGATGTTCAGGTCGTGCGCCTGAATTGATTGCACGCTCATGTGGATGGCTCCGAAACCGGCTCGGCACCCATCACTCGAAGCATGGCGTGCATCACGGTGGTGATAAGAAAGTTTTGGGTTGCGGTAGTTGCCCGCGCAGCAGGTCAGGCAACCGCGAGATCGGGTAACCACCGAACACGCCGAGGACCTGCTTCACCATCCCCGGCGAGACGACCGGCCGGTTGCCAGGAAGGTGAATGTTCGGCGCGTTCGGCTTCACGAGCTTCACGTGGGAGCCCTTGCCGCCGGGCGCCTGCGAGTAGCCGTAGTGGCGCGTGAGGGCCGAAGTCAGCTGTGCCGTCGAAGCCGTCGCGCCCGGGTCGATGCTGCCCGCGCGGAAGATCGGACGAGCTCCCGCGGGCAGGATGACGTAGATGTCGGCGTCGATGCTCATCAGCGACGTGATGACGTCCGGCGCCACTGACCAATGCGTGGCCGGGGTCGTCAGCGTCAGCGACCCGTCGAGGACCTGCGACTGAAGGGTGTAGAGGCCTTTTCGATAGGCGCCCTCGGGCACGTAGTGCATCCCTTGAGCGTAGCCTGGCGGCTGCCGGGGGATGGACCATGCGAGGTAGGCCTGCACTGCCTCCAGCATCGGGCGTGCGTGGCGCTTCTTGTAGCGCGGCTCGGTCAGGCGCCGATAACTCTCCGCATTCGCCAGGCTCTCCTCGAGGCAGGTCGGCTTGAGGAAATTCGGGCGGTAGACCTTGGTCTTGTATGGCCGGTAGCGATCGGTGCCGGTGGTGACGAGCAGGCGAAAGCCGAGGCTTTCGACCTTGTGGTGGAACTGCTCGTGCAGGAAGAAGACGTAGAAAGCGCTGCGCAGAAGCTGCCGCACGATTTCCGCTGGTCGCAGGCCCGATGCCTTGACCGCCGCCCAATCCACATGCACCGCAATGTCGAGGGCGACGTGGAAGATGCAGCGCTCGCGGATATAGATGCCCCAGCCGTGCCCGAAAAAGTGGATCGGGCAGTACCAGGCGCAGAGCGGCTCGGGCGCTTCATAGGTCTGCCGCTGACGCCGGCGCTGGCTGAAGAGGGGTCCGTCCTGCCCTTCACTGGCGCGGATGATCTCCCGGATCTCGCGCCACCATTCGCTCAGGCGTTCGTCGTCGCGGTTCGGCTCCCACCAATCCCATTCGGGAGCCAGGCCCTCCGATGTTTCCGTGGGTTCATCGCGAAAGATGTCTTCGAGCGAGGTCGCGTAGACCGTCTCGCCCTCCTCGATCGTGCCGACGCCGGGCAGGTCCGCGATGTCCTCCTCGGCTTCGTAGGGATCAATGTCATGGGCACGCAGCACCGCCAGGGCGTTCTCAATCGTCTGGCTCATGCGGCGGCCGCCCCTGCCGATCCAACGAGGCGCAGCCGATCGAGCGCGTCGAACAGCAAGGCCGCGCTGGTCTTCAGGTGGTGGAAGTCCACCCAAAGCTCAGGGGCGCGACCGGCCGGGACAGCGTCGGCGTAGCGGAAGGCGGTCGAGCGCGGGTCAACATGCTCGAACTCCGCGATGCGGTCGCTGAGCCACGCCAGCTGACCCGCGGGGTATTGGCCTGCGAGGCGTGGGAGCAGCGCAGCCCAGAGTTCTCCGAGGCCGTGCTTCTGCGGTGCGCCTGGCACTAGGGATTTGAGGCTGATCTCCAGCCCGTGGCGATAGCAGAACAGGATGGGATAGGCGGCTTCCCAGGTCTCGTTATTGGCCAGCGCGGCATCGAGCAGGCGCTCGGCTGCGACGCGGAAGGCGCTGCTGACTTCCGGGGCCGCGACGCCGGCGTTGTCATTCCAGTTGACGAGGATCGCGCCGGAACGAAGCGCCATGTCCTCGGGCGGCTCTTCGAAGATCGGGCGGGTCATGCCGCCTCCTCGACGGCGCGCTCGGCGTCCTTCACACGAAGTTCGCCGGACATCAGGCGGGGGAGGAGGAGGTCGCGGGTGGCGGCGAGGGTGCGCGATTCACGGCGGTTCGCAAGGATGCGCTCGAGCAGTGGTGTCGCCTGATGATGAAATGCGGACATGACGACAGGTGGAGCCGTGAAGACAGCGGCGTCCAAAACGGATCGCGGGTTCACTCGCTGATGGCTCTTGGACGTGCCTGTAACCTGTGCTTCCAACCGCTGCTTGAAGCCTGGATCAGTCAGCGCGCAGTAGAGAAACGCGCGGTCAGCCTCGATGTTCGGCATAAGGACAAGGAATTCTGTCGAACAAATACTCCGGATCGCCGCGTCAGCATCAACAAGCCAGACCCGCGGGATCTCAGGATTCAGCTTTGAAAGCAGGACGGCATGCCGCGAAACGAGTGTCTTGTTGCTGAGGATGCCAGCGCCAAGCTCTCGAACTGCCATTTGGCCGGCGTCGAACGCCGGAAGGCTGTAGTGATCGAAAAGCTCGTCGGGGGCAGACATCGGGGAAACCGCTTCGCGGCCCAGAGACGCGAAGGACGATATGGGGCTTGCCTGCCACCCCTCCGGCTTACCTTCCCCGTCGAGGGCATCGGGGAACAGGGCCCAGAGGTCGGGGGCGAGATAGGGCGGGCGGGCTTCCATCTTGGCGCGAATGGGGCCAAAGGCGACGAACCAGTCCTGGAAGATCGCCCGCGCCATGGCCTCCAGCGTCTCGTTCATCCGCCGGTTCAACTCGATCTTGTCGTCGAGCGCACCAAGTATGGAAACGATCTCATTTTGCACCTGTACGGGCGGGCATGGGATCGTAATTCTATTCAAACTGCCTTGAGAAAGTTTGGGTATTGTGGACCCTGTTATGTATCCTGCGATATCGGTACTGTTGATTGCATAAAAAAGAAACCGTGAATTCGCATTTTTATTGCCGCGGACAATATGGGCATGGTTGTTCACCCAGAAGCGTCCCTTAGCCATCAGCGCGATGGGAGCTTTTCTCGACCGCAGATTTTCACCATCCTCGGCAACGAGCACATACTCTCCGTCGAACAGAAAGCCGTCGACGTGGTCCACCACACCCTGGGCGCCGTAGTAGGGATAGGGGCCCGACCGGCGGTCGCTCGCTTTCACAGGCCTACGCTCGGCGTCGAAGTTCTCGGTCAACTCACCTAGGGTTCGGGCAGGAAACATCAGAGCGTGCCGGCTTCGACGCGCGCAAGGCGAGCGCGAATTAGATCGACGAGACGTCCGCTGTCAGAGAACTGCTTCTCGAGCGCGTCGCGCAGCGCATCGAAGCGAACTTCAAATGATGCGTCATCATCCTCAAGATCAGCAGCGCCCACATACCGCCCCGGCGTCAGCACATGCCCGTGTCCGCGGATGTCCTCCAACGATGCGGAAGCGCAGAACCCCGGCACGTCGGCGTACGCGCCCCCATTCTTCTCGCCGCGCCATGCATGATAGGTATCGGCGATGCGGGCGATGTCGTCGTCCGACAACTCGCGCCGTGTCCGGTCGACCAGCGTGCCCATCTTACGCGCGTCGATGAACAGCACTTCACCGCGGCGGTCGCGCCAGCCGCTGCCTGGATTTTTGCCGCGCGCGAGCAACCACAGGCAAGCCGGAATCGGTGTCGAGTAGAAAAGCTGCCCTGGCAGGGCCACCATGCAGTCTACCGCGTCCGCTTCCACCATAGCGCGGCGGATCACATCCTCCCCGCTCTGGCCGGAAGACATGGAGCCATTTGCCAGCACGACGCCCGCCGTGCCCCCCGGCGCCAGATGCCACCAGATGTGCTGCAGCCAGCCATAGTTCGCATTGCCCGCTGGCGGCACGCCGAACACCCAGCGCGCATCCTCCCGCAGCCGGTCCCCGCCCCAGTCCGAGATGTTGAAGGGCGGGTTGGCCAGGATGTGGTCGAAGCGCAGATCCTTCAGCTCATCCTTGTGGAAGCTGCCTTCGTTGTTCCAGCGGATGTCAGCGTCGATGCCGCGCACCGCCAGGTTCATCTTTGCCAGGCGCCAGGTGGTATAGTTGCTCTCCTGCCCATAGATCGCGATGTCGCCGATGCGCCCGCCATGCTCCGTGACGAACTTCTCCGACTGCACGAACATGCCGCCCGAGCCGCAGCAGGGATCGTAGACGCGGCCCTTGTAGGGCTCCAGCATCTCGACCAGCACGCGCACGACGGAGCGCGGCGTGTAGAACTCACCGCCACGCTTCCCTTCCGATCCGGCGAAGCCGCCGAGGAAATACTCGTACACCCGGCCGAGCAGGTCCTTCGCGGCGCCGCCGGGCTCCCCGGTGGCGATGCCGGAAATCAGGTCGATCAGCTCGCCCAGCATGACCTTGTCGAGGGCGGGCCGGTTGTAGTCCTTCGGCAGAACGCCCTTGAGGCCCGGGTTGTGCGCCTCGATGGCCGCCATGGCGTCGTCGATGATCTTGCCGATGGCGGTTTGGCGCGCGCTGGCCTGGAGGTGCGACCAGCGCGCTTCCTTCGGCACCCAGAAGACGTTCTCGGCCAGGTACTCGTCCGGGTCCTCAGCCGCGGTGGGGTCCTCGGCCAGCAGGGCGGCGCGCTTCGCCTCGAAGGCCAGCGAGATGTGCTTGAGGAAGATCAGGCCCAGGGCGACGTGCTTGTAGTCGGAGGGCTCGAGGTTCTTCCGCAGCTTATCGGCAGCCTGGAAGAGCTGCGCCTCGAAGCCGAGGGTGGCGCCGTTGTTGGCCGCCCGTTTCGGGGCGGGCTTCGGCGCGGCGGCTGGCACGGTGGTTGGAGCGAGCAGGTCCGGCTGGGGTGCCGGCTTAGCCGGGGGCGGGGTGGCCGTTTTGGGCCGCGCAGCAAGTGCAACGGACCCGCCACGTCCGCGGCCGGCAATAATGGTGCCGTCCTCGATCAGTGCGGCGTGCACCGACCAGTAAGTATCGTCCTGCCAGCCGATCGTCTCCCGCAGGCGGCCATTGCCGGCACTCCCGCCGAGTTCGGTCAGGGTCTCAATGAAACGCTCGCGTAGGACTTCGCGGACCATGGGTTCCCGATATCATATTGGCGCAAGACCCCGACGATTCGGACTGCGGCAGCATATGATTATCCATAGGTGGAATGGATTCAATCGTCTGGTGTGTTTGATCCATCTGGGGACCGCGGATTCATCCCAGCGCCGGTGCTGCCTCACCCTGAAGCGAGGCGCTGCTCCGGCCAGGCGTCCGGGATCGGGGCGCTTCGACGCGTGATGTTCGCGGCCCCGGTCTGCCGCCCGTCCAGGATGGCCTCCACCAGGTCCGGCGCCAGCAATGTGAGGTTCAGCAATCGGCCGATGTAGGTCCGGTTCACTCCCTCGGCCCTAGCGAGCTCTCGGATCGAGGCGTAGCGACCTTCCTCCAGCATCTGCCGCCACCGAAACGCCCGCGCCAGCGCCTTCACCAGGGCGGGATCTCCGCGGGTGGTGGCCCCGCCTGCTGCGTCGTTGCCTGCCCGCACCGGCGCCCCATCCGGCCCGATGATTTGCTTTCGGCCGCCGCGACGTCGGATCGCCATGGGGACTACCACCGTCACGCTGGTCATGCGGCCATCGCGCCATGCTTCGCCGCCATGTCCCGCGCCAGCCCGGCGAGCCCATCCAGGTTCAACCTGATCTCCGCCCCGGCCTCGCCGACCGTCACGCGCTCGACCAGCAGCCGCACGATCCGTTCCTGTTCGCCGGGGAATAGCTCGTCCCACAGAGGATCGAGCCGCCCGAGCGCGCCGCGCACCTCGGCCTCGGTCAGGTCGGGCGCTTCGGCACGCGCTGCGCGCCACGTGCCGACGATGACCTCCGGCTGGCGGAGCAGGGCGCGGACCTGGGCCATCACCAGACCCTCGATTTCGCCTGCCGGGAGGCGGCGGTGTGGCGCGTCATTGGCGCCGCCCTGCAGCACCGCCTGGCTGACGTAATAGCGGTAGAGCCGCCCCTTCTTTCGGGTGTGGGTGGGGGACATCGCCCGCCCGTCGGGCCCAAACAGCAGGCCGCGGAGCAACGAAGCCGCGTTGGCGCGGTTCTTCGCGCCGCGCACCCGCGGGCTCTCAGCCATGATCGCGTGTGCACGGTCCCATAGTTCCCGCGGAACGATGCCTGCGTGCTCGCCTGGGTACGACGTCCCCTTGTGCACCGCCTCACCGAGGAAGGTACGGTTCATCAGCAGCTTGTAAACGGCGCCCTTGTCGAAGGGGCGGCCGGTCTTCGTCAGCAACCCCTCGGCGTGCAGCACCGGCAGCAGCTTGGTGGCGGAGCCGATCTCGGCGAAGCCCTCGAACACGCGGCGCACCGTCGCGGCGCCAGCTTCCTCCACCAGGAGCTTGCGATTCTCGACGCGATATCCGAGCGGCACCGGGCCACCCATCCACATGCCCCGCGCCCGCGAGGCGGCGACCTTGTCGCGCACCCGCTCGCCAATCAATTCGCGCTCATACTGTGCAAAACTGAGCAGAATGTTGAGCGTGAGCCGGCCCATGCTGGTGGTTGTATTGAACGATTGAGTAACCGAAACAAACGTGACTTCGTGTTCGTCGAAGGTCTGTACGAGCTTCGCGAAATCCATCAGCGAGCGCGACAGCCTGTCGATCTTATAGCAAACGATGACATCCACGAGGCCGGCCTCGATATCGGCCAGCAGGCGGCGCAGGGCGGGGCGTTCGAGCGTGCCGCCACTGACCCCGCCATCATCATAGCGGTCGTGCACCAGCACCCAGCCCTCGGATCGCTGCGACGTGATGAAGGCCTCGCACGCGGCGCGCTGCGCATCGAGCGAGTTGAACTCCTTCTCCAACCCCTCGTCGGTGGATTTTCGGGTGTAGACGGCGCACCGGAGCTTGCGCGTCTTCGCCGGCATGGGGGCGTCACGACGGCTCATGCGCCGGCCCTCCGGATCCCGAAGAACACCCAGCCATTCCAGCGGGTACCCGTGATGGCGCGAGCGATTGCCGACAGCGACTGGTATGGGCGCCCCTGCCAGTCGTAGCCATCGCGCGTCACAGTCACGACGTGCTCGACACCCTGGTATTCGCGCAGCAGTCGCGTGCCAGCGATCGGGCGCTGGTCGTGGCGAATCCGGCGGAGCGTGATGCTGCGGCCGTCGAATTGCTCGCCTAGCGCCTCGAGGCGCTCCAGCGTCTCGCGCTTCAAGCCGCCATAGGCCAATTCCTGGATGCGGTAAGAAAGGCGGCTTTCCAGGAAGCGACGATTGTAGGGCGGCGGCTCGGTGCCAAAGAGCCGGCGCCACTCGGCCTTCAACTCGCCGATTGGCATGCTGGGCAGTGCCGCCAAGCGCGCGGGTACGTCCGGCTTCGGGATGGCGGGAATGGTCGGCGCCGGCGGGGTGCCGGGTTTGGATTTGTTGGCGCGTGTCATGCGGGTCTCCGGTTGGTCCGGGTTGCATGGAGGCGCTGGGGTGCCGGGAAGTGGAGGCAACTCTCTCCCTGGTTCGCCTCCTCGCGCGCAGCTTCCTCGGCAGCGCGGCTGCGGAGCCGCACCAGGCCACGCGCCAGGATGCCGCAGACCTCGCGGAGGTGCGGCGGGAGGTGAGCGTTCAGTCCCGCGGGCGATGGCTTCATACTTAGCCCTACCCGCCACGGTGGCAATCCGTCCCAATCAGGCGCGGCGGCGTTCCAACTGAGGCGCGATCCGCCGCCAGGGCTGACTCAACTTCTTCTTGATCGTGCTGGAGTCCGGATGTTCGCCACGATCAGCGAACCAAGCCTCCATGCGGCGAACGTATTCTGCCAGCGTCGCCGGCGGCCCGTCCTGGAACATGCTGACCAGTGCCTCGGCCCAGAAGGCATCCCAGTCATAGCGCGGTGCTGCGCCACGCGCGGCCGGTGGCGGCGCCACGGCAGCGGCTCCGCTGCTTGCCGGCGCCGCACCCACCTCCTGCTCCGCCTCAAATCGCAAACGCTCGGCGTGCCGGACGACCAGCCGTTCGCGCGAAACCACGATCGTGCCCGCGTCATCGCCGCGCGCTTCAATACTGATGTAGCGACCTGGCTCTGCCTTGAAGCTGCTGATCGTCTCGGACCCATTCATGAGGGTGGCCCAGGCCTGCGACTGGTGGAGATCTGCGGCGCCCGAGAGGTAGCTGCGCTCGTCCGGGATGTGGCACCAGTCCCGATCATTCACGTCCTCGATGCTGCCCTTCTCGACAGCGAGGCCCGCGACGACGACGGACAGGGTGAGCTCATTGGCCGCGACGAAATTCGCCACGTCCAATTCCGTCACGCCCCAACGCTCACAGATCTCGGCCAGCCCATAGCAGGGCTTCCTCACGATTCGGCCGCCCACGACATTCATCCCTTCCCGACAAAGCGCAACCGCCGATACGCCTGCACTACTTTCGCCATATCCTTCCGCATGTCGGGCGGCAGTCGCTGCGCCTCGACGAACAGATCATCCATCCGCACGCCGAGAATGGCGGCGGCGCGCTCTATCAGCTCGTCGCGGGGCGGATTCTCCTGGTCGCGCTCAATGCGCGACCAATAGGCCGCCGAGATTTCCAATCGCTCCGCGAAATCGTTCAACCCGATGCCGAGCGCAGTCCGTCGCTCGCGGATGACCGATCCAAAGCTCACCGTTGCTCTCCTTGAACCAGGCCGTAGCGGCTCAGCCGTACGGCGATAAAGCGCTCCGATACGCCGAAGTCGCCCGCCAGCGCGGCGACCACGCCCTCGATCACCTCGGGCGGGTTGTCGGCCGCCAGGACGCGGCAGCCCTGCCGACCCCGATGCGCCGCATGCACCGTGCGCAGCCGCTCCGACCGCGCGTGCACCAGCATCCGGAGATGGAGCTGCACCGGGGGAGCGAGTAGCGCACCCATGAATTCATTCGCCCGACGCTCGGAGGCCGCTGTGGTCCGATCGAGCAGCGCGCTCGGGCCGGCCGTCACTGACCGATACCGCCGCGCTGGCGTGCCGAGTGCCACAGGCACGTCGAACACCACGTGGCCAAGCTCGTGGGCCGCGGTGCTGATCGCGAGGTCCGGCCGGCCGGCCACCATGCGCGCATTCACCGAGACCAGCGCCGTGCCTGGCATGTCGGGATCCGTCTCGCAGACGCCGAGCACCGCCTCCCCGGAGCCATCATGCACAGGATGGTCCAGCTCCCAGGCGACTACGATGGCCCGACCGTTCGCCGACACTGTCCGCGTGGCGGCGACCAGTGCGGCGAGCGGAAGCGCGAATCCACCAGGCTCCGTCATGGCCTGGCGGCGCACCTGCGCGGCGACGGCCCAGAGGGTCTGGGCGGACAACGGCCGAGGCGCGCCCGAGGCGGCGTGATGCGGGTACTCAACGGTGATGGACATGCCGGGATCATGACGAATTGCTGTGCGATTGGTCAACAGCATTGTTCCCTTCCTGTTCGCCCATCCCCGATATCCACAGGCGACCGGCTGAGGGAGCAGTTCCCGCGTCGGTGGGGCGGAAATCGCCGGGCTATCCATCTGATTTCGGGCGAAAGAGGCCATAAGTCTCTGATTTGGCGATGGGGAATAAATCCCAACCCTCTTCAATTCCCCATTGCGCCCCATTCGGCCTCTCCGCCCCGGCAGGTCGTGTGGTTGTTTCTGGACGTCATAGCCGTCCTCCAGGAGCCACGCCCGATGCCCACCGAGCTTTCCCTCGCCGATCTCGACGTCGTTCACCCCCTTGCTGAGCGCTACGCGCGGCGCCTCTGCCGCACCCTCGGGCGGCCCAGCCATGAGCGGGAGGACATGGAGCAGGACATGCTGCTCGACCTCCTGGCGCGGTTGCCCGGCTTTGATCCGGCGCGCGGGACGTTGGCGGCCTTCGCCACGGTCTGCTTCCAGCACCGCGCATCCCGTCTTGCCACACGCCTTCGCCGCGAGAAGCGCGAACGGCACGAGGCGTCGCTGGATGACGCAGTGCCGGGCCAGGAGGAGGAGCTGACGCTCGCCGACATCATCCCCGAATCGGAGGGGTATGCGGCGTGGTGCGGCCAGCAGACCGACGCGGTGGCCGCGCTGGAGCGCCGCCTCGATCTGGATCGCGCCGGCGCCGTCCTGGACCAGCGCGACCACAGCATCTGCGCAGCCCTGACGCAGTGCACGCCGCACGAGCTCGGCCAGCAGGGTCCCCTGCCGCGGTCGGTCCTCTACCGCCGCATCAGGGAAATGCGCCTGCGGCTGCTCGCCGGTGGCATCGCCGCGGCGGCCTGAGACGCATCGGCGAGGGGCTGGGTAGGGCTAAGTATGGACACCAACATCACCGACATCCGCGCAGTGTCGAAGCCTCTCACCGAGGCGTCGCTCTGCACCTGGCTGGGCGCCGCGGCTCCCGGCGACCGCATCACCTATCACCGCGGCGCGCTCGCCCGGCAGGTCTGCCCGCAGTTGCAGTGCCTGCCCGAGCCGGAGCGCACGGCGCTGCAGCGCCTGGCAGCCCGCGCCTGGAAGCTGGCCGATCTCGGCCTGGCGGATATCGTGCAGCGCCGCCACGGCTATGAGGACTACGCCTACATCCTCGTCGCCCGCCACCGCCCCCGCCGATATGCGTCGTCCATCCTGCCGCTGCTGCTCGCGGAGGCCGCGTGATGGACGCGCTCCGCACCAACCGCCCCACTCTCGACGCGCTTCGCCACATGCCGGTGAGCGACGTCATCGCGCTTCCCGCCGAGCATCTGGCGCTGCTGCAGACGGATGCGCGCGAGGCGCTGGATGGCGCCAAGCGCATGCAGGACTGGATCGAGGCCGCGATTGCGCTGCGCTACGAGCAGCGCGCCGTCGGCGCCCGTTCCGCCGCCGGCAAGGACACGGGCACGGTCCGCTTCCAGGACGGCGTCGTGGAGATCGTCGTCGATCTGCCGAAGCGGGTGGAATGGGACCAGGCGCGTCTCGCCTCCCTGTCCGAGCAGATCCGCGCCGGCGGCGAGGATCCCGGCCAGTATGTCGAGGTCAGCTTCAAGGTCTCGGAGCGCGCCTATACCGTCTGGCCGGAGCGCATTCGCGCCGCCTTCGAGCCGGCGCGGACCGTGCGCACGGGTCGCGCCACCTATCGCCTCGCCATCATGTCGGAGACCGCGCGGCGGGACAGCCCACATGCCGGCGCCCTCCATCCTCTGCGGGGGGCTCTCTGATGGCGCTGCGCATCGTCACGGCCGACGACCGGCTCTCCGCCGCCGCGAACAAGACCACCATGGTCATCGTCGGCGAGAGCGGGTCGGGCAAGACCACACTGGTCAAGGTACTGCCCGCCGTCGAGACGGCCTTCCTCGACCTCGAGGCCGGCATGAAGTCGGTGCAGGACTGGCGCGGCGACAGCATCCCCGTGCGCTGCTTCGAGGACATGGTGGTTCTTACCTCCCTGATCGGCGGCCCGAATCCTGCCGCCCCGCCCACCGCCTTCTTCTCGAACGAGCACTACGCCCACTATGCCGCGCAGCATCCCGAGCTCGTCGCAATGCTCGCCCGCAAGTCGATCATCTTCGTCGACAGCATAACCGATCTGACGCGTCAGGCCATGGTCTGGGCGAAGAAGCAGCCCGAGGCCTTCTCGGACAAGACCGGTAAGCCGGACACCCGCGGCGCCTATGGGCTGCTAGGGCGCGAGGTCATTGGCCTGCTGAAGCACCTCCAGCACGCACCGGGCAAGACCGTGATCCTGGTCGGCATCCTGGAGAAGCACACCGACGACTTCGGCCGCGTCACCTGGCAGCCGCAGATGGAGGGCGGCAAGGCCGGCCGCGAACTCCCCGGCATCGTCGATCAGGTCATCACCCTCTCGCTGTTCTCCCGCGATGGCGACGGCGCGCTGGTCCACGACCCTCAGCGCGGCACGGAACGCCGGCTGGTCTGCCAGGCGGGCAACCGCTTCGGGCTGCCGGCCAAGGACCGCTCCGGCCGCCTCGATGAGACCGAGCCGCCGGATCTGCTCGCGCTGCTCCGCAAGATCAACGCGCCCGCCCCATCCCCGGCCTGACCCGAACCCGAGAGGCACACCGATCGATGTACGACATGAACGACGCCGAACTGCCGCGTGGCTCCGACCTCATCCCGGACGGCACCTTTGCCAAGGTGACCATGGTGATCCGCCCTGGCGGGGTGGACGGTCAAGGCGAGGCGGACCGCGGCCTCCTGAAGGCATCCCGTGGCGGCGGCGACACCGCCATGGTCGACGGCGAATTCACCGTCGCTGCGGGCCCGCACATCCGCCGCAAGTTCTGGCAGACCTTCACGGTGGTCGGCGGCAAGGTCGATGAGCACGGCGTGTCCATCGCCTGGAAGATCTCCAAGGGGACTTTCCGCGCCATGATCGACAGCGCGCTCGGCCTCGACCCGCAGGATATGAGTGAGGCCGCAAAGGCGAAGCGGGTCCTGCGGGGGTTGTCCGACCTGTCGGGCATCACCTTCGCCGCCAAGATCCGCGTCGAGCCGGCGAACGACCCTCGCTACAGCGACAGCAACCGCCTCGACCGCGTGGTGCTGCCGGGCGAGCCCGAATACGCGCGCATCATGGCGGGCGAGTCGGTGCCGGCTTCGCCCAGCGGCCAGCGCGCGGCGAAACCTGCCGCTGCTCCCGCGCCCGCCGCCCCCGCCTGGGCCAGCGCGGCAGCGCCGCAGGTCGCCGCCCCAGCGTCGCCTTCCTGGGCCGCACCGGCGGCTACGCCGGCCGCCCCGCCCCCCCGTTCGGCACCCCCCGCCGCCGGCGGCCCGGCCTGGCTGAACGGATGATGCGCCGATGGTCCGTCGCCGCTGGACGCGGCCGGCGCAGCCGCGTGCTGCGGCCAAGTCCCTGCCACCGCCGCGCGGCTGCTCGCCCGATGATCAGGTGCGTCGCCTCACATGCGCGCTCTGCAGCCGGGAGGCGAAGGGCTTCGGCTACATCCACGAGATGCGGCTGGGCGAGTTTCCCCATCACCGCTTCTGCTCGATGCGGTGCTGCGACGCAGGCGGGGCGATGGCCCGCAGGTCCAACGGCGTGATCGACAAAACGCAGATGGAGGAGCGCGCGGTGAAGGACGCGCGCCGGCCGCTCGCCGAGGTGCTGGTGGAGTTGAACCTCATGGCGCCGTTCCACGACCGGAGTGCCACGGAGATCGACCGCATCATCGAGGCCTGCGTCGACGGCTTCCAGGCATCCATGCAGCGCCAAGCCGCCGAGCGGGATCCGCTCGACGACCCGATTCCATTTTGACCCCTCAAGCAGAAGGCAACCATCGATGACGTGTGTACCCGATAATCCCGACGCATTGCTTCGGCGCGAGCTTACGGCCGCGGCACTCACTGAACTTGGCTATCCGGTTTCGCCACGCACTCTCGCCACCAAAGCCACGCGCGGCGGCGGCCCGCCCTACTCGATGTTTGCCGCTCGCGCGCTCTACCGCTGGGGCGATGCTCTGGAATGGGCTCGCAGTAGAACGACCCAGCCCTTGCGCTCGGCGCGCGGCACCGCGGCTGGCGAGAGAAGCGAGTGATGGGCACCGCCGTGATCACCCCGTCGCATATTCACGGCGCATCGATCGTGATCGCGACAAGCTGCCGCACGTCCCCGCCGGCCGGGCGTGCGGGTCAATGATCGATCTGAACCACGGCTCCGGCCTCGTCTACGGAGGGCAAAGCATGGCCCTCTGCGACGCCCCAGCGGTCACCGCCCGCATCAACGCGCATGTCGATGCGGCGCTGGTCGCGCGCAATCAGCAACAGCGCCCCCGCGACTATCTCGGCGGCAGCCGCATCGGCGAGGCCTGCGCGCGAAAGCTGGTCTACGAGGTAGCCCACGCGCCGAAGGATGCTGGCCGGGACTTCGACGGTGGCATCCTGCGCATCTTCGATGCGGGGCACCAGTTCGAAACGCTGTCCATCCGCTGGCTCCGTCAGGCCGGCTTCGACCTGCGCGATCGTGGCGCCGATGGCGAGCAGTTCGGCTTTGCCGCCGCGGGCGGAAAGCTGCGCGGCCATGCCGATGGCGTCATCGTGGCAGGGCCCGACGTCGGCATCCGCTGGCCTTCCCTGTGGGAGCACAAGGCTCTCGGTCAGAAGTCATGGACCGACTTGGTCAAACACGGCCTGCGCCAGTCCAAGCCGATCTACTTCGCCCAGGTGCAGCTCTACATGGCCTACCTCGAGCTCGAGGTGGCGCTCCTCACGGCGCTGAACCGCGACACGCTCGCCCTGCACCACGAGGCGGTGCCCTTCGATGCAGCAGAGGCGCAGCGGCTGTCAGATCGCGCGGTCGATATTCTCCGCGCTGCTGAGGCCGGCGAGTTGCCGCCGCGCATCGCAGCGCATGCCGATTTCTACCTCTGCCGCTTTTGCGCCTACGCGGCACGCTGCTGGGAGAATGCCCAATGACGCCTGCCACCACCTCGCGCATGACGCCCCTTGCCTTCAGCTTGAAGCGTCATGTCCTACGTCACGCACATCGCTTCTGGTGCGAGATCGATGCCAAGGCGGTCGCTACCGCCCCGATTTACATCTTTCCAGATAGTCGCCGCTTCGACTCGGACGATGTTGAGCGGCTCGCCACCAGCAACCTGGGCGGCACGCTCAAGCTGCCGCACCCGCACTGCATCTTTGAACTTCAGGACCCTGAACAGCCCGAGGCATGTCTCGCCTCCTACGCACGTGCCACTGAGGCAGGCGTCGATAGCTTCCTGTTCCGCTTTATTCCATCGCGGAATTGCTGGAGCGACCTGATGGCCGCAGTGGAATTCCTGCCCAACGGTGTTGCCGAAGTCATGGGCCACCCGAAGGAGCAGGACCCGAACCATTACGCACCGACCTTTGAGGCAGCGACCTCCATGATCTGGCGTGCGCTGGGGCTGCTCTCCATTCCGACGCCGCTAGCAGAGCAGCAGCTTTCGCCACTGCGTCGGCGCCCCTTTGCGAAGGATGGCGTGCGCGGATGGACCTATCGCGTTGCCGACATCCAGCCGCACATCATCGCATCCGCGCTGGCTGAGCGGAGCGGCTCACATGCCTCACCCCGTTGGCACATTCGCCGTGGCCACTGGCGTGCGCTCGCCGATGGTCGCCGCGTCTTCGTCCGCCAATGCGAGGTCGGCGATATCGCCCGTGGTGGCGTGATCAAGGATTACCTGGTGAATGGCGGGGAGCTCGCATGAGCTTCACACCCTCTCCCCAACAGGCCGACGCCATCCGCGCCATCGTGGATTGGTTCCAGAACCGCACGCACCAACAGCAGGTCTTCCGCCTGTTCGGCTATGCCGGCAGCGGCAAGAGCACCGTCATCACCTACGCCATCCAGGCGATCGGCATCGACGTGGCTGCCAGCGGCGATGAGGAGGATGCAGCACGCCGTCGCATTCTCTTCGCGGCTTTCACCGGCAAGGCGGCGCTGGTGATGACCCGCAAGGGCACGCCTGCCTCCACCATCCACTCCCTCATCTATCGCGTCTCGGAGGCGACGCCCGAAGAAATCGACCGCGTCGAGCGCGAGCTCCTCGACCTTCAGCGTGGCCTCGGACGCATGGCACCCGCCGAGCGCGCGTTCGCGGAGATGCAGATCAGCAAGCTGCAGCTTCGCCTCGCCGACATCCACAAGCCCACCTTCCTGCTGAACGAGCAGTCACTGGTTCGGGACGCCGACCTCATCGTGCTGGACGAGGTGTCGATGGTCGGCCCCGAGATGGCCGCCGACCTGCTGGCCTTCGGCAAGCCCATCCTGGTGCTGGGCGATCCCGGCCAGCTGCCACCCATCAAGGGCACCGGCGCCTTCACCGAGGCAAAGCCGGACATCATGCTTACCGAAATCCACCGCCAGGCCGGCGAGAGCGCGATCATCCGCCTCGCCACCATGGCCCGGCAGGGCGTCGACATCCCGCCCGGTGAGCATGATGCGCATGTCTGGAAGCTGCCGCGCAACGCGGTGCGGCCCGAGCAGATGCTGCGCGGCGGCCAGGTCATCTGCGGCCGCAACGACACGCGGCGCTGGCTCAACAGCCAGATCAAGCAGGCAGCTGGCTTTCCGGCCCCCTATCCCGCGGGCCAGGACGAGAAGCTCATCTGCCTGAAGAACCGCCACGACCTCGGCTTGGTCAACGGCATGTTCCTGTCGCTGGCGGAGATCCGGCACGAGAGCGAGCTGGCCTTCTCGGCCACCATCACCACCGAGGATGGCGTCGCCATCTCCGGCCGGCACCGCTTCTACAAGGGCCACTACGACGACCACGTCCGCTACGACCGGGAGCGGCTGACCCGGGACTACCGCGAGATGCGTGGGCTGATCGAGAGCAGCTGGGGCTATGCCATCACCTGCCACAAGGCCCAGGGCAGCCAGTGGGAGAATGTCGTCGTCTACGATGACGGGCTGAGCCGCACGGCCGAGGATCGCAATCGCTGGCTCTACACCGCCATCACGCGCGCCGAACGCGGGTTGGTGATCCTTGATTGACCTGAACGACGCCGCACCGCCGGCATCCTCAGTCCGCTACGACCTGGACGCCATTGGTGCCCGCCTGCGCGACAGCGCCCATGCCTGGGTACCGGGGCTGTTCCCCAATGGGCGGCGCCAGGGCGATGAATGGCGGCTGGCCAACATCCAGGGCGCACCGCCGCGCAAATCCGGATCCTGCGTGATCATGCTGACCGGCGAACATGCCGGCGACTGGCACGACTTCGATGGCGCCCAGGGCGGTGGCCCATTCAGCACCTTGGAGCATGGCACCGGCCTGTCGGGCCGGCTGCTGTTTGCCGAGGCGGCAGCGCGGGTCGGTTGGACGGGCGACGCACCCGCACGGCAGGAGCCACCGCCGGCGCGCAAGCCGGAGCGCGACATGACGCACGAGATCGGCTTCGTGCGGGAGCACGCGGTGCCGATCGCTGGGACGGCCGCAGAGACCTATCTGAGTGCCCGCGGCCTGGCCGTGCCGATCGGCTCCGACCTGCTTTTTCACCCCGACCTGACGAACTTCGAGACCAAGGCCGGCTATCTGGCGATGATCGGCCTGGTCCGCGACGTCGTCGGCGAGGTGATCGCGCTCCATCGCACCTATCTGCAGCAGGATGGCGACACCGTCCGCAAGGCCGATGTCCCCAAGCCGCGCATGATGATGGGCAAGGTCAGTGGTGGCGCGGTGCGCCTGGCCCAAATCGGCACCCATGGCGTGCTCGGGCTCTGCGAGGGCATCGAGACCGGCCTGGCCGTCATGGCTGCCTGCCCAGGGCTGCCGGTCTGGGCCACGCTTTCCACCTCCGGCCTCGAGCAGGTGCAGCTGCCGCCCGAGGCCCAGCGCATCATCATTCTCGCCGACCATGACACCTCCGGCGCAGGCATGCGCGCCGCGGATGCCTTGGCGGGCCGCCTACGGCGCAACAGCGTCGTCACCGCCATCGCCAAGCCGCCCCAGCAGGGCGACGACTTCAACGACATGCTGGGCCGCGATGGCCCCGAGGCCATTGCCGCCCTGGTAGACGCCGCCCTGCGTGCGGCTGCTGCGCCTCCACCAGCAGCCGAGGACGAGACCGGCCGGCACCTGCCGCTGGGCTTCCTCGAACCCACAGCGCCATTGCCGGTGCTGCGCGCCGATGAGGGCAATCTCCGCCGCGCCACCGATCGCGCCTGGAGCGCCATCCTCGCCTCCAACCGCACGCCCTGGCTGTTCCGGCTCGGCGGGCTGCCCAGCTGGGTCACACCCGACGATGAGGGTCGGCCCGTCGCCGCCACGGTCTCCGAGGAGCGGCTGCGTCACATGCTGGCCAAGCTGGCAGATTGGCGGAAGGTCAACGCCAAGGGCGATGCCATCCCCGCGCCCCCGCCCACCGGCGTGGTGAAATCCCTGCTGGCCACCCCGGATCCAGGCCTGCCCATCCTCGCCGGCATCGTCACCACGCCGGTCTTTGGGCGCGGCGGCGTGCTGCTCACCGAACCCGGCTATCACCCCGACGCCCGCCTGCTCTATCGCCCGACCGCGGGCTTTCGCCTGCCATCCATTCCCGACCGTCCATCGGCCCAGGACATCGCGGCCGCGCGCTCCCTGCTGCTGGATGACCTCCTGGGCGACTTCCCCTTCACCAGCACCGCAGAGCGCGCCCATGCGCTGTCCCTGCTGCTGCTGAGCTTCCTTCGCGCCATGGTCGATGGCCCGACGCCGCTGCATCTGATCGAGAAGCCCACGCCCGGCACCGGCGCCACGCTGATGGTGGACGTCATCGCCACCGTCCTCACCGGCGTCGGCGCCTCGGTCATGACCGAAGGGCGCGACGACGAGGAATGGCGCAAGCGCATCACCGCCAAGCTGCGGCAGATTCCCTCGCTCATCCTGATCGACAATCTGCGCGAGCAGCTCGATAGCTCGGCCCTTGCCGCGGCCCTGACCGCCCCGTTCTGGGAGGATCGCATCCTCGGGCAATCCGAGATGACGCGGCTGCCCATCCGCTGCGCCTGGGTCGCCACCGGCAACAACCCCACCTTTTCGAACGAGATGGCGCGGCGCCTGGTCCGCATCAGGCTCGACGCGCACACCGACCAGCCCTGGCGCCGCGACACCTTCCGCCACCCCGACCTCATGGTGTGGGTGCGCGCCAATCGCGGCCGGCTGGTCTCCGCCTGCCTCACCCTCTGCCAGGCGTGGATCGTGGCAGGCCGGCCCCGCGGCGGCCGCAGCATCGGCAGCTACGAGATCTGGGCGCAGACGCTGGGCGGCGTGCTCGACGTGTCAGGGATCGAGGGCTTCCTCGGCAACCTCGACGAGATGATGGCGGCGTCCGACAGCGAGGGCGGTGCGTGGCGGGCTTTCGTGCAGACCTGGTGGGATCGCTTCGGCACGGCTGAGGTCAGCGCCAGCGACCTCTTTGGGCACGCCAGGCTGGCCGACCCGCCGCTGCCGATCAGCGCGAAGGATGAAAACGGCCAGCGCGTTCGCCTCGGTAGGGCACTCAGCAAGATGCGCGATCGCGTGTTTCGGGTCAGCGACAGGCGTGTGCGCCTCCAGTCCGGCGGCGCGTCGCACAACGCCCAGCGCTGGCGCCTGACGACGTCTCAGGAAAGCAACACCGGGAAATCCTCCCCTTCCTCCCCGGTGGGACCGCAGGCGGGGAGGATTGGTGAGGGTCGGGGAGGATTCTCCGACAATCCTAACCTAGCAACGATCCAGGTTTTTCCTGGGCCGGGGGAGGATGGGGAGGAAGGGGAGGATTTTTCCTCCCCCTACACATGCGCGCACGCGCACACACACATGAACCGAGGGCCGGGAATTTCCTCCCCTTCCTCCCCTTCCTCCCCGAACCCTGATTCTACCTCGGTTTTTCGAGGGGAGGATCGCGGGGAGGATGCGGCGCAACCCTCCCCATCCTCCCCTGGTCCCCCGGCCTGGCTGGATGGCGTGCCGTGATGCGCCGTCCGCACAGCACCGGCCCGCCCAGGCTCCGATCGACTGAAAGCCGGGCAGCGACGGCGAGCTCCGCCAAGAACCGCGCCGTCGCCGCCCTCACCAGGATCATCCCCTCTCGGAGACCACCATGGCACCAGCGACTCTCACCATGCCCGCCGCCCATGCAAGCGGCCCGCCCATCGCCCTCCCGCCCACGATCAGCCTGGCGCACCACGCGGTCCTCGCCCTGGATCTCGGCACCACGACCGGATGGGCACTGCGCCGCCATGATGGTGGCATCACCTCGGGCACGATGACCTTCAAGCCCAGCCGCTTCGAGGGTGGCGGGATGCGATTCCTGCGCTTCCGCGGATGGCTGGCGGAGGTCGCTGCCCTGTCCGGCGGCGTGGCGCGGATCGTGTTCGAGGAGGTCCGCGCCCATGCCGGGACGGACGCGGCCCACATCTATGGCGGCTTCCTCGGCACGCTGACCGCCTGGTGCGAGGAGCACGACGTCCCCTACGAGGGCGTCCCGGTCGGCACGATCAAGCGCTACGCCACCGGCAAGGGCAATGCCGACAAGGCGAAGATGGTCGCCGCCATCGAGGCCCGCGGCTTCCGGCCGGCCGACGACAACGAGGCGGATGCCATCGCCCTTCTGCTCTGGGCCACCGACCCCACGGGAGGCCGCGCATGAGCATGCACGGCGCACCGCTGCCGCCCCGGTCCTGCCTCGACCGCGGCACGCGCAGCCCGACCAACGACAGCGAGGTGAACGCCATGCGTGCGGCTGCCTGGCATCGCCACGGCGTCGCCGCCCTGCCGATCGCCGAGATCACCGACGACTGGCTGCGTCAGGCCATCACCAACGAAGCCAATCGGCGCTGGGGGCGTCGCAACGGGGAGAACCACGATGGCCGGTAAGCGCAAGACCAAGGCGTCGAAGGCGAAGCCCGATGATCTGGCGAAGCCTTCGAAGTGGCGGCTCCAGCATGGCGGCTTCTCAGAGCCGGTTCGCGAGGAGGATCCCGACACGGGGTCGCCCGTTGCGCATCGACGTGCCGTGGACACGCTCGGGCTGATGCTGGCCAACGGCAACATCACCCCGCAGATGCACGAGGCGGGCTGCATTTTTCGCACGCTGTTCCGCAGCGCGGCGATCGACAGCATGTCCACGTCGCAGCTGATCCGCCTGCCCGGCTCGACGGCAGACCGGCTCTCCAACCGCCAACTCGACGCGCGCCGGCGAGTGCTTGCGGCGATGGATGCGCTCGGAGGACACGACAGCCCGGCCGGCTCCTGCATCTGGTTCGTCGTAGGCCTCGAGATGTCGGTCCGTGAATGGGCGGCCCGTCGAGGCTGGAGCGGCAGGCCAGTGCCGCAGCCAATCGCGGGCGGCATTCTCGTCGCAGCGCTCGGCATTCTGGCCATGCACTTCGGACTGACGCCACGCGAGCAAGCGGCATGAGATGATTCGGCTGCAGAGTTTTGGCTGCCACGGTCTCCACCCCGACACTCGTCAGCGGCGAGTGTGAACACTCGGCGGAACTCAAACATCGCCGCAGTGGCTGTAGAGCCCCGCTTCTTCAGACGCCTTTTGCAGCCCGTCGAGCAGGAGCAATATACTCGAGTCGCTGGCCACCAGAACAAAGGATCCAATGTGCCCGTCCGTGCGCTTTCGATGCAGGAAAGCCAATCGGCTACTGCCCTTCGCTCCCTAGGCATGATCACGCGCTGGGAGTGGATGGCGGCGTTCGATACCAACGGCACAACATGCATCAGCTTCCGCACCGACAAGCTGAGCGACCGAACGGATCCCGATCAGGAGATGCAGGATCATTGGGCGAATGGTGGGTCGGTCATCATTCACCACAACCACCCAAGCGATGAGAGCCTTTCCTGCGCCGATTGGAACGCACTGCTGAAGTTCAGCGTGTCCGAGATCTTTGCACATACGAGCGATGGCTCATGTTTCTATGGCAAGATTCTCAACCCGACGACCACCTCTGCGGCCCTCGTTAACTTTGATGCAGCGGGTAACGCGGGTGAAGGTGTTTTGATCGCCGCTCGTCTGGGCCATCCTCAAGCGCTAGGACACTGCGCCGGGCTGCTGCGCAAGCACGTCGTTGCCGAAGCTCTCTCTTCGAAGGGTCACGTCGACTACCAGTTTAGCCCAGGCCCCATTTGGCAGTCTGTGCTCTCGCCCTGGGCGCAGACCCTGCCGTTGGCGATTCAGGCTGCAGCGAACGAGCTGTGAGAGCTTGCAAGCCGGCGGCCTGATCGATTGACGAGTGGTCCGGCATCGCTCGTTTTCGAAGCTGGCGCAGAAGCGGTGGACGTGATGCTCGAGGTCAGTGGGAGCTCAATGCACCCGAGGTTGCTGTTACAATAGACCCCATGGCGGCGCGCAAATCGAGTTGGCTATGATGGTGACACGTCGAGAAGGTGCGTCGAGCACCGCGGCTCCCGAGCCACTCGCCAGCTGATCAGCCACTGTGGCTCTCGAGCCGCAGGGTCCTTCCTGGCCCCGCCGTATGCGGGGGGCGGAAGCGCGCAACATTCCTAGCGCCAGGCTATTTTTCCAGGTTGCCACGGCGCCGCGTTGCCAGCCCCGTCAGGCGGCACCTTTCACCACCACCATCGATTCCAGCAGGTGCGCATGCCCCAGGCCCCATGGTCTGCGAGCGCCGTCGAGGCGCGCGCGGTCGCTTCCCTGCTGCCCTATGTCGGCAACGCGCGCACGCATTCCGCCGATCAGGTGGCACAGATCGCGGCCAGTATCCTGGAGTTCGGTTTCGTGGCGCCCGTGCTGGTCGATGAGCGCGGCGAGGTCATCGCCGGCCATGGCCGGCTGCAAGCCGCCAAATCCCTCGGCCTGGAGACCGTCCCCACCATCACCCGCGCCGGACTGACCGATGCGCAGAAGGCCGCGTACCGCCTGGCGGACAATCGCATCGCGCTGAACGCCGGCTGGGACGAGGCGCTGCTCGCCGCCGAGGTGGCGAATCTGCAGGAGATGGGCGGTGTCGATCTGGCGCTGACTGGCTTCGACGCAGGTGAGCTTGATCGCCTGCTGGCCGGCATGGAGCCGGTGGCAACGGACCCTGGCAACGCGGCACTTGCCAGCCCGGCCGTTGCCAGCGCCGAGGCCCCTGGCAACGAGGCGCCGGCGGACGATCCCGCGGACGCTGATCCGGAGCCGCCGCGCCAGGCGGTCACCCGTCCCGGCGACCTCTGGCTGCTGGGCGATCACCGCCTCCTCTGCGGCGACAGCACCGACGCCACCTCCGTGGCGCGCGTGATGGGTGATGACCGCGCCGCGCTGCTGTTCACCAGCCCGCCCTATGGGAACCAGCGGGACTACACCACCGGCGGCGGCACCGATTGGGATGCTCTCATGCAGGGCGTGTTCCAGCATCTCGACGCCGCCATACGCCCGGACGGCCAGGTGCTGGTAAACCTGGGGCTGATCCATCGCGACAGCGAATGGGTCCCCTATTGGGCCGCCTGGCTCGACTGGATGCGCGCCCGCGGCTGGCGCCGCTTCGGCCTCTACACCTGGGACCAGGGGCCCGGCCTGCCCGGCGACTGGAACGGCCGCCTCGCACCGGCCTTCGAGTTCGTCTTCCACTTCAACCGCCAGGCGCGCCAGGCGAACAAGATCGTGCCCTGCAAATGGGCCGGCACGCCGAACAAGGGCAGCGGCCTGCGCGCAGCCGACGGGACCATCTCGGAATACCAGCATGCGGGCCTGCCGGTTCAGGACTTCCGGATCCCCGACAATGTGCTGCGCCTGACCCGCCATAAGGGCCGTGGCATCGAGACCGAGCACCCCGCGGTGTTCCCGGTGGTGCTGCCAGAATTCCTGATGCGCACCTACACCGACGAGGGCGAGGTCGTGTTCGAACCGTTCGGCGGCTCCGGCACGACCATTCTCGCCGGCCAGCGCACCGGCCGCCGCGTGTGCGCCATCGAGCTGGCGTCCGCCTATATCGACTTGGCGATCGCCCGCTGGCGGATGCTGCATCCCGACCTGCCGGTGACGCTGGCAGATGATGGCCGCGATTACGAGGCTGTCGCCGCGGCCCGCATGGAGGTCACTGCCGATGCGGCCTGACCTTCAGGTGGAGATGATGCCGGTGGCATCGCTCGCGGCCTATGCCGCCAATGCGCGCATGCACCCCACCGAGCAGGTGGCGCAGCTGGCGGCGTCCATCGCCGAGTTTGGCTTCAACGTGCCGGTGCTCGTAGATGATGCCGGCGTGCTGATCGCGGGCCATGGTCGCGTGCTGGCCGCTAAGGCCCTCGGACTCGACGCGGTTCCCGCCATCCGGCTCGGCCATCTCTCCGAGGCGCAGGCGCGGGCCTTTCGGCTGGCCGACAACCAGCTGGCGCTGAATTCAACCTGGGACGAGAGCCTGCTCGCTGCCGAGTTGCGGGAGCTTCGCGCCGACGAATTTGACCTCGGCCTGATCGGCTTCGACCAGGCAGCGCTGGATCGTCTGCTGGCCGATGCCGCGGGCGACGTCCCGGCTGCCGCCGGTGATCCCGACGCGCCGGCGCCCGAGCCACCGGTCGTGCCGGTCACGCGGGCTGGCGACCTCTGGCAGCTTGGGCCCCACCGGCTGCTCTGCGGCGATGCCACCAGCGCGGTCGACGTCGCGCGCCTGCTGGATGGCGCTACGCCGCATCTGATGATCACCGACCCACCCTACGGCGTGAACTACGATCCGGAATGGCGAAACGAAGCCGGCGTCTCCGCGACGATGCGCACCGGCAAGGTGGCGAATGACGATCGCGCCGACTGGCGGCAGGCCTGGGCGCTGTTCCCCGGCGACGTCGCCTATGTCTGGCACGCAGGCGTGCACAGCCGCACGGTGATCGACAGCCTTGAGGCGACGGGCTTCGTCATCCGCAGCCAGATCGTCTGGGCGAAGTCGCGCTTCGTGCTGGGGCGCGGCGACTATCACTGGCAGCACGAGCCCTGCCTCTATGCCGTCCGCAAGGGCGCGACCGGCCACTGGCAGGGTGCACGGGACCAAGCCACGCTCTGGGCCATCTCCAATGGCGGCGACGAGGATGCCGCCACCGTGCATGGCACGCAGAAGCCGGTGGAATGCATGCGCCGCCCGATCATCAACAACAGCGCCGCCGGCGAGGCGATCTATGATCCGTTCCTCGGCAGCGGCACCACGCTGATTGCCGCGGAGACGACGGGGCGGGTCTGCCACGCGGTGGATATCGACACGCGCTATGTCGATGTGGCGATCCAGCGCTGGCAAAATCTCACCGGCAAGGCTGCGGTGCTGGCGGGTGAGGACCGGGTGTTCCGGGACGTGGCCGCGGCGCGTGGTGTCGCGCTCGCGGCATGATGCGTCAGCGGGGTGCCGTCGCAACCTTCCGGGCGGCATCGAATGCGGCGACAGCGGCGGGCCAATCCAGCCTGGCGTCGTCGCCAAGCGTCTGCACCGACCCGAGGGTTACGCGGCGGCGCGACCAGTAGTTGCCATCCAGCGTGGCGAGCCAGCCGGCCAGCCCCTGCGCGGCGAGCGCCGCCGCGGCTGATTCGACCTCCGCCTCGCTCGGCGGTGCGGCGCGCCCCATGGTCACGTGCCGACCGTCCTGCGCGAGGATGATCCAGCGGCGCTCGGCGGGCATCAGCCCGCCTCCTTCTCGCTCTGCCAGGTGGCGTATTCCACCGTGGCGTAGATCGCCCGTCCGTCGCTGGCGGTGCAGACCTGGATGGTCGCGCGGCCCACGCTGTCGGTGCTGCGCGGCGCGGTGGCGAGCAGCTGCTGCCAGGCGGCGCGATCCTGGGGGCCTTCGGCGGTCTCGTGCGGGAGGGTGGTGGTGGTCATCGTCATCTCCGTCTCGGCGGGGCGGGATGCCCTGCGCGTGACGGACGATTCGCGCTGTGTCGGAACGCAGCCAACTCAATAGAGCGCCGGGAATCTGGATGATCCCCGGCGCTCCTGATCATGTTCAGTGGCGTGGCTGAGATGCTTCATTCCGCCAGGGCGTAGATGGTGAAGGAGCCCTTTGCGCCCGTCTTGTTCGGCCCGACCATCCGCTCGCGCGACTTCACCTCGACCGCGTGGCCCTTCTTCTTCAGCCCGGCAAAGAAGCCGCGGACCGTGTGCTGCGCCCAGCCGGTGGCCTCGGCGATCTGCGCCACCGTCGCCCCTTCAGGGCGGCGGAGCATGGCCAGCACCTGCTCTTGCTTGGTGCCCTCGCGCGGCTTGCGCGGCGCGCCGGGCTCGCGCGCGATGCGGGTGGGCTTGCCGGCGAGCAGGGTGCGGAGCGCTTCCATCGGCGCGTCGAGTGCACCGATCATGTCGCCCTCGCGGTTGGCCTCGTCATCCCAGGTGGCGAGGATGGCCGCGGCGGCTTCGCGCAGGCTGGCGCGCGGCGTGGCGGCGCGCGCAGCGAGAGCTTGGTCGAGCAGGGCGATCTCCTCCGTCAGGGGCGCGGCCTGGGCGGCTTCGGGCGCCGGGGCGTCCTGTGTGGCGGGCTCCGCGGCCGGCGCCACCGTGCGCGCCGTGTCGGGCACGCTGCCCTCGATGCCCGAGCAGTCGGGCTCGCCGGCCCCCGCGTCGCCCTCGTTGGGGTCGATGCCGATGGCGCGCAGCCCCTCGTCGGTGATGCGCGCGACGATCCAGGTGCCGTCCTCATCCTGGCGCCAGCCCAGGCCGACATGCTCCCGCGGGGCGTTGATCTCGGTGAGCAGGTTGTTCTTGATCAGGCTGCGGAAGACCGCGTTGCGGGCTGCGGCGGGCAGGGTCTTCGGTGCGCGGGCGAGGCCCATCTCGTGCTGCGCGGCGGCGCTGAGAATCACGCGCTGGGTGTCGGAAAGCTGGGTCATCGTGGTGGTCTCCGGTTCCGGGTGCCGACCGTCGGCCCCTACTGCCGGGAGCCCCGCCGGCGTGGCCGGTCGGGGCGGTGCGGGAGTGACCCGCGTCAGGCCTGGTATTCGCCGCGGCGGAAATGCTGATCCGCGATGTCCTTCAGCTTCGCGGTGGCATCAGAAAGCCAGGCCGCCTCGCCCCAAAGCACCTCCTCGGGGTCCGCGCCGAAATGGTCCGCGCTGGCCTGGGTGAGTTCGGCGAGGAGGGCGTCGAATTCGGCTTTCTTCGCGAGGAAGGCGGCCAGGCTGCGTTCCTGGTTGCGGGCGGCGCGGGCTTCGCGGTCGGTCATGCTGGTCTCCGTCGTGGTGCAGGGCGGGGTGCTCTGCGTGTGACGGACCATTCGCGCTGTGCCGCGCACGAGCCAAGCAAGATGGAGCAGCGCGGAATTGCTAAGTTTCGGCGGTCTGGATCACATCATGATCATGCCGGTCGCCGGCCTGGAGCGCCTCCCGGCGCACATCATTCTTGCCAATTTTTGCCAAGCCAGGGTATCGTCTGGGATATGGGCACCATGAACGTCTCCCTACCGGATGGGCTGAAATCCTTCGTGGATGAGCAGGTCGCCGCGCGTGGCTACAGCACCAGCAGCGAGTATGTCCGCGAGCTGATCCGCAAGGACCAGGAGCGCGAGCGCCTGCGCGGCCTGCTGCTGGACGGCGCGGCATCTGCTCCGACGGCGCCAGCGGATGACGGCTATTTCGACACGCTCCGCCGCCGCGTCCGCCAACAAACGCAGGCGTGACCGCCAAGCCAGTCATTCCGCGGGAAGCGGCGCAGCGGGATATCGACCAGGCCATCGCCCACTACGTGGCGGAAGCCGGCGCGCCGGTTGCACTGGCCTTCATTGATGCGCTGGAGCGGGCCTTCAGGCGGATCGCGCAGCATCCGGCCGTGGGCTCGCCACGCTACGCCTTCGAGTTGCGGCTGGAAGGGCTCCGCGCCTGGCCGCTGCGGCGCTATCCCTACTTGGTGTTCTACGTCGAGCGGGAGGACAACCTCGACGTCTGGCGGGTGCTGCATGCGCAGCGCGACATCCCGGCCTGGATGCAGGAACCCGAGGCGCCATAGCCCTTCCACTGCGCGGATGCCGCTTCGCTGAATTGATGGAGCCGCACATGCCGGCGAACGTCTCCGCGCCGGCGGAGCGCGTGGCCTCGCAGCGCGAGGTAGCGCGCCGGCTCGGCATCTCGCACACCGCGCTGCAGAAGGCCGCGCAGGCTGGCCGCATCGCGCAGGAGCCGGGCGGCGGATGGGACGTCGAGAAGGTCCGCGCCAGCCTCGCGGCCAGCAGCGATCCGGCGCGCAAGACGGCGGCCATGGTGGCGCCGGCACCGGCACAGCCTTTGCCTCCGCCGGCACCGCCGCGGCCAGCCTTCGTCACCCCGCCCATACCGGAGCCGCTGCCCACGCCATCTGCGGGAGGCAGCAGCTTTCACAATGCGCGCACCGCCAACGAGATGCTCAAGGCGCAGGAGCGCAAGCTCCGGCTCGATGAGCGTCGCGGCCAGCTGGTCGAGAAGGCCCGCGCGCTCATGCTTGTGCACCGGCTCGCCAAGGAGGAGCGCGATGCCATCCTCGCCTGGCCAGCCCGTATCGCCGCGGAACTCGCGGCCGAACTCGGCGTCGACGCCCATCGGCTGCAGACGCTGATGGATGCACGGCTGCGGCAGCACCTGGCCGAGCGGAACGACGTCCGCGTGGCGGTCGCATGATGACCGGCGAGCAGATCATCGGCGAACTCGGCAATTTCGACGGTGCCGCCGAGATCCTGCAGGCCTGGCGCGATGGCATGGCGCCGGAGCCGGCGCTGCTGGTCTCGGACTGGGCGGACAAGCATCGCATGCTCGGCTCCCGCGGCAGCGCCGAGCCGGGGCCGTGGCGGACCAACCGCACGCCCTATCTGCGCGACGTGATGGACGCGCTCTCGCCGGCACACCCGGCCCGGCGCGTGGTCTTCATGAAGGGCGCGCAGGTCGGCGGTACCGAGTGCGGCAATAATTGGATTGGCTACGTCATCCATCACGCGCCAGGCCCAATGCTGGCGGTGCAGCCGACGACGGAACTGGCCAAGCGCTTCTCCGACCAGCGTATCGACCCGCTGGTGGAGGAGACGCCCGCGATCCGGCAGCGGGTCGCCCCGGCGCGCTCGCGTGACAGCGGCAATCGGCAGCTATCGAAGGAGTTCCCTGGCGGCCAACTGGTGATGACCGGCGCCAACAGCGCCGTCGGCCTGCGCTCCATGTCGGCGCGCTTCCTGTTCCTGGACGAGGTCGACGCCTATCCCGGTGACGTTGAGGGCGAGGGTGATCCGGTCGCGCTGGCCGAGGCTCGGGCGCGCACCTTTGGCTGGCGCCGCAAGACGCTGCTGGTGTCGACGCCCACCATTTCCGGCCTGTCGCGCATCGAGCGGGAATACCTCGCCTCCGACCAGCGACGATTCTTCCTGCCCTGTCCGTACTGCGCCACGATGCAATGGCTGCGCTTCGAACGGCTGGTCTGGGACAAGGGCGAGCCGGACAGCGCCCGCTATCTCTGCGAGGCCTGCGACGGGGCGATCGGCGAGCAGCACAAAACGGCGATGCTGGCCGGCGGCGAGTGGCGGCCCACCGCCATCCCTCAGGATCCGCACGCAATCGGTTTCCACATCTCAGCGCTCTACTCGCCAGTCGGCTGGTTCTCCTGGTCGCAGGCGGTGCGGGATTGGGAGGCAGCCCAGGGCGACGACCGCGCCATCAAGACGTTTCGGAACACCGTGCTGGGCGAGACCTGGCAGGAAAGCGGCGAGGCGCCGGATTGGCAGCGGCTCTACGATCGTCGCGAGGAATGGGCGCCGGGCACGGTCGCGGCCGAGGGGCTGCTGCTGACGGCGGGTGTCGACGTCCAGCGCGACCGCCTCGAGGCCAGCATCTGGGCCTGGGCACAGGACCGGCAGTCCTGGCTGATCGAGCACCGCATCCTGGTGGGCAATCCGTTTGAGGCTGCGGTCTGGGACGAACTGCGCGGTCTGCTGGGTGAGACCTGGCGGCATGCCTCTGGCCATCGGCTCGGCCTCGCCATGACGGCGATCGACAGCGGCGACGGCATGACCACCGCCGAGGTCTACAGCTTCGTGCGCCGCGCCGGTGCTGGCCGCGCCATCGCCGTGAAGGGTCAGGACGGGCTGCGCGCGGCGATCGGCCAGCCCTCGGCCACGGAGGTGCGGCGGAACGGCCGCAAGCTGGGTGGCCTGAAGGTCTGGCCGGTCGGCTCGTCCTTCCTAAAGGGCGAGACATACGGCTGGCTGAAGCTGGAGCGGCCGACCGCGGAGAGCGGCGATCCGTTCCCGCCAGGATTCGTGCATCTGTCGCTGCATGCGGCCGGCGAGGAATTCTGCCGCCAGCTCACCGCGGAGCAATTCGTCGCCCGCGCCGGCCGCAACGGCTTTCGCCGGCTGGAATGGGTGAAGACGCGGGAACGGAATGAGGCATTGGACTGCCGGGTCTATGCTCGCGCTGCTGCGGCGGCACTCGGCATGGATGGTTGGGGGGACGGCCGCTGGGCACGGATGGCGGATGCGCTGTCGCTGCCAGCAGGCGAAATTCCCACCGGCGGGAATGTCGCTCCTCCATCGCCGCCGCAGATTGCGACTGACACCCAACGCCCACGCGGCTGGCTGGCGCCACGCAGCGGCTGGCTTCGCTGAGAGGAGGACGATCATGGACCCGACCGTCCTCGCCTGGGCGCTCGCCCAGCCCGCTGGCACGCGCGCCGCAGTCCTGGCCGCCGCCTTCACCGGCGGCACCACGCGCGTGACCTTCGACGGGCGCACCGTGGAATACCGCTCGCTGGAAGAACTGGGCCGCGCCCTGTCGGTCCTGCACGCCGCGGAGAACACTGCGGCCCGCCGCCCCAGCGTGACCTTCGCCAGCTTCTCCCGCGAGGGCAGCAGGTGATGGGCCGTCTCCGCGATGCATGGCACGCGCTCCGTGGTTATGCCGCGGCGCAGGACAGCCGCGCCTCGAGCTGGGCGGCCTCGGGTGGCAACGCTACGGCCGAGGTCGGCGCCGCTGCCCCCACCGTGGCACGCCGCGCCCGCGACGCCGTCCGCAACGACCCCTACGCGGCCCGCATCGTCGATCTGTGGACTGGAAATGCCGTCGGCGCTGGCATCACCACCCGCTGGCCAGACAAGCCGCACGCCGAGGCCTGGCGGCGCTGGTCGGACAGCACCGCCTGCGACGCCGAGGGCCGGCTCGACCTCTATGGCCTCCAGGCTCTGGTCATGCGCGCCGTCGTCGAGAGCGGCGAATGCTTCGTCCGCCTGCTTCCGGCCGACATCACGCCGGCCAATCCGATCGGCCTACGCCTGCAGGTGCTGGAGAGCGACCACCTCGACGTGGCACGTCAGGGCGTCATCGAGGGCGTCCCCACGCTCCAGGGCATCGGCTTGGGCGAGGCTGGCGAGCCGGTGGGCTACTGGCTGCATCGCGTGCATCCCGGCGCGTCCTGGGTTCTGCCGGGCGGCGCCACCTGGTTGAGCAGCCAGCGTGTGCCAGCCCGCGACGTGCTGCACATTTATCGCAAGCGCCGCCCCGGCCAGCTGCGCGATGTCTCCTGGCTGGCGCCGGTGCTAACGCGCCTGCGCGACCTCGGCGACTACGAGGCCGCGCTGCTAATGAAGGCCAAGATCGAGGCCTGCCTGGCCGCGGTCGTCTCGGAGGATGGCGACGACGCGATGACCGGCCCCGCCTCGGGCCTGCTCCGCGACGCGCAGGGCCGCACTGTGGAGAGCTTCGAGCCGGGGATGATCCTCTATCGCCGCGGCATGGGCAGCGTGGAGGTGGTGAACCCTTCCGGCGGTGGCTCCCACGCCGCCTTCGCGCGCCGCGCGCTGGAGGCCTCCGCGGTGGGCACCGGCCTGACCTACGACCAGGTCGCCGGCGACCTCACGCAGGCGAACTACTCCAGCCTGCGCGCCGGCAAGATCGAATTCCGCCGCCTCTGCGAACAGGTGCAGTACGGCATGCTCATCCCGATGCTGGTGCGGCCCGTCGCGGACCGCTTCCACGCGCAGGGCGCGCTGCTCGGGCTGTGGGGCGCCGAGGTGCCGGACGGCCTGTCCCACGTCCCGCCGGCGCACGAGATGATCGACCCGCTCAAGGACACCACGGCGCTGATCGCGCAGGTGCGTGCCGGCTTCGTGCCGCAGCCCGAGGCGGTCGGCGCCTTCGGATACGACTTCCGCCAGGTGGTGGAGATGATCCGCGAGGCCAATGCCTTGCTGGATGAGGCGGGCCTGTCGCTCGACAGCGATCCCCGCCGCGTCGCCAAGTCGGGAGCGGCCCAAGATGCCGCCCAGCTCGCCGCCATCGAAATCGCCGCCACCGGTGCTGCCTCGCCGCGCACCGAGCCTGCCCCAGGAGCATACCCATGATCGCAGGCGCCTACGACTGGACCGATGACATGCTCAAGATCAAGAGCATGCAGAAGAAGTTCCGCGACAGCTTCAACGGCACCGAGATCAACCCGGCCCGTTGGGAGATCGCGGCGACCGGCGGCGGCATCACGCACACCGTGGCCGATGGCGCAGTCACCATCTCCACCGGTACCACGCTCGACGATGAGCTCACCCTCACCAGCCGGACCACCTTCACCATCCCGCTCCGAGTCATGGTGGCGGTGAACATGAGCCAGCGCATCGTCGGCCAGTCCGTCTGGCTCGAGCTGGTCAGCATCGACCCCACCACCGCCCAGCCGGACGGGCGCAGCGCCGCGGGCTGGCGGCTGGATGGCGCCAGCGCGACGCTCGCGAACTACGAGGTGCAGAGCGAGGGCGCCCCGCGCCTCGGCAGCGCCTCCGGCAGCACCATCCCGACCACGGCCCCGGCCGGCTGGTCGGTGCTGGAGCTCGAGCCGACCAACGACGAATGCTACTTCCATGGCCGCCTGCTCGACACCACGGCGGCGCGCTCGAATTCCTATGTCCGGCACCAGCAGATCCCGGAGCCGAATGCGCTGTATCGGTTCCGGATCCGGGTGCGGAACCGCCAGTTCATCAGTGGCGTCTCGGCGGTGGCGAACAATGGCGGTGGCGCGGTGCGTATCACCCGCGCGGCGCATGGCTTTGTCACCAATGATGTGGTGACCGTCGCCGATGTCTCCGGCGTACCCGGCGCGAATGGCACATTCACGATCACGGTGATCGACGCGAACAGCTTCGACCTCGTCGGCTCGACCTTCACCGGCGCTTATCTGAACACCGGCTGGGCTTCGGTCTCGCGCAACCTCGCGCCGGCCTCGAACACCGACATCAAGGTCCAGTTCGTCACCATCGCGGACTATGCTGAGCTGACGACGGAGATCACGGCGGGCCGCGGGCAGTCGGTCGCTGGCCAGGGGCTGGGCGTGAACGTGCTCAGCACCGTGCCGCCGACGGTCACGCCCGTGGGTGGTCAGGCGCGCAACACCAGCGGCGCCGTGCCGATCCTGGCCGCCACCGGCTACTCCGCCAACCCAGTTGCGGTGACCACGGCGCGCGGTGTGGACCTGCTGGCGACGCTGATCGGGGCGCTGGTGACCAAGCCCTACGCCATCCCTGAGGCGGACTGGCAATACGCCGCCGCCGCGGGCGGGATCATCAACACCACCGACGTGGTGCTCCGGGCGGCGGCCGCGGCCGGCATCCGGAACTACGTGACCTCGATCGACATCCGCAACGCGCACGCGACGGTCGCGACGGAGGTGGTGATCAAGGACGGCGCCACCGTGATCTGGCGGCAGCTGCTGCCGGCGGCGATGGCAGCGCCCGTGGAGATCACCTTTCCCACGCCCCTGCGCGGCACCGCGGCCACGGCGATGAACGTCGCCTGCCTCACCACCGGCGCACAGGTCTACGTCAACGCGCAGGGCTTCGCCGCGCCGTAGCGGCGCTGCCCAGGAGAACGCCTCATGACCGAGCCGATCGAACCGGAGGGGCCCAGCCCCGCGCCGGATCGAATGCCCGACGCTGGGCAATCGATCACCGCCTGCCGCGCGCTCGCCGCGCCCGTCACTGTCAATCGGGCAGCCCGCACCGTCGAGGTGGTGTGGTCCACCGGCGCCCGGGCCCGCAACTTCGTGCCGCCCTATGGGCCGATCCTCGAAGAACTCGACATGCGCCCCGAGGCAGTGCGCATGGATGCGCTGCGCTCCGGGCGTGCGCCCGTGCTGGACACCCACCGCCGCGCCGGCACGCGCGACGTGCTCGGCCGCGTCACCGCCGCCCGCCTCGAGGCCGGACGCGGCTACGCCACGCTGCAATTCAGCGGCGCCGATGACGTCGAACCGGTCTGGCAGCGCGTCGCCGACGGCACGCTGCAATCTGTCAGCGTCGGCTACCGGGTCCACCGCTACGAGCCGCGGCCCGACGCAGCAACCGGCCAGACCATCCACCGCGCCGTGGATTGGGAGCCCTACGAGATCTCGATCGTGCCCGTCCCCGTGGACGCAGCCGCCGTCGTCCGTGGCGAGGGGGACCAGGGCACCCCCGCCACCGCCATCGAACCAGCCCTGACCATCCCCGAGGAACCCACCATGCCCGAGACGACGCCGGCTTCGCCGGATCCTGCGCCGGCGCCGCCCGCGCCGCCCACCATCCCGCACCAGGAGGTCCCCGTGACCACGACGCCCGCCAGCACCCCGCCCGCCGCGCCGCCCGAGCCGACCCGCGCCATGCCGCCCACGCCTGACCTCGACGCCATCCGCGCCGAGGCGGAGCGCGCCGCCGTCGAGCGCATCGCCGGCTATGAGCCGGTGCTGGCCGCCGCCCGTGGCCTGGTGACCGCCGACATGCTCGACACCATGCGCGAGGCCGCCATCCGCGACCGCGTCTCGCCCGAGGTGCTGCGCGGCCGGCTGTGGGAGGCCTTCACCAGCGGCGCCGCTCGGCCCTCCCTGCCGGCGCGGCCGGACACCGGCCCGTCCAACGAGGACCCGTCGCAGCTCCTCGACGCGATGGCCGAGGCGCTCGCCGCGCGAACCATGCCCGGCTACCAGGCGCCGGCCACCGGTCGCCACACCGAGTTCCTGGGCTGGCGCCCCTCCGACATGATCGGCGAACTGCTGCGCGCCCGCGGCGAGCGCAACGTGCCGCGCAACCCGACCATCCTCGCCGAGCGCGCCTTCCACACCACCAGCGACTTCCCGGCGCTGCTCTCCGCCGCGGCCAACAAGATGCTGCTGGCGGCCTATGCGCCTGCGGCGCCGACCTACCGCACGCTGTTCCTCCGCCGCGATTTTCGGGACTTCAAGCCGCACCGCCATCTGCGGGTCGGCGACTTCCCGACGCTGCTGCCGCTGTCGGAGAATGGCGAGGTCCAGGCCGGCACCATGTCCGAGAGCCAGGAGCTGGTCTTCCTGCAGACCTTCGCGCGGCGCATCCGCGTCACGCGGCAGATGCTGGTCAACGACGATCTCGGCGCGTTCACCGATTTCGCCTCCATGATCGGCCGGCGCGTCGCCGACTTCGAGAACGCCACGGCCTATGCGCTGGTGAACAGCGCGGCCGGCGACGGCCCCACGCTCATCACCGGTGCGGCGGCGGTGTTCGGCACGGCAGCGGCGCGGGCCAACAAGGCGGGCGCCGGCACCGCGCTGGACCTGCCGAACCTGGCGCTGGGCCGTGCCGCGGTCATGCGCCAGAAGACCCTCGACGGCCTGCCCATCGCGGTCGGCGCGCAGATGCGCCTGTTGGTCGGGCCGAACCAGGAGCTCGCCGCGCGGCAGCTTACCGTATCGGTCCAGGCGACGCAGACCAGCAACGCGAACGTCTATGCGGGCTTCGTGCAGCCGCTCGTCGAGCCGCTCATCCCGGCGAACCGCTGGTACCTGTTCTCGGATCCGCTGGCGGCACCGGTCTATGTCTACGGCTACCTCAATGGGGCGGAGGGGCCGCAGGTGACCACCGGCAATGTCCAGGGCGTGGATGGCGTCGAGGTCTCGGTGATCTTCGACTTTGGTGTCGGCGCCATCGACTGGCGCGGCGCCTGGTTCAACCCGGGCACCTGATCCCGGCTCCTCCCTTCCATCGTGAACCCATGCAGAGGCCGCCCCACCGGGCGGCTTCTGCGTTTCTGGAGACCTCATCCCCATGCGCAACTATGTCCAGCCGGGCGACAGCCTGGCGCTGGCCGTCCCCTATGCGGGCGGCGTCACCTCCGGCCAGGGCGTCCTGGTTGGCGCGCTCTTTGGCGTGGCCGCCGTTGATGGCGTGCAGAACGCCGTCATCGAATGCCAGACCAAGGGCGTCTTCGACATCACCAAGGAGCCGGCGCTGGCCATCACCGCCGGCGCCCGCGTCTTCTGGGACAACACCAACCGGCGCCTCACCACCACGGCCACGGGCAACTTCCAGGTGGGCCTCGCCACGGTGGCGGCGCTGGCGGGCGACGCCACGGTCCGCGCCGTGCTGCTGCGTGTTCCGGCGTCCGGCGCATGAGCCTCGATCCGAAGGCCACGCGGGGCTATCGCAACCGGAACCCGGGCAATATCGAGCACGTCACGGCCAACATGTGGCAGGGGCTGGCCGAGCCGCCCTCGGACGGGCGCTTCTGCCGCTTTATCAGCCATGAGTTCGGCATCCGCGCGCTGGCTGCGCTGCTGGTCACCTACCAGGACCGGCACAAGCTGCGGACGCCTCGCGCGATCATCGAGCGCTGGGCGCCCAAGGTGGAGAATGACACCGCCGCCTATATCGCGGTGGTGGCGCGGCGGATCGGGGTAGGGCCGGACGATGCGATCGACCTGCATCGGTACGATCACCTGCGCCCGCTGGTCGAGGCCATCATCCACCATGAATGCGCCGGCCTGACCTATCCGGCGCCTGTGATCGATCGCGCCCTGACCCTGGCCGGCGTTCCGCCCGCCGCGCCGGCAACGCTCCGCGAGGTGGCGGCGGCCACGGGAACCGGCCATGGCGCGGTCCTGGTGGGCGCGGCGGGCATCGCCACCGCGGTGGCGCAGGCCGCACCGGCCATCCAGGCGCTGGGCACGCTGGCGCCCGCCGTCGCCATCGCGGTCATCGCCGCCGCGGTGGTCGGCGTGCTCGCCTGGCGGCTGCGGCGGCCAGCGTGAGCGCTTTCACCGCGGCCATGGACGCGTTGGCCGCGGATCCGAACATCGGTGCGGATGCGAGCTATCGCGCAGGCGGGACCGGTGCGCCGGTCCTGCTCCGCGTGTTGCGCTCGGCGCCGGACCGGCTCGGCGATGCCTTCGGCACCAGCGTCATCCAGGCCTCGGACGTCCTGACCGTCGCCATCGCCGTCCTGCCCACCGTGGATGCCGACGACACCTTCACCCTCGCCGCCGACACCCTGATCGTCCAGCACGCCGAGCGGGACGCGGCCGGCATCGCCTGGCGCGTCTTCTGCCGCCGATAGGAGCACTGCCATGATCGACCCCGAACGCATCGGCGGCATTGTCGGCGAGGCGCTGCTCGCCGGCGCGCTCGGTGCGCTCGGGGCGATGGCACGCTTCTCCTCCACCGACCGGCCGCTACTGACCCGCGCCTATCTGCTGCACGCGCTGGCCGGCGGCAGCCTCGGCACCGGCGCCTGGCTGATCGCGCACGCGTTCGAGCTCGACGGCTGGTGGCTCTTCGCTGTCGCGTGGCTGGCCGGCACGCTCGGCTATGCCGCGCTGCACGACCTGCTGCTGCGCATCCTCAGCCGCAAATTCGGCGGGCGCTGATCCATGCGGCTTGGTGCCAGCATCGTCGGTGATCTTCGCAAGGTGCTGGCCGATAAGGTGCGCGCCGGTGAGCGCGCGGCCATGACCGCCATCCGCGCCGAGACGGAGCAGGTGAAGGCTGAGTTGCGCAGGCAGGTCACCACCGCCTTCTCCGGCAACGCCCGCGGCATCGCCAATGCCTGGCGGTCGATGATCTTCCCACGCTCCGGGCAGTCGCTGCGGCCTGCGGGGCTGGTGTTCACCAAGGTGCCGAACGTCATCGACGCCTTCGAGCGCGGCGCGCTGATCCGCGCCAAAGGCGGCGGGAAGTTCCTCGCCATCCCGACCGGCTTCAACGCGGCGCGTGGCAGGCGTGGCCGCGGTGAAAAGGGCATGCGGGTCACGCCGGCGCAGATGGTCGCCTCCGGCCAGGCCTTCCTCCGACCGTTTAAGTCGGGCCGGGGCTTCGTCTGGTGCCTGCCACTGCGGCAGGGTGAGCAGACCGGGCGGCGGCGCCGGACCCGGCTTGTGGCCGGCGGCGTCACCGAGGTCGGCACGGCCAACCGCAAGGGGCGAGAGGCCTGGGCCCGCGGGCTGCTGGAACAGGGGATGGTGCCAATGTTCCTGCTACTGCCCCAGGTGAAGCTCGCCCAACGGCTCGACGTGCGCGGCGCGGCTGAGCGTGGGCTGCGCCGGCTGCCGGGGCGCTTCGTGGCGGCCTGGGAGCGCGAGAGCGGGAGGGCCGCGTGAGCGCGCGCGAGACTGCCATCGCGGCGCTGCACAGCCGGCTCGTCACCTCGCTCGCAGTTCGGAACCCCGCGCCGATCGTGCTGCGCGGCGAGACCGTGCCGCAGCGCATCCCCTCGGGCGGCATCGTCATGGTCCGCGACGGCGAGACGGTGGAGGAGACGCCCATCCTCTCGCCGCTGGCCTGGCAGGTCGAGCAGCGTGCCGAGATCGAGGTCACCGTCGCCGGCACCGCGCCCGCCGCGCGCAACACCCTGCTCGACGCGCTGCTGGTGGATGTCGCCGCAGCCATCACCGCCAACCGCACCCTCAGTGGCGCCGTCGAATGGGCGCAGCCCGGCGGCGCGTCCTTCGAGGATGTCGAATTCGAGGGCGCTGCCGCGGCCCGCGCCGCCGCTGTCCCCGTCACCCTCTGGTTCACCGTCGCCGGCTCGCCGCTGGCCTGATCCCCCTCCAGGAGAAAGCCCATGCCCCGTGCCATCGGCGCGAATTGCCGCCTGCTCATGCTGCCCGAAACCACGTATGGCACCGCGCCCGGCAGCAATTGGCGGCGCATGCCGTTCCTCTCCTGCGACCTCGGCGCCGAGCAGCCGCTGCTGGATGCCGACGTTATCGGCGTCGGCAGCAACCGGGACCCTGCCGCGCCCTTCCTCGACACGGTGACCGTCGCTGGCCAGGCGGTGGTGCCGGTCGACCTGATCAACATCGGCCATTGGCTGCGCCTGCTGCTGGGCGCGCCCACCACCACCGGCACGACCAACTTCATCCACACCTTCGGCTCGGGCGCGGCGTCGCTGCCCAGCAACGCGATGGAGATCGGCTATCCCGATGTGCCGTCCTTCGACGTCTGCACCGGGGTGCGCGCCGACACGCTGGAGATGGACTTCACGCCGACCGGCGCGGCGACGGCCACCTTCGGGCTGCTCGGCCAGGGTTCGGTGCGCACGGGTGCCACGTCAGGCGGCACGCCGACCAGCGCCGCCTACACGGCCTTCAACAAGGCGCAGGGGAGCATCACCCGCAGCAGTGTGGCGCTGGCGCAGGTGACCGGCGCGCGGCTCATCTATGCCAACGGCATGGAGGCGGTGCGCACCATCCGCGCCGATCGCCGCGTCGAGGGCGTGGATCCCGGCATTGCGCGCTGCACTGGCCAGATCACCGTGCGCTTCGAGAACACGACGCTGCTCGCCCAGGCGCAGGCTGGAACAGCGGCGGAGTTCGCCCTGGCCTTCACCATCGATGCGAACCGTAGCCTCACGATTGCGCTACACGAGGTCTATCTCGCACTGGCCAAGACCCCGATCGAGGGGCCTGCCGGCGTGGAGGCCAGCTTCGACTTCAGGGCGGCGTTCAACGCCACGGCGACGCGGATGATGACGGCGGTGCTGCGGAACCAGCAGGCGGGGACGGAGTATGCATAATGACTGCCGACGTTTCTGAGACTGGATAAGAACAAAAGGCCTAGGCATGGCTCCCTTTGGGCGCTGAACTAACCAATTCACGTTGGGTCAGTGCGGGTGAGTCAGGATATAAGTTAAAAGGGAGCTGTGCTTTAGTGACAGACGAAGCTCTCTTTCTTCCGCATTATTAACCTTGAAGTTAACAATCGTAGCGTTCCAACTGAATTTTTTAGTTCTTGGTATGGTAGGCCTGCACGCGAGGCTGTTCCTGCCCGGGGGTCGCACGGGTCACGGTCGACTCGAAACAGGTCGCCGCATGTCTCCAGTCGCCGGAGGGCCCTAGCGATGGTGCGCGGCTGCCGAGATAGGCCCAGCGCCCGGGTTCCCTTAGCTTTTTCGGACTGTGATGCGATGCGTTCTAACCGCGTACAAGGATGTTTGCCGCATGCCGCAAGGGGGCCTCGTCCGAAGTGTGCCTCAATATTCAAACGGAGTAGAAATGCTCGAACCGAGCTACATTTTTCGGATAGGCGATGCTACCGTCCAGCTATGCTGTTGTTGCACATCTCCGATATCCACTTCCGGGCACCCGATTGCGTGAACCCGGCGCTCGACGCTGACCGACCGTTCCGTACGCGGATGGTCCAAGACGCCCGTGCGCGAGCAGAAAAGCTCGGGCCTGTCAGCGCTATCCTGATCGGCGGAGACGTCGCGTTCAAGGGAGACCCACAAGAGTACCAGGCAGCGTTCACTTGGTTCAACGAACTGGCCGAGGCCTGTGGCTGCCCGCTCGAGCGCGTGTTCGTCATTCCCGGCAACCATGACGTCGACCGCAGCGTGATCACCCGTACCCCTGCGACCCGCAATGCGCAGCAGGCGATCAGGCAGGCGCCAGCCCATAGCCGAGAGCGCGAGTTAAGGACACAGTTCAGCGATCCGGAAACCGGCCGGGCGTTGCTTGCGCCCCTTACGGCCTACAATGAATTCGCCAAGCTCTTCAGCTGTCAAGTCTATCCGCCCGAGCACCTCTTCTGGAAGCAGGACCTTTCGCTCGGGGACGGCGTGCACCTGCGCATCTATGGCCTCACCTCGACCCTGCTCTCAGGAGCCGGCGGGCGGGACGATGGCCGGGAGAGCCTGTACCTCAGTCCGCTCCAAACCGTACTTGACCCGGTCGATGACGTTGTGAACTTGGTTCTGTGCCACCATCCCCCTGATTGGTTCATGGACCAGGATGAAGTTCAAGACGCCTTCTGCGCCCGTGCCGCCATCCACCTGGTGGGTCACAAGCATCGGCAACGTGTCACGCAGGACACGGACTACATCCGCTTCGCCGCTGGAGCAGTGAATCCCGATCGGAACGAGAGCGGCTGGCAGCCTGGCTACAACCTCATCGACGTCAGCGTGACCGGCTCAGGCTCAGAGCGGGTGATCGAGATCGAAGCTCACCTCCTGCAATGGCAATCGAATCCAGAGCAATACAGACCTGTCCTCACCCGCCAGGGAGAGCCGGTCGTCCGGCACCGAATAAGCATTCCTACGCGGACACATAGGATCGCGGCAACTCGCGACGCGGCCCCGATCCCAGTGGCGGAATGCGAGGTCGCGCCGGCAGACGCTGACGTGGAGGCCGCGATGAGCGATGCAAGCACGCGCAATCTGGTCTTCCGGTTCTGGAACATGACAGTCAGCCAGCGCCGCGACATTGCATTGCGCCTCAAGTTGATTGAACGAGACGAGCTGCGCCTACCTGAGCCGGAACGATATGGCCGCGCGCTATTGCGCGCCGGCGAGCGTGGCCAGATCGAGGCGCTCGCCCACGAGATCGCACAAGTAGAGGGCAGATAATGGCGAACGCACAGCTGCCAGCGATGCATGCTGATTTCCCGCGCTGGCACACGGCGATCGGCCTGGGGGACGACGAAGCCCGCCGACAGGCTCGCTGGGCGGGCGTGAGCACGATCGCAGCGGACGGCGATTCGATGAATATCGAAGCGCTGCTCCGGCTCGCTTACAAGAGCCGACAACCCGCTGCCGCTGCCCAGGTCGCGAAGATTCGCGAAGCCTACAAGGTCGCGGACCCCGCGTTCGAGATGAGCGGGAACGACCGGGAGATGCAGGTGCTTGCAGGCGCCGCCTTGGCGGAACTGATGAATCGTGGGGGCGTGGCGGGAGCCGAGGCTGCACTTGCGGTGAGCGGCGCCGCGCTGGGAGGGGCGCGTAAGGCCAACCTGCCGATCGACCTCCTGGTTCTGGCCGAAGATGCCCTCGACAGGCTTGCGGATTCCGCTCGAACACGCCCCTCGCTCAAGATGCACACCCAGACCGAAGCGCCGAAGCTCGATTTCGCGAAGGCGATCGCCAAGGCCCAGGAAGCCCCGAACGGGCCGGGGTTCGCCGAGGCTCTTGTGCTGGCTGCCGAGGCAACGCGTGCTGCCTTGACCATCATGACGCGGCGGCAGACTAGCGCCGTGAACGCTTTGGACGCGTTCATAAGTGTGCAGGACGAAGAGCTGCAGATGCTGTGGTGGCTCATCGGCCAGCGCAGCGAGGATCTCGACTGCGCCTTCGATGCGGTCCCGGATGCTGCGCAAGCCCTAGTGTTCGCTAAGGAATTGGCTGGTCACACTAACGAGTCCCCGGGTCCCCCATCGATCAAGGGCATCTTGTCGCGGGCCGGACTCAAGGAACGCCGTAAGTTCCCGCTCGCGACAGCGATCAACGCAGTCGACCCGGCGTGGCTGGCGAGCGTCGTCCCTGAGAAAGAGCTTTCCCCCGTCTCGACCCCGATTCACTTTGGCATCAAGCGGCAACTCGAGACGGGGGCCGGCGACGCGTGGGTCGCCGGATGGGCGGCGGCTGTCGGCGTCCCGCCAACGCTCGCTTTTTCGCAGCTGGCCCTCGGCGTCCAGTTCTATCGGGAACGCCTGCTCGTCCTGTTCGGCGATCAGTGATCAGCATGGCCGATGGCGAAGAAGTTGATGATCGGGTTCAATGCGCCAACGCGGATTGCCGCGTGGCCGAAGATGGCAAGTGCGTCGAGGGCTTCGAACTCGTATCTTGTCCACATTACGGGCGCGCGGCAGCCGAACCGGATCAGGCGGCCGTTGATTCCGATGAGCTCGAGGCAACGATCGCGATCGGATTGCCGGGCGCAGATACCTTGACCCCGGACGACGTGTCCCACCTCCTCCGCGCCGGCGAGACGCGGGTCATCGCCGTTATCGGGCCGAGCGACGCAGGAAAGACCAGCCTGATCGCCAGCCTATACGATCTCTTCCAGGACGGTCCGGTGGCCGGCGTGGGATTTGCTCGATCTCGCACGCTGCACGCGTTCGAACGAACCTGTCACGACGCGCGGACTGCCTCGCGCCGAGGCGTCCCGCACGTCAGTCGCACCCCACGCGGCAACGTCCGCTTCTACCACCTCGATCTTACCGGCGGCGTCGCTGGCGAGGCGCTCGCGCTCGCCTTGGGTGACCGGGCCGGCGAAGAGTACCGCGGTGCGGCCGACGATCCCTCAATATCGCGAAGCTTCGCCGAAGTACGAAGTGCCGATTCGCTTACGCTGCTCGTCGATGGGGAGCGGCTCCTGGATGCAGGCGCGCGGCATAATTTGCGCAACGAGCTCACCTTGATCCTCCAGGCGCTCGTCGACGAAGGGTCGGTGAACGCCAGGCAACGTTTGGCGGTGGTTCTGACCAAGCTCGATGCGGTGCAGACCGCAGCAGAGGCGGCCCGCGCGGAAGCTGACTTTCAATCGTTACTCGCCCAGCTCCGCCGCCTCTTCGGGGCTTTGTTCGCTGACATTTGCCCATTTAGGGTTGCGGCCTCACCGAAGACGGACGCTTTGCCACGTGGCACAGGTGTTTCAGAACTCATGACCTTCTGGCTGGAGCCTTCAATCGCGCCCGTTGCTAATCGCGCAAATCCGCCGAACTACGCCCGAGCTTTCGCTCGACTGCGCCCGGTCGCTGAGCCGGAGGCCGAAGCGTGAGCGATCAGTCAGTGATCATCATCGGTTTGCCGGAGTCAGGGAAGACAACTTTCCTGGCCGCACTGTGGCACCTGATCACCGATCGAGACGTCGAGACGAAGTTGCGGTTCCACACGCTCAAGGATGGCGACGCGACGCATCTCAACGAGATCGCCGCGCGATGGCGGGACGCCAAGATCCAGGATCGCACGGCGGTCGGCGGAAGTCGGCTGGTCAGCATGAACTTAAAAGACGCACAGAACTCACCGGTTCGGGTGACCTTCCCTGATGTTCCGGGCGAGGCATACCGGCGAATGTGGGAAGATCGAGACTGCGAGCCGGAGATTAGGGACGTTCTGCGCGCTGAAGGCGTCCTACTGTTTATTCACTCCGATGCGATCGCGCCACCGAGGTGGGTGGTTGACGAGGTTGCCCAATCTAGAGCGCTCGGCCTTGAAGTGCCGGACGGCCAACAGGCACCTTGGCATCCGCGGCTCGCTCCGACACAGGTTCAGTTGGTCGACTTGTTGCAGTTGCTACGAACGCCGCCGCTCGATGTCGGGCCGCGCAAGCTTGCCATCATGCTGTCGGCTTGGGACAAAGCCGAAGGAGAGGAATTGGCGCCTTTCGCCTACGTCGAAGCCAAGCTGCCGCTGCTAGCTCAGTATCTGCGGGGCGGTGCGGACGGGTGGAGGTTCCGTATCTATGGCGTCAGCGCGCAGGGCGGCGACTACGATCCCGTCGACTTGGCCGCGGCGCGTCGGCCGGAAGCTGAGGCGCTGCGCCGGCTGGATCGGCCATCAACGCGCATCCGTCTCGTCAGCGCCGGGCCAGAAAGCCACGATTTAACGGAGCCACTCGCATGGCTCATGGAGTGAGGCGCGCCCCGACGATCAAGGTTCATCAGTCACTCCATGGCTACGCCGACGGCCACCGGCAGCTTGCCGTTTCGGTGCCAATCAAGCCCAAAGACGCGAAGACGATGCTGGTGCTCAGCGATTTGTCGGGGCCAGGAGCCTCGATCGACGCCGCCGGATATCTCACCGGGTACCCGCTGACCGACTCTAAAATGTATGCGTTCGCGCGCACTTGGCCGGCCCCAGAGATGTCGCGCCCCGGCTGCGTCTGGACTCACACACTGCTCCTCGACTTCGGCGATATCGCGACTCTGAGCGACGCGTCGGCGGTCTTGGCGCGGTTTCGCAGACCGGAGAACGGAGACAGCGCGGCGTACACAATGACATTAGAGGTGCCAACGGGTTCCGACGCCGCTCCCGTGCCGGTCGATGCGGGGCCCTATGCGCGAGCGCTGTTGGCAAGCCTGTACGGCAGCCCTCGCAAGCGAATTATCGCGCCTCGCACGGTCAGCAGCGACGTGGACGCGCTCGTCACGGCTCTCTGGGGACAGCAATGGCCGCGGCTGAGGCGGTCCTTCCGATTCTGCACGTTTGCTTTGGCGGATCGCTCGACGGAAGGAGGTGTATTCGATCTTCAGTTCCTGCCGTCCCTAGATAGGAGCGTGCGCATCCGTTTCCCGAACGCCGCGGAGGCAACGGAGCAAGCTGAAGATGACGAGAAATGGCTGGGGGAGGCCCTAGCAGATTTGCTCGCACCCGATGCGCGTGACCTGCGAACCTTCCTGCGACGGATTGGAGGGGACGTCGCGTCGGGGCGTAGCGCGTTCCGGCCGCTCTGTCGTCTCCACGGACTAGTCAACTCGTTCGCGACTACCCCGGCATCGATCGACGCCGCGATCTCCCTATTGGAGGTCGAGCTTGGCTCCGCCCAAGCCCGTGCGGCGAGGAGTTTGGTCGCGTCCGCCGCGCTCGACCACACAGATCGTCTTGATGGCGCCGCAGTGGATTTCATCGTCCGTAACCTCGACTTGGCTGACTTGGCGAACGTGGCGAGGAGCGGCAGAGGACTCGGCGCTCGAATCTGGAAGCAGGACCCGACCCTGCTTGTTGATATGCTCGAGGGCAGCGAACGCCAACAGCTTGTAGCCAGAGACACCCTTGCCGATCTCGATACATCTGATTTGTTGGCTGGGCTTCGGGCGAGTCAGGGGGCGGCTGAAAAGGCCCTGGCGCTCCGCCCAGATTTATTGATTTCGGAGGGACTCTGGCGCGCTAACGTCGTTCCCATTGATCTGGCCTTCTCGACGCTCGCCGACGCACCGGAGCTGCGCCAGCGCGCTGTCGACGCAATGATCATGGCCGGCCGCGATGATCTGAGTACGCGCGCTCTCGGCGAAGTAGGCGCATCCGGGCTGTTGCGGCTAGTCGCACGCCACCACGGGGCGCAGGAACTCGACGGTAGTCGACTACAGAACTGGTTGCGCCCCGCACTTTCTGACCCAGGCACGGTGGCGGAGTTCCTGAGCGAGAAGACAGCCCCTTCGTGGTCCGTTCTCGCCGCGATAGCGGCATTTTTGCCACCGGATGCCGTCCCGAATGACTACGGTGCCGATCCTTGGCTTATTGCTGTACGCGCGGTGGCAGAGTCTCAGCGATCGGAACCTCCCGTTTTTCTGTCGGCGTACCTCTTGAGTCGAGCACTCGGATTTAAGTCTCGCGATCCCGGCGAACTTGCCCAGATTGGATTCGAGCAAGTTCACGATGCGGCCAGCCGTGATCAATTACCAGAAGATGCCTGGCACGTGCTCCAGACCCGGCTACCGTGGTCGTTCAGTTGGTTAGACTGGGACCGGTGTCCGCGCATCCGCGCAGCAGTCGCTGACCTTTTCGTCGATCGTGATTTATCACCCGACGTTTTTGCGCAAGTTGCTGCCAATGATCGCCTTTTCAGCATGCTGATAGATACGGTCGCTCGGCGCGGGCGGGGTCGCCGGTATCTCAAAATTGTGCGACGTTGTATGCAAGAAATGGAGAAAATCTCATTCAGTAACAAGATCCGAGCTATTGATGCAGTAATCAAATAAATAATCATCTTATCGTTGATTTGATTTTTTGTTCTATATTAGACTTGACTAGCAGTAGCTCAGATCAGCGCGGCATCGAAAGTTGCCAAGTATGCGCTCCGGTATCGACGGACCTTTAGGGCGAAGATAGACCCGTTCTTAGCCGATCGGATTTTCAGCCCGACTGATTTTCCCCCAGAGCTCGGCTCGATCAGTGCGTGCCTGCGCCACTGGGGATACCCGTGCCCAACAGCCCTGGAGACCCTCATGCTCACTCTCGACCTTCCGGTCGAGCCGTACTGGCTCGACCTGCCGCGCGGCGTCCGCGTGGAAATCCGCCCCGTCACCACCGCCGTGATGGCCGCCGCCCAGGCCGGCTCCGCGCGCCGCCTCGGCGCGCTGCGAGCCTCCGAGGCCGACCTCGACCCCGACATGGCCCGCGGCCTGGCCTTCGCCTTCCTCGTCAAGGCGCTGGCCCGCCACGCCGTCACCGCCTGGGAGGGCGTTGGCGACGCCGCCGGCAAGCCGCTGCCGCTCTCCCCCGAGGCGGTCGAGCGGCTGATGGACATGGACGAGATGGCCGCCGCCTTCTGGGATCGCGCCACCGGCCCCGTCGCCACCGTGGCGCTGGAGGGAAACGGCTGAGGGCCCGCGCCGAATGGCACTTCGGCCAGGGCCCTGACTACTGCCGCGGCTGCGCGGCGCTCGATCGCGACTGCGGTCTCACCTGTCCCTACGCCGCCCACGCGCCGGCCAGCGTCGAGGGTGCCGCCGTCTGGGCCGCCGGCACCGCCTGTGCCGGGGCGACCATGGCCGGCCTCGACCTCGACATGCCGGCCGCACTCGCCACCGCCCGCGAGATGGGCGCCTCCGGCTGGGCAGCCGCCGAGTTGCTGCTCGCCATGCGCATGGGCCTCGCCGCCGGTGCCGCCGCGCACCGCACTGATCCCCCCGGATCCTGACCACCCGACCAACGCAGGAGGCGTGACGCATGGCTGACGCCACCCGCCGCGTCTCGGTCCGGCTGTCGCTGGACGACGCCGCCCGCGTCAAGCAGGAGCTGCGCGAGGTCGGCGAGACCGGCCAGCGCAGCCTGGAGCGCATCCAGGGCGGCGCCGATCGGGCCTCCCGCGCGCTCGACCTGCTCGACGTCGCCGTGCGTGGCGTGCAAATCGCCGGCCTCGCCGCCGGACTGCGCGCGGTGGTCGTCGCCGGCGACGCGCTCACCCAGTCCATGGGCCGGCTCAACACCGCGCTGGGCTCCGTCGAGCGCGCCGGCGAGATCTACGACCGCCTCTATCGCGACAGCCTGCAGACCGGCGTGGCGGTGCGCGAGAGCGTGGACGCCTTCGCCCGCTTCTCGATCGCCGCGCGCGAGATCGGCGCCACCTCCGACCAGGTCGCCACCCTTGTCGGCGGCCTCCAGCGCATTGCCATCGCGTCCGGTGCCAGCCAGCAGGAAATCGCCTCATCTACCCAGCAGCTCGCCCAGGCGCTCGCCTCCGGCACGCTGCAGGGCGACGAGCTGCGCTCCATCCTGGAAGGCCTGCCAACGCTGGCGCAGGCGCTGGCGCGCGAGCTCGGCGTTTCCATCGGTGAGCTCCGCAAGCTCGGCTCCGAGGGCAAGCTCACCGCCGACACGGTCTTCCCGGCCCTGCTGCGCGCCGTCGAGCGGCTGAACGGCGAGTTCGAGCGTGCCCCGCTCTCGGTCGGTCGCGCCTTTGGGCAGCTCACCGCCGCGGCCGACCAGTTCCTGGCCCGGCTCGACCAGGCGATCGGCCTATCCAACGCCCTGGCCCGCGCGCTGTCCGGTGCCGCCCGCGTGCTGGACGGGGTGCGCCGCGGCTCCGGCCTGCTGCTGCCCAGTGAGCAGGAGGCGGACCGCCGCGCCCAGGCCGAGGCGCTGCGCGCCCAGATCGCCCGCCTCGAGGCGGAGAACGACGGTCGCGACAGCCTGCGCTCGCAGCCGCGACGCGGCAGCATCCGCGGCGGGCTTGTCGGCACCGCGCAGCAGCAGGCCGGGGTGGACCGCGCTGCCCGGCTGGAGGAGCTGCGCCGGCAGTACACGGAACTCCAGGAGGAAATCACCCGCGGCGAGCAGGCCGCCGGCGAACGCCAGCGCACGGAGCAGGAGGCCGCAGCTGGCCAGGCCGCCGAGGCGCGCCGTCGTCGCACGGCCGCCGATGCCGAGGAACTGCGCAAGGCGCTCGACGACCGCTTTCGCATCAACAGTGAATACGACGACCGCGTCCGCCGCCTGCGCGAGGCCGAGGCCGCGGGCGGCATCACCGCAGCCGATCGCACGCGGCTTGAGACGCTTGCGCTGCGCGAACGCGACGAGGCGCTGCGCCGCATCGAGGGCACCACGCGGCGCGTGGCGACCATCCCGCGCCCCGACCGCGAGGCCGAGCGCGAGATCAACGACATCATCCGCGAGCGCGAGCGACTGATCCAGAACAACGAGAACGCCCAGGAGCGCTACACCCGGCGCCTCGAAACCCTCGGGCGGTTGGTGGAGCGCTCCGAGCGCATCGGCCGCCCCATCCCCGACGAGACGGTCTCGCGCGAGGCCAATGCCGCGCTGGAGGAGCTGGAGCGCAGCCAGCAGCGCGTCCAGCAGGCGACCGAGCGCACCAGCAACACGGCGCGCGAACTCGGCCTGACCTTCTCCTCGGCCTTCGAGGACGCGATTATCAAGGGCGAGAGTTTCTCGAAGGTCCTCCAGGGCATCCTGCAGGACATCGCCCGCATCGTCGTCCGCCGTACCATCACCGAGCCGCTGGGCACGGCGGTCACCTCCAGCCTGTCCGGCTTTGACTTCGGCTCGATCTTCTCCGGGATTGGCTCGGCGCTGGGCGGGCTGTTCCGCGCCGAGGGCGGGCCGGTGGCGGGCGGCCAGCCCTACATCGTCGGCGAGCGTGGGCCCGAGTGGTTCGTACCGAACCGCAGCGGCACGGTGCTGCCCAACGGCATGGCGCCGGGTGGGCCGGTGATCAACCAGAGCATCACCATCGATGCGCGCGGTGCCGATGCCGGGGTCGATGCGCGGCTGCGCGTGCTCTCGGCACAGATCGTGCGGCAGGCCAGCGCGGCCACGCTCGACGCTATCCGCCGCGGCGGCAGCGCCACCTCCATCGTGCGTGGATAGGGCAAATGACGGAATACGCCTGGCCAAGCGTGCTGCGTCCGTCGCGGCTGAGCTTCTACCTGCAGCACAACACGCTGCGCTTTGTCTCGCCGGTCACCCGCGTAACGCAGGTGCTGCGGCGCGAGGGCGCACGCTGGGTCGCGGAGGCGACCTTCGAACCGCTGGGGCGCGTGCAGGCCGGCGTGATGGACGGGCTGCTGGCGGCACTTGCCGGCTCCGCCAACACGGTGCGCATCTGGGACTGGCGGCGCGAATACCGCACCGGCGATCCGCGCAGCCAGGGCGATGTGCCGACCGGGCCTTACTCCTTCTCGGACGCCACGATCTTCACGGACGGGACCGGGCTGGTGGTGGGCTCGGGCAATCCGTCGCTGGCGGCAGGGGCACCGCGCGGCGCGCTGTCGATCGTCACCCAGAGCTGGTGGCCCAGCACGATCGCCGTCGGTGCTGGCGACTACATCGGCCTCGGTGGGCGCCTCTACATCGCCACCGCTGCGGTCGCGGCCTCCGGCGCCGGGACCGCCACCATCGCCATCGCGCCGCCCCTGCGCGCAGCGGTCGTGGTGGGCGAGCCGCTGATCCTGTCCCTACCGAGCGTGCCGATGCGGCTGGTCTCGGATGACGAGGCGGCGAACCCGACGCGGCCTGGCCCCTTCGCCGCCGTGACCATCCGCATGGAGGAAGCCCTCTGATGTCCGGCACCCCACGCCTCAGCAACCAGGCAGCCTCCGCAGCGACGGCGCCGATCGCCACGCCCGTCGTCCTGGTAGAACTCGACTTCGCCACCGGCCCCGTTCGCGTCTGGACCGGGCTCGGGCCACTGGACTGGGCGGGGAAGGTGTTCGAGGGCGCCGGCACCATCGGCGCCATCTCGGATATCGAGGAGACGGTGGAGCTGCGCGCCGTGCGGCTCACCCTCGCACTGTCGCCCGTGCCGCAGGAGGTGGTGGATATCGCACTCGCCGAACGGAGCTACCGCCTGCGGCCTGTCACGCTGTGGGGCGCGCTGCTCGATGCGCAGGGCGCCTTCGTGGCGGACCCGTTCCCGCTCTGGGCGGGGCTGATGGACACGATGGAGGTGACGGACGGCGCGGAGCCCTCCGTGGCGCTGGCCTGCGAGAGCCGGCTGGTCGACCTCGAGCGGGCCGAGGTGCGGCGCTACACCGACGCCGACCAGCAGGCGGAATACCCCGGCGATCGGTTCTTCGAGTTCGTCCCCGCCCTCCAGGAGGCGGAGATCCGGCTGCCGATCCAGTGAGGGGCTCGCCCCCGGGCCGGCTGCCCGACTGGTCGGAGCGGCTGGCGGCGCTGATCACGGCGGCTGAGCACCGGCCCTTCGACGCGGCGTGCTGGAACTGCGGGCGCTTCGCCATGGCGGCGGTGGTGGCCTGCACAGGCCAGCGACCCGCCTGGCAGCACCGCCCCACGCTCGCGGAGATGGCCGACACCGCCGGCTTCCCGCGAATGCCAGTGCCGTTCGCCCGGACTGGCGACGTGGTTCTTGCCGCCGATCCCGATCGCCTCGGCGTCGTGCTCGACGCCGGGCGCGCTGCCTTCGTCGGATCCGCGGGCCTGATGCGCGCGCCGATCACGACCTGCGCCGTGGCGTGGCGCATCGGCTGGTGAGGGACTGACAGACCATGCCCGTCGCCATCCCCTTCATCGCCGCCGCCGCGGGGGCCGCCGCTTCCGCCGTCATAGGCGGCGGCGTCCTGGGCGCCGTGGCGGCCGCCGGCGCCGCCCTGGTGGTCTCCGCCGTGGGTGCCGCCGTCTTCCGCCCCAAGTCGCCCTCCGCCGCCCGCAGCGCCAACGTCACGCCAGGGACGGACACCGGGCCCGGCTCCGGCTTCGATCCCCGCACGCCCGGCGCCGGCCGCACGCAATCCTTCCGCCAGCCCATCACCGAGCATCAGATCGTCTTCGGGCGCTGCCGCACCTCCGGCCCGGTCGTGTTCCTGCACTCCGCCACCGACGATGAGGGCCGCGCCGATGGCTTCCTCCATGTCGTCGTGGTGCTGGCCGCGCACCGCGTGCGCGCGATCGGCGAGGTGTTTCTCAACGGCACCGCCTCCACCGACGCGAAGTTCGCCGGCCTGCTGCGCATCGACCGCGCACTGGGCGATCCCGGCCAGGCGGCCAACGCCAACCTCGTCGCAGACACTGGCGGCCAGTGGACCGCGGCCCATCGTGGCCAGGGGCGCGCCTATCTCGCCGTGCGCCTCAAGCTGCGGCCCGAGGCCTTCCCCTCCGGCGCGCCTAGTCTCTCCGCCATCGTCGAGGGGGCGGACACCATCCTCGACCCACGCACCGGCGGGACCGGCTGGTCCGACAATCCGGCGCTGTGCCTGGCCTGGTACCTGACCTCGCCCTTTGGGTGGCGCGCGGCCTGGGCGGATATCGACCTGCCGGCACTCATGGCGGCGGCCAACATCTGCGACGAGATCATGGGCCGGCGCGATGGCACCGCCGAGCGGCGCTACACCGTCAATGGCGCTGTCACCCTCGGCGAGGGCAAGATCGCCATCACCCGCAAGCTGGTCGCCGCCATGGCCGGCGCGCTCGTGGTGAGCGGGGGGCGTTTCTACATCCATGCCGGGGCGCCGGCGCTGCCGGCCGCCACGCTCACCTCTGACGATCTGCGCGGCGACGTCACCATCGTCGGCTCGCGTCCGCGGCGGGATCTCTTCAACGGGGTGCGTGCCGTCTATGTCGAGCCGGCCGCCGCCTGGCAGCCGACCGACGCGCCACCGCTGCTCGCCAGCAACTACGTCACCGAGGATGGCGGCGAGGCGATCTACCGGGACATGGAGTTCCCGCTCACCACCTCAGCGGCGACGGTCCAGCGCCTGATGAAAATCGAGCTGGAGCGCAACCGGCGGCAGCGCGAGGTGGCGATGCAGGCCAACCTCTCGGCGCTGCGGCTGCGGCCCTGGGATGGGGTGACGGTGGCGTTGGAGCGGCTCACGCCATTCCCGGCCCGGGTGACGGGGTGGGCGCTGGCGCCGGATGGCGGGGTGAACCTGCAACTGGCCGAGGAGGATCCCGGCGTCTGGGCGTGGAATCCGGCAGTCGACGAGCGGGCGACGGGGCAGAACCCGTCCGTGGTGCTGCCGAACCCGGGCGTCATCGCCGCGCCGGCGACCATCGTTGTGGAGACGCCGCTGGGGGTGAGTTTCACCGCGATCGCCGTCTCCTGGTCGGCGGTGGGCTCGGCCTATCTCGCCGGCTACGAGATCGAGTTCCGCCCGGCCTCGGTCGCGGTCTGGCAGGGCTATGCGGGCGGCCTCGGCGCCACCGCCGTCGCCATCCCCACCGCGGAACCCACCGCCTTTCGCGTGCGCGCCCAGGCGCGCAGCGGCGCGGTGTCGGGCTGGCGTGAGGCGCTGGTGCCGGCAGCCGCGTCGGGCCTGGCCGCGACCGGCATCGCTGGTGGCGTGCGGCTGTCGGGCGGCTTTCCCGCGGACGCCGTCCGCCTGCAGATCTTCGAGGCGAGCAGCGCCAGCCTCTCCGCCGCGACCAAGCTGGCCAGCGAGCCGACCGCGCTGCCATGGGATCGCACTGGCCTCACCACCGGCCAGACGCGCTGGTACTGGCTGCGCAGCGTCTCGGCCGAGGGCAACGTCTCGGCCTTCGCCGGCCCGGTCACCGCCACCGCATTGTAGGAGGCCCGCCATGCCGGCCCGCATCGACGACCTGCTGGTCCTCAACGCCAACCTCAACAAGACCGACTTCGCCAAGTACCTGCGCGACCGCGAGGCGGTGCTGCCGAACGACTTCGGCGGGCTGGGCGATGGCGTTGCCGATGATCGCACCGCCATCCAGGGGGCCTTCGATCGCGCCGCCGCGGACCAGAAATTCGCGATGATCCCGCCCGGCACATGGAACGTCTCCGGCACCGTGACCCTGCCGGGCGGGGCACGCGGGCTGATCATGCAGGGGACCATCCGCTACACCGGCACCGCACCCACCTCCGTGCTGGTGCTGGGCGATGGCGGCACCATCCGCAACGCGGAGAAGCTCTACACCGGGCTGAATGTCATCCGGCAGACGCTGTCCGACTGGTCCTCCGAGGCCGATATCGGCATCACCGTGCGCAACGTCGATGCCTCGCAGATCGAGCTGCGGCGGGTGGAAGGCTTCACCATCGGCATGCGCACGCTGGGCGATGGCCGCGGCGTGGAGGACAGCACCTTCACGCTGGGCCGCATCGTCAACAACCGGATCGGCCTCGACATCTGGTGCGCGACGGCGACGGCCTGGAACACCTCCATCCGCTACTATGGCGGGCACTTCGCCCAGGCGACCGGTGTGAATGCGGCGCAGGACCGGTTCGGCGTGCGCTTTGGGAATGAGGCGGGCGCCTATTCCAATCACAACCGCCACGTCTTTGACGCGCCGAACTTCGAGCTCCGCCAGGCCGGCAGCAACATCGCCATCCCCTTCCTGAACCAGACCTCCGGCAGCGCCATCATCGCGCGCAACATGCGCATGGAGGCCTGCTCGCCGCTGGCGGCGCGGCACACCGCCGGGGCGCAGGATTGCGAGTACGACATCGCCTGGACCAACACGTACCTGGTCGGCATCGACTACACGGCGACCGCGAACCGCTGCGGCAATGCGGTGATCAATCGGCACCGGGCACCGGCATCGCGGTTCCAGCGCTTCCTCGCCGGCGTTTCGAATACCCGCGCGGCGGCGTTCCGGCAGTCGGCGACGGAGGTGGGTGTCGAGGAGCTGATCACCATCGCCACCTCCACCACCACTGCGACCTTCATGGCGGATTTCTGCTTCAACGGGCTGACCGATCTTACGCCGACCGATCGGGCGGTGACGCTCGCGGCTAACCGCGGGCTGGGCTGGATGCTCGATACCTCCCAGGCGAAGGAATTCGCGCTGGCGCATTGGCTGACGAGCGGCGCCTCGGGCGGGCGCTTGTTTGTGCGCGTGTTCGATGGGGCGGGGAATGTCCGCGAGGACATTGCCGGCGACGTGCTGGCCTCCATCACCACCATGCAATGGAACGGGCCGGCGAAGGGGTGGAACGCCGGCGCGCCGATGGATGATGCCAACTTCAATCGCCGGCAGACCATCCGCGTGGGCGCAGCCGTCGCCTATGCGCAGGTGGGGGTGATCGGGTTTGATGGGCCGATCGACCTGCAATCGCTCCGGCTATACGGGCTGCCGGAAGCGGCACCCGCGGTGCTGAACGGCACGCCGCTGCTCCTGCAGTCGGGCCAGCGGGACTTCGCGGCGGAGGTGTCCTGGGATCTGCCGAGCCTGGCGCCGGGGGCGACGTCCCTGCTCGACGTCACGGTGAACGGGGCGCGGGCGGGCGATCTGGCGCAAGCATCGCTAGTCTCGTCGACGCGGTTCATCGAGCTCGACGCCGCGGTGTGGTCGAACAACACGGTGCGCGTGATGGCGCGGAACATCTCCGCAGCGACGTTCGATTTGGCAGCGGCGACGCTGTCGGTGGAGGTGGTGAAGCGGCGAGTGCCGTGATGCTGGAGCGTGCACTGCACGGCAGCATCCCCCGCGATCAGCACCCGCTGCAGCGACTCTGTTGCAATTTGGACATATCGTGATAGCAACCTATCCCCTGTGATTATTCGCGGGGAAGTTGAGCCAATGCCGACAGCAAAGCCCGAGAAACGACAGTTTCTGGTGCACCTTGAGCCCTCCCTGATCCAGAGAACCAAGATCCTTGCGGTAACGCAGGGCACCACGGCCTCGGCCGTCGTTCAACAGGCTCTGACAGAGCTGATCGAGCGTATTTCTGAAGAGGCCAAACACCCGACCGCCGTGCGAGAGGGCCGGCGCTGATGAAGACGCGGCCAACCAGCAATAAAGCAGGAAGCACATTTTCCGCGGTGCTCGCTGCCCTTTGTCCCTTCGCAACACCTAGCGTCGGGGACAACGGACGGTGACCCTTCTTACCCCGCTTGTTGACCTTATTACGGGCTTGATTGGCCTATTCGACTCGAAAGAAGTGGCCGTCCTCGTTGTCTTGGTCATGCTTGGTCTGTTTGCCGGAGCCACAGCATGGATCTGGCTGCAGCACCGCCGCCATATGGCGAGCCTCGAATCCGCAACTAAGACGCTGCGCGAAGCTCTCGCGCGCACAGACTGGACGAGTGCAGATCGACTGAATGCCGCGGACGCCGCCCTGAAATCAAATCAGGTGGTTGGTCCCGCATGGTCTCAGTACCGTGCATCGTTGCGAGAAGATCCTACTAAACCGGGAACCTACATCAACCTTGTTGAACCATCCTCTTGGTTCGCAGACGGACGCCTTCCTGGCAGCGGCTACGAGAAGTGGATCGCAACGTTTGCGAATGTCTTCCTCTGCCTCGGTCTTCTCTTCACGTTCGTAGGCCTCTCGGCCGCACTCCTCGGCGTCGGCTCAACCGAAACTGCCGAGCAGGTGCAACAGGCCGTCAATCGCATCCTGAATGTCTCATCCGCAAAGTTCATCACCTCTATCGCGGGCATCTTTCTCTACATCGTGTTGGTGGTCTGTGGCCGGCTGGCGAACGCCGGTAGGTCAAAAGCCGCCCGACGCTTCGCCGACGAAGTGCAGAACCTCACCTCGATGATGACGCCCGAGATTCTTCTGATGGATCAACTCGGCGCAGCGCGCGAGCAAACTGATCGGATGAAGCGCCTCGCTGACGACGTTGCGGTCGCCTTTGAGGCACGCCTCAATGATGTTGTTGGCAAGCGGCTGGACGCCCTACCCGGCGCACTTGAGCAGTCCATTCGGCCTGTCGTCAGCGCCATCGAAGGGATGGGAAGTACCCTTAGCAAGGGCGCCGACGATGCACTCGGGCGCGTCGCAGAGCGACTAGAAGCGGCGGCTGAAACAATGCGCGCTGCCCAGGGAGGAATCGGCAGCAGCGGCGCCGAGTTCGGAAGCCAGATTAGTCTCGCGGCCACGACCATGACCGACAGCGTGGCGCGAATGGCCGAAGCTATCGACGGCAAGCTCGCGGGGCTCGAAGGACGCATCGGCCGGGTGAACGATGCCCTTGGCCAGGGCGCCGACAACATCGCCGATGTCTCTCGCGGTCTTTCCGACGCCACAACTGCAGCACTGACGCAGGCCCTCGCTACCATCTCACAACAGGCTGCGAGCGGTGCAGAACAGGCCCGCCTCCAATCGCAGGCCGCCATGCAGCCATTGATGGAGAGCCTACAGGCGCTGGCAGAGCAAATTCGCGAGCGCGCGGCGGAGGGAAGCGGCTCGCTGCGCGAGGGCGGGAAATCCGCGGCAGACGCGATCGCTACCGCAGCGGAAAACATTACCCAGACCATGGCGCGGCTGGAAACCAAGATCGGCGGCATCGATGAGGCGCTCGCCCGGGGCTCGTCTTCAATCTCCAACGCCGGCTCCGAGCTTGGTCGGGCAACTGGAACGGCCCTCGAAGCCGCGCTCAAGACAATTTCCGACCAGGCAGCGCGTGGCGCAGAAGCAGCGCGACAGCAGAGCGAAGCGGCGCTGACGCCACTTATGATGGGGCTGCAGGACTTGGCGAAGCAGATCAAGGAGCAGGCTACTGCGGGCCGCGGTCAGCTGATCGAGGGCAGCGAGACCGCTGCAGGGACACTCGCCGCCGCGGCACAGCAGATGAGCGAGGGGCTTGCCTCCGCAGTGCGGGAGGCAAGCGCCCAACTGCAAGCCGCCGCCGGTGCCATGGCAGCCCGCATGGATGCCGCCGTTGTGCAGTTCCAGGCGCTCGAACGGGCCGTCGCACAGCACGTCGGTCACCTTGATCGAACCGGCACAACCATCGCCACCGCAGGCGTCACCTTCGGAAACGCCACCACTCAGCTCAGGCAGGCAGCCGAGCCGATCCAAGCCACCCTCGCGAGCGTTGATACGTCGGCCCGAAAGGCGGCTGAGGCCCTTGAGGCTACGGACCGAGTCCAGGCGGGGGTGCGCGAAGCAACGGCTGCGATGCAGGAATCAATCACTGGGGCGATGACCAGACTGCAGGAGGCTGCGAGTGCAGCTTCTCTCGCGCTCACATCCTACCAGGATCGCTTCGCCGCGACTGATGACGCGCTCGGACGGACGGTCGAGAAGCTGGTGAACGGCACCGTCAGTCTTGGGGATGCGGCAGCGTCTGCAATCCAAGGGATGAATGCAGAGCTTGGTCGAGCCATGGGCTCGCTGCGCATCGGTGCTGAAGAGATCAAGGAGAACGTGCAGGGCCTCGAGGATGCGACCGTTAAGGTGGCCGATGCGATGCGTGAGCACTCAGCCGCAATGAACAGACTGAGAGTGCGCTCCTGATGTTCAGCCGCACAGCACCTCAGACTGAATCGGAAGAGGCGAAGGACGTCTTCGCGCCAGTCGCTGACCTCATGGTTGGTGTCGTCTTCATCTTCATCGTGCTGATGCTCGCGCTTGTGATGAATCTCCGCAGAGAGGAGACGGTTCCACGCTCAACGTACGAGGCGCTTGTGGCGCAGGCGCAAAGCCTCGAAAGCCGGCTTGCTGCCGAAACACTTCGGGTGCGAGCATTGGAAGCGGAGAAAGCCCAACTCGCGCAGCGTCTGGCTGACGAGGTACAGCGGCGCGAGGCAGCCGAGGCGCGTGTACGTACGCTTCAGGAGGCCAATGCGCGGCTCATCGCATTCGTCCGCTTCGTCCGGGAGAACAACCTTGTTCGGCTCGTTCAGCGTCTTGCGGAGGCAGGGCAGACGCGAGCTGAGATGCTTCGGGAGATGGAGCGCATCCTCAGGCAGGATGAAATTCGCGTGCACATTGACGACCGCGCAGGAACACTGAGGCTGCCCGCCACGGCCTTGTTCGACCCCGGCCAGCCGATACCGACCAGTGAGGGGGCGAGCCTCATCCGCGCCCTTGCACGCGCGATGTCACAGGTTCTTCCCTGCTACTCTTACGCAGCAGGCGTCGACCAACGCAACTGCCAGCCGAGGGACAACACCAGCCGTCTCAGTGCCGTCTACATCGAGGGGCACACCGACGTGAACCCGCTCACGCCGACGGCGCGACTTCGGGACAATTGGGATCTCTCCGCTGCGCGCGCGATCTCGGCTTTCCAAATCATCCGGCGCGAGTCAGAGCAGTTGCAGACTCTCCAGAACCGGGACGGCGATGCGTTGATCGGAGTGAGTGGCTACGCTGAAAGCCGTCCGTCAAATCGGAATGCACCAGACCGCCGTCTGCCCGCTGCCGCCGAGAACGACCGTCGTATTGAGGTTCGAGTGATCATGACCACGAATGAAGACTTCGTGGAATCCGTTCTCCGGGAGCTCAACGGCCGCCTTGAGCAAATCGATGACCTCCTCCAACAACGCTGAGCAACCAACGACCACACTGAGGGGGGAGCTCCGAAAGGAGATACCGCAACTCTTCGCACCTGGTTTCGGGCTACGGCACGATGCCGTAGCGGACGAAGCCGAACAAATGGAGAAGAAGTGGGGAGGTGCGCGCATTGATGCGCAACCTCGTCCCGACGTCTTCATAGTCGTCAAGGCCGCGCTCCAGGCCGGCACCCGCGGCGTTGAAGCACTACCCCCGCGCCTGCTTTCTTATGTGCCCTTCGCGATGCTCTATGGCGCACACACTGGCCGCGGTGACGCAGATACGGTTCGGGCTTTCCTCAGCCGACTGCATGAAGCTGGCAGGTCTGCTCCCCGACGCCTCTGGCCCCATTACCTCCTGAGCCTGGAGCGCGACGACGCTGCGACGAACGAAATTGCGCTGTGGCTCAAGGCGTATCGGGACGGGCTGCCAACGCGGCTCGCTGACTTCACAGAGAAATACGATGCCCTCGACCCTGCAAGCACCCCGGGCAAGATGGCCCGCGAGGTGCTGGTTGGAGATGGCATTGAGACTGATTTTCAAGCGGTAGGCGTCGGGGCGGAGCGCCTGCACACTGCGGCACTCCTGGCCGAAATCCTTGGCGCAATAGGAAGCCAACTACGGAGTGGGGTTCGGCCCGCCGACGCGGTCCGACCGGTGAAGGCGATCCTGCCCGAACAGCGCAAACTTGCCATCGACCAGACACAGGCCCGGGAACCGGCGAAGCGACGCGCGCTCGGCGCCTTCATCGAAGGGCTGATCGCGTGGCAACGTCGCAGTGATCCTGACGACGCTAAGCCAGGCGCGGTCCTCGATCTCATTCTTGAGCTCAATGAGGACCCTCGCTTCGACGCTGTTAGGTGGAACGGCATCGTACCGAAGCCCACGACCGACATCGTCGAAGCCTGGCTTACAAAGCACACGATCGAGGCGTTCTTTCGCGTGGTGAATCAGCTTCGGATCGAGCGCACAGATATGTGGGCCGAGCGAAGAAAATTCTGGATGTCCTATCTACCGTATGTGAGGCGAGCTTGGCTGATTGTCGGTGATCAAGGTGTGCCCTTCGCAAAGCGGGAACGCATTCGCTTTGGTCGCTTCAGCGGCGGAGCCAACGAGGGACATTGCGGGCTGATGCTCGATTTCGGAGATCTGCGCGTACTTGAAATGAACATGAACGGCCGCGCGATCCTATGGCGCCCAGATGATGTCGCGCGTGGCGAGTTCCCGCAGGTGTACGACGAGACACCGTTCGATCGACGTAACTTCCGCGAACCCACTGTGTCCCGTCGTGAGCACTGGGAGAATGGATGCATAGGGCTTGTCCATAATCCACCAGATGGGTGGCAGTGGAAGTTCGCCGACCAGATACAGCAGCGATCCGACCGCGGCATCCGCCCGAAGGGTCTTTGAGAGACTCATGGCGCGCTACAATCTCACCCATTCGGTCAGTCAAGCCGGATTTGAATTCCGGTTGGTGAAGCCGCGCTCGCTTCTTGCCGCCGGCGGCGAGCTGCCGGCATCGGCGTGGACAGACGATCTGCACCCCGGCCTCCCACTCCTTCGGCAAATGACCGAAGCGGGCATCGGGACGCAGTCTGACGTCGCGGTTCTTCTACCGCACGCATCCGTCGCGTTGCTCGCACCAGCAGAGGCGACAGCGCTCGGACTGCCAGCCCCTTGCCCGCACGCCCTCGTCCTTGAGAGCAAGGGTGCTTTCTCAGACACCGAGTTCGCCATCAGGATGCGTTGGGTCTCACAATCGGGTGCCGAGGTGATCGGGCTTCGACGGACAGGCGCGCTACTTGAGACTGTGGTTGATCGCTTCACGCTGCGTGATCCGCTCTATCCACTCGTGGAGGAAATTGAGCGACTGAACGCGTTGTCCACCGCCGCTGGACAAGATCGCACCGAGTCCCTCGACGCCCGTATGGCGCAGCTCGCCCGCGTGAAGCAGGCTCTCGCCGATGCGACAGGCGATGCCGGAGCAGACAAGTACCTGGCACAGCTGACCATCAGTCATGCGACTGGGCTCGGGGTCGACCTCGAGGGTTCCGCGGACGACCCTTACTTTCGCCCCACGCTCTTCGGCGACGTGCCGCCTCCGCCTGGCGCAGCAGATAACGAAGACATCGACACCGAGCGCCAGCCTCTTCTGCCGGAAGAGCAAGCCAGACGTTTTGGCCAGACGCTCTTTCCAAGGGCAGGCGCGTGGACTCACTATAGACTCGATGAGGGCGCCTACGTTGTCCTCGACAAGCCCGTCGTGGCTGCGCTGCGTGTGGTCAAGCGCGTCAACGCCAGCGACCGCGAGACCCGCCGCACATTCAGACGCGACCCATCGTCGTTCCTGCTTCCCGAGATCGTTGCCGCGGGCGGTGCCGGTGACGTCCTTTGCGGCGGTACGGTTCTCGCTCCCGCCGAAGGCGAGGGCTACGGCGCTAGGGTCCTTGGGATCACTGAGTGGGAGGGCAAAGCCTTCTCATTCAAGATCCCAGTCACCACGAATTGGTTCCCTGGCGAGGACGGTTCGGGCGGCGAGGCGATCTCGTCCATCGAGGTACCGGGTGCTGACGAGCCCTTGGTCGTGCGGTCGGGTGAGATCAACAGCGTCATCGCGTCAGTGGAGCAGGCTCGTGCTACCGGCGAGGGCACCTTTACCCATGGAGGAAGGACATATCCGACCCCGGACAGCGACGACTTACTTCAGACCCTTAGGGCTCTTCTCGGGCAGATAGGCCCGACCGATGCCGCGACCGACGCTGATGGGAAGGACAAGGAGGAGCCGAGCGGAGCCCGCCGTCGTCTCGTCCTGCGCGTTTCGGAGAATGAGGAAGACCTCAGTTACCTCGCGCGGCTGCGCGATCCTGACGGGACATTGAATCGCACGGCTGGCCTCGATGTGCAGGGCCTCGTCAGCACCCCTGATCCTCACCAGCGAGAGGCCATCGGTTGGCTTCAACTATGCTTTGTTTCAGGTATGCCTGGCGTGCTGCTGGCGGACGATATGGGGCTCGGCAAGACCTTCGAGGTTCTGGCCTTCCTCCACTGGCTGCGCCAATCGGGCGGGACCGATGGCCGACCCATCTTGATTGTCGCGCCTTCGAAGCTGCTCGACGAGTGGCGCGAGCAGATCGGTGTCCACCTACCACCGATGGCCTTCGGGCGACCTGTCTATGCTTATGATCGCGGCCTGAAGGACATCATCATCGAGAGAGGCGAGGAGACTTCGCTGGGGCGCGCGACCCTCGACCTCGAGCGCTTGCGGAAGGCGGACTGGGTGCTCACGACCTATGAGACGCTGCGTGACCACCAATTCTCATTCTCCCTCGTTCGCTTTCGGGTCGCTGTGTTTGACGAGGCCCAGAAGATCAAGTCGGGCACGAGCATGCTGAACCATTCAGCCAAAGCTCAGCAGCCGGATTTCGTTGTGCTGATGACCGGAACACCCATCGAGAACAGCACGATGGACATTTGGACTCTCCTGGATGTGGCGTGGCCAGGCTTTCTCGGCGTGAGCGGCAAGGACTTCGTGGCGCGGTACGGCAATGGCACCAACGATGACCTGATGGCGGCCCTCAAGGAGCGTCTTGTGGGCCAGACGGTCTGGGGTGAGGGCGCTTCCGCTCGCACCATACCGCCGGTGATGCTTCGACGCTTCAAGACACAGATCCTCACCGGCCTCCCTCCCAAGAACGAGGCACGATGGCAGGAGCTGATGGCTGCGGCCCAGGTTAAGGCCTACGATGCCGTCCTAGAGGATATGCGCGGCGGACGCCTCAAGGCCCTCGCAGCCCTGCAGGCCCTCCGTCAGATCTGTCTGCATCCGGAGTTGCGGGTTCCACGGGATGCGGATGATCGCCGCACCCTCATCGAAGCCAGCGCGCGCTTTCGGGCTCTGTTCAAGGTACTCCGCAAGGCTCGGGAGGCCGACCACGGGGTGCTGGTATTTGTTGATATCCGCAAGGCGCAGGACGTCCTCCAGGCGATGATCCGCGATGAGTTCCGGTTGTCCAAGGTGCCGGATGTGATCAACGGCAACACACCCATCACTGCAGTCGGCGAGATCAAGGCGCGTTTCCAAGCAGGTCGCGGCTTTGGCGTTCTCCTCCTTGGTCCCCGCTCTGCTGGCTTCGGTCTGACGCTGACGCGCGCGACCCAGGTTGTGCATCTCAACAGGTGGTGGAACCCAGCCGTCGAGGATCAGTGCAGCGACCGCACGCACCGAAAAGGCCAGACGGAACAGGTTACGGTACACCTGCCTATCGCGCGCCATCCGCAGCTTGGCGATGAATCATTCGACGTACTTCTCGACCAGTTGCTGATGTTCAAGCGCGAGCAGAGCAAGCGGGTGATCGTGCCGTCTGCACTGACTGAAACTGAACTTGCTGAGTTCTACGCGCGGATGACTGTCGGACCCGGCGCGGCGCGCGGGCAGGGTCTAGACGAGCTCGACCGACAGGACTGGCGGAGCTTTGAGCTCTGGGTAGCACGTCGCTTCCAAGAGTCAGGGTGGCAGGTGAGCGAGACGCCACGCAGCGGCGACGGCGGGGTGGATGTCGTCTGCAGGCACCCGGCCAATCGGCGGGGTATCCTCATTCAGGTCAAGCATAAGGAAATGGGGCTTGGTCAAGTTGCTGACGACGCAGTTGCACAGATCAGCGCAGCGCCTGGCCGATACAAGGGACATCCGTGGCTGAGGGACCCACTCCTGTTGGTTGCCACAAATGGGCGCTTCGATCTTCGCGCACGGACCGCGGCTGAGCAAAGCAACGTGAAGCTGGTTGGCCGAGAGGACATAATGACCCTCGGTTCAATTGCTCAGGAACTCCTGAGTGTTCAGTGATGGCGCGGCGCCAGAAGCGATGTTCTGAGCGTGGACGCCGCCGATCACGTCCGCCAAGAGTAAGCACACGGAGAGGGTTGTTCGCTGGTTCCCTTTCCTACACCACTTCCCCCCACTCTCGTGACGCAGATCAAGGCTGCTTCCCGGCCCGTGGTGGAGTATGCTGCCGCAAACACCCGGGGATCGGCCATGCTGCGGCTGTTGCTGACCTGTTCCATGCTCATCGCGGGCCTGCCCTGCCTTTCCGCCGCCGCCCAGATCGGCGATCCGGTGCCCGGTGAGGCCGTGGCCCGGACTTGGTGCGCCAACTGCCACGATGTGAACCGCGCCCCGCGCCCGCCCGCGACCGACGCGGTGCCCAGCTTCGCGGCCATCGCCGCCATGCCCAGCACCACCTCGATGTCCCTGCGGGTCTTCCTGCAGACCCCGCATGCCGCGATGCCCGACTATCAACTGGAACGGCATGAGCTCGACGACCTGGTGGCCTATATCCTGTCGCTGCGGGCGCCCTGAACATGTCGCCCCAGCCCCGCGAAATGGGCCCTATCGGATAAGGCCCCGCCGGGACTATATGGTGCGCTGCATGGTGATGCCCGCAGCCTGCCCCCGGCCCTGACAGCGGCCCCTCGCAGGCTCTCCCCACCAGCCAGGACATGAAGGACCGCGCGGTATGCCGCCGCCCTCCGTCATGGCCGAGCCGTCACGTCCCCGCGGCGAAGCCGGGGGCAGCGCCACCGCAACCTCACCTCGCGCGCCCCGCGTGAGCCCAGATGAATACGGCCCCAAGATGATTCCTGCACCCAAGAAGCCCGCTGCCACCGCCAAGCAGCCCGAACCCATCATGCTGGCCGATGCCGAAGTGGCGGATATCGCCAAGCGGCACCGCCTGTCGGTCGCCATCGTGACGGAAATCATCCGCCGCGTGGGCACCGGCGAACGCTCCGCGATCGAGCGCGAGATCCGCAAAGGCCTGGCCCGGCGCTGAATTACCCGGGCAGCGCGGCCTCGATGTCGCGCTCCAGCTTCTCCGGCTTCACCGAGGGGCCATAGCGCCGCAGCACCTGCCCATCCGGCGCGATCAGGAACTTCGTGAAGTTCCACTTGATGCGCCGGGTGCCGAACAGCCCCCGCGCCGCGTCGCTCAGGTGCCGGTACAGCGGGTGTGCGCCCGGCCCGTTCACCTCGGTCTTGGCGAAGACCGGGAAGGTCACATCATAGCGGCTCTGGCAGAAGGCCTGGATCTCGGCGTCGCTGCCCGGTTCCTGCCGGCCGAACTGGTTGCAGGGAAAGCCCAGCACCGCGAAGCCGCGCGGGGCGAAACGGCGGTGCAGCGCCTCCAGCCCCGCATATTGCGGGGTGAAGCCGCAGCGGCTGGCCAGATTCACCACCAGCAGGGCTTTTCCGGCATAGTCGGACAGGCGCTGCGGCTGGCCATCGATGGTCTTCAGGGCGGTGTCGAACATGGGCATGGCCGCCGCTGTATCACGATCCGCCCACATGCGCATGGGCGCACGATCCGCCGGCCTGTGCATGGGCGGGATTACCATTCAGCAGAGCCCCCGCGCCCCATGCGGCTTGCCCTGGGGGTGGGCTGCGGCTACTGCCCGCTCCATTATCGGCGCCCCCCTGGTGCCGGTCGCTGACGGCGGAGACAACAATGCAGCGTCGCAACCTTCTTCTGGGCACCGCCTCGGCGGCCGCTGGCTTGGCGCAGCTGCGCCAGGCCCATGCCCAGGCCCCGGCTTTCCCCAGCCGGCCCATCCGGCTCGTCGTGCCCTTCGCGCCCGGCGGCGCGGTGGACATCACCGGCCGCGTCCTGGCCGAGCGCCTGCCCTCCATCCTCGGCCAGACCGTGACGGTGGACAACCGCGGCGGCGCCGGCGGCAATCTGGGCGGGGACGCGGTGGCCAAGGCCGAAAAGGATGGCCACACCCTCCTGCTCGGCACCGTGACCATGTTCGCGGCCAACAAATTCCTCTACCGCCGCTCCATGTCCTATGACCCGATCCGCGACTTCGCGCCGGTCAGCCGGGTGGCGACGGGCACGGTGCTGCTGGTGGTCAACAGCCAGAAGCCCTGGCGCACCTTCGCCGAGCTGATCGACTATGCCCGCCAGAACCCGGGCAAGGTCACCATGGGCTCCTCGGGCACCGGCACGGTCAGCCACCTGACCATCAGCGCCGTGGCGCGGGCGGCCGGGGTGGACATCACCCATGTGCCCTATCGTGGCGGCGGCCCCGCCATCACGGACCTGCTCTCGGGCTCCATCGACCTGATGTTCGACGTCATGCCCGCGCTGATGCCCCATGTGCGTGAGGGCCGGTTCCGCCCGCTCGCCGTCGGCAGCGCAGAGCGCGTGGACTATGTGCCGGGGCTGGAGCAGGTGCCGGGCATGCGCGAACTGCTGCCCAACAGCACCATCGACATGCAGAGCTGGTACGCCGTCACCGCCCCCGCCGGGGTCGCGCCCGACCGCGTGCAGCGCCTGCATGACGCGGTGGTGGAGGTGGTCCGCACCCCCGAATACCGCGCGAAGCTGGAGCCGCTGGGCTTCAAGCCGGTGTGGGACGAAACCCCCGCCGCCTTCGGTGCCTATATGCTGGAACAGGAACAGCTGTGGCGCCGCATCGTCGAAGAGTCCGGCGCGACGCTCGACTGACCGGCGACCGGGGCGGTGCCTGTCACCGCCCCAGCAGCTTGGCGGCCTCGCGCAGCCACAGCACGCTGCTGGCCGCACCCGTGCAGACCAGCCAGTCCCGCCAGCCCAGCGCCTCGGTCGAGAAGGCCTCCCGCAGGGGGGGCACATACAGCACCGCCGCGTGCAGCCCCACCGAGAGCAGGATCGCCCCCCACAGCCAGCGATTGGCGAACAGCCCCGCGAAGGCGCTGCGCTCGTCCGAGCGCGCGTTCAGCACGTTGAACAGCTGGAACAGCGTGAGGGTGGTGAAGGCCATGGTCTGGCCATGGCGCAGGTCGCCCGTGCCCTCGATCAGCCCGCCCGGCATCGCGGCATCCAGCACCAGCAGCGTGCCGGCCGCCATCACCAGCCCCACCTGCAGGATGCCCCACCACATGCGCGGCGTGATCACGCCTTCCCCGCGCGGGCGGGGCGGGCGGGCCATGATGCCGCGCCCGGCCGGGTCCAGCCCCAGCGCCAGGGCGGGCGCGCCATCCGTAACCAGGTTGATCCACAGGATCTGCGTGGCCAGCAGCGGCAGCGCCACGCCGCTGCCCCCAGGGGTGCCCCCAAGGGTGCCCTCTGGCGCCGTCAGCCCGATCACGCCCCCCAGCACCACGCCCAGGAACATCGTCATCACCTCCCCGATGTTCGAGGAGAGCAGGTAGCGCAGGAATTTGCGGATGTTGGAGAAGATGGCCCGGCCTTCCTCCACCGCCGCGACGATGGTGGCGAAATTGTCGTCCGCCAGCACCATGTCGGCCGCCTGCTTGGACACGTCCGTGCCGGTGATGCCCATGGCGATGCCGATATCGGCGCGGCGCAGGGCCGGGGCATCGTTCACCCCATCCCCGGTCATGGCCACCGTGGCGCCCTGGGCCTGCAGCGCCGCCACGATGCGCAGCTTGTGCTCCGGGTTGACCCGGGCATAGACGGAAATATCGCGCACCGCCGCATCCAGCGCCGCGTCGTCCATCGCCTCGATCGCGGCCCCGGTCACCACCCGCCCATCGGCGCTGATGCCCAGTTCGCGCGCGATGGCGGCGGCGGTGGCCGGGTGGTCGCCCGTGATCATGATGGGGCGGATGCCGGCGGCGCGGGCGCGGGCCACGGCGGGCTTCGCTTCCTCACGCGGGGGGTCGCGCATGCCGATCAGGCCCAGGAAGACCAGCTCCCGCTCATCCGGCGCGGCACCAGGGGGCAGGGCGCGGCCGGCCACGGCCAGGGTGCGCAGCGCCTGCCCGGCCATGGCCGCGTTGGCGTGCAGGATCTCCTCCCGGCGCTCGGTGGTCAGCGGGCGGGTGGCCTCGCCCACCCGTTCCAGCGTGCACAGGCCCAGCAGCACATCCGGCGCGCCCTTGGCGAACAGCCGCCCGCCCGCGTGCAGGGTGCTCATCAGCTTGCGTTCGGAGGAGAAGGGCAGCTCCGCCTCGCGGTCCGGCGGCGAGACCCCCGCCAGCCCGGCCTTACGGGCCGCGACCAGCAGCGCGCCCTCCGTCGGGTCGCCCAGCACGGACCAGTGGCCGTCCTTTTCCCGCAGCAGGGCGTTGTTGGCGCATTCCGCCGCTTCCAGCGCGGCTAGCAATTCGCCGTGCTGCGCGGGGGCGATGGGCGCCCCGTCCTCCCGCGCCAGCCGGCCCCGCGGCGTGTAGCCCGTGCCCTCCAGCAGCACGGCCCCGCCGGCGGTGACGATGCGGCACACCGTCATCTCGTTGCGCGTCAGCGTGCCGGTCTTGTCGGAGGCGATGACATCGGCCGAGCCCAGCGTCTCCACCGCCGCCAGGTGGCGCAGGATGGCGTGGCGCCGGGCCATGCGCTGCACCCCCACCGAGAGCACCGCCGTGACCACCGCCGGCAGCCCCTCCGGCACCGCGGCCACGGCGAGCGCCACGCCCAGCAGCAGCACGTCGAACACCGCGCTCCAGCCCCGCACATCGTCCAGCAGCAGGATGGTGGCGACCATCACCACCGCGATGGCCAGCACGATGCGCCCCAGCAGCCGGCCCACCCGGTCCAGCTCGCGCTGCAGGGGGGTGGTCTCGGGCGGGGCGGCCTTCAGCAGGCCGGCGATGCGGCCCATCTCCGTGCCCATGCCGGTGGCGGTGACCACGGCGCGCCCATGCCCGCGCGTGGCCACGGTGCCGCTGAACAGCATGTTGGCGCGCTCCGCCAGAACGGCATCGGCGGGCAGCGGGGCGCTGTGCTTGGAGACCGGCAGGCTTTCGCCGGTCAGCGCGGCCTCGGCGGTTTCGAGGGCCATCGCCTCGACCAGCCGGGCATCGGCGGGGATGGTCGCACCTTCCTCGATGAGGATGAGATCGCCCGGCACCAGCTCCGCCGCCGGGATGCCGCGCGGCGCGCCGCCGCGCACCACCAGCGCCCGGGCGGCGGACATCCGCCCCAGCGCCGCCACGGCCTGTTCCGCGCGCGCGGCCTGCACATGGCCCATCACGGCGTTCAGCAGCACCACGGCCAGGATCGCCATGGCCTCGAAGGGCAGGGGGGTGTCGCGTTCGGCCAGCCACAGCAGGGCGGAAATCAGCGCCGCCGCCAGCAGCAGGATCACCAGCGTGTCGCGGAACTGTTCGAGGAAACGCCGCCAGCCGGGGATGGGCGGCTCCTGGGCCAGCTCATTGGGCCCCAGGCGTTGCAGGCGCTCGCGCGCCGTATCCTCCGGCAGGCCGGTGGCGGCGCCGGAACCGAGCGCCACCAAGACCTCCGAGGCTTCGGAGGCCCAGGGGCCGGCCAGAGGGGGGAGGATCAGAGCGAGGCCCGCAGCAGCAGGGGCATGTCCTCCATCTTGTCCACCACCTTGCTCACCCCGGGCACGGCCTGCATCAGCACGCGCAGCGCCTCACGCATGTGCTCCGAGCGCGCGAAGCCATAGAGCGTGACCACGCTGCCCTCGACGCTGGGATAGACCCAGAAGGTATCCGCCCAGGGCTGTTCGCGCAGGGCCTGCACCACGGCCTTCAGCAGGGAGGTCTGCCCGGAGGTCGCCGGGGTGGCGGGGGCCTCCAGCACCGCGCGCAGCAGGTCGGCGCGGGAGACGAGGCCCACCATCTGCCCCTGCCGCAGCACGGGCACGCGGCGGATGTTGTGCTCCTCCATCAGCCGGGCCACCTGCTCGACGCTGGTGTCTTCCTCGGCCGTGACCAGGTCCTGGGTCATCACGTCCCGCGCGGTCTTGCCATGCGCCTTCACGAAGCGTTGCAGCATCGGGGTGGGGGAGCGGAACAGGTCCAGGAACCAGGTGAAGGGGCCGCGCGGGGCATCGGCCAGGCGGCGGATCAGGTCGCCCTCGGTCACCACGCCCAGCGGGATGCCGCCCGGGCCCACCACGGGCACCGCGGAAATGCCGCGCCCGGCCAGCAGCCGGGCGATCTCGGCCACCGGCATGTCGGGCGGCACGACGACGAGGTTGGAGGACATCAGGTCCTTGGCTTGCATGGCGGCATCATCCCGGTTTGGGGGGGGCCAGTGCCCCCTTGCTGTAGTGACCCTCCGGCATGGCGGCGGGCCTGAACAGTCACATATATGCGAAAGTTAATGTTTGCTTTGATATAGGTCATGCCCGCCCTGGACCCCCCTTCATCCTTCGGGCCGCATGGGGGATCATGCCCGCCAACGATAAGGAAACGGGCCGATGCCGCATGACGGGATGACGACCACCGCCGCCGCCACCACCAACCTGCCGGAGGCCGTGACGGCTTGGCTCGGGGCCTTCGAGCACGCCCTGGCGCGCGGGGACGCCGCCTCCGCCGCCGCGCTGTTCGTGCCCGATGGCCATTGGCGGGATATCCTGGCCTTCGGCTGGGACATCACCACCACCTCGGGCGCCGCCGGCATCGAGGAGAAGCTGAACGCCGCGCTGCCGCGCACCCGCCCGCACCGCTTCCGCCTGGCCGCCGGCCGCACCCCGCCCCGCCGCCTGCGCCGCGCGGGGCAGGAGGTGATCGAGGCCCTGGCCGGCTTCCAGACCGCGACCGGCGCGGCCCATGCCGTGCTGCGCCTGCTGCCCGATGCCGAGGCCCCGGGCGGCCTGCGCTGCTGGACGCTGGCGACCTCGCTCGACAGCCTGCACGGGCATGAGGAACAGACGGGCCAGCGCCGCCCGACCGGCGAGGATTTCTCCCGCAAGTTCGGCGCCGAGAACTGGCTGGACCGCCGCAACCGCGCCCGCGCCTATGCCGGGCATGACCCCACGGTGATCGTGGTGGGGGCGGGGCAGGCGGGGCTGTCGATCGCGGCGCGCCTCGGCCAGATGGGGCTCGATACGCTGATCATCGACCGCCAGGCGCGGGTGGGGGACAATTGGCGCAAGCGCTACCACTCCCTCACGCTGCACAATGAAGTGCACGTGAACCATCTGCCCTACATGCCCTTCCCGCCGACCTGGCCGGTGTTCATCCCCAAGGACATGCTGGCCAACTGGTTCGAGCATTATGTCGAGGCGCTGGTGCTGAATGTCTGGACCGGCACGGCGCTGACGGGCGGCAGCTATGACGAGGCCAGCGGCCACTGGACCGTGACGCTGCGGCGCGAGGATGGCTCGGAGCGGGTGATGCGCCCGCGGCACCTGGTCTTCGCCACCGGGGTCAGCGGCATCCCCATCATACCCAAACTGCCGGGGCTGGAGGAGTTCCGCGGCACGGTCATGCATTCGGGCGCCTATACCGAGGGCTCGGCCTGGAAGGGCCGGCCCGTCTTGGTGCTTGGCACCGGCAACAGCGCGCATGACGTGGCGCAGGACCTGCACGCCAGCGGCGCCCGGGTTTCCATGATCCAGCGCAGCCCGACGCATATCGTGGGCATCCGCCAGGCCCAGGCGGTCTATTCGATCTATGCCGAGGGCATCCCGATCGAGGATTGCGACCTGCTGGCCACCGCCATGCCCTATCCGGTGCTGATCAAATCCTACCAGATCGCCACCGCCCAGGCGGCGGAGGAGGACGGCCCGCTGCTGCGGGCGCTGGCCGCGCGGGGCTTCAAGCTGACGGGGGGCGAGGACGATACCGGCTTCCAGATGATGTATCTGCGCCGGGGCGGAGGGTATTACTTCAATGTCGGCTGCTCGGACCTCGTGGCCGATGGCAGCGTCGGGTTGGTGCAGTATGGCGACATCGAGCGCTTCACCGCCACCGGCGCCCTGCTGAAGGATGGGCGGGAGGTGCCGGCGGAACTGCTGGTGCTGGCCACCGGCTATCGTAACCAGCAGGAGGTGGTGCGCGCGGCGCTCGGCGATGCGGTGGCGGACCGGATTGGGCCGGTCTGGGGCTTCGATGGCGCGGGGGAGCTGCGCAACATGTGGCGGCCCACGCCGCAGCCGGGGCTGTGGTTCACGGCGGGCAGCCTGGCGCAGTGCCGGATCTATTCCAAATTCCTGGCCTTGCAGGTGAAGGCGGCGGAGCTGGGGCTGTCCTGACCGGGCTTTACAGCGCCGGGTGCGGGCGCGAGCCTGCGCCAACACCGGGGAATGGCCGATGCTGAAGCTGCTGGGGCGCAGGAACGCCTTCAATGTCCGCAAGGTTCTGTGGCTGCTGGACGAGCTGGGGCTGGAGTTCGAGCAGGAGGATTGGGGGCGCTTCCACCGCGACACCCAGGTGCCGGAATTCCTGGCGCTGAACCCGCTGGGCACGGTGCCGGTGCTGGTGGATGGGCCGGCGGTGATCCGTGAGTCCCATGTGATCCTGCGCTACCTCGCCTCTCGCCAGCGGGCGTGGGGCTTGTACCCCCAGGAATTGGTGGCGCGCGCCGGGGTGGAAAGCTGGATGGACTGGGTCGCCTATGAGATGACCGGGCCGATGCGCGGCGCCTATCTGGGTGGGGAACAAGGGCTGGAGCCCTGGTGCCAGCCCCATATCGCCGGGCCCGCGCGGGCGGATTACGCCCAGCGCATGGGCGTGCTGGACCGGGTGCTGGCGGCGGGCGCGCCCTATCTGGCGGGCGCCGAGTTCACCCTGGCCGACATTCCGGCGGGCTTCATCGTGCACCGGTGGTTCAGCATGAAGAACATCCCGGACAAGCCGGAGTATCCGGCGCTGGCGGGGTATTACGCGCGGCTGTCGGAACGCCCGGCCTATTTGCGGCATATCAGGAATGGGTTGCCGTAAGGGGGCTGGTGCCGGGTGAGGGGATCGAACCCCCGACCTTCGGTTTACAAAACCGCTGCACTACCGCTGTGCTAACCCGGCCCGGCGCCCGTTCTACGCAGCCCCGGCGCCCGCCTCAAGGCCCCCCGCTTCAAGGTCCTTGGCGCCCCGGTCGGCCGATCCGGCCCAGATGCGTCATCCAGAACCCGCCGGGATATTTCAGCCCATAGCCCAGCGCCCGGTCCGCCCCGATATGCGCGAACCAGATCAGCGCCAGCGGCACCGCCCAGGCCGCCGTGCCCGGCCAGGCCAGCCCCGCCGCCAGCAGCAGCGCGGGCCCGGGCGTGGCATGCACCGCGTTATACACCACCGCCCCCGGGCGTGGCCCGGCCAGATAGGCCAGGATCACCAGGTCCGGCACCAGGATCAGCAGGGCGAACATGCCCCATCCGCCCCCGCTCAGCCCATAGCCGAGCAGGGCGAGGCCCAGCAGCGCCGCCCCCTCCAGCCGCAATGTCCCGCGCACCGCGCCCTCGACCGCCCCATCCGCCATGCCAGTTCCCCCGATCCTCGCCCCGGGCTAGCTTGCCCGCATGCTCGCAGGCAAGCGCATCCTTCTCATCGTCTCCGGCAGCGTGGCGGCCTTCAAGGCGCCGGCGCTGGTCCGGCTGTTGCGGGCGGAGGGCGCGGCCGTCATGGCCATCCTCACCGCCGGCGGCGCCCGATTCGTGACGCGGGAGACGCTGGCGGCGCTCACCGCCCAGCCCGTCCATCAGGATTTGTGGGCGGCGGAGGAAAGCATCGGCCACATCAAGCTGGCCCGCTGGGCGGATGCGGTGGCCGTGGTGCCCGCCAGCGCCAGCATGCTGGCCCGCATGGCCCAGGGGTTGGCGACGGACCTCGCCTCCACCGTGCTGCTGGCTACCCGCGCCCCGGTGGTGGTCGCGCCCGCCATGAACCCCGCCATGTGGGAACACCCCGCCACCCGCGCCAATGTGGCCAAGCTGCTGGCGCGCGGCGTGCGTTTCGCGGGCCCCACCAGCGGGCCGATGGCCGAACCCGAATCCGGCCCCGGCCGCATGCTGGAACCGGAGGAGATCCTGGCCGCCATCCAGGCGCTCTCGGGCCCGCAGCCCCTGGCCGGGCGGCACATCCTCGTCACCTCCGGCCCCACGCAGGAGCCGATCGACCCGGTCCGCTACATCTCCAACCGCTCCAGCGGCAAGCAGGGCCATGCCATCGCGGGGGCGCTGGCGGCGCTCGGCGCGCGGGTCACGCTGGTCTCGGGCCCTGTCATCCAGCCCGACCCGCCGGGGGTGGAGGTGGTGAAGGTCGAGACCGCCCGGCAGATGCTGGCCGCCTGCGAGGCCGCCCTGCCGGCCGATGCCGCCATCTGCGCCGCCGCCGTCGCCGACTGGCGCGTGGCGCAGGAGGCCGGTCAGAAGCTGAAGAAGGAACCGGGCGCCGAAGCCCCGACCCTGGCCATGGCCCTGAACCCGGATATCCTGGCCACGCTTTCCACCCACGCCCAGCGCCCCGCCCTGGTGGTGGGCTTCGCGGCGGAGACGGAGAAGGTGGTGGCCCACGCCCAGGCCAAGCTGGCCCGCAAGGGCTGCGACTGGATCCTGGCCAATGACGTTTCGGCCGATGTGTTCGGCGGCGAGGAGAACACCATCCATCTTGTCACACGGCAGGGGGTGGAGGATTGGCCGCGCCTGCCCAAATCGGAGGTGGCCGCCCGTCTCGCGGCCCGCATCGCAAAGGCCTTTTCATGAAGATCCTGGTTCAGCGCCTTCCCCACGCCGAGGGCCTGCCCCTGCCGAGCTATGCCACCGATGGCGCCGCCGCCATGGACCTGTTGGCCGCCGTGGCGGGGCCGGTGGTGATCGCCCCCGGCGCCCGCGCCCTGCTGCCCACCGGCCTGTGCGTGGCGCTGCCCCCGGGCCATGAATGGCAGATCCGCCCGCGCTCGGGCCTCGCGCTGAAGCACGGCATCGCGCTGGTGAACGCCCCGGGCACGATCGACGAGGATTACCGCGGCGAGGTGGGCGTGATCCTGCTGAACACCGGCACCGAGCCCTTCACCGTGGAGCGCGGCATGCGCCTGGCTCAGGCGGTGCTGGCCCCGGTCACGCGCGGGCATTTCGAGGAAGTGGCCGAACTGCCCGCCACCACGCGCGGGGCGGGCGGCTTCGGCAGCACGGGCACCGCCGCGTGAACCTCGATTTCTCCGAAGCCGAGATCCACCGCTATTCCCGCCACATCCTGTTGCAGCAGGTGGGCGCGGTGGGCCAGGCGAAGCTGCGGGCCGCGCGAGTGCTGATCGTGGGGGCGGGCGGGCTCGGATCGCCGCTGGCCATGTATCTGGCGGCCGCCGGCGTCGGCACGCTGGGGCTGATCGACCACGACACGCTGGAATTGTCGAACCTGCAGCGCCAGATCGCCCACACGACGGAGCGCCTGGGCCGCAACAAGGCCGACAGCGCCGCCGAAACGCTGCACCACCTGAACCCTGAGGTGAAGGTGGAGGTGCATCAGCGCCGGATGGACGCCGCCACGGCGCGGGAGCTCATCCCCCAATACGACATCGTCTGCGACGGCACGGACAACTTCCCCACCCGCTTCCTGCTGGGCGATGCCTGCCACCTGCTGGGCCGCCCGCTGGTCTCGGCGGCGGTGCTGCGCTTCGAGGGGCAGCTCTCGGTCTTCCGCAGCCATGAGGGCCACGGCTTTCCCTGCCAGCGCTGCCTGCATCCCGAACCGCCCCCCGACGGGCTGGTGCCGAGCTGCTCGGAAGCCGGGGTGCTGGGTGCCGTCACCGGCGTGATGGGCACGCTGCAGGCCACGGAGGTGCTGAAGCTGATCCTGGACATCGGCGAGACCCTGACCGGCCGGCTGCTGCTGTGGGATGCGCTGGACGCGCGCATGCGCACCATCCGGCTGAAGCGCGACCTGGAGTGCGCCCTGTGCGGCGAAACGCCCACCATCACGGATATCGCGTGAGCGCGCTCGGCATCATCCTGATCTCGGGCGGGCATGAGCGGGCGCATTACGCGCTGATGCTGGCCACCGCGGCGGCGGCGATCGGGCGGGAGGTGACGGTCTTCGCCAGCAATGCCGGCACCCGCGCCCTGCTGGCCGAACGTCCGCTGGAGGCCGACCCGCGCGAGGCCGAGGTGGTGGCCGCCGGGGTGGCGCCGCTCGGTGCCCTGCTGGAGGCGGCGCAGGAGCTGGGCGTGGCGCTGATGGTCTGCGACGCGGGGCTGGCCACCGAGGGGCTGCGCGGTGCCGCGCTGCTGCCGGGGGTGGAGGTGTCAGGGCTGGTGGGCTTCCTGGCGCGGATCGGCGCCGGGGCCCAGAGTTTCACCCTTTAGTTAGCCGCGCCCGCGCATGTAGCGGCGCTCAGGGCGATAATGCAGCCAGTGGCGCAGGATGGTCAGGATACGCATGGCGAACCTCTTGTGACGGTCGCCATTCTGGCCATGGGGAAAGGCGGGGTTTGGGCCGCCGCGTGGCATCATTGGGGCAAGTGCTGAACGCGGACTTAACCCGCCAGCAGCCCCACCGTGTCCAGCACCATCTTCCCCTCGGTGGGCAGGCCCCGGAAGGCGCGGTGCGCCACCAGAATGGCCAGGATATCGGCCCGCTCCAGCGCCTCGGCCAGCGGCAGGTGCCGCGCCCGCCCGGCCAGGCAGGGCGGCAGGGCGGGCAGATGCGGCTCCACCACCAGCAATTCCAACCCGGGTTCCGCCGCCAGCTCCTCCGCGATCGACAAGGCGGGGCTTTCGCGCAGGTCCTCGATATCGGGCTTGTAGGCCAGGCCCAGCACCGCCACGCGCGGCGCCTTCAGCCGCGCGGCCATGGCGCGCAGGCGGGCGGCGATCTGGCGGGGCTTGGCATCGTTCACCGCGCGGGCGGCGCGGATCAGCGGCGCGGCGTCCGGGGCGGCATCCACCAGGAACCAGGGGTCCACCGCGATGCAATGCCCGCCCACCCCCGCGCCGGGGCGCAGGATCTCCACGCGCGGGTGGCGGTTGGCGAGTGCGATGGCCTGCCACACATCCACCCCCACGGCCTGCGCGATGCCCGCCAATTCGTTGGCGAAGGCGATATTGGCGTCCCGATAGGCGTTTTCCGACAACTTCACGAACTCCGCCGTGCGGCAATCGGTCATCAGGCAGGCGCCGGTGGCGAAGCTTTCATACAGGGTGCGGGCGCGCTCGGCGCAGGCGGGCGTCATGCCGCCGATGATGCGGTCATTGGCGATCAGTTCCCGCACCGCCTGGCCGGGCAGCACGCGCTCCGGGCAATGGGCGATGTGGATCTCGCCGGGTTGGCCCAGCGCCGGCAGGCGCAGATCGGGGCGGGCGGCGGCCAGGCGCGCGGCCAGCCCCTCGGTGGCGCCGACCGGGCAGGTGCTCTCGACGATCACGCAATCGCCGGGGCGCAGCAGGGGGGCGATGGCGTCACCCGCCGCGTGCAGGAAGGACAGGTCCGGCCGGCGTGCCGCCGTGAAGGGGGTGGGCACGGCCAGCAGGTGGAATGCGGCGGCGCGCGGGGCGGGGCCGGCGGCAAGGCGGCCGGTGCGCACCGCGGCCTCCAGCAGCGTGGCCAGCTCGGGTTCCTGGAAATGCGGGCGGGCGGCGTTCACGGCGGCGACCACGGCGGGGCTGGTGTCGCAGCCCCACACCTGGTGCCCGCGCGCGGCCAGCATCGCGGCCGAGGGCAGCCCCACATAGCCGAGCCCTGTCACGCACACGTCGCTCATGCGAAAAATTCCCGGATCGCCGCCACGATCCGCGCCGAGGCCCCGCCATCCCCATAGGGAAACACCGGCCGGGCGCGGGCGGCGTATTCGCCGGGCTCATCCAGCAGCAGGGCGGCCTCGGCGGCGATGCGGGCGGGGTCGGTGCCGATCACCCGCACCACGCCGGTCGCCACCGCCTCCGGCCGCTCCGTCACGTCGCGCAGCACCAGCACGGGCTTGCCCAGCGCCGGCGCTTCCTCCTGCAGGCCGCCGGAATCGGTGATGACGAAGCGGCAGGCGCGCATGGCCTGGATCATCTCCGGATAGTTCAGCGGCGGGGCCAGGGCGATGCCGGGCCGGCCCGCCAGCCCCTGTTCCACCGCGGCCCGCACGGCGGGGTTGGGATGGACGGGGTAGAGCAGCTCCACATCGCCGCGCGCCGCGATCCGGCGCAGCCCCTCCGCGATGCGGGCGAAGCCCTGGCCGAAGCTTTCCCGCCGGTGCGCTGTGACCAGGATGCGGGGCAGGGGGGTGGGGGGTGGCTCGGGCAGGCCCGCCGCCACGCCCAGCAGCGCGTCGATGGCGGTGTTGCCCGTGATCACCACCCGGCCCGGGCCGTATTCGCGGGCCAGATTCGCCGCGGCCTCCGCCGTGGGGGCGAAGCGCAGGGCGGCCAGCGCGTCCACGGCCACGCGGTTGGCTTCCTCGGGAAAGGGGCGGGCCAGGTCGTGGCTGCGCAGCCCGGCCTCCACATGGCCCACCGGGATGCCGGCGTGAAAGGCCGCCAGCGCGGCACCCAGCGCCGTCGTCGTATCCCCGTGCACCAGCACCAGGTCGGGGCGCAGGGTATCCAGTAGCGGCGGCAGCGCGGCCAGGATGGCCGAGAGCAGCGCCACCGGCGCCTGGCCGGGGCGCATCAGCGCCAGGTCATGGTCCGGGGCCTCGGCGAAGGCCGCGAAGACCTGGGCCAGCATGTCCCGGTGCTGGCCGGTGGTGCACAGGCTGTGGCGGAACCCCGCCGCCCGCAGGGCGCGCGCCACGGGCAGCATCTTGATCGCCTCCGGCCGCGTGCCGAACACGCTGAGGATGTGCGGGGGGCGGTGCAGGGGCGTGATGTCCACAACCAGAGCGATAGTCCGTGGCAGCGACGGCACGCAAGGGTTTTGGGGGCGATTGTTCCGTCCGCCGCCGCGCAGCTTGCCAAGGGGGGCGTGGCGGTGAAGGCCATCTTGCCTTATCCCTGAGGCGAACACATCTGCGCCTCTCGCCAGGGACAACACCGATGCAAGTGATTTCCGATACCAACCCGCCCAACGGTCCCGATCCCGTGATGGACGGCGACCAGAAGACCTTCATGCAGGATGTCATCCAGGCCTCGCAGGAAGTGCCGGTGCTGGTGGATTTCTGGGCCACCTGGTGCGGCCCCTGCAAGACGCTGACGCCGACGCTGGAAAAGGTGGTGCGCGCTGCCGGCGGCCGGGTGCGGCTGGTCAAGATCGACATCGACAAGAACCGCCAGCTGGTCCAGCAGCTGGTGCAGATGGGCCTGCCGCTGCAATCCGTGCCCACCGTCGCCGCCTTCTGGAACGGCCAGATCGCCGACATCTTCCAGGGCGCGCTGCCCGAAAGCGAGGTGCGCCGCTTCACCGAGGCGCTGCTGAAGCTGGCCGGCGGCCAGATGCCCGGCGCCGACCTGCTGGCCGAGGCGCAGGAGGCGCTGGAGCAGGGCGATGTGCAGACCGCGCTGGAGCTCTTTGCTACCCTGGCCCAGCAGGAGCCCGAGAACGCCCCCGCCCTGGCCGGCTTCGCCCGCTGCCTGCTGGCGCTGGACCAGGAGGCCCAGGCGCTGGAGGTGATCAACAGCGCCCCGGAGAAGATCGCCAACCACGCCGAGATCGCGGCCGTGCGTTCCCAGATCGAGCTGGCGGCGGCGGGGCGTGAGGCGCAGTCCAAGTTCGGCGAGTTCGAGGCGCGCCTGGCCGCCGACCCCGACGACCACGCGGCCCGCATCGAGCTGGCCGTGGCGCTGAACGCCGCCGACCAGCGCGAGGAAGCGGCCGAGCAGCTGCTGGAAGCCATCCGCCGCGACCGCGTGTGGAACGAGGAAGCCGCCCGCAAGCAGCTGCTGAAGTTCTTCGAGGCCTGGGGCTTCATGGACCCGGTGAGCCAGAAGGCCCGCCGCGCCCTGTCGGCGATGCTGTTCAAGTAAGTGCCGCACCCCGCCCCCCGCGCCGAGGAACTGCCCGAGACCATCGCGGTGTTCCCACTCGCGGGGGCGCTGCTGCTGCCGCATGGCCGGCTGCCGCTGAACATCTTCGAGCCGCGCTACCTGGCGCTGGTCGAGGATGCGCTGGCCAGCGGGCGCATGTTCGGCATGGTGCAGGGCGATGCCTCCCGCCTGCGCGGCGAGCGGGGGGCGGCCACCTATTCCGTGGGCTGCCTGGGGCGGATCTGCTCCTTCTCCGAGACCGATGACGGGCGCTTCTTGATCACCCTGACCGGGCTCTCGCGCTTCAAGGTGCGGGAGGAGGTGGAGCCGCGCCGTGGCTATCGGCGGATGCGGGTGGACTACACGCCCTTCCTGGACGACCTCTCACCCCAGCCCGCGGGGGCCAGCCTAGCCCCGGGCGCGCTGGAGGCGGCGCTGCGCCCCTATTTCCGGGCCTGCGGCATGGAGGTGAACTGGGACGCGATCGGCCAGATGCCGGAGGCGGTTCTGGTCACCACCCTCAGCATGCTCTGCCCCTTCGAGGTGGCGGAGAAACAGGCGTTGTTGGAAGCCGCGACGCCCGAGGCGCGGGCGGAAATGCTGCTGATGCTGGTGCGGATGGCCCGGCATGGAGAAGATCGCCCGCTGCCCAGCTGAGGCGCTATTCCGTCGGGTGGCGCAGGTGCCACAGCCGCTCATGCGCGGCGACCAGGCTTTCCATGTTGCGGCGGCGGTTGGTGTCCGGGTGGGTCGGACGGCGCATCAGCATCATCTCCAGCACGCGGAGAAGCTGCTCGGACACCTCGAAATCGCCCTGGTCGCAGGCCTGGTGGAAGGCGATCAAAATCTTGTCCGACAAGCGCCGGCTGTGACGCAGCAGCGGTGCCTTCGCACCGTCGGCCGCCGTCTCGGCTATCTCTGTCAGTCTCTCGTCGCCGTCCATGGAAAAAATTCTCGATCCGTGAAGCAAATTGACACGCTGGCAGGCGCGTTGGGAAGGGTGCTGTACCAGGAAGTCATGCGAATGAATGATGCGCTCACGAAATTGTGAGGAATATCAGCCTCCCGCGCTCCTCATCTGCGCCGCGACGCTGCGGGCCATCTCCTCCACCCCGGTCTCCGGCCGGAACAGGGTGCGGACCCGGCCATCGGGGCCGACCAGGTAGATGAAGCTGGAGTGGTCCATCAGATAGTCCGCCATGTCGCGCGGCTGCACCCGCTGGTAGAACACGCGGAAGCGGCGGGCGGCCTCGGCCACCTGCTCGGGCGTGCCGGTCAGCCCCTGCATGCGCGGGTGGAAGCGGCTGACATAGTCGGCCATCACCGCCACCGTGTCCCGCGCCGGGTCGATGGTGATCATGATCGGCGTCACGCGCTCACCGGCCGGGCCCATCGCGTCCAGCACATCGGCGATGCGGCCGAGCTCGGTGGGGCAGACATCGGGGCAGTAGGTGTAGCCGAAATAGATCAGCGACCAGCGGCCGGCATAGTCGCGCTCCGTCACCGCCTGCCCGTCCTGGCGCACCAGGCTGAAGGCGCCGCCGAGGCTGACCCCGGAGGGCAGCTGCACGCCGCCGCCCGCGGTCGGCACCGGCATGGATTGCCCGAACACCGCGGCCAGCCGCTGGGCGAAGGCCTCGCCCACGCCCTGGCCTGGGGCCCGGGTGAACCAGGCATGGCCCCAGAGCACCCCGAGGGCCAGGAGCAGCGCGAGGGAGGCGTAGCGGATGACTTTGAGCATGAGGGCGGAATAGCCCTTCGGCCTGGCCGCGCCAAGCGCGCCGGAATGCCGCCCTGGGCGGGCCGTCTGCCGCCTGTCGGGGCAATTCCCGCGGGCTTGCCTTCTCAAGCGTCACCCGTGCCAGCCTGGGCCTCTTCCTGCCCGAAAACCGTGTCTTGTTGCCGGGCGGCCCTGCCCTCAGCTTCCTCACGACAACAGGAGGTATCGCTGATGGCCCGTTTCCCCCTGACCGATTCCGGCTGCGCCTGCGGCCAGCCGCATGAGGGCTTCGCCTGCGCCGAGGCGCCGCGCGACGGCACCGGCGCCGAGGGCCGGCTGGTCGAGGAAACGGTGCTGCGCGCTGTCTTCCCCGAGGCCACCACCCGCCGTGCCATGATCGCGGCCTTCGGTACCGGAACGCTGCTGGCCGCCATCGGCGACGTGCTGCCGCTGGGCCTCGCGCGGGAGGCCCTGGCCCAGACCCCGGGCGCGCCCGAGAAGCCGAACCTGAAGATCGGCTTCATCCCCATCACCTGCGCCACGCCCATCATCATGGCGGACCCGATGGGCTTCTACCGCAAGCATGGGCTGAACGTGGAGGTGATCCGCACCGCCGGCTGGGCCGTGATCCGCGACCGCGCCATCGCCCGCGAATACGATGCGGCGCATATGCTGTCCCCCATGCCGGTGGCGATGTCGCTGGGCGTGGGCGTGGCCGCCCCCCAGCCCTGGGCGGTGGCGGCGATCGAGAACATCAACGGCCAAGCCATCACGCTGGCCAACAAGCACCGCGACAAGCGCGACCCGAAGGACTGGAAGGGCTTTCGGCTCGCCGTGCCGTTCGATTTCTCGATGCACAACTACCTGCTGCGCGCCTATCTGGCCGAGGCGGGGCTCGACCCCGACCGGGATGTGCAGATCCGTTCCGTGCCGCCGCCGGAGATGGTGGCCAACCTGCGCGCGGACAACATCGACGGCTTCCTGGGCCCCGACCCGTTCAACCAGCGCGCGGTGTTCGACGGGCTGGGCTTCATCCATGTGCTGACCAAGGATTTCTGGGAAGGCCACCCGTGCTGCGCCTTCGCCGTGCCCGCCAGCATGCCTCGCGAGATGCCCAACACCTTCGCCGCACTGATGCGCGCGATCGTGGAAGCCACCGCCCATGCCGACAAGGCCGAGAACCGGCGCGAGGTGGCGGCCGCCATCGCCGGCCCCAACTACCTCAACCAGCCCGAGACGGTGGTGAGCCAGGTGCTGACCGGCACCTATGCCGATGGGCTGGGGCAGGTGCGGCGCGTGCCCAACCGCATCGGCTTCGATCCCTACCCCTGGCATTCCATGGCCATCTGGATCCTGACCCAGATGCGCCGCTGGGGGCATCTGCAGCGCGAGGTGGACTACGCGGCCGTGGCTGGTCGGGTGTTCCTGGCGCTGGATGCGGGCCGGGTGATGCAGGGCATGGGCCTGGCCGTGCCCGCCAGCCCGGTCCGGCGCGAGACCATCTTCGGCCGCGAATTCGACCCCGCGGCGGCGGAGGCCTATCTGAATTCCTTCGCCATCCGCCGCTGATGGCGCGTCCGGTTCCGGCCTGGAAGGCGGCGCTGCTGTCGCTGGCGATCCTGGCACTGTTCCTGGGCGGCTGGGAGCTGGCGCTGACGGCCGGCCCCGGCGCCGGCGGCCCCGCCATCGACCCCGAATACGCGGCCCTGCTGGGCCAGGCCGCGCAGCAGGGCGGCCGCACCCCCATGCCCGCCCCCAGCCAGATCGCGGTCAGGCTGTGGGAGCTGCTGCGCGACCCCTTTTATGTGCGCGGGCCCAATGACCAGGGCATCGGCATCCAGGTGGCGTGGTCGCTGGGGCGGGTGTTGCTGGGCTTTTTCATCGCGGCGCTGGTGGCCATTCCGCTGGGCTTCGCCATCGGCATGTCGCCGCTGCTGAACGCGGCGCTGAACCCCTTCATCCAGGTGCTGCGGCCGGTCTCCCCGCTCGCCTGGATGCCGCTGGCGCTGTTCACCATCCAGGACAGTTCGATCAGCGCGATCTTCGTGATCTTCATCTGCTCGATCTGGCCCATGCTGCTGAACACCGCCTTCGGTGTGGCCAATGTGCGGCGCGAATGGCTGAACGTGGCCCGCACGCTGGAGGCCGGGACCTGGCGCACCGCCTTTCGCGTTATCCTGCCCGCCGCCGCCCCCACTATCCTGACCGGTATGCGGATTTCCATCGGCATCGCCTGGCTGGTGATCGTGGCGGCCGAGATGCTCGTGGGCGGCACCGGCATCGGCTATTGGGTGTGGAACCAGTGGAACAACCTGTCGCTGGCGGACATCGTCATCGCTATTCTCATGATCGGGCTGGTGGGCCTCGCGCTCGACCGGCTGCTGGGGCTGATCCAGGGCTGGGTGTCGTGGCAGGAATGAACAAACCCTATGGCAGCCCCTATGTGAGCGTAGAGGGCATCGCCCGCCGTTTCCCCGGCCTGACAGTGTTCTCCGACGTGTGGTTCGGCATCGAGCGGGGGGAGTTCGTCTGCCTGGTCGGCCATTCCGGCTGCGGCAAGACCACCATCCTGAACATCCTGGCCGGGCTCGATTCGCCCAGCGATGGCGGGGTGGTGATGGAGGGGCGGGAGATCTCGGGCCCCGCGCTGGACCGCGCCGTGGTGTTCCAGGGCCACGCCCTGATGCCCTGGCTGACCGCCGAGCAGAATGTGGCTTTCGCCCTGGCCTGCCGGAACCCCGCCTGGGGCAAGGCGCGCCTGCGGGAGGAAGCACGCGCGGTGCTGGCCAAGGTGGGGCTGGAACACGCCGCCGACCGCAAGCCCGCCATGCTCTCGGGCGGCATGAAGCAGCGCGTGGGCATCGCCCGCGCCCTGGCGGTGCAGCCCAAGATGATGCTGATGGACGAGCCCTTCAGCGCGCTCGATGCCCTGACGCGCGGTTCGTTGCAGGAGGAAGTGTCGCGCCTGGCCACCGAGGCCGGCCAGACCGCCTTCATGATCACGCATGACGTGGATGAGGCGATCCTGCTCGCCGACCGCATCCTGCTGATGACCAACGGCCCCAATGCCCGCATCGCCGAGGTGCTGGTGAACACCCTGCCGCGCCCGCGCATCCGCGCGACCCTGCACCACCAGCCCGGCTATCACGCGCTGCGCGACCACATCATGGATTTCCTCGTCACGCGCTCCCGCACCCTCGCGGGGGCTGCGCCCGAGGGGTACGACCCCCGCGACCCGCCCATCGTGCGGCTAGCGGAATAAGCCAAGGAGAGAGCGATGACCCGCGCCGGACTCACGGAAAAGATCCTCGACATCAAGCGCGAGAAGGGCTGGAGCTGGAAATACATCTGCGCCGAGATCGGCGGCATGTCCGACACGCTGATCGTGGGCGCGCTGCTGGGCCAGATGAAGCTGGTGAAGCCGCTGGCGGCCAAGGCGGCCTCCCTGTTCGGCCTGTCGGCCGCCGAGGAGGCGATGCTGAACGAAGTGCCCTATCGCGGCATGCCGATGCCGCCGACCGACCCGCTGATCTATCGCTTCTATGAAATGGTGATGGTGAACGGCCCGGCCTGGAAGGCCCTGATCGAGGAGGAATTCGGCGACGGCATCATGTCCGCCATCGATTTCGATTTCGACTTCGAACGGATGGCGCATGCCAAGGGCGATCGGGTGAAGATCACCATGAGCGGGAAGTTCCTGCCCTATAAATACTACGGCGCGGAGCAGGGGATCCCGGAATACGGGTTCAAGGAGGAGTAGAGGAGGTGGGCCGAGGGGGGCGCCGCCCCCCTCGGACTCCCCCCGCCAGGAGCCGAAAGGCCCCTGGACCCCATCGGTTTGGCACCGGTCCTGCCAGCGGTGTTCTTACTGATTTTTATCATGAAAATGGCGCCCCGCCTGCCAAGCTGAAGCGCTAATTCATGGGTTCCAAGGGTTGTTACAACCCTTGGCGGGGTCCAGGGGCGGCGCCCCTGGCCGGGGTTTGGGGGCGGAGCCCCCAAAGGGACCGCACCCGGTTTGGGGGCGGAGCCCCCAACGGCGCACCCAAGCCCCCGCTTGGCCTTTTCCCCGCTTCGGGGTTACATCCCCCTGGTCAAGCCGGATAGCCAAGCCAGACCGGGCATCCGGCGCAGGCGTGGCGGCGGTTTGCTGCCCGTGAAGTCCAGGAACGCCGAACATGCCGACGTATCGCTCTCGCACCACCACCCATGGCCGCAACATGGCCGGCGCCCGCGGCCTGTGGCGCGCCACAGGCATGAAGGACGGCGATTTCGGCAAGCCGATCATCGCCGTGGTGAACAGCTTCACCCAGTTCGTGCCCGGCCATGTGCATCTGAAGGATCTGGGCCAGCTCGTGGCGCGCCAGATCGAGGCCGCCGGCGGTGTCGCCAAGGAATTCAACACCATCGCGGTGGATGACGGCATCGCCATGGGCCATGACGGCATGCTGTACAGCCTGCCCTCCCGCGATCTGATCGCCGACAGCGTGGAGTACATGGTCAACGCGCATTGCGCGGATGCCATGGTCTGCATCTCCAACTGCGACAAGATCACGCCGGGCATGCTGATGGCCTCCATGCGCCTCAACATTCCCACGGTGTTCGTCTCGGGCGGGCCGATGGAGGCCGGCAAGGTCGAATTCCGGGGCCACAAGCGCTCCATCGACCTGATCGATGCCATGATCATGGCCGCCGACAGCAACGTGACCGATGCCGAGGTCGAGGTGATCGAGCGTTCGGCCTGCCCGACTTGCGGCAGCTGCTCGGGCATGTTCACCGCCAATTCCATGAACTGCCTGACCGAGGCGCTGGGCCTCGCGCTGCCGGGCAACGGCACGATCGTGGCCACCCACTCGGCTCGGCGCGCGCTGTTCGAGGAAGCCGGCCGGCTGATCGTGGAACTGTCGCGCCGGTATTACGAGACGGACGATGTCTCGGTGCTGCCGCGCAGCATCGCCACCGTGCCGGCCTTCCGCAACGCCATGTGCCTGGACATCGCCATGGGCGGGTCCACCAACACCGTGCTGCACCTGCTGGCCGCAGCCCAGGAAGGCGGGGTCGCCTTCGACATGCTGGAGATCGACAAGCTCTCCCGCAAGGTGCCGGTGCTGTGCAAGGTGGCCCCCGCCGTGGCGAATGTGCATGTCGAGGACGTGCACCGCGCCGGCGGCATCATGGGCATCCTGGGTGAGCTGGACCGCGCGGGGCTGCTCGACACCTCCGTCAGCCGCATCGACGCGCCCAGCCTGGCCGAGGCCCTGGCCCATTGGGACGTGAAGCGCAGCGACGCCGAGCCCGTGCACACCCTGTTCAAGGCCGCCCCCGGCGGCGTGCCCAGCCAGACCGCCTTCAGCCAGTCCTCCCTGTGGGAGGAGCTGGACCTGGACCGCGAAAAGGGCGTGATCCGCGACGTGAACCATCCCTTCTCCAAGGATGGTGGGCTGGCGGTGCTGTACGGCAACATCGCGCTGGACGGCAGCATCGTGAAGACGGCGGGCGTGGATGCCTCCATCCTCACCTTCTCCGGCCCCGCCCGCATCTTCGAGAGCCAGGATTCTGCCGTGGACGGCATCCTGGGCGGCAAGGTGAAGGCCGGCGACATCGTGCTCGTGCGCTATGAAGGCCCGCGCGGCGGCCCCGGCATGCAGGAAATGCTGTACCCGACCAGCTATCTGAAATCCAAGGGGCTGGGCAAGGCCTGCGCCCTGGTGACCGACGGCCGCTTCTCCGGCGGTTCCTCGGGCCTGTCCATCGGCCACCTGTCGCCCGAAGCGGCCGAAGGCGGCAATGTGGGGCTGGTGGAGGAAGGCGACATCATCGAAATCGACATCCCCAACCGCCGCATCCACCTGGCCGTCAGCGACGAAGTGCTCGCCACCCGCCGCGCCGCCATGGAAGCCCGGGGCGACGCCGCCTGGCAGCCCACCGAAAAGCGCACGCGCAACGTCTCCACCGCCCTGAAAGCCTACGGCGCCATGGCCACCAGCGCCGCCAAGGGCGCCGTGCGGGACCTGAACGCGCTACGGCGGCGGTAAGGCGTGCCACGGGGGCCTTGCCCCCGGGCCCCCAGCCAGGGGCGCTGCCCTCTACAACCGTGAACCTTGGTAACAGTTTAGACCGGCAGCCTAGGTAACAGTGTTGCTACGACGTTCCGGGCTGGCTCGATCGAGCCAGCCCGGAACGGCGCAAGGTTCCGCTTTCGGCATCGAGCA
>NZ_JAAABL010000009.1 GCF_009900765.1 Rhodovarius lipocyclicus
CAAAGCACAGCCGCGCATCCATCGTGGATATCTCCGTCCAGGGCATCGACCGGTCCTCCCAGTCGATAACAAAGACTGTCACCCAGGTCGCCGGTCCAAACTGTCACCAACCTAGCCGGTTTGTACCGGGGCGGAGCCCCTGACTGCTACTGCCCCCGCAGCCTCTGCTCCAGCATCCCCCGCCAAGGCGCATCCGCCGGCGTATCGTTCAGCAGGGCCTGCCACACGCTACGCGCATTCGCGGCCCGGCCCGCCGCCTGTTCCGCCGCCCCTGCCAGGAAGCGCAGGCGCGGATCGGTGGGCGCGGCTTCCAGCGCGCGGGTCAGCACCGCCACGGCGGCATCCACCTGGCCGCGCTGCAATTCCACCTCGGCCAGTTCGCCCGCCAGCCCGGCGTCGAAGCGCGCCTCCAGTGCCTCCCGCAGGGCGGTGGCGGCGGCGTCGTTCTGGCCACGGTTGCGCTCGGCGCCCGCCAGCAGGATCAGGCCCTGGCGGCGCGCCTCACCGGGCGGCATCTGGGCGATGCGGGCGCGCAGCTGGTTCAGCAGGGCTTCGTCGCGCGCCGCGACTTCCTGCCGCAGGGCCAGCCCGGCCGAGGGCATCTCCGGCGTGCCGCGCATCAGGTACAGGCCCAGCGCCATGCCGGGGGCGGCCAGCAGCACGAAGACCAGCGGTAGCTTGTTGCCGGCGGGGGCCGGTTCCGGCGCCGGGGCGGCGAGCAGGCGGCGCTGCACCTCCAGCACCGCGTCGCGGTGGGCGGCGGCGTCCATGCGGCCTTCGGCCAGTTCGCGGTCGAGTTCCGCGAGCTGGCCGTGGAACAGGGCGCGGTCGGCCTCGGCGCGGCCGCGGGCGCGGGGGGCGCGCAGCAGCACCCAGCCCAGCGGCGCCATCACGGCCAGCGCCAGGGCGGCAATCCAGGCCCAGATCATGGGGAGTCCTTCAACCGGGCCAGCGCGGCCTCTTCCTCGGGCGACAGGGCGGCGGGGGGCGGGGTGGGCCGGCGGCGCAGCAGCATCAGCAGCACCAGCCCGAAGCCCAGCGCCAGCACCGGCGTGCCCCACAGCAGCGCCGTGGCGAAGGAGAAGGGCGGCCGCAGCAGGATGAAATCGCCATAGCGCGCGTGCAGGAAATCGCGGATCTGCGCCTCGTTCTGCCCGGCCACCAGCTTCTCGCGGATGATGCGGCGCAGGTCGCGGGCCAGGTCCGCCTCGCTGTCCTCGATGCTCTGCCCCTGGCAGACCATGCAGCGGATCTCGCGCCCGATGGTCTGGGCGCGGGCCTCGGCGGCGGGGTCCGCCAGCCGGTCGGCCGGCATCGTCTGGGCCAGGGCCGGGGCGGCCCACAGCAGCAGCAGGAACAGCCACCTCACGCGAAGCGCCTCAACAGCGGCCGCAGATCCTGTTCCAGCACCTCGGTGGTGATGGGCCCCGGCCAGCGCCAGCGGATGATCCCCTGCCGGTCCACCAGATAGGTTTCCGGCACCCCATACACCCCGAATTCGATGGCGGCCCGCCCCGGCTCATCCGCCGCCAGCCGGGCATAGGGGTTGCCGCGCCGCGCCAGGAAGGCGCGGGCGTCGCCGGCCTTGTCCTTGTAGTTCACGCCGAACACCGGGATGCCCTCGCGTTGCAGGGTCATCAGCTGCGGGTGTTCGATGATGCAGGGCACGCACCAGCTGGCCCAGAAATTCACCAGCACCGGGCGGGGCAGGTTCAGCAGATCGGCGCGGGCCAGCCCCGCCAGGGGCTGTTCGTCCACCGGCGGCAGGCTGAATTCCGGCACCGGCCGCCCCAGCAGGGCGGAAGGCACGGTGCGCGGGTCATAGCTGCCATCCTGCAGCCCATCCAGCATGTACCAGAAGCCGACACCGCCAGCCGCGGCTAGCCCCAGCGGGGCCGCCAGCAACAGGCGCCGGGATGTCTTGCTCATGCCTGCCCCATTCCGGCTTGCGCCACCTTCGCGCGGCGCTGCGGGGCGGCCACCCGCACCCGCCGGTCCGCCAGGGAGACGACGGCCCCCAGCGCCATGATCAGCCCGCCCAGCCAGATCCAGGGGGCCAGGGTATTGTTGTGCAGGCGCAGCACCGCCTGGCCTTCCCGCTCCTCGCCCAGCACGGCGTAGAGGTCGCGCAGGAAGTTGGTGCTGATCGCGGCCTCGGTGGTGGTGGTGCGGCCGATGGGGAAATAGCGGCGCTGGGGCCGCATGGTCACCACCGCGCGGCCGTCGCGCAGCACCGTCACCTCGGCGCGGCGGGATGTCCAGTTGGGGCCCTGGGCGTCGCGCACGCCCTCCAGCCGCCATTCATAGCCGGCGAAATGGGTGGATTGCCCCGGGGCCAGTGCCACCAGGGTTTCCGTCGCCAGCCCCATCCCCGCGATGCCGAGCGCCGAAACACCCAGCCCCGCATGCGCGATGGCGGCCCCCCAGGCCGAGAGCGGCAGCCCCCGCGCGCGGGCCAGCGCGGTGCGCAACGGCACGCGGAACAGCTGGATGCGCTCGATGATATCGGCCTTGGCGCCCGCGATCAGCCAGACGCCGACGCCGAAGCCCAGCGCCGGCCAGAACGGCACGCGCAGAATGGTCCAGGTGACGGCGAAGACGGCCGCCATGGCCAGCGCCGCCCACCACAGCCGCTGCACCACGGGCCACAGCACCGCGCGCTTCCAGGGCATCAGCGGCCCCAGCGCCATGGCCGCGACCAGCGGCAGCGCCAGCGGCAGGGTGGCCGAATTGAAGAAGGGCGGCCCGACCGAGATCAGCCGCCCCGCGATCAGGTCCAGGAACATCGGGTACAGCGTGCCCACCAGCACCACGGCGGCGATGCAGCACAGCAGCAGGTTGTTCAGCACCAGCGCGCCTTCGCGGGAGATCGGCGCGAAACTGCCCTGCGGCACCATGGACGGCGCGCGCCAGGCGAACAGCGCGAAGGCGCCCCCCACATACACCGCCAGCATGCCCAGGATGAACACGCCCCGCGCCGGGTCGGCCGCGAAGGAATGCACGCTGTTCAGCACGCCCGAGCGCACCATGAAGGTGCCCAGCAGCGACAGCGCGAAGGCCAGCAGCGCCAGCAGCACGGTCCAGATCTTCAGCGCGCCGCGCTTTTCCACCACGATCGCGGAATGCAGCAGCGCGGTGGTGGCCAGCCACGGCAGCAGGGAGGCGTTCTCCACCGGGTCCCAGAACCAGTAGCCGCCCCAGCCCAACTCGTAATACGCCCACCAGGACCCCAGCGTGATGCCCGCGGTCAGGAAGGCCCAGGCGCTGAGCGCCCAGGGCCGCACCCAGGCGCCCCAGGCGGCGTCCACCCGGCCCTCGATCAGCGCGGCCACGGCGAAGGCGAAGGTCACGGCCGTGCCGACGTAGCCGCCGTAGAGCAGCGGCGGATGCAGCGCGAGCCCGATATCCTGCAACAGCGGGTTCAGTCCCTGGCCGTCCGGCGCCGGCGGCCAGACGCGGGTGAAGGGGTTGGAGGTCATGAGGATGAACAGGGCGAAGCCCGTCATGATCATCCCCAGCACCGCCAGCACGCGCGCCTGTAGGCTGCTGGGCAGGTTCCGCCCGAAGCTGGCGACGGCCGCGCCGCACAGCGCCAGCACCAGCAGCCACAGCAGCATGGAACCCTCATGGTTCCCCCACACGCCGCTGATCTTGTACAGCAGCGGCTTCGCGGAGTGGCTGTTCTGCACCACGTTCAGCACGGTGGTGTCGTTCTGCACGAAGGCCGCGATCAACGCCCCGAAGGCGATGATGACCGCGAGCGCCGAGCCCAGCGCCAGCGGCGCCGCGGCGCCCATCAGCCGCGCGTCGCGCCATTGCGCGCCCATCACCGGCAGCACGGACTGCGCGAGCGCCAGGGCCAGCGCCAAGGCCAGCGCGAAATGACCGAGTTCGGGGATCAACCGCCGCTGCTCCGTTCGCTGGCCTGCGCGGGCTGCAACCGGTTCCAGCCCGCGGCCGGCGGCGGGTCGCCGCTGGCGGGGTTCCAGTGGCCGGAACGGCGCAGCGCGTCGGCCACCTCGGGCGGCATGTAGTTCTCGTCGTGGCGGGCCAGCACTTCCCGCGCGTGGAACACGCCATCGGGGCCGATCTGGCCCAGCGTGACCACGCCCTGGCCCTCCCGGAACAGGTCGGGCACCACGCCGCTGTACTGCACGCGCACGGTGTGCGCGCCGTCGGTGACGTTGAAGGTGATGTTGGGGCGGCCTTCGGCGGTGGTGCCGCGCGCCACGCTGCCCTGTTCGACCAGCCCGCCCAGGCGGAAGTTGCGGCCGGGGGGCGGCGGTTCGGCCGCGATGTCGGCGGGCGAGCGGAAGAAGACCAGATTGTCCTGGAAGGCGGTCAGCGTCAGGGCGGTCGCGGTGCCCAGCCCCAGCGCCGCCAGCAGCAGGATGGTCAGGCGGCGGCGTTTCGGCGTCATCGTTCGGCACTCTCCAGCCGGGCCAGGCGCCGGCGCGCCGCCCTGGCCCGGGCGGATATCATGAGGGCGGCCCCGGCGAAACCGCCCAGCACCGCCACCCAGCTGAGCGCCACATGCCACCAATGGAGCGTCATGCCACGTCCGCCCGGCGGGCCGCGGCCAGTTGCAGGGCGCGCAGGCGCCGTTCCAGCAGCCCCGCGCGCGTGGCCGCCAGCGCCAGCGCCGCGAAGGCCAGCGAGAAGCCCAGCCCATTCACCAGCAGCGGGTACAGAATGTCCTGATGCAGGCCCGGGGCGGCCAGCCGCGCCACGCTGGCGGGCTGGTGCAGGGTGTTCCACCAATCCACGCTGAATTTCACGATAGGCACGTTCACCGCCCCCACCAGCGCCAGGATCGCGCCCATGCGCGCCCCCCGGTCCGGGTCGTCGAAGGCGCGGGTCAGCGCCGCATGGCCCACCCACAGGAAGAACAGCACCAGCACGCTGGTCAGCCGCGCATCCCACACCCACCAGGTGCCCCACATGGGCCGGCCCCACAGGCTGCCCGTCAGCAGGCACAGCCCGGTGGCCAGCGCGCCGATCGGCGACAGCTCCCGCGCCGCGACATCGGCCAGCGGGTGCTTCCACACCAGCCCCAGCACCGAAAGCAGCACCAGCCCCGAGTAGCCACCCATGGCCAGCCAGGCCATCGGCACATGCACATACATGATGCGCACCGTCTCACCCTGCTGCCAGTCGGGCGGGGAGTAGGCGAGGCCCCACACCGCCCCCACGGCCAGCACGAGCAGCGCCGCCACGCTCAGCGCGGGCAGCAGCCATCGGGTGACGCGCAGGAACCGGCCCGGATTGGCCAGGAACTGCCAGCGGGAAGCCTGCTTGGGCATCGGGGCGGTGGTTGCGGTGCTCACAGGCTCAATCTAGGTGTTCACAGGGCGCCCGGAAAGCTCCGGGCCCCCTCGGATGGCTGAAGAGGAATGCATATGGCCCATTGGCTGGTGAAAAGCGAACCCGACGCCTTCAGCTGGGACCAGCAGGTGGCCAACAAGATCGAGCCCTGGACCGGCGTGCGCAACCACCAGGCGGCCGCCAACATGAAGGCGATGAAGAAGGGCGACCTCGCCTTCTTCTACCATTCCAATGTCGGCAAGGAGATCGTGGGCGTCGTGCGCGTTCATCGCGAGGCATACCCCGACCCCACCGACGAAACCGGCCGCTTCGTGTGCGTGGACATGCAGGCCGTAAAGCCGATGCCGGTGCCCGTCACCTTGTCGCAGATCAAGGCCACCCCGGAATTGGCCGATGTTTCGCTGATCCGGCAATCCCGCCTCTCGGTCATGCCGATCTCGGACGAGCATTGGGCCATCCTGTGCCGGATGGGCGGCTACAAGTGAGCGACCGCGTGCTGGGCGCGCTGGCCGATATCCCCGACGGCGGCGCGCGCGGCTATCCGCCCGCGCCCGGCGGCTTCACCGGCCTGTTCGCTATCCGGCGCGGGGAACAGGTGTTCGTCTATGTGAACTCCTGCCCGCATGTGGGCCTGCCGCTGGAAATGCAGCCCGACCGCTTCCTGGACCGCAAGGGCGAACGCATCATCTGCGCGGCCCACGGGGCGCGCTTTCAGGTGGAGGACGGGCTGTGCGTGTCCGGCCCCTGCATGGGCGATACGCTGGAAGCCGTGCCCGCGCGGGTGGTGGATGGGCAGGTGCTGGTGAGCGCTACGGCGGGGGTGTGAGGGCGCCTGTCAGGGCAGGGCGTAAAGGCCGAGGGGCGCCGCCCCTCGGGCACCCCGCAAAGGGTTGTAGCAACCCTTTGAGCCCATGAGTTTGGCGCCTTACCTTGCCAGGCGCGGCGCCATTTTCATTATTAAAATCAATAAGAAATACCTTCCCAGGATCGGCGCCAAACTCCTGGGGTCCAGGGGCCTTTCGGCTCCTGGCGGGGATGCAAGGGGCAGCGCCCCTTGCCCGGGGCCGGGGGCAGCGCCCCCGTCGTCGCCCTACTTCTCGTAATGCTCCCGGTACATTTCCAGCATGATGTCATCCAGCTTCCGGCCTTCGGTCCAGCCTTTCATGCCTTCGGGCATGGTCACGCCGGGCAGTTGGCGCGGGCATTCCTCGGCGGCGCCGATCACCTGCTTCACCGGGTACAGCGCGGTCCAGGCCGGCCAGGCGTAGTCTTCCTCGTCATCGGCGATGTGCATGTTGCGCACCTTGGCCGAGGCTTCGTCGATCGGCATGCGGATGAAGGTGGTGGCCTTCACCTCCTGCACCGTCGCGGGCCGCATGGTGGCGGCGCGGCCGGGGAAGAAGCGGTCGAGGAAGGCGTCGATCAGCTTGTGCTTCTCATCCAGGTCATCGACGATCGAGGCGGTGCCATAGGCCATGACGGAGCGGTAGTTGACCGAATGGTTGAAGCCGCAGCGCGCCAGGATCACGGCATCCAGATGCGTCACCGTCAGGCACACCGGCACGCCGCCCGACTGCGCGCGCACCATGCGGCTGGCGGAGGAACCGTGCCAGATCAGGTCATCGCCCTCACGCCAGAAGCTGGTGGGGGTGCAATAGGGCTGGCCGTCGATGACATAGGCGATGTGGCAGATCATCGCGGAATCCAGGATGTCGTAGACCGCCTGCTTGTCATAGGAACCGCGCTGGGGCTTGCGCTTCACCTTGTTGCGGTTGGTGACGGGGTAGGAATCCGGGGCGGGGGTTTCGGTTTCGGACATCAGGCGCTCCTGGCGGCGATACGGCTTGGTGGTCCCAGTCAACGCGCTTGATCGGTTTGCCAAAAGGTCCAATCCTGACCCAAATGAACATACCAATCGCCCCCGACTGGTCGGAATTGCTGGACCTGCCGCTGGACAGAGCCTCGGTGGTGCCGGTGTTCCGGCAGATCTATCTGGGGCTGCGGCGGCTGATCCTGGCCGGCGCCATCCCCGCCGGCGCGCGGCTGCCGCCCAGCCGGCGGCTGGCGGAACGGCTGGCGGTCTCCCGCACCTCCGTCGTCGGCGTGTATGAGCAATTGCTGGCCGAGGGCTATGTGACCGGGCGCGTGGGCGCGGGCACCTTCGTGGCGGCGGGCTTGCGGGAACCGCCGGAGCCAGCGCCCACCAGCGCGCCCCCGCGGCCTCACCCCCTGCCGGCGCCCGCCCTGCGCTTGGCGGCGCTGATGCCGGACCTGGCGCAATTCGGCCCCGCCCCCTTCAACACCGGCCGCTGCGGCATGGATGCGCGCAGCCTGGCGGAATGGCGCGGCCTGATCGCGCGCCACATGCGCCGGGCGGACCCCGATCTGCTGGGCTACACCGACCCGCGCGGCAACCCGCGGCTGAGGGAGGCGGTGGCGCGCTATCTGCGCACCTCCCGCGCCGTGCATTGCGAGCCGGAGCAGATCCTCATCCTCTCGGGCACGCAGCAGGGCATGGACCTGCTGGTGAAGGTGCTGCTGGAACCGGGCGACGCGGTGTGGGTGGAGGACCCCTGCTATCCCGCCCTGCTGGGCGCGATGCGGGCCGCCCGCGCCCGGGTGGTGCCGGTGCCGGTGGATGCCGCGGGCATGCAGGTGGCGCGCGGCATCGCCGCCGCCCCTCGGGCGCGGGTGGCCTATGTCACGCCCTCTCATCAGGCGCCGCTGGGGGTGGTGCTGTCCATGGCGCGGCGCCTCGAACTGCTGGCCTGGGCGCGGGAGGAAGGCGCCTGGATCATCGAGGACGATTACGACAGCGAATTCCGCTACGCCGGCCGCCCGCTCGCCAGCCTGCAGGGCATCGACGGAGAGGAAGGGCGGGTGATCTACCTGGGCAGCTTCAGCAAGGTGCTGTTTCCGGGGCTGCGGCTGGGCTACGCGGTGGTGCCGCGCCCGCTGGTGCCGGCCTTCACCGCCGCGCGCTATCTGGCGGACCGCCAGCCGCCCGGGCTGATGGAGGCGGTGGTGGCGGACTTCCTGGAGGAAGGCCATTTCAGCGCCCACCTGCGCCGCATGCGCGCCGAATACCGCACCGCGCGGGACCTGCTGGCGGAGGCCCTGCGAGAGCGCCTGGGCGGGCGGCTGGACATCACGCTGCCCGACCAGGGCATGCAGATGCTGGCCCGGCTGCCGGCGGGGGAAAGCGACATGGCCCTGTCGCAGCGCGGGGCCCAGGCCGGGCTGATGCTGCGCCCCGCCAGCGCCTATTTCCTGGAGGCCGAACCCCTGAACGCGCTGATGCTGGGCTTCACCGGGCACGCGCCGGAGGCCCTGCGCAACGGGGTGGAGGCACTGCGGGCGCTGATGGGGTGAGGGGGAGCCGCCAGGGGGCGCCGCCCCCTGGACCCCCGCTCAGGCCCCGCCCACCAGCCCGTCGGGCAGGTTGAACCGTTGCTGCCAATCCGGCCCTGGCGGGTATGGCGCGCCCGCCACCAGGTCCAGCACCTGCCAGCCGCCGTCCTGCCAGCCCAGCAGCACGTGGCAATCCGCATCGGGCACCGCCACGCGGCCGCGGAAGTCCGTATCCTGCCAGGCGATCACGCGCCCGCCCGGGCGGCGGGCCCGCACCCGGGCATAGGCCAGGTCGCCCGATTGCCGCATCGCCCGCACGCGCAGGTCCACCGGGCCGTAGGTGGCGTTGCGGAACAGGGGTTGCAGCAGGTCCAGCACCGCGCGCCGTCCGGTGCCTTGGGGGCCTACCTCCTCCACCTTCGGCGCCTGGGCGCGGGTGGTGGCGGGAAGGGCCAGCAGGCCGAACAGCGCGCGTCGCAGCATCAATCCTCGCCTCTCAGCTTGGCCGCGATCTCATCCAGGATCGCGGGGTCGTCGATCGTGGCCGGCACCGGAAAGGGCTCGCACTCGGCGATCTTGCGGATGGTGGCGCGCAGGATCTTGCCGCTGCGGGTCTTGGGCAGGCGGGCCACGATATGCACTTCCCGGAAGGCAGCCACAGGCCCGATATGTTCACGAACGCGGGAGACGAGTTCGCTCGCCACCAGCGCCTCCGGCCGGTTCACGCCGGCCTTCAGCACCACCAGCCCCATGGGCAGCTGGCCCTTCACCGCATCCGACCGGCCGATCACGGCGCATTCCGCCACGTCCCGGTGGCCGGAGAGCACCTCCTCCATCTCCCCGGTCGAGAGGCGGTGGCCGGCCACGTTGATCACGTCGTCCGTGCGGCCCATGACCCAGACATAGCCGTCCTGGTCCACCATCCCGGCGTCCGAGGTGTCGTAGTAGCCGGGGAAATGCGCCAGGTAGCTCTGGTGGAAGCGTTCGGGCGTGCGCCACAGCGTGTTCAGCGCGCCCGGCGGCAGGGGCAGGCGCAGGGCCAGCTGGCCCATGGTGCCGCGCGGCAGCTCGTGCCCGCCCTCATCCAGCGCCACCACGTCGAAGCCCGGCGCCGCGCGCCCGCCGGAGCCCGGGCGCAGCGGGAACATCCCCAACCCCCGGAAGGCGCCGGTGATGGGCCAGCCGGTCTCGGTCTGCCACCAATGGTCGATCACGGGGCGGTCGAGCAGTTTCTCGGCCCACAGCACCGTGTCCGGGTCGCAGCGCTCGCCGGCCAGGAACAGGGCCTCCAGCTTCGACAGGTCATGGCCGGCCGTGAGCCTGCCCTCCGGGTCGTCCTTCTTGATGGCGCGCATGGCGGTGGGGGCGGTGAACATCACCTTCACCCCATGTTCCGCGCAGATGCGCCAATAGGTGGAGGCATCGGGCGTGCCGACCGGCTTGCCCTCGAAGAACACGCTGGTCAGGCCCGCCATCAGCGGGCCGTAGACGATGTAGCAATGCCCCACCACCCAGCCGACATCGCTGGCGGTGAACATCACATCCCCCGCGCGCAGCCCATACATGTTGCCGATGGAGGCATGCAGCGCCACCGCGTGGCCGCCATTCTCGCGCACGATGCCCTTGGGCTTCCCGGTCGTGCCGGAGGTGTAGAGGATATACAGCGGGTCGGTGGCGGCGACCGGCACGCAGGGGTGCGGGGCGGCGGCGGCCACGGCTTCGCGCCAATCCTCGTCGCGGCCCGGGACCAGCTCGGCGCGCTGCTGGTCGCGCTGCAGGATCAGGCAGTGGGCGGGCTTGTGGGTGGCCTGCTCGATGGCGGCATCCAGCAGCGGCTTGTAGGGCACGATCCGCCCCGGCTCGATCCCGCAGCTGGCGGCCAGCACTAGGCGGGGCTGGGCGTCGTCGATGCGCGCGGCCAGTTCCGGCGCCGCGAAGCCGCCGAACACCACGGAATGGATGGCGCCCAGCCGCGCGCAGGCCAGCATGGCCATCGCGGCCTCCGGCACCATGGGCATGTAGATGACCACCCGGTCGCCCCGGCCCACGCCGCGCGCGGCCATGGCGCCGGCCAGGCGCTCCACCTCATGCAGCAGCTCGGCGTAGGTGATGTCGCGCCTGGTGCCGGTGACGGGGCTATCATAGGCCAGCGCCACGCGCCCGCCATGGCCGCGCGCCACATGGCGGTCCAGCGCGTTGTAGCAGGTGTTCAGCTCGCCATCCGCGAACCACAGGCCATAGGCGCCCTGGCCCGGGAAAAACGCCTTCGACGGCGGCTTGAACCAGTCGATGCCCCGGGCGGCTTCCATCCACCAGCCCTCGGGGTCGGCGGCCCAGGCCGCGCGCGCGGCATCGTACCCGACGGTGAGTCCGTCCATGGTTTCCTCCCTTTGTTGCGGATGGGATAGGGCGGCGCGCGCCCGGCTGTCCAGCACGATGAAAGGGAGGAGGGCGGAGCTTACCCCCTGTACATTCCCCCGCCATCCACATCGATGACGGTGCCCGACAGATACCCCCCGCGCGGGCTGGCGCAGAACACCGCCAGATCGCCGATCTCGGCCGGCGCGATGGGCCGGCCGAGCGGCAGTTTCGTCAGTGTCTCCCGCCAGCGATCGGCGTCGCCCAGGGCTTTTTCGGCGTTGAAGCGGGCCTGGCGTTCCATGCGCTCCGTCGCGGTCACGGCGGGGTTGATGCCCACCACGCGCACATTGTCGGCGGGCGTGGCCGCCCCCAACGCCTGGGTGAAGGCGATCAGCGCCGCATTGCCCGCGCTGCCGGCGATATAGCCCGCCTTGTTGGCCCGGCCCGCCATGCCGATCACATTCACCACCACGCCATCCTGCCGGGCCTGCATGCGCGGCAGGAACAGCTGCGTCAGGTGGATATAGCCGAACACCTTCAGGTCCCACGCGGCCTTCCAGCGTTCCATCGTCAGGTCCGCGATGCCGCCGGAGGGGATGGCCCCCGCATTGTTCACCAGCACGTCGATATCCGGATAGGCGGCGAACAGGCCCTCGCGCTCCTCATCGCGCGACAGGTCGGCGGCGACGGCGGTCACGGGCACCTGGAAACGGGCGCGCAGCCCCTCCGCCGCCTCGACCAGCGCGGCGGGGTCGCGCGCGGCCAGGATCACGGCGGCACCCTCGGCGGCGAAGGCCTCGGCGCAGGCCAAGCCGATGCCCTTGGAACCGCCGGTGATCAGCACCTGGCGGCCGGAAAGCTGCATGTCCATGGAACGATCTCCCGTTTCGGGGCTATCGTATCGCTTCCGCGGGCACCGCATAGCCGCGCGCGGCCCCCAGCTGCATGGCGACCACCACCCCCGCCACCGCGTATTGCCCGTCCGCCAGCTGCGTCAGCAGCGGCGCGCCGGAGCTGCCGCGCGTGCCGGCGCAGCCATGCACCAGCACCAGCCGGTTGGAATCGTCGCGCGCCGTGCCCAGCGCCTCGCAACGGGTGTCGGCCATCAGCACCTCCGGCCGGTCCTGCTGATAGCCGCCCAGCATCAACGGCGTGCCGCCCGGCAGCCCCCCTTCCAGCAGCCCCACATAAGGGCCCGGCAGGGGTGAGGCCAGGAACAGCACCGCCCAGTCCGAGCCGATCGGCCGGCGGTTGGCGGCATTGAACCCATCCCCCAGCCGGAAGCCGCGGATCCGGGCCTCCACCACATGCTCGCCCTGATGATAGCCCAGCAGGAAATGCACCGAGGACGCCCGCACCACCCGCCCCGTGCGCGCGCTGACCAGGCAATGGGCGGAGGTCAGCACCCGGTCCGGCGCGATGAGGGTGCCGGTGCAGCGCCCACCCACATCCGTCTGCACCCGGCCCAGCGCGTTCCAGGGCGGCTGGTGGCTGTCCACGGGCTGGCGCGGGTCCTCCGGCCCCAGCCCCGGCAGGGCGCTGCGCGGGATCACGCGCTGGGTGGGCGCCACCTGGGCCAAGGCCAACCCCGGCAGCAGGGCCAGCAGCGCGATTAGCCGCCGCACAGCAATTCCTCCACCAGCGCGGGCACCAGCACCCCGGCCGGGCCCTGCCGCAATTCATCGAAGCCATCCGCGACCGCCGAGGCCTCCGTGTTGACCTCGATGCTGCGGGCGTGGGGCGGCAGCATGCGCACGAAGCCCGCCGCCGGATAGACGGTGCCGGAGGTGCCGATGGATACGAACAGGTCCGCGTCCTCCAGCGCCGCCATGATGCGGGGCATGTCCATCGGCATCTCCCCGAACCAGACGATATCCGGCCGCAGGCGCGGGGCCGCACAGGCGGGGCAGGGGGTGGCGCGGGGCAGGGCGGCCGCCCATTCATGCACCGCGCCGCAGGCCTGGCAGCGCACGCGCTTCAGCGCGCCGTGCATCTGGATCATGGCCCGGCTGCCGGCGCGGGCGTGCAGGTCGTCCACATTCTGCGTCACCAGCAGGAATTCGCCCGGCCATTCGCGTTCCAGCCGCGCCAGCGCCAGATGGGCGGGGTTTGGCTCGACCTCGGCCAATTGCGCGCGGCGGGCGTCGTACCAGCCCAGCACCAGCTCGGGGTCGCGCGCGAAGGCCTCGGGCGTCGCCAGATCCTGCGGGCGGTAACGCCGCCACAGCCCGCCCGGGTCGCGGAACGTCGCCAGCCCGCTCTCGGCGCTGATGCCCGCGCCGGTCAGCACCACGAGGTTCGTCATCTCAGCCGCCCATCTGGCGGGCCCAGGCGTGCAGGATGGCCTCGGCTTCCGCGCTGGGATGCGCCTCGGCGCCGATGCGGCTTTCGGCCACCGGCACCCCGGCATCGGCGCGCAGCGCCGCCACGTCGCCCTGGCGGCGGATGGCCTCCGGCACGGCGGAGAGGATGGCGTTCGACCCCTCCAGGCTGCCCGCGTAATACACCCGCGCGATGCCCACGATGTGCATGGTGGCGACACACAGCGCGCAGGGCTCGCAGGAGGAATACAGCTCCGCCCCGCTCAGGTCCGTGCATTCCAGGCGCCGGCAGGCGTCGCGGATCGCCTCCGTCTCCCCGTGCGAGGTCGGGTCGTTGTGCAGGCGGGAGAGGTTGACCCCCCGGCCCACGATCTCCTCCCCCTTCACCACCACGGCGCCGAAGGGCTCGGCGCCGGGTTCGGACAGGGCGCGGCGGGATTGCGCGATGGCCTCGGCCATGAATGCGGGGCGGAACATGCCCACCTTATATCAGCGCCTTGCGGCGATGGGCGCTGATATGCGTGCTTTTTTTGCCCCGCGCCGTCAGTTCACCGAGAGGTTCATCGCCCGCACGGCGGCCCCCACCGTGTCGATCTGCTGCTGCACGAAGGCCGCGAATTCCGGCTGGCTCATGCTGCCCGGGGTGATGCCGTTCTGGGCCAGGCGCTCCAGCATCGCGGGCTGGGTCAGGGCCCAGTTCACCTCCGCATGCAGCCGGGCCACGATGGGCGCCGGCAGCCCCGCGGGCGCGGACAGGCCCAGCCAGTTCTCGGCCAGCAGCCCCTCCAGCCCGGCCTCGGCCGTGGTCGGCACCTCGGGCAGCATGGGGTTGCGGGCGGGGGCGCTGACGGCATAGGCCCGGGTGCGCCCGGCGCGCACATTCTCCACATTCTCCGGCAGGGTATCGAAGGACAGCAGGATCGAACCCCCCAGCAGGTCCGCCTGCATCGGCTGCGCGCCGCGATAGGGCGCGTGGGTCAGCGCGATGCCCGTGCGCGTTTCGAACATCGAGCCCAGGATATGCCCCACCGAGCCCACCCCCGAGCTGCCATAGACCGGCGGTGCGGGCTGCGCGCGCATCCAGGCCATCAGCTCCTGCATGTTGCGTGCGGGCACCGAATTGTGCGTGACCACCACCATCGGCGTCGCCCCGATATAGGCGATATGCGTGAAGCCCCGCGCCGGGTCATAGCCGGTGTTCCGGTAGATCGGCGGGGAGGTCACGATCGGCGCGGTGTTGGACAGCATCAGCGTGTAGCCATCCGCCGGCTGCTGGCTGACATGCAGCGCCGCCACCGTGCCGCCCGCACCCGGCCGGTTGTCCACCACGATGCGCTGGTTCAGCCGCGGGGCGATGGTGTCCGCCAACACCCGGGCCACGATGTCCGAACTGCCGCCAGGCGGGAACACCACCACGATGCGGATCGGCCGGCTGGGCCACTCCTGGGCCGAAGCGGGCATATGCCCATGAATCAAGCAGGCCAGGACGGCCAACACGACATTCCGCAGCAGGCGCATGCGCAAACTCCCCGATTCGATCCCGGCAGGGAGGGCTGTGCAAGGATGGTGCCAGGGCGGTCGGGGCGAAAAGACCGAGGGGCTCTGCCCCTCGGGCACCCCGCCAGGAGCCGAAAGGCCCCTGGACCCCAGGAGTTTGGCGCTGGTCCTGGGAAGGTGTTTCCTGTTGATATTTATAATGAAAATGGCGCCAAACCTGCCAAGGTAAGGCGCCAGATTCATGGGATCAAAGGGTTGCTACAACCCTTTGCGGGGATGCAAGGGGCGGCGCCCCTTGCCCAGGGTCCAGGGGGCGGAGCCCCTTGGCGGCCCCCTCGGGGGCCAACCCCCCTGAGCGGCCCTACTCCGCCAATTCCAACCATTCCTCTTCCAGCGCCGCGATTTCCTTCGCCACGGTCGCTTGCCGCTGCGTCGCGCGCAGGATCAGGTCCACATTGTTGTTTTCGTACAGTTTCGGGTTGGCCAGCGCGTCCGTCAGCGTTTTGGCTTCGGCCTGCAGTTTCTCCAGCGCCTTTTCCACCTGTTGCAGGCGCGCGCGGCGGGGGGCCTGGGCGGCGCGGGCCTCGGCGGCGGCGCGGCGGTCGTCGCGGCGGGTGGGGGCGGTTTCGGTCTTGGGGCCGCGGGCGCGTTCGGCCAGCCAGACGCGATAGTCGTCGATATCGCCGTCGAAGGGCGTGACGGCGCCATCGGCCACCAGCCACAGGCTGTCGGCCGCCAGCTCCACCAGATGCGGGTCGTGGGTGATCAGGATGACGGCGCCCTTGTAGTCCGCCAGCGCCCGCACCAGCGCGTCGCGCGCGTCGATATCCAGGTGGTTGGTGGGCTCGTCCAGGATCAGCAGGTGCGGCGCCTCGCGCGTCGTCAGCGACAGCAGCAGGCGTGCCTTTTCACCGCCTGAGAGCGAGGCGACGGTGGTGGTCGCCTTGTCCTGGTCCAGGCCGAAGCGCGCGAGCTGGGCGCGGCACTGGGTCTCGGTGGCCAGCGGCAGCGCCGCCTGCATGTGGCTCAGGGGTGAGCCGCGCAGGTCCAGCTCCTCCGCCTGGTGCTGGGCGAAGTAGCCGACGCGCAGCTTGGGGGCCAGGCGCACCTCGCCGGCCATGGGCTCCATGCGGCCGGCCAGCAGCTTGGCGAAGGTGGATTTGCCGTTGCCGTTGGCGCCCAGCAGCGCCACCCGGTCCTCCTGGTCCAGCCGCAGGGTCAGGTTGCGCAGGATGGGCCGGCCGTCATAGCCCGCGACGGCGTTGGTCATGGTCACGATGGGGGGCGGCAGCTCACCGGGGTCGGGGAACTCGAAGCGGGTGGCCGCGTCCTCGATCACCGCCTCGATGGCGGGCAGGCGTTCCAGCGCCTTCAGCCGGGATTGCGCCTGCCGGGCCTTGGTGGCCTTGGCGCGGAAGCGGTCCACGAAGGACTGCATATGCGCGCGCTGGGCCGCGATCCGGGCGTTCTGCGCCACGGTCTGGGCCATGCGCTCCGCCCGCACCCGGGTGAAGGTGGTGAAATTGCCCGAGTAGTAGGTCAGCTTCCGCTGATCCAGGTGCAGGATGCCGTCCACCGCGCGGTCCAGCAGGAAGCGGTCGTGGCTGACCAGCAGCACCGCGCCGGGGAAGCGGTTCAGCCAGCCCTCCAGCCACAGCGCGGCTTCCAGGTCGAGGTGGTTGGTCGGTTCGTCCAGCAGCAGCAGGTCGGGTTCCAGGAACAGCGCCTGGGCGAGGGCCACGCGCATGCGCCAGCCGCCGCTGAACTCCCCGCTCGGGCGGTTCTGGGCGGCCTCGTCGAAACCCAGGCCCGCGAGCACGGTGGCGGCGCGGGCGGGGGCTGCATCGGCGCGGATGGCGTCCAGCCGCGCATGGATGTCGGCCGCGCGCTCAGGCGGCGCGTGGTCCAGCTCGGCCAGCAGGGCGCTGCGCTCGGTGTCGGCGGCCAGCACGGTCTCCAGCAGGGTGGCCTCGCCGCCCGGGGCCTCCTGCTTGACGTAGCCCATGCGGATGCGCGCGGCGAAGCGGATGCGCCCGCCATCGGGTTCGAACTCGCCGGCGATGGCCTTCAGCAGGGTGGATTTGCCCGCGCCGTTGCGGCCCACCAGGCCCAGCTTGCGGCCGGGGTCCAAGTTGAAGCTCGCGCCCTCCAGCAGGGTGCGGCCGGCCACCCGCAGCGTCACGTCATCCAGGGTCAGAACGGTCATGGCGGGGTTCTAGCAGAAACCGGCCACTGCCCAAGAGATGGGCAGCACAACCAGCACGTTCCGCCCCGCCTTGCCGGGCCCCCGGATTGGTTCTAGGGAACCCGCAGACTCTTGACACCGCGAGGGAGGCCCTGATGGCCCGCAAGAAGATCGCTTTGGTGGGTGCCGGTAATATTGGCGGCACCCTGGCCCACCTCATCGGGCTGAAGGAGCTCGGCGATGTGGTGATGTTCGACGTGTTCCCGGGCGTGGCCTCGGGCAAGGCGCTCGACATCATGCAGTCCGGCCCCGTGGACGGCTTCGACAGCCACATGGTCGGCACCGGGGACTACTCCGCCATTGCCGGCGCCGACGTGGTGATCGTGACCGCCGGCTTCCCCCGCATGCCGGGCATGAGCCGTGACGACCTGGTCTCCAAGAACGCCGGCGTGATCGCGCAGGTGGCCGAGGGCATCAAGAACAACTGCCCGGACGCCTTCGTCATCGTCATCACCAACCCGCTCGACGCGATGGTGTGGGTGATGCAGCAGAAGTCCGGCCTGCCCCCGCAGAAGGTCGTCGGCATGGCCGGCGTGCTGGACAGCAGCCGCTTCCGCCTGTTCCTGGCGCAGGAATTCAATGTGTCGGTCGAGGACGTGACGGCCTTCGTGCTGGGCGGCCATGGCGACACGATGGTGCCGCTGACCCGCTACTCCACCGTGGCCGGCATCCCGGTGCCCGATCTGGTGAAGATGGGCTGGACCACGCAGGAGAAGATCGACGCGATCGTCGCCCGCACCGCCAATGGCGGCGGTGAGATCGTGAAGCTGCTGGAGCGCGGCTCCGCCTTCTACGCCCCGGCTGCTTCCGCGATCGCGATGGCCGAGGCCTATCTGAAGGACAAGAAGCGCGTGCTGCCCGCCGCGGCCCACCTGGATGGCCAGTATGGCATCAAGGACCTGTACGTGGGCGTGCCGGTCGTGATCGGCGCCGGCGGCGTGGAGCGCGTGGTCGAAGTGCAGTTCACCCCCGAGGAAGACGCGGCCTTCAAGAAGTCCGTGGCCTCCGTCGAGGAACTGATCGCCGCCTCGAAGAAGCTGGTCGGCTAAAGCCGGTGCGGCTTGCTGTGCTCTCCGATGTGCACGGCAACGCCCTCGCGCTGGAGGCGGTGCTCGCGGATGCGCGGGCCATCGGCTTCGACGCGATGGTGGACCTCGGCGACACCGTCTCGGGCCCCTTGTGGCCCGAGGACACGCTGGCGCTGATGGAAACGGCGGGCGCGCTCGCCATCCGGGGCAATCATGACCGGGTGGTGGGCTGCGACGCGCCGGAGACGATGTACGCGACCGACCGTTTCGCCCATGAACGGCTGGGCGCCGGGGCCCGCGCCGCGCTGGCCGCCAGGCCCGCCACGCTGCGGATCGGCCCGGTGCTGGCCGTGCACGGCACCCCCGCCAGCGACATGGACTATCTGCTGCATGAGGCCACGGCGGCGGGCGTGCTGGAACGGCGCGGCGACGCGGTGGCGGCCCTGCTGGGCGACACCGGCGATGCCGAGGTGGTCCTGTGCGGTCACACCCACCGCGCGCACAGCGTGCGCCTGGCGGATGGGCGGCTGGTGGTGAACCCCGGCAGCGTGGGCCAGCCCGGCTACAGCTGGGATGTGCCCGTGCCGCATGTGATGGAAGCCGGCGCGCCGCACGCGCGCTGGGCCCTGCTGGAACGCATCGGAACAGGTGCGCGGGCGGGATGGGAGATGACCCACCGGATGGTGGTCTACGACTGGGAAAAGGCTTCGGCCGAAGCCGCGCGCCATGGGCGGGCGGAATGGGCACGCAGCCTGGCTACGGGCTTCACAGCTTGAGGACGAACGAATGAACATCCATGAATTCCAGGGCAAAGAGCTGCTGAAGCGCTACGGCGTTGCGGTGCTCGACGGCTATGTGGCCGCCACGCCGGAGGAGGCCGAGGCGGCTGCGAAGAAGCTGCCTGGCCCGATCTACGTGGTCAAAAGCCAGATCCATGCGGGCGGCCGCGGTGCCGGCCGCTTCAAGGACGACCCGAACGGCAAGGGCGGCGTGCGCCTGGCGAAAAGCGTGGAGGAGGTGAAGACCAACGCCGCCGCCATGCTGGGCCATGTGCTGGTCACCAAGCAGACCGGGCCCGAGGGCAAGCAGGTCAACCGCCTGTACATCGAGGCCGGCTGCGACATCGCGCGTGAGCTGTACGTCGCGCTGCTGCTGGACCGCGAGACCTCGACCATCGCCATCATGGCCTCCACCGAGGGTGGCATGGAGATCGAGGAGGTGGCCGAGCACCACCCCGAGAAGATCCTGAAGGTGCATGTGGACCCCGCCACGGGTGTCTCCGGCTTCCATGGCCGCAAGCTGGCCTACGGCCTCGGCCTCGAAGGCAAGCAGGTCGCTTCCTTCGTGAAGTTCGTGACCGCGCTGTACCAGGCCTATATCGAGCTGGAATGCGCGATCGTGGAGATCAACCCGCTGGTGGTCACCAAGGCCGGCGACGTGGTGGCGCTCGACGCCAAGGTCTCCTTCGACGACAACGCCCTGTTCCGCCACAAGGACCTGGAAGCGCTGCGCGACGACACCGAGATGGACCCGAAGGAGCTGGACGCCGCCAAGTTCGACCTGAACTACGTGGCGCTCGACGGCGAGATCGGCTGCATGGTGAACGGCGCGGGCCTGGCGATGTCCACCATGGACATCATCAAGCTGTACGGTTCCTCGCCCGCGAACTTCCTGGACGTGGGCGGCACGGCTGACGCGGCCCGCGTGACCGAGGCGTTCCGCATCATCACCTCCGACCCGAATGTGAAGGCCATCCTGGTCAACATCTTCGGCGGCATCGCCAAGTGCGACATGATCGCCAACGGCATCGTGGTGGCCAGCAAGAACCTGCACCTGAAGGTGCCCCTGGTCGTGCGCCTTGAGGGCACGAACGTGGAGCTGGGCAAGAAGATCCTGGCCGAATCGGGCCTTGCGATCATCCCCGCCGACAATCTCGCCGACGCGGCGCAGAAGGTCGTCGCCGCTGTTAAGGGAGCCTGAACCATGGCCATTCTGATCGACGCCAACACCCGCGTCATGACCCAGGGCTTCACCGGCTCCCAGGGCACCTTCCATGCCAGCCAGGGCATCGCCTATGGCAGCACCTATGTCGGCGGCGTGACGCCGGGCAAGGGCGGCACCATGCACCCGGAGCTGAACCTGCCGGTGTTCAACACGGTGGCCGAATGCGTGGAGAAGACGGGCGCCAATGCCTCCGTCATCTACGTGCCGGCGGCCTTCGCGGCCGATAGCATCCTGGAGGCGATCGACGCCGAGGTGCCGCTGATCATCTGCATCACCGAAGGCATCCCAGTGCTGGACATGGTGCGGGTGAAGCGGGCGCTGGGCACCAGCAAGTCCCGCCTGGTGGGCCCGAACTGCCCGGGCGTGATCACGCCCGACGCCTGCAAGATCGGCATCATGCCCGGCCACATCCATCGCCGCGGCTCGGTCGGCATCGTGTCGCGCTCCGGCACGCTGACCTATGAGGCGGTGGCCCAGACCACGGCGGCCGGCCTCGGCCAGTCCACCTGCGTGGGCATCGGCGGCGACCCGGTGAAGGGCATGGACTTCATCGACGTGCTGGAGATGTTCCTGAAGGACGACGAGACCAAGTCGATCATCATGATCGGCGAGATCGGCGGCCAGTCGGAAGTGATCGGCGCGGAATACCTGAAGGCCAACAACTTCGGCCCCGGCAAGCCGAACAAGCCCGTGGTCGGCTTCATCGCCGGCGCCACCGCCCCTCCGGGCCGGCGCATGGGCCATGCGGGCGCCGTGATCTCGGGCGGCAAGGACACGGCCGCGGCGAAGATGGAAGCCATGGCCGCCGCCGGCATCCACATCGCGGACAGCCCGGCGGCGCTGGGTTCGACCATGGTCAAGGCGCTGGGCTGAGTTCAGCCGACGCATCCGAAGCCGGGGGAGGGCGACCTCCCCCGGTTTTTTTGTGCCCGGACGTCAGCCCCGGCTGGCGACCAGGTATTGCGCGAAGCCCGTCTTCAGCCACAGCGCGATGGTGCCGCGCACCACGTCGTCGGTCCGGTGCGCCACCAGCCGCATCGCATCCGCCAGCCAGGGCATGTGCACGCGGCCCATGGTTTCCAGCACGAAGCCGCGCGCGGAAAGCTGTTCCAGCACCTGTTCCATCGGCCAGGCCCGCACATGGGTCTTGTCGTCGTGGAAGTTGCTGATGAACACCGGCAGGCCCTGGTCGATGATGTCCGCGCGGGGCGGCAGGCGCCTGGCCGCGGGGCTCGGCCATTCCAGGTACAGCCGCGCGCCGGGCTTCAGCCGGTCCCGCAGATAGTTGAAGCTGCGGTCCAGGCTGTGCATGTGCTCGATGAAATGGGCGCAGATGGCGGCATCGAATTGCCGGCCGCCGAAATCCATCGGCGCTTGCTCGAAATCCCCGATCTCCACCCCGGCATAGCGCTGGAACAGCGGCGCGTCCTCCAGCGACAGCGCGTACAGCGCCAGGTCAGGCCGGGCGGGATGGGGCCAGTCCAGATGGCGGGCGAGCCCGCCATCCCCCGCGCCCATGTCCAGCACCTGCGCCCCCGGGGCCAGGTTCTTCAGGAAGACGGTGCGGGGGGAGATGGTCTGGTAATACAGGTCCACCGCATCCCGCCCCGGGTCCTCGCCCTGCCAGGCGCCGGCCCAGTCGAGCAACAGGCGCGCCAGCTCCTCCTCATCCAGACGATCGAGCGGAATGCCGGGTTGCGGAATCATGGCGCCTGCGCAGCTTGTGGTTGAAGGGATGCGATACCGCCCGCATCCCCCGCCCGCAAGCGTCGCCGCCCGCCAGCATCAGGCCTTCACGGGGTTCTTCAGCTTCCCGATGCCCTCCACCTCGATCTCGACCACGTCGCCGTCCTTCAGCACGCGCGGCGGCACCATGGCATAGCCCACGCCCTCCGGCGTGCCGGTCATGATCAGGTCGCCCGGCAGCAGGGTGAACCCCTGGCTGAGCTGGTGGATGATCGCCTTCACGTCGAAGATCATCTTGGAGGTGCGGGAAGACTGCCGCTGCTCCCCGTTCACCCACAGGCGGATGCCGACATCGCCGGTGTCCAGCTCGTCCGCCGGGATGATCCAGGGGCCCATGGGGCAGGAGCGGTCCAGCGACTTGCCCTTGAACCACTGGCCATGGCGGCGCTGCAGGTCGCGGCCGGTCACGTCATTGGCGATGGTCCAGCCGAAGACATGGTCCAGCGCCTTCTCGGGCGCGATGTTGGCGCCGGCGGTGCCGATCACGATGGTCAGCTCGGCCTCATAGTCCAGATACTGGGTGATGCCGGTGGCGCCGTGGTCCGGGATGGCGGCGTCGGGGCCGATCACGCATTCCGGGGCCTTGGTGAAGAATTGGGGATACTTCGGCATCTCCGTCTCGCGGCCCGCCACGCGGTCGCCCTCGGCCACATGGTCCATGTAGTTGCGGCCGACGCAGAACACGTTGCGCGCGGGGCGGGGGATGGGGGCCAGCAGCGTGACGGCCGCGGCCTCCAGCACGGCGGCGGGGGCCGGGGCCTTCAGGGCCGCGCGGATGGCGGCCAGGGCGGGCGCGCCCGCGGCCACGATGCCCTGCATGCAAGTGATGCCGCCGGGCAGCGCGCCGGCCGCCAGCAGGTCCAGCACCTGGGTGTCGCCCAGCATGGCGCCGGGGCGCGGGCCCTTGGCATCGGTGAAGGTGGCGAGTTTCAGCGCCATGGTTTCCTCTCCTTGGTCTCGGTGGCGCAGCCTGCTGTGGGGGCGGCGGGTTGACAAGGTGGGGCCGTTTCATCCCTGGGCATGCACGCGTTCGGGGAATCTTAGTACCAGCGCGGGAGAATGGTTGCTGTCAGCGCGCTGGCTCGCTACCTCTGGCGCCGGAGCTTGCCTTGCCCATGTCGATGTCCCGCCGATCCATGCTGTGTGTTGGAGCCTCCGCCGGTGTGGCTGGCTTGCGGCCTGCCCAGGCCCAGCCTGGTGCCAGCGACGCGGCCCAGGCCCGCGTGCGCGATGTCTGGGGCCAGTTCCGCTCCCGCTTCATGGCGCCCGAGGGGCGGATCATCGACACCGGCAACCGCAACATCTCGCATTCCGAGGGGCAGGGCTATGGCATGCTGCTCGCGGTCAATGCGGGGGACCGGCAGAGCTTCGACAGCCTGTGGGCCTGGACGCGGCGCAGCCTGCGCCGCCCGCGCGACCACCTGACGGCCTGGCGCTGGCGCCCCAACGCCCAGCATCCGGTCGAGGACCTGAACAACGCCAGCGACGGTGACCTGATGATCGCCTGGGCGCTGCTGCGGGCCGCCAGCACCTGGAATGTGCCCGAGTATCAGGAGCAGGGCGTGGCGATCGGGCGGGACATCCTGCGGCTGCTGGTGCGCAATGCCGGGGGGCTGACGGTGCTGCTGCCCGGCGCGCGCGGGTTCGAGCGGCGGGAATCCGTCACCATCAACCCCAGCTACTATTGCTTCCCGGCGATCCGGGCCCTGGCGGCGGCGGTGCCGGACCCGGCCTGGGTGCGGCTGGCCGCCGATGGGCTGCAGATTCTGCGCGCGGCGCGTTTCGGCCGCTGGAACCTGCCGCCGGACTGGCTGACCCTAGCGCGCAGCGACCGCCGTTTAAGCCTGCCTGAAAATTGGGCGCCGCGATTTTCCTATGACGCGGTGCGGGTGCCGCTGTTCCTGGGCTGGGCCGGGCTGGGGCAGGAACCCGCCGTGCAGTCCGCCGCCGGCTTCTGGGCGGACCCCGCCCACAACCACCTGCCGGCCTGGACCGATTTCTCGAACAACGGGGTTTCGCCCTACAACGCCTCCCCCGGGATCGCGGCCATCGCGGGGTTCTCCGCCTCCGTCTCCGGCCGGGGGCTGCGGGTTCCGGCGGCCGCCCAGGCGCCGGCCGACCCGATGCCGGACTACTATTCCGGTGTGCTGACTGCCCTCGTTTCGCTCGCGCGGCGCGATTCAGGTGCGGATTTCTGGTGACAACTGCCGGAAAATGATCCGAATGGGGGACGAGGCCGGTTTCGCTCCCGAGATGTTGAGGGCATTGTGCCCGCCGAGTCTGGGGATATGAGGATATGGCACAGGACAGTGATGTGGCCCGCGTGGCCGCCGCGCTGAATACGCCCGGCTTGCGGTACCGCAGCTTCGGTAACGAGCCTGTGCGCGTGCGCCCCGCGCCACCCGTCGTGGTGGAGGAGGTGTTCCCCGAGGCGCTGGAACCCGAATTCGCGCCTGAATCCGAGTTCCTGCCCGAATCCGCGCCCGAGTCGATGGCCGAGCCGGAACTGCCCCCGCTGCCGCCGTTGAATTTCGAGCCGCTGCCCGAGCCCCCGCCGGTTGTGGCCGCTGCCCCGGTGGAGCCGCCGCCGGCGCCCGAACCCCCGCCGCCGCCGCCCCCGCCGCAGCCCGAGCCCCCGGTGCTGCGGCCCGCGGCACCCGAGCCGGTGAGCGCCCCGCTGTTTTCCTGGCCCGAGACCACCCCGGTCGCGGCCCCGCCCGCGCCGTCCCTGCTGCCGGAGGTAGCGTCGAGCTATGCCGCGCAACCCAAGCCGGCCGCCAGTTTCCGCCTGTTGGAAGCGATCGGGATGAACCCGGAGGAACAGGCGGCAGCCACCGTTCCCGCCCCGCAGGGCGGTACCCTGGCCCTGCTGCGCAGCGCGGTGGCCGAACCCGCGGCGGCCCCGCAGGAATTTTTCAGGACCGGCGGCGCGCAACCCCAGGTTGCGCCGGCGTCGCCTCTGGGTTCCGTGATCGGGTTGCTGCCAGCTGCGGCCGTGACAGTTCCTCTTTCTGACGTTATGCGCCTAGTGGCGGGCGGGTCTGCCCCACTCGCATCCCCCTTTGACGCGTTTCGTGCTGCGCTTGGTGCGCAGCCGCAGCGCTAAGAGAATGCCGGAGGCCCCATGCCCCTGATTGTGTTCGCGTCTCCTAAGGGGGGCGTCGGTAAGACCACCATGGCTGTGAACATCGCGGACGCCATGCGCCGCAATGGTCGCCGCGTGCTGGTGATCGATTTCGACCCTCAGAACACGCTGCGCCTGCACTTCGGTGTACCGCTCTCCGATACAGCGGGTTTCCTGGCCGATCTGCCGAAGCGCCCCGACTGGCGCAATGTGGTGCGCCAGACGCCTTCGGGCGTGATGCTGCTGCCGCACGGCGCCATCGACATCCGTGGCGCGCTGGGCCTGTCCTCGGCCCTGGAACGCGACCCGGAGCTGCTGGCAGCGCCCCTGCGCTCCATCCTGGCGGACCCCGGCCTGCTGGTCATCGCCGACACGCCCCCGGGGCCCAGCCACGCGCTGAACCTGCTGGCGCCGATGGCCAGCATGGTGGTGGCGGTGCTGCTGGCGGACGCCACCTCGGCGGCGCTGGTGCCCGATATCGACAATGGCCGCTTCCTCGGCTCGGGCACCATGGCGGCGCTGTTCGCCGGGCGCCTGCGCGTGGTGCTGAACCAGGTGGACCCGAACACCCGCCTCTCCCGCGCCGCGGCGGAGACGGTGGCCCGCCACCTGGGCCCGCGCCTGCTGGGTGCGGTGTGCCGCGACGAGGCGGTGGCCGAGGCGCTGGCCGCCCAGCGCATGCTGCTGGACCTGGCGCCGAACAGCCGCGCCGCGGAGGATATCCGCGAAGTGGCCCGTGGCGTGGAGGCAGCGCTGCCTGTCGTGCCTGATACCTTGCAAACCGGCTGGGGTGCTCGATGAGCTTTGTGGCACCTCGGCGCGAGCTGATCGCGCGCCTGCCCTTCATGCGCAGCCGCCTGTTCGGCTGGGTGTCCTTTCTGGTCGGCGTCCTCGCGGCGCTGACCTTCATCGTCGTGCCGCTGCAGCCGGAATACCAGCTCTGGCTGGCGCTCGGCGGCGTTGTCATTTTCCTGGTGTTGAATCGGTTCCAGGGCCGGACCGTCACGCTGGCGCTGTGCATGCTCTCCGTCATCGTGTCATTGCGCTACATCTACTGGCGCCTGGCGGAGACGCTGGACTACACGGGCTTCTGGCAAACCTTCCTGGGCACCGGCCTGCTGATGGCCGAGGTCTACGCCGTGGTCGCGCTGGTGCTGTCCTATTTCCAGGTGCTGTGGCCGCTGGACCGCAAGCCGGTGCCGTTGCCCGACGACCCGGAAACCTGGCCCACTATCGACGTCTTCATCCCGACCTACAACGAGCCGCTGGAGGTCGTGCGCCCGACGGTGTTCGCCGCGCTGGCGCTGGACTGGCCGCGCCACAAGCTGAACGTCTATGTGCTGGACGATGGCCGGCGTGAGGAATTCCGCCAGTTCGCCGCCGAATGTGGCGCGGGCTACATCATCCGCCCCGACAACAAGGGGGCCAAGGCCGGCAACATCAACCACGCCCTGGCGCAGACCGACGGCGAATACGTCGTCATCTTCGACTGCGACCACGTGACGACGCGCGCCTTCCTGCAGATGACCGTGGGCTGGATGCTGCGCGACCGTGGGCTCGCGATGGTGCAGACGCCGCACTACTTCTATTCGCCCGACCCGTTCGAGCGGAACCTGGCCTCCGGCCAGCGCGTCCCGAACGAGGGCCTGCTGTTCTACGGGCTGATCCAGCAGGGCAATGATTTCTGGGGTGCGTCCTTCTTCTGCGGCTCCTGCGCGGTGCTGCGGCGGACGGCGGTGGAAGAAGTGGGCGGCGTGCCCACCACCACCGTGACCGAGGACTGCCACCTGTCGCTGAAGATGCAGAAGGCGGGCTGGCGCACGGCCTATCTGCGCGTGCCGCTGGCCGCGGGCCTGGCGACCGAGCGCCTGATGCTGCACATCGGCCAGCGCATGCGCTGGGCGCGCGGCATGGTGCAGATCCTGCGCCTGGAGAACCCGCTGCTGGCCACCGGCCTCAGCATCCCCCAGCGCATCTGCTACTTCCTGGCGATGTTCCACTTCCTGTTCCCGCTGCCGCGCTTCGTGTTCCTCACGGCGCCGCTGGCGTTCCTGCTGCTGGGTGAGAACATCATCGCGGCCTCGCCGCTCGCCATCGTGGCCTATGCCGGCCCGCACATCATCCACTCGGTGGCCACCGCCTCCCGCGTGCAGAAGAAGGTGCGCCACAGCTTCTGGTCCGAGATTTATGAGACGGTGCTGACGGTGTATCTGCTGCCCGTCACGCTCGCGACCCTGCTGGACCCGCGCCGCGGCCGCTTCAACGTGACCGACAAGGGCGGCACGCTGCAGGAAGGCTACTTCGACCTGCGTGCCGTGGGCCCCAACATGGTGCTGGCGCTGTTCCTGGTGCTGGGCGTGCTGTCGGGCATCTACGGCCTGGCGGCGAACCCCCCGGCCAGCCTGGAATTCCAGGCCTACGCGCTGAACCTGGTCTGGGCGACCTTGTGTCTGCTGACGGTGCTGGCGGGCCTCGCCGTGGGCCGCGAACGCCGGCAGATCCGCGAACGCGCGCGTATCGGTGCCGAGATCGGCTCCGCGATCGTGCTGCCGGATGGCCGGCGCATCACCGGCATTTCCGAAGACCTTTCCCTGGGCGGCGCCGCCCTGACGATGGAACGCCCTTCAGGCCTGGAGGAAGATCAGTTGGTAACCGTTGAACTGCAGATCGGTTCCGAGGCCGTGGCCGTGCCCGCCGAAGTGCTGCGCTGGCAGGATGGCCGCGCCCAGATTCGTTTCGTGCCGCAGGATCTGCGGGATGAGGGCCAGATCGTGCGCGCGGTGCTGGGCCGCGCCGATGCGTGGGTGAACTGGGATGCCAACCGCCCTGACCAGCCCTTGCGTTCCTTGAAGGAGGTGGCTGTGTCCATCGGTGGTCTGTTCGCGGGTGGTTCGCAGTTCTCCTTCCGGCGCAAGGATACGTCGCCCCCGCGTGGCCCTGGTGGCCGACAGGGCCTGGGCCGTGCTGCGGCGGTGCTGCTGGCACTCGGCCTGGCGGCCAGCCCGGCCCAGGCGCAGCGCGCGCCGGCCGGCCCCGCCGGCGCCCCGCCGGCCCCCCCCGCCCTGGGTTCGGCCCCGGCCGCGCCCCAGCCGATCATCGACACCACCCCCACCCTGACCACGCAGCAGGGCCAGCCCGGCCCGGGCACGCGGCGCGAAACGCGCACCCTGCGCCAGCTCGGCCTGCGCGGCCCGATGCAGATGCGCGGCGTGAGCGACCTTCAGGGCGTGCTGTTCGGCGTGCGCGGCGATGAGGTGGTGACGCAGGCGACGCTGACGCTCTCGGGCGCCACCTCGCCCGCGCTGATCCCGGAACTGAGCCAGATCGCCATCACGCTGAACGAGCAGTTCATCGGCGCGATCCAGCCCGACCGGGCGCGCCCCGCCTTCGGCCCGCTGCAATTCCCGGTGAACCCGGTGTTCTTCGCGGACAACAACCGCCTGAACTTCCGCTTCTCCGGCCGCTATGCGGTGGAATGCAACGACCCGCTCTCGGGCCTGCTGTGGTCCACGATCAGCGACACCGCCACCCTGTCCATGACGCTGGAGCGCCTGCCGCTGACGCGCGACCTGGCGCGCCTGCCCGAGCCCTTCTTCGACCCCCGCCTGCTGCGGGAGCCGTTGAACCTGCCCGTGGTGGTGAACGAGGGTGCCGGCAATGAGCTGGTGCGCGCGGCGGTCATCGCGTCCTCCTGGTTCGCGGTGCAGGCCGACTATCGCGGCGCCAACTTCCCCGTGCAGGGCACGGTGCCGGAACGCGGCAACGCCGTGATCGTGGCCTCGGGCACCGACAGCGTGCCGGGCCTGACCCTGCCGCGCTTCGATGGCCCGACCCTGGCGCTGGTGGTGAACCCGAACGACCCGAACGGGCTGCTGCTGGTCATCGGCGGCCGCACCCCGGCCGAGGCCGTGACGGCCGCGACCGGCCTGGCGATCGGCCGTGAATCGCTCTCGGGCGAATCGGCCATCGTGCAGACCCAGCAGGTGCCGGTCCGCACCCCCTATGACGCGCCGCGCTGGATCCGCACCGACCGCCCCGTGCGGCTGGGCGACATCATGGACCCGTCGGAGCTGCAGGCCTTCGGCTATGTGCCGGGCCCCATCTCCGTGCCGTTCCGCACCGCGCCCGACATCTACACCTGGCGCAACCGCCCGCTGGAGGCCGATATCCGCTTCCGTGCCCCCCCGGGGCCGGTGATGGACGTGGCGGTCTCGCGCCTCGATGTGGCGGTGAACGACGTGTATCTGCGCAGCCTGCCGCTGCGCGCCAGCGAGCCGTCCTGGCCCTGGTCCTGGATCCAGCGCCAGGTGGGCAGCGGTTCCGACCGCAGCCAGGCCACCTTCGGCATCCCGCCCTGGATGGTGTTCGGCCAGAACGAGCTGCAGCTGCGCTTCGATATGCGCCCGCTGCACCGGGGTGACTGCGTGGCCGTGCCCGGCGACGTGCGCGCCGCGATCGACCCGGACAGCACCATCGACCTGTCCAGCGCGCATCGCTTCGCCACCCTGCCGAACCTGGCGCATTTCGCCAGCTCGGGCTTCCCGTTCACGCGGCTGGCGGATCTTTCCCAGTCCGCCCTGGTGCTGCCGGAACGTCCGAACGCCCAGGAGCTGTCGGTGGCGCTGGGCCTGATCGGCCGCATCTCCGCCATCGTGGGCTACCCGCCGGTGGGCCTGTCCGTGGTGCGCCCGCAGGGGCTTGAGGCCTCGGCGGACCGCGACCTGATCGTGGTCGGCACGCTGGGCCGCCAGCCCGCGCTGCAGACCCTGCTGCGCGACGGCCCTGTAACGGCCGAGGGCAATCGCCTGTCGGTGAACCTGTCCGACCCGCTGGGCGATTTCCGCGCCATCTTCGGTGGCAGCCAGGCGCGGGAGCAGCGCGAGCGCGTCTCCGCCCAGCTCTCCACCCCCGGTGAGGCGCTGGGCCTGCTGGTGGGCTTCGAAAGCCCGCTGCGCAGCGGCCGTTCCGTGGTGGCGCTGACCGGCGCTTCCGCCGCCGGCCTGGAAAACATGCTGGGCGCCCTGCGCGACCCCGAACAGCAGCCCCGCATCCAGGGCGATGTGGCGCTGCTGACCGGTGGCCGGGTGGAGGGCTATCGCCTCGGTTCCACCTATGGTGTCGGCGTCCTGCCGCCCTGGATGTGGCCGCAGTATTATCTGGCTGAGCGCCCGCTGCTGATCCTGGGCATCGCGCTGCTGGCGATGATCCTGGTCTCCGCCCCGATCTACTGGGTGCTGCGCCGCCGCGCTGCCCTGCGCCTGCGAGCGAGGACTCACTGATGAGCTACCGCAAGAGCCTGCTTTCGGCCGTCTTCGGCATGGCGCTCGCCATGCCCGCGATGGCGCAGCAAGACACGCGCGGCATCCAGGCCCTGCTGGACCAGGCGAATTACTGGCGCCTGCAGAACCGGCCGGAACTGGTCGTGCGCACGCTGGAACGGGTTCTGGCGGTGGATCCCTCCAACGCCGACGCGCTGGCCGGGGCCGCCCAGGCCCAGGCCCAGATCGGCAACCGCTCCGCCGCGGAGGGCTATCTGGCCCGTCTGCGGCAGGCCGCCCCGCAGGACCCGCGCGTGAGCGAGACGGACATCAACGTCCGCGCCGCCACCGTGGACCAGGGCGCGCTGGCCGAGGCCCGGCGCCTGGGCCAGGCGGGCCGCACCGCCGAATCCATCGCGCGGTACCGTGAGCTGTTCCGCGGCAACCAGCCGCCGGACAATTACGCCGTCGAATTCTACCAGACCCTGGCCGGCACCGAGGGCGGCTACACCGAGGCACGCGACGGCCTGGCGCGCCTGGCCCGCCGCTTCCCCACCGACCAGCGGCTGGGCCTGGCCTATGCCCAGGTGCTGACCTTCCGCGATGAGACGCGCAGCCAGGGCATCGACCGCCTGCGTGAGCTGGCGCAGAACCCCGAAGTGGCGAACACCGCCGTCGCCGCCTGGCGGCAGGCCGTGTTGTGGCAGGGCGCCAACCGCGCCTCCGTGCCGCAGCTCGAAGCCTTCCTGCAGCGCTTCCCGAACGACACCGTGGTGGCGCAGCGGCTGGAGGAAAGCCGCTCCGCCCAGGCCGGCGGGCCCGACCCCGCCTCCGAGGGCCGCATCCGCGCCTTCGAGAGCCTGAGCGCCGGCCGCCTGCCGGACGCCACGCGCGGCTTCGAGGCCGCGATCCAGGCCAACCCGAATGACGCCGATGCGCTGGGCGGCCTGGGCGTGGTGCGCCTGCGCCAGGGCCGTTTCGCCGATGCCCGGCAGCTGCTGGAACGCGCCATCGCAGCCAACCCCGAGGGCCGCGCCCAGTGGGAGGATGCGCTGAACGGCGCCTCCTACGCCGCCGAGCTGGCCAGCGCCCGCGCCGCCCTGGCCCGTGGCGACCTGGCCACCGCCGAGACCAACCTGCGCCGCGCCATCAACCGCAACACGCCCGACCGCGCGGATGCCGAGGCCCTGCTGGGCGACCTGGCGCTGCGCCGTGGCGACCTGGCTGGCGCCGAGCAGCGTTACCGCGCGGCCCTGGCCCGCCGCCCGAACCTGGGCGCCGCGGCCTCCGGCCTGTTCGAGGTGCTGAACCAGCAGGGCCGCTTCGCCGAGGCCGAGCAGCTGCGTGCCCGCATGGGCAGCGCCTTCGGCGGCGGCAGCCCCGAAACCCAGCGCGCCTATGCCCTGCGCGCCGAGGCCGCCCGGGCCTCCGACCCCGGCCAGGCCGCCGCCCTGCTGACCCAGGCGGTGCAGACCGACCCCAGCAACCCCTGGGCGCGGCTGGATCTGGCCCGCATCTACTCCCGCTTCGGCCGCGCGGCCGAGGGCCGGCAGATCGCCGAGGGCCCCGTGCTCTCGGGCGGCGGCTCGCCCGACCAGCTGCACGCCGCGGCGCTCTACGCCAACGACGATGGCCGGCCCGAGGACGCGCTGCGCTACCTCTCCGGCATTCCGGTGCGGCTGCGCAGCCCGGACATGAACCGCCTGCTGCAATCCGCCCGCACGGAGCAGGAGGCCCGCCAGGGCACCGCCCTGTACCGCGCCGGCCGCCGGGGTGAGGCCCGCGCCGCCCTGACCGCCATCGCCGCCCGACCGGACCCGACGGGGTCCTCCGCCGCTTCCGCCATCCGCGCCATGGGCCGCGCGAACGACCGCGTGGGCGCCGCCGAGGCCGGCCGCGCCTATATCGCCGCCAACCCCAGCGCCGGCGCCCAGGCGCGGCTGGCCGTGGCCGGCGCACTGCTCTCGGCCGGTGCCGCCGCCGAGGCCGCGGCGCTGTCCCGCAGCCTGGAAGTGGCGCCGAACCTGTCCGCCGAGGACCGCCGCCAGGCGGCCGCCCTCTCGACCGGCCTCGCCATCCAGACCTCGGACCAGCTGAACCTGCGCGGCGACCAGGCCGCGGCCTTCGACGTGCTGGCCCCGGCCCTGCAACGCGACCCCGGCTCGGTGCCCGCCAACCTGGCCCTCGCCCGCCTGTACCAGGGCGCCGGCCAGCCGCAGCAGGCCCGCCAGATCACCGAGGGCATCCTGCAGCGCGACCCGCGCAACATCGACGCGCGCGTGGGCTCCATCGAGGCGGCGATCGCCGCCCGCGACTTCGCCCGCGCCGAGGCCCTGCTGGTCGAGGCCCGTGCCCTGAACCCGGGCGACCCGCGCGTGGCCCTGACCGAGGCGCGCATCGCCCGGGCCTCCGGCAATTCCAGCCGCGCGCTGCGCGCCCTGGAACTGGCGGCCGAGCAGCGCCGCGCCCAGGGCATCGTGGCCGATGTGCCCACCGCCGAGCCCGCCGCCGGCGGCTTCGACAACCCCTTCCGCCGCCTGTCCCGCGCGGGTGCGCTGGGCGGGGCCAGCATGGGCCAGTCCGACCCGCTCTCGAACGAGATCGCGCGCGAACTGTCCCAGGTGCGTGAGGAAACGGCGCTGCGCATCCAGGGCGGCATCGGCTTCCGCAGCCGTTCCGGCTCGGCCGGTTTCGACCGGTTGGACGAATACTCCGCGCCGATCGACACCTCCTTCTCGGTGCCGGGCGCGGGCGGGCGTGCCACGCTCAGCGTCACGCCGGTGTCCATCAGCAGCGGCCAGCTGGACAGCACCAGCATCGACTCGCTGCGCCGCTACGGCTCCAACGCGCTCAGCCAGGATCTGCGCCAGCAGATCGGCGCCACCACGCAGATCTCGGCCGCCACGCGTGACCGCTATGCCCCGCGTGACACCAATGCCAGCGGCGCCGGGCTGGGTCTGGCCTATTCGCGCGGCAGCTTCAACGTGGATATCGGCAGCTCGCCCGTGGGCTTCCGGCGCCAGAACATCCTAGGCGGTATCGAGATCGCGCCCGCGATCACCGACAATTTCCGCGTCCGCCTGATCGCGGAACAGCGCGCGGTGACGGACAGCTTGCTGTCCTGGTCCGGCGTGCGGGATCCGAACAGCGGCACCACCTGGGGTGGCGTCGTCCGCTCCGGCGGGCGGTTGCAGCTGGAATACGTGACGGGCCCCGTGGGCGTGTACCTGATGGGCGGCTACAGCGCCTTCACCGGCAGCAACGTGGCGCGCAACCATCGGTATGAGGCCGGCGCGGGCGTGCAGTACACCGTGTGGCGCCTGCCGAACGAGGAGCTGACCACCGGCGTCGATGCCGTGTTCTTCGCCTATGACAACAACCAGCGCCTGTTCACCCTGGGCAATGGCGGCTACTTCTCGCCGCAATCCTATTTCGCGGTGAACATCCCGGTGGATTGGCGGGCGCGGTCGGGCAACTTCGCCTGGCGCCTGGGCGGCACCGTCGGCTACCAGTCCTTCCGCGAGGACAGCGCGAAATACTTCCCGCGTGACGCCGGGCTGCAGACCCAGCTGGAGCAGACCCTCACCAGCGATCCCACCCTGCGTGCCATCCAGGCCGGGCGTTCCGAATCCGGCATCATCGGCGGCGTGCGGGCGGATATCGAATACAGCGTGAGCAGCAGCTTGCGCCTGGGCGCGCTGCTCCGTTACGAGCGGACGGCGAACTGGGAGGAGGCACGCGGCCTTCTCTACGCGCGTTATCGTTTCGACCGGTGAAGATGGCATGAGCGGACACCAGATCACGGACCCCAACGCCATCTCCTACCTCGCGCGGCGCGGTGTGGCGGCGCAGTGGCGCGGCTTCCTGCGGGCGCTGGTGGAAACGCTGGACACCCACCTGGACGCGGCCAGCCGCGACGCGCTGCTGCGCGCCGTGGGTGGGCGCATGGCGCAGCTCGCGGCCATCCCGGCCTGCGGCACGCTGGCCGAACTCGAAACCCGCATGAACGACGTGCTGGCCGCGGCCGATTGGGGCTATGTCCAGATCTCTCTGGATGCGCAGGCCAAGGCGCTGGTCATCAGCCATCACGCGGCCCCGGCGGTGTCCACCCATCATGACGCCCAGGGCGCCTGGGTGGGGGCGGTGCTGGAAGGCCTCTACGCCGGTTGGCTGGCCGCGCAGCCGGGTGCCGAGGGCGGCGTGTCCGTCACGCGCCAGCCCTCCAGCGCCGGGGTCATCACCCTGCGTTACGGGAAGTAAGGGGCGCTACGGGAAGTAAGGGGAGCCCCCCTTACTCCGGAACCGTGCGGTCGGCCTCGCCCAGCGGGCGCTGCATCAGCACGACGTCCACCCAGCGGTTGAACTTCATCCCCACCGCGCGCATCACGCCCACCTGCCGGAAGCCCAGCGCCAGGTGCAGGCCGATCGAGCCCACATTCTCGCTGTCCCCGATCACGGCCAGCATCTGCCGGAAGCCCTGCTTGCCCGCGCGGTCCAGCAGCGCCGCCACCAGCGCCTTGCCCACGCCCTGGCCGCGCACGTCGTCGCGGACATAGATGCTGTCCTCGGCCGAGAAGCGATAGGCGCTGCGGTCCCGGTACTGGGCGTAGTAGCCATAGCCCGCGATACCCCCCGCGTCGTCCTCGGCCACCAGCCAGGCGCAGCCGGCCTTCTGCACCTTGGCCATGCGGGCGGCCATGTCGGCTGCGTTGGGCGGCTCCTCCTCGAAGGTGCCGGTGCCGTGCTGCACATGGTGCGCGTAGATGGCCGCGATGGCCGGAATATCGGCCGCCACGGCGTCGCGGATGATCACAGTCCCAACTCCTTCGCCACTTTCACCGCCAGCCGCATCAGCATGCGGTCCCGCCCCGCGGCCGCCACCAGGGAGAAACCGACCGGCGCGCCATCCACCACGGCCACCGGCATCGAGACCTCCGCCAACCCGCCGAGGCCCGAGATCGCCGTGCCGCCCATGGTGCGCTCGCGCACCGCGTTCTGTTCATCCTGCGTGGCCGTCAGCCTGGGCGGGGGCAGGGGAGAGGTGGGATAGGCCAGCACCGCGCCGCCCTGCAACAGGCTGCGCATGCGGTGCTGGAAGCGGCGGCGGAAGGCGCGGCCGGCCGCGGCCTTTTCCGGGGCCATGTCGCGCGCCGCGTCGAAGCGCGCGCCCACGCCGGGGCCGAATTCGGGCTTCGTGCGGCTGATCCAGCCGCCCAGCGTCGCCCAGGCTTCCTCGGCCTGCATGCAGCGGAAATTCTCGTACAGCTGGTGCAGCCCTTCGGGTGCCACCTCCATGCGCATGGCGGTGCCCATGACGCGCTGCGTGGCCTCCAGCGCCGGCAGCAGGGCGCGCGCCACGGCGGGGTCGGAGTTGATCCAGACGTCCTCGGGCTTCAGCAGCGGGCCGGCGGGCAGGCAGTCGGGCCCGCCCGGTTCCATCGGCAGCAGCTGTTCGCCCACCAGCAGCAGGGTGGCGGCATCGCGCGCGAACCAGCCCGGCGTGTCGAAGCTGGGGCCGAGCGCGCAGGCGCCCGCCAGGCTGATCGCGCCCCAGCTGGGTCGGATGCCGAACACGCCGCAATAGCTGGCCGGGATGCGCACGGAACCGCCCGTGTCGCTGCCCATGGCGAAATCCACCAACCCGGCCGCGACGGCGGCGGCGCTGCCGCAGGAGGAACCGCCCGGGAAGCGGTCCGGCGCCTTGGGGTTGCGAGGGGTGCCGTGCCAGACATTCTCGCCGGTCAGGCCATAGGCGAGTTCGACCGTCTTGGTCTTGCCCGTCAGCGTGGCGCCGGCTTCCAGCAGGGTGGTGACGATGGGGGCGGTGGCCGCGGCCGTGCCGTGGGTGCGGGCCCATTCGGGGTGGCCATAGCTCGTGACCTGGCCGGCCACGTCATACAGATCCTTGACCGCGAAGGTCAGTCCGGCGAGGGGGCCGCTCTCCGCCCCCTTCACCATCACCCTGGGGCCCGGAATGAAGGGGCCCGCAAGGTCGTTGTCCGTCTCAGCCATCCCGCTCCGTCCTTCATGCGCCCTGTAACGGTGGCATGTTAGACGGGGCGGGCGCGTTGAGAAGCCACCTGCCTCAGCGGGCGCGCAGAAGTTCCGGCACCGAGAGCAGGATGAACTCATTGTCGTCCGCCCGCAGCAGGTGGCGGCCGCCCGAGAAGGGCAGGTTGTTGTCATTGCCGACGATGATGTGGTCGGCATCGACCATCGCCACGTTCTCGATGGTGAAGAACGGGAAGGTCAGGCGGTTGGCCGGCGCGTTGGCCGGCAGGTCGCCGCGCTGGCGGGCCAGGTTCTCAGGGTCCTGGATGTTCATCAGGTCGATGTGGGCGATCTTGCGCACGAAGCCCTCGGCGTCCGCCGCACCCAGGTCGATCAGGTAGATGCGCTTGAAGCGGGCGGGGTTGGGGAAGCAGGGCTGCGGGCCGGTGGGCGACTGGCCCTGGGCGCAGGCGCGGCCGGGATCGCCCTCGCCATCGTCACGCTCGATCACCAGGGCGCGGCGGTCGTCGATCATGTTGAAATCGCCGATCGCGGTCGCGCCTTCCTCCAGCCGGTAGCGCAGGTTGCGGCCGGTCCAGGCGCCGGCGCGCACGTCGAACTCGATCATGCGGAGGAAGCGGCCCTCGGGCTCGGCAGTGCCGGCGCGCAGCAGGGGCTGTTCCAGCAGCGCCCACAGGCGGCTGCCATCCGGGGTCTGGGCCATGCCCTCATACCCGCCGGAGCGGCGGGCGCGGAAGGCGTTGGTGGCCGCGGGGGTGGCCGGCAGGTTCAGCGCGGGGTTGTCCGGGCCGATCACCGTCTCCTGGCCCAGGCGGGTGTCGATCACGCGCTGCACCTGGCCCTCGCGGGAGACATGGATCAGGTAGGGGCCGAACTCGTCGCCCAGCATGAAGCTGCCATCGGCCAGCGGCTGGATGCTCTCGATGTCGAAGTCGGCGCCGGTCAGATAGCGGCGCTCGGAGCCCTCGGTCACGATCCGGAAGGACACGCGGCGGGCCGCGTCATTCAGGAAGATCGTCTCCAGCCGCTCCACCCGGCCGGTGGCCCAGTCGGGGCGGATGCGGTGCAGCATCAGCATGGCGTCCGGCGAGTTGCGGCGGTTGCCGAAGCCGTTGTCGGACAGCGTCCAGTAGGTGCCGGGCTGATCGGCGGCGGGCTTGATGCCCGAGAAGCCCTGGATGGGCTGGCCGATGAAGGGCAGGGACAGGCCGGTGGGGCGGCTGCCATGCATCGCGCCTGTGTCACCGGGGATGGTGCCGATCGCGTCCGTGCGGGTGTTGCCCGCGCCGGTGAAACGGCCGGAGAGCAGGAAGTCGCGCGGGGCGTCGGCCGGCGGCAGCACGAAGGTGGCGGCCGGCAGGATGGCGTGCCCCGCGAGACGCGCGGGCAGGGTCTGGTCCGCCCGGGCGGGGCTGGAGATGGCGATGGCCGCGACGGCAGCCAGCAATGAGGCACGCATGGAACACTCTCCGGAATGAATGCCCGGCGGGTTACAGCGCTGTCATTGCGTGCGTTTGTCGGAATCGTGACGGTTGGATGGATGTCGCTGGGCAGCGCTGCCGCCGCTCTGCCCGGCCCATAGGCAACCCGCGCCTGCCGGCGCCGATTCCGCGCCCGCGGCGCGTTGCGCGCGCCACGCCCGCCGCGCGAGCCTGCCCCCAGCACAGGAGAGACCGGATGAACCGCAGGGATATGCTGCTGGGGGGCGCCGCCATGGCCGCCGCCCCGCTTTCGCAGGGGCAGGCGCAGCCCGCCGCCGCCAACACGCTGCGCGTGGCGATGACGGTCGCCGATATCCCCCTGATCACCGGCCAGCCCAGCCAGGGCGCCGAGGGCAACCGCTTCGGCGGCATCACCGTCTATGACCCGCTGATCGCCTGGGACCTGTCCAGCAGCGACCGCGCCGCCGCGCTGAAGCCCAGCCTGGCCGAGCGCTGGTCCGTCGCCGATGACGGCAAGACCTGGACCTTCAACCTGCGCTCCGGCGTGCGGTTCCATGATGGCAGCCTGTTCGATGCTGAAGCGGTCGCCTTCAACCTGGGCAAGCTGATCGACCGCGACGCGCCGCAGTTCGACCGCATGCAGGCGGCCCAGGGCAGCCTGTATTCGACCAACATCGCCCGCTGGCGGGTGAAGGATGCCTCGACCATCGAGGTCGAGACCAAGACGGTCGATGCCGTCTTCCCGTATCTGTTGGCCAATGTGTTCATGTCCTCTCCCGCGCGGTGGCGTGAGATGGGGCAGAACTGGGAGCGCGTGGCGACCAACCCCTCCGGCACCGGGCCCTATGTGGTGGAGCGCATCGTGCCCCGCGAGCGGCTGGAGGCACGCCGTTTCGGCGACCATTGGAACGAGGCCCGCCGCCCGAAGCATGAGCGCCTGGCGCTGATCCCGATGCCGGATGCGCTGACGCGCGTGGCGGCGCTGCTGTCGGGCCAGGTGGATTTCGTGGAGGCACCGCCGCCCGACGCCGTGCCGCGCATCCGCGCCGCCGGGCACCAGGTGGTGACCAACGCCTATCCGCATATCTGGTGCCACCAGCTGTCCATGCTGCCGGACAGTCCGTTCCGGGATGTGCGGGTGCGTCAGGCCGCGAACCTGGCGATCAACCGCCCGGCCATGGTGCAGATGCTGGGGGGGCTGGCGATCGCCGCCAAGGGCATGGTGAACGAGAACCACCCCTGGTTCGGCGCGCCCAGCTTCAAGATCGAGTACGACCCGGACAAGGCCCGCCGCCTGCTGGCGGAGGCCGGGTACAGCCGCGCCAACCCGGTGCGGACGAAGTTCATCATCGCGCCCTCCGGCTCCGGCCAGATGCAGCCGCTGCCGATGAACGAGGCGATCCAGCAGGATTTCCGCGCCGTCGGTATCGAGCTGGAATTCGAGGTGATGGACTGGGAGGCGCTGCGCGCCCGCCGCCGCGCCAGTGCCGAGGGCCCGGAAAACCGGGGCATGCACGGCATCAACAATTCCTGGGGCTTCTGGGACCCGGATATTGGGCTGCTGGGCCCGGCCTATGGCCGCGGGCGCATCGTGGGCGGCTTCAACTGGGGCAATTACCAGGACCCGGTGGCCGACGATTTGTGCGAGGCGGCGCGCCGCACCTTCGACGTGAACGCCCAGAACGCCATCCTGGCGCAGTTGCACAGCCGGCTGGTGGACCAGGCGATGTGGCTGTGGGTGGTGCATGACGTGAACCCGCGCGGCCTGGCGCGGCGCGTGCAGGGCTTTGTACAGGCCCAGAGCTGGTACCAGGACCTGACGCCGATAACCTTGTCCTAGCCCTCGGGCACCGGGCGCGCGCATCCGCGCGCTTGGCTTACGGCGCGCCGAGGGGAGCGCCCGGTGGCGCTGCCTGATGGGCACCGCCGGCCGCTTGCGGCCGGAAACGGCGGGCTACAGGCAACAAAAAAACCCGCCGGGGCTGCCCCCGGCGGGTTTTTTCCGGGCCGCAGACCCGTTCAGTCGGCGGCCAGCGCCATGCGGGACTTGCCCATGATGGCCTGCACATGGTCCTGCGCCATATCGGTCACGCGCTCCACCTGCTCGGGCGTGTAGACATGCCCGGCGTTGCCGATGGTGCGGTAGTCGATCGAGACGCCCTTCTGGGTGTTCAGCTTCTCCACCAGCTTGGAGACACTGCCGACGGGCACCAACTCGTCATCCTCGCCATGCACGACCAGCCCGCCGCAGGGGCAGGGGGCCAGGAAGCCGAAATCATAGTGGCTGGCAGGCGGGGAAATGCAGACGAACCCGCCCATTTCGGGCCGGCGCATCAGCAACTGCATCCCCACATAGGCCCCGAAGGAATAGCCCGCGACCCACAGCATGCTGGCGGCGGGGTTGACGGCCTGCAGGAAGTCGAGCGCGGCGGCGGCATCGCTGATCTCGCCGATGCCGCCATCATAACGGCCCTGGGACTTGCCGACGCCGCGGAAATTGAACCGCAGCACGGAAAAGCCCATGGCCTGGTAACGCTGGAACAGCGCGTGGATCACGCGGTTGTTCATGGTGCCACCGTGCAGCGGGTGCGGGTGCAGCAGCAGCGCGACGGGGGCGTTGGGACGCTTGGCGTGGTGGTAACGGCCTTCGAGACGGCCATCAGGGCCGGCGAACATCACTTCAGGCATCGAACCCAGGCATCCATTTTCTGGGGCGGGCCGCGCCGGAAAACAGGTGCCCATCGCAGCCCCCTGGAGGGCCGCGGTGATGAAGCACATCTCTTCCGGCCCGCGCGCCGCCGCATGCGGGTGGACACCATCCACGCGCCCTCTTTTTCGGGGGCGTTCATGGGAACCCTCGTTCATCCGGCCGATTGACGGCGCATGAACAGGACCATAGCCTTCGCAGGGCAAAGCGCGTTGGGCCAGGCTGAAAGGGTCGCTTTGGCGGTGTCCGTTCCAAAGCTGTTGTAATGATAGTGAGTCCGAGCCGCGTTTTCTAATGGATTCAGCCAGCCGCGTGCATGGCTGGGTTCCACCCGGCGCATGCCAGGAAAAGCACGGCCGGATTAGCACGAAAGGTTCGCTGCCCATGCGCATCTCCACCCGGGGGCGCTACGCCGTCATGGCGCTGGTCGAGCTGGCGGCGCGGGAAGCCACCGCGCCCGCCCCACCGCCCGGCCGCCGCAAGCCCCCTGTGTCGCTGGCGGAGATCGCTGCCTCCCAGATGCTGTCCCTGGCCTATCTCGAACAATTGTTCGGGCCGTTGCGCCGCGCGGGGCTCGTCACCTCCACCCGGGGGCCCGGGGGCGGCTACCGCCTGGTGAACCCGCCGCAGCAGATCACCGTGGCCAGCATCATCGAGGCGGTGGAGGAACCCTATCTCACCCGCACCGAGGGCTCTGAGGCCCTGACCGGCGAGCCCTGCCGCACCGAGCGCCTGTGGCAGGAGCTGGACCTGCATGTGCAGCATTTCCTGGAGGGCATCAGCGTGGCCGATGTGCTGCATGGCCGGGTCTCCGGCCGGGCGGGCGCGCCGCTGCCCGCGCTGAAGCAGGAATTGCCCGAACGCGCCTGAGGGCCCATCTGCCCGCGCATGCTGTACCTCGACGCCAACGCCACCGAATCGCCCCGCCCCGCCGCGCTGGACGCGGCGCTGGCGGCCATGCGGGTGGCGGGCAACCCGTCCTCCATCCACGCCGCCGGCCGCGCCGCCCGCCGCGTGCTGGAGGACGCGCGTGAGGCCATCGCCCGCGCCTTCGGCGGCATCCCCGCCGACACGGTGCTGACCGCCGGCGGCACGGAGGCCGACACGCTGGCCCTGCGCGGGCTTTCCGCCGGCCGCCGCATCCTGGCCGGCGCCACCGAGCACCCGGCCATCCGCGCCATCCCCCACACCGAGATCCCGGTGCAGCCCGATGGCACGCTGGACCTGGCGGCGCTGGAGGCGCTGCTGGCGGAAGGCGAACCCGCCCTGGTGGCCGTAATGGCCGCCAACAACGAAACCGGCGTGCTGCACCCGCTGGAACAGGTGGCCGCCCTGTGCCGCGCCCATGGCGCGCTGCTGCATGTGGATGCCGTGCAGGCCGCGGGCCGCATCGCCATCCCGCCCGGGTGGGACAGCCTGGCCATCTCCGGCCACAAGCTGGGGGCGCCGATGGGGGCGGGGGCGCTGCTGCTGCGCCCGGGCCTGCATCCCCAGGCCATCATCACCGGCGGCGGGCAGGAACGCGGCAGGCGCGGCGGCACCGAGCCCTTGCCCGCCATCGCCGGCATGGGCGTGGCGGCGGGCCTCGCGGTGCCGGACCCCCGCATCGCCGCCCTGCGGGACGCGATCGAGGCCGGCCTGCCCGAGGGCGCGCTGGTCGCGGGCCAGGCCGCGCCCCGCCTGCCCAACACCAGCTGCGTCATCCTGCCCGGTGTCTCGGCGGAGCGGCAGTTGCTGCTGCTGGACCAGGCTGGGGTGTGCGTTTCCTCCGGTTCGGCCTGTTCCTCGGGCAAGGTTTCGCGCTCGCACGTGCTGCTGGCCATGGGGCTGGGGGAGGGGGCGGGCCAGGCCATCCGCGTCTCCCTGCCATGGGACGCGCCGGAGGATACGGCGGAACGCTTCCTGGCGGCTTATCGCGCGATGGCGCAGCGGCTGCGCCGATAGGGATTGCCTCCCGCCCCGCATCCTGGCCAGGATGCGGAAAAATGACGGGAGGAAGCGATGTTCACCAGGATCATCCTGGCCGCCGCGCTGTGGCTGATGGCCAGCGGCGCCCAGGCGCAGACCACTGATTGCGCGGCCCTCGCCGGCATGGCGATCCCTGACACCAACCTGCTCTCCGCCACGCTGGTGCCCGAGCGCGATGGGCTGCCCGCCCATTGCCGGGTGCTGGGCTATGTCCGCCCCGCGATCAATTTCGAGCTGCGGCTGCCGGTCAGCGGCTGGAACGGCAAGTTCTACATGGTGGGCTGCGGCGGCTTCTGCGGCCAGGTGCTGAGCGAGCGGCCGAACTTCACCAACGCCATGAATTTCGGCCTGCGCCGCGGCTATGCCGCCGCCACCACCGATGCCGGCCATTGGGGCGCCGGCGCGACCGACGCGCGCTGGGCCTGGAACAACCGCCAGGGCGAGATCGACTGGGGCACCCGCGCCATTCCGGAGGTCACCCGTGCCTCCCGCGCGCTGGTCGCCGCCTTCTACACGCGCGGGGCGGAGCGCTCCTATTTCGCCGGCTGTTCCACCGGCGGCCGCCAGGCGCTGATCGAGGCGCAGCGCTTCCCCGACGATTTCGACGGCATCATCGCGGGTTCCCCGGCGCTGGACTACACGGGCCTCGTCGCCACCTTCCTGGCCTGGACCACCCGCGCCAACATGGATGCCGAGGGCCGGCCCATCCTGACCCACGCCCGCGTGCCGCTGATCCGCCGCGCCGTGACCGAGGCCTGCGACGCCGCCGACGGGCTGGCGGATGGCCTGATCAACAATCCCCGCGCCTGCCGCTTCGACCCCGCCAGCCTGCAATGCCCAGCCGGGACCAGCGGCGAGCAATGCCTCAACCCCGCCGAGGTGGGCGTGCTGCGCGCCTGGTACCAGGGCCCGCGCAACGCCGCCGGGCAGCAGCTCTACCCGGGCGGCATCCCCCTGGGCTCGGAGGCGTTCTGGCCGGTCTGGCTGACGGGTTCGGCCACGGCACCCGCCGTGAACCCGGCCTTCGCGCTGAACTTCCTGCGCTACATGGCCTTCCAGGACGACCCGGGCGAGACCTACCAGATCACGCAATTCGACTTCGAGCGCGACCCCGCCCGGCTGGCGCCCATGGCCGCGCTGTACAACGCCACCAGCCCGGACATGGCGCGCTTCCGCCAGCGCGGCGGGCGGCTGATCGTCTATCACGGCTGGGCCGATGCGATCGTGACGCCCGAACGCACCGTGGAATGGTTCGAGGCCGCCACCCAGGCCGCCGGCGGCCGCGCCGAGATGGACCAGTTCGCGCGGCTGTTCATGATCCCGGGCTTCGACCATTGCGGCCTGTCCCCCGCTGGGCCCGGCATCAACGAAACCGGGCTGGACCCGCTGACCGCGCTGGAGAACTGGGTGGAACGCGGCCAAGCACCGGCGTCGATCATGACCACCCGCAATACGGAACCGCGCTGGAGCCGGCCGGTGTGCCCCTGGCCGCGGGAAGCACGGTACAACAACGGGAACTTTGCCTGCGCGGAGTGATGCGAGGGGGCGCTGCCCCCTCGCGCTCCCCCGCCAGGAGCCGAAAGGCCCCTGGACCCCAGGAGTTTGGCGCCGACCTTGGGGAGGTGTTTCTTATTGATATTTATAATATAATTGGCGCCCGACCTGCCAAGGTCAGCGCCAAACTCATGGGTCCAAAGGGTTGCTACAACCCTTTGCGGGGATGCAAGGGGCGGCGCCCCTTGCCGGGGGGGGCCAGGGGGCGGAGCCCCTTGGCGGCCCTACTCCGGCAATTCCTCCCCCACCCACAGCCGCGCCAGCAGTGTCTCCGCCGCGTCTTCCCCCAGCACCGGCACGGCCAGTTCCCGAAATTTCGCGGACAGTTCCTCATCGCTCAGCGGCATGTCGGGGTCGCCTTTGCGGGTCGGCTGATGGTGGGTCAGCACGCGGCCGTCGTTCAGTTCCACCTCCACCTGGGCGGCGCGGCGGCGGGGGTAGGCGCTGGCGAGTTCGGGGCTGAGGCTGACGCTGACGCGCGGCATCACGGCGCGGATGGCGGGGTTCACCAGGTTGGCGGGCTCGAAGGCGGCCAGCCGCACGCCGCCGAGGACCAGCAGCGCGCCCATGCAGTATTGCGCCGAGAAGCGGCATTCCTGTTCGGTGCGGGCGTCGGGGCGGTCGGTCACGTCCTTGGTGGCGCTGTAGCCGGCGATGTGGATGCGCTTCACGTCCTCGGCGCCGAAGCCATAGGCGGCGCGCAGGGTCGTCACCGCGTCCAGCGCCGGGAAGATGTGCCCGCAGCAGCCGTGGTTCTTGAAGGTGATCTGGCCGATCACCGGCGTGTCCAGCCCGGCGAGGGCCAGATCCCAGCGGCCGGTGCTGTCGCTGGTGGCGGCGGCGAAGCCCACGGGGCCGTGCAGCACGTCCAGCGCGCCGGTCATGCCGGCGGCGGCGGACAGGGCGGCGAGGGTTCCGGCCTCGGCCGCATGGCCGGGGTGGAGCGGCTTGGACATGCCGTCGCCCCGGAACGCCTGCTGCAACCCGCCGGCCATGGTGGCCGACAGGGCGATGGCGTGGGCGATCTTCTCCTCCTCGCAGCCGAGGATGACGGCGACGGCCGCCGCCGCGCCCATGGTGCCGACGGTGCCGGTGGTGTGCCAGTTCTTGTAATGGCTGGGGGTCACGGCCATGCCGATGCGGCAGGCGACCTCATACCCCGCCGTGATGGCGCGATGCAGGGTCTCCAGGCTGGCGCCGTGGTGCTGGGCGGCGGCCAGGGCGGCGGCGATGGTCACGCTGCCGGGGTGGTGGCCCGAGTCGCGGTGGATGTCGTCGAATTCCACCGTGTGGCTGGCCACCGCGTTCAGCAGCGCCGCGTGGCGGATGCCGGAGAGTTCCCCATCCACATAGCAGCGGGCGCGGCCCGCGCCCCGTTCCCCGGCCAGGGCGGCCGCCATCAGCGTGCCGGGCGCGCGGCGGGCGCCGGGTACCAGGCAGGCGAACCAGTCCACCATCGCGCGGCGCACCGCGTGGCGCGGAGGCTGTACGGTGGCGGCGTGGGCGGCCAGCGCTAGCAATGGATTGGTGGAAACGAGCGGGGCCTCAGGCATAAGAAGATCCTTGTTCTTTTTTGTAAAAAAGAACCAAAAAACTTTTATCAGTTTGAGGTCACCCCAAACTGATAAAGTCTTTTTGCTTCTTTTTCTTCAGAAAAAGAAGGTACTTTAATCGTTCCTTTTCAGCACTTCCCGGTTGATCACCATGTCGGGGTCCAGCTCGCCCTTGAAGTGCCCGACAATGCTCTCGACGCAGGAAAGCCCCATGCGGCGCATGCACTGCACGGTGGCCGCCGCGCTGTGCGGCGTCACGATCATGTTGGGCGCGTGCAGCAGCGGGTTGCCCGGCTTCACGGGTTCATCCCAGAACACGTCCACCCCGGCGGCGGCGATATGGCCGGAGGTCAGCGCATCGGCCAGCGCCTGTTCCTCCACCAGCGTGCCGCGGGCGGTGTTGATGAGGCGCGCGCCCTTCTTCATGCCGCCCAGGAAGGCGCTGTTCACCATGCCCCGGGTTTCGGCGTTGGAGGGGCAGTGCACCGTCACCCAATCCGCCTGCGCCAGCCCTTCCTCCAGCTTCACGGGCGTGTAGCCTTGGCCGACGATGGTGTTGCGCGGCACGTAGGGATCGTGGACCAGCACCTGCATGTCGAAGGCGCTGCACAGCTTCGCCACCTTGCCGCCGATGCGGCCGAACCCCACGATCAGCACCTTCTGCCCCGCCAGGTCCCAGCAGGTGGGCACGTCGGTGTTAGTCCATTTGCCGGCGCGGGTGTTGGTGTCGAAGGTGGGCAGTTGCTTGGCCAGGCTCAGCATCAGCGCCAGCGCGTGCTCGGCCACCGACAGGGCGTTGGCCAGCGCGGTCACGGTCAGCGGAATGCCGCGCTTGGTCAGTTGCGGCACGTCCACCGCGTCATAGCCCACGCCATGGCGGGCCACGATGCCGAGCTTCGGCGAGATGGAGAGGAAGTCCTCATTGATGGGCGTGGCGCGCACGATGATCGCGTCGCCCTCGGCCATGGCCTTTTCCAGCGCGCCCCGGTCGTCGGGGTTCACGGATTCCCAGGTGTAGCCGGGCTCGGCCTCGATGCGGGCGATGGCGTCCTGATGGACGCCGCGCAGCAGAACGATATGGGGCATCGGGGTTCCTTATTCGAAAGCGGCCTGGGGGCCGAGCATGGCTTCGCGCATCCGCGCCTGCAGCACCGCGCCCTCTCTCGGGGGCAGCACGAGCGGCAGGGAGGCCGCGTCGATCTTCGCCAGCGCGAAGACCAGGCCGGATTTCGCGTGGATGGCGCGGCGCAGGGCGGGCACGTCCTCGGGCGTGTTCACCCGCTGGGTGGTCTTGAAGCCGGCGCCCTGGGCCATGGCCACCAGGTCCACGCCGTGATGGGTCGCGGTTTCCTGCATGCCGGTCTCGCCGTAATGCTCGTTGTCCAGCACCAGGATGGTCAGGTTGCGGGGCGCCTTCACCGCGATGGTGGCCAGCGCGCCCACGCCCATCAGCATCTCTCCGTCGCCAGTGATGACCAGCACGGGGCGTTCCGGCTGCGCCAGCGCGATGCCGAGGCCGATCATCGCCGCCCCGCCCATGCCGCCCCACAAAGGCAGGTTCAGGGGCGTGTCGCCCACCGCCGTGATGTCCCAGGCGGGGGCGCCGAGCCCCGCCACCACCGCCAGGTCGCCCCGGCCTTCCAGCACCGCGCCCACCAGCGCGCGGCGATGCAGCTTGCCGCTTTCCGTCAGCATGGGCTCAGTCCTTCCCGAACGTCTTGGCGCCGATGATCCGCTGCCCGATCAGGGTGGCGGTGGGGCGATAGGTGTTGAAGGCGAATTTCAGCGTCGCCTCCACGCTAGCGCCGATGTCCTCTGCCTTGTCGGCGCGGTTCACCAGCGTGCCCATGGCTTCCAGCACGGTCTGGGTCGCCTGGCCCATCGGCACCTGGGCCGGGTTGAATTCGCCATAGTCGCCGCGCATCGTCACCAGCATGGGCATCGGCGTGCGGTGCAGGGCCCCCAGGCTGAGCATGTTGATGCAATTGCCGACGCCGGAGGACTGCATCAGCAGCACGCCGCGCTGCCCGCCCAGCCAGCCGCCGAGCATCATGGCCACGCCCTCCTCCTCGGTCGTGAGGGTGACGACGTTCATGTCGTTGTCGGCGATGCAGCGCTTGATCAGGCGCGAATGCCCGGCATCGGGCACCAGCGCCACCTGCCGGACGTTATACTGCTTCAGCAGCGCATAGATGGTTTCTGGCCAATCGGTGGCCGCACTTGTCGTCGTGCTCACCATTTCCCCCGGTCTTGCTTGTCCGGACAGCTTCCCGCCGCTGGCGTGGCTTGTCCAGAGCGGGCAGGATGGCGCCATGGCATTCGCGCACACATTGGGCGGCACACGATACGTGTTCGAGGATCTGCGCGCGCTGCTCGCGCGGGCCACGCCCTTCCGCTCCGGCGACGCGCTGGCCGGTGTCGCGGCGGGCAGCGCGGCGGAGCGCGTGGCCGCGCAATACGCGCTGGCCGACCTGCCGCTGCGGCATTTCCTGCATGAGGCCGTGGTGCCCTATGAAGCCGATGACGTCACGCGCCTGATCCTGGACACGCATGACAGCGCGGCCTTCGCGCCCGTGGCCCACCTGACGGTCGGCGGCCTGCGCGACTGGCTGCTGGGCCAGGCGGATACGGCGGCGCTGACGGCCCTCGCCCCGGGCCTGACGCCGGAGATGGTGGCAGCCGTCAGCAAGATCATGCGCATCAGCGACATGGTGCAGGTGGCGCAGAAATGCCGGGTGACCACGCGCTTCCGCAACACCATCGGCCTGCCGGGGCGGCTGTCGATCCGGCTGCAGCCCAACCACCCGACCGATGACGCGCGCGGCGTGGCCGCCGCCGTGCTGGACGGGCTGATGATGGGCGCGGGCGATGCCGTGATCGGCGTGAACCCCGCCACCGACAATATCGAGACGGTGCAGCGCCTGCTGTCCATGCTGGACGAGGTGCGGGACCGTTTCGACATCCCCACCCAATGCTGCGTGCTGTCCCACGTCACCACCACCCTGCTGGCGATGGAGCGCGGCTCGCCGGTCGATCTGGTGTTCCAGTCCATCGGCGGCACCCAGGGGGTGAATGAGAGCTTCGGCGTCTCGCTGGCCTTGCTGGGGGAGGCGCATGACGCCGCCCGTGCCCTGAAGCGCGGCGAGAACGTGATGTATTTCGAGACCGGCCAGGGCAGCGCGCTGTCGGCCAACGCGCATCACGGCGTGGACCAGCAGACGATCGAGGCCCGGGCCTATGCCGTCGCGCGCCGCTACGCGCCCTTGCTGGTGAACACGGTGGTGGGCTTCATCGGCCCCGAATACCTGTTCGACGGCAAGCAGATCCTGCGCGCGGGGATGGAGGACCATTTCTGCGGCAAGCTGCTCGGCCTGCCGATGGGGGTGGATGTCTGCTACACCAACCACGCCGAGGCCGATCAGGATGACATGGACACGCTGCTGACCTGCCTGGGCGTCGCGGGCGTGACCTACATCATGGGCATCCCGGGCGCGGATGACGTGATGCTGGCGTACCAGTCCACCTCCTTCCACGACGGGATGTATGCGCGCGCGGTGCTGGGCAAGCGCCCGGCGCCGGAATTCGAGGCCTGGATGGACCGCATGGGCATCGGCGCCGGGGAGGCCATCCCCGCCGCCCTGTCGCCCGCGCTGATCGGCCTGGCATGAGCCAGCTTCCCAGCAGCCTGCGCCGCTTCACCCCCGCCCGGGTGGGGCTGGGCCGTGTCGGCACCGCGCAGCCGAGTGCGGCGCAGCTCGCCTTCAACGCCGCGCACGCCGCGGCGCGGGACGCGGTGTGGTCGGTGCTGGATGTGCCGGCGCTGGAGGCCGCGCTGCCGCCGCCCGTGCTGCGCGTGCGCAGCCAGGCGCGGGACCGGCGCGAATACCTGCTGCGCCCCGATCTGGGCCGCAGGCTGCACCCGGATGATGCCGCGATGCTGGCCGATCACAAGGCGCCCGGCAGCCTGGTCTTCCTGGTGGCGGATGGGCTGTGCGCCACGGGGGTGCAGGCGCATGCCCCCGCGCTGATCCGCGCCGTGGCCCCCCTGCTGCCCCTGCCGTTGGGCCCGGTGGTGGTTGCCGCCCAGGGCCGCGTGGCGCTGGGCGACGCGGTGGCCGAGGCGCTGGGGGCCGCCGCCGTCGCCGTATTGATCGGGGAGCGCCCGGGCCTGTCGGCGCAGGATTCGCTCGGCTGCTATCTGACCTGGGCGCCGCGCATCGGCCGCACCGACGCCGAGCGCAACTGCATCAGCAATATCCGCCCCGAGGGCATGCCCCCCGCCGAGGCCGCGCCGAAACTGGCCTGGCTGGTCCGCGCCGCGATGGAGCAGGGTGAGACGGGGGTGGCGCTGAAGGATGAATCGCCCAACCTGCCGTTGCTCGGCCCATGATCCAGGTCACGCGCCGCATCCGCCTGGATGAGAAGGAGCTGGAGGAGGATTTCCTCCGCGCCTCCGGCCCTGGCGGGCAGAATGTGAACAAGGTGGAGACGGCGGTGCAGCTGCGCTTCCCGCTCGGCACCAGCCCCAGCATCCCCGAGGATATCCGCCCCCGCGCCATCGCCCTGGCGGGCGGGCGGATGACGAAGGATGGCGTGCTGATCATCACCGCCCAGCGCTTCCGCACGCGGGAGCGCAACCGGGTGGACGCGCTGGAACGCCTGCTGGAACTGCTGCGGGAGGCCGCGAAGCCGCCCCCGCCCATCCGCCGCGCGACCAAGCCGACCAAGGGCAGCAAGGAACGCCGGCTGGCCGGGAAGGCGAAGGATTCGGCGACGAAGAAGATGCGGCGGGCGCCGATGGATTGAGGCGGGCTCAGCTCTCCGCCTTCTCCCGGTAGATCGCCAGGACTTCCTCGGCCGCATAGAGGCGGTTGCGGGCATAACCCGTGCGCTCACGCAGGATGCCCGCTTCCTGCAACTGCCGCACGGCCAGGGCCGCGGCGGGGAAGGAGACGCCGAGCTCCGCGCTCAGGCGTTTCACCGTCAGCACCGGATAATGCGGCAGCAGGTCCAGCGCGCGCCGCGCGGCCGAGCCGGCGCGGAAGACCCGCCGGGCCCGCCATTCCGCGCCCAGCGCCTGCAGCCTGGCCTGGGTGCGGACCAGCGCATCGGCGGTGGCGGCCACGGCCTCCGCCAGGAAGCCCACCGGCACATGCCATTCCAGCCGCTGCTGCGCCGCCTGCAACGCCTGCATGTAGTCCGCCCGGTGCGTCTCGATATAGGGCGAGAGATACAGCGGCACCTGGCCCTCGGCGGCCATCATCAGCGGCAGCAGCAGGCGCCCCACCCGGCCATTGCCGTCACGGAAGGGGTGGATCGCCTCGAAATGGGCATGCGCCACGGCCATGCGGGTGACCAGCGCCTGGTGCTGACCCAGCGGGTCGTCCTCTCGGCGCAGGTAGCGCAGCTGGTCCTCCAGGCAGGCGGCGACCCGCGCCGGCGGCGGTGGGTTGAAGATGGAGCGCCCGATATCCCCCCCGCCGCCGATCCAGACCACCTGTTCGCGCAGGGCGCCGGGCAGGTCGCGATAGTCCGGGTCATGCGCCATCACCTGGCGGTGCAGCTCCTCGATCAGGGGGCGAGTGAACAGGGCCGGTCCCTGGCTGCCAGCGAGCGGCAGCAAGGCCTGCAAGGCCAGCGCGTAATCGCGCACCTGCATGGAGGGGCCGGGTGGCGGTGCCTCCGCTTCCTCGGTGCCCAGCAGCTCGTCCAGCGTGCTGTGGGTGCCTTCCACCGCGCTGGAGCTCACGGCCTCCTGCCGGGGCAGGATGCGGCTGATGAGGAAGGTATCGGGCAGGGTGCCGGCCAGGGCCTGGATACGGGCCAGGGCCCCCGCCGCCCGCTGCAACGCCGGCAAGGCGGGCAGCAGGTCCAGCATCCCGGTCGGCGGTGGCGGCGGCACCACCCCATAGGCATGGCCATGGGGCGGCGGCAGCCGTTCCAGCCTGTTCAGGATGGCGGGGCAGAGCCTGGAGCGGTCCATAACCTTGAATATGGCACGCTTTGGCTGGTCATGTTAAAGGTTATTTGGTCAACCTTTAATTCTGGCCGCCATATTCAACCTTACCCCAGCAGCGTATTCGCCCGCCGCGTCAATTCCTGCGTCAACCGCGTCGCCCCGCCCTCACGGATCAGCCCCGCGAATTCGCTGCGCCGGCTGGCCAGCTCGCTGATGGTGCCGGTCAGGTACACATCCACCACGTGCCCGTTGCGCACCAGATAGCTCAGCACCACCGGATCCTGCCCGCCGGTGCGGTTCAGGGTGCTGCGCACCAGCTGGTCGTTGTTCGGCAGGCTCTGCACGCCCTGGGTGGTGAAGGTCTCGCCCGCGAAACCGTCGAACCGCGCGGCGTAGGTGGCGATGGACCAGCGGGAGAACGCCTCGGTCAGCGCCTGCTGCTCGGTGGGGGAAAAGCCGGTCCAGGGCGGACCCACGGAAATGCGCGTCATCGCCGCCAGGTCGAACACCTGGGACATCACCGGGGCCAGCCTGTCATACCGGCCGCGTGGGCCCAGGCGCTGGGCGTTGCGCATGATATCCAGCAGCGTGGCGTGGAAGGTTTCGATCACCGCCGCCGGGCTTTGCGCGCGGGCCGGAAGGCCGGACAGCGGCAGGCTGAGCAGGGGAAGGCCCATCAGGGCCGTGCGTCGGGACAACATGAACATAAATATAGCATTCACCCTGGAATGAATCGAGGGTGGACCCCGGCGCCGCGTCGCGCCACAAGGCTGCCATGCACGAAAGCTTCACCACGCTGCTGACAGGGGGCACTGGCTTCCTGGGCTGTTCCGTGGCCCGGGCGCTGGTGGCCCGCAGCCACCGCGTCGTCGTCCTCGCCCGGCCGGAGACCCCGCAGAAGGTGCTGGAGGGCGTGCCCGTCGCCTTCGTGCCCGGCGACCTCACGGACCACCGCTCCCTGAGCCTGGCGCTGGAGGGCTGCGACGCCGTCATCCATTGCGCGGCCGACTACCGCATCTTCGTGCCCGACCCCGCGCGCATGTTCGCCGTGAATGTGGACGGCACCCGGGCGCTGATGCAGGCCGCGCTGCGGGCAGGGGTGCGGCGCATCGCCCATGTCTCCTCCGTCGCCACGCTGAAGCCGCGCGCGGACGGCGCCCCGGCCACCGAGGCCGATGCCGCCACCCCCGAACAGGCCATCGGCCCCTACAAGCGCAGCAAGACCGAGGCCGAGCGCCTGGTGGAGCGCATGGTGGCCGAGCAGGGCCTGCCGGCGACCATCGTGAACCCCTCCACCCCCATCGGCCCGCGGGACCGCCGCCCGACGCCCACCGGGCGCATCATCCTGGAAGCCATGCGCGGCCGCATGCCGGCCTATGTCGAGACCGGGCTGAACCTGGTGCATGTCGAGGATTGCGCGGCGGGCATCGTGACGGCGCTGGAACGCGGCGCCATCGGGGAACGCCACATCCTGGGCGGCCAGGACGTGACCCTGGCCGAACTGCTGGGCCATATCGCGAAGCTGAAGGGCCGCCGCGCCCCCTTCCGCCTGCCGCGCGCGCCGCTCTACCCCATGGCCTGGGTGGCCGAGCAATGGGGCCGGATCGCGGGCACCGAGCCGATGCTGACGCTGGATGGCCTGCGCATGGCCGAAAGCCGGATGTTCTTTTCCGCCGCCCGCGCGCGCGACGTGCTGGGTTTCTCGGCACGCCCTTGGCAACAGGCGGTCGAGGAAGCGATGGCCTGGTTCGAGGCGGAGGGCATGCGGTGATCTGGCTGGCCGCCGCTTCCCTGGTCTCCTGGCTGGTTCTGCTGTTCGCGCGCGGCTGGTTCTGGACCGGGCGCGACGATGACAGCGCGGTGCCTGCCGATCCGGCGCATTGGCCGGACGTGACCGTCGTCATCCCCGCGCGCGACGAGGCGCCGAGCATCGCCGCCACCGTGCGCTCCGTGCTGGCGCAGGATTACCCGGGGCGGATCAGCCTGTTCGTGGTTGATGACCGCTCCTCCGACGGCACCGGCGCCATTGCCCGCGCGGCGGGCGATGAGCGCCTGACGGTGGTGCAGGGCCAGGGCCGGGCGGAGGGCTGGACCGGCAAGCTGTGGGCCTTGCAACAGGGCCTCGATGCCGCGAAGCCCACCACCCCCTACATCCTGTTCACCGACGCCGACATCACCCACGCCCCTGACAGCCTGCGCTGCCTGGTGGCGCGCGCCGAGGCGGGCGGGCTGGTGCTGGTCAGCCTGATGGCCAAGCTGCGCTGCGAGAGCGCGGCCGAGCGCTGGTTCATCCCGGCCTTCATCTACTTCTTCCAGATGCTCTACCCCTTCCGCTGGGCCAATGACCCGCGCGCCCGCACGGCCGCCGCCGCCGGGGGCTGCGTGCTGCTGCGCCGCGCGGCCTTCGAGGCCGCGGGCGGGCTGGCCAGCATCCGCGGCGCCATGATCGACGACTGCACCCTGGCCGGCGTGATGAAGCGCCAGGGCCCCATCTGGCTGGGCCTGACGGAGCGCGTGCACTCCCTGCGGGCCTGCGAGACGGTCGAGCCCATCCGCAAGATGGTCGCCCGCACCGCCTATGCGCAGCTGCGCTATAACCCCTTCCTGCTGGTGGGGATGCTGGCGGCGCTGTCGCTGGTGTTCCTGGCGCCCCCGCTGCTGGCGCTGTGCGGGCCCGGCTGGGCGCGGGCGCTGGGCGCGCTGGCCTGGGCGGGGATGGTGCTGTCCTATGCCCCCACCCTGCGCCGCTATGGGCTGGGCGTGTGGCGCGGGCTGGCCCTGCCGGGCATCGCATTCTATTACATGCTCTTCACGCTCGACAGCGCCATCGCCGAATATCGCGGGCGCGGCGGGATGTGGAAGGGCGAGGCCGCGCCGAAGCGGCCGTGAACTAGCCGCCATGTTGCACCCCGGGGGTGCCTTATGGCTTCGCACAAGCCCCGTTCCTGGCGTAGAAACGCCGATCAGGGGTGATTTCTCAGGGGATTCCGGTTTTGCCCAGACTGCATGAACTCGCCTTGGCCCCGGCCGCCGAGGCGCCGCGCGGCAAGATCCTCGACGCCGCCATCACCCAGGCGCGTGAGTCGCTGCTGAGCCGCCAGAACGCCGACGGCCATTGGGTGTTCGAGCTGGAGGCGGATGCCACCATTCCCGCCGAATACGTCATGCTCCAGCGCTTCTTCGGCAAGTCCGACCCGGCGCGAGAGGCCGCGATCGGCCGCTATCTGCGCCGGTTGCAGGAGCAGGAGGCACCGACCGCCCAGGGCGGCTGGCCGCTGTTCCATGGCGGGGTGCTGGATGTCTCATGCTCGGTGAAGGCGTATTTCGCCCTGCGCCTGATCGGCGACGCGCCGGACGCGCCGCACATGCAGCGCGCGCGTGACGCCATCCTGGCCAAGGGCGGCGCCGCCCGCAGCAACGTGTTCACCCGCGGCACGCTGGCGCTGTTCGGCATGGTGCCCTGGCGCGCCGTGCCCGTGATCCCGCCGGAAATCATGCTGCTGCCCAGCTGGTTCCCCTTCCATATCGGCAAGATCAGCTACTGGGCCCGCACCGTGGTGGTGCCGCTGACGGTGGTGAACGCCCGCCGCCCGAAGCCGCTTTCCCCCATCGGGTTCGACCTGCGCGAACTGTTCGTGCAGCCGCCCGAGGAAGTGAAGGAATGGCCCGGCGGCGCCCATCAGCAGGAGCCCTGGGCCACCCTGTTCCGCGCCCTGGACTGGGCGCTGCAGCGCGCCCAGCGCCTGTTCCCCCGCACCCACCGCGCCCGCGCCGAGGCCGCCTGCGAAGCCTTCGTGACCGAGCGCCTGAACGGCGAGGACGGGCTGGGCGCCATCTATCCGGCCATGGCCAACGCCATCTGGATGTACCATTGCCTGGGCATCCCCGACACCGACCCGCGCGTGGTCACCGCCTGGGCTGCCATCGAGAAGCTGGTGTGCGAGCGAACCGACGGCGAGGTGTATGTCCAGCCCTGCCTGTCCCCGGTGTGGGACACGGCGCTGGCCAGCCACGCCCTGCTGGAGGCCGGCGGCGATGAGGCGGCCGACGCCGTGAAGCGCGGCCTCGATTGGCTGGCGGAGCGCGAGATCACCGATGTGGTGGGCGACTGGGCCTGGCAGCGGCCGGACCTGAAGCCGGGCGGCTGGGCCTTCCAGTACGCCAACGCCCATTACCCCGATGTGGACGACACCGCCGTGGTCGCGCTGGCGATGGACCGCTACCGGCGAGAGCACGCGCCTCTGGGCGAAAAGTCCGAGGCCGCCGTGACCCGCGCGCGGGACTGGGTGGTGGGCATGCAGTCCAAGGGCGGCGGCTGGGGCGCCTTCGACGCCGACAACAACTACCACTACCTGAACAACATCCCCTTCGCCGACCATGGCGCCCTGCTGGACCCGCCGACCGCCGACGTGACGGGCCGCTGCCTGGCCATGCTGGCGCAGCTGGAGGAGACCGACACCCGCCCCGCGCGCGAAGCGGTCGAATACATGCTGGCCGAGCAGGAGCAGGATGGCGCCTGGTATGGCCGCTGGGGCGTCAACTACGTCTATGGCACCTGGTCGGCGCTGACGGCGCTGAACGCGGCCGGCCTGTCGCACCAGCACCCCGCCATGCGCCGGGCCGTCGCCTGGCTCGAATCCCGCCAGAACGCCGATGGCGGCTGGGGCGAGGATGGCGACACCTATCCGGGTCGTGGCGGCACGAAGCCCGATGAGCTGAGCCGGCCGGGGGTCAGCACATCCTCCCAGACCGCCTGGGCGCTGCTGGCGCTGATGGCGGCCGGTGAGGTGGACAGCCCCGCGGTCGCGCGCGGCGCGCGCTGGCTGCTGGAACACCAGAACGCCGAGGGCGAGTGGGACGAGGAAGACTACACGGGCACGGGTTTCCCGCGCGTGTTCTACCTGCGCTACCACGGCTATCGCCGCATCTTCCCGCTGTGGGCGCTGGCGCGGCTGCGGAACCTGCAGACCGGGAACAGCCGGAAGGTGAGCGTGGGGCTGTAAAAGCCCCGCAACCATTCGCCTTCCCGGCGGTTATTTCCCTGCACGCGACCCCGGAATATCCCGGCCGCGAAACAGGGAAACCCATGATGCGTAAGATTGTGATGGCGCTGGCGCCGGTTCTGCTTCTGGCGACGCTGGCCGCCTGCAACGGCCCCAACCGCACCTTCGGTGAGCGCGTGCGCGACACGGTGGACCCGCCGAGCGGCCCGGTGGAGCGCGCCGGCCGCGCCGTGGACCGCACCGTGGACCGCGTGACGCCGAACTGATCGGCCTTCAGGCCACCCGCCGCAGCTCCGCGATCGCGCAGATGATGTGATACATGGAGCTGCTGCGGGCCGGTTCGGCCACGAAGCTGCCATCGGGCAGCAGGCGGTCGTACAGGCTGCCCAGGGGCGGTTTAGCGAAATACAGCTTCAGCCCCGCGAAGGCCGCCGGGATGTCCGCCGTGCCCTCGGCCAGGCCCAGCGCATGCATGGCCGCGGCGGCCTTCAGGCGTTCGGTCTGCGGCCACAGCCGGGCCTTGGCGGAATGGGGCGTGCCGTCCAACAGCACCGAATCCACCGCGACCCCGCGCGTGGCGCAGATGCCGTGGCGCAGGCCGTGGCGCCAGATGCGCTGGGCGAGCGCGGTGTGGTCGTCGCCGCCCACATCCTTCAGCCGGCACAGCAGCCAGGCCCATTCGAACTGGTGCCCGGGTTCCGTGATCAGCCCTTCCTCGCCGGGGGCGGGGGACCAGTCCATGGCGAAATATTCGGGCAGGGCTCCCGCTTCCAGGTCGAACAGCGTGTCCCGCGCGAAGGCGGCCCAGCGGTTGGCGCGCGCGATATCCGGCGCCGCCCCGCCCGAGGCCCGGGCGATCGCCACCGTGGCTTCCAGCAGGTGCATATAGGGGTTCTGCCGGCGCGGCGGCTGGGGCAGCAGCTCCCCCTCCCACAGGCCTGAGGGCGGGCGCGCCCAGTCGCGTTCCAGCCATTCCAGCATCGCCCGCGCCTCATCCAGCAATTCGGGGCGGTTCAGCGGGCCGGAGCATTCGGCCAGCGCGAAGGCGGTGAAGGCCTGGTCGTACAGGTCGCGGTCGGCGCGATCGACCTGGGCGTCATCGGTCAGCCGGTGCACCACGCCGCCCTGGGGGTGGCGGCACACGCCGCGCAGCAGGGCCAGCCCCGCCTCGGCGTGTTCGCGCCAGGGGCCATCCCAGCCCAGCCGCCCGGCCTCCACCGCCGTATAGGCCATGCGGGCCTGCACGAAGCTGCGGCGCGGGCCGCGCAGGGGCTGCCCCGCATCGTCCAGCAGGTCCACATAGCCGCCATGGGCGGGGTGCCGCCCGGCGGAAAACCACAGCGGCAGGGCCTGGTGGAACAGCCAGTCCTGGGCCTGGGCCAGGGTGGAGCGGAGGGCGGTGGGCGCCTGGGTATCGGGCATTCAGCCTCCGCGCCGCGCGATGGCGGCGTCCAGCGTGTTTTCCAGAAGGCAGGCGATGGTCATGGGGCCGACGCCGCCGGGCACCGGGGTGATGGCGGCGGCGCGCTCCGCGGCCTCGGCGAAGGCCACGTCGCCCACCAGCCGGCCATCGGCCAGCCGGTTGATGCCGACATCGATCACGGTCGCCCCGGGCTTCACCCAATCCCCGCGCACCATCTCCGGGCGGCCGACGGCCGCGACCAGGATGTCCGCACGGGCGCACTCCGCTGGCAAGTCACGGGTGCGGGAATGCGCGATGGTCACGGTGCAGTCGGCGGCCAGCAGCAATTGCGCCATGGGCCGGCCCACGATCTGGCTGCGGCCCAGCACCACGGCGCGCGCGCCGCGCAGCTCCGTGCCCTTCAGCAGGTGCATCACGCCGCGCGGCGTGCAGGGCACCAACCCCGGCTGGCCGCTGGCCAGCTTGCCCGCGTTCATGGGGTGGAAGCCGTCCACGTCCTTCTCGGGTGCCACCGCGTTGATGGCGGCCTGGGTGTCGATCTGCGCCGGCAGGGGCAGCTGCACCAGGATGCCGTCCACGGCGGGGTCGGCGTTCAGCTCCGCGATCCGCGCCAGCAGCGCCGCCTGCGTCGTATCCGCCGGCAGGTGGATGGTGCGGGAGTTGAAGCCCGCTTCCTTCGCCGCCTTGTCCTTGTTGCGGACATAGACGCCGCTGGCCGGGTCATCGCCCACGCGCACCACCACCAGCCCGGGCGCATAGCCCAGCGTGGCGATGCGGGCCTTGAGCCCGGCGCGGAGTTCGGCGGCGACCGCCTTGCCGTCGATGACGCGCGCGGTCATCAGAAATACAGCCCGCTGGTGATCAGCTTGGTCTGGATGGCCGCGACCAGGATGGTCAGCGCCTGGATCAGCAGCAGCACCACGATGGGCGAGATGTCGATATTGCCGAAATTCGGCATCCGGTCGCGCACCGGGCGCAGCACCGGCTCGGTCACGCGCTGGAAGAAATCCGCGATGGACCACACCATGCGGTTGCGCGTGTCGAGGATGTTGAAGGCGATCAGCAGCGACAGGATCGCCGCGATGATGATGGCCCAGGAAAACAGCTGCAGCACGGCGTGCAGCAGGAAGAACACGGCGTTGAGCAGCATGGGGCTTGGGGCTCCTGTAGGGCGCGTGCGGAAACTAGGGATTGGGCGCCCTACAAGCAAGCGCGCACCCCCCGCTTGACTTCCCCCCGCACCCCGGGCACACACCCGCCACCTGGACGGGGCTGTAGCTCAGTTGGGAGAGCGCGTCGTTCGCAATGACGAGGCCAGGGGTTCGATTCCCCTCAGCTCCACCAGGTCCTCTCCCCTTCTCCCGACAATCAGCGCGCTTCGAGCACCGATGCGTGCACCCAGCCGATGGGCGTGCCGCGCTCACCCACCTGGTACCAGCCGCCCGGCGCCTCGCCGATCACCTCGAGCGTGCTGGAGGCGGGAAGGGTGCGGATCACCTCGCCGCCGCGCGTCGCGCTGCGCAGGTTCGCCGCCCCGCGTGAGGAGACGGTGACCGTCCCGATCGGCCGCGCGGGTTCGGGCGGGGCCGCGGCGGCTTGCGCCGCGGGCTCGGCATCCGGCGCGCCGGGGGAGGGCAGGGGCGGGAAGTTGCGCGCCATCACCCGCGCGCTCGCGGGGCCGCCGCCCTCGAAACAGCGATCCGTCATTTCCAGGAACACGCGGGAGGCCTCCGGGCCCGTCGCGCCGAGGACGAGGTTCGTCACCCGTGGCGCCTCCCCGGTGAAGGACACGACGGCGACATAGGGCACATAGGGTGCGTCCGTCCCGCCGGCCACCGTCGAGCGGCCGCAGACCGCCAGGGTGCCCGGCATGGCCTGCCCGAAGACCTGGACGCCCCGCCGCTGTGTGCCCGGCACCCGCAGCCGGGCCTGCAGCGCCGTGTCCACGGCCGCCTTCGCCGCCGCCTCCCGGCCTGAGGGCGCGGCCGCGCCCTGCTCGTTGCACGCGGCGCAGGCGATGACGGCGGAGAGGGCGAGGATGGCACGCATGTCATGGTAACGCGGATGCCCGGGCGGCGTTGCCGCGCGCCTGTCGAAATGCCGCGTCCCGCCATGCCATCCTTGGCTGGCTTGCCAGGGCGCGCCGTGCCCGCGATACCGGGCCACCCATGCTCCCCGAACCCCATCTGCCGATCCATGAGGCCCTGCCGGGCCTGCTCGCCACGCTGAACGCCGGTTCCGCCGCCGTGCTGGTGGCACCCCCGGGCGCGGGCAAGACCACGCTGGTGCCCATCGCGCTGCTGGACCAGCCCTGGGTGGCCGGCGGGCGCATCCTGGTGCTGGAACCCCGGCGCGTCGCCGCCCGTGCCGCCGCGCGCCGCATCGCGGAACTGCTGGGCGAGAAGCTGGGCGAGCGCGTGGGCCTAGCCACCCGGCTCGACCGCGTCTCCGGCCCCGATATGCGCATCGAGGTGGTGACGGAGGGCCTGCTGGTCCGCCGCCTGCAATCCGACCCCGGGCTGGATGGCGTGGCCGCCGTGCTGTTCGACGAGGCGCATGAGCGCCATTTGGACACCGACCTGGCCCTTGCCTTGTGCCTGGATCTGCAACGCAGCCTGCGGCCGGAGCTGCGGCTGATCGCCATGTCCGCGACCCTGGATGGCGGCGCCTTCGCGGGCCTGCTGGGCGCGCCGATGATCGAGAGCATGGGCCGCGCCTATCCGGTCGAGGTCTTCCACCGCCCGCGCGAACTCAAGGACGCCCGCGAACTGCCCGATGCCATGGCGGGCACCATCCGCGAGGCGCTGCGCACCCATCCCGGCGACGTGCTGGCCTTCCTGCCCGGCTGGGGCGAGATCCGCCGCACCGCCGAGCGGCTGGGCGGGCTCGACGTGGATGTGCTGCCCCTGCATGGCGAACTGCCCCCCGCCGAGCAGGACCGCGCCCTGACCCCCGGGCCCCGCCGCAAGGTGGTGCTGGCGACCTCGATCGCGGAGACCAGCCTGACCGTGCCGGGTGTGCGCATCGTGGTGGATGGCGGCTTCCGCCGCGCGCCGCGCCTCGACCCGGCCTCGGGCCTGTCGCGCCTGACCACCCAGCGCATCAGCCGCGCGGCGGCCGAACAGCGCGCGGGCCGCGCCGGCCGCACGGAACCCGGCGTGGCCTATCGCCTCTGGACCGAGGCGCTGCACCGCGGCCTGCCGCAGCAGGAAAAGCCCGAGATGCTGGAGGCCGAGCTGGCCTCCTTCGCGCTGGATTGCGCGGCCTGGGGCTCCACCCCCGCCGACCTGCCCTTGCTGGACCAGCCGCCCGCCGGCACCTTCGCCGCCGCGCGCGCCGTGCTGCGCGCGCTGGATGCGCTGGACGCCCAGGGCCGCATCACCGAGATGGGCCGCCGCATGGCCCGCCTCGGCACCCATCCGCGCTTCGCCCGCATGATGCTGGCCGCGCGCGATGAGGGCGAACGCGCCCTGGCCGCCGACCTGGCCGCGCTGCTGGAGGAACGCGACCCCATCCGCGACCGCGAGGCCCCGGCCGACATCGCCCAGCGGCTGGAATTGCTGCACGGCATGGACCACCCGCATGCCGACCGCGCCACCCTGTCGCGCATCCGCCGCTCCGCCGAGCAGCACCGCCGGCGCCTCGGCCTGTCATCCCGCGCGCTGCCGGGGGGGGAGGCCGGGCCTTTGCTCGCCGCGGGCTTCCCGGACCGCATCGCCGCCCGGCGCGGCGTGATGGAGGGGGCGTTCCGCCTGGCTGGGCTGGATGCCTATGGCGGCGCCCCGGGCCCCGGCGCCCGCACCCTGGCCAATGACCCGCTGCGCAAGGCCCCCCTGCTGGCCGTGGCCGAGCTGGAGCTGGCGGGCACCGAGGCCCGCATCCGCATGGCCGCGCCCCTGGATCTGGCTCTGCTGGAGGCCCGCTTCCCCGAGCGCCTGCGCTGGCAGGAAGGCGCCGTGCTGGATGCGCGCACCGGCAGTGTCTCCGCCCGCCGCCGCCGCCTGTTCGGCCCCCTGGTGCTGGAGGACACGCCCAGCCCCAACCCCGACCCCGCCGCCCTGGCTGAGGCCCTGGCCCAGGCCGCCGCCGAGCGCGAGCTGCGCGACCTGGACTGGGCCGAGAGCACCCGCCAGCTGCAGGCCCGGGTGGCGCGGATGCGCGCGCTGGATGGCGCGGCCTGGCCCGACCTCTCGACCGCCACCCTGGCCGCCACGGCGCGGGAGTGGCTGCCGGTGTGGCTGGGCGGCATGACCAAGCTGTCGGAGCTGCGCGGCCTGGACACCCACAACCTGCTGGCCGGCATGCTGAGCCAGGAGCAGCGCCGCGCGCTGGACAAGGACCTGCCCACCCGCCTGCCCCTGCTGGCCGGGCGCAGCGCCGGGCTGGACTACACGCACGAAATCCCTCGCCTGGAGGCCCGCGCCCAGCACCTGTACGGCATGACCGCCACGCCGAAGCTGGCGGGCGGGCGGGTGCCGCTGCACATCGCGCTGCTGAGCCCGGCGGGCCGGCCGATCGCCATCACGGCCGATCTGGCGGGGTTCTGGGCCGGGGGCTGGCTGGATGCGCGCAAGGACATGCGCGGGCGCTATCCGAAGCACGACTGGCCGGAAAACCCGGCGACAGCGCAGCCCCCGCCGGAGAAGCCGAGGCGGTGAAAGGGGAGGGGGCTTCGCCCCCCCAGGCCCCCCACCAGGGGGCGCTGCCCCCTGGACCCCCGCCAGGACCGTGCTCGGTCCTGGACCTAGATCAGTTTAGCGCTACACCTTGGAAGGGCGTTTCTTGTTGATTTTTATAATGAAAATGGCGCTCAATATGGCAAGGTGAGGCGCCAATCCGATGGGTTCCAAGGGCCTTTCGGCCCCTGGGGTGTGGGACTTCGCCCCACGGTTTGGGGCGGGGTCGTCAGGGGCAGAGCCCCTGACTGGGGGCCAGGGGGCAAAGCCCCCGGATGCTTCCCCTATCGCTCGCACCGGATGAACATGGTGGACCGGTGCGCCACATCGCCCACATCGGCCGCGCTCATCTCCGCCCCCCGGCTTTCGGCCCGCTGCGGCGTGATCTGCGCGCGCTGCAAAAAGTTCAGCGCCGCTTCCAGCCGCACCGCGAAGTTCACGTTCTGGGCGATGTCGCCCGTGCGTTCGGCCACGCGCTGCGCGTTCAGCTTGGCCACCACCACGCCCACCAGGTGGCCGTGCATGTCCAGCAGCGGCCCGCCGGAATTGCCCGGCTGCACCTCGGCCGAGATCTGGATCTGGTTCTGGTTGTCACCCAGCCCGGCCAGCCCGTTCACCTCGCCCCGCGTCAGCTTGGGGTCGGAGGACAGCAGCCCCGCCAGCGGGAAGCCATAGGCGATCACCCCATCCCCGCGTCGCAGGGCGGGGGCGGCGCGGAAGGACAGCACCGGCGCGTTCAGCCCCGGCACGGTCAGCAGCGCCAGATCCATCTGCGCATCCACCCGTGCGGGCGGCACGGCGGCCAGCCAGCGGCCCTCGGGCGTGCGCACGATGATGCGGTTGCAGCCGTTCACCACATGCTCATTGGTCATCACCCGCTCGGGCGCGGCCATGAAGCCGCTGCCGGTGGACACGCGCTGGGCGTTGCGATTGGGCTCGGCGGGGCGGGCATTGGCGGGGGGCGCGGCGGGCGGCTGGGGGGCCGCGGCCTCACGCGGTTCCAGGGTGCGGTTGGCGCAGACATCCTGGTTGCGCAGCACCGATTCCCGCCCATCGGCCAGCACCAGCCGCAGGTCGAAGCGGCAGGCGGCGGCATCGGTCGGCGTCACGCGGAAGCCGGCATTGGGCGGCAGCGGGCGGCCCGGCGTCAGCAGGGAATTGCCCCAGTCGCCCCCATTGCCGCGCGGGGTGCGCACGGCGAACAGGCCCGTGGCGTCCTGCCCGGTGCGGTTCACCACCCGGAAACCGGGCTGGTCCTGGGCCAAGGCGTGGTGGGCCAGGGCCGCGGTGCTGGCCAGCAGCAGGGCGGCGAAAACGGCGCGGCGGAACATCAATGCTTCGTCTCCTCTCCGTCGCGGAGGTAATCCTCCGTCGTCCGGGTCTCGGGGCGCGTGGTGCCGGCATAGGGGTCGATGCCCCCCAATGTCGCCTCGATCACGCGGCAATCCTCACACAGCTCCAGCACCGCCAGGTGCTTGGGGTTCTGGAACATCCAGTGGCCGCTGGCCGAGAGCTTCCGCTTCACCCGCTCCACGCTGCTGCGGGTGCCGAAGGGCTTGCCGCAGCGGTTGCAGGGCATGGGTTCCTCGCGCTTCACCAATTGCGGCTCGCGCGCCTCGGGGGCGAAGTTCAGGCGGGGTTCCAGGGTGATCACCTTCTCCGGGCAGGTGGCGGCGCACAGGCCGCACTGCACGCAGGCATCCTCCAGGAAGGTCAGCTCCGGCCGGTCCGGGTTGGCGCGGAAGGCGCCGACCGGGCAGACCATGGTGCAGGCCAGGCACAGGGTGCAGTCCTCGGCCTTCACCTGGGCCGCGCCGAAGCCCGCCAGCGCCGGCAGGGGCAGGGTGGGGATGGCGCTGCCGCTGGCCACATGCAGCGCCCGCAGCGCGCGCAGCGCCACCTCTCGCGGGGCGCCGAGCGGCAGGGATTCGTCGGGCTTCCACAGCGCCTTCAGCCGCAACCCCGCCAGCGCCTCACCCACCGAGAACGGGTCGTCCGTCTCGATCGCCGCCGCGCGTTCGCCGAGGCCAAGGCCCCGGGTGACGGCGTTCAGCGTCTCGATATTGCGCAGCACGCCCTCGGCCCCCTCCGGCCTGCGGGCGGGCAGCAGCAGGCGCAGCCCGGCGGCGCCCCAGGCGGTGGCGGCGGCCAGGATGGACAGGTCGATCTGCGTCACCTCATTCACCCGCACCGGGATGACGCGGGCCGGCAGCCCGTCGCCATGGCGGGCCAGCGCGTCGATCAGCGCCTCGCCCTGTTCGGCGTGGAACAGCAGCACCGGGTGCTCGCCGCCGGCCGCGCGGAAGGCCGTCAGCGCCGCGCGGATGCGCGCGCCCACCGCCTCGGCCGGCGGCAGGGCATAGCGCGCGGCCCCGGTCGGGCAGACGGCGGCGCAGGAACCGCAGCCGGCGCAGATCTCGGCCGAGATCGCCACGCTGTCCTTGCCCGGGGTGATGGCGCCGGTCGGGCAGACATCCAGGCAGCGGGTGCAGGCGGTGCGCCGGTTACGCGCATGGGCGCAGAGGTTCTCGGTGAAGGTGACGAAGCGCGGCTTCTCGAAGGTGCCGACCAGGGATTGCGCGCGCAGCACCGCCTCCAGCACCGCGGCCGGGTTGGCGGGGTCGGCGCGCAGATAGCCCTCGCGGGTTTCATGGAACAGCGGCGTGCCGCCGGTCAGGTCCAGCACGATGTCGCAGCGGCTGCGCGCGCCATCCTTGGCCTGCCCCCAGCGGAAGCTGGCGCGGGAGGACGGGATGGGCGCCGCATAGCCATTCACCACCAGCTCGAACTGCCCCAGCCACCCGGTGGCCTGCGCCACGCGCCCGGCCAGGATGGGAAAGGGCGTGGCGCGGGGCGGCTGCACTTCCTCCTGCCCGGTCAGCAGCAGGGTGATGTCCAGCGTATCCGCCAGGCGGGTGGCGGCCTGGATGGCGGCCTCGTCGCGGCCCAGCACCAGGCACACGCCCTGGCTTTCCAGCCCCAGCACGGGGGTGGAGGGCATGGGCACCTGCGCCATGGCCAGCAGCGCCGCCATCTTGGCCGAGGCCGCCCGCCCCTCCTTCGCCCAGCCCGCCTGTTCGCGGATGTTGACGAAGGTGATGTCGGCCTCGCTCTCCTCCGCCTCCTGCTCGAAGACCGGGGCTTCCTGGGTGCAGGCGACGGTGATGGGCCGGCCTTCCTCCAGCGCCGCCTGGAAGCGGTCGAGCTGGGAACGGCACAGATGCTCGGCGCCGCGCAGTTCCACCCCCGGGCAGCCGCGTCTGATGGTGGCCAGCTCCGGCTCCATCGTGTCCTCGCAACTGCAAATGAAGGCGATCCGGGTCATGTGGTTTCCAGGGCTGAGACCGCTGCCTATATCGGGCTGGCCTGGCCTCGGGAACAGGGACCCATGTTGCAACTGCCCAGCCTTTTCCGCCCCGTGCCCTTGCGAGAGGGGCAGGATGCGCTGCTGACGGCCGCCGGCCTGGCGCCGGAGGAAGGGCCGCCCGCGCCCTCACGCGGGGCGGGCACGCTGTGTTTCGTGCGCTCCGCCGCGCGGGCGGAGGTGGCGGTGGTGCTGGAACCCGACATGCCGCTGGCGCAGGCGCGGATCGCCCGCCACGTGGCCGCGAACGCCCTGGCCGACGCGCTGGTGGTGCTGGGCCCGCCCGAATTGCCGGTGGAACTGCGTTGGGATGGCGGGGTGGTGCTGAACCAGGGGCTGGTGGGCCGGCTGCGCATGCTGGCCGCCCCCTGCGCGCCCGGGGAGGTGCCGGACTGGCTGGTGGTGGGGTTCGAATGCCGTCTGGCCTTCCCGCCCGGCCATGAATCCGGCCTGCTGCCCGGCGAAACCGCCCTGGCCGAGGAAGGCTATGACGATGTGGACGCCCTGGCCGTGACCGATGCCTGGGCGCGGCATTTCCTCTCCGGGCTGGATGAGTGGCAGGCGCGCGGCCCGCACAAGGCGTTCCGCAACCTGCTGGCCCGCCTGCTGGACCATGCGGGGGAAAAGCGCGGCATCGACCCCGCCACCGGCGGGCTGGTGCTGGAACGCGACGGCGTGCGAGAGGTGGTGCCATTGTGACGCATCTGCCCCGCACCCTCCGCCTCGACCTGTCGGACACGCTGATCTTCCCCGCCGCCGCCGAGCCGGGGGAATGGGCCGTGCCCGGGGGCTTCTGCTTCTGGGACGACACGGAGGCGACCCTGCAGGGCAAGCGCCGCCAGGCCTTCCGCGCCGGCTTCCTGGGGCTGGCCAGCTTCGGCTGGTCCACGCTGGTGGAGGTGGTGGCCGCGACCGCCGAACAGCGCGCCGCCGCCCTGGCCGCGCTGGCCGCGCATATCCACACGGCCTATGGCGCGCCGGACCTGGCCGCCGCCGGGGCCGCCGCCGCCGAGGAGATCGGCTTCGCCGAGACCCTGTGCCAGGACCACGCCCCTGGCACCGTGCTGGCGCTGGAACGCGGCATGGAGGGCGGGGAGGTGCGGGAGCGCTTCCGCACCCTGCACCGCCGCGCCGAACCCCCGCGCGGGCCCATGCACAGCCTGCCCGTCTTCGCGATCGCCGAGGTGGACGAAGCCGTGGAACACCCGGACCTGACCAAGCTATGAGCCTCACCCTTGCCCCCGGCGATTTCTGGATCGCCTCCGGCCATCACCTGTGCGACCGCGACGCGGACGGGCGCCTGCTGCCCACGCCCGACCTGTGGCGCGCCTTCCTGGCCCGGCCGGAGCTGGTGCCGCCCGAGGAAGCCTGCGACGCCGAGCGCGCCCTGCACGCGGCGCTGCTGGCGGACCCGCTGGCCCAGGCCAGCCCGGCGGCGCTCGCTGACCCCGACGCGCGGGAGAATTGGGAGGTGTTCCTGGCCTTCCGCGACCGCGTGCTGCGCCATGCCAGCATCGAGGCCGCCTGGTGCGCCCTGTTCCGGGAGGGGGTGGCGGGCGTGCCGCCGATCTTCCTGCAGATGCTGACGCATCTGGTCGCCCGTGCGGCGCTGGAGGGCGTGACCGACCCGCACATCCTGCGCGCGGGGGAGGTTCTGTTCCGCCCGCAGCGCGTGGCCATCACCCAGGGCGCCACGCTGCTGGCCGACCAGGAGATCGTGGACGCCCGCGCCGCCGATGGCGACCTGGGCGCGCTCGGCCGCCTGCTGACCGAGGCCGGGGCCGCCCCGCGCGAGGTGGAGCTGGACGTGATGTCCGACGCCAGCGCGCCGCAATACTGGGCGCGGTCGGACGCGCATGATTTCGCGCTGGACATCGCGGAGGGGCGCGACGGCCAGGCGGCCCTGGCCCGCGCGTTGGAACGCTTCCTGGGCCATGTGCTGGGCCTGGCGGTCAGCATCACCCCCGCCGCGGTCATCGAGGACGCCCACTGGTCCTGGCATGTGGGGCTGGATGCGGAGGCCACGCGCATCGCCAACGGGCTGTGGGAGGGGAAGAAGGTGCCCCAGGCGGACCTCGCGCGCATCATGTGGCTGGGGGTGCTGCGCTTCGATGATGAAAGCCGGGTGCTGAAAAAGCAGCATGGCAAGCCCTGCTATCTGGCGCTGGCGATGGACAAGGCCCAGGTGATCAGGATGAAGCCGCAGAACCTGGTCACCGGCCTGCCGCTGGAAGCGGTGCAATGAGCGTTCCCCCGCATGCCAGCATCCTGGTGGGCGTGCTGGCGGAACGCCGCCCGGCCACCAGCCGCTGGGCCGACCATGTCTGGGCCGTGACCGACGTGCTGCTGGACCCGCCGGAGCTGGCCCCCTGGACCGTGCTGCATGAGGAGGACGGCACCACCCGCTTCTTCGCCGGCACGGCGGAGCTGGAATTCTTCCGCACCGAGACCGACAACCTGAAGCACAATATCGAAGCGCCGGACCCGCGCATCTGGGTGGTGCTGCGCCCCACCGAGGCCGCGCCCGGCATGCTGCTGCAGAAGGTGACGGTGGACCCGGGGGAGGCGCATCTGTTCGCCGATGTGGGCCAGGACCAGCTGGAATCCCTGGCCCTGCCCGCGCCGCTGCTGGGGGCCATGCGGGCCTTCGTCGCGCGCCATCACCAGGAACGCCAGTTCTTCAAGCGCAAGCGCGACCGGGCGGACCCGGAGGCGCTGGGCCGGCGCGTGATGGACCTGGACGATGAGTGAGGACAGCTTCCTGTCCCGCTGGTCCCGCCGCAAGCGGGGGGTGGAGGTGGCGGAGCCGGAACCGAAGCCGGAACCGCGGGCCGCCGTGGCGGTCCCGGCGCCCGAGCCGGTGGCCGAGGCAGCGCCGGAGCCCGAGTTCGACCCCGCCACCCTGCCGGATATCGAGACCCTGACGGCCGAGAGCGATTTCGCCCAGTTCCTGCAAAAGGGCGTGCCGGAGGCCCTGAAGCGCCTGGCGATGCGTCGCGCCTGGAGCCTGGACCCGGTGATCCGGGATTTTGTCGGCCCGGCGGATTATGCCTGGGACTTCAACGCGCCGGATGGCGTGCCGGGCTTCGCGCTGACCCTGGGCGGGGATGCCAAGCGCCTGCTGGCCCATGCCATCGGCAAGCTGGAGGAATTCGACGCCGAGGCCGCGAAGGCCCGCGGCGAGGAAATTACGCAGTCGGAACATATGCCGGAGGAAGCGCCGGAACCCCCTGAGATGCCCCCTGAGATGACAGAACCCGTGCGGCTTTCCCCCCCGGAAGCCGAGCCCGAGCCCCCCGAGCCCCCGGCTTTTTCACCCGAACCCGCCGAGCCCCGGCCGGTGCCGGTGCGCCGCCGCCATGGCGGGGCGCTGCCGGAGTAGGGGCCAACCTGCTCTACCATCAGCAAAATGAGGAATGAGCCTCCCCGACAGTAATTGCAGTTAATAATCATTATCAATTAACTGGATCATCTTGTGCAGTGCAATGAAACTGCACCGATTCTTGACCTCTGTGCAAAGATATTGCACTGAATCCCGGGTGGACACGCAGTCATATCAGATCGGGACCGACGCCGCCGTGGCCGCCGCCGGCGGCATCGACGCCTTCCAGGCCAAGGTGGGGATCTCCCGCCGCACGGTCTTCGTGTGGAAGCAGCAGGGCATCCCGGCCGAGCGTGCCCCGGAAATCGAGGCCCTGACCGGCGTTCCCCGCCACATCCTGCGCCCCGACCTGTGGCCCAGCCCCGCCGACGGCACCCCCGAGGCTGATGCCGTGACGGAAAACCGCGCCGGCGCCTTCGCCTTGCTGGGCGCGCTGCTGGCGGGTGAGCCCGACCGCGCCCTGTTGCGCCAGGTGGGCCTGCTGCAGGGTGGGGAAAGCGCGATCGGCCAGGCCATCGGCGAACTCGCCGCCGCCGCGCGCAACGCCAGCCCCCGCGCGCTGGAGCGCGAGTATTTCGACCTGTTCATCGGCGTCGGCCGGGGCGAGATCCTGCCCTATGCCAGCTACTACCTGACCGGCTTCCTGCACGAACGCCCGCTGGCCGAACTGCGCGCCACGCTGGAGGCGCTGGGCGTGCGGCGCCTGGATGGCGTGCCGGAGCCCGAGGATCACATCGCCTTCGCCTGCGAGACGATGGCCGGGCTGCTGCGCGGCGACATCGCCGCCATCCCCGGCATGGGTCCCGACGAATTTTCCGCGAAGCACATCCGCCCCTGGGCCGGCCGCCTGTTCGCCGACCTGCTGGCGAGCCAGCGCGCGGATTTCTACCGGGCGGTGGGCGGCTTCGGCCGCGCGCTGCTGGATATCGAGAACGCGGCGGCAGCCTTGCCCGCCGAAACCGGAGCCACGCCATGAGCCAAGCCGAAAAACCCAAGGACGAGCGCCGCGGCTTCCTGAAGGTGCTGGGCATCGGCACCGCCGCCGCCGTGGTGGCCGACAGCGCCTTGGCGCAACGCGCCGACAGCGTGCCCGGCGCCGAGGCCCGCAAGGAAAACCCGGCCCAGCGCGTGGCCGCCCGCTACAACCCCAACAGCCCCGACGTGCAGGCTTTCTACCGCACGAACCGGTACTGAGGAGGCCCGCCCATGCTCATCAAGCGCAGTGACGGCAAGGCCGCGAAGCAGCGCCTCGCCTCCGCCTATCAGGGCCTGTCGGCCGGCGCGCTGGACCGGCGCGGCTTCCTCAAGCAGGCGGGTGTCGCCAGCGCGGGGCTGGCGGGCCTCGCGGGGCTGAAGCCGCGCATGGCCCAGGCGGTCGGCGCCGGTTCGGGCGTGCTGGACCATTCCCAGCCCGTGCAGCGCATCAAGAACGTCTGCACCCATTGCTCGGTCGGCTGCACCGTGACGGCCGAGGTGCAGAACGGCGTGTGGGTCGGCCAGGAGCCCAGCTGGGACAGCCCGATCAACCGCGGCACGCACTGCGCCAAGGGTGCCTCCGTGCGCGAGCTGGTGCACGGCGACCGCCGCGTGAAGTATCCGATGAAGCTGGTGGGCGGGCAGTGGCAGCGCCTGAGCTGGGACACCGCGATCAGCGAGATCGCGGACAAGCTGATGGCCGTGCGCCAGGCCTCCGGCCCCGATTCCGTCTTCTGGCTGGGCAGCGCCAAGTTCAGCAATGAGGGCGCCTATCTGTACCGCAAGCTGGCGGCCTTCTGGGGCACCAACAGCGTCGATCACCAGGCGCGCATCTGCCATTCCACCACGGTCGCGGGTGTTGCGAACACCTGGGGCTATGGCGCGATGACGAACAGCTACAACGACATCCGCAACGCCAAGACCATGATCATCATGGGCGGCAACCCGGCGGAAGCGCACCCGGTGTCGTTGCAGCACATCCTGTCGGGCAAGGAGATCAACCGCTCCAACCTGATCGTCATCGACCCGCGCTTCACCCGCACGGCGGCGCACGCCACCGAATACATGCGCATCCGCCCGGGCACCGACATCCCCATCATCTGGGGCATGCTGTGGCACATCTTCCAGAACAACTGGGAAGACAAGGAATTCATCGCCCAGCGCGTGTATGGCATGGACGATGTCCGCGCCGAGGTGGCGAAGTGGAACCCGGCCGAGGTGGAGCGTGTGACCGGCGTGCCGGGCGCGCAGCTGCGCAAGGTGGCGGAGATGTTCGCCACCCAGAAGCCCTCCACCCTGATCTGGTGCATGGGCGCCACGCAGAAGACGGTGGGCACCGCCAATGTGCGCGCCTATTCCATCCTGCTGCTGGCCACCGGAAATGTCGGCAAGCCGGGCACTGGGGCCAACATCTTCCGTGGCCACTGCAACGTGCAGGGCGCCACCGATTTCGGCCTCGATGTCACCAGCCTGCCTGGCTATTACGGGCTGGATGAGAGCGCGTGGCGGCATTGGGCCCGCGTCTGGGGCGTGTCCTACGAAAGCCTCGTCGCGCGCTTCGACAGCCCGGCGATGATGACCACCCCCGGCATCCCGACCACCCGCTATTTCGACGCCATCACCCTGCCGAAGGACCAGATCCAGCAGCGCGACCGGCTGAAGGCGATGGTGGTGTTCGGCCATGGCGGCAACACCGTGACGCGCATGCCCGAGGCCGTGAAGGGCCTGGACGCGCTGGACCTGCTGGTGGTGGCGGACCCGCACCCGACCACCTTCGCGGCACTCAGCAACCGGCGCGACAACACCTATCTGCTGCCGATGTCCACGCAGTTCGAGACGAACGGCAGCCGCACCTCCTCCAACCGCTCCATCCAGTGGGGCAGCCAGGTGGTGAAGCCGATCTTCGAATCGCGCACCGACTATCGCGTGATGTACGACCTGGCCGGCGCGCTGGACGTGGCGGCCGAGCGGCGGAACATGACCGTGCGGTTCAAGAACGACATGTTCAAGAACCTGGAGATCAAGGACGGCGAACCCACCGCCGAGGGCCTGCTACGGGAGATCAACTACGGCTCGCTCAGCACCGGCTATTCGGGCGTGAGCCCGGAGCGGCTGAAGCTGCACATGCAGCACCAGGACCAGTTCGACCTGGTGACGCTGCGCGCCAAGCCCGACGCGCCGGAAGCCATCCGCGGCGATTTCTACGGCCTGCCCTGGCCCTGCTGGGGCACGCCCGAGATGCGGCACCCCGGCACCCACATCCTGTACAACACCAACCTGCACGTGAAGGAAGGCGGCGGCACCTTCCGCGCCCGCTTCGGCGTGGAGCGCGAGGGCAAGACCCTGCTGGCCGAGGGCAGCTACTCCAAGGGTTCCGAGCTGACCGACGGCTATCCGGAATTCACCGTGCAGGTGCTGCGGCGCCTGGGCTGGTACGATGAGCTGACGGCGCAGGAAAAGGCCGTGATCGAAGGGATCGGCGGCAACGTGTCCTGGGCCACCGATCTGTCGGCCGGCATCATCCGCGTGGCGATGGAACATGGCTGCCTGCCCTATGGCAACGCCAAGGCCCGCGCGAACGCCTGGAACCTGCCGGACCCCGTGCCCGTCCATCGGGAGCCGATCTACACCCCGCGCGTGGACCTGATCGACCAGTACCCCACCCTGCCGGACCGGCGCGGCTTCCGCCTGCCGCATCTGGGTGTCTCGGTGCAGAACCGGTCGAAGGAAGTCGCGCGCGACTATCCGATCATCCTGTCCTCCGGCCGGCTGGTCGAATACGAGGGCGGCGGCGAGGAAACCCGCTCCAACCGCTGGCTGGCGGAATTGCAGCAGGACATGTTCGTGGAGATCAACCCGGCCGACGCCGCCGCCCGCAACATCCGCGAGGGCGGCTGGGTGCTGGTGCGCGGCCCCGAGATGCCCGCCGGCAAGTTCATCAAGGTGAAGGCCATGGTGACCGAGCGCGTGGGCCGCGGCGTGGCCTGGATGCCGTTCCACTTCGCCGGCTGGTTCATGCAGGAAGACCAGCGCGGCAAATACCCGGCCGGTGCCGACCCCATCGTGCTGGGTGAATCGGTGAACGCCGTCACGACCTATGGCTATGACCCGGTGACCTTCATGCAGGAAACCAAGGTCACGCTCTGCCAGATCCAGGCGGCTTGAGGAAGAACGACCATGGCCCGCATGAAATTCCTCTGTGACAGCGACCGTTGCATCGAGTGCAACGCCTGCGTCACGGCCTGCAAGAACGAGCACGAGGTGCCCTGGGGCATCAACCGCCGCCGTGTCGTCACCATCAATGACGGCAAGCCGGGTGAGCGCTCGATCTCCATGGCGTGCATGCACTGCACGGATTCGCCCTGCTCGGCGGTCTGCCCGGTGTCGTGCTTCTACACCACGGCCGACGCGATCGTGCTGCACGACAAGGACCTGTGCATCGGCTGCGGCTATTGCTTCTACGCCTGCCCGTTCGGCGCGCCGCAGTATCCGCGCGTCGGCAATTTCGGCGGGCGCGGCAAGATGGACAAATGCACCTATTGCGCCGGCGGCCCGCAGGCGGACAACACGCTGGTGGAATACACGCAGTACGGCGCCAACCGCATCGCGGAAGGCAAGCTGCCGCTCTGCGCCGAGATGTGCAGCACCAAGGCGCTGCTGGCCGGGGACAGCGACATGATCGCCACCATCTATCGGGAACGCGTGCAGAAGCGCGGCTATGGCTCCGGCGCATGGGGCTGGCGCACGGCCTATCGTGAAACGGTGGGTGCGTGATGATGCGGCTTTCCACTTACGCGCTGCTGGCGGCGCTGGCCGCTGCCCCGGCCGTTGCTCCGGCTGGGGCGCAGCCTGCCAGCACCCAGCCGGCCGGCCCCTCCGCCACCCAGGCGCCGCAGGCCCAGCCGCCGCGCCCCGGCGCGCCCGAGGTGCAGGCCCCGGTGCCCGAGACCGGCGCCGGCCGTGGCCCCGCCGGCCAGGGCCAGGTGCCCGCGACCACGGAGCCTGGCCGCACCACCCCGGCCCAGCAGCCGGTGGCCCCGCAGGTGCCGGTCAGCGCCGCCCCCACCCCGGCGCCCGCCGCGCCGGCGCCCATGCCCTTTTCCGACCGCGGCCAGCAGGATGCGTCCGAGCTGGAACTGATGGCCACCCTGCGCGGTGAGCGCATCAGCGGCCGCGTCAGCATCCCCGACCAGCGCGCGGCGAACCTGATCCAGCCCGCCGGGCGGTCCTGGCGCGAGTACCACAACGTGACGCTCGCCTGGGTGGGCGGCATCGCGGTGCTGGGCATGCTGGCGATCCTGGCCGTGTTCTACCTGACGCGCGGGCGCATCCGCATGGAGCACGGCTATGCCGGGCGCACCATCACGCGTTTCAACGTGTTCGAGCGCGCGAACCACTGGATGGTGGCCAGCTGCTTCATCATTCTCGGCCTCTCTGGCCTGAACCTGACCTTCGGCCGGCATCTGCTGCTGCCGGTGATCGGGCCGGAGGCGTTCACCGCCTTCAGCCAATGGGGCAAGATCGCGCACAACTTCCTGGCCTTCCCCTTCACGCTGGGGCTGGTGCTGATGCTGCTGCTGTGGGCGAAGGACAACATCCCCGCCAAGCTGGACATCGTGTGGCTGAAGCAGGGCGGCGGGCTGATCGGCAAGGGCCACCCGCCCGCCGGGCGCTTCAACGCGGGCCAGAAGATGGTGTTCTGGATCACCATCCTGGGCGGCGGGCTGGTCGCGGCCAGCGGCTATCTGCTGGTGTTCCCGTTCCAGGTGACGAACATCGAAGGCCAGCAATGGGCCCATATGGCGCATTCGCTGATCAGCGTGCTGATGATCGCGGCCATGCTGGCGCATATCTACATCGGCAGCCTGGGCATGGAGCATGCCTTCGACGCGATGGGCAGCGGCCAGGTGGATATCAACTGGGCGCGCGACCACCACTCCCTGTGGGTGGAGGAAGAACTGGCCAAGGCACGGGAAACCGTGGCCAAGGGGGCGAAGGCGGCGGGGGCCGATTGAGGCTGGCTCCGAAGGCCAGGGGCGCTGCCCCCCCAAGGGCGTAAAGGCCGAGGGGCAGCGCCCCTCGGCCTTTTCCACCTCCTCGCCAAACCCCCGCCCCCGGCCCCATCATGCGGCCATGACAAACGTCCAGGATCTGCTCCGCGCGCGCTATGGCGCTGTGCCCTTTGAGCCCCCCGCCGAGATCGCCCCCGCCCTGGCCGCGCTGCTCGACCGCCGCGTGACCCGCCGTTACCGCAATGAGGCGATCCCGGAGCCATTGCTGGCCACGGTGCTGGCCGCCGCGCAATCGGCCCCCAGCAAATCCGATCTGCAGCAGTATTCCATCATCGTGCTGCGCGACCCCGCGAAGATCGCGGCCATCGCCGGCTGGATCGGCACCATGCCCTGGATCGCGGATGCGCCCGCGCTGCTCATCTTTTGCGGCGACATGAACCGCGGGCGGCGCATCTGCGCCCTGCATGGGCGTGAGCACGCGAACGACAACATGGACACTTTCCTGAACTGCGCGGTGGATGCCTCGCTGGCCATGGGCTTCACCATCATGGCGGCGGAGGCGGCGGGGCTCGGCACCTGCCCGATCAGCTACGTGCGCAACCATCTGGAGAAGATCGGCCCCATGCTGCGCTTGCCCAAGGGCGTGTTCCCGGTGGCGGGGCTGACGCTGGGCTGGCCGGAATCGCGCAACGCGCCCTCGCCGCGCCTGCCGCCGGATGTGGTGGTGCACCACGAGACCTATGACGACAGCGGGCTGGAGGCGGCGCTGCCGGCCTATGACGCGCTGCGCCCGCCGGCCAACCCGCGTTACCCGGAGGTGTTCGGCCCCGCCAAGGAAAGCTGGAGCGCCAACAGCGCCCGCCAATTGGGCGTGCCGGAGCGCGCGGGCTTCCGCGCCTGGCTGCGATTCCGGGGTTTCGCGCTTGACTGAGCCCTTCGACAATCCCGGCGGCGCGGATGTCTCGGGCCGCGCCCGCCGCCCGGTGAAGCCGCGCCACGCGGCGTCCCTGCTGCTGTGGCGTGAAGGGCCGGAGGGGCCGGAGCTGCTGATGGGCCGCCGCCACCCCGCGCTGCGCTTCATGCCCGATGTGATGGTGTTCCCGGGCGGCCGGGTGGACCCCGCCGACGCCCGTGCCCCCGCGCTGACGGAACTGCGGCCGGAGGCCCTGCACGGGCTGAGCCGGGTGGGCGATGCGCGCATCGCCCGGGCCTGCGCCATCGCCGCCGTGCGGGAGCTGCATGAGGAAACCGCCCTGGTGCTGGGCCAGCTGCGCGGCCCGCATGTGCTGCCGGACCTGGCGGCGCTGGACTACCTCTGCCGCGCGGTGACGCCGGCGGACCGGCCGATCCGCTTCAACGCGCGCTTCGTGGTGGCGCGCGCGGAGGCCGCGCATGGCAAGATCCATGGCAGCGGAGAGCTGGGGGAGCTGGATTTCTACTCGCCGGAGGCCGCGAAGCGGGCGCGGATGGCGGGCATCACGGCGATGATCCTGGCGGAGTTCCTGCGCTGGCACGCGCTGCCGGAAAGCCAGCGCGCGGGGCGGGAGCTGGTGAAGTTCGTGGGGCGGGATTCGCGGCGGGTGGAGCGGTAGATCATCACCCGATCGGGTAAAGATGATCGTGAAAAAGCCGCGCTAACGCACCACCAGGGTTATCCCATCCACGCCCACCACCTTCAGGGCGGTTCCCGGCGCGGGGTCGGTGCCGCCCCCCGCCAGCCGGGCCTGCCAGTCGGAATCGCCCAGCCTGACCCGTCCGCGCCCATCGGCGAATTCCAGCGCGTGCACCACCCGCCCCACGGTCCCGATCGCGGGGGCGTTCAGGCTATCCTGCCGGCGGCGGTGCAGGCCGCTTTTCCAGATCGCGCCCATGATCGCGGCCAGCACCAGCACGAAGGCCAGCACCTGCGCCATGCCGCCCAGCGCGAAGGCCCAGGCCAGCGCCCCCACGATCAGCGCCGACAGCCCGATCCAGACCAGGAAGATGCCGGGCAGCAGCACCTCCGCCACCATCAGCAGCAGCCCGGCGGCGGCCCAGAAGATGGGGGCGCTCATCACGCCCCCGTATTCGGCACGCTGCGCGGGGGCGCCGGGGGTGCCGCCTGCGGGCCCAACCGCAGCGCCTCCAGCGCCTGGGCGATGCCGCCGGCGAAGCCCGCGGTCTCCAGCGGCACCACCAGCGTGGTCTTGCCGGGGGCGGCGGCCAGGGCCTGCACCGCCTCCACGTATTTCTGCGCGATGAAGTAGTTCAGGGCATCGCTGCCGCCCTGGGCGGCCTCCGCCACCATGCGGGTCGCCTTGGCCTCGGCCTCGGCCATGCGCTCCCGCGCCTCGGCATCGCGGAAGGCGGCGTCGCGGCGGCCCTCGGCCTCCAGCACGGCGGCCATCTTCTCGCCCTCCGCGCGGGTGACGGCGGCCTGGCGCTCGCCCTCGGCGCGCGTCACGGCGGCGCGGCGCTCGCGCTCGGCGGTCATCTGCATGGTCATGGCGCGGCTGAGATTTTCCGGCGGCTCGACCTTCTTGATCTCCACGCGGCTGACCTTCACGCCCCAGGGCTCGGTCGCGCCATCCAGCGTGCGCAGCAGCTGGGAATTGATGCGCTCACGCCCCGACAGCGTGGCGTCCAGCTCCATCTCGCCGATCACGGCGCGGATGTTGGTCATGGCCAGCGCGGTCAGGGCGCTGCGCATGTCCTGCACGGCATAGGCCGCCTTGGCCGGTTCCAGCACGCGGTAATAGACGATGCCGTCCACCAGCACGGAGACATTGTCGCCCGTGATCACCGATTGCTCGGGGATGTCCAGCACCACCTCCTGGATGTTCACCCGGCGGCCGATGCCCTCGACGAAAGGGATGATGAAGCTCAGCCCCGGCTCCAGCAGGCGGGTGTAGGCGCCGAAGCGTTCCACGGTCCAGCACTCGCCCTGGGGCACGGTCTTGATGCCCCGGAAGGCGACCAAGGCCGCCAGCACGACCAGGATGGTCAGCAGGATCTCCACCAGCGTCTCCCCTTCGTATTGTCCGGGGGAAAGCTGGGCATGGCGGGGCCCGGAGTCAAACCGCAAACGGGGGATGGCCCCGGCCTTTACCCCGCCCGCACCACCCGTACCCCCGCCGCGCGGAACGGGGCGCAGGCGGCGTCGTCGGCATCCGTCACCAGTGTCCAGTGCGGGGGCAGCGGCGCCCAGCAGGGCTGCCCGGCGCGGCCCAGCTTGGAGGCATCGGCGAGCACCACCACCTCCTGCGCCTGGGCCATCATCAATTCCTTCAGCGCCACCTGTTCCAGCGTGGCCTCGCACAGGCCCCGGCCCAGCATCACGCCATCCGCGCTCATGAAGGCGCGGGCGGCGCCCAGGCGGCGCAGGGCTTCCTCGGCCAGCGGGCCCATGGTGCCCATGCTGATGGGCCGCACCGTGCCGCCCAGCACGATCAGCTCCAGCCCCGGCGCCGAGGCCAGCAGCGGGATCAGCGGCAGGTTGTTGGTGATCACGCGCTGGCGCCGGCCATGCAGCAGCCGGCCGAAGGCCTCGACGGTCGATCCGCCATCCAGGATCAGCGTCTCGCCTTCCTGCACCAGGCGCAGCGCGGCGGCGGCGATGGCGGCCTTGGCGGCGCGGTGCTGGCCGCTGCGGGTGCGCAGGCTGGTCTCGCGGTCGGGTGCCGCCAGGATGGCGCCGCCATAGGTGCGGGCCACCGCGTGCTTTTCCGACAGGGCCTGCAGGTCCCGCCGGATGGTGGAGGCGGAGACGCCGAACCGCCCGGCCAGCATCTCCACATCCGTGACGCCGGAGGCGATGGCCTCCAGCATCTCATCGCGCCGCGTGCGGCGGCGTTTCATCAGGCCGCCGCGAGGCGGCGCTTGGGCGCCAGGTCCACCGCCTGGCGCAGCGCCTCCAGCAGGCTGCCGTCGTCGGCGATGCCCTTGCCCGCGATGTCGAAGGCCGTGCCGTGATCGACGGAGGTGCGGATGACCGGCAGGCCCACGGTGATGTTCACCCCGGCTTCCAGGCCCATCACCTTCACCGGGCCATGGCCCTGGTCGTGGTACATGGCCACCACCAGGTCGAAATCGCCCCGCGCCGCGCGGAAGAACAGCGTGTCGGCGGGCAGGGGGCCCGTGACCTTCCAGCCCTTGGCCACGCATTTCTCCACGGCGGGGATGATCTTCTGTTCCTCCTCGCCTTGGCCGAACAGCCCGTTCTCACCCGCATGCGGGTTGATGCCGCACACGCCGATGCGCGGGTCCGCGATGCCGGACTTCACCAGCGTGGCATGGCCGCGCGCGATCACGCGCTCCACCAGCCCGGGCTCGATCTTCCGGATGGCGTCCATCAGGCCGATATGGGTGGTGACGTGGATGACGCGCAGCTTGGGCGCCACCAGCATCATCGACACTTCCGGCGTGCCGGTCAGATGCGCCAGCAGCTCCGTATGGCCCGGGTATTTGTGGCCGGCGGCGTGCAGCGCCTCCTTCGACAGCGGCGCGGTGCAGATGGCGTCGGCCTCCCCGGCTTCCACCAGCCGGGTCGCGCGCTCGATGTAGCGATAGGCGCCCTCGCCGGAGATGGTGGAGAGCTGGCCGAACGGATGCCCCGCCGGGATCAGCTTCAGGTCGATGCAATCGACCGTGCCGCGCTGGTATTTCGCCCCGGCGGGGGTTTCCAGCGCGTTCACCTCCAGCCCGCCGCCGACGATGGCCCCGGCTTCGCGCAGGCGGGTGGCGTCGCCCACCACCAGCGGGCGGCATGCGGCATAGGTCGCCTCATGCGCCAGGGCCTTCATGATGATCTCGGGCCCGATGCCGGAGGCATCGCCCATGGTGATCGCCACGATCGGGCGGGTATCCTGTTGTGCGCTCATCATTCTGCCCCTGCGTATAGCATGGCGCGCAGTCGTGCGCGCGCATGCGCGATGGTGTCGGCGCCGCCGAAGGCGCCAGCCTTGGTCATGACCGGGAAGGCATGGGCCCCCCGGGTGATGCCGAGCGGAACGCCCGGCTCGATCTCGTCGATCAGCTCGATGCCATGGATGCCCAGGCGCGAGAGCAGCGCGCAGGCCGTCTCCCCGCCCGTGGCGAACAGCCCGCCCAGATGCGGGGCGGCCGGTTCCAGCAGTGCCGCCAGCCGTTCGGCCAGCAGCGCGCCCTGGGTCAGGTCGGCCTCGGCATCCGCCGCGATCTCCACCAGCACGTCGCGGCCGCGCGACAGCGGCCCGGCGATGCTGGCGCTGATGCGCGCGGCCTCGGCGGGTTGCGGGCCGGCCAGCAGCCATTCGGGCGGCACCACCACATGCTGTACCTCTGCGGTGGCGACCAGCTTGCGGGCCGCGGCGCGGGAGGCCTCGGCCACGCTGCCCACCACCATCAGCACCCCGCCGCGCGCGCCGGGCGGCAGGCAGGGGGCGGTGCCCATGGGCATGCGTGCGGCCAGCGCCGCCGCGATCCCGCCCGAGCCGGTCCAGAACACATCCCCCGCGAAAGGCAGGGTGGCGGCGGCGATGGCGTGCAAATCCTCGGGCGTCGCCGCGTCGCAGACCAGCGCGTCCTGGTCTTCATCCAGGGCCGCGCGGATGGCGGCGGCGAAGGCCGCCTCGTCGCGGATGCAGGCCAGCGGCGCCAGCCGGGCGCGCAGCCCCACCCCCGCCAGCACCCGCACCAGGTCGGCGGTGGGATAGCTGTGGTCCCGCGCCCAGAGCTGGGTGGATTCCAATGGCGCGCCGTCGATGCGCACGCAGCCGTCCTGCGTCGTGCGGCCGGTGGCGGGGAAGGCGGGGGCCACGATGGCCAGCCCGCGCCGCCCGGCGGCGCGCAGGGCGGCCACCGTCTCTGCCAGTTCCCGCGCGGGCTGGCCGCGCAGGGTGCTGTCGATCTTCTTGATCAGCAGCATGCCGGGGGCCAGATGCGCCCCCAGCAGGGTGCGGTGGCGGATGCCCGCCGCCTCCGGCGACAGGCGGCGGCTGTCGGCGTCGATGACCAGCACCTCTGCCTCCCCCTCCGGCGCGCTGGCGCCGTCGCCCCAGCCCACCAGGGCCTGGAAGCCGCGCTTCGCGAAGGCGATGCCGCAATCCGCGGCGCCGGTGAGGTCATCGGCCAATATCAGCCAGCGCCTGGTCATCGCGTCGTCCTCAGTTGCCGCTCGGGCTGCCGTCGGGCGTGCCGTGCACGCGCTTGGCGGTCCAGGCGGTCAGCAGCGGCACCAGCACGGTCGTGACGATCACCGCCGCCGCGACCAGGATGGTGGCGTGGGCCGCCGCCGGCGCATAGACCGGGTTGGCCGCCGCCACGATGGCCGGCACGGCCGCCGCGTTGCCCGCGGTCGAGGCCGCCGCCACCCCCGCGACACCCGTGCCGCCGATGGCGCGGTCCGCGAAGAACAGCGGAATGCCCGTGACCACCACGACCGCGACGCCGAGGCCCAAGCCCAGCAGCCCCGCCTGCCACACCTTGCCCAGGTCCAGCCCCGAACCCAGGGCGAAGGCGAAGAAGGGGATCATGACCGGGATGGCGCGGCTCAGGAACTCACGCATGTCGCGGTCGAGGTTGCCCAGGATCATGCCAATGACCAGCGGCAGGATGGAGCCCACCAGCGTGGGCCAGGGAAAGGCCGACAGCCCCGCCACGCCCAGCGTGATCATGGTCAGGAAGGGGCCGGATTCCAGCGTCATGACGGTATAGGCGCCGACGTCGCGCGGTTCGCCGTACTGGCCCATCAGCGCCATGTACAGGCCGCCATTGGTGTCGTTCATCGCGGCCACGATGGCCAGGGTGGACAGCCCGGCGAAGACGCCGGAGGTGATCGGCGCCTCGCCCAGGAAATGGCCGAAGATCACGCCCAGCACGATCGCCACGCCGATCTTCACGCCGAACAGCGTGCCGCCCTTTTTCAGGATGTAGGGGGTCGCCTTGAAGTCGATGCTGGCACCCATGCAGACGTAGAACACGGCCAGGATCGTCAGCGCGCCGGTGAACAGCGCCCCGGTGAAGGAGCCGAAGAAGCGCGGCGTCTCGGGCGCGAAGGTGGCCACCAGGGCGCCGAGCGCCAGGGGGACGACCATCATGCCGCCGGGGACACGTTCGATGGCTTTCTTGATGGGGATCTGCATGAGGCTTCCTCCGGAAGTGCGCACAATACGCATTTATCACTGCCGGTTTCGCGCAATTCCGCAGAGAGTCAAGGTACGCGTGAGGAATTCAGCGCGAATCGCGCAAAGGTTGCGGGCATCCCCCGGGCTTTACGCCAGCCGCGCGGCGGGCGCAGATTCCCCCGCCGCATGAGGGACGTGCCCAGACCGTGAACGACCGATACCCCACCGCCGCGACCCAGAGCCGGGGCGATTTCCGCAGCGACAATGTCGCGCGGGTCGAGCCTTCCATCATGGCGGCGCTGCTGGCGGCCAATACCGGCACCCAGCCCCCCTATGGCGCGGACGAATACAGCACCCTGCTGGATGCCCGCTTCTCCGCGCTGTTCGAGGCGCCGTGCCGGGTCTTCCCGGTCGCCACCGGCACGGCCGCGAACGCCCTGGCCCTGGCCGCCTGCCTGCGCAGCTATGGCGGCGTGTTTTGCCATGAGGGCGCGCATATCCGCCTTTCGGAAGGCGGCGCGGTCACGGCCTTCAGCGCCGGTGGCTCCCTGCTGCCGCTGAAGGGCGAGGGCGGGATGTTCGATGCGCGGGAGCTGGCGGCGGGTTTCGACGCCGCCGGCATCGGCAACACCCAGCGCGCGCAGCCCGATGCCGTCTCCGTCACCCAGGTGACCGAGCGCGGGCGCGTCTATGCCCCCGCCGCCATCGCCGGGATCGGCGCCTTCGCGCGGGAGAAGGGGCTGCACTTCCACATGGACGGCGCGCGCTTCGCCAACGCCCTGGCGCGGCTGGGCTGCGGGCCCGCCGAGATCACCACGAAGCTGGGCGTCGATATCCTGTCCTTCGGCGCCACCAAGAACGGCGCCATGTCCGCCGACGCCATCGTGGTGTTCAAGCCGGAGCTGGTGGAGCCGCTGCGCTTCCTGCTGCGCCGCGCCGGGCAGACCTGGTCGAAGATGCGCTTCGCGGCCGCGCAGCTGCTGGCCTATGTCGAGGATGGGCTGTGGCTGAAGCTGGCGGCGCAGGCCAACGCCAACGCCACCGGGCTGTCGCAGGGGCTGGCCGCCATCCCGGGCGTGGAACTGCTGGAGCAGGTGGACGCCAACATCGTCTTCGCCAGGCTGCCGCCGGTCACGATCGACCGGATGATCGAGCGGAACTTCCACTTCTACCGCCGCGCGCCGGATACGATCCGGCTGGTGTGCCGCTATGACGCCCCGGTGGAGGCGATCGACGGGTTGCTGGAAGCGGCCAGGGGGTAAAGCACTCAGGGGCTTCGCCCCCGAGGCCCCCAGTCAGGGGCTCTGCCCCTGACCACCCCGCCAAAGGCCGAAAGGCCCTTGGAACCCATCGGATTGGCGCCCATCCTGACGGGCGGGGCACCAATTATATTATAAATATCAATAGGAAGCGCGCTGCCAGGATGTAGCGCCAACGGCTCGGGGTCCAGGGCCGCTACGGTCCTGGCGGGGGTCCAGGGGGCGGAGCCCCTTGGTGGGGTTCAGGGGCAAGGCCCCTGATCACGCCATCGCCCAGGCATCTCCCTGCCTGACCACCACGCCTTCTTCCGCCAGCATTTCCAGGTTCGCCAGCAGGCTGCGGCTGGCCGCCCCCACCAGCTTCGGGTCCATCGGCCCATAGACCGGCCCGACCAGGGCCAGCGCCGTGCTCGGCCCGACTTCCCGCAGGGCGGCCACCACCCGGGCTTCCCGCCGGCGCCGGTGGGTGGCCAGCGCGTCCAGGAAGGGCATGGGGTCGGCCAGTGGCGGGCCGTGGCCGGGCAGGTACAGGCTGTCCTGCCCCTCGCGGTCGCGCAGCCGGCCCAGGCTGTCCATATAGGCGCGCATGTTGCCGTCGGGCGGGCTGACCACGGTGGTGGACCAGCTCATGACATGGTCGGCGCTGAACAGCACGCCGTTGCCTTCCATGCCGAAGCACAGGTGGTTGGCGCAGTGGCCGGGCGTGTGCAGGGCCGTCAGGCGCCAGCCGTCGCCCGCGATCTCCTCGCCGTCGGCCACGCGGATGTCCGGCTTGAAGTCGTGGTCGCCGCCCTCGCCGGGGGTCATGTGCGGGCCGAAGCCATAGGTCCGCGCGCCCGTCATCGCCTGCAGCGCGGCGGCGCCCGGCGAGTGGTCGCGGTGGGTGTGGCTGATGATGATGTGGGTCACCACCTCGCCGGCCGTGGCTTCCAGCAGGGCGGCCAGCTGCGCCTCGTCGGCGGGGCCCGGGTCGATGATGGCCACCCGGCCCTCGCCCACGATGTAGCTGTTGGTGCCGCGCCAAGTGAAGGGGCCGGGGTTCTGGCACAGCACGCGCCGCACGCCCGGCGCCACGTTCTGGGCCTTGCCGTACTCGGCCTCATCCTGGCGGAGGAAGGGGATGTTCACTGCTTTCTGGTCCGTCTCATTTCCCGGTGCAGGATATAGAGCCCAGCCGCGATGATCATGCCAGAGCCGATGACCATCGGCACACCGGGCAGCACGCCCCAGATCAGCAGCCCCAGGAAGCTGGCCCACAGGATCGAGGTATAGGAATACGGCCCGAGCGAGCTGACCTGGGCCGAGGCATAGGCTTCGGTCAGCAGCACCTGTGCCACGCCGCCCGTCAGCCCGATGCCCAGCAGCAGCAGCCATTCCGTGCCCTGCGGCGTGGTCCAGACGAAGGGCATGGTCACGCCCGTGAAGATCGTCATCAGGATGGACTGCCACATGACGATGGTGGTGGACTTCTCGGTGGCCGACAGGCCGCGCACCAGCAGGGTGGTCAGGGCGGAGAACACCCCCTGCACCACCGCGAAAAACATGCCGATGGCGATCCATTGATCGACGCCCGCGCTGAACGCGCCCTGGCCGAAGGCGATCACCAGGATGCCGCAGAAGCCCAGCAGCACAGCGCTCCAGCGATGGATGCCGGGGCGCTCGCCCAGGAACGGGATGGACAGCAGCGTCACGAACAGCGGCTGGGTGTAGGACAGCGCCGTGTGCTCCGGCAGCGGCAGCAGGGTGACGGCGTAGAAGCTGCTGCCCATGGCCAGCGTGCCCGTCATGGCGCGGAACACATGGCCCTTGAACCGCTTGGTCTGCAACAGGCCGGACGTATCGCCCATCCGCTTCACGATGATCCAGACGATGGGCATGGCCAGCGCCACGCGGAAGAACATCACCTCGTTGAAGGGAATGCGGTCGGCCACCAGCTTGACCATGCTGGACATGATGGTGAACAGCGCGGTGGCGGCCAGCATGCAGGTGGCGCCCCGGCGTATGTCATGCCTGAGCGGCACGGCGTTCCCTCGCTCTGATACGTTCGCGGTGAAGGTTGTAGATGCCCGCGCCGATCACGATGCTGGCGCCGAGCCAGGTCGTCCAGGCCGGGATCTCGGAAAACAGCAGGAAGCCCAGCACCGCGCCGAAGGGCAGCACCGAATATTCCAGCGGCGCCAGCGCGCCGACCGGGGCCAGCGCATAGGCGCGGGCGAACAGGATATGCGCCATGGCATTGGCGCAGCCGAACAGCAGCAGCGCCACGCCCGACCCCCAGCTGGTGGGCAGCAGTGAGACGGGAACCTCGAAGAAGGGCAGCGCCAGCAGCCCCAGCGGGATGTGGGCTGCCATCAGCCAGAAGGCGGCGGCGGCCGCGGTATCCGTGCGCGCCAGCACCCGCGTCAACACGCGGGAGATCGCCATGCCCACCACGGCCACCACCAGCAGCAGGGCCTCCCACCGCCACAGCGCGCCGCCGGGCTGCAGCATCACCAGCGCGCCGCAGAACCCCACCCCGCAGGAGAGCGCGCGGCGCCAGCCCACCGTCTCCCCCAGCACCGGGATGGCGAGCAGCGTCATCATGATGGGGGCCAGGGCCGCGACGGCATAGCTGTCGGCCAGCCCCACGCCGCGCATCCAGGCGACGTACCAGATGATGGCGACGGCGGCGTGCAGGAAGGAACGGCCGAACACCACGCGGCGGTTCCTGGGCCAGATGCGCCCGCGGAAGACGATGGCCACGACCAGCGCCCCCACCACGCCGCGCCACAGCAGCACGCCCGCGACACCCACCTGGGGCAGCACCCATTTCACGGCGGCATCGGCGCAGGCGATGATGGAATAGCCTGCGGCCGCCAGCATGATGCCGGTGACCGCCGCGTCGCGGGGCTGGGGCGTCACAGCGGGCCCAGCCCCCGTGTTGGGCCTTCCTCAGGCAAGAGTGGCTTCCGCCTTCATGCAGGTCGCGCCGTCCAGGTCGCGGGTCTCCAGCTTCGCGGTCTTGCCGTCCAGCGTGCCGAGCACCGTCAGGGTGCGGCCGTCGAAGGCCGGCCGCTGGCCGCGGAAGCTGAACTTCGCCAGCTTCGCGCCCGGGCCCGCCAGGGCCAGCGCGTGCGCCGCCAGGAAGGTGGCCTGCAACGGCCCATGCACCACCAGGCCAGGGTAGCCTTCCTCGCCGGTCACATAGGGGTAGTCGTAATGGATGCGGTGCCCGTTGCCCGTCAGCGCGGAGTAGCGGAACAGCATCAGGCTGTCCGGCATCACGGTGGTGCTGATGGCGCCCGGGATCTCGGGCGCGGCGGGGGCGGCCTTCACGGCGGCACCCTCCATGCCGCGATAGACGATGTCCTGCTCTTCCTCCAGCACCGGGCCGCGCGGGCCGCTGATCACGTGCTTCACGGTCACGAAGACCAGCTCGCCGCTGCCGCCCTTCTTTTCCTGGATATCCAGGATGGTGGAGCGGCGGGTCACGATGTCATCGGCCTGGATGCCGTGCGCCAGGAAGGTCAGCCGACCGCCGGCCCACATGCGGCGCGCCAGATGGTGCACGGGCGGCAGGAAGCCGCCGCGCTTGGGGTGGCCGTCGGGGCCGATGCCGTCGGGCTTCTTCCAGTCCTGGAACAGCATCCAATGCCACAGCGGCGGCATGTCGCCGGCCGGCGGGTCGATGCCCAGCGTGGCGGCGAAGCCCGTGATCAGGCGCGGGTCGCAGCGGTCCCGCACGGTTTCGGTCTTGCCGATGAAATCAGCGTAGCTGGACATTCTTATTCCTCCCGACGGAACAACCTGTAGCCTTCGAAGGCGCTCGTTTCCCGGTAATGGCTGAAAGTCTCGGCGAACAGAGGGTGGCGGCTGAAATAGGCGATCAGGTCGAAGCGCCGCCCGCCGCAGCGCTGGATGCCCGCATTGTCCGCCACCAGCACGGCGGCCGGGGGGGTGCGGGCGAAATCCTCGGCCACGGTGCGATAGACGAAGAATTCGGTGCGGCTCATCTCCCACGGCTCCCGGTACTGGGCGCCGTTGCGCGGGCATTCCTGATAGACGCCCTGCAGCAGCCACAGCGTCATGGTGCGCAGGGTGGACTGCGCCTCGGTGTAGTTCAGCGCGGGATAGACCGGGAAGACATCGGGCGAGAGCACCAGCAGCCGTTCGCCCAGCGCGCTGTCCTGCAATTCGCGGGTGACGATGCCGGCGCGCGACCAGGACCAAGTGATCTGGCGATAGGGCGCCTCGCTGCCCATCAGGTGGAAGAAGGACAGCACGGCGGCGGCCAGCACGGCGGCGCGCGGGGCCGCGGTTTCGGCGCGCGCCGGGGCCAGGGCCCGCCCGGCCCAATGCGCGGCCAGTATGGCCGCCAGCAGCCCGCCCAGCAGCTTCACCGGCAGCACGTGATAGGACCAGCCCTTTTTCTGCACCCAGGCCGACAGGAAGGTGCCCAGCGTGGCCAGCGCCACCACGCGGGCCAGCGGCGGCCCCCGCCAGAAGGCCAGCGGGCCCAGCACGGCCAGCATCACCCAGGCGGGCATCAGGCGCTCGGTGAACAGCACCTGCCACCAGTTCAGCCCGCCGAGAGAGATGTAGTTGTCCCACACCAGCGGCACGACATGGGCGAAATAGGCCGGGAACAGCAGCGGCAGGCTGAGCAGGTACAGCACCCACAGCCCGGCCATGATCCAGGGCCCGCTGTCCGCCGCCCAGCGCCGGGGGCCGAGGCAGCACAGCACCCACAGCTCCACCAGCCCGGGCACGGCCAGGAAATGCGGCTTGATGGCGAAGCCCACCGCCGCCAGCACCACCACCGGCAGCACCAGGCGCCGGGGCGGGCGCACCCCTTCGCCGCGCGCGGCCGCCAGCACCAGATAGGGCAGGCCCGCCAGCAGCATCAGGTGTTCGCGCTGGGCGAAGTCATAGCCGGCGCACAGCGCGGTCATGGCGATGGCGGCCATGGTGGCGGCGCGGGGCAGGGGGGGCAGGTCCAGCCAGGGCAGCAGCCGCCAGCACAGCAGCAGGCTGCCGGCCATCAACGCCAGCACCAGCAGCAGCAGCGCCGCCACCGGGCCCATGGGCGTATAGGCCCCGATCGCCGCCGGGATCAGGTTCAGCACGAAGATCAGCGGCGGGTTCACGTCGATCAGGTCGGTGTACAGGCGCTCACCGGCCATCATCCGCTGGGCGAAGTTCAGCACCGCTGCCACATCGTGGTTCAGCGGCGGCAGCATGGCGCAGATCAGCCAGGGCAGCCCGGCCAGCACCACCAGCAGCAGGGCCAGCGGCCCGCGCGCGCCATCCGCCGCGCGCCCCGGCAGGGGGCGCCACTCGGGGCGCGGTGACTCCCCCTGGGGGGGGTCTAGCCGCAGGGAATGGGGCTTCTGGCTGGATGGCATGGGCGTGATCGGGGCAAGTTTTGACCGGCCCTGCCCGCAGGGCAACCGGTTGTCTGACATGCCTGCCATGGTGGGGCCCGGCCATGGACTTGTTCCCGCCGTGATTGCCCGGCATGAGCATCCCTGTGGAAGCTGTCGAATACGACCTGATGGACGCGGCCGAGGAGGCCATGTGGTGGTACCGGGCCATGCATGCGCAGGCGCTGGCCGCCTTTCGCGCGCATGCGCGCGGCGGCACCGCCCAGGCCCTGCCGGTGCTGGATGCCGGCTGCGGCACAGGGGGCTTCCTGCGCCGGGCGGGCGCCGCCCTGCCGGGCACGGCCATGGTGGGGCTGGAATACAACGCCCATGCCGCCCAGCGCGCCGCCCAGAAGGCGGGCGTGCAGGTCGCCACCGGCAGCGTGAACGCCATGCCGTATCATGACGCGCAGTTCGGCGGCATCTTCAGCCTGGACGTGCTGTGCCACGCGGGGGCGGAACCCGCCGCCATGCTGGCCGAATGCCGGCGCGTGCTGGCCCCGGGCGGCGTGCTGGTGATGAACCTGCCCGCGCTGCCCTGGCTGCGCTCGGCCCATGACGCGCGGGTGTTCACCGTGCGCCGCTACACCCGCGCCTCCATCACGGCGGAGCTGGAGGCGGCGGGCTTCACCGATGTGCGCGCCCGCTACTGGAACGCCCTGCTGCTGCCGCTGATGATCCTGCAGCGCAAGGTGCTGGCCGCGCGGGCCGACGCGCCGTCGGACGTCACCCAATTCCCGCCCTGGCTGGATGCCTGCCTGTTCGCCGCCACCCGCCTCGAGGCGGGGCTGATGCGGCTGGGGCTGCGCTTTCCCGCCGGCGGTTCCGTCATCGTCTCCGCGACCAGGCCCTGAGGACCACCCCATGGACCAGCCCATCACCCATCCCGTCGGCCTTTCGATCGTGGTGCCTGTCTATCGTGGCGCGGACACGGTGGGGCAGCTCGTCGCCGCCCTGTCGGCGCTGAAGCCCGAGGGCGGGATCGAGATCATCCTGGTGAACGACGGCAGCCCGGACAATTCCGGCGACGTGTGCCGCCAGCTGGCCGCCACCGCCACCGTGCCGCTGATCTACATCGAGCACGCGCGCAATTTCGGCGAGCACAACGCGGTCATGACCGGGCTGCGCCATGCCCGCGGCGCCTATGTGATCAACATGGACGACGACCTGCAGAACCCGCCCGAGGAGGTCATCAAGCTGTATGACCACGCCCGGCTGGGCGACTGGGACGTGGTCTACACCCGCTATGAGAAGAAGGAGCACGAGGGCTGGCGCAACCTCGGCTCCCAGTTCGCGAACAAGGTGGCGGACTGGCTGCTGGACAAGCCGAAGGGGCTGTACCTGTCCTCCTTTCGGTGCATGTCCGCGCTGGTGGTGCGGGAAGTGACGAAGTACCGCGGCCCCTACCCGTATATCGACGGGCTGATCATGCAGGTGACGCAGCGCATCGACAGCATCGTGGTGGCGCATTACCCGCGCGCCGTGGGGCGGTCCAACTACACCATGACGCGGCTGATCCGGCTGTGGATGAACCTGGCGACCAATTTCTCGGTCGCGCCGCTGCGCATGGCGGTGTTCGCGGGTGCCGGCATGGGCGTGCTGGGGCTGCTGCTGGCGGTGTTCGTGTTCATCGAGGCCCTGACGGGCGACACGCCCTCCGGCTGGGCGTCGTCGATGATGATGATGCTGCTGCTGTCGGGCGTGCAGTTCATGATCCTGGGCGTGCTGGGCGAATATGTGGGCCGGGCCTTCCTGTCGGCCAATGGCAAGCCGCAGGGGGTGGTGCGGCAGGTGTTGCCGCCCCGGATCGAGGGGAACCAATCATGAGCCTGCATTGGCTGGTGCTGGCGGCGGCCATCTCGGCCTCCCTGGCGGGGCAGGTGCTGCTGAAGGCGGGCACGGGCGACGGCACGGGCAGCTTCTTCGCCCAGCTGTTCCGTTGGCAGACCATGGTGGGGCTCAGCGTCTATGGCGGGGCCGCGCTGCTGTACATCGTCGCCTTGCGGAAGATCCCGATGAGCGTGGCGCTGCCCTGCACGGCGGCCAGCTATATCGTCATCGCGGTGCTGGGCTGGTGGTTCTTCGGTGAGGGGCTGGGGCCGCAGAAACTGCTGGCGATCGGGCTGATCGGCGCGGGCGTGGTGGTGCTGGCCAGCGCCTGATGGCGCCCGGCCGGGGCGCCGAGCAGACGGTTTGTTAATTCTTTCCCTGCATCCTGCCGCTGTCGAGACAGTTGGCCGAGGGAAAGACGATGTCCGTGACCGTTGCCGAGGTGCCCACGACAGCCGCGCCGCTGGCGCCGGATGTGGCCAGCCTGCCGGATTTCCGCCTGCCGGACCTGGCCCTGGGGCTGGATACCAGCCTGCGGCCCCCCCAGCCCTCGACCCCGCCCGAGATGCCGCCCGCCATGTCCGGCGCCGAGCAGGCGCTGCTGCGCGCGGCGGCCAGCGGTTCCCGCACCATGGTGGAATTCGGTTGCGGCGGCAGCACCGGCCTGTTGCTGGACGCGGCCGAAGGCCGTCTGCTCTCCGTCGATTCCGACCAGGCCTGGCTGGCCCGCGTGGCCCAGGAGGCGGCCGCCGCGCGCGCCCTGCGCCAGGGCCGCATGGTGCAATGGCACGCCGAGATCGGCCCGACCCGCGACTGGGGCTGGCCGCTGATGGCGCCCAGCGCCGATACCGGCTGGCGCTATTGGGGCGCGCCCTGGTTCAGCATGCCGCGGGCGGATTTCGTGCTGGTGGATGGCCGCTTCCGCATCGCCTGCGCCCTGTCCGCCCATGGGCGGCTGGATGTGGGCGGGCACCTGGCCATCCATGACTACTGGCCGCGCCGCGCCTATCAGGACGCGCTGGCGCCGTTCTTCGAGGTGGTGGGCTCCGCCGGGACGCTGGCGCTGATGAAGCCCCGCCCCGCCCGGCCGGAGGATCTGCAGGCCGCCCTGGAATCCCACGCGGCCGATCCGCGCTAATCCCTTTCATCCAGGTCCGGCTGCCCACGGAAGCGCCGGGCCTTGGCCGCGTGCCCCCCAGCGGGTCACGGGTCGGCATGCGATATTTTTGCGGAGGGTCTCGACTAGCACGAGCGTCTGAAAGGTCGCTAATGCTATGAAAAGACTTGTGAACCGGTACGTCAAAAGTTCCAAACTTTCCGAGCCCCAGTTCCGGCTGTTCGCCAAGCTGTTCGCGGCCGATCTCACCG
>NZ_JAAABL010000010.1 GCF_009900765.1 Rhodovarius lipocyclicus
CCGCGCCCGCCCCCAGCGCCGCCCCCAGCGCCGCCCCCAGCGCCGCCCCCAGCACCGCCCCCAGCACCGCCCCCACTGCGGCCGCCACCCCCGCCGCCGCCGAGGACCCGGTTCTGGCCCGGGTGGAGGGCGAGGCGATCAAGCTGTCCGACGTGCTGGCCGCCGCCGGTGAGGTGCTGCCGCCCGAACTGCGCAATGTCCCGCCCGAGGCGCTGGCGACCATGCTGCCGCCCGAAGCCATGCGCCAGCTGGTGGAGCGCACCATCACCGACCGCGCGCTGGGCATCGCCGCCCGCCGCGCCGGACTGCAGAACGACCCCGAGATCCGCGCCCGCCTGGCCCGGCAGGAGCAGCAGGAGCTGACCCAGGCGCTGCTGCGCCGCGAGGTGCTGCCCCGCGTGACCGATGCGGCCATCCGCGCCCGCTATGACCGCGACTACGGCAACCGCCCGGCCGAGGAGGAGGTGCGCGCCCGCCACATCCTGGTCCCCACCGAGGCCGAGGCCCGCGCGGCACTGGCCGACATCCAGCGCGGCCAGGATTTCGACGCGGTGGGCCGCCGCTTCGCCCAAGGGGCCGGCACGCGCGAGTCGGGGGAGCTCGGCTGGTTCAAGCGCGGCGACATGGTGCCCGAATTCAGCGCCGCCGCCTTCGCCATGCAGGCCGGCCAGGTCAGCCCGCAGCCCGTGCGCACCCAGTTCGGCTGGCACGTGATCCGCGTGGATGAACGACGTACCGGCACGGGCCCCAGCTTTGACGACTCGAAGGAAGAAATCCGCCAGCGGCTGTTGCAGGAAGAAGTGCAGGCCGCGATCGAGCGCATCCGGGGCACGCTGAACATCGAACGTGTCGAAGCCCCCGCCGCCCCCGGCGGCCTGATGCAGGGCGCCCAGCCGCCCGCCGCTGCCCCTACCCGGAGGTAAATGACCATGGCCGGAAAGATCCCGGTTTCCCCGCTCGCCCTGCCGCTGCCGGCGCTGCCCGCCATCAAGGGGGTGACGCTCGGCGTCATCGCCGCCGGCATCCGCTACAAGGGCCGCGCGGACCTGACGATGATGGAATTCCCCGCCGGCACCACGGCGGCGGGCGTCTATACCCGCAACCTGTGCCCCGGCGCGCCGGTGGAATGGTGCCGCGAGGCCCTGAAGCACGGCAAGGCGCGCGGGCTGGTGGTGAATGCGGGCAACGCCAACGTCTTCACCGGCAAGGCCGGGCGCGAAGCCACCCAAGCCACCGCCGAGGCCGCGGCCAAGCTGCTGGGCTGCAAGCCGCGCGAGGTGTTCCTGGCCAGCACCGGCGTGATCGGCGAGACCCTGCCGCATGAGCGCCTGACCGCCGCCCTGCCCGCCCTGCACACCAGCCTGGGCGACACCGCCTGGGCGGATGCCGCGCGCGGCATCATGACCACCGACACCTTCCCCAAGGCCAGCACCCGCATGGCGCGCATCGGGGATGCGGTGGTGACCATCAACGGCATCGCCAAGGGCAGCGGCATGATCGCGCCCGACATGGCCACGATGCTGAGCTTCATCGCCACCGACGCGAAGATCCCGGCCCCCGTGCTGCAGAAGCTGCTGACCAAGGCCGTGAACCCCAGCTTCAACTGCGTGACGGTGGACAGCGACACCTCCACCTCTGACACCGTGATGCTGTTCGCCACCGGCCAGGCCAAGCACCCGCGCGTGCCGGCCGAGGGCGGGGCGATGCTGAAGGATTTCGCCCGCGCCCTGAACGAGGTCTGCATGGACCTGGCGCTGATGGTGGCGCGCGACGGCGAGGGTGCGCAGAAGCTGGTGCGCATCGACGTGACGGGCGCCGTCAGCGCGAAATCGGCCCATCGCATCGCCATGGCGATCGCCAATTCACCGCTGGTGAAGACCGCGATCGCGGGCGAGGACGCGAACTGGGGCCGCATCGTGATGGCCGTGGGCAAGGCGGGTGAACCCGCCGACCGCGACAAGCTCTCGGTGGCCGTGGGCGGCACCTGGATGGCCAAGGATGGCGGCGTGGTGCCGGGTTACGACGAAACCCCGGTGGTGGCCCACATGAAGGGCCGCGAGGTGGAGATCACGGTCGATATCGGCCTGGGCCGCGGCAAGGCCACGGCGTGGACCTGCGACCTGACGCATGGGTATATCGATATCAACGGGTCCTACCGCTCCTGAACGGCTCAGGGGTGAGCCGCAAGGACACCCTGCGTTTTCTCGCCGCCATGGTCCTGCCGGCCATGGCGGTGTGCGTTGTCAGCACGCTGGCCTCCTTCAACCTCGCTGGAGAGGAAGAAGTCTTGCTGGCGCTGCTGGTTGTGCTGGCTTGGTTCGTCATCGCCGGCTTGCGTGCCATCTACGCGCTGCTCCGCGCCCGCTGGCGATTGCTGCCGCGGCGGGCCGCCGCCCTGGGCATCGCGGTGCTGCTGGTCCACCCGGCCTTGCATTCGGGGGATCTGGTGCATCTGGCCCTGCTGTATCCCGCCTATCGCACCCGCATCGCGGCCAATGCAGAACGGCCTCTCCGCTTCCCCTGGGGTGAGGCACGGGCCTCCGGCGCATGGGGCCCCATGGAAACCACCCTGCTCTACGACGACACCCCGCTCACGGCCGCGCGCATCGGGGAATGGACGCATCTGCCCGATGGACGGACCCGTGGCCTGCGGCACCTGATCGGCAATTTCCACCTCGAATGGCTCGCGGAACGGCTCGACTAACCCTGCCCCCGCTCCAGCTTCCCGTTCCCATGCTCATCCCGCCTTGCACCGCCCCAGCGCGCCACCACAGCCAGCAGCGCCGCATGCTCGATGGGCTTGGACAGATGGCCGTCGAAGCCCGCCGCCTGCATCTCCCGCACTTGGTCCGGCAGCACGTCGGCCGTCAGCGCGATCACCGGCAACCGCCCGGCCGGCCCCGGCATGGCCCGGATGCGGGCCAGCGTGTCGCTGCCGCTCAACCCGGGCATGCGCCCATCCAGCAGGATCAGGTCCGGCAGGGGCTCGGTGGCCAGCAATTCCAGCGCCGCCTCGCCGCTCGCCGCCTCGATGACATGGTGCCCCTCCGGGCTGAGCAAGGCCTCGACCACCAGCCGGTTGGCCTGGACATCGTCCACCACCAGCACCCGCAGCCCTCGCACGGCGGGCGGCGCGGCGGGCTCGGCCGTGGCCTCCAGCGTCGCGGCCGGCACGGGCAGCAGCAGCGTGAAGCAGCTTCCCTGCCCTCCGGGCCCATCGGCATGGCTCAGCCCGCCCCCCATGGCGCGCGCCAGGGCCGCGCTGATGGCCAGGCCCAGCCCGCTGCCGCCCCTTGTATCGTCCAGGCTGGCCTGGCTGAACGCCTCGAACAGCCGGGCGCGCATGGCGGCGGGCACGCCGCTGCCGGTATCGGTCACGGCGAAGGCGGCCATCATGCTGCCTGGCCCTCCCCACGGCGCGACCTCCAGCACCACCGCCCCGCCGGCGGGGGTGAAGCGGATGGCGTTGGACAGCAGGTTCATCAGGACCTGCCGCACCCGCACCTCATCGGCCGACACCACGGCGGGCAGCGAGGGCTCCAGCCGCAGCGACAGCCGCACGCCCTTCGCGTTCGCGACCTCCTGCATCAGGGCCAGGGTGTCGCGCAGGAAATCCTCCAGCCGCAGCGGCCGGGGGATGGTGGCGAAACGCCCGGCCTCGATCCGCGCCATGTCCAGCACATCGTTCAGGATCGCCAGCAGGTGCCGGCCCGCCTGTTCCAGCGTCTCGGCCTTGCGGCGCTGCTCCGGCCCCAGCGTGGCATCGCGCGCCAGCACCTGCGCCATGCCCAGCACGGCATTGAGCGGCGTGCGCAATTCATGGCTCATCCGCGACAGGAAATGCGTCTTGTGCAGGCTGGCGCGGTCGGCCTCATCGCGCGCGGCAGCCAGCACGGCGTTGGAGCGCACCTCCGCCCGCTCCTTGGTCAGCACCACCAGGATCAGCGTGCCGCCGGTCAGGTACACGACATGCAGGATCGCCAGCGCGCCGAACCAGAAGCCGAAGGACAGCGGATCACCGCCCTGCTGCGGGATCAGCAGCAGCACCAGGAAGACGGTCACGACATAAAGCGCCGTGACCCCCACCAGCAGCATGATCATCAGCGGCCGCGACGGCAGCGGCTGCACCCGCTGGCCGCGGACGAATTCCATCACGCTCAACGCGTTGTAGGCGATCAGCACGCAGGCCATCAGCGCCACCCGCGCATAGACGTCGGCGCGGAAGGCCGGCACCTGCAGCGCCGCCAGCCAGGCCACGGCGCCGGCCAGGATCAGCCAGGGCACAGGCTGCCGCCCCTCGAACCGGCGCACGCCGGTCCAGTTGATCGCATAGCCCAGGCAGACCAGCGTATTGGCCACATCGATCGACAGCCCGTCCGACACGTTGCCCCGCAGGCCGAGCAGCAGCGTGCCCACCGCGCCGATCAGCCGGCTCGCGGCCCAATAGCCCAGGGCGGGCTGCGCGCGGTCCCGCGTCCAGAGCCACAGCGTCAGCAGCCCCAGGAAGCCCACGAGCATCGAGCCAAACATGAAGATGGCCAGCGGAGGGACCTTTCATTCGCGGACGCATGCGAAGGATAACATATCGGGGCCGCATGGATGCACCCCCCGGGGGGGGGCGCGGAAACCCGTCTTCCGCCGGCGCCTCGCCTTACCCGCCGCCCTGCCATCGGCTACACAGGTCGCAAGCGACTGGCAGTCCCGAATCCCATGATCCCCCCTGAACTCCGCACCGAACGCCTCATCCTCCGCCCCCTGACCGCCGCCGACGCGCAGGCCTTGCACCGGCTGGTCAACGACTATTCCGTCGCCGGCAACCTGGCCCGCGTCCCCTTCCCCTACCCGGAGGGGCTGGCCCAGGAATGGATCGCCTCCACCCACGCCCAGATGCAGCGCGGGGAGGCCTTCGACCTGGCCATCGCCGACAGCCACGGCGCCCTGATGGGCTGCGTCGGCCTGACGGTGAAGCGCGGCGCGTCGGAGGCGGAGCTGGGCTATTGGCTCGGCCGCAAGTTCTGGGGCCAGGGCTATGCGCGGGAAGCCGCGAAGGCCCTGCTGGACTGGGGCTTCGCCACGCTCGGCCTCGACCGCATCGTCGCCAGCGCGCTGACGGATAATATCGGCTCCCAGAAGGTCCTGCGCGAGATCGGCTTCCGCCCGACCGGGGAGGGCATGGCGGGCTTCCTGTCGCGCAATCGCTCCATGCCCGTCTTCCTGTTCGCCATGGACAAGCCGCAGGTGCTGGAGGCCCCGCCGCCACTGCCCATCCTGCTGGTGGTGGCGGTGGCGCTGGTCGATGCCGATGGCCGCATCCTGCTGGCCCAGCGCCCGCCGGGCAAGGCGCTGGCGGGGCTGTGGGAGTTCCCCGGCGGCAAGCTGAACCCCGGCGAAGGCCCGGAGGCCGCGCTGATCCGCGAATTGAAGGAGGAGCTGGACATCGACGTCACCGCCTCCTGCCTCGCGCCGCTCACCTTCGCCTCCCACGCCTATCAGAAATTCCATCTGCTGATGCCCCTCTATGTCTGCCGGCGCTGGAAGGGCATGCTGCGCGGCGTGGAGGGACAGAATCTGGCCTGGGTGCGCCCCAGCCGGCTGGAGGAATACCCCATGCCCCCGGCGGACAAGCCGCTGATCGCCATGTTGCGGGAGATGCTGTGAGATGAGCGCCAACCCCACCGCCGCCCTGCTGATCATCGGCAATGAGGTGCTGAGCGGCCGCACCCGCGACGCCAACCTGCAATTCCTGGCCACGGAGCTGGGCGCGCTCGGCATCCCGGTGCGGGAAGTGCGGGTGATCCCGGATATCGAGGCCACGATCGTGGGCACGGTGAATGAGCTGCGGGCGAAGTTCACCCATGTGTTCACCACCGGCGGCATCGGGCCGACGCATGACGACATCACCAGCGAATGCATCGCCAAGGCCTTCGGCGTGCCGTGGGAGGTGCATCCGGTGGCCCATGCCCGCATGGCCGCCTATTACGCCAGCCAGAACCCGCCCACGGAATTCAACGCCGCCCGCCTGCGCATGGCCACCATGCCGCGCGGCTGCGTGCTGATCGAGAACGAGGCGACCGTCGCCCCCGGTTTCTCGATGGAAAACGTGCATGTGATGGCCGGCGTGCCGCGCATCATGCAGGCGATGTTCCGGGCGCTGGCGCCGAAGCTGGAACGCGGCCAGCCCGTCGTCTCGGCGACCGTGCACGCCGATGGCGTGTTCGAGGGCCAGATCGCGGACCCGCTGGCGGCGGTGCAGGCGCGCTTCCCGGCGCTGGATGTCGGCAGCTATCCGTATTTCCGCCCCGGGCCGGTGCGCGGCGGGGTGGCGCTGGTGGCCAAGGGCACCGATGCCGCCGATGTGGCCGCCGCGGCGGACCAGATCGAGGCCCTGCTGCTGGCCGTGGGCGGCAAGCCCGTGCGCGGCGAGCCCAAGCTGGACGACAACACGACTAAGGGGTGATCCCCCGCGCGGCCAGCTTGTCGAGCAGGCGCTTGTGCAGGTCGCGGTGGGATTGCAGCTCGTCGCGCAGCGCGGCCATCTGGCTGTCGCCGTCCAGGCTCTGCATCTGCGCCGGGTGGGTGTGGTCACGCAGCACCCGGCCATTGCCTTCCCGCAGCCATTCGTAGCGCCGCCCCACCGGCTGGCCCACGATCAGCGACATCTGGGCCGCGACCCGCATCCATGGGTCGTCCTCGCTCTCTGGCAGGCTGGCCGCGGCCCATTGCCGCTGCAGCGTGTAGTCGCGCAGGCGCGTGACCTCGGCACTGAAATCCAGATCTTCGCCATCGCAGCGGAAACGGCCGCGCAACAGCGCATCCAGCGCATGGGTGGCGCTAACGGTGGGCTGGCAGGCCGACATATGCGGCCGCAGGCCGTGCAGATACCCCTCCGTGAACAGCCCCTCGAATTCCAGTTCCGGCGGGGCCGGCAGGAAGCTGGGGCTGTCGTAGATGAACTCGTAATAGTGCTTCAGGATCAGCAGCGAGGTGAACAGGGACTGCCGGGTGACCGCATGGTCCAGCAGCGTGCGGCACAGGGCCTTGGTTTCCGCGTCCCGGCCGAACAGCAGGCCGGGCTGAAACGCCAGGAACTGCCGCAGCAGCGGGAAGCTGTTCAGGAACGGCATGGCATGCAGCCACTGCTCGGTGCCGATGCAGGAGGAATACAGCCCCAGCGCCATGTCGAAGGCCGGGATCTTCAGAAGATCCTCCCGCATGCCGAAGAACTGGATGTCATTGGTGTAGAAGGGAGAGAAGATGAAGCTGTCCGCCACCGCCACCCGATGACCAAAGACGGCGGGCCAGTGCGGCGGCAATGAGAGCGGCTGCGGCCCACGGCGCAGCAGCTCCTCCTGCTGGGCCACCAGCATGTTCATGTCGGAGCGCGTCTTCATCACGAAGGCACGCGGCGGGATGGCACGCAGGCCGAGTTGCAGCGCCTGCATCTGATGCAACGCATGGCCCACCGTCCGGATGCGGGGGGGCACGCTTTCCACGATGGTCGCCCCCATCTCCAGCAGGCGGGCGCGCAGTTCGGGATACTGGTCCACCTCCCCGATCCAGGTGGAGAACACCAGGCCCTGGACGAGACCTTCCTCCATCCAGCGGCTCACGGTGTTCAGCTTGGCCTGGAATTCGTCGGGCACACGCACCAGCCCGGTGAACAGAACCCAACGCTCAGTCATCCAACACTTCCCCAGCCCGAATCATACGCGGCCACTCTACAGCGCCCCCGGACGACTGTCGGCATGAATGCTCAGCCCAGATCGACGGCCGCGGGCAGGTCCGGCACGCCGGGGCCGGTCACGGCGCGGGCGGCCAGGGCGGCGCGCTGCACGGCGGCCGCCATCACCCGCGCGGCCATGATGCCCAGCGCCATCATGTTGCCCGGCAGGGCGGATTTGCCCGTGGCCAGGCAAAATATGGTGTCGCCATCCCACATGGTATGGATGGGGTCGATGGCGCGGGCCAGCCCGTCATGGGCCATCTGCGCCAGCTTGCGGGCTTGGGCCTTGGTCAGCACCGCGTCCGTCGCGATGGCGCCGATGGTGGTGGCCATGCCGGCCTGCAGGGCGGCGGGGGCCTCGCCGCGCATCACGGCATCGGCGGCGTTGATGCGCTGGCGCCCGCCGGCGGCATCCCGCGCGCCAGCCAGCACGCGCCCGGTGCCGGGCTCGATCACATCGCCCACCGCGTTCACCGCGACGATGGCCCCCAGCGTCACCTTCCCCACCCTGGCGGAGGCCGTGCCGATGCCCCCCTTCATGGCGCGCGGCAGGCCGAACAGCTTGCCCACCGTGGCGCCCATGCCGGCGCCCACGCTGCCCTCGGCGGGCGCCTCGGTGCTCGCGGCCCGGGCGGCGCGATAGCCGGCCTCGGCATCCGGGCGGATGGTGTGGTCGCCCATGCCCAGGTCGAACAGGACGGCGGAGGCGACGATCGGCACCCGGGTGGGCCCGGCCGGCTGGCCGATGCCCTTTTCCTCCAGGAAGCGCATGACGCCGCCGGCCGCATCCAGCCCGAAGGCGCTGCCGCCCGTCAGCACCACCGCATGCACCCGCTCCACCAGGTTGGAGGGGTCGAGCAGGTCCGTCTCCCGCGTGCCGGGGGCGGCGCCGCGCACGTCCACCCCGCCCACGGCCCCGTCCTCGGCCAGCAGCACGGTACAGCCGGTGGGGCGGCGGGTTTCGGAGAAATGCCCGACCTTGATGCCGGGCACATCGGTGATCGCGCCCCCCATCAGCGGGGGCGCCGCCTGCGTCTGGGCCTGGGCCTGGGCGGTCCCCATCAGGCCGATACCGGCGATCCCTGTGGCGATGTCACGGCGTTGCATCCGCCAAGCCTGCCACAGGCGGCACCCTGGCGCTATTCCAGCGTCGTCAGGTCCTGGAACCAATGCTGGGCCTGGGTATAGCCGCGCACATTGCGGCTGGCGGCATGCGGGTTGGTGTCATGCACCACGAACACCAGCAGCGCCTCGTCCACCACCTTCTGATGGACCTGCGCCATCAGCCGGTCCACCGCCGCGTCGTCGAAGGTGCTGGTCGCCTCGTCGATCAGGCGGTCCACCTCGGCATCGCGGAAATGGCTCCAGTTCACGCCGCGCGGCGAGATCTGGTTGGAATGGAAGAAGCGGATCAGCGCATAGAGCGGGTCGCTGGTCACATAGGCCACATTATTGGCCGTGGTGCCGTTGGTGCGCGCGATCTCGCCCGCCGCGCCCTGGCGCCAGCAGGTGTAGGACACCTCCAGCTCCACCGGCACGAAGCTGATCTCGACGCCGATCTCGCGGAAGGCCGACTGGCAGTATTCGTTGATCGGCATGGACAGCATCTGCCCCGACCCGCCCGTGGGCACCAGGAACTTGGTGCGCAGCGGGTTGGCGCGGCTGAAACCCGCTTCCTGCACCAGGCGGCGGGCGCGGTCGGGGTCATGGGTGATGCGGAAGGTCGGGTTGCCGAACCAGGGCGAGGTCGGGTCCACCACGCCCACCGCGGGCTTGGCCAGGCCGTTCATCAGCGCCACCACCTCCTCGCGGTTGATGGCCAGGTTCAGCGCCTGGCGCAGCCGCTTGTCGCGCCAGGGCGAGCCCTCCAGCAGCGACAGGTGATAGTTCCACACATGCGGCGTCACGTTCTCGATGATGCGCGCGCCGGACTGGCGCAGGCGGGGCACCAGGTCGGGCGAGGGCGTCTCGATGAAATCTACCTGGTTGGTCAGCAGCGCGTTGGTGCGCGTCGTGTCCTCGGGCGCCACCACCAGCACGATGCGGTCCGCCTTCGCCATGCGCGCGGGGTTCCAATAGGCCGCGTTCTTCACCAGCTCCGCGCGTTCGCGCGGGACCAGCCGCGCCAGCTTGAACGGCCCGGTGCCCGAGGGCTCGGAGGCGAAGCGCTCCCAGCTGCGGCCCAGCTTTTCGTACTGCGCGGGGGAGGAGATGAGGAACCACAGCATCTGGTAGGGGAAGATGCTGTCCACCGCGCGGGTGGTCACTTCCACCGTCAGGTCATCCACCTTGCGCCAGGAGGCGACGGAGGGCAGGCGCGGGCGCACCTGGGCGGCCTGGCGCTGGTCGAAATGCGGCGCCTGGGGGTTCAGCACCTTCTCGAAATTCCACACCACGGCATCGGCGTTGAAATCGCTGCCGTCGTGGAACTTCACGCCTTCGCGCAGCTTGAACACCCATTTGGTGCGGTCGGCGGGGTCGGCCTGCCAGCTGGTGGCCAGGCCCGGCACCAGCTTGCCCGGCCGGTCGGCCACATTCATCTCCCACGCCACCAGCGGGTCATACAAAGTGTAGCCGGTGAACTGATAGGCGCCGGCGCCGCGGTCGGGCTGGCCGGTGGTCTGCGGGATGTCGGCCATGGAGATGCCATAGCGGATCACGCGCTCCGCCTGGGCAGAAGCCGGCTGCATTGCACCCAGTTCGGGCAGGGCGGCGACCGCCAGGCCCGAGGCAGACAGGAGTTCGCGGCGGGAAAGCGTCATGGAACGGTATCCGTGGCTGTGAGATGCCAGCGGCAATGCAATTCCGATGCCAGAGCCGGGAAATACCCTCGCCCTATCCCAGCCGCGTGAAGCCTTCGCGCACGTGTTCCGGCATCGGCGTGGATTTGCGGGTCGCCTTGTCCAGGAAGACGATCACGCTGTCCGCCATGCCCAGGCACCGCCCCTCCACGAAAATCGCCTGGGAGATGGTGATGGAGCTGGTCCCCAGCCGGCTGATGCGGCTGCCGATGCGGGCCATGCCGGGGTAATGCGCCTCCGCCAGATAGTCGATCGTGACACGGGCCAGCGCGGCGCCGATCTCGCGCTTGGCCGGCGGGCCGAGGACGGAGGAAATGATCTCGCCCCGCCCGGCCTCATACAACTGGCCGATGGCGTTGTTGTTGATGTGCCCGTTCAGGTCGGTGTCCGCGATGCGGAACTTCTCGTCGGTCCAGAAAGGGAAGTCATGCTGGTCGGGGGCTGGTTTCTTCATTCCGTATCCTGGACGTGCGGGCCGGGGGCTTCGCCCCGCGGCCTGGGCTGGGTTGCAAGGGGCTATGCCCCTTGCCGGGGGCGAAGCCCCCGCCTGTCACGCCCTGCCAGCGGCCTTATCGGCCTCGTAGCGCGCCTTGTTCTCGGCGTTGGCGGGGTACAGCCCCGGCAGGGCGTGCCCGGCCTCGACCTGCACCATGATCCAGGCCTCCAGGCGCTCCTGCTCCACGCAATCGTCCACGATCTTTTCCAGCAGGTTCGCCGGGATCAGCACCGCGCCGTCATCGTCCACCACGATGATGTCGTCGGGGAACACGGCCACGCCGCCGCAGGCGATGGGCTGCTGCCAGGCCACGAAGGTCAGCCCCGCGACGGAGGGCGGGGCCGCGCCGCCGGCGCACCACACCGGCAGGCCGGTGCCGTTCACGCCCGCCACGTCGCGCACCGCGCCGTCGGTCACCAGGGCGGTCACGCCGCGCTTGGCCAGGCGCGCGCACAGGATGTCGCCGAAAATGCCGGCGTCCTTGATGCCCATGGCATCGGCCACCACGATCACGCCCTCGGGCATCGCCTCGATGGCCGCACGGGTGGAGATCGGCGAGGACCAGCTTTCCGGCGTCGCCAGATCCTCACGCGCGGGGACGAAGCGCAGGGTGAAGGCGGTGCCCACCATGCGCTTGCCCTTGGCGGCGGGGGTGAAGGGGGCCGCGCCGCGCAGCCACACATTGCGCAGGCCCTTCTTCAGCAGCACCGTCGTCAGCGTCGCGGTGGTGATCTTCTCAAGCTTGGCCTTGATCTCGGGCGTCAGCGCCATGGGGTGTCTCCTGTGGATGTGCCTGTTTTCCAGGGGGTTCGGGCGGCCGTCAACGCGGCTGCGCGGGGGGCAGGGCTGCAAGGGCCGCGCGCAGCAGGGCGACGGGCGGCTGGGCGATGTCGAGGATGATGGCGTCCTCCTCCGGCGCCGGATGTTCCAGCGTGGCGAACTGGCTGTCCATCAGGCTGGCGGGCATGAAATGGCCTGGGCGCGCGGCCTGGCGCGCCGCGATCAGCGCGGGCGGGCCCGCCAGGAACAGCAGCCGCAGCCCGGGTGCCGCCGCCCGCAGCGCATCCCGATAGGCCCGCTTCAGCGCCGAGCAGCCGATGATGCCGCCCCCCGCCTGCCCCGCCAGCCAGGCGCCGAGCGCCGCCAGCCAGGGCGCGCGGTCGGCATCCGTCAGGGGCTCCCCGCGCGACATCTTCTCGATGTTGGCGGGCGGGTGGAAGGCGTCGGCATCGGCGAAGGGCACGCCCAGCGCGGCCCCCAGCAGCGGGCCCAGGGTGGACTTGCCGCTGCCCGACACGCCCATCAGCAACAGCCGGTGCATGGCTCAATCCCCCAGCGCGGCGCCGTCGCGCCGGGGGTCGGCCGCGCCCTCCCAGCCGCCGGGGATGCGGCGCAGGATCTGCAGCCCGGTGTTCATCGTGGCCGGGCGCGGGTTGTGGCCCAGCGCCGCCAGCTCCGGCGCCAGGGCGGCGGCGGGGGTGTTGGCTTCCAGCTCCTCCATGCCGGTCTGCGCGCCGATGCGCGGGCGGGCGGTGGCGCGATGGGCATCGGCGCCCCAGGCCAGGGTCTCGACCAGGGCGGTGGCCACCGCGTCGATGATGCGCGCGCCGCCGCCGGCCCCCAGCACGATCTCCGGCAGGCCATCCGTGCCGAAGACGATGGTGGGCGCCATGGTGGTGGCCGGGCGGCGGTTGGGCGCGATGGCGTTCAGCGACCCGGGCTCGCCGCTGAAATTGGTCAGGCCATTGTTCAGCGTGACGCCGCTGGCCAGGATCTCCGCGCCGAAATTCAGGTTGTTGGTGGTGGTGAAGGAAACCGCGTTGCCCGCCCCGTCCACGATGGCGACGTGAGAGGTCGCGGCCTCCCGCAGCGGATCGCCGCTGGGGGGGATGGCGCCGTGGCGGCGGGGCGGGTCGCCGGCCGGGGCGCGCTCCATCGCGCGGGCCGGGTCCAGCAGCGCCGCGCGGCTGCGCAGATAGGCGGGGTCGATCAACCCCTCGCTGGGCACGCTGACCTGGGCGGGGTCGCCGATCCAGCGGCGGCGGTCGGCGCGGGCCAGGCGGCTGGCTTCCAGCAGCAGATGCGCGGCGGGGGCGGAATCGGGCGCCAGCCGGGCGATGCCCGCGTGCTCGGCCAGCATCACCTGCTGCAGCACCGCCACCCCGCCCGAGGAAGGCGGCGCCGCCGTGCAGATGCGCCGCCCGAAGGCCTCGGCGCACAGCGCCGGGCGTTCGCGCGCCTGGAAACCCGAAAGGTCGGCCAGGGTCATGCGCCCCGGCACCGCACCCTGGTCCGCAGCGCGCACCATGGCCTGGCCCAGGGCGCCGCCCTGGATCGCGGCGGGGCCCTGGGCCGCCACCAGCCGCAGCGCCGCCGCCTGCTCCGGGTTGCGCACCGGGCTGCCCACGGCACGGGGCTGGCCAGCCTCGAAATACAACGCGGCGATCTCCGGCACCGCCGATAGCGCGCGGGCGCGGCTGCGCAGCACGGCATGCAGATAAGGCGGCATGGGGAAGCCCTGCTCCGCCGCCCGGATCGCGGGTTCGAACAGCCACGCCCAGGGCAGCGCGCCATGCCGGGCATGGGCCGCGGCCAGCGCCACGATGGCGCCGGGCACGCCCACCGCGCGGCCGCTGCGCTCCACCGCCGCCAGGCTGGTGTTCTCGGTCAGGCGGGCGGGCACGTCGGCCGGGGCGGCGGCGATGCCCTCGATGTGCAGCAGCTCCCGCCGATCACCCCGCCAGGAGAGGATCAGCGCGCCACCGCCCAGGCCACTGGCATGGGGCTCCACGACGGAGAGCATGGCCTGCACCGCGACCGCGGCATCCATGGCGGTGCCGCCCTGGCGCAGCATGGCCAGCCCGGCCTCGGAGGCCATGGGGTTCGCGCTGGCGACGAGGCGGTGGGCGGGTTCGGCACGGGCGGTGCCGATGCCGAGAACCAGGATGATCAGCCAGCGCATGAAGGGTTCCTCCCACCAGGAGCGTGCATGGAGCGGAGCGGGTTGGCCAGGGGGAGACGGCCCCTACAGCGGCAGCCGCGCCAGCAATTCCTGCCGCCGAATCGGCTTGGTCAGGTATTCGTCCATCCCCGCCTCCAGGCATTGCCGTTCGTATTCCGGGCCCGCCGCCGCCGTCAGCCCGATGATGCGCGCCCGGGCATTCGGCCCGCCGGAGGCGCGGATCTGCCGCGTGGCTTCCAGCCCGTCCATCTGCGGCATCTGCACATCCATCAGGATCACGGCGAAGGCCTCCCGCGCGGCGGCGTCGACGGCTTCCAGCCCGTTGTTGGCCACCTCCACCTCGCAGCCCACCGTGGCCAGCATGCTGCGGATCACCAGCTGGTTGGTGGCGTTGTCCTCCACCAGCAGGATGCGCGGGGTGGCGCGCGGCGGCTCGGCTTGGTCGGGCCCCGCCGGGGCGGCGGGGGGGCGTTCCGGCGCCAGGGCGGCCTGCACGGCCTCCCGCAGGCGGGCGGGCAGGATGGGCTTCACCAGGCACAGCTCCCCGGGCACCACATCGGTGACGGAGGTGACGAGGACCGTGCCCAGCCCCGGCGCGCGCGCGCGCAGAGCGCGAGCCAGGGGGGCGCTCTCGGCGGGGCCTTGCGGGATGAAGGCCAGGCGGGGGGCGGTGCGCTCCAGCACCGCCAGCGCCGCCTCCGGGCTGGCCAGAACCGGGCTCATGCCCAGTTCGCGCAGGCCCAGCGCCAGCAATTCGGTCAGGCGGGGCTGGCCCTCGATCACCAGGGCCGCCATGCCGGCCAGGGCGGCGGGCGGCTCCGGCCGGCGGCCCATCAGCCGGCCGGTCAGCACGCTGAACTCGAACACGCTGCCGCCGCCGCGCGGCAGGGCGGGGTCGCGCTGGCGGGCCGTGATGTCGCCGCCCATCTGCTGCGCCAGCCGCCGGCAGATCGCGAGCCCGAGGCCCGAGCCGCCATAGCGCCGCCGGATCGAGGCATCGGCCTGGGTGAAGCGCTCGAACAGATAGGGGATCTGCTCCTTCTCCAGCCCGATGCCGGTGTCGGTCACGGCGCAGAGCAGGCGCATGTTCACCCCCTCCGGCCGGGCCGAGAGGGCGAGCTCGATGGCGCCGGCCTCGGTGAACTTCATGGCGTTGCCGACCAGGTTGAACACCAGCTGGCGGAACCGCCCCGGGTCCCCCAGCACGCGCGGCGGCAGGTCGGGCGAGAGGTTGACCAGCAGCTCCACGCCCTTCTCGGCCGCGCGGGGGGCGAACAGGTCCATGATGGTGGCCAGCTCGGCCTCGGGGTCGAAGGGCAGGCGTTCCTGCGCCAGCTCCCCGGCTTCCAGCTTCGACAGGTCCAGGATGTCGTTCAGCAGCAGCATCAGGTGCTCGGCGCTGTGCTGGATGGTCTCGGCGTGGCGGCGCTGCAACGGGTCCAGCGGGGAATCGAGCAGCAGGCTGGCCATGCCGATCACGCCGTTCATCGGCGTGCGGATCTCATGGCTCATGGAGGCGAGGAATTCCTCCTTCGCGCGGGCGCCGGCCAGGGCCGCGGCCTCGCTGCGGACCAGCGCCTTGCCCTGTTCCTGCAACAGGCGGGACTGGCGCAGCAGCAGCCACAGCGCGCCCATCACCAGCAGGCCGGTGCCCAGCATGGACAGCGCCAGCAGCTGGCCCAGCCGCTCCGTCGGCGCCAGGGCGGCGTCGCGCGCGCGGGCCACCTCCACGATCATCAGGCCCTGGGGGCTGCTGTCGAAAGCGGCCAGCACGGGCTGGCCGTCCAGGTCCGGGCCATCATGGCTGCCCTGGGCGCGGCGGGGCAGGAAATCCCGGAAGGGCCAGCTGCCGGGATGCAGCTGGCCGATGCCCTCCAGCCGGCCGTCGCTGCGGGCCAGCAGGGCGCCATTGGCCGCGCTGACGCGCACCGTCACGCCGAAGCTTTCGGCCACGCGCTGGGCCAGCCCGCTGAAATGGTCGGGGTTCAGCAGGGCGACGGCCGCGCCCTCGAACTCGCCGGCCGCGTTGCGCTGGGCCAGGGCGAGCGGGATGGTCCACAGCCCCACCTCCTGCACGCCGCGCGCGCCCACGGCCAGATAGCGCCCGGCCTCCGGCGCGCCCAGGCGCAGGCGCAGCGGGCGCAGCCGCAGGGCCCGGAACCATTCCCGGTCATCCAGCTGGAAGCCGATCAGCCCGGGCTCGGTCGAGGTGCGCACCCGCCCGGCCGCATCCGTGCCCACCACGGCGCGCAGCTGCGGCAGTTCCTGCATCAGCCCCACCAGCGTGCCGGTGCGGATCGCGGCCTCGGCATCGGGCAGCAGGATCTCCACCGTCTGGATCGAGCGGCCCATCTGCTCGGCGAGCGAGGCGGCGAGGTTGCGTGTCATCTCCGCCGCGGCGGCCAGCGCATCCTGCTGGGCGCGCTGCATCACGATGGTGTAGATGGCGAACAGGGCCGCGATCACCACCGACGCGGCCAGGCCGAACAGCCGCCACGGGCGCGGCGGCGACACGGCCGGAACCCCCAGCCCGAAGGCACGGCGAAGCCTGATGCGGAAATCTCTGCTGAACACCATCGCGGGCATTGTTGCAGGGCTTTGCGCGATTTGCACCGGGGCCTCTCAGGCCCATGCCCAGGAAGACAGATTGGCCGCGATCCGCGCGCGCGGGGAGCTGCGGGTGTGCATCTGGCCGGGCTTTTTCGGCATGTCCTGGCGCAACCCGCGCAGCGCGGAGCTGGAAGGGGTGGACATCGACATGGCCCGCGCGCTGGGCGAGAGGCTGGGCCTGCGCGTCGCCTTCGTGGTGGTGGGCATGGGCGAGGTCATCTCCCAGCTCGAAAGCAATGGCTGCGACATCGCCATGTCCGGCGTGACGGTCACCACCGAGCGCAGCCAGCGGGTGGCCTTCAGCAAGCCCTATTTCAGCACCGCGCTGGTCGGCATCGCGAATCGGGCCAGCGTGCGGGTGCTGAGCTGGCAGGAGATCGACCGCCCCGGCGTGCTGGTGGCCGTGGCCCCCGGCAGCCAGGCCGAGGAGGTGATGCGCCAGACCCTGACCCAGGCCGAGCTTTCGGTGATGCGCCCGCCGCGCCAGAGCGAGGCCGAGGTGTTCTCGGGCCGGGCGGATGTGTTCATCGCCAGCGTGCCCTATGGCCGGGGCCTGGCGGAACAGCGCGGCTGGGTGCGCCTGCTGGAGGCCCCGCCGCGCTTCGGCAACACGCTGATGGCCTATGCCGTCGCGCGGGGGGATGCGGCGTGGCTGGCGGAGGTCAACAATTTCCTCGCCGCCGCGAAGGCGGATGGCAGCCTTGCGCGCGCCGCCGAACGCCAAGGGCTGCAAGGGCTGGTGGTGTATTGAAGGGGGCGTCATAAGCCGCGCATGCCCACTGCAACCCGCCAGGCCGCCCACGCCCTTCTCACCGCCGTCCTGCAGGCCCGCCGCCCGCTGGAGGAAGCGCTGGACGCCCTGCCCGCCATGGAGGCGCGCGACCGCGCCGCCGGCCACCGCATCGCCGCCGCCGTGCTGCGGCGCATGGGCTCGCTGGACGCGGTGCTGGAACCCTATCTGAAGCGCGAGCCGCCGCCGCCCGTGCGCCAGGCACTGCGCATCGGCGCGGCGGAGCTGACCCTGCTGGGCACGCCCCCGCACGCGGCCGTCAGCGATTGCGTCTCATTGGTGCCGCGCCCGTTCTCGGGGCTGGTGAACGCCGTGCTGCGCAAGGTGGCCGCCGCCGGCCCCGCCGCGCTGGAGGGGCTGGACGCCCCCCGGCTGGACACGCCGAGCTGGCTGTGGACCGCCTGGCACAAGACCCACGGCACCGCCGTGCGCGCGATCGCGGAGGCGCATCAGCATGAGGCGCCGCTGGACCTCTCGCTAAAGCCCGGCGCCAGCGTGGAGGGGGCGGTGATGCTGCCCACCGGCACCGCCCGCCTGCCCGGCGGCACGCGCATCATGGAACTGCCGGGCTTCGCCGAGGGCACGCTGTGGGCCCAGGATGCCGCGGCCGCCCTGCCCGCCCGCCTGCTGGCCGCCCGCCCCGGGGAACGCGTGCTGGACCTGTGCGCCGCCCCCGGCGGCAAGACCGCCCAGCTGGCCGCCGCCGGCGCCACCGTGGTGGCCGTGGAGCGCGACCCCAAGCGCGCCGTGCGCCTGCGGGAGAACTTGACCCGCCTGGCCCTGCCGGCCGAGGTGGTGGTGGCCGACGGGCTGAGCTGGAAACCGGAAACCCTGTTCGACGCCATCCTGCTGGACGCGCCCTGCACCGCCACCGGCACCATCCGCCGCCACCCCGATGTGGCGCATCTGAAGCGGGTGAACGACGTGGCCAAGCTGGCCGACACGCAAACCCGCCTGCTGGAAGCCGCCTGCGCGCTGCTGGCGCCGGGCGGGCGGATCGTCTTCGCCACCTGCTCCCTGCAAGGGGAGGAAGGGGAGGCGCATCTGGCCCGGCTGCCGGAAGGCGTCGTGCTGGACGCGGTGCGGCCGGAGGAACTGCCGGGGCTGGAAATGGCGATCACACGCGAGGGCGCGATGCGGACCCGGCCGGACATGCTGGGCGAACTCGGCGGGATGGACGGGTTCTTCGCCATGCGGCTGAAGAAGCAGTAGCGAGCAAGCCCCGGGCGGGGGTGCGGCCCCCTCCCCTGCTCCCGCCTACGCCGCCCGCGCCGCCGGCACGCCGCGCATGCGCCCGCCCGGCGTCGCCCCGGGCACGGCCGCCGCGAAATCCGCGGCATCCAGCAGCTTCGCCCAATCCGTCCCGGTCTCCACCCCCATGCGGGTGAAGGCCCAGACCACATCCTCCGTCGCCACATTGCCCGTGGCGCCGGGCGCGTAGGGGCAGCCGCCGATGCCGCCCGCCGAGGTGTCGATCACCCGGCAGCCGGCCTCATAGGCAGCGACCGCATTGGCCACGCCCATGCCGTAGGTGTCATGGCCATGGAAGGCGAAGCGGGGCCCGTGGGTCTCGATCGCCCAGCCGATCAGCCGCTTCACCTGGTCGGGCGCCGCATTGCCGGTGGTGTCGCACAGGGAGATCTCCATGGCGGCGTTCAGCGGCGCGACGCGGTTCACCAGCGCCTTCACGGCGTCCTCCGGCACCACGCCCTCGAAGGGGCAGTGGTAGCAGGTGGAGAGGTTGAAGCGGATCTTCACATGCGCCGGCGTCTCGCTGACCAGGGTGGAGAGTTCGGCCAGGCACTCCTCGATGCCGCGGTTCAGGTTGGCGCGGCTGTGGCCCTCGGTGGCGGACATGAAATAGCCCAGCCGGTGCGCACCCGCCTGGAGTGCCGCGTCGAAGCCGCGCCGGTTCGGCACCAGCACGGTGCATTCCAGCCCCTCCAGCTTCAGCGCCTCGGCCAGCACATCGCCGGTATCGGCCATCTGCGGGATGGCGCGCGGGGAGACGAAGCTGCCCACCTCCATCCGGCGCAGCCCGGCGGCGTAAAGGCGGCGGACGAGTTCGATCTTGGTCTCGGTGGGGACGAAGCCCTTGATGGGCTGCAACCCGTCGCGCGGGCTGACCTCGGAAATGGCGATCATGTTGTTTCCCCCAGCAATTCCTTGAACACATGGTCATTGTGCGCGCCCGCGGCGGGGCCCGTCCAGCGCACCATGTCGCGCGCCGGGGTGCCGTCGAAACGGAAGGGGGCGGCGGGGTGCAGCACGGGGCCGATCAGCGGGTCCTCGACCTCCATCACGATGTCGCGGGCCCGGAAATGCGGGTCCTCGGCGCAATCCTTCATGTCGTACAGGCGCGAGCACGGCACCTCGGCGGCTTCCAGCACATCCTCGGCTTCCTTGGCGGTGCGGGTGCGCGTCCAGTCGGCGATGGCGCTGTCCAGCAGTTCCACATTCTGGCAACGGCCGTGGTTGTTGGCCATGCGCGGGTCGGCCGCCAGGTCCGGCCTGCCGATCGCGGCCATCAGCCGGCGGAAGATCAGGTCCGAATTGCCGGCGATGCACAGCCATTTGCCATCGGCGCAGGGGTAGGTGTTGGTGGGGGCGGCGGTCTTGATGGCGGCGCCCTGCGGCTGCCGCACCCAGCCGAACAGGCCGTATTCGGGCAGCATCCCCTCCATCAGGCTGAACACGGAGGATACGAGGTCCACATCCACCACCCGGCCTTCATGGTTGCCCGCCTTCACGCCCCAGCAGGCGGAAACGAGGGCCATCGCGGCATACATGCCAGCCAGGTCGTCGCTGATCGAAACCCCGCAGCGCGGCGGCGGATAGTCGGTCTGGCCCGGATTGGCGGTCAGGTGGCGCAAGCCGCCCATCGCCTCGCCGATCGCGCCGAAGGCGGGCTTGTCGCGGTACGGCCCGTCCTGGCCGTAGCCGGAAACCCGGGCGATGATCAGCTTGGGGTTGATCGCGTGCAGGGCGGCGGGGCCCAGGCCCAGGCGCTCCAGGTATCCGGGGCGGAAATTCTCCACCAGCGCGTCGGCGCGGGCGCACAGCTTGCGCAGCTTCGCCTTGCCGTCGTCGCTTTTCAGGTCGAGCGTGACCGACAGCTTGTTGCGCCCATGCACGCTGAACCACACCGGGTGGCCGTCCTTCAGGCTGCCCCAGCCGCGCACCGGGTCGCCCTCGGGCGGTTCCACCTTGATGACCTCCGCCCCCAGATCGGCCAGCAGCCGGGTGGCGAAGGGGGCGGCGATGTAGTGGCCGAGCTCGACCACGCGGAGGCCCGTGAGGGGCAGGTTTTTTGCGGCGTGCGACATCCGCGCAGGAGGCGCGAATTTTTTTGCAACGTAAAGGGAGGCTTCAGCGTTGAGACCGCATAAGCAACCCCGGAAGCCATACCTGACCTCCCGTGGCTTCCCTCTCCCGGACTCACCGGCACTTGCTCGGTGCACTTGCGGGGATGGCGGTCCCTTCCCAATCTCCCCCCCCCCCAGGACCGCCATCCCCGGTTTTTTTCCGGGGCGCATTTTTTTCGCGCCGCAACCGTGCCACGCTGCGCCGCATGGACGAGAACACCGCCGAGACCCTTGCCCTCGCCGCCGGCCTGCACAAGGCCTGGGCGAACCACCGCGACGATGTGCTGGCGGCCCTCGCCACGCAGCAGGCCCAGCGCGGCCGCCTGCCGCGCACGCGCAACCCGGCCGATGAGCCCGCCCCCGCCTGGTCCCTGCCGAAACCGGAGCCCAAGGCATGAGCACAGCCCCCTGGACCCTGACCCTGGCCGAGGCCTCCGCCCGCATCGCCGATGGCGCGCTGAAGCCCAGCACCCTGCTACGCTCCTGCCTGGAGCGCGTGGCGGAGGTGGAACCCCGCCTGAACGCCTGCATCCGCATCCTGGAACAGCCGGCGCTGGCCGCGGCCGAGGCGCTGGACCGCGAAACCCCGCGCGGCCCGTTGCACGGCATCCCCGTCGGCATCAAGGACATCATCGACATCGCGGGTGAGATCACCACCTGCCATTCCGCCCAGTTGCTGGACAACCGGAAGGCCGAGGACGCCATCGTGGTGGCCCGGCTGCGCGCGGCGGGGGCGGTGTTCCCGGCCAAGCTCTCGACCCATGAATTCGCCATCGGCGGGCCGGCCTTCGACCTGCCCTTCCCGCCCGCGCGCAACCCGTGGAACACGGGCCATCACCCGGGCGGCTCCTCCTCGGGGTCCGGCGCCTCGGTCGCGGCGGGGATGTTCCCGGCGGCGCTGGGCACGGATACCGGCGGCTCGGTGCGCCACCCGGCCAGCCATTGCGGCATCGTCGGCCTGAAGCCCACCTATGACCTGGTGCCGCGCGCGGGCGTGTTCCCGCTGGCCTTCACCCTGGACCATGTGGGCCCGCTGACCCGCACGGTCGAGGATTCGGCCATCATGCTGGAAGCCATGACCGGCAACGCCTATCGCGGCGAGATCGCGGGCGGGCTGTCCGGCCTGCGCATCGGCTATGTCCGGAATTTCCATGAGAAGGACCAGCCCGCGCACCCCGAAATGGCCGCGTCGCTGGATGCGGCGGCGGCCCTGCTGGCCGCGCATGGTGCCACGGTGCGCGATATCGCCCTGCCCAGCCTCAATGACTTCGCCGTGGTGAACCGCACCCTGCTGGGGGCCGAGAGCGCCTCCATCCACGAATTCTGGCTGCGCGAGGCGCCGGAGAAATACGCGGGCGTCACCCGCCGCCGCCTGCTGCCCGGCATGTTCGTGACGGGCGCCGATGTGGTGCAGGCCCAGCGTCACCGCGCCAAGCTGCTGGCCGCCGTGCAGGCCGCCTTCGAGGAGGTGGACATCCTGCTCTGCGCCTCCTCCATGGACCCCGCCGCGCGCATCGACGATGTGCCGGAGGTGGAGCGCACCTATCCCCGCCAGGCGCGCACCGCCTTCAACGTGACCGGCCATCCGGCGATCACGCTGATGTCGGGCCTGTCCTCCGGCGGGTTGCCGCTGTCGGTTCAGTTCGTCGCCCCCGCCTGGCGGGAGGCGCTGCTGTTCCGCGCCGCCGCCGGATATGAGGCGCTGGCGGGCTTCAAGGGCATGCGGCCGCCGCTGTGATGCTGGTCGCCGTCGGTTTCCAGGCGGAGGCGGCGCTGCTGCCCCCGGGTATGGCGGTGGTCTGCGCCGCCGCCAACCCGGCGCTGCTGGCGCGCCGGCTGGCAGCCCTGCCCCGGCCCGAACGCATCCTGAGCTTCGGCGTGGCGGGCGGGCTGGACCCCGCCTTGCCCAGCGGCGCGCTGCTGCTGGCCTCGGCGTTGATGGCACCCGAGGGCCCCTATACCCCCGACGCCGCCTGGACCGCCCAGCTGGCCGCCGCCACCGGGGCGCGCCCCGTGGTGCTGGCGGGCTGCGACACGCTGATCGCCTCGGCGGCGGAAAAGGCCGCGCTGCGCGCCCGCACCGGCGCCGCCGCCGTGGATATGGAAAGCGCCGTGGTGGCCCGGCACTGCGCCTCACTGGGCATTCCCTTCGCCGTGCTGCGCGCCGTGGGCGACACCGCGCATGAGGCCCTGCCCCCCGCCGCCGCCCATGGGCTGGATGAGGACGGCAACCCCGCCCCCTGGCGGGTGCTGCGCGCGCTGCTGCGCCGCCCGCAGGATCTGCCCGGGCTGATCCGCCTGGCGCGCCGCACCGGCACCGCCCTGGCCGCGCTGAAACCCGCCATCGGCGCCGCGCTGAAACACTCCGCCACAGGCTGACACCTTGCCAGCGCCGTGGCGGGGTTCCAGAAATCCGTCATGCCGTTCGTGTTGGCCATATTGGCGGCCCTGGCCCCCGCCTTCGCCAAGCTCTCCGAGGGCTGGTTCGAGCTGGTGCCCTGCGAGCTGTGCCTGTGGCAGCGGGCCCCCTATTGGGTGGCGGTGCCGCTGTTCCTGGCCGCGGGCTTCCTGCCGCGCCGGTGTGGGCTGTTCCTGGCGCTGGGGGGGCTGGCCTGCCTGGTCTCGGCCGCGATCGGGGGGTTCCATGCCGGGGTGGAATGGGGCTGGTGGCCCTCGCCCCTGCCCGGCTGCGCGGCGCCGACCGCGCAGGCCAATATGAGCCTGGATGACCTGATGCGCTCGCTGGCCCCGGCGCCGACCAAGCCCTGCGATGCCGCGACCTTCCTGATCCCCGGCCTGCCGGTCTCCATGGCGGCGATGAACGCGATCTATGGGGCGGTCGTGGCGGGGTTGGCTTTCCTCACCGCGAGGCGGCGCTGAGGGTTCCGCCCAGGGTCGTTCCCAGGGCCGCCATCGCCGCATCCGGCACCGTCATCACCCGCGCGCCCCCGCCCGCCACCGCCATGGAGGCCTGGGCCAGCGCCACCGTCTCCGCCCCCACGGCCGCCGCGCGGATCGCCGCCGCGTAGCCTTCCGCATCCCCCGCCTTGAACCGCGCCCAGGCCCCGGGCACCAGCCGCAACTCCCACGCCTTGCCCGCCGGCGCCGCCGCCGCGAACAGCGCGCGGGTGGGTTCCAACGTCGTCTCCACCGCGCACAGCACCAGCAGACGCCCGGGCCGCGCCATGGCCGCGCGCGCCAGCGCCGCATCCACGCGCAGGGCGGGGATGGGCCAGGTGGCGCCCTCCAGCGCCGGGCCCAGGGTGGAGCAGGTGAGCAGCAGCGCCGACGCCCCCGGCAGGGCGCGGGCCAGCTCGGCCCGGGTTTCGGCCAGGATGGCGGGGGTGGCGCCGCCCGCGGCCTCCGCGCCCGCCAGCAGGTCCGGTCGCAGGGCGTGGCGCAGGGTCAGCCCATGGCGGGCGGCCGCGGCCTCGAACAGCGGGATGTTGCTGGCGGCGGTGTGCAGGCAGGCGACGGTCATGCGCCAGGGTCGCATGGGCCATGCCAGGGTTGAAGCGCCCCCCGGCCGCATGCCACATGCTGGGGCATGTGCCCTCACCCCGCCTTTTCCGCCCGCGAGCCCTGAGGGATGTCCGCCGTTCTGACCCGTGCCACGCCGCCCGGCGTGTGGCTGTTCGTCGCCGCCGCCACCTGCGCCTTCGGCGGCGTCTGGATGAGCGTGCCGCTGGCCTCGGTCCTGCTGGCCGAACGTGGGGAGGCCCCGGCGCTGGTCGGGCTCTACGCGGCCTCGGTGTGGGTCACGGCGCTGGTCTCGGCGCCCTTCACCCCCTGGGTGGCGGGCTGGTTCGGGGGGGCGGTGAAGCTGCACCGGCTGGCGGGGCTGGGCTGCGTGCTGGCGCTGCTGGGGCTTTCGACCAACCCGGCCCTGCCCTTCTGGTTCCTGCTGGGGCCGGTGCTGGGCCTGTCCTCCTGCTTCACCTGGACGACATCGGACGCCATCGCGGGCGCCATGGCCCCGCCGGGGCGTGAGGGACGGTTCCTGGGCATCTATCAGACCTTCGTCTCCGCCGCGATCGGCGGCGGCCCGGCCGTGCTGTGGCTGACCGGCGTGCGGGCGGAGGCCTTCGCGGCCTCGGCCTGCATCATCCTGGTCGGCACCCTGCTGACGCTGGCAGTGAAGGAGCCGCGGGGCGCCGTGCCGCGCCGCATGCGGGTCTCGGTGCCGCGCCTGCGGCCGGTGGCGCTGATGATGATCGCCCCGGCCGGGGCGGCGGTGCTGTGCGGTTCCCTGGAAGGGGTCGCCGGCGCCGTATTCCCGGTGCAGGCGCTGGGCCTGGGCATGAGTGCGGCGGCCGCCGCCAGCATCGTGGTGGCCACGGGCTTCGGCAATGTGCTGGCGCAATTCCCGGTGGGCTGGTTCGCGGACCGTTTCGGCACCCATCGCGCCCTGCTGGGCTGCGCGGTGCTGGTCGCGGTGGGCTCTCTGCTGTGGCCGCTGCTGGCGCCGGGGCTGGCGGTGTGGCCGCTGCTGTCGGTGTGGGGCGGGGCGGCCGGGGCGATCTATACGCTGGGCATGGTGCGCGCGGTGCAGCGCTTCGCGGGGCCGGCCCGGGCCATGGGCATGGCGGGGCTCAACACCGCCTATCTGCTGGGGGGCGCGGTGGGGGCGCCGCTGGGCGGGCTGGTGCTGCAGGCGGTGCCGGGGGCCGGCCTGCCGGTGGCGCTCGCCGCGCTGGCGCTGGGCGGGGGCCTGGCGCTGAGCCTGGCCGCGTTGCGGCGCGGCGGTTAGGGCGGGGGCGGCTAGTTAGTAGCGGTACCACCAAGCCGCCAGCACCGCCTGGCCCAAGGCCACGCGCCGGCCGGCGACCTCACGCATATAGCCCAGCTGAATGCTGTGCCGCGCGTTGATGTCATGCACGATCGAGAACTGCGCGCGGTGGATCGCGTAATCCGGCCCGCCGGGCCCGTTGTTGCGCATGCCGATGGTGCCGAAATACTGCGCCATCACCATCCAGTCCGGCACCGGGCGGAAGCCCAGCGTCACGTCGCCGCGTACCTCATCCGCGGCGCTGCCGGGCCGGAAGCGATAGCCCGCCGCCAGCGAGGTGAAGGCCGTCATGCCGCGCGGCAGTTCGAAGCTGTGGCCGTACAGCACCCGCGCCTCGAAGCTGGGATGGGGTTCGGCGATATAGGTGTTGTGGCGCCCGCCGACGCCGGGCGTGATCACGGTGCCCTGCACCGCCAGCACGTTCCAGTCGCCGCGATGAATGGTGTAGCGCGCGAAGGCCGAGGTATCGGCCATGCCGAAGCCGCTGGAACGGCCCGAACCCTGGTCCATCCAGGTCGCCTGCAGCCGGGGTGCGAGGCCCACCGTCCAGCGCTGGGTCAGCCCATGTTCCCAATAGGGGGAGATATCGAGCCGGGTGACCGAACCCCGGCCCGGCAGCCGGTTGCCGCGGCTGTCATAGCCATCCGTATCGGCCCAGTAAGGGCCCATCTGCAGGATGACCTGGCCGCCGCCCTCGGGCTGCGGCCATTGCGCGGCGGCGGGGCGGGCCAGGGCGCAGCCCAGCAGCGCAACGCCCAGCGTGAACCCGCCGGTTTTCAGCACATGCCGCGCTTCTGATGTCATGATCTGCCCTCGTCGCCGCGCCAAATAGCGCCTAAACGTCTCAACTATTAAGACACGTTTAGCGAATAGAGCAGAAACAGGCAATGATAACCCTGCGTGGTTGCAGAACCGCGCAGGGAATTCCAGGGGCCGCCAAGCCCCTGGAAAGATTGGATTCAGCCCCGGACGGCCTCGGCCAGGGCCCGCACATCGTCCAGCACGGCGCGCACGGTGCCGGGGGTGGCCCGGCCCTGGGCATCCAGGGTGCTCGCCAGCTTCTCGATCAGCGCGCTGGCCACCACCGCGCCATCGGCGATGGCCGCCGCCTCCGCCGCCTGGGCCGGCGTGCGCACACCGAAGCCGATGGCGATCGGCAGGTCGGTGTGGGCGCGCACCAGCGGGATGGCGGCGCGCAGTGCATCGCCCGTCGCGCTGCGCGTGCCGGTGACGCCGGTGATGGCGACGTAGTAGATGAAGCCCGAGCTGTTCTTCAGCACGAGGGGCAGGCGGGCCTCGTCGGTCGTGGGAGCCACCAGGCGGATCAGGTCCAGCCCCTGCGCTTGCGCGAAGGGCTGCACGTCCTGGCTTTCCTCGGGCGGCATATCCACGATGATGAGGCCATCGACGCCGGAGGCCGCGGCGTCCACGCAGAAGCGCTCCGGCCCGTAGCTGAGGATGGGGTTCAGGTAGCCCATCAGGATGATGGGCGTGTCCTGGTCCTCCTCACGGAAGTCCCGCACCATGGCCAGGGTGCCGGCCACGGTGGCACCCGCCTTCAGCGCGCGCTGGCCCGCGAGCTGGACGGTGGGGCCATCCGCCATCGGGTCGCTGAACGGCATGCCGATCTCGATCAGGTCCGCACCCGCCCCCGGCATGCCGCGCAGGATGGCCATGCTGGTGGCGGGGTCGGGGTCATAGGCCTCGAGGAAGGGCATGAGCGCGCCGCGCCCTTCCTGCTTCAGCGCGGCGAAGCGCGCGGTGATCCGGCTCACAGCGTCACCCCCAGATGCTTGGCGACAGCGAAGATGTCCTTGTCCCCCCGGCCGCACATGTTCATCAGGATATGGTGGTCGCTGGGCAGGGTGGGCGCGATGCGCATGACATGCGCCAGCGCATGGGAGGGCTCGAGCGCGGGGATGATCCCCTCCAGCCGCGAACAGAGCTGGAAGGCTTCCAGCGCCTCCCGGTCGGTCGCGGAGACGTATTTCACCCGCCCGATCTCATGCAGCCAGGAATGTTCCGGCCCGATGCCCGGATAGTCGAGGCCCGCCGAGATGGAATGGCCTTCCAGGATCTGGCCGTCCTTGTCCTGCAGCAGATAGGTGCGGTTGCCGTGCAGCACGCCGGGGCGCCCGCCGGTCAGGCTCGCGCAATGGCCGTTCTCCACATCCAGCCCATAGCCCGCCGCCTCCACGCCGTGCATGGCGACGGAGGGATCGTCCAGGAACGGGAAGAACAGCCCCATGGCATTGGACCCGCCGCCGATCGCGGCCACCAGCGTATCCGGCAGGCGGCCGGTGGCGGCCAGCATCTGCTCGCGCGCTTCCTCGCCGATCACGGACTGGAAATCGCGCACCATCTGCGGATAGGGCGCGGGGCCCGCGACCGTGCCGATGCAATAGTAGGTGTCGTGCACGTTCGCGACCCAATAGCGCAGGGCCTCGTTCATCGCGTCCTTCAAGGTGCCGGCGCCGGCGGTGACGGCCACCACCTCCGCGCCCAGCAGCTTCATGCGGAACACGTTGGGCTGCTGGCGCTCCACATCGGTCGCGCCCATGAAGACGGTGCAGGGCAGGTTGAACAGCGCGCAGGCGGTGGCGGTGGCCACGCCATGCTGGCCGGCCCCGGTCTCCGCGATGATGCGCGTCTTGCCCATGCGCCTGGCCAGCAGGATCTGCCCCAGCACGGCGTTGATCTTGTGCGCGCCGGTGTGGTTCAGCTCATCGCGCTTCATGTAGACCTGGGCGCCGCCCAGGTGCTCCGTCAGGCGCTTCGCGTGCCACAGCGGGCTGGGGCGGCCCACATAATCCTTCAGCAGCCAACGCCACTCGGCCTCGAACGCCGGGTCCTGGCGGGCGGCCTTGTAGGCGGCCTCGACTTCCAGGATGCACGGCATGAGGGTTTCGGCCACATAGCGGCCGCCGAAGGTGCCAAAGCGGCCGGCCTCATCGGGACCGGTGCGCAGGCTGTTGGGCGTGACGGGCTTGTTCAACTGGGTTCCCCGTTGATTGTCGTTTCGGACAGCCCGCTTCTAGAACAGAACCCGCGCCGCTGATACCGCCGCGGGGCAGCTTATCGGCGCGTTGCGCGGCAGAAACGGTGCGTGTCCATGGTGGTGCGCACGATCTGGCATTCGCCCGATATGATCAGGCCCAGGGGCTCCAGCCGGCGGTTCGTCTCCTCCAACGGCAAGTGCGGGGTGGTGAGGATGCGGAACCCGCCCGGATGCGCCGCCACCGCCGCGATGATCCGCCGGCGCAGGCCGGAATCGAAATGCGGCTGGGTCAGGTTGGTGAAGGCGCCCATCACCCGAACCTCGGGCGGCATGAAAGGCACCAGATAGCCGTGCGGCGCATCATCGAGCGTCACCACCATCTCGGTCGGCTGGACCGGCAGCGGATCCACCCACAACACCTGCGCGCCATAGCGGGCATGGCCCCAATTGGGCGGGGCAACCCACAGGATGGCACCCAGCGCTATGGCACAGGCCGCACCGAACCCCGCCAGAACCCGCGCCCGTAGCAGGAGGCCGAGTGCCAGGACCACCAGCAGCCCGCTCAATGTCTCCAGCACCAGCAGATAGCGGTAGATGCCGAAGGTCTTTGCCCACATGGCATATCCCATGATGGCGAAGCCCAGCAGGAACAGGGTGGCGCGCTGGCGGCGGGCGGCGGCGAAGCTCCAGGGCCAGTTGCGCAATGCCGCGATCGCCAGGCCCGCCACCCCCAGCATGGCCAGCGCCAGGCGCGGGTCGCGCATCGGCAGCTCTGTCACCATACCGCTGGCCTTGCGCAGCCAGAAGAAGGGATAGAACAGCCCCTGCCAGAGATCGCGCGGCAGGAAGCGCTCATCGGCGATGCGGATGGGCGGAAAATCCGGCGAGCGGAAGATGTCGTTGTACATCGGAAACACGGGGTTGCCGGTGTTGCGCCATAGGAACCACGCCCAGCCCCCCCAAGTGAGCAGGAAGCCCGCCACCATGCTGATACCGGTCAGGACCGCGGCCCTCAGCCCGAACAGCGCCAGCACCATGATGCCGAAGGGCGCGGCATAGATGATGTTGGTCAGCTTCAGCCCCAGCGCGAGGCCCATCACCGCCCCTGCGAGCGCCAGCCAACCCAGGCCGCGCGCCGTGAGTGGCGAGGGCGACGCGGCCTCCCGCAGGGCGAGCCACAGCGCCAGCAGCACCAGCAGCCCCAGATTCACGTCGTTGGAGCTCAAGCCGATCAGCGAGAGGAAATCGGCGCCCGTGATGCCGATCAGCCAGGCCGGGGCAGCAAGCCAGGCCAGCCCCGCCTGCGCGGGGAACGCCGCGCGCAGCACCACCAGGCAGGTCTTGCCCAGCACGAAGGCGTAAACCCCCGCCGGAAGCCCCATCAGAAAAGCGAACAGCCGTGGCCAATCATTCAGCGCCCGCATCAACACATATTGCGGCACATGTGCGATGGGGTTGAAGAAGCTCTGCAATTGCCCCGCCGCCAGGTCCTGGAACCCGCGCCCGGTCAGCAGCGCATAGGGACCATAGAACTGGTAGTTCATCAGGTCCCAGTTGATATCCGTGCCCATTTGCCAGGAACGCAGCCCACCCGCCAGGCACAGCACCAACAGGATCAGCCCATCGCCACGGCGCATCGAACGCTCCAGATATCGTCAGAACGACCACATGCCCCGGTCCGGCGAGGCCTTGCAACCCGGCCCGGCCTTGGTTAGCCCGCTTCCCGGACCACCTTGACCCAGCAGGATACAGATGCCGCAGCCCGAGAACACCGTCATCCTGTCCTCACCCCGTGTCGCCATCCTCGTGCCCTGCCACAATGAGGCACTGACGGTGGCCGAGGTCGTGCACGGCTTCCGCGCGGCGCTGCCGCAGGCCGATATCTACGTCTACGACAACAACTCCTCCGACGGCACGGCCGAGGTCGCGCGCGCCGCCGGCGCCATCACCCGCTTCGAGGACCAGCCCGGCAAGGGCAGCGTGGTGCGGCGCATGTTCGCCGACATCGACGCCGACTGGTACATCATGGTCGATGGCGACGCGACCTATGACGCCTCCGTGGCCCCCGAACTGCTGCGCTTCGGCGCGGAAGGCGGCTATGACCTGGTGAACGTCGCGCGGGAGGAGACCGGCGAGAAGGCCTACCGCCCCGGCCACCGCCTGGGCAATGTGCTGCTGACGGGCATGGTGGGCTGCGTGTTCGGCCGCCGCACGCGGGACATGCTGTCGGGCTACAAGCTGTTCTCCCGCCGCTTCGCCAAAAGCTTCCCGGCCATGAGCAGCGGCTTCGAGATCGAGACCGAGATCATGATCCATGCGCTGGAACTGCGCATGCCGATCGGCGAGATCAGCGCCCCCTATGGCGAGCGGCCGGAGGGCTCGGTCTCCAAGCTCAAGACCTATACCGATGGCTTCGTCATCCTGAACATGATCGGCCAGTTGATCCGGCGGGAGCGGCCGCTGGCCTTCTTCGGCTCAGCCGGGCTGGTGCTGCTGCTGGGCTCGCTGGCGCTCGGCCTGCCGCTGGTATGGGAATTCCTGGAAAGCGGGCTGGTGCCCAGGCTGCCCACGGCGGTGCTGGCCTCGGGCATGATGGTCTCGGCGCTGCTGTCCTTCGCGGTGGGGCTGATCCTGGATGCCACCACCCATATGCGGCGCGAACTGAAGCGGCTGGCCTATCTGAGCGTCAGGTAGCCATCAGCGCGCACAAATGCGCGAAGCCATCAAGGCGCGCAGATGCGCGCGGGCGCTCTCGGCCAGGCCCCGCAGGTCATAGCCGCCCTCCAGCAGGCTCACGACGCGGCCGGGGGGTGAGGCCGCCAGGATCTCCCGCGTCACCCAGGCGAAATCCTCCGCCTCCAGCTCCAGCTGGGCCAGCGGGTCCAGCGCATGGGCGTCGAAACCAGCCGAGACGATCACCAGCTCCGGCGCGAAGCCGCGCACGCGCTCCAGCAGCCCCGTCCAGGCCGCGCGGAATTCCGCCCCGCCCGAGCCCGGGCGCAGCGGCGCGTTGGCGATGTTGCCCACCCCCACCTCCCGCATCGCGCCGGTGCCGGGGTACAGCGGCATCTGGTGGCTGGAACAGAACAGGATGGAGGGGTCGTCCGCCACGCAGGCCTGGGTGCCGTTGCCGTGGTGCACGTCGAAATCCAGGATGGCGACGCGCCCCACGCCCAGCGCGCGCTGGGCGTGCCGCGCCGCGATCACGGCGTTGGAGAAGATGCAGAACCCCATGGCGATGGCGGGCTCCGCGTGGTGCCCGGGCGGGCGCACGGCGCAGAAGGCGGCCCGCGCCTGGCCGGCCAGCACCGCCTCCACCGCGCGGATGCCGGCCCCCGCGGCGCGCAGGGCGGCGGCGCGGCTGCCGGGGCCCATGGCGGTGTCGCCATCCAGCCGCACCAGCCGGCCCGGGGCGGGGTCGATCACCAGCACGGCACGGACATAACTCTCGGGGTGGGCCAGCATCAGCTGTTCGGCGGTGGCCTCCGGCGCGTCCTCCCGCAACAGCTCCGCGAATTCCGGGGCGGCGAAGGCCGCGTGCAGGGCGCGCAGGCGGTCGGGGCGCTCGGGGTGGCCCTCGCCCATGTCGTGGCCCAGGCAATCCGGATGGGTCAGCAGCAGGACGGGGGCCGGCATGCTCATCCCGCCCGGCGGCGCAGCACCACGCGCAGCACCTCCTCCTCATGCGTCAGGGAGACGAGGGCATGGCCGGTTTCCTCGGCGAAGGCCGGGAAGTCCTTTTCGGCCGCGGGGTCGGTCGCCAGCACCAGCAGCTCGGCGCCCGGGGCCATGCCCCTGAGCGCCTTGTTGGCCTTCAGCACCGGCAGGGGGCATTTCAGCCCCCGCACATCGAGCGTTTCCATCACCCCAATCAAGGCGGTGTTGGCCTTGCCCGCAAGGGCCATGCGCGCGAAACAGAGGCATGCGCATCGGTGTGGATCTCGGCGGAACCAAGATCGAGGTGGCGGCCCTGGCGGAAGCCGGCCACGCCCTGCTGCGGCGGCGCGTGCCCACGCCCCGCAGCTATGAGGGCGTGCTCGACGCCATCCGCTTCCTGGTGGAAGGGGCCGAGGAGGAGCTGGGCGCGAGCGGCACGGTGGGCGTCGGCATCCCCGGCAGCCTGTCGCCCGCCACCGGGCTGGTGCGCGGGGCCAATTCCACCTGGCTGAACGGCGGCCGGCTGGAGGAAGACCTGAGCCGCGCCCTGGGCCGCCCAGTGCGGATTTCCAACGACGCCAATTGCCTGGCGATGAGCGAGGCCAGCGACGGCGCCGCCGCCGGCGCCCCCAGCGTGTTCGCCGCCATCCTGGGCACCGGCGTGGGGGCCGGGGTGGTGATGGACGGCAAGCTGCTGGAAGGGGTGAACCGCATCGCCGGCGAATGGGGCCACAACCCCCTGCCCTGGATGGACGCCGCCGAGCACCCGGGCCGGCGCTGCTGGTGCGGCCGGCAGGGCTGCATCGAGACCTTCCTCTGCGGCCCGGCGCTGGCGGCCGATACCGATGGGCCGGGTGCGACCGATGCCACCGGCGTGCCCGCCCGGGCCGCTGCCGGGGATGCCGCCGCCGCCGCCGCCCTGGCGCGCCACGCCCACCGGCTGGCCCGCGCCCTGGCCCATGTCATCAATATCCTGGACCCGCATGTGATCGTGCTGGGCGGCGGGCTGTCCAACATGGAGCACCTGTACACGGAGGTGCCGCGCCTGTGGGGCCAGTGGGTGTTCTCGGATGTGGTGAACACCCGGCTGGTGCGCGCGCGCCATGGCGACAGCTCCGGCGTGCTGGGGGCCGCCCGGCTGTGGTGATGTGATGGCCGCGCTCTGCCGCGATTGCGGAAGCCAGGAGGTGCCCGGCGCCGCCTGCCCGCAATGCGGCGGACGGCGCATCCTGCGCCACGCGGAACTGTTCGCCCTGACCATCGCGCATGTGGATTGCGACGCCTTCTACGCCAGTGTCGAGAAGCGCGACCGGCCGGAACTCGCGGCCAGGCCCGTGATCGTGGGCGGCGGCAAGCGGGGGGTGGTCTCCACCGCCTGCTACATCGCGCGCACACGCGGCGTGCATTCCGCCATGCCGATGTTCAAGGCGCTGGCCCTGTGCCCCGACGCCGTGGTCATCAAGCCCGAGATGGCGAAATACGTGCATGAGGGCAGGCGCATCCGCGAGATGATGCAGGCCCTGACCCCCCTGGTGCAGCCCATGAGCATCGACGAGGCGGTGATGGACCTCTCGGGCACCGAGGCGCTGCACAAGGCCCCGCCCGCCGTGGTGCTGGCCCGCCTGGCCCGCCAGGTGGAGCGCGAGGTGGGGGTGACGATCTCGATCGGGCTGGCGCCCAACCGGCTGCTGGCCAAGATCGCGGTGGAGCGGGACAAGCCGCGCGGCTTCGCCGTGATCGGCCAGGCCGAGGCCGCCGCCCTGCTGGCGCCCGAACCCGTCACGCTGCTGCCCGGGGTGGGCCCGGCCATGGCGAAACGGCTGGCCAGCGCGGGCTTCACGCGGCTGGGCCAGCTGGCCGCGCTGGACGCGAAGGACGCCGCCCGCCGCTTCGGCGAGGAAGGCCCTGCCCTGGCCGCCCGCGCGCGCGGGGAGGACAACCGCCCCGTCCGCCCGGAGCGCGAGACCAAATCCGTCTCGACCGAGACCACCTTCGAGCACGACATCCGCTCCCTGGCGGAGCTGGAGGCGGTGCTGTGGCCCCTGGCGGAAAAGCTGTGCCGCCGGCTGGCGGCCAAGGACCTGGCGGCGGGTGGCGTGGTGCTGAAGCTGAAGACCGCCGGCTTCGCCCTGCGCACCCGCAACGCCCGCCTGCCCCGCCCCACCCTGGTGCCCGAACCCATCTTCGAGGCCGCCCGCGCCCTGCTGGCGCGCGAGGCGGATGGCACGGCCTTCCGGCTGATCGGCATCGGCGCCCAGCCCCTGGCCGAGGCGCGCGACGCCGACACCCCGGACCTGGCCGACCCCGATGCCCCGCGCCAGGCCCGCCGCTGGCAGGCCATGGAACAGTTGCGCGCGCGGTTCGGCAGTGCCGCGGTGGTGAAGGGGCGGTCCCTGAAGTGAGCCGCTACCAGCCCCGGCGGCCGTAGCCGTAGCTGGGCCGGTAGCCGTAGCCGCCGCCATAGCCGCCCCGATAGCCGCGATGGCCATTGTCGCTGGCCAGCACCGCGACGCCAGCGACAGTCGCGAGCCCCGCGCCCAGCAGCAGCGTGTTGCCCATGTTCACCGAACCATCGGGGTTCTGGCAGCCTGCCAGCAGCACGGCGGCGGAGAGGGTGGCGGCGGCAAGGAGCTTGCGCATCGTCGTATGTCCTGGCGGGGCGGCCGGGGGTGCCGCCCTCCGGCACCCGCCGCGGGGGAGCCCCGCATGAGAGGCACTCTGCCCCCCGCCCGTGGCGGGATCACGCCGGGTTCAGGGCGGGGCGCGGCGGAATGGTGATGTTTTGATGGCGGGGCGGCGCCTTACGCCTCCCCGGGCAGCTTGATCCCCGTCATCGCCTGATAGGCCCGGATGACGAAGGCATCGTCCTTTCCGCCATGGCCCTGCGCGGCGGCGGCCACGAACAACTGCATGGCCTGCGCGGCCAGCGGCACGGGGGATTGCACCTCCCGCGCCATGGCCTCCACCAGGCCCAGATCCTTGACGAAGATGTTCACCGCCGAATGCGGGGTCTCGTCCCCGGCCAGCACATGGGCCATGCGGTTCTCGAACATCCAGCTGTTGCCGGCGGCGCCGGTCACCACGCCATAGACCTGTCCTGGGTCCAGCCCCGCCTTGATGGCCAGCGCCATCGCCTCGGCGGCCACTGCGATGTGCACCCCGGCCAGAAGCTGGTGCGTGACCTTCATGGTGGCACCCATGCCCGGCTCCTCGCCCAGCCGCCACACCTGGGCGGCCACCGCCCCCAGCACCGGGGCGGCGGCGGTGAAGACCGCCTCGGGCCCGCTGGCCATCACCGTCATGGTGCCCGCATGCGCCGCCTTGGACCCGCCGGAGACCGGGGCATCCAGATAGAGGAAACCTTGCGCCGTGGCATCGGCGGCCAGGGCCCGCGCGTCGGCAGGCGCCATGGTGGCGCAGACCACCAGCACCGCGCCCGGGGCCAGGCGGGGGGCGCAGCCCTCGGGGCCGAACAGGGCGGCGCGGGCCTGGGCGGCGTTGACCGTCAGCACCAGCACGGCCTCCGTGCCCTGGGGGATATCGGCCGCGCGGGGCACGGCGGTGCCGCCCGCATCCTCGAAGGCGGTGCGGGCGGCGGGGTTCGGGTCCACCCCCGTGACGGCGTGCCCGGCCTTGAGCAGCGCGCGCGCCGCCCCCTGCCCCATGCTGCCCAGCCCGATCGCGGCGACCTTCATGGCGTATAGCTCTCCCGTTCGTTGAGCAGCACGGGGTCGAACCCGGCCAGCTTCTTGTAGTGCGCGGCCGTCTCGGCCAGTTCCCGCTGGCTGATCACGGCGTTCAGGTCGGTGAAGCCCTGGGGCGCGCGCTGGTGCACGCGCTCCAGGATCACATCCGGGCCCAGTTCGCGGTTGGCCAGCGTCAGGGCGGCGGTGGGCGGGCGGCGGGCGGCGTCATAGGCCGCGAGCCCCGCCGCCCAATCCCCGCCGCAGCGGCCCAGATGCATCGCCAGCACCCGCGCATCCAGAATGGCCTGGGACGCACCGTTGGAGCCGATGGGATACATCGGGTGCGCGGCATCCCCCAGCAGGGTGATGCGCCCCTGGTTCCAGCCGGGCAGCGGGTCGCGGTCCACCATCGGGAATTCATAGACGGCCTCGGCCCGGGCCATCAGGGCGGGCACGTCCAGCCAGGGCCAGCGCCAATCCTGGTAATGCGGGATCACCTCCGCCAGGCTGCCCTGGCGGTTCCAGTCCTCCCGGTTCCAGGGGGTGTCGGCGGGCAGCACGCGCTCGGCGATCCAGTTGATCAGCTGGGTGCCGTCCGGGTTGTGCGCGATCGGGTAGCAGACGAATTTCAGGTCGTGATGGCCGCACTGGATCATGGTGGCGCCATCCAGGAAGGGCGGCGCGACGGAGGTCGCGCGCCACAGCACCGCCCCCTTCCAGCGGGGCGCGCCCTCATCGGGCAGGCGCTCGGCCCGCACGGCGGAATGGATGCCGTCCGCGCCCACCAGCACGCTGCCGCGCGCCTGGCCGCCATCGGCGAAAAAGGCGGTGACGCCCGCCGCATCCTGCTCGGTGCGGACCAGCCGGCGGCCGGTATGCACGCGCCGGGCGCCGAGGCGCGCCCGCGCCTCCACCATCAGCAGCATGTGCAGCCGGCCGCGATGGATGCTGTATTGCGGCCAGTCGTAACCCGCGGCCAGGCCCCGCGCCTCCCGCCAGATCTCCTGCCCATGGGCGGAGATGTAGCGCAGCTCCCGCGTCGCGATGCCGGTCTCGGCCAGCAGGGGTTGCAGCCCCAGCTCGGTCAATTCGCGCACGGCGTGCGGCAGCACATTGATGCCGACCCCCAGGGGGCGGACGTCGGCCGCCGCCTCGAACACCTCCACATCGATGCCCGCCGCGTGCAGGGACATGGCGGCCGTCAGACCCCCGATCCCGCCGCCGATGATGATGACCCCCATGCGCCGCCCCTCCCTGGGCAGGGAGTTACGCAGGCGCGGCGGCCTCACGCAAGGGAGGGATATCCCTGATATCCTTGCCCGCCCCCATTCCCAAGCGCCGCCCGCGCGCCCACATTCCCCCCGATGCCCCTGACGAGACGCACAGCCATTTCCGCAGCACTCCCCCTGGCCGCCGGCATCGCCGCGGCCGAAGCCCCCGCGCGCGCGCAGCAGCCCGCCCCATTCACCAGCCGCCCGATCTTCGGCGCCAAGCAATGGCGCCTGGCCAACGGGCTGCGGGTGGTGCTGGCCGAAAGCCACCGCGCGCCGGTGGTGGCGCATTACGTGTTCTATGGCGCGGGCTCCGGCGAGGACCCGCAGGGAATCGGCGGCGTCGCCCACTTCATGGAACACATGATGTTCAAGGGCAGCGGCAATGTGCCGAGCGGGGATTTCTCCCGCCTCGTGGCCCGCCAGGGCGGGCAGGACAACGCCTTCACCAGCCGCGACGTCACCGCCTATTACCAGCATGTCGAATCCTCCCGCCTCGCGCTGGTCATGCGGATGGAGGCGGACCGCATGGCCGGCCCCCTGTTCAACCCGGCCGAGTTCGAGGCCGAGCGCAGCGTGGTGATCGAGGAACGCCGCCAAGTGGTGGAAAGCCAGCCCCGCAGCAAGTTCCGCGAGGCCTTCGACGCCGCCATGTGGGGCCGCCAGCACTGGCGCGGCCGCCCCATCATCGGCTGGGAGGAGGAGATCCGCGCGATCAGCCGCGAGGACATGCTGGCCTTCTTCTCCGCCCGCTACGCGCCGGGCAACGCCACGCTGGTGGTGGCGGGCGATGTGGAGGAAGCGCGGCTGCGCGAGCTGGCCGAGCAGACCTATGGCCTGATCCCCGCCCGCGCCTTCACCCCCCGCAACCGGGGGGAGATCCCGATCGCCCCCGCCATGCCGCGCATCGAGCAGACGAGCCCGGTGACGCGGGAGGCCAGCTTCAGCCGCGCCATCGCCGCCCCTTCGGCCACCTGGGGCGAGACGCGCCACGCCTGGCCGCTGGAGGTGCTGGCCCATGTACTGGGCGGGGGCACGGGTTCGCGCCTGCACCGCGCGCTGGTGGAAAGCGGCATCGCCGTCGCGGCGGGGGCCGGGTATGATTCGGACGTGGCGGGGGCCTCGATCTTCAGCGTCTCCGCCACCTTGCGCGCCCCCAACACGCGGGAGGCGCTGGAGCAGATCGTCGAGGCCGAGCTGCGCCGCCTGGTGCAGGATGGCGTGACGGAGGCCGAGGTCGCGCGCTCCATCCGCCAGACCACCGCGGGGGCGATGCTGGCGCTGGACGGGCTGGGGGCGGCGCCGCGCATGCTGGGCGGCGCGCTGGCCATCGGCCTGCCGATGGAGGATGTGGAGCATTGGCCCGAGAAGCTGCGCGCCGTGACCACCGAACAGGTGAATGAGGCCGCGCGCGCCGTGCTGGTGAACCCGCTGACCACCGCCGGCTGGCTGCTGCCGGCATGATCCCGAACGCCACCTCCACCGCCGGCCTGCCGCCGCGCGCGCCCTTCCGCCTGCCCATCCGCATCATCCAGGAAGGCGGCATCACCGCCTGGCTGGTCGAGGACCAGTCGGTGCCCGTCGTCTCCCTCGAATGGAGCTGGAATGGCGGCGGCGCGCTGGACGCCCCGGGCCAGGAGGGCCGCATGGGCCTCGGCTTCGCCATGCTGACCGAGGGCGCGGGCGAGCTGAACCACCTGGCCTTCACCGATGCCGCGCGGGATGCGGGCATTTCCCTGCAATTCGGCGCGGGGCGGGATACGGCCTCGGGCAGCCTGCGGGCACTGAGCGAATCCCTGCCGGAGGCCGTGCGCCTGGCGCGGCTGGCCATGACGGCCCCGCGCCTGGACGCGCCGGACCTGGACCGGGTGCGGGCGCGCGCCATCGTGGGCACCCGCCAGGCGCTGGAAACCCCGCGCGGCGCGGCCAACCGGGCCTTCTGGGCCGCGGCCTTTCCGGGCCATCCGGCCGGGCGCGCCGCCACGCCCGAATCCCTGGCCGCCCTGCCGCGGGAGGCCCTGCTGGAGGGCCTGTCGGGCCAGCTGCGGCGCGACGGGCTGCAGGTGGCCGCCGCCGGCGCCATCAGCGAGGCCGAGCTGCGCGCCCTGCTGCGGGAGATGTTCGGCACCCTGCCCGCCGGCGCCCCCGCCCCCCTGCCCAGCCTGCCGCCCATGGCGGATTTCGCGCCGGTGGTGGCGCACAAGGCCGCGCCCCAATCCTCCGTGATGTTCGGCCAGGACGGCCCCTTGCCCGCCGACCCGCAATGGGAAGCGATGCAGGTGGCGCTGCGCATCCTGGGCGGCAGCGGCTTCTCCTCCCGCCTCATGCGCCGCGTGCGGGAGGAACGGGGCCTGACCTATGGCATCGGCGCGGGGCTGGACGTGGTGTTCGGCCGCGCCGTGATCCTGGGCCAGGCCAGCACGGACAATGCCCGGGTGGCGGAAATGCTGGCCCTGCTGCGGGAGATCTGGGCCGGCATGGCCGCCGATGGCCCCACCGCCGAGGAACTGGCCGAGGCCGTGGATTTCCTGAACGGCACGCTGCCGCTGCAATTCGCCGACAGCCGGCGCATCGCGGGCGGGCTTCTGGGCCTGATGCAGAACGGCCGATCACCTGCCTGGCTGGAAGGCAGGCCGGCCCGGCTTTCCGCCCTGACCGTGGCCGATGTCGCCGCGGCGGCACGCCGGTTGGCCACCGCTCCCTTGCGGGTGGTAGTAGCCGGGCAGCCGGTTGGCCTGTAGTGTCCTGCCAATGAACGAGACTTTCGCAGAAGCCTGGAAGGCGGTGGAAACCGCCGGCCGCACCCCTCGTGCCGATGGCAGCGCCCCTGCCAGCATCCGCCCGCTGTTCGCGGCGGACCCGAAGCGGTTCGAGCGGTTCTCCTTCGGCGCTGACAACCTGCTGCTGGATATCAGCAAGACCTCCATCGACGACAACGCGATGGCGGCCCTGCTGAACCTGGCCCGGGCGGCGAAGATGGAGGAATGGCGCGCCGCCATGGCCGAGGGCGGGATGGTCAACGGCACCGAGCGGCGCCGGGCCCTGCACATGGCGCTGCGCGCGCCCTCCGGCGCCACCACCGGCGCGGGCGGGGCGGCGGTCGCGGCCGAGATCCAGGCCACCTTCGCGCGCATGCACGCCTTCACCCAGGCCGTGCATGGCGGCGCCATCCGCGGCGCCACCGGTGAGCGCTTCACCCATGTGCTGAACATCGGCATCGGCGGCAGCGATCTGGGCCCCGTCATGGCCACCCGCGCGCTGATCAACCCGGCCTCGCCCATGGTGGCCCTGCATCTGGGCAATGTGGACGGCCATGGCTGGCGCGCCCTGCTGGCCACCATGGACCCGAAGCGCACGCTGGTGCTCGTCTCCTCCAAGACCTTCACCACCCAGGAGACCATGGCCAATGCCCGGCTGGTGAAGGGCTGGCTGGCGGAAACCCTGGGCGAGGCGGGGGCGGCCAGCCACATGGCGGCGCTGTCCAACAACCTGGGCGCCTGCGCCGAATTCGGCATCCCGTCCGAGCGCGTCTTCCCCTTCGGCGACTATGTGGGCGGGCGGTTTTCCATGTGGTCGGCGATCGGCCTCTCCCTGGCGCTGGCGCTGGGCTGGGATGCCTTCGGCCGCATGCTGGCCGGCGCGCGCGCCATGGACCTGCACTTCCTGAAGGCGCCGCTGGAGAAGAACCTGCCGGTGCTGCTGGCGCTGGTGGAGGTGTGGCACGTGAACGCGCTGGGTTATTCCCGCCGCGCCGTGCTGCCCTATGACGAGCGCCTGCGCCGCCTGCCCGCGCACCTCCAGCAGCTGGAGATGGAGAGCCTGGGCAAGCGCGTGACCATGGACGGCGAACCGGTGGGCCGCGCCACCGGCCCGGTGGTGTTCGGTGAGCCCGGGACCTCCGCCCAGCACAGCTTCATGCAGCTGGTGCACCAGGGCACCGAGCCCGTGCCGGTGGATTTCATCCTGATCGCGCGGCCGGACCACCCCTGGGCGGAAAACCACCGCATCCTGCTGGCCAACGGGCTGGCCCAGGCGGAGGGCCTGCTCTCCGGCAAGGACGAGGCCACGGTGCGGGCGGAGATGGAAAAGGCCGGCGCCGACCCCGCCACCATCGAACGCCTGCTGCCGCACCGCATCTTCCCCGGCGACCGGCCCAGCACCAGCATCCTGCTGCCGCGGCTGGACCCGTTCTCCTTCGGGCAGCTCATCGCGCTGTACGAGCACAAGGTGGCCGCGCTGGGCGCGCTGTGGAACATCAACCCCTTCGACCAGTGGGGCGTGGAACTGGGCAAGCAGCTGGCGGGGCCGCTGCTGAAGGAACTGGAAACCGGCGTGCCGGCGGCCGGCAAGCATGACTGCAGCACCGAAGGGCTGCTGCGGGAATTGCTGCGGCTGCGCGACGAAGGGTGAGGCGCTGAACGAGGGGGCGCCGCCCCCTCGCGCTCCCCCGGCAGGAGCCGAAAGGCCCCTGCACCCCAACCGTTTGGCGCTGACCTTGCCAGCGTATTTCCCATTGATTTTTATCATGAAAATGGCGCCCTACCTGCCAGGGTAAGGCGCCAATCCATGGGCTCAAAGGGTTGCTACAACCCTTTGCGGGGATGCCCAAAAGGGAAAAGGAGAGGCAGCGCCCCTTGCCGCTTCCTTGGGGGCTTGCGCTCATTTCGATACAATATAACATCACCCGATACGAAACATTATATCGTACCGGAGCCCGCCTTGCCACGCCGCCTTGCCTTGCTCGCCAGCACTGCCCTGATCGCCGCAGCCCCCGCCTGGGCACAGGACGACACCACCGCCCTGCCTGAGCTGGTGGTGGAGGCCCAGCGTGCCGCCGCCGCGCGGGAGCAGATCTCCCCCCGCCTGGGCGCCACCGTCACCACCATCGACCGCGACCAAATCCAGGCCCTGCCCACCGGCCCCGGCGCCAGCTTCACGGAGCTGCTGTACCAGGTGCCCGGCGCCGTGCGGGACAGTTTCGGCGAACTGCACCTGCGCGGTGAGCATCGGGGCCTGCAATACCGGCTGAACGGCATCACCCTGCCCGAGGGCATCCAGGGCTTCGGGTCCTTCCTCGATGCGCGGGCGGTGCGCGATGTCTCGGTGCTGCGGGGCGCGCTGCCGGCACAGTTCGGATACCGCACCGGCGGCGTGATCGACGTGAACCTGCGCTCCGGCGCCATGGAGCCGGGGGGGCAGGTGGGCGTCTATGGCGGCTCCCGCGGGTTGCTCACCACCTCGATGGATTACGGGCTGACGGCGGGCGGCTATGACCTGTTCGCCAGCGGCACCTTCCTGCGCACCGACCAGGGGATCGAACCGCCGACCGCCTCGCGCTCGCCACTGCACAATGGCAGCGAGCAGGCGCGGGGGCTGGTCTCCCTCTCCCGCGCGCTGGACGACAACACGCGGCTGTCCTTCATCGCCGGGCTGTCGCGCAACGCGTTCCAGATTCCGAACATCGCCGGGCGCAGCCCGGATTTCGCGGCCTATGGCCTGACCAGCTACGACAGCCGCAACCTGCGGGCCAGCCAGCTGGAGACCAACGGCTTCGGCGTGCTGGCCCTGCAGCACAGCCAGGGGCAGATCGACGGGCAGATCGCGCTGTTCACCCGCTATTCCCGCACCCATTACCGGCCGGATCAGATCGGGGACCTGATGTACACCGGCGTCGCCTCCAACGTGACACGGGAGAGCATGGCGGGCGGCCTGCAGGGCGACGGCGCCTGGCGGCTGCACCCGGACCACACGCTGCGCGTGGGCTTTTCGGTGATGGCGGACCGAACCCGGGCCAGCAACCGCTCCACCGTGCTGCCGCTGGACAGCGACGGGGAGGCGATCGACAGCCCCTTCTCCATCACCGACCGTGGTTCACGGCTCGGCTGGCTCTATGGCGCTTATATCCAGGATGAGTGGCGCCTGACTGAGCGGCTGACGCTGAACGCCGGGCTGCGCTTCGATTACCTGGACAGCTACAGCCGCACCGGCCAGGTCAGCCCGCGCATCAACCTGGTGTGGCAGGCGCTGGAGAACACCCGCGTCACCCTGGGCTATGCCCGCTACTTCACCCCGCCCGCGCAGGAGCTGATCACCCCCAGCGGCCTCGCGCTGTTCGCGGGCACCACCGGGGCGCCGCAGAATTATGTCTCGGGCACGGTCCGGCCGGAGCGCAGCCACTATTTCAACCTGGGCATCGACCAGCGGCTGAACGAGAATCTCTCGGTGGGGTTCGGGGCCTATTACAAGAATGTGCGGGACCTGCTGGACCTGGGGCAGTTCGGCAATGCGCTGGTCTACACGCCGTTCAACTATGACCGCGCCCAGGTCTATGGGGTGGAGTTCACGGCCAATTGGCGCAGCCGCTTCTTCGATGCCTTCGCCAACCTGGCGCTGGCGCGGGCCATGGCGCGGGGCATCCGCAGCGGCCAGTTCAATTTCGAGGCCGATGAGCTGGCCTATATCGAGAACAAGTATGTGCGCGTCGATCACGACCAGCTGGTGACGGCCAGCGCCGGCGTGGTGGCCCGCCCGTGGGAGGGTGGGCGCGTGGCCGCGACCATGCTGGCCGGTTCAGGCCTGCGGCGCGGCTTCGCCAACACCGAGCGCATGGACCCCTATGCCACGGTGAACTTCAGCGTGGCGCATGAATTCCGGGGCCCGGATGGCGGGCGCTGGACGGTGCGCGGGGATATCCTGAACCTGTTCGACGCGCGGGCGCAGCTGCGCGACGGGTCGGGCATCGGGGTGGGGGCGCCGCAATTCCTGCCCCGGCGCGGCTTCTATGCCGGGCTGTCCAGGGCATTCTGACTTCAGTGCTGGGTGCGGCGCTGCGCCAGCCGCAGATCCATCTGCAGGCTGGCGATCCGGGCCTCGGCCAGGAGGTGGCGCCCGCGCTGGCTGAGGGCGCCGTCCCGGGAGAACAGCATGTCGTGCGCGGCATAGAACATCTCCGCGACGGCCTCGGCCATTTCCCGCTCTCGCGTCACCGGGACCGGTGGCGCGGAGGGCACGGCGATCTTCAACTTCCTGACTGCCATAGTCTTCACATCCTGCGCCAATCGCCCTGGGCGGCGTATCGCCCCGGTCAGGCCCCACGACAGGCCACTGCGAGCCTCACAAGGCGCAATTCGGCGCCAGTCATATAATTCGGAAGTATCCTGCCCGGGCGTTACCGTTACCGGGGGCGTGGCGCGGTGCCTCAAAATTGCGGTTCGTTCAGGCAGGGACTGGCGGCTGGCTGCCCGTTGACCAGCCGCACGGGCTCCCCAAGCCGATCCTGCAGCATGTAATGTGACAATGTCTCCACCACCTCGGCGGACTGGAAACGGCGGCGCAGGATGCTGGCCGGGTCGGTCAGCCAGGCGGGGTCGCGCTGGCCCAGCGCCGCCCGCCAGCGTGCCGCCCCGGCCTCATCGCCCTGCAGCCGGGCGGCGATCAGCCGCGCCACCAGGTTCAGCACGAAGCCGGAATCGGTCAGCCGCTCCGCCCGCTCCACCGCGCCGGCCTTGTTGTCCGACAGCAGTTCGGCCAGGAACAGGAAGAAGTTCATCCAGGCCGGGCGGGCGGTGGCGAAGCGGCAGGCTTCCGCCAGCAGCCCCCGTGCCTCCGGCACGATGCCGTATCCCAGCAGGCGAGAGGCAAGGTCGGCCGCGATGTCGGGGTCATAGGGGTTCAGCTGCCGGGCCCGGCGCAGGGCGGCCAGGGCCATGTCCACCTCGCCGCGGATATAGTGCACCGCGCCCAGCGCCTGGCGCACCCGGGCATCGAAGGGCGCGGCATCCACCGCCTGGCGCACCAGGGCATAGGCCTCATCCAGCAGCGCGCGGCCGCCGGGCCGGCCCCCGGCCTCCGGCGGAGGGGCCAGGCGGTATTCCTCCAGCCGGGTCAGCCCCAGCGCGGCCATATAGGAGGGCTGGCCCGGATCATGTTCCAGCGTGCGGCGCAGGCAGGCCTCGATCCGCGGCAGGGCGGAGGGCTCATACCCCCGCCAGTAGTCGAACAGCCAGAGCAGGCAGGAAAAGCCCAGCGCCTCCCGCAGGTTGCCCAGCCGGGCGCGCTCCCGCGTCAGGATCAGCCCATAGGGCTGGCCCAGCGAGGTGATGATGAAGTGCGCGGCCGCCTCTCCGCGCTGGCCCAGCGCGGTACTGGCGTCGAAGATGGTCAGCACCACGCCGGTCCGCGCCTCGGTCAGTTCCAGGCGCAAGGCGCCGCCGGCCATCATCCGGCCCGAGAGGCGGTAGCCCGCGCCATGCCCCCCGCCCTGGCCATCGCGCACCTGCAATTCGCTGAACCGGGCGAGGCCCGTGCGCAGCGCCTCGGTGAAGGCGGCGGCGCCGGGGGCCTGGGCGGTCTCCTCCACCTCCAGCGGCTGCACTACCAGCACGGGGGGCACGTCCGGCGGGTTGACCGCCTTGGGGGGCATCAGCCGTTCCGTCTGGCGCACCAGCGTGGTGCCGGCGTCCCGGAAATCCAGGCTGCGGGTGGCCGGGGCACGGAAGGCGACGGTCAGCCCCACCCCCAGCACCACGCCCAGCGCCAGCCCGCTGCCGATCACCGCCGGGTGGCGGCGGAACCACCAGCTTTCCGGTGAGGGTGGGGATGGGGGTGGGGGTGGCGGCACGGGCGGCGGCGGCGCGGCGGGTTCGGGGGGCGGCACTTCCTCGGGGAATTGCAGCCGGGGGGCATAGGCACCGGGTTCCAGCACGATGCGCGCGGCATCCCCCTGCCCTTCGGCGGCGTAGTAATCCTCCAGCAGGCGCCGCAGGCGGCGCATGGCCACCCGCGCCGCGGGGTCAGAGGCGGCGTCGAAATCGGCGGGCTTGCCCAGCGCCTCCACGGCGACGGTATAGCCCTTCAGCCTGTCCGCCTCCCCCGCCAGCACGCGTTCCACCAGATAGCGCAGCAAGGTGCGGGCCTGGCGGGAGGCACGGAAACTGGCCGAGGCCTCGATCCGTGCCAGAACCTCCAGGAACTCCGCAGCCAGGCCATCCGGGGGGGCGTCAGGGCCCAGTTGTCCGGTCATGCGCCTGATGATGCCCCGCGCCTGGGGGGATTCCAAGAATGGATGCCACTTCCGCGTGTATCGCGCCGCTGGGCGGCCCGGCCGGGGCCTTGCGCCCGCCGGCAGCCCTGCCAAGCTGGCCGCCACACCACCATGCGGAGATATGGGGATGAAACTGCTGCGCTATGGCCCGCCAGGGCTGGAAAAGCCCGGCCTGCTCGACGCCACCGGCACGATCCGCGACCTTTCCGGCCATGTGCCGGACCTGGCGGGCAGTGTGCTGTCCCCCCGGGGGCTGGCGCGGCTGGCCGCGATCGACCCCGCCAGCCTGCCCGCCGTGGCGGGGAAGCCGCGGCTCGGCCCACCCGTTTCGGGTATGAAACAGTTGCTCTGCATCGGGCTGAACTACGCCGACCACGCCGCCGAGGCCGGCATGCCCATCCCCCAGGAACCCATCCTGTTCCTGAAGGCCAATGGCGCGCTGTGCGGCCCGGATGACGACGTGATCATCCCCCGGGACAGCCGCAAGACCGACTGGGAGGTGGAGCTGTGCATCATCATCGGCACCCAGGCGCGCTGCGTCAGCGAGGCCGAGGCGCTGGACCATGTCGCGGGCTATGCCGTGGGCAATGACGTGTCGGAGCGCGAGTGGCAGCTGGAGCGCGGCGGCACTTGGGACAAGGGCAAGGGCTGCGACACCTTCGGCCCCGTCGGCCCCTGGCTGGTCACGAAGGACGAGGTGCCGGACCCGCAGAACCTGTCCATGTTCCTGGATGTGGACGGCAAGCGCATGCAGGCCGGCAGCACCGCCACCATGATCTTCGGCGTGACGCAGATCGTCAGCTACGTCAGCCGCTTCATCACCCTGCACCCGGGCGACATCATCTTCACCGGCACGCCGCCCGGGGTGGGAATGGGCCAGAAGCCGGAGCCGGTGTTCCTGAAGCCCGGCCAGACCATGCGGCTGGGCATCCAGGGGTTGGGGGAGCAGACGCAGCGCACGGTGGCCGCGGGCTGATCAGGCGCCGAGCTGCGCCGCCAGATCCAGGAAATCCGTGGCGACCCAATCCCACGGATCCTCCGCCACCAGGTCGATCGTCTGCCCCGGCCCATGCTCCGTGGGCCGCGCCACGAAGGCCGTGGCCAGCCCCGCCTTGCGCGCCGCCCGCAGGTCTCCGTTATGCGCCGCCACCAGGCACAGCTCATGCGGGGCGATGTCCAGGATCTCCGCCGTGTTCAGATAGGCGCGCGGGTCGGGCTTGTAGGCCCGGGCGGGCTCGGCGCCCAGCACCGCGTCCCAGGGCAGGCCGGCGCGCTTGGCCATGTCCGCCAGCAGCCGGATATTGCCGTTGGACAGCGGCGCGATGAAAAATTTGCGCTTCAGCCGGTACAGGCCCAGCAGCACGTCGGGCCAGGGGTCCAGCGCGTGCCAGGCCAGGTTCAGCGCGTCCAGGTCGGCCGCAGCCGCCGCGATGCCGGCCTCCTTCAGCACCAGTTCCAGGTTTTCCCGGTGCAGCACGTCCAGCCGGGTGAATTCACGCCGGCCGCTGCGCACTTCCTCCATGGCGGGCTGGTATTGCTTGCGCCAGGCATCGGCCAGCGCGAAGGGGTCCAGCTCCGGCCGGCCATGGGCCACCAGAAAGGGCTTCAACGCGCGGGCCACGCCCGACCGCCAATCCACCACCGTGCCGAACACGTCGAAGACCAATGCCTTCACCTGGGTCATGCCACCGTTTCCTTATAGGTTGGGTGGCATCCCAGCATGGGACGGGCCCGGTGGGGAGAGGGCCAGAGGGGAGTGAGTGCCCCCCTTACTTGTCCAGCACCGCCCAGCGCTTGTCGAACTCCCACACTTCCGGGAAGCCCATCAGCTCGCAGATGCGCCCGAAGCCGTAGCTTTCCTGCGCCGGCAGCCCGTTGCTGTCGCCCATCGCCTTCAGGTGGCTGAAGGCGCGCTCATAGGCCGCGGCCGCCGCCAGGAAGCCCACCGCCGGGAAGATGGCGATGCCATAGCCGATTTCCTTCAGGCGTTCCGCCGGCAGGATGGGCGTGCGGCCGCCCTCGACATTGTTGGCCAGCAGCGGCTTGGTGGTGATGGAGCGGCCGATCTCCACCATCTCCGCCTCGCTTTCCGGGCTTTCGATGAAGACGATATCGGCACCCGCATCGCCATACATGCGGCCACGGCGGATCGCTTCCTCCAGCCCCAGGCTGGTGCGGGCATCGGTGCGGGCCACGATCAGGAAGTTCGGGTCGCGCCGCGCCTCGGCCGCCACCTTGATCTTCAGCACCATCTCCTCGGCGGGGATGACCCGGCGGCCGGGGGTGTGGCCGCACTTCTTCGGCACTTCCTGGTCCTCCAGCTGAATGCCGGAGACCCCGCCCGCCTCATACCCCATCACCGTGTGGCGCACGTTCAGCAGCCCGCCATAGCCCGTATCGGCATCCGCGATCACGGGGGTCTTGGAGAGCTGCGCGAAGCGGCTGACCCGCTGCACCATGTCGGTGTAGGTGGCGATGCCGGCATCCGGCAGGCCGAGATGCGAGGCCACCGTGCCGAAACCCGTGACATACAGGCAGTCGAAGCCCATGCCGTCCGCCACCTTGGCGGAGATGCCGTCATAGATACCCGGCGCGACGATGAACTTCTTGGCGTCGAAAGCGGCCTTGAGGGAGGGGTTCGCCATGCTGTGCTGCTCCTATTGGCGTTGAATGTGGCCGGCGGCACTCGCCGCGGCCCAGATCTGGTCTTCGCGCTCCATCGCGGCCTTCAGCTGCGCGGGGCCGCGCAAATCGGGCTCGATGCCGAGCGAGGCGAGGCGCGCGCGGAAGCCTTCCTGCGCGAAGGCCGCCGCCACCGCCTCATGGATGCGGGCGGCAAGCGGCTCCGGCAGGGCGCGGGGGCCGAGCAGCCCCACCCAGCCCGACAGGTCGAAGCCGTCGAGGCCCTGTTCCTGCGCCGTGCGCACATCGGGGAAGAAAGGCGTGCGGCTGGCGGTGCTGGCGGCCAGGATCTTCACCTTGCCGGTGGGGATATGCGGCGTGACGCTGGCGGTGCTGGTGCAGCCCAGCGGCAGGTGGCCCGCCACGATATCCGTCATCAGCTGCCCGCCGGAGCGATAGCTGACATCCGGGATCTCCGCGTTCAGGCGGCGGGCGAATTCCTGGCCGATGAACTGGGACAGCGCCTCGGTGGAGCCGGTGGACAGGCGCGAGCCCGAGCGCGTGGCATGCGCGCGCAGCCCCGCCAGGTCCTGGAAGGGCTGGTCCACCCCCGCCACCAGCAGCATGGTGTTGCGCGCCAGCATGGCGATCGGCGTCACGTCCCGCAGCACGTCGAAGGGCACGCGCTCCAGCGTGTACTTGTTCATCACATGGGTGCTGACGACGGCGGCCAGCGTGTGGCCGTCGGGCTCGGCGCGCGCCACCTGCTCGGTGCCGACCACGCCGGCGGCACCCGCGCGGTTCTCCACCACCACGGGCTGGGACAAGGCGGGGCGCAGCGCTTCGGCCAGGGCGCGGGCCAGGATGTCCGTGCCGCCGCCGGCGGCATAGGGCACCACGATGCGGATGGGCTTGGCGGGCCAGGTCTGCGCAAGCGCTGGCACAGCCAGCACCGACGGGGCGACGAGCATGGCTCGGCGGGTGAACTGCATGGCGTTTCTCTCCTGTTGAGGCCACACTTAGCGGCACGCCACGCATCCGTGAAGGAGGACATGATGCCCGAAGCCCCTGTTCCCGGCCCCGATACCGCCGCCCTCAACGCCATCGAGGCGGTGATCCGCACCTATCTGGATGGCCTGTACGAAGGCGACACCGCCAAGCTGGCCGAGGCCTTCCACCCTGTCTCCGACTTGCGCTGGGTGGATGGCGGAGAGGTGAAGGTGCTGACGCGCGAAGCCTGGCTGGCCGCCGTGGCCAGCCGCCCCAACCCCAAGGCCGCCGGCCTGCCGCGGCACGACCGCATCCTGGCCATCGACCTGGCGGGGCCCGAAATGGCGATCGTGAAACTGAACTGCGCCATCCCGCCGCGCTTCTTCACCGATGCGCTGGTGCTGCTGAAGACCAGCGATGGATGGAAGATCGTGAGCAAGGCCTATCGGGTCGAAGTGAAGGGGTGAGGTGGACTGGGGAAGGCGCCGCCTTCCTCAAGGGAAGCGCAGACTGGGGAAGGCTCTGCCTTCCCCAGACCCCATCCGCTGGGGAGATAAAATCTCCCCAGGCCCCTGCGAATAGTTTTATGTAATTGATATTATTATATAAATTTTGCGGAAATCCGTTCTCAGGACAGTCCCTGCCCCCAAACTGACGGAAAGGAATGGGGGAGCTTGAGGGGGAAAGTCATTTCCCCCTCAACGGGAGTGTGAGGGCGGCGCCCTCACCTACACCGTCAGATACCGCCCGCGCGCCGCCTCATCCGCCAGCAGTTCCGCCATGCTGCCCCGCCACACGATGGCGCCTTTCTCGATGATGCTGGCGGCGTCGCCCACCCGGCTGGCGAAGTGCCAGTTCTGTTCCGACAGCAGGATCGACATACCCTCCGCCCGCAGCGCCCGCACGGCGTCGGCCATGCGGTCCACGATGACCGGGGCCAGCCCTTCGCTGGGTTCGTCCAGCAGCACCAGGCGCGGGTTGCCCATCAGCGTGCGGCCGATGGTCAGCATCTGCTGCTCGCCGCCGCTCATCCGCCCGCCCGGGCGTTTCAGCATCGCGGCCAGGGAGGGGAAGACCCCGCAGATGCGCTCGACCGACCAGGGGGCGAGGCCCTCACGCGGCTTCTGGCGGCCGACTTCCAGATTCTCGGCCACGGTCAGCTCGGCGAAGACGCGGCGTTCCTCGGGCACATAGCCCAGGCCCCGGCGCGCGACCTCGAAGGGCTCCAGCCCCGCGATGGGCTGGCCGAGGAATTCGACGCCGCCCGATGTCGGCGGCACCAGCCCCATGATGGCCTTCATGGTGGTGGATTTGCCGGCGCCGTTGCGGCCCAGCAGCACATGCACCTCGCCGGGGCGCACATGCAGGGACACGCCTTGCAGGATATGCGCGCGGCCGTAATGGGCGTGGAGGTCGGACAGGCGCAGCATCAATGCGTCCCCTCATGGCCCAGATAGACCTCGCGCACGCGGGGGTCGGCGCGGACGGCCTCGGGCGCGCCCTCGGCCAGCAGGCGGCCGCGTTCCAGCACCATGATGCGGTCGGCATGGGTGAAGACAACATCCATGTCGTGCTCGGTGAACAGCACGCCGATGCCGGATTCGCGCGCGATGCGGGCGGTCAGCGCCATCAGCGCCACGCGCTCGGCGGGGGCCATGCCGGCGGTGGGCTCGTCCATCAGCAACAGGCGCGGGGCATTGGCGAGCGCGATCGCCAGTTCGACGCGCTTCAGGTCGCCATAGGCCAGCACGCCACAGGGGCGATGCGCCTGGTCGGCCATGCCCACGCGCTCCAGCAGGGCCAGGGCTTGCGTGGGATCTTCGGAGTGCAGCGGTTTTGTAAACCGAAGGATACGGCGCTGATGCGACAGCAAGGCCAGCTGTACATTCTCGATCACCGGCAGCGAGGCGAAGGTGGCGGTGATCTGAAAGGTACGTCCCACCCCCATCCGCCATACCTGACGCGGGAGCTTGCCCGTAATCTCCTGACCGTTCAGCACCACCCTGCCCTTGTCCGGCCGCAGCTGGCCGTTCAGCATGTTGAAGCAGGTGGATTTGCCCGCGCCATTGGGGCCGATCAGGGCCAGCAGCTCTCCGGCGGCCAGGGAGAAGGACACCCCCTGCACTGCGTGCACGCCGCCGAAGCTCTTGGCCAGATTCTCCACAACCAGCAGCGTCATGACCGCGCCCCCAGCCCCGCCAGGCCGCGCGGGAAGAACAGCACCAGCGCGATGATGATGGCCCCCAGCACGGCGCGCCACAGCTCGGTCACGCGCATCAGCTGCTCATGCAGGCCGGTATAGGCGATGGCGCCCAGGATGGGGCCGGTCACGGTCTGCACGCCGCCCAGCAGCACCATCATCAACCCGTCGATGCTGCGGGGGATGGCCATGTAGGTGGGGAAGACGCTGCCCTTGGTGAAGGCGAACAACGCGCCCGCCAGCCCCGCGAAGGCGGCCGCGATGGCGAAGGCGAACCAGCGGATGCGCATGGTGTCGATGCCGATCGCCTCGGCGCGCAGCACGCTGTCGCGCTGGGCGCGCAGGGCCGCGCCGAAGGGCGCGAAGATCGCCCGCCGCAGCAGGAAGGCCCCGCCGAGGCACAGGATCAGCGTGCCCCAGGCCTGCACCGGCTTGGGCACCGCCCAGGCCGGCGGCCACACACCCAGGATGCCGTTGTCGCCGCCCGTGAAATCCACCCACTGGAAGGCGGTGGACCAGGCGATCTGCGCGAAGGCCATGGTCAGCATCGCGGCATAGACACCCGACAGCCGCACACAGAACCAGCCGAAGGCCAGCCCCGCGATGCCCGCCGCGAAGGGGGCCGCCAGCAGCGAGAGTTCCATCGGCGCCGCCAGATGCTTCACCAGCAGGGCGGCGGCATAGGCGCCGATGCCGAAATAGGCGGCGTGGCCGAAGCTGGCCATGCCGCCCGGGCCCATGATGAAATGCAGCGTGGCCGCGAACAGGATGGCCAGGCAGATCTCCGTCATCACCACCAGCGCGTAGTCGGCCAGCACCAGCGGCGCCAGCAGCGCCAGGACCAGGGCCACCCCCGCCACCAGCCGCCCGCGCGGCGACAAGGGCGCGATGGGCGGTTCCACCGGCGCGAGGCTGGCCGCATGCCCGGCCGGCGCCCGGCCCAGCAGGCCATAGGGCCGCACCACCAGCACGGCGGCCATCACCAGGAACACCAGCACCAGCGTGATCTGCGGAAACACCAAGATGCCGAAGGCCTGCATCTGACCCAGCAGCAACGCCGCCAGCGCCGCCCCGGGCAGCGAGCCCAAGCCGCCCACCACCACCACCACGAAGGCCTCCGCGATGATGGCCAGGTCCATCTGCAAATTCACGCTTTCCCGCGGCACCTGCAACGCGCCCGCGAGGCCCGCCAGCGCCGAGCCCAGGAAGAACACCCCCGTGAACAGCAGCCGCTGATTCACGCCGAGTGCGCCCACCATCTCCCGGTCCGCGGTCGCGGCACGCACCAGGATGCCGAAGCGCGTGCGTTGGAACAGCAGCCACAGCAGCAGGAACACCGCGATGCCGATGCCGATCAGCACCAGGTCATACAGCGGGAAGCGGCTGTCGAGGATATAGACCGCGCCCCGCAAGCCAGGCGCGCGCGGGCCCAGCAGATCCTGCGGGCCCCAGATCCACAGCGCCGCATCCTGCACCACCAGCACCACGCCGAAGGTGGCAAGCAGCTGGAACAGCTCCGGCGCCTTGTAGATGCGGCGCAGCAGCAGCAGTTCCACCACCACGCCGACGAGCCCCACGATGACGGCCGCCAGCACCACCCCGCCCCAGAACGGGACATGCCCGCGCGGCAGGTTGGTGGCCAGCGTCCAGCCCAGATAGGCGCCCAGCATGTAGAAGCTGCCATGGGCGAAATTGACGATACGGGTCACCCCGAAGATCACCGTCAGCCCCGCCGAGACCAGGAACAGCGAGGCCGCGCTGGCCAGGCCCGACAGGGCCTGGACCACAAGATTTCCCAGCATCAGCCGGCGGGGCGCATCGCGCGGGCCGCGTCCTCGCTGGGCAGATAGGCGCGGCCATCGGCGAAGCGCCAATCAGCCATCGCCCCCTTGCCGCCGCGCAGCACGGTGCGGCCGATGAATCCGCCCATGGTGGATTGGTGGTCGGCGGCGCGGAATTCCGTCTCGGCATAGCCGAACACGCCCTGGAACTTCAGCCCGGCCATGGCATCCACCATCGCCTCCGTCTCCAGGTTCGGCACCTTGCGCAGCAGGGCGGCGATGGCCAGCACCGTGTCATAGGCGACGACGGAGCCGAGCTTGGGCAATTCCCGGAACCGGGCGCGATAGGCATCGCGGAAGGCGTTGTGGACGGGGTTGTTGATCTGCTCCACCGGATAGCCGGTGACGATCCAGCCCTCCGGCGCCTCGTCGCCCAGCGGTTCCAGGTATTCCGGCTCGCCGGTCAGCATGGAAACCACCGCCCGGCGCTCGAACAGCCCGCGCGTGTTGCCCTGGCGGACGAAATTGGTCAGGTCCGCGCCGAAGGTGACGTTGAAGATCGCCTCGGGGTTCGAGGCCGCGAGCGCCTGCACCGTCGCCCCCGCGTCGATGCGGCCCAGCGCCGGGAACTGCTCGGCCACATAGGTCACGTCGGGGCGGGCGCGGCTCAGCATCTCCTTGAACCAGCGCACGGCGGACTGGCCGTATTCGTAGTTGGGCGCCACCAGCGCCCAGCGCTTGGCGGGCAGCTTGGCCGCTTCCTCCACCAGCATGGCGGCCTGCATGTAGGTGCTGCAGCGCAGGCGATAGGTGTAGCGGTTGCCGCGCGACCAGACGAGCGCATCGGTCAGCGGCTCACTGGCGACGAACAGCTTCTTGTTCTGGTTGGCGAAATCGCCCAGCGCCAGGCCCACATTGGACAGGAAGCCGCCGGTGATCAGCGCCACGCGCTCATTGTTCAGCAATTCGCCGGCATGGCGCACCGCGTCCTCCGGCTTGCCGGCATCGTCGCGGTGGATGGTGGCGAGCGGACGGCCATTGATGCCGCCGGCGGCGTTGATCGCCTCCTGCGCCAGGGTCCAGCCATTGCGATAGGGCACCAGGAAGGCGGGCTGGGAGGTGTAGCTGTTGATCTCACCGATGCGGATGGGGTCGTTCTGCGCGCTTGCGACGGCCGGCACGGCGAGGGTGGCGGCGATGGCGGTGCGGCGGGTGACGATCATGGGCAGCGGACCTTCCTGATGGTGAGCGTATGCAACGACATCCACCCCGGCACCGCAACAGGGAATTCCGGGCGGCGCGGCGCGGCGTCAGGCGGCGGTTGCCGCTTCCGCAGGCGGATCGATGGGGCTGCGCTCACCAACCCAGCGCCAGCCGCCGGTCTTGCCGCGCGCGCGCTTCAGCGCGTCCTGCGCGGTCCAGAACAGGCGCACGGCGCGCTTGTCCAGCCCCGTGGCCCCCAGCACATCGCCCCCCGCCCAGGGCCGGAACGGCGTGCCCCGCGCGTAGGACCAGATGGCGATGCGGCGGGTGCGCGCATCGGTCACGCCGCGCCGGTGGAAGCCGCTGGTATCGGCGATCACCAGCGTGTTGGCGGGGGCCGCGAACTTCACCGGGGCGCCATAGCCCAGCGCGGCGATCTCCTCCGGCTCGATGCGCAGGGAGCCTTCGCGCGTGCTGCGGTCCTCGGCATGGGCGGCGCGGATGGACAGCGCCTGTTCCCATTCCAGATGCCGGGCGGTGGGCAGGTGGGAGCCCGGGACATAGGTGAAGCCTGCCTCCTCCTCGCTCACATCCTCCACGAACAGCCAGGACTTCACGGTGGGGTGGAAGGTGTCCATGTGGAAGTCGGACTGCACATCGGGCTCGGCCGCGCGGAAATTGCTGTAGATGGTCTGCACGAACTGGAAGGGCTGCAGCCGGAAGCTGCCGATATAGTCGTGCAGGGCGCGGTATTGCGGGTGGTGCAGGGCCGCCGCGGTCGCCGGCAGGCGCGGCAGGGTGGCGGCATCCAGCGGGATCAGCCGCGTCAGCGAATAGCCGTCGATGAACTCCCGCGCCTCGATGCGGCTGGCGAACAGCTCCTCCCGCATCGCCTGGAAGACGGCGGCCGGCAGGAAGTCGCGCTTGATGAGGTAGCCATCGCGCAGGAAGGCCTCCCGGTCGTCGGGCGTCAGGTTCTCGGCCATCGCCCGGCGGCGGAATTCGGCCATGCGCAGCGCCAGGCGCCGGCGCGCGATATGCAGCCCCCAGGCGTTCAGCCGGGCACTGCCGATCAGGGGATTGTTCTCAAAGGATTTGGAGCCCGTGGCCAGGGCCGCGGCATGCAGGGGCAGCAAGGGCCATTGGCGCAAAGGGAGCATGGAAGGATGTAACGCCGCCGGCGGCGGCGGGGCAAGCATTACCGGGGGGGCAAAGCCCCCCGGACAACACCCTCAGGCCGCGCGCACCAGCCCGCCTTCATCGGCCAGCGCCCGCAGGTGGAAGTCGGCATTGCCGAACAGCCCGTCATTCACCGTCAGCCGCTTGAAGTAGTGGCCGCAGGCGTATTCCATCGTCATGGCGATGCCGCCATGCAGCTGGATGGACTGCTGCCCCACCAGGCGCGAGGCCCGCCCGATCTGCACCTTCACGGCGGAGATGCCGCGCCGGCGCTCGTCGGGGTCGGTCTCCTCGGCGGCCTGCACGGCATAGAAGCTCATGCTGCGGGCCTGCTCGATGGCCACCAGCATGTCCGCCGCGCGGTGCTGCAGGGCCTGGAAGCTGCCGATGGGGCGGCCGAACTGCTCGCGGGTCTTCATGTAGTCCAGCGTCATGGCGTGGGCGACATCCATGCAGCCCACCGCCTCGAAGGCCAGCGCCGCGATGGATTCGGCGGCCACCTTCTCCAGCACCGGCAGGCCGGCCTCGGCATCGCCCAGCACATGGGCGGCCGGGGCGTTGTCGAGGATGATCTCGGCCGCGCGCTGGCCGTCCACGGTGCGGAAGCCACGGATGGTGACACCCGGCGCGCCCGCCTCGACCACGAACAGGCCGATGCCCGCCTTGTCGCGCTGGCCACCGGCCACGCGGGCGGAGACGATCAGATGCGTGGCGCTGTCGCCATGGATCACCATGCCCTTGTTGCCGCTGATCACCCAGCCGGAGCCGGATTTCTTCGCGGTGGTCGCCACGTCGAACAGGTCGTAGCGGGACTGGCGTTCCTGCTGCGCCAGGGCCAGGCGCACCTCGCCCGCCGCGATCAGGGGCACCAGCTCCTGCCGCAGGGCGGCGCTGCCGCCATGGCGCAGGGCGGCGCCGCCGATCACCACCGTGCTGAACCAGGGTTCCACCACCAGCGAGCGGCCGAACTGTTCCGCGATCAGGCAGGTGTCGGTCAGGCCGGCGCCGAAGCCGCCATCCTCCTCGGCGAAGGGCAGGCCCAGCACGCCGATATCGGCGAAGGCGGCCCACAGCTCGGGGCTCCAGCCGCGTTCGCTGGCCATATAGGCCTTGCGCTGCTCGAAGCCGTATTTGTCGGAGAGCAGCTTGCGGACGCTGTCCACCAGCAGGCTCTGGTCTTCCGTCAGGTCGAAATCCATGTCGTTTTTCCCTAGGACGTCAGGCTTAGGTAAAGAAGTTCTTCTTTTTCTGTAGAAAAAGAAGCAAAAAGACTTTTTTGAGTTCCCATAAACTCTCAAAAGTTTTTTGGTTCTTTTTTACAAAAAAGAACAAATACTCTTTTTCAAAGCCCCAGAAACGCCTTGGCCATGATGTTGCGCTGGATCTCGTTGGACCCGCCGTAAATGCTCTGCTTGCGCCAGTTGAAATAGGTGCCGGCCAGGCCATAGGCCCAGTCGGGCGCCACATCCCACTGGTTGGTGCCCTCCGCGTCCGGGTCGCCATCCACCCAGGCATAGGGGCCGGCCGCCTTCATCAGCAGCTCCGACACGCCCTGCTGGATCTCGGTGCCCTTGATCTTCAGCACGCTGGTCGCGGGGTTGGGCTTGCCGTCGCGGCGCTTCATGTCCTGCGCGATCACGCGCATCACGGTCATTTCGAGGGCCTTCAGCTCCACCTCGATCTCCGTCATCTGGCGACGGAATTCGGGGTCGGCCATCAGCGGCTCGCCGCCATCCAGGGTCTGGGCGGCGATGACCTTCAGGCGGCGGATGCGCTCGCGGCTGGCGCCCACGCGGGCCTGGCCGAAACGCTCATTGCCCAGCAGGAACTTGGCGCAGTCCCAGCCCTTGTTCTCCTCGCCCACCAGGTTCTCGGCCGGCACGCGGACATTGTCGAAGAACACCTCGTTCACCTCATGCCCGCCCTCGATCGTGATGATCGGGCGCACGGTGATGCCGGGCGTCTTCATGTCGCACAGGATGAAGCTGATGCCTTCCTGCTTCTTCGCGGTGGGGTTGGTGCGGGCGAGGACGAAGATCCAGTCGGCATGCTGGGCCAGCGTGGTCCAGGTCTTCTGGCCGTTGATCACCCACTCATCGCCCTCGCGCACCGCGCGGGTCTTGAGGCCGGCGAGGTCCGAACCCGCGCCCGGCTCCGAGAAGCCCTGGCACCACCAATCGTCGAGGTTGGCCATGCGCGGCAGGAAGCGCTTCTTCTGCTCCTCCGTGCCGAACTGGATCACCACCGGGCCGCACATGTTCACGTTGAAGCCGAGGGGCGACGGCGCGGGCGCCATCTGCAATTCCTCGCGGAAGATGTAGCGCTGGGCGGCGGACCAGCCCGGGCCGCCCCATTCCACCGGCCATTCGGGCACGGCCCAGCCGCGCTTGTTCAGGATGCGCTGCCATTCCACCACCATCTCCTTGGTGGGGCCCTTGCCCTCGATCAGGTGCTGGCGGGTGGCGGGGGGCAGGTTGGCGTCGATGAAATCACGCACTTCCTGGCGGAAGGCGAGTTCCTCGGGCGAGAAGTTCAGGTCCATATGTCGTTTCCCTAGCGTTTCTTGGGTGGCCCGCCGATCCGCCCCATCCGCAAGCGGACAGGGCGGGCGCGGGACACTAGGCGGCCTTGCGCACGCCGAGGGCCGCGAAACTGCCGCCCTCCGCCGCCAGTTTCTCGATCAGCGCCGCGGGCTTCAGGTTCGCGTCGCCGGTGGTCTCGGCGTAATGCGCCAGCTTGTCGCGCACAGCCTTGAGGCCCATGCGGTCGGCCCAGAACATCGGGCCGCCGCGCCAGGCGGGCCAGCCGAAGCCGTTGCAGAACACCACGTCGATATCGACGGCGCGATAGGCGACGCCTTCCTCCAGGATGCGCGCGCCCTCATTCACCATCGGCAGCAGCAGGCGCTCCAGGATCTCCTGGTCCTCGATCTTCCGCCTACGCACCTGCATCTTCTCGGCGACGTCGAGGATGATCTCCTCCACCTCCGGGTCCACCAGGCGGGTGCGCTTCTCGTCGTACTTGTACCAGCCCTTGCCGGTCTTCTGGCCGAAGCGGCCGCGCGCCACCACCGCATCGGCGATCGGCGCCACGGTGCCGCGCGCCTTGCGCACGGCCGCACCGATGTCGAGGCCCGCGAGGTCACCGGTCGCGAGCGGGCCCATGGCCATGCCATAGGTCTCCATCACGCGGTCGATATCTTGCGGCAGGCAGCCTTCCAGCAGCAGCTTTTCCACCTGCGGCGTGCGCTTGCCGGTCATGCGGTTGCCCACGAAGCCGTCGCAATTGCCCACCAGCACCGGCAGCTTGCCGATGCGCTTGCCCACATCGGTGGCGGTCGCGATGGCCACCGCATTGGTCTTGGCGCCGCGCACATTCTCCAGCAGCCGCATCACATTGGCGGGCGAGAAGAAGTGCATGCCGATCACCAGTTCCGGCCGCGAGGTGGCGGAGGCGATCTGGTCGATGTCGAGGGTGGAGGTGTTGGTGGCCAGCACCACGCCCGGGCGGGCCAGCTTGTCCAGCTTGGCGAAGATCTCCTTCTTCACCTCCATGTTCTCGAATACCGCCTCGATCACCAGGTCGGTGTCCTTGACCACGTTCAGGTCGATGGAGCCCTTCAGGAAGGAGCGGCGCTTCTCGTATTCCGCCTGGGACAGGCGGCCGGACTTCACCGTGCGCTCCCAATTCGCCTCGCAGCGGGCCAGGCCCTTGTCGAGCGCTTCCTGGGTGGTCTCCACGATGGTCACGGGGATGCCGTTGTTCGCGAAGTTCATCGCGATGCCGCCGCCCATGGTGCCGCCGCCGATCACCACCGCGCTCTTTACCGGCAGGGGCTGGGTGCCCTCGGGCAGGTCGGGGATGCGCTGGGCCTCGCGCTCACCGAAGAAGACGTGGCGGAGCGCGAAGCTCTGCTCGCCTTCCACCAGGCGCTGGAACTGCTGGCGTTCCACCACCAGGCCATCGTCGAAGCTCTCGGTCACGGCGGCGCGCACGGCGGCGGCGCAGCCCTTGGGGCTTTCCTGCCCGCGGGTGCGCTTCAGCAGGGCCGCGGCCGCGGCGTCGAAGGCCGCGAGGTCCGTGCCCTCGATCTTGTCCGTGCGGTTGCGGGCCAGGGTGAAGGTGCGGCCCGACTTCGCGGCCTCCCGCGCCCAGGCCACGGCGGCCTTTTCCAGGTCGCCTTCCAGCACGGCGTCGATGAAGCCGAGCTTCACCGCCTCCTCCGCCTTCACCGGCTCACCGCCCACGATGATCTTCAGCGCGGCCTCGGCGCCGATCAGGCGCGGCAGGCGCTGGGTGCCGCCGGCGCCGGGCACGAAGCCGCGCTTCACCTCCGGCAGACCCACCTGGGCACCGGGGGAGGCGACGCGGGCGTGGCAGACCAGGGCCAGTTCCAGCCCGCCGCCCAGCGCGCTGCCATGGATGGCGGCGACGACCGGCACGGGGCTGTTCTCGATCGCCTCGAACACCTCCGGCAGGCTGGGGGGCTGGCGGGGCTTGTTGAACTCGGTCATCTCGGCGCCGGCGGAATACATCCGCCCCTTGCCGATGATCACGATGGCGCGCGCGCCTTCCTTCAGGCTGCGCTGGATACCCGTCAGCAGGCCCGCGCGCACGGCGGTGCGCAGCGTGTTGACCGGGGGGTTGGCGATGCGCAGCACATGCACATCGCCGTCAAAGGCGTGTTCGACAAACGGCGCTTCGTCCATGGCGCTTTCCTTCCCAATCAGGTCTTTCTCTTGCCGGTATAGCAGGCTGGCAGAACGACACTGTCAACAGCGGAGAGGCAAACGTTAGCCCGACCGGTCGGTCGGTTCAATGCGCCCGGGCCGAGTTATTCCGCCCAAGGCGGGCGCCTCAGCGCCGGCTGGGCATCGCCGCCTGGGCGCGCGCGAACCCGTTGAAGGACAAGGACAAGGTGACCGGCTGATGCGCCGCGTCCTGGAACAGCAGCCGCGCGCCGGGGGGTTCCGAGCGCAGCTGCGCCAGCGCGTTGTCGGGCAGTTCCGCCATGGCGAAGCAGCCTGCCGGCAGGCAGCGCTGGAAGGCCAGGGTGAAGGACTGCCCCCCCGCCTCCACCCGCACGCCGGTGGGCAGATGCACGTTCAGCGGCACATGGGCCATCAGCAGCAGGGGCCCGGCATTGTTCAGCCGGCCGACGATGACCTGCGCCTGGGCGCGGCCCTCGGCGTTGTTCAGCACCGTGCCCAGCTCGCATTGCCGCTGGGGGCGGGTCTCGCAGCGCAGCGCCCAGTCGCCATAGGTGGCCTGGGTGCGTTCCTGCGCCAGGGCCGGACCGGCCAGCGCCGAAAGGACGAGAGCGGGGAGGAGGAAGCGAGACGCCATGCGAGGAATGCCCTGCCGGAGGAACCGGCCGGCATCCTGCCACAGTTCCGGGGGGCTGAGGCCCCCCAGGGGTCACAGTTCCGGGGGACTGGCGCCCCCCGGCACTCATCACGGAACCGCGCCCAGCGCCTGGTTCAGCTGCGCGCGGGCGCGGTTGACGTTCACCGCCGCGCGCGCCTCCTCCACCTGCGCCTCCTGCTGCAGCTGCCGCACGCGGAACAGGTCGAAGGCCCCCGTCTCGCCGCTGCGGAAGGCGCGGCGGGCGATGCCCTCCTGCTCGTTCGCCACCGCCAGGCGCTGGCGGGCGATGCGCAGGTTGTTCTCCGCCACCCGCAGCCCGGTCTCGGCATAGCGCAGCCCGGCCTCCAGCAGGCGCTGGGATTGCGCGAGCTCGGCGGTGGCCCGCGTCACCTCGCTCTGCGCCTCCGCGCGGCGGGGCAGGTTGCGGGCCTCCGTGGCGAAGGGCAGGCGGAAGCGCAGGCCGATCGAGGTGTTGTCGTTCTGCCCGAACCCGCCCTCATAGCGGGTGAAGACGCCCAGCTCCGGATTCTCCCGCGGGGTGGCGGCGACCAGCCGGCCGCGCGCGTTCGCGGCCTCCAGCGCCGCGCGGGCGGCGGCCAGCTGCGGGTGGCGCGCCAGGCGGTCGCGCGGCAGGGGCGTCTCGGGCGGCAGAACGGGGCGCTGGCCGCCGGTCAGGGTGGCGTATTCGGCCTCCAGCTGGTCGGCGCGGGCATCGGTCTGGGCGAAGGTCAGCTCGGCGGCCAGGGTTTCGTTCTGGGCCAGCAGCGCCTCGGTGGGCGGCACGTCGCCCAGCTCGGCCCGGCGGCGCAGGTCGCGGGCGATGTCGCGGCTGGTCGCCAGGCGCAGGCGCGCCACCTCCGCCTCCCGCCGGGCCAGCGCGGCTTCCCAATGCGCGTCGCGCACCCGGCCGGCCACGGCCAGGCGGCGGGCGAGCACCCTGCCCTCCAGCGCCAGCACATCGGCGTTCACGCTCTCGGCCAGGGCGGTGCGCTGGCCGGGCAGCCAGATGGGCGCTGCCAGGTCGATCTCCACCTCCCGCGAGGGCTGACCGTTAGCCCCGCCGCCGCGCGTGCCGCTCAGCGCGGTGCCGGAGACGGAGGGCGGCCCCGCGAGCGCCGAGCGCGGCACGATGCCGCGCGCCACCGCCGCCTCCCGCTGGGCCAACAGGCCCCGCAGTTCCGCGTCCAGGTCCAGGGCGGCGGCGACGTGGGCGGCCAGCGTGCCCTGGCTTTGCGCCTGGGCCGCGCCCGCCCCCAGCAGCAGCGCGGCCAGCACCACTGCCGCCACCGGGGCGGGTTTCGGCGCCCGGGCGCGCGGCAGGGCGAAGCGCTCATATAATATGGGCAGCAGCAGCAGGGTCAGGGCCGTCGCCGTCACCAGCCCGCCGATCACCACCACCGCCAGCGGCTTCTGGATCTCGCTGCCCGGCCCGGTGGCGAACAGGAAGGGCACCAGCGCGAAGGCCGCGATGCAGGCCGTCAGCAGCACCGGCGTCATGCGCCGCCGCGCGCCCTCGCGCACCGCCTCGGAGAGGGTGAGCCCCTCCTCCGCGATCAGCCGGTTCACGGTGCTGATCAGCACCACGCCGTTCAGCACCGCGATGCCGATCAGCGTCAGGAAACCCACGGAAGCAGGCACGGAAATGAACTCCCCCGACAGATACAGGCCGAGCACGCCGCCGATCAGCGCGAAGGGCACGTTGCAGAACACCAGCGCCGCCTGCCGGACCGAGTTGAAGGTCAGGTACAGCAGCAGGAAGATCACGCCGAGCGCGAGCGGCACCACCATGGCCAGCCGGGCGGAGGCACGCTGCTGGTTCTCGAACTGCCCGCCCCAGACCAGCGAATAGCCGGGCGGCAGCTGCACGCGCTGGGCCACAGCCGCCCGCGCATCGGCCACGAAGCCCACCAGGTCCCGCCCGCACACGTTGGACAGCACGGTGGCGAAGCGCTCCACCTCCTCGCGGATCACCTGGATCGGGCCTTCCTCCTCCCGCACATCGGCCACCTGGCTGAGGGCGACGGTGCCGCCCCCTGGCAGGGCGATGGGCACGCGCGCGAGGTCCGCCGCGGAGCGCCGGTTCGCGTCCTCGCCGCGGATCAGCAGCGGGATGCGGCGATCGCCCTCCAGCACCACGCCCACATTGCGCCCATCGACCCACACCCTCAGCGCGTCCTGGATATCGGTGGCGTTCAGGCCGAAGCGGCCGGCGGCGAGGCGGTCGGGCTCCACCGTCAGGTATTTCATGCCGTCATTGCGCAGCGCGAACACGTCGGTGGAGCCGGGGATGGCGCGGATCGCCTCCGACACCTCCCGCGCCAGGCGGTTCAGTTCGGGGATCTCGGCGCCGAAGATCTTCACCACCACATCGCCGCGCGCGCCGATGATCATCTCCTGCACGCGCATGTCGATGGGCTGGGCGAAGGAGTAGGAAATGCCGGGAATGCCCTCCAGCACCTCGCGCAGCTGTTCCAGCAGCCAAGCGGAGCCGCCGGCCTGGCCCTCCGCGCGCCATTCCGCGCGCGGGCGCAGGTCGAGGAACATGTCGGTCTCGTTCAGCCCCACCGGGTCGATGCCCAGCTCGTCCGCGCCGCTGCGGGCCATGATGCCGCGCAATTCGGGCACGCGGGCCATCAGCTCGCGCTCGATCCGCAGGGAGGTCTGGGCCGATTCCTCCACCCCCATGGTGGCGTGGCTGCGGATGGTGATGACCGGGTTGCCCTCATCCATCGTGGGCATGAAGGTGCTGCCGAGCCGGCCGAAGGCCAGCACCGCCAGCACGGCCCCCACCAGCACCGCGCCGCCCACGGCCAGCGGCCGGCGCAGCGCCCATTCCAGCGCGGGGTCGTAGCCCCGGTGCAGCAGGCGCACCAGCCACGGGTCGCGCGTGCTGCCCTGGCGCAGGATGTACAGCCCCAGCACCGGCACCACCGTAATGGACAGCAGCAGCGCCGCGATCAGCGCGAAGGCAATGGTCAGCGCGACGGGGCCGAACAGCCGCCCCTCCAGCCCCTGCAGGGACAGCAGCGGCACGAACACCGCCACGATGATCAACACGCCCGAGACGAGCGGCACGATCACCTCGCGCACCGCCTCGTTCACGATGGCCAGCCGCCCCCGGAAATCGGGTTTGTTATGGGCGTGGTTCAGCTTGTGGGCGACGTTCTCGATCACGACCACGCCGCAATCCACCAGCAGGCCGATGGCGATGGCCAGCCCGCCGAGCGACATGATGTTGGCCGTCAGCCCATAGGCTTTCATAATGCCGAAGGTCGCCAGCACCGCCAGCGGCAGCAGCAGGCTGACCACTACCGCGGCGCGGATATTGCCCAGGAACAGCACCAGCAGCACCACCACCAGCACGATGGCCTCCAGCAGCACCTTCTGCACGGTCCAGACGGCCGCCCCGATCAGCTCCGACCGGTCATAGAAGAAGCGCACGCGCACGCCCTCGGGCAGGCGGCGCTCGATCTCGGGCAGGCGGGCGCGCACGCCATCCACCACGGTGCGGGCATTGGCGCCTTGCAGGCCCAGCACGGTGCCCCAGACCGCTTCGGTTTCGCCGTCGCGGGCCACCACGCCGTTGCGGGGCAGCGCGCCGAAGCGCACGTCGGCCACATCGCCCACCCGCACCACATTGCTGCCGCGCGCCAGCACGACGATACTTCGCACATCCTCCAGGCTGCGGATGCGGCCCTCGGCGCGCACCAGCAGCGCTTCCTCACCGTCGCGCACGCGGCCGGCGCCGTCATTGCGGTTGTTGCGCTCCAGCGCATCCTGCAATTGCTGGGTGGAGATGCCGCGCGCGGCCATGGCACCGGCGCTCGGCACCACCTCATAGGTGCGGACGAAGCCGCCCAGCACGTTCACATCCGCCACGCCCGGCACGCCGCGCAGGATGGGGCGCACCACCCAGTCCAGCAGGGTGCGGGCCTCGGTGGGGGTCGCGTTCTCGCCCTCCAGCGTGAACATCAGCATCTCGCCCAGCGGCGTGACGATGGGCGCGAGCCCGCCCTCCGCGCCATCGGGCAGGTCGTCCATGATCTGCGACAGGCGCTCATTCACCTGGGCGCGGGCCCAGAAGATGTCCACGCCCGGCTCGAACTGGAAGGTCATCAGCGCCACGGCATAGCGCGTGGTGGAGCGGATCTGCGCCAGGCGCGGAATGCCGCGCATCGCCACCTCCACCGGGGCGGTCACGCGGGCCTCCAGCTCCTCCGGCGTCAGGCCCGAGGCGCGGATGGAGACCAGCACCTGCGGCGGGGCCACATCCGGGAAGGCATCGATAGGCAGGTTGCGATAGGCATTGGCCCCCCAGACCGAGAGGGCCAGCGCCACGAGCACGACGATCAGGCGCTGGCGCAGGGCCAGCTCGACCAGCTTCAGCAGCATGGATCAGCCCTCATCCGCTTCGGAGAGCTCGGACAGCAGCGAGAGCACGCCGCGCACCACGATGCGCTCCCCGTTCTGGAACTCCGCGCGGATGGAGGTGGCCTGCGCCGTCTCGTTCAGCACCGTCACCGGGCGGGCGTGGAAGCCCACCCCGTTGCGCACGAACACCCAGCTGCGTTCGCGGTGGCGCACCACCGCCCCCGCCGGAACGCGCCACTGCCCGCCCGTGCCGCCCACCAGCTGCACGATGGCCGACAGCGCCTGGCCGGGGCGCAACTGCTCCACGCCCTGATGCACCTCGGCCACCGCCGTCACGGATTGGGTAGCGCTGTCGGCGCTGCGGCCGACCAGCAGGATGAAGCCCTCCGCCCCCTGGCTCGGCAGCAGCACACGGGCACGGGGCATGATGGCGTTGGCGCGCGCGATCGGCACCTGGATGTTCACCCACAGCGGCGAGAGATCCGCGATGGTCAGCATGGCCGCCGAGGCCGCCACGCGCTCACCGGCCGTGGCCGCCCGGTTCAGCACCACCCCGCTCATGGGCGCCGAGATCGCCAGGGCCGGCGAGATGCGGCGGGTGCGGCGCAGCTGCTCGATATCCCCCTGCGACATGCCGAGCAGCGCAAGCGCCTGGCCGCGTTCCTCCAGCGCGGCGGCGGCCCCCGCGGCTTCCGCGCGGGTCACCAGCAGGCGGCGCTCGGCGATCACGCGCTCCCGGAACAGCGTCTCGTCCCGGCGCAGGGATTCGGCGGCCAGGGCATCGGCGGTGACGGCCTGCAGGAACAGGCGCTGGGCCTCCACCAGCTCCGGGCTGCGCAGGCGGGCGATGGGCTGGCCCTCCCGCACGCGCTCATCGGGGGAGACGAGCAGGGCCTCGATCAGCCCGTTGGCCGGGGCCGCGACCACGCGCAGCTGCTGCGGCGGCACCACCACCTGGGCGGGCAGGATGATCTCGGCCTGGCCGTTCTCGGGCTCCGGGGCGGCCAGCTCGATGCCCGCGGGGCGGAACTGGCGTTCCTCCATGCGGATGGTGATTTCCCGCGCGGGCGGGGTGGGTTGGGCCAGGGCGGCGATGGGCAACAGCGTAGCGGCGCAGGCCAGCAGGCTGGCACGCAGGGCATGGGTCATTTTGTGCTCGTCCTCACAAGGCGGCTTTGAGATGCGGGGGCACGGCTCAGCCCCCTGCTCCGCGCCGCCACGCGGGTGCCAGCTCAACAGGCCCCGCCGCCGGACATGCGGATGGGGGCGAGCCGCCTTGCGACGGTCGTCAGCGCCGGCTGGCTCATTACTAATAGTTTAGAATTCGACAAGGTCAAGGTTGCGGCGCAGCAACGCGCGGGCTTTTCCCCGGCGCCAAGCTGCCCTACCCCTGCACCCAGCAGCATGCAGGAGCCTTCCATGATCGTTCTCATCACCGGTGCCACCGCGGGTTTCGGCCTGGCCATCGCCCGGGTTTTCGTGGCCGAGGGCGCGCGCGTGATCGCCACCGGCCGCCGGCAGGAACGGCTGGACGCGCTGGTGGCCGAGCTCGGCGCCGACAAGGTGCTGCCGCTGCGCTTCGACGTGCAGGACCGCCAGGCGACGCTGGCGGCGCTGGCCTCCATCCCCGATGCCTGGTCCGCCGTGGATGTGCTGGTGAACAACGCGGGCCTGGCCCTGGGGCTGGAGCCGGCGCAGGCCGCGAACCTGGATGACTGGGACCAGATGGTGGACACCAACATCAAGGGCCTGCTGACCATGACCCGCGCCATGCTGCCGGGCATGATCGCGCGCGGGCGCGGCCACATCATCAACCTGGGCAGCACGGCGGGCGAATTCCCCTATCCGGGCGGCAACACCTATGGCGCGACGAAAGCCTTCGTGCGGCAATTCAGCCTGAACCTGCGCGCGGACCTGTTCGGCACGCCCATCCGCGTGACGGAAGTGGAACCGGGCCTGGTGGGCGGCACGGAATTCAGCTCCGTCCGCTTCAAGGGCGACGACGCCAAGGCGGCCTCCGTCTACGACGGCACCAACGCGCTAACGCCGGAAGACGTGGCGGAGACCGTGCGCTGGGCCGCGATGCTGCCGGAACGGGTGAACATCAACATCGTGCAGATGATGCCGGTGACGCAGAGCTTCGCCGGGCTGAAAGTGCATAAGGGGTGAGAGGTGGGGGCGTTGCCCCCGGAGCCGGACGGAGGCCCCCGCGATGGGGGCGCCGCCTTAAAGCCCGCGCAGCGCCCCGCACACCTGCTCGATCTGCGCCTCGGTCAGTTCCGGGTACATCGGCAGGCTGAACACCTCATGCGCCGCCCGGCTGGTCTCCCCGCAGCCGGCGGGCCCCAGCGTGATGCGCCCGGCATAGGCCGACTGCTCATGCACCGGCACCGAGTAATGGATGCCCGTGCCCACGCCCTGGGCCTTCAGCGCCGCCATCACCGCCGTGCGCTCCGGCGAGCGCAGCACGTATTGGTGGAACACATGCTCCGCCCCCTGCCGCCGCACGGGCGGCGCGATGGAGGTGCCGGCGAGGGCCGCGTCATAGGCATCGGCGATGGCGCGGCGGCGGGCGTTGCCGGCATCCAGATGCGGCAGCTTCACGCGCAGGATGGCCGCCTGCACCTCATCCAGCCGGCTGTTCACGCCGATCAGGGAGGAGATGTATCGCTCCCGCCAGCCATACTGGCGGATGGCGGCGATGCGGTCGGCCAGTTCGTGGTCGGGGGTGGAGAGCACCCCGCCATCGCCCAGCGCGCCCAGATTCTTGGTGGGATACAGGCTGTAGGCGGCGGCGTGGCCGATGGTGCCGATCATGCGGCCATGCAGCCGCGCGCCATGGGCCTGGGCGCAATCCTCGATCAGCGGCACGCCCGCCTTGGCACAGGCGGCCAGCATCGGCCCCAGGTCGCAGGGCTGGCCATAGATGTGCACGGCGATGACGGCGCGGATGGGCGGGATGCCCGGCGGCGGGTCCTCCAGCACGGCGGCCAGCTCATCGGGGTCCATGGTGTAGGTATCGGGGTCGATGTCGAGCAGCAGGGGCGTGGCGCCCGCCATCTCGATCGCGGCCACGGTGGCGACGGCGGTGTGGGAGACGGTGACGACCGTCGCCCCCTCCCCGATGCCCATGCCGCGCAGGATCAGCGCGATGGCGTCCGTGCCGTTGGCGCAGCCGACGGCGCGCTGGCCCTCGCCCAGCCATTCGGCGTATTCGCGCTCGAAGGCCGCACCCTCCTGGCCCAGGATGTACCAGCCGGAGGCCAGCGCGCGGGCGACCGCGGCGTCGATCTCGGGCTTCAGGGCGCGGTAGCCGGCCCCGGGGTCGGCCTGGGCGATCATCGAAACCGTGGCGTTCATGGCCTCATCCCCTCACAGGTAGTCCGGCAGGCGTTCACGATACCAGTCGAGCGTCAGGCGCAAACCCTCATCGAGGGAAATCTTGGGCGCCCAGCCCGTGGCGTGGCGGAAGGCATGGTCGTCGGCGTGATAGCTGCCGATGTCGATCGGCGCGCGGTCGGCCGGGAATTCCTTGGTGCCGAAGCTGCCCTGCCCGCCATTGGCCGCGATCACCAGCTCCGCCAGCTCCAGCAGGGACACCGGGGGCGCGCCGCCCAGGTTGAAGACCTGGCCGTTCACCTCGGGCTTGTCGGCGGATTCGGCGGCCATCAGGAAGGCGTTGGTCACGTCGTCCACATAGGCCAGGTCGCGCAGCTGGGCGCCGCCCCACACCTCGAAGGGCTCGTTCTCCAGCAGGCGCCGCACCCAGATGCCCAGGAAGGTCTGCTTGGCGTCGCGGATCCGCAGGCGCGGCCCGTAGCAGTTGGTCAACCGCAGGGAGACGACCGGGCGGTGATGCACGCGCGATTCCAGCAGCCAGTACTGCTCGCCCGCCCATTTGGACACGCCGTTCGCGTCCGGCGGGTTCACCGGGTGCATCTCATTCACCGGCAGATACAGCGGCCGGCCATAGAACTGGCGGGTGGAGGCATGCACCACCCGGGCCGTCGGCGCGGCCTCCCGCATCACCTGGATCAGCCGCACCTGGGAGACAGCGTTGATGTTGATGTCCGCCACCGGGTCCTTCTGCCCGCCCATATGGCTGGTCTGGGCGGCCAGGTTGAACAGCACCTCCGTGTCCTTGCACAGGGAATGCAGCTCCATGTCGCGCAAATCCCCGCGCACCAGCATCACCCCCGCGCCGTCGAGGTTGCGGGGGTTGGCGCCGCCTTCCTCGAACATCGCGTCGATGGCCGTGACGCGGGCGCCGAGCGCGGCCAGCGCATGGCACAGGTTGGCGCCGAGGAAGCCGGCACCACCCGTGACGACGACGCGGCGGTTCTTCCACCAGGAAGCGTTCATGCGTGCGGGTCCTGGATCGGAGAGATGGAGAGAATGTCAGGCATGGGCATCACCGGGCTTTAGCACTGTCAGGCTCGCGCTCAAATGCGGCATGGCTCGGGTGGGATAATGGCGTTTTGGTGGGATGGAGCGGCGAGGCGGGGGCCTTGCCCCCGGAGACCCCCGCGCAGGGGCGCCGCCCCTGCACCCCGCCAGGACCGTAGCGGCCCTGGACCCCGAGCAATTGGCGCCGCATCCTGAAAACGCGCTTCTTATTGATATTTATAATATAATTGGCGCCTTACCCGCCGGGACAGGCGCCAGACCGATGGGTTCCAAGGGCCTTTCGGCCCCTGGGGTGTGGGGCTTCGCCCCACGGCTTGGGGCGGGGATGCAAGGGGCAGAGCCCCTTGCGGGGGGGCTCCGGGGGGGGGCAAGGCCCCCCGCTCCCTTCACCGTTCCAGCCGCACCCCGGTGCGTGCCACCACCTCCCGGTATTTCGCCACTTCCGACACCATGAAATCCCGCGTGGTTTCCGGCGAGTTCTCCCCGGGCCAGATTGTCACCCCCGTTTGCAGGAAGCGCTCGGCCAGTGCCGGTTCCGCCACGGCCGCCACCAGCGCCCGGTTCAGCCGGTCCACCAGGGGGCGCGGCATGCCGGGCGGGCCCACGATCATGTTCCAGGTCGTCATCTCGAAGCCCGGCAGGGCGCCTTCGGCCAGTGAGGGCAGTTCGGGAAAGCTGGGGAAGCGTTCGCGGCTGGTCACCGCCAGGCCGCGCACCATGCCGCCGCGGATCTGGGCGGCGGCGCTCGCCAGCACGGCGATGCCGAATTCGCCCTCCCCCTGGTGGATGGCCGTCAGCATCAACCCACCGGAGCGGTAGGGCACATGGGTGAAGCGGGTGCCGAGCTGGTTCGCCAGCATCTCCACCGCCAGATGCGGGATGGAACCGACGCCGGAGGTGGCATAGGCGATCTCCTCCGGCCGGGCGGCGCGCAGGCGGGCGATGGCGGCGGTGGCGTCGGCGGCGGGGAAGCGCGGGTTGGCGATCAGCACCAGCGGCGCGGTGCCGATCATGGCGATCTGGGTGAAATCCGCCACGGGGTCGAAGCTGGTGCCGCCTTGCAGCGCCGCGGGCGCGATGGCGTGGGAGGACACCTCGATCAGCATCAGCGTGTGCCCGTCGGGCGGCTGCCGGCGCAGCCAGTCCGACGCGACGGTGCCGGAGGCGCCGGGCCGGTTTTCCACCACCATGCGCGTGCCCGCGCCGATGTGATGGGCGAAGCGTTCCGACACCAGCCGCGCCGCGATGTCGGTGGAGCCGCCGGGGGCATAGCCGGTGACCAGGGTGATGGGCCGGTCGGTCAGGTTCTGCGCGGGCGCGGGTTGGGGCAGCAGCGCGGCCGCGCACAGCGCGAGCCCCGCCGCGAGGGAGCGGAACATAGGGACATCCTCCGGTTTTCTTGATGAGCATTGTTCCCGGGGCTGGCGGGGTTGCGCAAGTGCGGATGCGAATCGCTATTGCGAGTCATTCGCAATTAAGCTACCCATCCGGTCATGGAACACGAACCCGCCCGACCGATTCCGACACGCCTGTCCTTGCGGACTCCCCTGGGCTCCTCCAGGGCGCCAGCCGCCATCGTCCGCCCCCTGCTGCGCCTGGACGCCGAAGTGCTGTTCCGCGCCGGACCGGAGGTGGAGATCCTCCATGCCGGAGAGGTGTACCGCCTGCGCCGCACACGGCTGGGCAAGCTGATCCTGACCAAGTAGCGCAACCGCGCCCCCGCACGCGCCAGCCAGCCGGGAGGCATCCCCGCCCGCCAGCGCCCGCCGCCCGGAACACCGGCGCTGCCGCGCCGGCAGGGCGGCCCGGCGGCCATGGCTTCCTCCTCCTCCGCCCTTGAGGCCATGGCCGCCGATGCCGCCCCGCCCGCCCGGCGGGCGGAATGCCTGCCCGTTCTCCCCTCGACCGAGGAACCCGCCATGACGACCTTCGACGATCTGCGCCAGCGCCACGCGGCGCTCGCGGCCGGCCCCAGGCCCCCGCGCGCGCGTGAGGCCGCGCGCCTGCTGCACACCACCGAGGCCGCGCTGCTGGCCAGCGGCGCGCTGGGTGAGACCATGCCCCTACGCCCGGAATGGGCCGCGCTGGTGGGGGCCTTCCCCACGCTCGGCCGCATCATGGCACTCACGCGCAACGACCACGCGGTGCATGAGCGCCAGGGCCGGTTCCAGGATGTCTCCACCGGGCCCGGCCATATCCTGGTGCTGGGGCCGGATATCGACCTGCGCATGTTCCCCAGGCGCTGGAAGCACGCCTTCGCCCTCGGCGGCACGCGCCCCTCGATCCAGATCTTCAGCGCGGATGGGGAGGCGGTGCACAAGGTCTATGCCACCGAGGACACCGACCGCGCCGCCTGGGCGCGGCTGGTGCGGGAATTCGCGGCGACGCCCGAGACATCCCCGCCCCTGGCGCCCGTGCCGGTGGAGCCCCCCGCCCCGGACGGGCTGGTGGACGCCAAGGCCCTGCGGCAGGACTGGCTTTCCCTGCAGGATACGCACGACTTCTTCCCGCTGCTGCGCCGGCACAAGGCCAGCCGCCGCCAGGCCTTCCGCCTGGCGGGCGCGGATCTTGCCATGCCCCTGGCCCCCGGCGCGGCGGCGGCCTTGCTGGAGGCCTCGGCGGCCGCCGCCACCCCCATCATGTGCTTCGTGGGCAATCGCGGGAACATCCAGATCCACACCGGCCCGGTGCGGAAGCTGCTGCGCACCGGGGAATGGTTCAACGTGCTGGATGCGGATTTCAACCTGCACCTGCACGAACCCGGCATCGCCGAGGCCTGGCGCGTGGTGAAGCCCACCGCCGATGGCGCCGTGACCAGCATCGAGCTGCTGGACGCGGCGGGCGAGGTGATCGCCCTGTTCTTCGGCGCCCGCAAGCCCGGCGTGCCGGAGCTGCAATCCTGGCGCGAGGTGGTGGGCGATGTGGCCCATCGCCACGCCCTGGCCGGGCAGGCGGCGTGATGCTGCGCCGGGCCCTGCTGGCCACGCCGTTCCTGGCCTCCGCGGCATCAGCCATGACCGGCGCGCGGGTGGTGGTGGCGGGCGGCGGCGTGGCCGAGATCGTCTGCGCCCTGGGCGCCCGCCCGGCGCTGGTGGCCGCCGACAGCACCTGCCTGTTTCCCTCGGCGCTCACGCGGCTGCCGCAGCTGGGCTATCTGCGCAGCCTGTCGGCGGAGGGCGTGCTCTCCCTGCGGCCCGAACTGCTGCTGCTGGCCCATGATGCCGGGCCGCCGCAGGTGGTGGCGCAGCTGGCCGCCGCCGCCGGGCCGCGCCTGCGCCAGGTGCCACGCATCGAGGGCGAGGCCAGCCTGCGCCAGGCCGTGGCCCTGCTGGCCGAGGCGCTGGAGGAACCCGCCGCCGGGGCCGCGCTGGCCGCCGCCATCGCCGAGGATTTCCGCACCCTGGCCGCCATCGTGCCCCGGGATTCCGCCCCGCGCGCGCTGTTCCTGCTGGGCGGCGGCAATGGCGCGCCCATGGCCGCCGGCCGCAACACCGCCGCCGAGGCGATCCTGCGCCTGGCGGGCGTGCGCAACGTCATCACCGGCTACGACAATTACCGCCCGATCTCGGCCGAGGCGGCGCTCGCCGCGAACCCGGACTGGATCGTGGCCCCCAGCCATGCACTGGAGGCTGTGGGCGGTGCCCAGGCGCTGCTGGCCTCCCCGCAGCTGGCCATGCTGCCGGCGGCGCGCGCCGGGCGGCTGTTCACCGCCGACAGCGCCTACATGCTCGGCTTCGGCCCCCGCACCGCCCATGCGGCGCGGGACATGGCGGCCGCCTTGCATGCACGCCCGCTGCCCGCCCTGCCGGACCGCCCCTGGCTGCACGATTCATGAGCGAGCGGCTGATCGCGCTGCTGGCGCCCCGCCGGATTCCGGTGCCGATGGCGCTGGGGCTGCTGCTGGCCGGGGCGGTGCTGGTGTTCCTGCTGGCCCTGGCGGTGGGGGCGGTGCGCATCCCGCCCGCCCGCATCCTGGCCGCGCTGCTCGACCCCGCCGGCACGGCGCTGGAAAGCGGCGTGGTGTGGAACCTGCGCCTGCCGCGCACGCTGCTGGCGGCCCTGACAGGCGCCGTGCTGGGGCTGTCGGGCGCGGTGATGCAGGGGCTGTTCCGCAACCCGCTGGCCGACCCCGGGCTGCTGGGCGTTTCGGCCGGCGGCGCGCTGGGGGCGGTGGGGATGATCGTGGTGGGGCTGTCGCTGCTGCCCGCCCCGCTGCGCCCCTATGCGGTGGCGTTCGCGGCCTTTCTGGCGGCGTTGCTGGCCACCGGGCTGGTGCTGCGCCTGGCCACGCTGAACGGGCGGGTGCATGTCGCCTCCATGCTGCTGGCGGGCATCGTGATGAACGCCTTCGCGGGGGCGGGCACCTCTGCCTTCGTCTACGCGGCCTCCGACCTGCAGCTGCGGGACGTGATGTTCTGGACCATGGGCAGCTTCTCCGGCGCCAGCTGGGGGCGGCTGGGGGCGGCGGCGCTGTCCGCCCTGCCGCTGCTGCTGGCCGCGCCCTTCCTGGCGCGCGGGCTGGATGCGCTGATCCTGGGTGAGCGCGAGGCCTCCACCCTGGGCATCGGGCTGGAGGGGATGAAGCGCCTGTGTGTGCTGCTGGTGGCGCTCGCCGTGGGCGGGGCCGTGGCGGCGGCGGGCATGATCGGCTTCGTCGGCATCGTGGCGCCGCACCTGGTGCGCCTGGCGCGCGGGGCGCGGCATGGCTGGGTGCTGCCAGCCTCCGCCCTGGCGGGTGCCATGCTGATGATGGCGGCCGATGCCTTCGCCCGCATCGTGGTCGCCCCGGCCGAACTGCCCATCGGCCTGGTGTCGGCGCTGCTCGGCGCGCCGGTTTTCCTGTGGTTGCTGCTGCGCCAGCGCGCGGCATTGGAGGGTACATGATCGAACTCGATGACCTGCGGCTGGTCCGCGGCGGCCGGCTGGTGCTGGATATCCCGGAACTCCGGGTCTCCGCGGGCCGAGTGCTGGGCATATTGGGGCCGAACGGGGCGGGCAAATCCACCCTGCTGGCGGCCCTGGCCGGGGAGCTGCGCCCCGCCGCCGGGCAGGTGCGCTTCGGCGGCCGCCCCATCCAGGGCTGGCGCCCGCCCGAACTGGCCCGCCACCGCGCCGTGCTGCCGCAGGCCAGCCAGCTCGGCCTGCCGCTGTCGGTGACGGAGGTGGTGGCGCTCGGCCGCATCCCCTGGGCCGGGATCGAAGACCAGGAACAGCACTGGGACGCGATCGCGGAGGGGCTGGCCGTTGCCTCCGCCGCGCATCTGGCGCGCAGGCCCTATGGCGCGCTGTCGGGTGGGGAGCAGCAGCGGGTGCAATTGGCGCGCGTGCTGGCGCAGCTGCACGGCGCCCCCCCGCGTGAGACGGCGCTGATGCTGGACGAACCCACCGCCAGCCTCGACCTGCCGCACCAGCACGCCATCCTGGCCGCCGCGCGCTGCCGGGCGATGGAGGGGGCGGCGGTGATGCTGGTGCTGCATGATGTGGGGCTGGCCGCGCGCTACTGCGACGAGGTGCTGATCCTGGGGCAAGGCAGGGCGGTGGCCCAGGGCCCGGCGCCGCTGGTGCTGACGGCGGAGGCGATCAGCAGCGCCTACGGCATGGCGGTGCGCCGGCTGCCTGACCCGGAGGGGCGGGAAGTGGTGTTCGTGCCGGCCTGATTGACGCAGGGGGCACCAGCCACCCCGCACCCGCGCGCCTAGACCAGGAAGGTTGAGGAGGCTTCGGCGCGCGGGCATCGGGCAGCGCGTAGTGGCTGCCATCCGGGGTTGGTAGGCCACGGGAGAGTGCCTCGTGGTGACACCATCTCTACGCCCCGCCCGGGTACCTGTGTGCTGCCGAATGTGACGAAGCGTGAACCGGCTTGCGGCACGCCCGGCCCCGTGCAGGATGCGCGCCATGGCACACGCATTCGAAGCCCCCGCCCCCGCGATCCTGCGCAACTCCGAGCTGGACGCCGCCGCCGTGCGGCAGGCCCGCATCGACCTCGCCGCCTGCTTCCGCATGGCCGCGAAGCTCGGCATGCATGAAGGCATCTGCAATCACTTCTCGGCCATGGTGCCGGGGCGTGACGACCTGATGCTGGTGAACCCCTATGGCTATGCCTTCGCGGAGATGACGGCCTCCCGCCTGCTCATCACCGATCTGGAGGGGCGCGTGGTCGCCGGCCAGGGCGTGCCGGAGGCGACGGCCTTCTTCATCCATGCCCGGCTGCACCTGAAGAACCCGCGCGCCAAGGCCGCCTTCCACACCCACATGCCCTATGCCACGTCGCTTGCGATGCTGGAGGGCCCGCCGCTGGTCTGGGCCGGCCAGACGGCGCTGAAATTCTACGGCCGCACCGTGGTGGACGAGAACTACAACGGCCTCGCCCTCGATTCCGCCGAGGGCGACCGCATCGCGGCCTCCATGGGCGAGGCCGATGTGGTGTTCATGAAGAACCATGGCGTGATGGTCGTCGGCCCCTCCATCGCGGAGGCCTGGGACGACCTGTATTACCTGGAGCGCGCGGCGCAGGCCCAGTGCCTGGCCATGAGCACCGGCCGGCCGCTGAAGCCCGTGCCGCATGAGCTGGCGCAGAAGACCTATGAGCAGATGCGCGGCGAGGATTCGGAAAGCGCGCGCCTGCATCTTGAGAGCATCAAGCGCATCCTGATGGCGGAAGCGCCCCAATTCGCGGAGTGATCTGAATGTTGCTGTCCCGTCGTATGCTGGCGGTGCTGCCCCTGGCGGCCCCGGCGCTGGCCCATGCCCAGTCCCGCACCATCCGCGTGGTGGTGCCCTATTCCCCCGGCGGCCAGTCCGACACGGTGATGCGCCTGATCCAGCCGCGCATGAGCGAGGTGCTGGGCCAGACCATCGTGGTGGAGAACCGCCCGGGCGGGGGCGGCACCATCGGTGCCGGCGTGGTGGCAGGCGCCGCACCTGATGGCACCACCCTGCTGTTCGAAAGCTATGGCTTCATCGTGCAGCCGCTGATCCAGAAGGGCCTGCCCTATCATCATGAGACGGCTTTCACCGCCGTGGGCCAAGCGGTCGAGCTGCCCTATGTGCTGGTGGTGAAGCGCGACTTCCCCGCGCGCGACCTGGCCGGCTACCTGCAACAGGCGCGGGAGAAGCAGGGCATTCCCTTCGGCTCCCCCGGCATCGGTTCCATCGGGCATCTGGCGGGGGCGCTGCTGGCCCACCGCGCGGGCGTGACGCTGGAACACGTGCCGTATCGCGGTGGCTCCGATGTCGCGCGGGACCTGGTGGGGGGCAATCTGGACAGCGCCATCTCCTCCGCCAACTCCCTGCGGCCGCTGGTGGTCGAGGGGCGGGCCCATGGCATCGCGCTGACCAGCGGCACGCGGCGGGGGACGCTGTCCAACCTGCCGACCATCGCGGAATCGGGCTTCCCCGGCTTCGACTTCACCAGCTGGAACGGCATGTTCGCGCCGGCCGCCACACCCGCCGCGACGATCGCGCGGCTGAACGAGGCGATGCGCGCCGCGACCAGTGACCCCGCGGTGCGGGAACGGCTGTCGGCCAGCGGCAACGACCCGGTCTCCGCCCCCGCGGAGGAATTCGCCGCGCTGGTGGCGCGGGACCGGGAGGTGGTGAAAAACCTGGTACGGGAAACGCGGCTGACGCTGGAATAGGAGCAGAGAGGGGAAGGCGCCGCCTTCCCCAACCCGCCTTCAGCGCAGGACCCGGCCCGCCACCGCGTCCAGCTTCGCGATCAGTTCCGGGTCGCGCCGTTCCGGCGCGGTGATGATCGCGTGGTCCAGCGCATTGTTGCACCCGGCCTCGCAGGGGCCGCGCGGCTTGCCCAGCGCCGGCACCACGGCCTTCACCAGGGCGCGCGCCTTGTCGGCATTGCCCAGCAGCACCTTCACCACCTGGTCCACGGTGACGGCGTCGTGCTCCTCGTGCCAGCAGTCGTAATCGGTGACCATGGCGACGGAGGCGTAGCAAAGCTCCGCCTCGCGGGCGAGCTTGGCCTCGGGCATGTTGGTCATGCCGATCACGGAGCAGCCCCACTGGCGGTACAGGTTGCTCTCGGCCTGGGTCGAGAACTGCGGCCCTTCCATCACCAGATAGGTGCCGCCGCGCGTCATCGGCAGGCCGAGGTCGCGGCCGGCGGTCTCGATCGCGTCCGACAGGCGCGGGCAGGTCGGGTGCGCGACGGAGACATGGGCCACGCAGCCGGTGCCGAAGAAGGACTTCTCCCGCGCGAAGGTGCGGTCGATGAACTGGTCCACGATCACGAAGTGACCGGGGGGCAGTTCCTCCTTGAGCGATCCCACGGCGGACAGCGAGATGATCTCGGTCACGCCCGAACGCTTCAGCGCGTCGATGTTGGCGCGGAAGTTCAGGGCGGAGGGCGGCGTGGGATGGCCGCGGCCGTGGCGGGGCAGGAACACGCATTTCACGCCATGCAGCCGGCCGAACAGCAGCGCGTCGGACGGCTCACCCCAGGGGGTGTGGACGTGGCGCCATTCGCGCTCCTCCAGCCCGTCGATGTCATACAGGCCGGAACCGCCGATCAGGCCGATCACGGGCTCGAAGGTGTCGCTCATGGAAACTCCGCCGGGCAAGGATTCAGGGTGTGGCTGCCCGATACAGCATGGCGCCGATGGGCACCATCCGGCCAATGGCATGGCTGGTGAAGGCTGAGACGCCAGCGCGGACCGCCGCCAGGGCCTCGGGCGGTGGCAGGTCCGGGCCCATGCCGCGCAGCAGGGCCGCGGCGTGGCGAACCGCCAGCGCGCGCGTCGTTTCGATGATCGTTTGAAGACGCCCATCGGCGGCCAGCGGGGCGAGCCGCTCCTCGGCAATGCCCAGCAGATCGGGCCAGAGCGCCAGGTGGCGGTACAGGCTGGCCAGGATGCGCCCGCCATCGGTGGCGCCCAGCAGGTTCAGGCGCAGCACGCGCTCCCTGATCTCGGGCGCCAGGCTGTCCAGGGCCGGCAGCGGCGGCAGGGCGGGGCCGGGCGGCGAGGGCGGGCGCGGGGTCAGCGCGGCGGGGCTGGGCCGCGCGCCGTCCAGCCGCAGCAGCAGGGCGCTCAGCGCCAGCAGGTTCAGGCTGTTGCCGGTATCGTAGCTGGCCATGACGTCGCGCGCCGGCCCGGGGGCGGCGAAGGGCGCCAGTTCCGGCAGGTCGAGCGCCGCGCGCAGGGCCGCCGCCTGCTCCTCCACCGCGCCCGAGGCATAAAGTGGCCGCAACGCGCCCCAGGCGGCCGGCAGGGCGCCGGGGATGGTGGCCAGGTGGCGCCAGATCAGGTTCACCAGCGCCACGCCGGTGGTGGCGCGCAGGTCGGCGAAAATGGCGGCGGTTTCGCCCCGGGCCTCGGCCTCGGTGACTGCGGGCACCGGCTCTGCGGCCATGATGCGTTTCCCCCGGACAGCAAAAAGGCCCGGGGTTGCCCCCGGGCCCTCAACGCTACCATCCGCCCGCGGCGGAAAGGAAGCCGCTGTCAGTGCAGGTTGGCCCACACCTTGCGCTTCACGCCATAGGCGATGAAGCCGGCGACCGCCAGGAACACCAGCACGCGGATGCCCATGCGCTTGCGGGTCTCCATCTCGGGCTCGGCGGCCCAGGAGAGGAAGGTGGCCACATCGCGGGCCATCTGGTCCACGTTGTTGGGCGTGCCGTCCGCGAATTCCACGGCGCCGTCGTTCAGCGGCGCCGCCATGGCGATCTGCCCACCCGGGAAATACGGGTTGTAGTTCATGCCCTGGCCGAGCGTCACACCCGCCGGCGGCTCATGATAGCCGGTCAGCAGGGAGTAGATGTAGTTGGCGCCGCCATGGCGGGCCTTCGTGATCACCGACAGGTCGGGCGGCAGCGCGCCGTTGTTGGCGGCGCGGGCGGCGTTGTCGTTGGCGAAGGGGCGATGGAAGCGATCGGACAGGCGGCCCGGGCGCTGGAACATCTGGCCTTCGTCGTTCGGGCCGTCCGTCACCTCGACGGAGGCCGCGACGGCGCGCGCCTGGTCCTCGGACAAGCCAATGTCGAGCAGGTTGCGGTAGCTCAGCAGCCGCAGGGAGTGGCAGTTGGCGCACACCCCGGCATAGACCGCGAAGCCGCGCTGCAGGGCGGCGCGATCGAAGGTGCCGAAGGCCCCGTCGAAGGAGAAGTGGCCGTTGCGCAGGGCGTGCTCGCCCTCACCGGCGGCCTGGGGGGCCGCCACGGGGGCGACCAGGGCGGCGACGACGGCGAAGGCCTTGAGGAAACGCTTCATGGTTCAGGCCTTCTCCATCGGCTTGGCAGCGGCGCCACCGGGCACCGGGCCGGCACCGGCGGCCTTCGGGCCCAGCACCGCGGCGGCGATGCTCTCGGGCAGCTTCAGCGGCTTCTCCAGGCGGCCCAGCACCGGCAGCACCACCAGGAAGTAGCCGAAGTAATAGGCGGTGGCGACGCGGCTGAGGGTCACGAAGGGCTCCTCAGGCGGCTTGCCGCCGCACCACATCAGCACGAAGAACGCGATGACCCACAGGAAGAAGAAGATGCGCGCCACCGGGCGGAACTTCATCGACCGCACCTTGGAGGTGTCGAGCCAGGGCAGCACGAACAGCACCAGGATGGAGCCGAACATCAGCAGCACGCCGCCCAGCTTGTCCGGCACCGCGCGCAGGATCGCGTAGAAGGGCAGGAAGTACCATTCCGGCACGATGTGCGCGGGGGTGCTCAGCGGGTTCGCCGGGATGTAGTTGTCCGGGTGGCCCAGATAGTTCGGCGCGTAGAACACCAGCACCGCGAAGACCATCAGGTAGACGATGATGCCGACCGTGTCCTTCGTCGTGTAGTACGGGTGGAACGGGATGGTGTCCTGCGGGCCCTTGGGCTCGATGCCCAGCGGGTTGTTGGAACCCGTGATGTGCAGGGCGGCCACATGCAGGAACACCACGCCGAAGATCACGAAGGGCAGCAAGTAGTGCAGGCTGAAGAAGCGGTTCAGCGTGGGATTGTCCACGGAGAAGCCGCCCCAGAGCAGCGTGACGATGTGCTGGCCGACGACCGGGAAGGCGCTGAACAGGTTGGTGATCACGGTGGCGCCCCAGAAGGACATCTGGCCCCAGGGCAGCACGTAGCCCATGAAGCCCGTGGCCATCATGAGCAGGAAGATCACCACGCCCAGGATCCACAGCAGCTCACGCGGGGCCTTGTAAGACCCGTAGTAGAGGCCGCGATAGATATGGACGAAGACCACGATGAAGAACATCGAGGCGCCGTTCATGTGAACATAGCGGATGAGCCAGCCATAGTTCACGTCGCGCATGATGCGCTCCACGCTGTCGAAGGCCAGCGAGGTGTGGGCGGCGTAGTTCATCGCCAGGAAGATACCCGTGGCGATCATGATCAGCAGGTTGATCATGGCCAACGCGCCGAAATTCCAGAAGTAGTTGAAATTCCGGGGGGTGGGGAAGCTCCCGTATTCCTTCTCCATCATGGTGAAGACGGGCATGCGCTCGTCCACCCAACGGATCACGGGGTTCTTCATTTCGCTCTTGTGCAGGCCGATCGCCATGGTGCGGTCCCTGTGGCTAGCGGATCGAGGGAAGGGAGAGGGTCATGCTGTGCCCCTTCACCCGACGCGGATCTGCGTGTCGCTGAGGAAGGTATAGGTGGGAACCACCAGGTTCGCCGGCGCCGGGCCTTTGCGGATGCGGCCCGAGGTATCGTAGTGGCTGCCGTGGCAGGGGCAGAACCAGCCGTGGTAGTCGCCCTTCACGTCCGTGGGCTTCTGGCCCAGCGGCACGCAGCCCAGATGGGTGCAGACGCCCACCAGGATCAGCCAGTTGTCGCGCTGCACGCGGGACTGGTCGGTGGCGGGGTCCTTCAGCTCGGCCAGCGGCACTTCGCGGGCCATCTGGATTTCCTCGGCCGTGCGGTTGCGCACGAACACGGGCTTGCCGCGCCACATCACCGTCACGGCCATGCCGGTCTGCACCGAACCGATATCGACCTCGGTGCTCGCCAGCGCCAGGGTGTCCTGCGCGGGGTTCATGGAGGAAATGAAAGGCCAGGCGATCGCGCCCACGCCCACGGCGCCGAAGGCCGTGGCGGTTAGCTTGAGGAAGTCCCGCTTTCCAGGCTCCGGCTGGGTGCCCGCCGCTGCCGCATGGGTTGCCGTTTCGGCCATCGCCACATCCCGCTCTGCTATTCCGGCGCCTTGTGACGGGCGCCTTGAGGTGTCGCGTCAGAGAGCGGGCGCACGCCTTCGCGGCTGCACCATCACCCCTTCCGCCGCATTGCGTATAAAGCGTGTATCCCCAGGGTGACAACCGCCCGCGCCGGACCCACAAGGCACAATATGATGGATGCCCCGCAACATGCCCCGGAACACCCCTTGGCCGGCCCGGCCCGGCATTGGTTCGAGACCCTGCGCGACCGCCTCTGCGCCGCCTTCGAATCGATAGAGGACGAGCTGGCCTCCGGCCCGCACGCCGCCCTGCCCCCCGGCCGCTTCACCCGCACCCCCTGGACCCGGCCCGAGGGCGGCGGCGGCGTGATGTCCGTCATACGCGGGCGGGTGTTCGAGAAGGTGGGGGTCAATGTCTCCACCGTGTTCGGCGAATTCACCCCCGATTTCCGCAAGCAGATCCCCGGTGCCGAGCAGGACCCGCGCTTCATGGCGACCGGGGTGTCGCTGGTGGCGCACATGCGCAGCCCCCGCGTGCCGGCCGCCCATTTCAACACCCGATTCATCCTGACCAGCCGCGCCTGGTTCGGCGGCGGCGGCGACATCACACCCATGGACCACGCCGCCCCCCACAGCCTGGAGGACGCGGCGGACTTCCACGCGGCCTTCCGCGCCGCCTGCGACCGGCACGACCCCGCCTACTACCCGCGCTTCAAGGCCTGGTGCGACGAGTATTTCTACCTGCCGCATCGCCAGGAACCCCGCGGTCTGGGCGGCATCTTCTACGACTGGCTGGGCGACCGCACCCCGGGCCATGGGGCGGAGGCCGATTTCGCCTTCACCAAGGACGTGGGCCTCGCCTTCCTCGGATCCTATCCGGCCATCATCCGCCGCCGCATGCACGAACCCTGGACCGAGGCCGAGCGCGCCCACCAGCTGATGCGCCGTGGCCGCTATGTCGAATTCAACCTGCTGCATGACCGCGGCACGCTGTTCGGCCTGCGCACCGGGGGCAATGTGGAGGCGATCCTGATGAGCATGCCCCCGGAAGTGACCTGGTAGGCCACATGTGGTGGTTGTCGCGCGGCACAGTTGTGTTGAACCCGGGCGCCACGGCGCCTAACTTGCGCGTCTTCACAGAAGAGTGTGGTCGAACCCGTCTGGGATGAACCATCTGCGCGACATCCGGTCCGCCCTGCCGCATCTGCAGGAGGAGGCGCGCTTCAGGCCCGAAGCACCCTCCGCGCAGGACAGCCCGCCGCCCCGCCTCCGCTTCGCCGCGGTCTGGCCGGTGCTGGTGCTGCTGCCGCTCGCCATCTATGCCGTGGTGCTGCTGCTGCTCATCCGCTCCCTGCAATCGGAGGATCTGAGCAGCCAGGTGAACGACACCGCCCATGCCGCCGCCGCCGCCGTGCGGGCGGAGCTGACGGGCAGCCTGGACCTGCTGGATCAGCTCGCGGCCTCCAGCGCGCTCGACCGCGCGGATTTCGAGGGTTTCCGCATCGAGGCCGCGCGGCTGGCCCGGGCCAAGCCCGGCTGGCAGACCATCACCCTGTCCGACCGGGAACGCGACGTGCTGGACCTGCGCGCCGGCGTGCTGGAGGCCCCGCCCCCCATCGCCGACGTGGCCACCTTCGAGCGCGTGATCTCCACCGGCCGCCGCGCCGTGGGGCCGCTGCGGGGGGAAATCCTGACCCTGCGCGTGCCGGTGCAGCGGGATGGGCGGGTGCGCGGCAGCCTGGCCGCCACCCTGCCGCTGGCCAGCCTGGCGCCGCTGACCCAGCACCCGCGCCTGCCACCCGGCTGGCTCATCACCATCACCGATGCCCAGTTCAACATCGTCGCGCGCTCCCCGGGCGGCACGCAGCGGCTGGGGGCGCCGGCGGGGGCGGAGTACGAACGCCTGGCCAGCGCCTCCGCCTTCGAGCTGCGGCGCATGTCCCTGCCCGGCGGCGGCCAAGCGCTGGTGGGCATCGTGGCCCTGCCCGAGATCCAGTGGTCGGTGGGCGTGTGGGTGCCATCGGGCATCGCGCAGGCGCCGCTCTGGCCGCTCAGGCTCGTGCTGGCGCTGGGGGGCGTGTGGGCACTGGCCACCGCCCTGCTGCTGGGCGCCTGGATGCTGCGCCGCGCCCGCCGCGTTGCCGAGGCCGAGGCCGGCCGCCTGACCGCCGAGGCCGCCCGCGCCGCCGAGAACGACCGCCGCAAATCCGATTTCCTGACGACGATGAGCCACGAGCTGCGCACGCCGCTGACCGGCATCATCGGCTTCACCGACCTGCTCGCCTCCTCCCCCCTCAGTCAGCAGCAACGCCAATGGGTGGAGCAGCAGCGCCGCGCCGGCACCGCCCTGCTGACCCTGGTGGGAGAGGTGCTGGACCTGTCGCGCATCGAGGAAGGCGCGGTCGAGCTGGAGCACATCCCCTTCGACCTGCCGGCCACCCTGCACGACTGCCTGAACCTGATGCGCCCGGTGGCCGAGAAGAAGAAGCTCGGCCTGCATGCCGTGATGCACCCCGCCCTGCCGCTGAGCGCGCTGGGGGACCCGCTGCGCCTGCGCCAGATCATCAACAACCTGCTCTCCAATGCCATCCGCTTCACCCGGGTGGGCGAGGTACGGCTGGAAGCGGCGGCCGAGCCCCTGCGCGACGGGCGCGTGACGCTGGTGGTCACGGTGGCCGATACCGGCATCGGCATCGCGCCCGAGAAGCTGCACCAGGTCTTCGACCGCTTCCGCCAGGCCGAGGCCTCCACCCAGCGCGAGCATGGCGGCTCGGGCCTCGGCCTCGCGATCTGCCAGCGGCTGGTGCAGGCGATGGGCGGGACCATCCGCGCCGAAAGCACGCCCGGGCTGGGCAGCCGCTTCACCTTCCGCATCCCGCTCTCGGTGCCACCGCGCCCGGAACCCCAGCCCGCCTCCACGCGCCGCGTGGCCGAGCTGCCGCCCGAACCGCGCGGCCTGCGCCTGCTGGTGGCCGAGGACGTGCTGCCCAACCAGGCCCTGCTGCGCGCGGTGCTGGAGGGCGGCGGGCATAAGGTGGACATCGTCTCCGACGGACAGCAGGCGGCGGAGCTGGCCGCGCGCAACCACTACGACCTCGGCATCCTGGACATCCGCATGCCGGTGATGGACGGCTTCACCGCCGCGCGGGCCATCCGCGCCCTGCCCGCACCCTGGAACACGCTGCCGCTGATCGCGCTGACCGCCGACATCACGGAAGCGGTGCAGAACGAGGCGATGGCCGCGGGCTTCGGCTCCATCATGCCCAAGCCGTTCGAGGCGCTGGCACTGCTGGACGCGGTGGCCGAACAGGCGCGCGCGCCGGCCCCGGCCAGCTACGTGCTGCACCCGGCGGGGAAGGACAAGGGCTGAGACGGACGGGCGGTCAGGCCCCGGTCAGGGGCTCCGCCCCCGGCACCCCCGCCAGGACCGTGCTCGGTCCTGGACCTAGATCAGTTTGGTGCTGATCCTGAAAAGGTTTTTCCCATTGATTTTTATCATGAAAATGGCGCCCCGCCTGCCAGGATCAGGCGCCAATTCCTGGGTTCCAAGGGCCTTTCGGCCTTTGGCGGGTGTCCAGAGGGCAGAGCCCTCTGGTGGGGGTCCGGGGGCTGTTCAGACCGGACACATCCCTGACTGATGTTCGGAGAGATGGTTGACGGTTTTTGGGTGAGAGTTTCGCGGGAGCGGAGCGATGCCCTGGAAGCCTGTATCGATCATGGACAGTCGCCGAGAGTT
>NZ_JAAABL010000011.1 GCF_009900765.1 Rhodovarius lipocyclicus
CAAAGCACAGCCGCGCATCCATCGTGGATATCTCCGTCCAGGGCATCGACCGGTCCTCCCAGTCGATAACAAAGACTGTCACCCAGGTCGCCGGTCCAAACTGTCACCAACCTAGCCGGTTTGTACCCCCCCGGACCCCCGCTCGGGGGGAAAGGAATTTCCCCCGGAGCCCCCATTCTTTTCTTTTTTGAAGTTTTCGGCTTCCTGAATTATTTGATATATATATCAATAATATAAACAAAAAAACGAGTGCCGCTGAGGGCGTCGCAGAGCGGCGCCTTGCTGGGGTCCGGGGACACGCGTGTCCCCGGCGGGCGGGGTTTGGGGAGGGCGGCGCCCTCCCCAATTCACCTGTGCTATCCTCAACACGCCATGCCGTCCCTCAACGCCCTCCGCGCCTTCGAGGCCGCCGCCCGCCACCGCTCCATCACCCGCGCGGCCGAGGAATTGTCCGTCACCCCCGGCGCCGTCAGCCGCCAGGTGAAGGAGCTGGAGGCCGCCCTGGGTGCTTCCCTGCTGGACCGCCGCCCCGACGGCCTGCACCCCACCCCCGCCGGCGCCCTGCTGGCCGAGGCCACGGGGCGCGGGCTTTCCGCCATCCGCGCGGGGCTGGAGGCGGTGCGGGCCGGTCATCGGCGGCTGTCCATCGGGGCCTATTCGGCTTTCGCGCAGAAATGGCTGATCCCGCGCTGGGCGCGCTTCGCCGATGCGCATCCGGATGTGGAACTGGCCCTGACCACCACCCACGCCCCCGCCGACCTGCGGCCGGAGCGTTTCGACGCCACGATATTGGTGACGGACCGCACGCAGTGGCCCGGCCACACCCTGCACCGGCTGCTGCCCATCGAGACCACGCCCGTCTGCGCGCCGGGGCCGGTGCCGGAATGGCCGCGCGCCCGGCTGCTGCACGCCCGCCCCCGCCCGCGGGACTGGCCGCGCTGGCTGGCGGAGGCCGGGGTAACGGGGGTGGACGCGCTGGCGGGCCCGGTGTTCGAGAGCATCACCCTGGCCGCCGAGGCCGCCGCCCAGGGGCTGGGCCTGGCCATGGGCATCCGCGCCCTGCTGGCCGAGGATCTCGCGGCCGACCGGTTGGTGGCGCCTTTCGCCCAGGCCCGGCTGTCCCGCCATGCCTTCGTGCTGGCCGTGCCCTCCGCCCGCGCGCGGGAGCCCGCGATCGCCGCCTTCACCGCATGGGCGCTGGCCGAAGCGGGCATGGCTTGAGCGCTGGACAGCGGCCCTTCGCATCCGCAGCATGCGGGGCATGTCCAAGATAGAACCGCAAGCCAGACTCATACTGGCCGGCACCGCCATCACCCTGTCCATCGCCATGGGGCTGCGCCAATCCATCGGGCTGTTCATGCCCGAGGTGACGCGGGAGCTGGGTATTTCCGTTTCCGACTTCACGCTGGCCATCGCGATGCAGAACCTGGCCTGGGGGCTGGGGCAGCCGGTGGTGGGCGCGCTGGTGCCGCGCATCGGCTTCCGGCCGATCCTGGTGGGCACGGCGGGGCTGTATGTGCTGGGCATGGCCTGCTTCGCGCTGGCCCAGGGGCAATTGGGCGTGATGCTGGGGGCGGGCATTCTGATGGGGCTGTCGCTGGCGGGCACGGCCTCGGCCATGGCGATGGCCGTGGCCTCACGCCCCGTGCCGCTGGCGGTGCGCAGCACGGTGCTGGGGGTGGTCTCGGCCGCGGGGTCGATGGGGGCGATGATCGCCGCCCCCATCGGGCAGGCGCTGTTGCAGGGCTATGGCTGGCGGGCGGGCGTGTGGGGGTTCGCGGCGCTGGCGGCGCTGATGATCCCCTCGGCCTTCCTGGCCGCGCGGGTGGACCGCGTGGCGCTGCCCACCCCCCAGCGCGGGGCGGAGCAGAACGGCCGCGCCGTGATGGCCCAGGCCCTGCGCAGCCCGCGCTACATGGTCATGGTCTTCGCCTATTCCGTCTGCGGCCTGCAGCTGGTGTTCCTGACGACGCATCTGCCCAGCTATCTGACGCTGTGCGGCCTGGACCCGATGCTGGGCGCGCAGGCGCTGGCCACCATCGGCGCCTTCAACGTGTTGGGCAGCCTGGCGGCGGGCTGGGCGGGGCAGCGGGCGTCCAAGCCGCTGCTGCTGGGCTGTATCTATACGGCGCGCTCGCTGACGCTGCTGTGGTATTTCGCCACCCCACCCAGCCCCGCCTCCACCCTGGTCTTCGCGGCGATGATGGGCTTCCTGTGGCTGGGCGTGGCCCCGCTGATGGCGGGCGCGGTGGGCGAGATGTATGGCCTGCGCTGGCAGCCCATGCTGCAGGGCGTGGCCTTCATGTCGCACCAGATCGGCAGCTTCTTGGGCGCGTTCGGCGGCGGGCTGCTGTTCGACTGGCTGGGCGACTACACGCTGGCGGTGCAGCTGGGCGTGGGCATGGGGCTGTGCGCCGGGCTGGCGCAGATCGGGTTTTCCGGGGCCTGGCCAGGCAGGCCCCGGGCACGGGTGGCGTGATCATGCCGACGGCACCCGGCGATGGCTGATGGCCAAGGCCGCGAACGCGGCCCGCCGGCAGTCCGGCGAAGCCAAGCGAACCGGAGGTTCGCGCCCGGCGTCTGAGGGCATCAACTCATGCGCAGGCCAAGCCGGCGGATCACCGCCGCCTCCTCCTCCATCGTGCGCAGCGCCGCCGTGCGGTAGTCGTCGCTGTTCATGTAGATCAGCGGCATGTCGAAGCGGTTCAGCGTCGCCACATGGGCGGGGTCGTACAGCGCGGTCTTGAAGGCATCGTGCAGCACCCGCACCACGCCCGGGTCCATTCCCTTGGGCCCCGCCAGCCCATAGGGAGAGGTGGAGACGATGTCCGTCCCCGTCTCCCTCAAGGTCGGCGCATCCGGATAGCGCGCGGCGCGCTCGGCGCCCCAGGTGCACAGCAGCCGGAACTGCCCGGCATCCACCAGCGGGCCCCAGCTGGTGCTGTCGGCCATGGCGCTGGTCTGCCCGCTCAGCAGCGCCTGCGCGTTGTCCGAGCCACCGCGGAACGGCACATGCAGGAACTCGATGCCCTGCTCGGCCGCGATGCGTTCCATGGTGATGTGCAGCGTGGTGCCCACCCCCGGCGAGCCATAGGACACCCGGCCCGGGTTCGCCTTGGCATGGGCCAGGAATTCCTGCCACGTCCGCCAGGGCGCGTCGGCCTTCACCACCACCCCGAACAGATAGCCGGTCAGGTGGATGATATAGGTGAAGTCCTTCGTCACATCCCAGGTCGGGCGGCTGGTCATCACCGGCAGGCGGAAGGCGGTGATGGGCAGTTGGCCCACCAGATAGCCGTCGCCGCGCGGCTCCGCCGCCATCATCTGCGCGCCCAGCGTGCCGCTGACCCCGCCCCGGTTCTCGATCACCACCGTCTGCCCCAGGATGCGGGAGGCGACATCGGCCAGCGAGCGCATCTGCCCGTCGGAGGACCCGCCGGCGGGCCATGGCACGATCATGCGGATGGAGCGGTTGGGAAAGCCCGGTTGCGCCAATGCGGGGGTGGCCAGCGCCGACGTGCCGGCAAGCGCCAGCAGCGCACGGCGCCCCATGAATGGGGACATGCTCGTTTCCTCCTCGATGCGCGCGGTTGCTCCGCGCGCTTGGGGGTAGTTTCCTGGTCATGGGCCGGCGGAGCAAGCCAGAATCGCGGCGCATCCGCGCCATGCGGCGGCGGCGGGGTGCGCCCGCCCCGGGGCCATTGCATGGTGCGGGGTAATGATCCTTCTCGAAGCCCTGCCATTGCTGTTGCTGCTGGGGCTACTGGCCACCGGGCGCGCCAACCCGGTGATGGCTTGCCTGCTGGCCCTGGCCGCCAGCCTGCCGGCGCTGGCGCTGAAGCATGGCGCGGGCCTGCCGGCCCTGCTGCTGGAGGAGACGGTGCTGGGCGGCTTCCTGGCCATCGCGCCGATGGCGATCGTGGCGGGCGGGCTCGCCTTCCATGCCGCCGTCGCCGCCGCGCCGGGCACCGAGGAGCGCCACACCCCCGACCCCGCGCGCATCTTCGCCGCCGTGGTGCCGCTGGGGGCCTTCCTGGAATGCGTCACGGGTTTCGCGGTGGGGGCGGTGTTCGCGCTGTCCTCGCTGCGGGCGATGGGGGTGCGGGGCGCGGTGGCGGCGGCGCTGGCCGTGCAGTCGCTGACGCTGGTGCCCTGGGGCGGGCTGGGGCCTGGCACCGCGCTGGGCAGCGCGCTGGCGGGGGTGCCGGCCCAGGCCACGGCGCAGGTCGCGGCCCTGCCCACCGTGCTGTGGATGCTGCTGAACCTGCCGCTGATCTGGCACCTGCAATCCCTGGCCGGCGCCCCGCCGGACCTGCGGGAGAGGCTGGCCCAATCCGCGCTGATGACCCTGATGCTGGGCCTGTTGCTGCTGGCCAACTGGGTGCTGCCGTATGAGATCGCGGGCGTGGTCGCCACCGGGCTGACGGCCATTCCCGCCCTGTGGCGCGCGGGGCCGCCCGCCCGGCTGGGGGCGGCGCTGCGGCTGGCCGCGCCCTATCTGCTGCTGGTGGCGGCGCTGCTGGGTGCGCGGCTGGTGCAGGACGCGCCGGCCTGGCACCCCTTCGCGGCCTATCCGGGCTTTCCGCTGACCCATGTGGCCGTGGTGCTGGCCCTGGTGGCGGGCGGGCTGCTGCTGGCGCGCGGGCGGCTCGCCCAAGGGGTGGGCGCGCTGGCCCGGGCCCGCCGGCCGGCGCTGGCCATGCTGCTGTATGTGATCCTGGGCCGCTGGCTGGCCGGGGGCGGGGTGGCGGCCGAGCTGGCCCAGGCCCTGGCCAGCGGGCTGGGGCAGGCCGCGCCCTTCGCCATCACGCCCATGGCGCTGCTGTCGGGCATCATCACCGGCAGCAATGTGGGCAGCAACGCCGCGCTGATGCCGGTGCAGGCGGCGCTGGGGGCGGCCTTCGGCATGCCGCCCGCGCTGGTCGCGGGGTTGCAGAGCTTCGCCGGCGGCGGCGGGGCGGGGATGAGTGCGGCGGGGCTGGCCATGCTGTGCGGGCTGCTGGCCGATGGCACCCGGCCCGGGCCGGTGTGGCGGCTGCTGCTGCCCAGCATGGCGGCGCTGCTGGCGGCGGGCACGCTGATGCTGCTGCTGGGGTAGGGCGCCGGATTCAGTATCCCGCCCGCTTTACGGCGCGCGCCATCTGGGGCACGTCATGCCCCCATGACCCAGATCGTCGAAACGGATGTCGCCATCATCGGGGCGGGCCCGGCCGGGCTGTTCGCGGTGTTCGAGTGCGGCATGCTCAAGATGCGCACCGCCTTGATCGACACGCTCGAGGCTGTCGGCGGCCAGTGCAGTGCACTGTATCCAGAAAAGCCCATCTATGACGTGCCGGGCTTTCCGGCCGTGCAGGCGGGCGATCTGATCGAGAACCTCAAGGCCCAGGCCGCCCCCTTCAAGCCGGTGGAGCTGCTGGCCCAGCGGGTCGAGACCCTGGCGCCGGAGGGCGAGGGCTTCGTGCTGGGCACCAGCGCCGGCAACACGGTGCGGGCCAAGGCGGTCATCATCGCGGCCGGCGCCGGCGCCTTCGGCCCCAACCGCCCGCCGCTGGAACGCTTGCCGGAATTCGAGGCCACGGGTTCCGTGCGCTACATGGTGGCCCGGCGCGAGGAATTCCGCGGTAAGCGCATCGTCATCGCCGGCGGCGGCGACAGCGCGGTGGACTGGGCGCTGAGCCTGAAGGACGTGGCCGCCCAGGTGGTGGTGGTGCACCGCCGCCCGAAATTCCGCGCCGCCCCCGAAACCGCCGCCCAGCTGGAGGAAGCCGCGGCCCGCGGCGAGATCGAGCTGGCCATCCCCTATCAGCTGCATGGCCTCGAAGGCGAGAACGGCCGCCTGGAAGCCGTGACCCTGGCCACGCTGAAGGGCGAGATCCGCCGCGTGGAGGCCGACCACCTGCTGGCCTTCTTCGGCCTGTCCACCGAGCTCGGCCCCGTCGCCGAATGGGGGCTGGGGCTGGAGCGCAGCCACATCGCGGTGGAAGCCGCGACCTGCGAGACCTCTTTGCCCGGCGTGTATGCGATCGGCGATGTGGCGACCTATCCGGGCAAGCTGAAGCTGATCCTGCAGGGCTTCTCGGAGGGCGCGATGGCGGCCCATGCCATCCACCCGCGCGTGTTCCCCGGCCAGGCGCTGCATTTCGAATACAGCACGAGCAAGGGCGTCGGCGGCTAGGCCGCCATGCTCGCCGCGCTGCTGCTGAAGGCGCTGCTGACCGGCGGCATCGTGGCGGTGGCGGCCGTGGCGGCGGGGCGCATGGGGCCGGTCTGGGGCGGGCTGATCGCCACGCTGCCGGTCTCCGCCGGGCCCGCCTTCGCGCTGCTGGCGCTGGAGCACCCGCCGGCCTTCGTGGCGGGCGTGGCCCAGGCGGCGCTGGCCAGCAATGTGGCGACCGCGCTGTATCTGTTCCTGCTGGTGCGCGGGCTGCCCCGGCTGGGGCTGCTGCGCGGCATGGCGCTGGCCATCCCGGCCTGGGCGGGGCTGGCGGCGCTGCTGCTGTGGCTGGCCCCGGGCTATGGCCTGGCGCTGGGGCTGAACGCGCTGGCCTATGGGCTGGCGATCCGGGGCACCGCGCCCGCCCTGGCCGAGGGCCCGCCCGTGGCGCTGCGCCCGGCGCGCTGGTGGGAATTGCCGCTGCGCGCCAGCCTGCTGGGGCTGATGGTGGCCAGCGTGGTGTCGCTGGCGGGGCATTTGGGCGCGCTGCTGACGGGGCTGGGCACCATGTTCCCGGTGGCGCTGACGGCGCTGACCGTCGCCACCGTGCCGCGCATGGGCGCGGTGGGCACCGCCAGGCTGCTGGCCGGGGCCACCCGGGGTATGCTGGGCTTCGTGGCCTTCATGGCGGTGCTGGCCGGGCTGGCGGGCCCGATGGGCACCCTGCCGGCGCTGGGGCTGGGGGTGCTGGCGAACTTGTGCTGGGGCGCGGGCGTGCTGCTGCTGCGCCGCCTGCGCCGGCCCGGTTAGGCCATCCCCAGCGCGGCCAGCGCCGGGGGAATTTCCTGCTCGACCACCTGCATCGGGGCTTCCAGCGGCGCGTTGGACTGCTTCGCCGCGTTCTCCAGCCCGGCCAGGGCGGCCGCCAGGGGCTTCAGGCCGAAATTCGCGGCCATGCCCTTCAGCGCATGGGCGTGCTCACGTGCCAGTTCGCGCTGGCGCAGGGCGATGGCGGCGCGCAGCTGGGGCGCGCGGGCCAGCAATTCCTCACCGCACAGCCGCGCCACCGAGGGCGGAATGGCGAAAGCGGCCGGGGCCGTCCCCATGGGGCGCTTCCCTTGCATGCCTTGGCGATGAGATGCGGTATCGATCATGCGGCTAGTTCTGCCTCACATCCCCGTGTGGAGGGAAAACACACTCCCGTGAGCGGCATGCCCCACAACCATGGCGGGAGGTCTGTACCTGGATGCAGCCGCTGGCAACGGCGTTCCCGTTAAGATTGTATTCATTTTCAGTTTTTCGGGGGTGAAACGGCGCCATCCCGCCCCGCCGCGCGCGCATTCCCCGGTGGGCGGCGCTTGCCCAACCCTTGAGGCTCTGCGATGTTCCGCCCCGCTCCAGGAACCTCAGAAGGCTTGGCGCGGGGCCGGGCCTACGGGATACGCAGCCGCCCCCGCACGGGCGCAAGGAAGACGCAATGGCGAAGATCAAGGTCAAGACCCCGGTCGTCGAGCTCGACGGCGATGAGATGACGCGCATCATCTGGGGCTTCATCAAGGAGAAGCTGATTCTCCCGTACCTGGACATCGACCTGAAGTATTACGATCTCGGCATCGAATACCGTGACCAGACCGACGACCAGGTGACGGTGGACAGCGCCCTGGCCATCAAGAAGTACGGCGTGGGCGTGAAGTGCGCCACCATCACCCCGGACGAGGCGCGGGTGAAGGAATTCGGCCTGAAGAAGATGTGGAAGTCCCCCAACGGGACCATCCGCAACATCCTCGACGGCACGATCTTCCGTGAGCCGATCATCTGCAAGAACGTGCCCCGTCTGGTGCCGCACTGGTCCAAGCCGATCGTGGTCGGCCGCCATGCCTTCGGCGACATCTACCGCTCGGTGGAGATGAAGGTGCCGGGTGCCGGTACCGTGAAGATGGTCTACACGCCCGAGGGCGGCGAGGCCCAGGAAATCGGCGAGTTCGCCTTCAAGGGCGCCGGCGTCGCGATGATGCAGCACAACATCAACGCCTCGATCGAGGGCTTTGCCCGCGCCAGCCTGAACTATGGCCTGTCGCGCAACTACTCGGTGTACTTCAGCCACAAGAACACCATCCTGAAGGCCTATGACGGCAGCTTCAAGGACATCTTCCGCGCCATCTACGACGCCGAGTTCAAGGCGGAGTTCGAGAAGCGTGGCCTGACCTATGAGGACCGCCTGATCGACGACATGGTGGCCAGCGCCCTGAAGTGGGAAGGCGGCTATGTCTGGGCCTGCAAGAACTACGACGGCGACGTGCAGTCCGACATCGTGGCGCAGGGCTTCGGCTCGCTCGGCCTGATGACCTCCGTGCTGCTCTCCCCCGATGGTTCCACGGTCGAGTCCGAGGCCGCCCACGGCACTGTGACCCGCCATTACCGTGAGCACCAGAAGGGCCGCGAGACCTCGACCAACCCGATCGCGTCGATCTTCGCCTGGACGCGCGGCCTGGCCTATCGCGGCAAGTTCGACGGCACGCAGGATGTGGTGGATTTCGCCAACGCCCTGGAAGCCGTGTGCGTGGAGACGGTGGAAGCCGGCGACATGACCAAGGACCTGGCGCTGCTGATCGACAAGAAGCAGCCCTACCTGAACACCCAGGCCTTCCTCGACAAGCTGGACGAGAACCTGAAGAAGAAGATGGCCTGAAGCAGCCGCTTCGACCATCACGAGGGGCGGGTGCCGAGAGGCGCCCGCCCTTTTTCGTGCCCGGTTGTCATCAGAACATCCCGGCCCCGTCACGCCATTCTCATGGGCGTTTCATGAGCATTTGTTAACAGGCCCTACCATTCACCGGGGTCCTGCCAGCATGTCGTTCAGCCTGTCTTCGCCGCTCACCTTCACCGGCTTCACGGGTGCGGGCTTCGCGCCCAGCCCCGCCGCCGGCCAGCTCGATTCCGACTTCTGGCGCATCCAGGGCTTCAGCGACACGTCGGGCCTGCTGGATTACGGCGCGACCGCCACCAGCACGGGCGACTACGCGCGCGGCGTGCTCAGCGGCGACCCCACCATCGCGGGGGTCTATGCCGCCGCCACCGGGCTCGCGGCGCTGGGCACCGCCTTCGTCATCCAGTCCACGGGGGCGGAATTCGGCACCACCCCGGGCAGCATCACGCTGCGCCTGCAATACACCGGCGCCGAGACCGTCGGCGGCTTCGTGCTGGATTACGACGGGGTGTACCGCAACAATGCCGGGCGCTCGGTCGCGGTGGACCTGTCCTATGCCGTGGCCCCGGCCGCCGCGCAGCCGGCCAGCTTCACCGCCGTCTCGGCGCTGGGCTTCACCACCCCGGTCGCGGCGGATGCCGGGGCGGGCTTCACGGCGGTGGATCTCGCGGCGCAGACGCTGAACACCACCCTGCACACGGGCGACTTCATCTTCATCCGCTGGACCATCGGCGACAACGCCGCCAACCCCGGCAGCGGCAGCCGGGACGAGGTGGGCTTCGACAATATCAGCGTCACCCTGCCCGCGGCCTCCGCCCCGGCCATCGCCCTCAGCCCCGCCACGCTGAACCAGGCCGAGGGCGACACCGGCACCACCGCCTTCGCCTTCACCATCACCCGCGCCGAAACCACCCCGGGCGACACCAGCGTGCAGGCGGTGATCGCCTCCAGCGGGTTGTCGGCGGCGGAGATCGCCTCCGTCACGGTGGATGGCGTGCCGGTGGCCGATTTCGCCTTCGGCACCGCCTTTTCCGTCGCGCTCTCGGGGGCGGCCACCGCCGCGCAGGTGGTGGTGCAAGTGGTGGCCGACACGGCCATCGAGGCCGATGAGGGCTTCACCCTGACCATCGCCGCCCCCGGCGCGGGCTATGCGCTGGGCAATGCCAGCGCCGCCGCCACCGTGCGCAACGATGATTTCGAGATCACGCGCATCCATGACGTGCAGGGCGGCGGGGCGGCCTCCGCGCTGGCGGGCCGCACCGTCACGATCGAGGGCGTGGTCACCGGCGACTACCAGAACGGCGACGCCGACGGGAACCGCGACCTGCAGGGCTTCTACCTGCAGGAGCTGCTGGCGGATGCCGATGCCGCGACCTCCGAGGGCATCTTCATCCACCAGGCGGATGGTTCCGCCCTGCCCAGGCTGGATGTGCGGGTGGGCGACATCATCCGCGTGACGGGGCTGGTGCGGGAGAACTTCAACGAGACCCAGCTGAGCGTGGCGGATTCCACCACCGCGATCCAGATCATCCGCGCCGGCGCCTATACCCAGGCGGAGGTGATCGAACAGTTCGCGCTCGACATCTCCCTGCCCGCGGCGGGCACCGTCACCGCCGCCGGCCGCGTGCTGCCGGACCTGGAATTCGCCGAGGGCATGCTGGTGCGCCTGCCCCAGACCATGACCATCACCGAGATGTTCAACCTGGACCGCTATGGCGAGATCCGGGTGGCCGAGGGCGGCCAGCAGGTGCAATACGCCCAGACCAACGCGCCGGACGCGGCTGGCTATGCCCAATACCTGCAGGATCTCGGCGCGCGGTCCCTGCTGATCGACGATGGGCTGAATGTGCAGAACCCCTCGGCCATCCGGGTGTTCGACAATGTGATCACCAGCGCCGCCGCGCCGCAGATCGGCGACAGCTTCCAGGGGCTGGTGGGCAATCTGGGCTATGGCTTCAACGAGTACCGGCTGCAGACCGCGAACAACCCCGCGATCATCGATACCGCGCCGCGCGCGGCGGCCCCGGGGCGGGATGGCGGGGATATCCGCCTAGCCAGCGCCAACCTGCTGAACTTCTTCACCACGCTGGACAATGGCGCCATGACCGGCCCGGGCGATGCCTTCCAGCCGCGCGGCGCCAACACGGCCGAGGAGCTGGCCCGCCAGAAGGCCAAGCTGTTCACCGCCCTGGCGCAGCTGGATGCCGACGCGATCGTGGTGAATGAGCTGGAGAATGACGGCTTCGGCCCCGGCAGCGCCATCCAGACCCTGGTGGACGAATTCAACGCCGCCCAGGGCACGCCCGGCCGCTGGTCCTTCGTGAACCCGGGCCAGGACTTCCTGGGCGGGGACGCGATCAAGGTCTCCATCCTGTACCGCACGGACAGGCTGGCGGTGGCCGCCGGCACCGCCCCCGCCGTGCTGGACGACACGGACATCCCGGGCCTGATCTCCGCCGGGCTGCTGCCGGCCGATTTCCTGTCGCGTTCCTCGGTGGGGGGCGTGTTCAACGGCGCCAACACCAGCCGCTCCGTGCTGCTGACCAGCTTCGAGCAGATCGGCGGCGGGGAGGTGTTCACCCTGGCGGGCGTGCACAGCAAGTCCAAATCCGGCACCGGCACGGGGCTGGATGCCGATGCGCTGGACGGCGCGGGCAACTGGGCCAACCAGCGCCTGCTGGCCGCCCAGGCGCTGGAGGCCTTCCTCAAGACCCATCCGACCGGCCTGGCCGACCAGGATGTGGTGATCATGGGCGATTTCAACGCCTATGCGATGGAAAGCTCCATCCAGCACCTGGACGCCGCGGGCTATGACAGCCTGGTGGAAAGCCGGATCGGCAATGCCACCGCCTCCTCCTACGTGTTCGACGGGCAGAAGGGGTATCTCGACAATGCCCTGTCCACCGCCGATTTCGCGGGGCTGGTGGTGGGGGTGCACGAATGGCACCTGAACGCGGCCGAGGCCGACGCGCTCGACTACAACACCGATTTCGGCCGCCCCACCGCGATCTTCGACGCCAGCCTGCCGAACCGCTATTCGGACCATGACCCGCTGATCGTGAACCTGCTGCTGGATGCGGAGGTGCAGGCCTTCACCGGCGGCGTGCGCCAGGTCTCGGCCCACACCATCGCCGAGGCCAGCATGGGCCTGGCCGCGGGCAGCGAGCTGGTGATCCGCAAGGCCGCCACCAGCGACCTGGGCAATGCGGGCATCCACTCCGACGGGCTGACGGTGAACACCGGCAACGCGGCCGATGGCTTCTTCATCCTGGCGGACACGCTGCAACGGCTGGGCTTTTCCGGCGGCGGCCATGTGGATGCGGTGGGCAATGCCCTGGCCAACACCCTGGCGGGCAATGACGGCGACAACACCCTGGCCGGCAAGGGTGGCGACGACAGCATCCTGGGCGGCGGCGGCAACGACACGCTGTTCGGCGAGGAAGGCGACGACGAGCTGTTCGGCAATGACGGCCAGGACCTGCTGCTGGGCGGCGCCGGCAGCGACCTGATGGCCGGCGGCGCGGGCGACGACACCTATCTGGTCGAGGACGCCGGTGATGTGGCACGGGAGCAGGAGGCCGCCGGCGAGGACACGGTCTTCGTCGCGGTGAATGGCTGGACGGCCGGGCCGAACATCGAGGTGCTGCGCCTGTTCGCCCTGGCCACCGGCGTGACCGGCGGCGCGGGCGGCGAGCAGATCGTGGCCAACGCCACGCTCGGCTCCCTGCTGATGGGCGCGGGCGGCGACGACACGCTGTGGGGCCAGGCGGGCGACGACCGGCTGCTGGGCGGCGAGGGCCGGGACACGCTGCGCGGCGGTGCCGGCAACGACGTGCTGGAAGGCGGCGCCGGGGACGACCAGCTGGTGGGCGGCGCGGGCGCGGACATCTTCGTGGCGGGGCCGGGCACGGATGAGCTGTTCGACTTCTCCCGCATCGAGGGCGACCGGATCGACGCGCGCGGGCTGGGGCTGACCTCCGCCGGCATGCTGGGGCCGGATGTGCTGCAGGTGCTGGCGGGCGGCACGCTGATCCACACCGCCTTCGGCCAGATGGGCGTCTATGGCGTGACCGACCTGCGGGCGGAGGATTTCCTCTTCGCCTGACGCGGCGGGCCGTGATGGGGCGGTGGGGTTGCGCAATCGCTGATTCGCGGCCACCTCCGCCCTCATGAAGATCGCGATTATCGGGGCGGGGCTGGCCGGGCTTGCCTGTGCCCGGGCCCTGGCGGCGTCGGGCCATCAGGTGCGGCTGTTCGACAAGGGCCGCGCGGCCGGGGGCCGGCTGGCCACCCGGCGGCTGGAGCATGATGGCCAGACCATCCGCTTCGACCACGGCGCGCAGTATCTGCGCGTGCGGCATGCGGGGTTCGGCAGGCTGCTGGCCGAACAGGGCTGCCAGCCCTGGCCCCGGTCGGAGGATGGCGAGGATGGCCCGCGCCTGGTGCCGGTGCCCGCCATGTCCGCCCTGCCGCGCGCCCTGGCCCAGGGGCTGGACCTGACGACCGGCGTGCATGTCGCCGCCCTGCGCCGCCAGGAGGAGGGCTGGATGCTGGGCCATGTGCCCGCGGCCGTGGTGAAGGGGCCCATCGCTCCACCGGGGCTGGAACCCGTCTGGGAAGGCCCGTTCGACGCCGTGGCGCTGACCGCCCCCGCGCCGCAATCCGCCGCCCTGCTGGCCGTGCCCGCCCCCGACCTGGCCGAGGCGCTGGAGGTGGTGGAATACGCCCCGTGCTGGAGCTGGATGGCCGCCTTCGCCGAGCCCCTGCCCCTGCCGGACACGCTGCGCCCCGATCTGGGCCCGATCGGCTGGGCCGCGCGCAACAACGCCAAGCCCGGCCGCGAAGGGCCGGAGGCCTGGGTGGTGCAGACCGCCCCGCAATGGTCGCGTGAGCATCTGGAATCCTCGCCCGAACAGGTCTCGGCCGCTTTGCGCGCCGTGCTGCGCGCGCCGGAGCCCCTGGTGCAGGCCGCCCATCGCTGGCGCTTTTCCCTGGTGGAGCGGGCGCTGGGCCGGCCCTGCCTGTGGGATGCGGGGCTGAAGCTGGGCGTCGCGGGGGATTTCTGCCTGGCGGGGCGGGCCGAATCCGCTTTCCTTTCCGGCGAGGCCCTGGCACAGGCCATGCGGTCATGACCACGACCCCCACCCCTGAAGCCATCACCGACGAGATCCTGCGCCAGACCGCGGCCCTCGCCCCGGGCCGCAGCCTGTGCCCCAGCGACATCGCCCGCGCCCTGAACCCGCGCGCGGAACCCGACACCTGGCAGCGGCTGATGACCCCGGTGCGCCAGGCCGCCGTGAAGCTGGCCGAGCAGGGGCGCATCGCCATCCTGCGCAAGGGCAAGCCCGTGCCGCCCGACCAGGTGCGCGGCGTGATCCGGCTGTCGCTCCCGCGTGAGGGGCAACCCTGACCCTGGCGGTCCGGCGTGGCCGGGGATAGGCTGCCCCCGGCGAAGGAGACAGGGACCGGATGTTTCGCCTTCTCGGCCGTCGCGGCCGCGAGACCCAGCCGCAGCCCCAGTTCGGCCGGCGATGGACACTGCCCGAGATGCCCCTCTCCGCCCCCTGGCCGGAGGCGGAGCTGACGCTCGAATGCGCGGTGGGCCCCACCGGCGCGGATTGGAGCGCGCTGCCCGGCCTGTCGCTGGGCTGGTTCATCACCGCCGCCGAGGACCATCTGGCCGAACGCCTGGCCGAGGGCCGGCTGGAGCTGGAACCGGCCGGCGAGGGCCGGTTCGGCTTTTCCCTGCCGCTCGGCGCCCTGGCGCGGCAGGCGGCCCCGCGCCCGGCCTGGCTGTGGCTGGACCTGCTGCAGGAAGGCCAGTTCTGGTTCCACCAGCGTGAGGGGCTGCCGCTGCGGCTCGACCTCGCCGGCCCCGCCCCGGATTTCGCCGCCTGGCTGGAACTGGCCCAGCCCCGCCACCTGGCGGCCCTGTTGTGGGAGGCCCGGTGGCTGAACCTGGCCGCCCCCCTGGCCGCGGCGCGGGAGCGCGCGGCGCTGACCCCGCCGCTGGCCCACCCCGCCACCGGCCGCGCGCCCCGCCCCGCCCGCCTCAGCCCCATCAGCGCGGTGGAGGCCGCCGAGGACCCGCTGATCGCGCTGCAACGGCTGGCCGGGGGCTCCGCGCCCCCCAACCTGACGCCCGGCGGGCGTGAGCCGGGCCAGCGCATGGCCCGCGTCATGGCGGGGCTGGCGCGGTGGGACCATGTGCCCGAGCGCGATACCCCCTATTTCCAGCGCGTCCGCCTGCGCCACCCCGGAACCGGCGCGCCGCTGACGGCCGCGATGCAGGATGCGCTGAGCTGCGTGGCGCCCAAGCTGCTGCCCGCCCTGCTGACCAGCCGCGAGGAGCTGCGCCGCTGGTGGCTGTTCGAGGTGGTGCTGCCGCGCGGCCTGCCCCTGGCCGCCATCCCGCGTGAGGACCTGCACTGGTGGCAGCAGCCGGTGGAGGATGCCGGCCGCCTGCCCGTCAGCCGTTTTGCCCTGGCCCGCGACCGGGAACGCCGCCTGATCTCGAAGGAGGAGGAGGCCCGGCAGGACGACGATCCGGGCCGCCTGGCGCTGCTGTACCGCCATGTGCTGCATGACGGGCTGGACCCGCGCGCCATGGCCCTGACCGGGCGCGAATCGCTCTCCGTGCTGGAAGCGCGGCTGACGGTGGATGGCGAGATCTTCAGCATGTTCCAGGCCATGGTGGCGCTGGCCGGCGCCACCCAGGGCCGGGGCCTGGCGCCGGAGCAGGGGGGCTTTCCCCTGGCGCTGCGCCAGGCCGGGCGCCTGATCGCCGCCGAGCTGCCGCCGCTCGCCGCCCTGCTGCCCAGCCCGCCCGTGCTGCCGGAGCCGCTGACGGTGGTGGGCCATCACAATTCCTCGGGCGTGGGCGAGAATTTCCGCATGATGGCCAATGCCCTGGCGCGCGCCGGCATGGCCTCCCGCCTGTTCGATGTGGGGGGCGGCGCGGTGGCGCTGGATGCGCGGCAGAGCCTGGTCGCCCTGTCTCACATGCCCAAGGAGGGCGGGCCGGCCCTGCGGCGCTTCCCGCGCGAACCCACCACCCTGTTCATGGTCAACCCGGAGAATATCGGCGCCATCGCCGCCAACCCGGTGTTCAACACGGCCATGGCGCAGCGCCGCATCGGCTTCTTCCTGAGCGAGGCGCAATCCCTGCTGCCCGCCCAGGTGGCGGTGTGCGACACGATGGACGAGATCTGGACGCCCTCCAGCTTCGTGCGGGACATCTACGCCGCCCATACCAGCCGCCCGGTGCGCTGCGTGGGCAAGGCACTGCAATGGCCGGACCACGCGCCCGACCCGTATCAGCATTTCATGCCCGGCCGGCGCAACCGCTTCGTCTTCCTGACCAGCTTCGACCCCAATTCCTGGCTGCGGCGCAAGAACCCCACCGCCGTGGTCGCGGCATTCCTGCAGGCCTTCCCGCCGCAGGAACAGGATGTGGCGCTGGTGGTGAAGGTGCCCGGCATGGCGCTGAACCACCCGGGCGACCCCTTCGGTGAATGGGCGCTGATCGAGGACGCGGTGGCGCGCGACCCGCGCATCATATTGCGGGAGGAGCATGCGACCTTCCAGGACTACCTCGGCTATATCGCGCATGCCGATTGCGTGGTCTCGGCCCATCGCAGCGAGGGGTTCGGCTATCTCTGCGCGCAGGCGCACCATTACCGCACGCCGCTGATCGCCACCGGCTATTCCGGCAACATGGATTTCTGCAACCCCGAGAACACCTGGCTGATCGAGCACGACATGGTGCCGGTGGGTGAGGGCGAGTTCCTGCCCGGCACGCGCGGCAACTGGGCCGATGTGCGGGTGCCCCACCTGGCCGAACTGATGCGCCAGGTGGCCAGCCAGCGCGAACGCGCCATGACCATGGCTCGTGCCGGCCGGGCCCTGGTGCATGACCTCTACGCCCCCGCGCGGTTCGACCGCATGATCGAGGAGCTTCTGCAAGCGTGATCCAGGTCCTGAAGGATGCCATGGCCCTCGCCGCCCCGTATTTCCGGGGCGACGACAAGGCCAGGGGCTGGCTGCTGCTGATCGCGGTGGTGGTGCTGAACCTGACCCTGGTGGGGATGAGCGTCCTGCTCTCCTACTGGAACCGCGAATTCTTCAACGCGCTGCAGGCGCGCGACGCGGAGGCCTTCTGGCAGCTGCTGTTCAGCTGGCGCCGGACCGATAGCGGGCTGATGCCGGGCTTCGTGGCGGTGGCCGCGCTGTATATCCTGGTCGCGGTCTATCAGCTGTATCTGCGCCAGGCGCTGCAGATCCGCTGGCGCGCCTGGGTGACGGAACGGCAGCTGGCGCAATGGCTGGCCGACCGCGCCTATTACCGCATCGCCCTGACCATGCCCGGCACCGACAACCCGGACCAGCGCATCGCCGAGGACATCCGCCTGTTCGTGGACAACACCCTGGCCCTGGGGCTGGGGCTGATGCGCTCGGTCGTGTCGCTGATGAGCTTCATCGTCGTGCTCTGGGCGCTGTCCGGGCCGCTGGAGGTCTGGGGCGTCTCCATCCCCGGCTATATGGTGTGGGTGGCGCTGCTCTATGCCGTGGCGGGCACCTGGCTCGCGCATCTCATCGGCCGGCCGCTGGTGCGGCTGAACTTCGTGCAGCAGAAGGTGGAGGCCGATTTCCGCTTCGCCCTGATGCGCCTGCGCGAGAATGTGGAGGCCGTGGCGCTGTCGGCCGGCGAGGCGGACGAGCAGGCCTCCCTGGTGCGGCGCTTCCGCGCGCTGATGGCGAACTGGTGGGACATCATGGTGGCCACCAAGCGCCTGACCTTCTTCACCGCCGGCTACACCCAGGCCGCGGTGGTGTTCCCGATCGTGGTGGCCTCGCCCGGCTATTTCGCCGGCCGCACACAGCTGGGCGAGCTGACCCAGACCTCCGGCGCCTTCGGAGAGGTGCAGGGCGCGCTGTCCTGGATCGTGGACAATTACGCGGGGCTGACGGAATGGGGGGCCACGGTCGAGCGCCTCACGGGGTTCCGCCGCGCGGTGGAGGCGGCGGCCGCCGCCGCCGAGACCGGCGTGCACGCCCGCCGCACCGGCGGCCCGGCGCTGGAATTGCAGGACCTGTCCATCGCCCTGCCCGACGGCCAGGTGCTGCTGGACCCCACCGACCTGACCATCCGGCCCGGGGAGCGGGTGCTGCTCTCCGGTGCCTCGGGCAGCGGCAAATCCACGCTGCTGCGGGCCATCGCGGGCATCTGGCCCTTTGGCTCCGGCAGCGCGGTGCTGCCGGCAGCCTGCCGGCCCATGTTCCTGCCCCAGCGCCCCTATCTGCCGCTGGGCACGCTGCGCCACGCCCTGTGCTACCCCACCGCCGATGAAGGCTGCGCGGAAGCCGAGCTGCTGCGCGTGCTGGAAGCCGTGGGGCTGGGCCATCTGCGCGCCCGGCTGGATGAGGAAGACGCCTGGGCGCGGCGCCTGTCGGGCGGCGAGCAGCAGCGCGTGGCCATGGCGCGCGCGCTGATCCAGAAGCCGGATTGGCTGTTCCTGGACGAAGCCACCGCCAGCCTGGACCCGGAGAGCGAAGGCCGCCTGTACCGGCTGCTGCTGGAGGAACTGCCCGGGACCACCGTGATCAGCGTGGCACACCGGGAATCGCTGGCGCAGTTCCATGAGCGGAAGCTGCGGATCGCGGGGAGGAGATTGGGCGAGGCGTGAGCTGGGGAGGCGCTGCCTCCCCAAACCCCTCCGCTGGGGAGATAAGATCTCCCCAGGCCCCTGCGGAAAGTTTGGGGTCGGCGCAGATATAATTGATATTATTATATCATTTCGTCGGAAAACCCTTCGCCGGTTCCTCGCTGTCCCCAAACTCCCAAAAAGAAAAGAATGGGGGCCCGGGGGAAATTCCTTTCCCCCGGCAGCGCCCTCCCCCCTCTCGACTCCCCCGCCCCCTCATGCGAACCCATGACCGGTTCCAGTGGGGTTATCCGCCGTGAAAGACAGCATTGCCGCCATCGCGGCTCATCCGCGTTTCCGTGCCGCCTGCGACACCATGCGTGCCGAGCACGACCGCACGGTGGAGGACATCATCCGCCTGACGGAAATCCCCGCGCCGCCTTTCGCCGAGGAAGTCCGGGCCGCCGCCTATCTGGCCATGTTGAAGGAGCACGGGCTGGAGGAGGTGGAGCAGGACGAGGTGGGCAATGTGATGGGCCGCCGCCGGGGCTTCGGCAATGGCGAGACGCTGGTGGTCGCGGCGCATCTGGACACGGTCTTCCCCGCCGGCACGGATGTGAAGGTGCGGCGCGAGGGCACGAAGCTGTTCGCCCCGGGTGTGGGGGACGACACGCGCAGCCTGGCGGTGAACCTGGCCTTCCTGCGCGCGATGGACGCGGCGGGCATCCGCACCCGGGCGGACATCCTGTTCGTGGGCGATGTGGGAGAGGAAGGGCTGGGCGACCTGCGTGGCGTGCGCCACCTGTTCACCAAGGGCCGCCACGCTGGCAAGATCGACGCCTTCCTGACCGTGGACAGCCCGGAGGTGGACCGCCTGGTCACCGGCGGGGTGGGGTCCAAGCGGTATCGGGTGGTGTTCCGGGGGCCGGGCGGGCACAGCTTCGGCGCCTTCGGCCTGGTGAACCCGATGTACGCGATGGCGCAGGCCACCAGCGGCATCGGCGCCATCCAGGTGCCGCGCGTGCCGCAGACCACGCATTGCGTCTCCATCGTGTCGGGCGGCACCTCGGTGAACGCCATTCCCAATGAGGTGCGCATCGAGGTGGACCTGCGCAGCCGCGACCCGAAGGAGCTGGCGCGCATCGACGCGGAGTTCCGCGCCATCGTCGCCCGCGCCGTGACGGCCGAGAACACCACCCGCGACACCCGCGACGGGCCGGTGACGGCCGAGATCATCCCGATCGGCGACCGCCCGGCCGGCGGCACGGCGCATGACAGCCCCATCGTGGCGGCGGCGGCGGCGGCGGTGGCCCATTTCGGCTACACCGCCAGCTATGAGGACAGCAGCACCGACGCCAACATCCCGATGAGCCTGGGCATCCCGGCCATCCGCATCGGCAGCGGCGGGCGCGGCGGGCGGGCCCATAGCCTGGATGAATGGATCGATGTGGAGCGCGAGGAGAGCCTGCGCGGCATGGGCGCCAGCCTGTTGACCATCCTGGCCGCGGCCGGGGCCGATCTGGGCTGATTTGCGTCACGTCAAGGTTGCTGGACTCTTTCCCCGTCATGCTGCGACAGTTGTATGACGGGGGAGGAAAACCATGCACCAGCGGCACATGTCGGAATTGGTGCGTGACCAGAAGCCATTGGTCATGCCGCCAGACACCACCTTGCGCGAAGCCTGCGCGGCCATGCATCAGCGCCGCGTGGGCGCCGTGCTGGTGACATCGCCCGAAGGTGCCCTGCTGGGCATCTTCACCGGCCGTGACGCCCTGCGCTGCCTGGCCCAGGCGCACCCGCCGAAAACCCTGGCGGAGGTGATGACCCGCAACCCCTTCACCATCGGCCCGGAGGCGGATGCGATGGAGGCCCTGCGCATGCTGAACGACGCCGGCGTGCGGCACCTGCCCGTGGTGAAGGAGGGCAGGGTGGTGGGCATCGTCTCGCGGTACGATTTCCGGGCGATGGAACACAGCCGGCTGGAGGAAGAGACCGGGTATTTCGAGATTCTGCGATAGTGTCCTGCCCGCGAAGTTCGCGCGCTCTCTCGCGAACGAAGCGGATCGGCAGGCCACCAGGCGCGCTAGCGCGCCTTCTCCCGCACCACCTTCTCGATGGCCCGGATGAACCCCGCCGCGTGGCGGGAGAGCGGGGCCTTCGCGTCCGTCATCAGCGTCACGGGCAGCAGCACGGTGGGCTCGAAGGGGCGCCAGCCGATGCCGGCCAGCCCTAGCTCCAGGGTGAAATGGTCCGCCAGCGCCACGCCCAGCCCCTGCCGCACGTGGCAGGCGGCGGTGATGCTCATCGTCACCTGCAGGCAGACGTCCCGCCGCACGCCGGCGCTGTCGAAGGCCTCGTCCAGCAACTGGCCGAAATAGGTGTCGGAGCCGAAGGAGATCAGCGGGTAGGGCGCCACCAGGGCAGGGGTGGCGACGGGGTGTTTCAGCAGCGGGTGGCCGTGCGGGGCCAGCACCACCATGCGCGCGGCGCCCAGCGTGCGCACCGCCACCCCGGGCACGGTGGCGGGGGACAGGCTGATGCCGAAATCCGCCTGGCCATCGGCCACCGCCGCCGCCACGTCCCGCGCGGGGGCGAGGTGGGAGGAGACGCGGATCTCCGGGTGCGCCTTGCGGAACAGGGCGGTGGCCATGGGCAGCAGCGCCGTGGCGCTGGCCGAGGACGCCGCCACCCGGATCAGCCCCGCGCCACCCGCCCGCACCTCTCCGGTCAGGCGCTGGAAAGCGGAAAGCTCGTTCATGATGCGGTCGGCGTCGGGCAGCAGGCGCTCGGCCTCCGGCGTCGGGTACAGGCGGCCGCGCAGGGGGCGCAGCAGCTTGAAGCCCAGCCCGCGCTCCATCGCCTGCATCGCCTTGCTGACGGCGGGCTGGGTGATACCCAGGAAATCCGCGGCGGCGGTGATGGTGCCGCAGCGCATCACGGCGTGGAAGATCTGCAACTGCCTGGGGTTCATCGTGCCCTCCGAGCCATAACCCGCAGTCATGCCCTTCCTTCACCTCTTCTGTCGACCGGCACTTTCGCCCGCAGTTAGGTTCCCCGCCACTGAAGCAGATGAGGATTGGGGCGTATGGGTCACCGCGTGGGCGTGGATATCGGCGGAACCTTCATCGATTTCTGCCTGTGGGACGAGGACCGGGAGGAGCTGCACAGCCTGAAGGTGCTGACCACCCCCGACACCCCGGGCGCCGAGCTGCTGCGCGGCCTCGAGATCCTGCAGGAGCGCCACGGCGTCAAACCCGAGGACATCACCCGCTTCGTCCACGGCACCACGGTGGGCATCAACACCGTCATCCAGCGCAAGGGCGCGGCCATGGCGCTGCTGACCACCGAGAATTTCGAGGACGTGATCGAACTGGCCCGGCTGCGCATGCCGGAGGCCTATTCCCTGTTCTCCCGCCGGGGGGAGCCCCTGGTGCCCCGCGACCGCATCTATGGCATCCGCGAGCGCATGCTGGCGAGCGGCGAGGAGGAAACCCCGCTGGACGAAGCCGGCGTGGCCGCCGCCGTCGCCCGCGCCCAGGCCAAGGGGGTGGCGGGCATCATCGTCTCCTTCCTCAATGCCTATCGCAACCCGGCGCATGAGGAAGCGGCGGTGGCCATCGTGCGCCGCCTGGCGCCCGAGCTGTTCGTGTTCCGCGCCAGCGAGGTGTGGCCCGTGATCCGCGAGTATGAGCGCACGACGACGGCCCTCATCAACGGCTATGTCCACCCCAAGATAAGGGATTACCTGGACAACCTGATCGGCGGGCTGCGGGGCAAGGGTGTCACGGTCGATCCGCTGATCACCAAGTCCAATGGCGGGGTGATGTCGGCGGCGCTGGGCAAGCAGAACTGCGTCTCCATGGTGCTGTCGGGCACGGCCTCCGGCGTCATGGGCGCGGCCTGGGTCGCGCGGGAAGCGGGCGAGCCCAACGCCATCACCCTGGATATCGGCGGCACCAGCGCGGATGTGGCGCTGGTGATCGACGGCCAGCCGCAATTCGGCTCGGGTGAGAAGATCGGCGACCTGCCGCTGTATATCCCCAGCGTGGCTGTCACGTCGATCGGCGATGGCGGCGGGTCCATCGCCTGGATCGACGGCTTCGGCGTGCTGAAGGTGGGGCCGGAGAGCGCCGGCTCCACCCCCGGCCCCGCCTGCTACGGGCGCGGCGGCACCCGGCCCACCATCACCGACGCCTTCGTGGTCTGCGGCTTCCTGGGCCAGCACGACATCGCCTATGGCGCCTTCCGGCCCGACCCGGAGCTGGCGCGCCAGGCCATCGGGGGGCTGGCCGAAAAGCTCGGCATGTCGCTGGAAAAGACGGCGGAATCCATCATCCGCATCTCCGTCTCATCCATGTTCGCGGAGGTGAACAAGCTGGTCGCCCGCCATGGCGTGGACCCGCGCGACTACGCGCTGCTGACCTTCGGCGGCGCCGGGCCCATGATGGGCTGCTTCCTGGCGCGGGAGCTGGGGATGCGCCGGGTGCTCATCCCCTCCCGCCCCGGGGTGGTCAGCGCGCTGGGCGGGCTGGTGGCGGATGTGAAGAACGACTTCATCCGCACCCCCTTCATCACCGCCGATGCCGCCAACGCGCCCGCGTTGAAGCGCGAGGCGGCCTCCCTGATCGCCCAGGCCACTGCCTGGCTGCGCGACGAACAGGGGTTTTCCGGCGAGGCCACGCCACGCTGGCAGGCCGACATGCACTATCGCGGCCAGTCCTTCGAGATCGAGGTGCCGCTGGACGCCCAGGATGTCGAGGCCGCCGACATGGCCGCGATCGCCGAGGCCTTCCACCTGGCGCATGAGGGCATCTACGACTTCTGCGACCGGACGGCGCCGGTGCAGATCATGAACCTGCGCCTGGTCATGTCCGGCAGTTATGGCAAGCCGCGCCTGCGGCCCCTGCCCGAGGGTGCCGCCGCCCCCGCCGTGCCGGAGCGCGAGCTGCGCGTCTTCTTCGACGATGGCTGGCACCGGATCCCGCTATACGACCGGTCCACGCTGAAAAGCGGCCAGACCTTCAGCAGCCCCTGCGTGGTGGCGCAGGAGGACACGACCTGCTGCATCCCGCCCGGCTTCACGGCGCGGGTGGATGCGACGGGTAACATCATCCTCGGAGCCGGTTCCAGCCAGGCGGCCACGCCCGGCGGTTCGGAACATGCGGCCAAACATCTCTCTATGCGCGCGGAGTAAGCCCATGGCGCTGGACAAGATCACGCTGGAAATCCTGGCGAACCACACCCGGGCGGCGGCCGAGAACATGGCCTATACCCTGTACCGCACCGCCCATTCCGCCTTCGTGAAGGAGACGGAGGACTTCACCATCCAGATCCTGGACGCGCACGGCAAGACCTGCGCCGTGCCGATGGATCTGGGCGCCACCTGGTATCCCGGCCTGGACTACAGCCGCGCCATGCCGATGGTGGGGCCGATGGAGCCGGGCGACATCTGCATCACCAACGACCCGTATTCCGGCTACCTCGCCACCCACACGCCGGACCTGGTGATGTGGAAGCCGGTGTTCCATGAGGGCGAGCTGATCTGCTTCGCCTCCGGCCATATCCACAACACCGATATGGGCGGCGCGGTGCCCGCCAGCCTTTCCCGCGCGCTGACCGAGGTGCACCAGGAAGGCATCCGGTTCCGCCCCTCCAAGCTCTACCGCGCCGGGGTGCTGAACCAGGAGCTGGTGGACATCATGATGACGAATGTCCGCAAGCCCGAACTCAACAAGGGCGACCTGAAGGCCTTCGTCGGCGCCATGCACACCGGCGAGCGCAAGATCCGCGAGATGATCGCCAAGTTCGGCGTGGACACGCTGCGCCAGGGCCTGTCGGACCTGCAGGACTACGCCGAGCACCAGGCGCGCGAGATCCTGCGCTCCATCCCCGATGGCGAGTATTTCTTCGCCGACTACGCGGATGAGGACGGGCCGAACGGCTATCCGGCGCGGCTGGCGGTGACGCTGCGCATCAAGGGCGACGCGGCGGAGCTGGATTTCACCGGCACCGACCCGCAGCTGACCTCCTCGCTGAACGTGCCCACGGGCGGCAATCCGCACCACACGCTGCTGCTGGTGGGGGTGTATTACATCCTCTACTCGCTGAACCCGGGGCTGCTGCTGAATTGCGGGCTGGTGCGGCCGTTCCGCTGCATCCTGCCCGAAGGCACGATGGTGAACCCCAGCTTCCCGGCCGCGGTGGGCATGCGCAGCCTGTCCTGCGCGCGGCTGCGCAGCCTGATGTTCGGCGTGTTCGGCCAGGCGATGCCGGAACGCATGCCGGCCGCCCCGGCCGGTTCCAGCTCCATCGTCAACGTCATGACGCATGACGACCGCACGGGCGACAGCGTGATCGCCGCCGTGAACCCGGTGGTGGGCGGTGCCGGCGGCATGCCGCATGGCGACGGCACCAATGGCTGCGGCGCCGATGCGGCGTACCTCAAGAACACGCCCATCGAGATCACCGAGGCCGAGGTGCCCATCCGCTTCCGGGCCTACAAGCTGGCGTCCGGCACCGGCGGCGCCGGGCGCTGGCGCGGCGGGCTCGCCACCCGGATGGAATTCCAGATGTTCACGCCGGACACGCGCATCACCGCCCGCAACCGCGACCGCTGCCGCTTCCAGCCCTGGGGCATATTGGGCGGCAAGGCGGGCGCCGCCTCGACCATGACGCTGAACCCCGGCCAGCCGAATGAGCGCGTGCTGAACAACATCGACACCTTCACCGCCAGCCCGGGCGACATCATGCGGATCGTCTCCCCCGGCGGGGGCGGGCGCGGCAACCCGCTGGAGCGCGAGCCGGAGCGCGTGCTGCGTGACGTGATCTGCGGCTATGTCACGCCCGAATCCGCGCTGGAGGATTACGGCGTGGTGCTGGTGGGCGAAACCATCGACGAAGCCGCCACCCAGGCCCTGCGCGCCAGCCGCGCGACCCGCGAACCCCCGCCGCATTTCGATTTCGGCCCGGCGCGCGAGAGCTTCGAGCGCGTCTGGAACGCCGCCGCCTATGCCGAGCTGACGGCCATCCTGGCCGCGCTGCCCGTGCATTGGCGCTTCTTCGTCAAGCACGAGCTGATGAAGAGCGTGACCGCGGAGGGTGGCGGCGCCGAGGCCGTGCGCGCCGCCTGGCAGGCGCTGCTGCGCCGCCTGCCCTACATGCAGCCGAAACAGGCCGCCGAGTAATGCCAGGGCGCCCCGTGTCCCGCGGGACACGCAACGCAAGGCGCCCGGCCAACAACAAGGAAGCCGCCGGTCCTGACCGCACGGGACCCAAGACAAAGGAGCGACACTGATGCCCGATCCCACCCTTTGGGCGCTACGGCGCCGGACACTGCTGGCTTCCTCCGTGGCCGGGCTCTCGATGCCCGGCCTTTCGCGCGCTCAGGGCCCATGGCCCAGCCGGCCGATCCGCTTCGTGGTGCCGCTGGGCCCGGGCGGCGCCACGGACATCGTGATGCGCATCATCGCCCCCAAGCTGGGCGAGATCCTGGGCACCACCTGCGTGGTGGAAAACCGGGTGGGCGCCGGCGGGGTGGTGGGCACCGACCACATCGCGAAATCGGCGCCGGACGGCTACAGCTTCATCCACGCCTCCGTCTCCACCATCGCCATCGCGCCTTTTTTGTATGAGCGCCTGCCCTATGACCCGCAGACGGACCTGACGCCGATCGCCCCCAGCGTGTTCGTGCCGCTGTGCCTGTCGGTGACCACGAAGAACCTCAACGTCACCTCCCTGCAGGGGCTGATCGAGGAGATGCGGGCCCGCCCCGGCCAGCTCAGCTTCGCCAGCAACGGCACCGGGGCCACCAGCCACCTGGCCGGCGCCAACCTGCTGCGCCTGACCGGCTGCCGGGCGGAGCACGTGCCCTATCGCAGCGGGGCGGAGGCCATCAACGCGCTGGTCGCGGGCGATGTGCAGTTCGCCTTCGACATCGCGGCCCTGCACGGCCCCCAGGCGCGGGACGGGCGCATCCGCATCATCATGGCCACGCCCGACCGCCAGCCGCTGATCCCCGATGTGCCCAGCAACACCGAGGCCGGCCTGCCGGACCTGAAGGCCTATGCCTGGTTCGGCTTCTTCGGCCCCGCCGGCCTGCCGCCCGAAATGGTCACGCGCCTGAACGCCGCGATCAACGAGGCGATGGCCGAGCCCGCCATCAAGGCCCGGCTGGAGCAATCGGGCATGCCGCCCATGCTGGGCTACACCCCGGACCGCTTCGGCGCCTTTATCCGGGAGGAGCGGGAGTTCTGGCCGCCGATCATCCGGGCCTCCGGCGCGCGGGTGCAGTAGGGGCACGGCGCGGGAGGGGCGCGCGCCCCCTCCCGCCCTGTTACACGGTGCCATGAAAGTGTCATGAAAACAGTCTGTTAACCTGCTTCTGCCTCGACGTCTTCCCAGGCATGTTCCGCGGCGACCGAACCCGCCCGCAAAGGAACATCCATGGCCACCACGACCATTGCCAATGGCATCACGCGGACGACGCGCCTCGATGTCTCGGGCACCGATATCCTGACCATCGACAATGGCGGCACCTTCAGCGTTTCAGGCAATGCGCAGACCGTCCGCTTCAACGGCGCGACCAGCAATGCGCAGATCACCAATTCCGGCACGCTGGCCAACACGGCCTCCGGCGGGCGGGCGATCCGGGTGGAGACCTCGGTCGGCACCACCAATTTCAACGCCACTATCACCAACACCGCCACCGGCACCATCTCCGCCAATGACGATGCCATCCAGGTGCAGGCCAGCACCTTCACCGGCACCGCCACGCTGGCCGTCAACAATGCGGGCCTCATCACCTCCGCCACCGGGCAGGGGCTGGATTTGGCCGGCGCGCTCGGCACCTTCGTGTCCACCGTCACGAGCACGGGCACCATCAATGCCCTGACCAATGACGCGGTGCGCATTTTCCATGGCGACCTGACCAACACCGGGGGCGCGGTGAATGGCGGTTCGGCCGCTGGCTACACGGTCAGCGCCGACGGCATCCAGTACGAGGACAACGGCACCGGCACCGTCACCAACCAGTCCGGCGGCACCATCACCGGCGACCGGCACGGCGTGAATGCCGGGGTGGGCACCAGCATCACCGTCGTCAACGGCGTGGGCTCCAGCATCACGGGCAACAATGGCTCCGGCGTGGGGGTGGACGGTTCGGCCACCGTCACCAACTACGGCACCATTACCGGCGCGTTCAGCAACAGCGCAGGGTCGGACATCAACGGCTCCACCGTGGGGGCCGCCAGCGGCGGCGGGCCGGACGGCATCAATGACGGCGACGGCGACGGCGTGGATGTCGATTTCCTGCTGACGCTGCACAATTACGGGCTGATCCAGGGCACGGGCGCCGGCGGCACCGGTAGCGACGGCTATGCCAACACCTCCGAAGGTGTCGCGGCGGGCGGCGGCACCATCCACAACCATGCGGGCGCCACCATCATCGGCCTCGGCCGCGGCATCCTGATCGACGACAGCTCGACCGGCAACGCGCCCTATGCCACCACCATCACCAATGAGGGCACGATCACCGGCACCCAGGTGCTGGGCATCAAGCTGGTGGGGCTGCAGAACGACACCATCGACAACAGCGGCACCATCAGCACCGGCGGCACCCATGCCATCCTGATGGGCGGCGGCGGCGACACGCTGGTGATCCGCAACGGCTCCGTCATCATCGGCCTCAGCGATGGCGGGGCGGGCACCGACCTGCTGGATTTCAGCCACTGGACCGGCACGGGCGTGACGGTGAACCTGACGGATGGCCTGGCCGCCGGCACCGGCGGCATCGCGGGCTTCGAGAACGTCACCGGCAGCGCCCAGGCCGACCTGCTGCATGGCAATGGCGCGGCCAACCTGATCGCGGGCGGCGAGGGTGCCGACCAGCTCTATGGCTGGGATGACGATGACACGCTGAACGGCGGCGCGGGCCAGGACGTGCTGTATGGCGGCGCCGGCAACGACACGCTGGCCGGCGGTACCGGCGACGATGTCTATCTGATCGAGGATGTGGGCGACATCATCCAGGAAAACGCGGGCGAGGGCACCGATACCGCCTTCGTTGTGGTCAGCGGCTTCACCCTGTCGGCCAATGTCGAGTACGCCTATCTCGCGGGCTCGGCCGCCGCGCTGACGGCGGGCGCCACGGGGGCGAACCTGGTGGCCAACGCCGCGCTCGGCAGCGTGCTGCAAGGCGGCGCGGGCAACGACACGCTCTGGAGCCAGGGCGGCAACGACACGCTGAATGGCGGCGCGGGCGATGACATCCTGCGCGGCAGCGGCGGCAACGACCGCTTCATCGGCGGCACCGGCAACGACCAGATCGTGGGCGGCGGCGGCGCGGACACCTTCGCCTATGACGCCAGCGGCTGGGGCTACGACCAGATCTTCGGCTTCACCCGCGCCCAGGGCGACAAGCTGGACTTCACCGGCAGCGGGCTGGGCTTCGCGGACCTGACCATCTACAGCGTGGGCGACGCCACCGTGGTGGCCCATGGGGCGGACCGGATCGACCTGTATGGCGTGACCGGGTTGGTGGTGGGGGATTTCATCTTCGCCTGAGGTGGTACCAGGGGGCGCCGCCCCCCAGTCCTCCTTTTGGGACCCCCGCCAGGAGCCGAAAGGCCCCTGGACCCCAGGAGTTTGGTGCTGGTCCTGGGAAGGTATTTCTGATTGATTTTCATAATGAAAATGGCGCCCTACCTGCCAAGGTAAGGCGCCAATTCATGGGTTTAAAGGGTTGCTACAACCCTTTGCGGGGATGCAAGGGGCGGCGCCCCTTGCTGGGGGCCCGGGGGCAAAGCCCCCGCCTTGTCACCCCTTGGCGAACACCACCGTCTCCGCCCCGGCTTCACCCACCACATTCCACACCGTGGCGGCCGCCGGGCTGTCGTTGCGGAACCAATGCGCCTTTCCGGCCGGGGTTTTCAGCAGGTCGCGCGGGCCGAGTTCGGCCTGGAAGCTCTGGCCGTTCTCCTCCCAGCCCACGGTCAGCCGGCCTTCCAGCACCAGGAAGGCGTCCTCGACCGCGCGGGTGAAGGGTTGCACGCCGGTGCCGGCCGGGATCTCCCACAGCTCCTTGCGGCAGGTGTCGTTCTCCACCCCGCCGGGCCCGACATAGACCTGGCGGGAGAAGCCAGCCGGGTCCTGGATGCGGGGCTGTTCGTGGTGGCGGATGACGTGGCGGGCCATCAGCGGCTGCAGCGGGTGGCTGCCCGCGGGGTCCAGGGCCAGGGTCTTGCCCGGGGCGGCGCCGAAGCTGCGCGCCAGCGCCGGGTCGGTGCCGAGCTTGGGGTGGTAGAGGTAGCGCGGCGGCAGCGGCTTGCCGACATCGACGGAGATGGACATCAGTACCGGCTCGATCCCGTCATTGCGGAAGCCGTGGCCGATATCCTTGGCGTTCAGGATCATGTCCTTGGGGCCGAGGCGCACTTCCACCACCTCGCCCTCCTGCTCCCAGCCCACGGTCAGCACACCGTCGATGATGAGGAAGCTCTCCTCAATCTCATGCGCGTGGCAGGCGGCGTAGTTCCCGACCGGCTTGTGGATCAGGCTGAGGGTGAAGTGGTCGGGCGGCAGGGTGCCGGGTTCGCCCACCTTCGGGCTGCCGCCGGCGCCGATATAGCGCATCTGGGCGCGGGCCAGGTCGGGGTAGCCGCGGTTGGACGGGAAGGCATCCCAGTCGAACTGCTTGGAGATGTGGCGGACCACATGGCGGCGGAATTCGGCCTCGGTGGCCGAAAGGGGGGCGATGGCGTTCATCGGCGCGTATCCTCGGTAACGGCTGATGGCCCGGCATAGCGGGGCCGGGCGCCGCGGCGTATAACTCGTTTTATGGGCAAAACCGACACCGAGCACGACCGCTACCTGGTGCCCGGGCTGGTGCGCGGCCTGGCGGTGCTGCAGGCCTTCTCCGCCGCGCGCCCGCGCATGGGCCTGTCGGAGCTGGCGGCGGCGTTGGGCACCACGCGATCGGCCATGTTCCGCATCGCCTACACGCTGACGGAGCTGGGCTTCCTGCTGCAGGATGGCCGCACGCGGGCCTATTCCCTGGGCCCCGCGGTGCTGAAGCTGGGCTATGGCTACCTGGCCGCGCGGGACGTGCTGGAACTGGCGCTGCCGGTGCTGGAGCGCCTGCGCGACGCCACCGGCTGGTCCGCGCATCTGGCGGTGCGGGAGGGCAGGGAGGTCGTCTATCTGCTGCGCGTGCCCACGCGGCGGGGGCTGGCCAGCATCGTGCATGTCGGCAGCCGGCTGCCGGCGCATGCCACCTCCATGGGCCGGGTGCTGCTGGCAGGGCTGGAGGCAGGCGACCTCGCCGCCCTGTACCGGGACGACCCGCCCCCGCGCGCCAGCCTGGCCACCCTGCAACGCCGCGCGCGCGCCGACGCGGCGGCGGGCCATGTGCTGCACCGGGGCGAGTTCGAGCACGGGCTGGCCAGCATCGCGGCCCCTGTGCGCGATGTCTCGGGCCAGGTGGTGGCGGCGATCAACCTCTCGGCGCCGGAGCCGCCGGGCTTCGACGCGAAGCCGCTGGTGGCGCGGCTGGCGGCGGCGGCGGACGAGATCTCCCGCGCCGCCGGATGGACGGGGTAGGGCCCCACCGGCATGCTGCCCCGGGAAAAAACGGGAGAAACGGACATGACGCTCAGGGTGATGAGCACGCTCGGCATCATGGCGGCGCTGCGGGACCGGATCGGCCCGGGCTTCGAGGCCGCCACCGGCCTGCCGCTGGCCCTCAGCTTCGAGCCCACCGCCGTGATCCTGGCCGGCGTGCGCGGCGGGCAGCGCGCCGATGTGGTGGTGGCGATGGACAGCGCCGTGGACGCGCTGATCGCGGAGGGCGTGCTGCTGCCCGAAACCCGGGTGGATGTGGCGCGCACGGCGGTCGGCCTGGCCAAGCCCCCCGGCAGCCCGGCCATCGACATCTCGACGCCCGAGGCCTTCATCCGGGCCCTGCTGGACACGCCGCGCCTCGTGATCTCAGAGGCCGGGGCGAGCGGTATCTATTTCCGCGAACTCATCGAGCGGCTGGGCGTCCGCGAGGCCATCATGGCCAAGGCCTTGGTGATCCCGAAGGGGCTGACGGCGGAGAAGCTGCTGACCGGCGAAGCCACCCTGGCCGTGCAGCAGATGAGCGAGCTGATGGCCGTGCCCGGCATCGAGATGGTGGGCGCCTTCCCCGAGCCGCTGGGCACCTACGCGCCCTTCGTGGCGGCGGTGTTCGCGGGCTGCGCGCAGCCCGGGGCGGCGCGGGATTTCATCGCCCATCTGCTGGGCGCGGAGGCCCGGGCGGCCTTCCTGGCCACGGGTGTGGAGCCGGCAGGGGCATAGTTCCGCCCCTCACCCGATCGGGTGATGCATCCGGGGGCCGCGATGGCCTAGCTTCCGCCCAAGCCGTTGCCGGGAGGGATGCCGATGAGTGCCCTTGTGACCGTTCCCATGAAGAACATGACGCCGATGGCGCAGGACACCGCCACCACCTGCTGGCTGACCTGCCTGAAGATGATGTTCGCCTGGAAGGACCGCGACCCCGCCGAGATCCGCCCCGCGCTGGAGGGGGCGGGCATCCTGTGGGAGGACGCCTGCAAGACCGGCCTCAAGACGCGCGACTACATGAAGGGGGCCAAGGCGCTGGGGCTGCATGCCTGGGGCAGCGGCGGGTCCTGGACGGCCACCAACTTCGCCTCCTTCTGCACCATCAGCCCGGTGTGGGTGGCGGGGAAATGGTACGATTATTCCCACAATGTGGTCGTGATCGGCGCCAGCCGGAAGGACATCAAATACATCGACCCCTGGTGGGAAGGCGTGAAGGAAGCGACCATCGCCACCCGGTTCGAGAAGGACTTCATCAAGGGCAACGGCGCCGACAAGCCGGGCACGGATTTCTACATGGGCTGGATCGGCGCGGTGATGACCTGGGGCGACGCCGTGCCCTATGGCATCGTGCCCGACTGACCGCGCCCGGCGCCGCCTGCCCGCATTGCGGGCACTCCCGGCCTGGGGGCGCCGATCCCGCTTTCCTGTCCTGCTTGTCATCTGCTGCCCCGGGCGCGAGTTTGCGCCGGACGGGCCAGAGCAGAGGAGAAGGCACATGCAACGACGCGGCATCATGCAGGCGGCGGGGGCGGGGCTGGCGGCCTCTCTGGCGGGGCCGGCTTCCGTGCGGGCGCAATCGGCCAGCACCCTGCGCTTCACCCCGCAGCAGGATGTGGTCACGCTCGACCCCGTCACCACCACCAGCTACGCCACGCGCAACCATGGCTACATGGTGTTCGACACGCTGTACGGGATGGACGCGAACTTCCAGCCCACGCCGCAGATGGTTGAGGGCCACACCATCGAGAATGACGGCAAGCTGTGGAATCTGACCCTGCGCCCGGGGCTGAAATTCCATGACGGCGAGCCGGTGCTGGCCAAGGATTGCGTGGCCAGCCTGAAGCGCTGGGCCCGGCGCGACCCGTTCGGCGGGCTGCTGATGGCGGCCACCGACGAGCTCTCGGCCCCCGACGACCGCACCATCCGCTTCCGCCTGAAAGCGCCCTTCCCGCTGCTGCCGATGGCGCTCGGCAAGGCCTCCGTGCCCGTCTGCGCCATGATGCCGGAGCGCCTGGCCAACACCGACCCCTTTCGCCAGGTGACCGAACTCATCGGCAGCGGCCCCTTCCGCTACAAGGCGGATGAGCGCGTGCCGGGCTCCCTGAACGTCTATACGAAGTTCGAGGGCTATGTGCCGCGCCCGAACGGCACGCCCTCCTGGACCGCGGGCCCCAAGGTGGTGAATTTCGACCGCGTGGAATGGCGGGTGATGCCCGACCCCTCCACCGCCACCAACGCGCTGATCGCGGGTGAGGCGGATTGGCAGGAATATGCCTATCACGACCAGCTGACGCTGCTGCGCCGGGCGCGCAATGTGCGGGTGGCGACCAACGACCCTACGGGCTTCGTGGGCATGATGCAGGTGAACCACCTGCAGGCGCCCTTCAACAACCCGGCCATCCGCCGCGCGCTGTGGGGCGGCATCGACCAGACGGCCACCATGCAGGCGCTCGTCGGCACCAGCGACCCCGGGCTGTTCCATGTGCCGCTGGGCTATTTCTGCCCGGGCACGCCCATGGCCTCCAATGTGGGGCTCGATGTGCTGACGGGCCCGCGCGACATGGCCAAGGTGAAGCAGGCCGTGATCGACGCCGGCTACAAGGGCGAGCCGGTGCTGCTGATGGTGCCTTCCACCTCCGCGGGCCTCGCGGTGATGGGCACGGTGGCGGAGGACACGCTGAAGCAGGCGGGTTTCAACGTCGAGGTCTATGCCGTCGAGTTCAACACCATGCTCCAGCGGCGCAACCGCAAGGGCCCTGTCTCCGATGGCGGGTGGAGCGCCTATGTCACCAACTGGGCGGGCATGGACTGGCTGAACCCGGCCATGCACATCGCGCTGCGCGGCGCGGGTGAGGCCGGCTATGCCGGCTGGGCCACCATCCCACGCCTGGAGGAACTGCGCACCGCCTGGTTCAGCGCGCCCGACCAGGCCGCTCAGGCCGCCATCTGCCGCGACATGCAGGAGGTGGGGATGCGCGAGGTGCCCTATTACCCGCTGGGCCAGTATTTGCAGCCCACCGCCTTCCGCAGCAACATCCAGGGCATCCTGCCGGGCTTCGCCACCTTCTGGAACGTGAAGCGCGCCTAGGCCTTTGGGGAAACGACCGATGACTGACACCAACACCGCGCTCCGTGCGACCGCGCTCGACTGGATCGCGGCGAATGAGGCCCGGCTCTCGGCCTTCAACAAGCGCATTTGGGACCACGCCGAACCCGCCTGGCGCGAATACAAATCCGTCCGCGACTATGTGGAGATCCTGACCGCCGAGGGGTTTTCCGTCGAGGAAGGCTCGGGCGGCATGCCCACGGCCTTCTGCGCCACCTGGACGCAGGGCAAAGGCCCCGTGCTGGCGGGCTTTTCCGAATACGACGCGGTGCCCGGCAACTCCCAGCAGGTGGTGCCCTATGAGGCCCCGCGCGAAGGGCTGCATCCCTACACCGCCGGCCATACGGACCCGCATTCGGTGCTCGGCACCGCGTCGCTGACGGCCTTCCTGGCCGCCAAGGCCGCGATGGAAAAGCATGGCACCCCCGGCACCCTAAAACTGTTCGGCGAGCCCGCCGAGAAGGTCTGCGGCAGCAAGCCCATCCACGCCGCCAAGGGCTATTTCGACGATCTGGACGCCTGCGTGGTCTGGCACCCCTGGCCGCACAACACCGTCACCGGGGAAACCCATTTCGGCGCCTATTGGTCCGCCATCATCACCTTCGAGGCCGACAACCCCGAGGCCTGGATCGACCCCACTTTGATGCCGATCGAGGGTGCCCACGCCAACGCCCGCTGCCCGGGTGCCACCGATGCGCTGTGCCTGATGTACACCACCACCAAGTACACCAAGGAGGCGATGTTCCCCCATGCCGGGTCCTGGACTCTGAACGAGTTCATCCTGGGCGATGGCGGGGCCACCAGCGACAACCTGACGCCGCGCTTCGCGCAGATCCAGTATTCCTGGCGGGCCTCCTCGCTGGGTATCCAGGAGCAGATCTGGAAGGTGCTGGCGCAGAACGCCAGGCATGTGGCCGGCATCACCGGCTGCAAGGCTTACGTGCGCTGGGTGACCAAGACCCGCGTGGGCCTGCCCAACCAGGCGATGACCGACCTGACCTGGAAGAACCTGCAGGCCGTGGGCGCGCCGGCCTATTCCGAGGAAGCGCGCGACTTCGGCCGCGCCATCCAGAAGAACCTGGGCCTGGAGGCGATGGAGGACCCCTTCATCCCCGAGGTCAGCCGCCTGACCCCGCCCGCGGAATTCGAGGCACGGCTGCGCGCGGGCCTGCCCGCCTGGCAGAAGCACCTCAGCGCCGACGATTACGTGGAATATTCCTGGCACGCGCCCACGGTGCGGCTGCTGGCCGCGCGCCCCCGGCTGCGCGCGCCGGAGAAGGGCTACTCCTATCCCAACTGGGCCTACAACGCGCTGGGCGGCCACCCGGCGGTGGTGGACCCGGGCATGTTCGTGGCCGGCAAGACCATGGCGCTGACCCTGCTGGACCTGGCGAGCCTGCCGGAAGCCCTGGCCCTGGCACAGGCGGAATTCCGCGAGCGCACCGGCGGCGGGGTGGGCGGCAGCCAATGGGTGGGCCCGCTGCTGCCGGCCGACTTCGACCCGCCGGTGGATCTGCGCTGGCCGGAATACGTGACGACCGTGCGGGGGGAGGAATGGACCTTTCCCACGCCGCATCATGGGACGGGGGCGGGGGAGCCGATCTGAGGGGGGCGTCCCGTCAGGGGCTCCGCCCCCGACACCCCCGCAAAGGGTTGTAGCAACCTTTTGAACCCATTTATTGGCGCCAAACTCCTGGGGTCCAGGGGCCTTTCGGCTCCTGGCGGGTTCCAAGGGCAGGGCCCTTGGTGGGGGGGCGGGGGCAACGCCCCCGTCTTCACCGCAGAAACGCCTCCGCGAATTCCGGGCTGGCGATCCGTGCCAGCGTTTCCCGCAACACCGCCGCCTCATGCTTCCCGAAGGCTTTCTCGAAGCGTTTCTGCGCCTGCTCCCACAATGCCTTGGACTGTGCCAGCCGTTCTTCCCCGGCTTCGGTCAGTGTCACCCGGCGGCTGCGCCGGTCCGTGGCGTCCGGCGCCACGCGCAGCAGCCCGTCGCGTTCCAGCGGTTTCAGGTTGTGCGCCAGCGCCGAGCGGTCCAGCACCAGCGCCGCCGCCAGTTCGCCCATGCCTGGGCTGCCCAGCCGCGACACGGCGATCAGGATGCTGCGCTGCGTGGATTTCAGCCCCACCGGCGCCAGCACCGCGTCATAGAGCTGGGAGACGCGGCGCGTGGCGCGGCGCAGGGAGGTGCCGTTGCAGCGGGTGACGGGTGCCGGTGCCATGATTGACAGGATGGCGAGGCGGGCCTTTCATCGCAATAGGGGCATATGCCCATATAGCGATGACGGAGAAGACGGATGCGGCTGCTGGTGGTGGGGGCCGGTGCGACCGGCGGGTATTTCGGCGGCCGCCTGGCCCAGGCGGGCAAGGATGTCACCTTCCTGCTGCGCCCCAAGCGCGCGGCGCAGATCCGCGAGCAGGGGCTGACCATCCTGGCCACCACGGGCGAATTCACCGTGAAGCCGCAGGTGGTCACGGCCGACCAGCTGCGCCCGGAATACGACGCCATCCTGCTGACAGTGAAGGCCTTCGCGCTGGAGGCCGCGCTGGCCGACCTCGCGCCCGCGGTGGGGCCCGGCACCATGGTGCTGCCCGTGCTGAACGGCATGCGGCACCTGGATGTGCTGTCGGAACGCTTCGGCGCCGGCGCCATCCCGGGCAGCCTGTGCAAGGTCGCCACCACGCTGGACGACCAGGGGCGCATCAAGCAGCTCGGCCCTTTCCACCAGCTGATCTATGGCGAGCGCGACGGCGGCATCACGCCGCGCATCCAGGCGCTGGACGCCTTCCTGCAAGGCGCCACCTTCACCGCCACCCTGTCCACTCACATCATGCGCGACATGTGGGAGAAGTGGATCATGCTGGCGACGCTGGGCTGCGTCACCTGCCTGATGCGCGGCACGATCGGTGAGATCGAGGCGGCCGCCGGCGGCGTGGAATTCGTGAACGCGGTGCTGGAGGAGATCCTGACCATCGCGCGCCTGACCGGCGAGGCACCGGGGGCCGCCTATGTCGAGGAAACCCGCAAGATGCTGACGACCAAGGGCTCGGGCGCCACCTCCTCGATGTACCGGGACCTGATGGGCGGCCTGCCCATCGAGGCGGACCAGATCGTGGGCGACCTGCTGAAGCGCGCGCGCGGCGCGGGCATCGCCACCCCGCTGCTGGGCGCGGTGTACGCCAATCTGCGCGTGTATCAGAACCGGCTGGAGGGCTAGTCAGCCAGCCGGCGCCGCCGCGGTTTAATCGGCGGTGATGCCCCGTTCGCGGATCACCTGGGCCCACATGGCGGTTTCCCGCTTCAGGCGCTCCGCGAAGACGGCCGGGGGTTCGCACACCACATCCATGCCCTGGGCGGCCAGCACCGGCGCGGTTTCGGGCGCGCGCAGCACCGTCTCGGTCAGTTCCGCGATGGCCTGCACCACGGGGGCGGGTGTCGCGCGCGGCACCAGCAGACCGTACCAGCTGGTCACGTCCATGCCCGGAAAGCCGCTTTCGGCGAGCGTCGGCACATCCGGCAGGGCGGGGGTGCGGGCGGCGGTGGTCAGGGCCACGGGCACGGCCCGGTTGTCGCGCACCAGCGGCAGGGCCACGGGCAGGTTGCTGGCCAGCAGCTGGATCTGCCCGTTCAGCAGGTCCGCCACGGCCTGGGTGGTGCCGCGATAGGGCACGTGCTGGATGTCGATCCCCGCGCGGCTGCGCAGCAGTTCCATGGCCAAGTGCAGCTGGCTGCCCACCCCCGGCGAGCCATAGGTGATGGCCCCCGGGTTCGCCTTGGCCTTCGCGATCAGGTCGGCCACCGAGCGGATGCCCGACTGCGTGCCGGCCAGGATGATGTTGGGCGTGGTGGCCATCATCGAAACAGGGGCGAAGTCGCGTTCCACCTCGAAGGTCAGGCCGCGCAGCAGGGTGGGGTTGATGGTCAGGTTGCCGGCGGGGATGACCAGCATGGTCGTGCCATCCGGCGTGGCCCGGCGCACCAGGTCGATGCCGATATTGCCCGCGCCGCCCGCGCGGTTGTCCACCGCCGCCGTCTGGCCGCCGCGGGCCTGGAAGCCCTGGGCCAGCGTGCGGGCCAGGATGTCGATCGGCCCGCCCGGAGTGAAGGGGGCGATCAGCGTCAGCGGCTTGCGCGGGAAGTCGGCGGGGGCGCCCGAAGTCTGGGCCAAGGCGGGGCTGGCCAGCAGCAGGCCGGGCAGGGCCAGGGTGTGGCGGCGCGTGGGCATCATGGGCGGGTTCCTTCCCGGGCGGAGAACCAGTGTTGCAGAAGGGCGGCCACCGCCGCCGGCGATTCCTGCGGCAGGGCATGGCCCGCGCCGGGGATCAGGTGCAGGGCGGAGCCTGCGGGCAGGGCGGCATGCAGCGCCTGGGCGTTGGCGGGGGGCGTCACCACATCCTCGGCGCCCGAGGCCACCAGGGCCGGCATGGCCAGGCGCGCGGCATCGGCCAGCAGGTCCCCCGCACCCAGCGCGTGCACGGCATCGGCATAGCCCGGCAGGTTCACGGCCCCCATCGCCCCGCGCACGGCGGCCAGCACGGCGGGCTTCTCCTCGGGGCGGAACACCAGGCGGGCGGCGCGCTTGGCGGCGAATTCGGCGGGGCCCAGCGCCCGCAGATCGTCGATGCGGGCGGCCACTTTCTCCGGCAACGGGGCGCCCGGCGGCACGCGATAGCCCAGCGCGGGCGACAGGAAGGCCAGCCCCGCCACGCGCGCGGGCGCGGCGGCCGCGAAGGCGCCGGCGAACAGGCAGCCCAGCGAATGGCCCAGCAGGCGCGCCCGCGTGATCCCCAGCGCGTCCAGCACCGCGCCCAGCCGCGCGGCATAGGCGGCGGGCACCGCCGTGCCCACCCGCGCCGAGGCCCCATAGCCCGGCGCCCACCAGGCCAGCAGGTTCCAGTCGGCGGGCAGGGCTTGCATCAGCGGCACCCAGCTTTCGGCGTTGCTGCCGATGCCGTGCAGCATCGCCAGCGCCGGGCCGTTCCCGGGGCGGTGCAGCAACTCGGTCTCGGCGAGGGTGAGGCGCTGCATGGGCGCTCCGCGATGGGTTGGATCAAATATGAACATAAGAGGCAAATACGAACGGAAATTACCCCCCACCCCCACCGATGTCGAGAGCTTGTCATCGTCCCGCCTTGCCGGATTGGCTATGCCATCTGGCTGCGCGGGGCAGGGCGCATGATGATGGCGGACTCCGCGCCGGCTTTTCACGGCGTTGCGGATCAGAGGGTTGGGTGTGGCACAGCTGGTATTTCTGCTTGTGGGTTCGGATTCGTTGCGGCGGCGCTGGTTCGTCGCGGCGGGGCTGGCGGTGGTGCTGCTCGCGCTGGGGCTGGCCGTGCTGGCCGATGCCTCGGCCTGGCTGACGCGCATCTGTTCCGTTCTGCTCGGCCTGGTGTTCCTGCTGCATGGCGCGCTGGTGCTGCTGGCGGCCATGGGCGGGGGGCTGGCCCAGGCCGGCCGCATCGACCTGCTGCGCGGGCTGGCGCTGATGGTGCTGGCCGTGCTGATCCTGGGCGCCCCGGTGGGCGGCAGCCTGGCCGCGGCCCTGCTGCTGGCCTGCGGCTTCGCCGTGGATGGGGGCCTGCGCATCTTCGGCGGGCTGCTGATCCGCTTCCAGGCCTGGCGCGGCGTCGTGTTCTGGGGCGCGGCGGAGATCCTGCTGGCCGTGCTGCTGGTGCTGGGCTGGCCCGTGCCGCACGGCCAGGCCATCCCCTTCGTGGTCAGCCTGCTGCTGCTGTATTCCGGCTGGGTGCTGCTGCGCCTCAGCCTCTCCCTGCGCGCGCTGGAGCCCGAGGCCGCCATCCTGCTGCTGCCGCTGTTCGGCGGGCGCGGCTGGCAGGACAACGCCCCGGTGCTGCTGGGCGACCCCGGCCCCGCCATCCCCGAGCACCCGCTGACCCTGCATGTCTGGACCCCCGTGGGCTCGGCCGAGGTCACCCGCCGCCGCCCGGTGGTGGACCGCTACGCCGCGGCGGTGGACCGCCATGGCGTCGTCTCCACCGGCCATATCGCGCTGGAGGCGGGCGCGCTCTACATCAGCCACTACCCGTTCGAGGAGGTGGGCCTGGACGAGCGCAGCTTCGCCCATGTGCTGCGCGCCACCGCCGAGAACGACGTGCGGGGGCGCTTCCAGCCCTCGCTGGCCGTCGAGGTGGCCGAATGGTGCGAGCCTGATGCCCGGCTGACCTTCCGCCGATACGACCAGCGCCGGCTGCGCGCCTATTGGGCCAGCTATCGGCAGGACGACACCTACAACGTCTCCAACCGCAACTGCGCCATCTGCGTGGTCACGGCGCTGGAGGCGGCGCTGGAAGGGCGGCTTGCCACGCCCAGGCCCTGGCTGCGCATCCTGCGCCTGTTCTGCAACCCGGACATCTGGATCGCCGCCATGCTGCGCAAGCACGCATCCTCCATCACCTGGACCCCGGGCTCCGTGCTCGACTACGCCCGCGCCCTGCGCAACGTGACGGAGCCGCATGAAAGCCACCCCGCCGAGCGCTTGCGCGCGGCGCTGCGGCTGCTGGTGCGCGGGGCATGAGCCGCCTGCTCTCCATGGCCGCCGTCATCGTCATGGCGACGATGTTCGGCCTGACCTACAGCCTCAGCGCGGCCCTGATCGCGCTCGACCTCGCGGCCCGGCAGTTGAGCGAGGCGGTGATCGGCGCCAATGCCGCCATGCACGCGGTGGGCGTGCTGGCCACCGCCATGGTGCTGCCCCGGCTGGTGGCGCGGGTGGGGGTGCGGCGGCTGGTGCTGGCTTCCCTGGTGCTGGCCGCGCTGGTGCTGCTGGGCCTGCCGCTGCTGCCCTTCCTGTGGCTGTGGTTCCCGCTGCGCTTCCTGCTGGGGGCGGCGTCCGAGGTGCTGTTCGTCCTCTCCGAGACCTGGATCAACAGCCTGAGCACGGAGGCCACTCGCGCCCGCGCCATGGCGGCCTATACCGCCGCCATGGCGCTGGGCTTCGCGCTGGGGCCGCTGATCCTGTCCTTGGTCGGGCGCGCGGGCATGCTGCCCTATGCCATCGGCGCGGGGCTCGCGCTGGCGGCCACGCTGCTCGTCGCCTCCCGCCATGTGCAGGCGCCGGTGTTCGACCGGCCGGCCCAGGGTGGGCCGTGGCACTACCTGCGCCTGGCGCCGCTGGCGATGGGCGCCACGGTGCTGAACGCCGCGATCGAGACGGCGGGCCTGTCCTTCCTGGCGCTCTACGCCGTGCATCTGGGCTGGCCGGAGGAGGAGGCGACGCGGCTGATCACCGCCATGATGATCGGCGCCATCCTGCTGCAACTGCCCATAGGCTGGCTGGGCGACAAGATGGACCGGCACCGGCTGGTCATTGCCCTGGCCATTGTGGCCGCGCTGGGGGCGCTGCTGTGGCCCTGGGTGCTGGGCGAGGCCTGGGCGGCCTATGCGCTGCTGTTCGTCTGGGGCGGGGCGTTCGTGGGCATCTACACGCTGATGCTGGCCGTGGTGGGCAGCCGCTTCCAGGGCAGCGAACTGGTCGGGATCTATGCCGTGATGGGACTGGCCTGGGGCGCGGGCGCACTGGCCGGGCCGCTGGCGGCAGGCATGGCGATGGAAGCCACACGCCATGGGCTGGCGTTCTTCGCGGCACTCGCCTGCGGGGCGTTCGCGGTGGTGGCGGTGGCGCTGCGGCGCGGTACGGGGGCGTCGCCCCCGTAAACCCCCACCAGAGGGCTCTGCCCTCTGGACACCCGCCAGGACCGTAGCGGCCCTGGACCCCGGGGAGTTGGCGCTACAGCTTGGAATGCCGTTCCCCTTGATTTTTATAAATGAAATTGGCGTCCCGCCTGCCAGGATGGGCACCAACCGATCCAGGTCCAGGACCGCTACGGTCCCTGGGGTGTGGGGCTTCGCCCCACGGTTTGGGCGGGGGTGTCGGGGGCGGGCGTGGGGCAACCCCCTGCATCACTTCAGCGACGCCCGGAACCGCCACAGTGCCAGCGCGAACAGCGCGCAGCCGATGCCCCCCAGCGCGATGAATTGCGGCCAGACCAGTTCCAGCCCGCCCGCGCGGTACAGGATGGTCTGGGCCAGCATCACGAAATGCGTGTTGGGCGCGGCCAGCATGATGATCTGCACCGCTTCCGGCATGCTTTCCCGCGGGGTGACGCTGCCCGAGAGCAGTTGCAGCGGCAGCAGCACCAGCATCAGCAGCAGCCCGAATTGCGGCATGGACCCCGCCATGGTCGCCAGGAACACGCCCAGCGAGGTGGTGGCGAAGATCTGCAGCGCCGCCCCCACCAGGAACAGCGGCACAGAGCCGTCGATCGGCACGCGCAGCGCCCCCTGCACCACCAGCAGCAGCGACAGCGCGCTGGCCGCCAGCACCACCAGCCCCATGGACCACAGCTTGGCCACCATGATCTCGAAGGGTGTGACCGGCATCACCAGCAGGTGCTCCACCGTGCCGTGCTCGCGCTCGCGGATCAGCGCCGCGCCGGTCAGCACGATCGACAGCATGGTGATGCTCATGATCACGTTCATGACGGAGCCGAACCACACTTGGTTCAGTTCCGGGTTGAAGCGCGCGCGCAGCACCAGCTCGACCGTGGAGGGGGCGGAACTGCTGTAGCGGCGGATGAAGCCGGTGATCTCGTTGGTCAGGATGTTCTGCACATAGCCGCTGCCGGTGAAGGCCTGGGTCATGCGCGTGGCGTCCACGTTCAGCTGCACGGTCGGGTTGCGCCCGGCCAGCAGGTCCCGCTGGAATTCGGGCGGGATGTCCAGCGCGAAGGCATCCAGCCCCGCATCCATCCGCCGGTCCATCGAGAGCTGGTCGATCATCTGCGGCATGGTGAAGAAGGGGGGGTAGAAGGCCTCCGTGATGCGGGTGGCCAGCGGGGAGCGGTCCTCGTCCACGATGGCGATGGGGGCGTGGTTCAGCGTCTCGGGCAGCGCCTTGGAGGCGCTGTAGATCTGCAGGGTGAAGGCATAGACCACCAGCATGATCAGCATGGGGTCCCGCGCCAGGCCGCGCAGTTCCTTGATGCCCAGGTGCAGGATGTGGGACAGCCGCATGGTTCAGCGCGCCTGCTTCTTCAGCAGCAGCGCCGCCAGCGCCACCAGGATGGGCCCCGCCGCCAACAGCGCCAGGTATTCGTTCGTGAAATCGGAAAAGCTCAGCGCCTTGGAGAACGCCCCGCGGGAGATGGTGACGAAGAAGGTGGCCGGGAACACCTGCCCGATCCAGGCGCCCGCACCCTCCAGCGAGGAGACGGGGTCGATCAGCCCCGAATAATGCACGCTGGGGATGATGGTCAGCACGGCGGTGCCGAAGATCGCGGCGATCTGGCTGTTCATGAAGGTGGAGATCAGCAGGCCGAGCGCCGTGGAACCCACGACATACAGCAGCGCCCCCAGCATGAAGGCCAGGAAATTGCCGGTGAAGGGCACGCCGAACAGGAACACGCCGCAGGCCGCCAGCAGCAGGAAGTTCACCATGGCCAGCCCCACATAGGGGATCTGCTTGCCCAGCAGGAATTCCAGCCGCGTCACCGGCGTGACGTAGAGGTTGACGATGGAGCCCAGCTCCTTCTCCCGCACCACGGACAGGCTGGCGAGCATGGCCGGGATGACCAGCAGCAGCAGCGGGATCACGGCCGGCACCATGGCCACCACGCTTTCCAGCGAGGGGTTGTAGCGATAGCGGGTCTCGATCTGGAACCCCAGCGAGGCGGCGGCGCTGCCCAGCAGCAGGCTGGCCTTGGCGCTGACCCAGGCGGCATGGATGCCCTGGGCATAGCCGCGCAGGGTCTCCGCGCGCTGGGGCATGGCGCCGTCGATCCAGGCGCCCACCTCCACATTCCGCCCGCGCGCCAGGTTCTGCGCGAAGCCGGTCGGGATCTCGATGGCCAGGCTGATCTCGCCGGCGCGCATCCGCTCATCCATCTCCGCGTGGCTCGCCAATGGCGGGCGCTGCACGAAATAGCGCGAACCCGCCAGGTTCAGCGCGTAATCCTGGCTGACCGTGGTCTGGTCCATGTCCAGCACGGCGAAGGGCAGGTCCTCCACATCCAGGCTGATGCCGAAGCCGATGACGAACAGCAGTAGCAGGCTGCCCAGCAGCGCCATGGTGGCGCGGATGGGGTCGCGGCGCAGTTCCAGCGCCTCCCGCCGGGTGTAGCTGAACATGCGCCGGGCGCTGAAGGGCTGGTGGCGGGCGGCGACGGGGGCCGCCGCGGCGGCGATGGGGGCTGCCTCCGGCGCCTTGTCCGTCACGGCCTCCAGATGGGCGATGAAGGCGTCCTCCAGCTTGGCCGTGCCTTGGCCCTGGATGATGGCGCGCGGCGTGTCGCTGACGAGCACGCGCCCCGCATGCATCAGGGAGATGCGGTCGCAGCGCTCCGCCTCGTTCATGAAATGGGTGGAGATGAAGATCGTCACCTTATCCTGCCGCGACAGCTCCAGCAGGATGCGCCACAGCCCGTCCCGCGCGATGGGGTCGAGGCCGGAGGTGGGTTCGTCCAGGATCAGCATCTCGGGCGCGTGGATCATGGCCACCGCCAGGGACAGGCGCTGGCGGATGCCCAGCGGCAGTGCGTCCGGCAGGGCGTCGCGCACCTCCGCCAGGCCGAAGCGGCTGACCATCTCCTCGACGCGGGCATCGCGGCCGGCGGCCGGCAGATCGTACAGCCGGGCATGCAGATCGAGGTTCTGCAGCACCGTCAGCTCGGAATACAGCGAGAACGCCTGGGACATGTAGCCGACATGGCGGCGGGTCTCGAGGTCGTTGGGGTTCACCTCGCGGCCGAACAGGCGCGCGCTGCCCTCGCTGGCCGGCAGCAGGCCGGTCAGCATCTTCATGGTGGTGGTCTTGCCGCAGCCGTTGGAACCGAGGAAGCCGAAGATCTCCCCGCGCGGGATGCTGAAGCTCACATGGTCCACGGCGGTGAAATCGCCGAAGCGCATGGTCAGGCCCTCGGCCTCGATGGCGGGCGGGCCGCCATCGGCGGCCAGGGGCGGGGGGATCACCACGGGCTGGTGCGCGCGGCGGGCTTCCTCCGGCAGCAGGGCGATGAAGGCTTCGTCCAGATTGGCGGTGCCGGTGCGGGCCAGCAGCTCGGCGGGGGTGCCGGTGGCCAGCACCCGGCCGTCATTCATCGCCACCAGCCAGTCGAAGCGCGCGGCTTCCTCCATATAGGCGGTGGCGACCAGCACGCTCATGCCCGGGCGACCGGCGCGGATCTGCCCGATCAGGTCCCAGAACTGCCGGCGGGAGAGCGGGTCCACCCCCGTGGTGGGTTCGTCCAGGATCAGCAGGTCCGGGTCGTGGATCAGCGCGCAGCACAGGCCGAGCTTCTGCTTCATGCCGCCTGAGAGCTTGCCCGCCGGGCGATCCGCGAAGGGTGCGAGGCCGGTGCTGGCCAGCAGCTCCGCGATGCGGCGCTCGCGCTCGGCCTTGCCGTGGCCGAATAGGCGGCCGAAGAAATCCACGTTCTCGGCGACCGACAGGGTCGGGTAGAGGTTCTTGCCCAGCCCCTGCGGCATATAGGCGATGCGCGGGCAGGCGGTGGCGCGGTGGGCGGCGTCGGCCATGTCCCCGCCCAGCACCTGCACATGCCCCTCCCGGATCGCATGCGCGCCCGCGATCAGCGACAGCAGGCTGGACTTGCCCACGCCATCCGGGCCGATCAGCCCGGTCATGCCGCCCGCCGGGATCTCCAGGGCGATGCCCTCCAGCGCGCGGGTGCGGCCGTAGCTGAGGCCGACCCCTTCAAGCCGGGCGACCGGTGCGGTCATGGGCTGCCATTGGGGCTGACATTGGCCGCGAGATGGGCGGGCCATTCGGCCTGCGCGTCCAGACGGACATAGGCCATGCCGGGCAGGCCGGTCTTCACCTGCAGGATGTAACGGCGCAGCAGCTCTGGCGCGATGCGCGCCCGCAGGCGGAACATCAGCTTCTCGCGCTCGGCCTGGGTTTCCACGCTGCGCGGGGTGAACTGCGCGACATCGGAGACGAAGGAGATGGTGGCCGGGATCACATAGCGCGGCGCGGCATCCAGGATGATCCGCGCCTCCGCGCCATAGGCCGCGCGCCCGGCCTGGGAGGTGGGCAGGAAGAAGGTCATGTACACGTCGGTCAGGTCGACGATGTTCAGCACCCGCCCGCCGGCGGCCACCACTTCCCCCGGCTGGGCCACGCGGTACTGCACCCGCCCGTCGCGCGGGGAGACCAGGGTGCTGTCGTTGATGTCGGCGGTGATGGCCTGGATGCTGGCCTCGGCCGCCACGATCGCGGCCTGGGCATCCACCACCTGGGACCGCGCGGCGCTGATCCCGGCCTCGCTGGCGGCCAGCTGCGCGCGGGCGGCGCCGAGGGCGGCCACCGCGCCCTGCACCCGGGCCCGGTCGTCGTCCAGCGTCTGCTGGGAGGCGGCGGGGTTGTTGCCGCGCGCCAGCTGGTCGGTGCGGGCGTAGCGGCGGTTGGCCGCGTCCAGCTCCACCTCCCGCTGGGAGACCACGGCCTGGGCGGAGGTGCGCTCGGCCTCGCGCTGGCGCACCACGCTGTTGGCGGTTTCCACCGAGATCCGGGCGCGCTCGCGCTGGGCCTCCGCCTGGTGGCGCTGGGCCTCCAGCTGGGTGGTGTCCATATGGGCGATCACCTGGCCGGCGGTGACGAAATCGCCCTCATTGGCCAGGATGTCGCGGATGCGGCCCGGGATCTTGGCGGCGATGTCGATCTCCACCGCCTGGATGCGGCCATTGCCGCTGGCGAAGCCCGCGGGCAGGCCCTGCGGGCGCAGTTCCAGCCAGGCATAGGTGCCCCCGCCCGCCGCCGCCACCAGCAGCGCGCCCAGCAGCCAGCGCCGCGCCTTCATGGCCGGGCCCCCGCCCCGGGCAGGTCTCGCCGGGGGCGTATGGAGGTTGCGCGGGCTGTCGTCATCGGGACATCACTTCCGTCTCGGGGTGGCGGCAGATGTATCATCTGCGGCAAGGGGCGCCTTGATCAAAATCAACGACCGTTGACCGGGCCGCAGGCTAGAAGCAGTCTCTGCCGAGATCAATGCGGAGATGGATCAATCCATGGCCAGCGAAGCCGTCCTCGCCCCTGTTCCCGCGCCCTCGGCCGCCCCCTTGGCTCATGGGAGCGCGACGCGGGCGCGCATCCTGCACGCGGCCATGCTGCGCTTCGCCCAATACCCGTATGAGGAAGCGCGGCTGCGCGACATCGCGGCCGATGCCGGGGTGGATGTGGCCCATGTGCACCGCAGCTTCGGCTCCAAGGCGCTGCTGTTCCAACAGGTGCTGAGCAGCGCCTTCCAGGCCCGCAAAATGCTGGAGGAGGACGGCCCCTTGGCCGAGCGCATGGTCGAGCGCCTGCTGGAACCCAGCCTGGACCGGGAGATGCGCCTGATCGACCCGCTGGACATTGTCATCCGCTCTCTGTTGAGCCGGGAGGCCATCCCCATCATCCGTGAGGCCCTGCTGCTGGAGGTGGTGGAGCCGCTGAGTCGCCGGCTGCCCGCGCCCGCGCCGCAGCGCGCGGCGCTGCTCGCCGCCTGCCTGGGTGGCATCAGCCTGTTCAGGAATGTCCTGCGGGTGGCCCCCCTGCAGGACGACGAGAGCCTGCGCCCGCTTGTTCACGATATTATCACCGCCGCCCTCGGTGAGGCGGATAAGATGGAAACCGCCTGATGTCCGACCTTCCCGCCATCCCCTTCCACACCCACCTGCCCCCGGCCCCGCGCAGCGAGGAACCGGTGGGGGAGGAAGGCTTCCTCGCCTTCGACCGCGTGATCGAGGCGATGAGCGCGCAGATGAGCGGCGGGATTTCCCCCGCCGCGCTGTCGCTCGCGCTGTATGACTGGTCCATCCACCTCGCCCGCTCCCCAGGCAAGCGATGGGAGCTGGCGACCAAGGCGATCCGCAAATCCTCGCGGTTCTGGAGCTTTGTGCAGGCGTGCGCCGGCGACAAGGATGCCTGTTGCATCGAGCCCCTGCCGGGCGACAACCGCTTCAGCCACCCCGCCTGGAAGCAGTTCCCCTGGAACACCATGGCCCAGGGTTTCCTGCTGCAGCAGCAATGGTGGCACAACGTGACGCGGGACGTGCCGGGCGTGGCCCCGCATCATGAGGAAGTGATCTCCTTCGCGGCGCGGCAGTTGCTGGACATGTTCTCGCCCTCCAACAACCCGTTCACCAACCCCGAGGTGCTGGACAAGACCCGCGAGACGGCGGGGATGAACTTCGTCAACGGCATCCGCAACTGGGCCGAGGATGTGGGACGGATGGTCAACAACCGCCCCCCCGTCGGCACCGAGGATTTCGAGGTGGGGCACGAGGTGGCCGTGACCCCCGGCCGCGTGGTGTTCCGCAACCGGCTGATCGAGCTGATCCAGTACGCCCCCACGACGGAGACGGTGCACCCCGAGCCCGTGCTGATCGTGCCGGCCTGGATCATGAAATACTACATCCTGGACCTGTCCCCGCAGAACTCGCTGGTGAAGTACCTGGTGGAGCAGGGGCATACGGTGTTCTGCATCTCCTGGCTCAACCCCGATGCCAATGACCGCGACCTGACGCTGGACGATTACCGCCGCCTGGGCGTGATGGCGGCGCTGGAGGCGGTGAACGCCATCCTGCCGGACCGCAAGGTGCATGCCACCGGCTATTGCCTGGGCGGCACGCTGCTGGCCCTGGCGACCGCCGCCATGGCGCGCGCGGGCGACGACCGGCTGGCCAGCATGACCATGTTCGCCGCCCAGACCGATTTCACCGAGCCGGGCGAGCTGGCCCTGTTCATCGACCACAGCCAGCTGCACATGCTGGAGAGCATGATGTGGAACCGCGGCTATCTGGCCGCGGACCAGATGGCCGGCGCCTTCCAGCTGCTGCGCAGCAACGACCTGGTGTGGTCGCGCGTGGTGCATGACTATCTGATGGGCGAGCGCTCGCCCATGATCGACCTGATGGCGTGGAACGCCGACAGCACCCGCATGCCCTACCGCATGCACGCCGAGTACCTGCAGCGCTTCTATCTGGACAACGAGCTGGCGGCGGGGCGCTTCCTGGTGGATGGCCGGCCGGCGGCGGTGCAGAACATCCGCATCCCCATCTTCGCGGTGGGGACGGAGCGCGACCATGTCGCGCCCTGGCGCTCGGTCTACAAGATCCATGATCTGACCAACACCGATGTCACCTTCGTGCTGACCAGCGGCGGCCACAATGCGGGCATCGTGAGCGAGCCCGGGCGGGCGCACCGGCATTTCCACATCGCCACCAAGGCGACGGCGGACATCTGCCTCAGCCCCGATGAATGGGCCGTGCAGTCCGAGGCACGGGACGGCTCCTGGTGGCCGGCCTGGGTCAGCTGGCTGGCGCAGCATTCGGGCGGCGAGCGCGTGGCGCCCCCCGCCATGGGCGCGCCCGCCAAGGGCTATCCGCCGCTGGAAGCCGCCCCCGGCACCTATGTGCTGCGCCGGTAGGGCCCGATGAACCAGAGCAACCGAAGCTTCGCCCAGATCGCCCTGGGCGATGCCGCCAGCCTGTCCCGCATCGTGGGCCGTGACGGGACGGAGCTGTTCGCCGCCGTCACCGGCGATGCCGACCCCGTGCATTTCGACCCGGCGCTGGCGGTGGCGGGTGCCGCCGGGCAGCTGGCGCCCCACGCCATGTGGAGCGCGGCCCTGGTGGCCGCCGTGCTGGCCACCGAACTGCCCGGCCCCGGCACCACCCTGCTGCGGCAGGAATGCGCCTTTCTGCGCCCGGTGGAGCCGGGCCAGTGCATCACCGCCACCGTCACGGTGCGGCAGAAGCTGGCGGCGGAAGGCCAGCTGCTGTTCGACACCATCTGCGTGAACCAGGATGGCGAGGAGGTGCTGCGCGGCACCGCCGCCGTGCTGCCCCCCGCCCAGCCCGCCGAATGGCCCTGCGCCGAGGAGGGCGAGGAACCCCGGCGCCGCCATGGCCGCTTCCGCTCCATCGTGGAGGAAGCGCGCGCCGGCGCGCCCATCCTGACCGCCATCGTGCATCCCTGCTCGGCCGCCGCGATCCTGGCCGCGCTGGAGATCCGCGACGAGGGGCTGGTGGAGCCCGTTCTGGTCGGGCCCGAGGCCAAGATCCGCGCCGCCGCCGAGGCCGCCGGCGCCTCGCTGGAGGGGCTGCGCATCGAGAACGCGGAGCACAGCCATGCCGCCGCCGCCCGCGCGGTGGAGATGGCCGCCAGCGGCCAGGTGCAGGCGCTGATGAAGGGCAGCCTGCACAGCGACGAATTGCTGGGCGCGGTGGTGGCCAGCGGTTCCGGCCTGCGCACGGAACGGCGGATCAGCCATGTCTATGTCATGGACGTGCCGGCCTATGCCAAGCCGCTGGTGGTGACGGACGCCGCCATCAACCTGGCGCCGACGCTGGAGCAGAAGCGCGACATCTGCCAGAACGCGATCGACCTGCTGCACAGCATGGGCATCGAGCAGCCCCAGGTGGCGGTGCTGGCGGCGGTGGAGACGGTGAACCCGCACATGCCTTCCACCCTGGATGCCGCCGCGCTGACCGTGATGGCGGCGCGCGGGCAGATCACGGGGGCCATGGTGGATGGGCCCCTTGCCTTCGACAACGCCATCAGCCTGGCCGCCGCGCGGACCAAGGGCATTGCCTCCCCGGTCGCGGGGCACGCGGACATCCTGCTGGTGCCGGACCTGGAGGCGGGGAACATGCTGGCCAAGCAGTTGATCTATTTCGCGGGCGCGGACGCGGCCGGGCTGGTGCTGGGCGCGCGGGTGCCCATCATCCTGACCAGCCGGGCGGACAGCCTGAAGACGCGCGTGGCCTCCGCCGCGCTGGCCAAGCTGGTGGCGATGCGCCGCGCGGGGGTGAAGGCATGAGCGAGCCCCTGTTGCTGACCTTCAACGCCGGGTCCTCCACCGTGAAGATCGGGCTGTTCAGCCTGGCCGACGGCGCGCCGCGCCGCATGGGCAAGGGCGTGATCGACCTGCGCAAGGAGCCGGTCAGCCTGCATCTGGTCGAAGGCCCCACCATCATCGACATCCCGCTGAAGGCCCCGGTGACGGAAGACCTGCACGGGCTGCTGGATGAGGCGCTGGGCTGGTTCGCGCATCATTTCGACCTCTCGGCCAGGGCCAGCGTGGTGGGCCACCGCATCGTGCATGGCGGGGACGTGTTCGCGGGGCCGGTGGTGATCGACGACGCGGCCTTGCAGGCCATCGCGGATTTGACGCCGCTGGCGCCGCTGCATCAGCCGCAGGGGGTGCGGCTGATCCGCGCCATTCGGCATCTGCGGCCCGGGCTGGTGCAGACGGCCTCCTTCGACACCGCCTTCCACCGCACCCAGCCCGAGGTGGCGCGGCGCTTCGCCATCCCGCGCGCCCTGCATGAGGAGGGCATCAAGCGCTACGGCTTCCATGGCCTGTCCTATCAGTTCGTGGCGGGGGCGCTGGCGCGGCGGTTCCCGGATTTCGCCGGCAAGAAGGTGGTGGCGGCGCATCTGGGCAGCGGCGCCAGCCTCTGCGCACTGGATGGCGGCATCAGCCGCGACAGCAGCATGGGCTTCTCGACGCTGGATGGCATTCCCATGGCCACGCGCTGCGGCGCGCTGGACCCCGGCGTGCTGCTGCACCTGCTGGGCGCGGGTGGGCGCACCCTGCCGCAGCTGGAGGACATCCTCTACCACCGCTCCGGCCTGCTGGGCCTGTCGGGCATCAGCGCCGACAGCCGCGACCTGCTGGAGAGCGCGGCGCCCGAGGCCGCCGAGGCCATCGCCGTCTTCGCCTTCCGCATCGCCGGTGAAGTCGCGCGGCTGGCCGCCAGCATGGGCGGGCTGGACGGCGTGCTGTTCACCGCCGGCGTGGGCGAGCACCAGCCGGCCATCCGCGCGGCGGTGGCCGAGCGGATGGGCTGGCTCGGCCTGTCGCTGGATGCCACGGCCAATGCGGCCAATGCCGCGCGGATCGACGCGGGCGGCCGCGTGGCCGCCTTTGTCATTCCGACCGACGAGGAACAGGTGATCGCCGATGAGGCGGCCGCGCTGACACATCAAAGGAATTAGGATGACCGGGATCGTGGATCTGGCGGGCAAGCGCTGCCTGGTGGTGGGCATCGCCAACGAGCACAGCATCGCCACCGGCTGCGCCCAGGCCTTCCGCGCCGCCGGCGCCGAGCTGGCCGTGACCTATCTGAACGAGAAGGCGCTGCCCTTCGTGCAGCCGGTGGCCGATACGCTGGGCGCGCCGCTGCTGCTGCCCTGCGACGTGCGCATCCCCGGCCAGCTGGAGGCGGTGTTCGACCGCATCGCCCGCGACTGGGGCCGGCTGGACGTGCTGCTGCATTCCATCGCCTTCGCCCCGCGGGAGGATCTGCAGACCAGCGTGACCAATTGCTCCGCCGAGGGCTTCGCGCTGGCCATGGATGTCTCCTGCCATTCCTTCATCCGCATGGCGAAGCTGGCGGCGCCGCTGATGAGCGAGGGCGGCAGCCTGCTGACCGTCAGCTTCTATGGCGCGGACAAGGTGGTGGAGAACTACAACATGATGGGCCCGGTGAAGGCGGCGCTGGAGGCCAGCGTGCGCTACATCGCGGCCGACCTGGCCCCCCGGCGCATCCATGCCCATGCCATTTCGGCCGGGCCCGTGAAGACGCGCGCGGCCAGCGGCATCGGCCGCTTCGACGAATTGCTGGACCGCACGCGGGACCGCACGCCCGCCCACCGCCTGGTCAGCATCGAGGAGATCGGGGCCATGGCGGCCTTCCTGGCCAGCGATGCGGGGATGCCGATGACGGGTTCCGTCACCTTCGCCGACCACGGGGCGCACACCATCGCCTGAGGCCCTTCAGGGCGCGCCGGGCCCGCTGGAGGTCCGCAGCGTGGCGGAATCGATGGTGACCTGGAAGGGCAGCAGCATCTCGTCGCTGCCCGAGCCCAGCGGCGAGAAATCGAGATAGCCGCTATAGGAGATCCAGGGCGCCCGGCCCTCGGCGATGATCTGCTCGAACAGGTTCTGGGGGGTGTCGATGCCGTCGATCTCCGGCCGGCCCAGCACGCCCGCCGCGAAGAAGGCCCGCGAGGCATGGGTCGAGCAGTTGTTCCCCGCGATCCGGAAGCCATCGGTCTTGGCCTTCATCGCGTACCAGCTGCCCTGGAACGCCTTGGCCCTGGCCGCGCCCACATTCAGCACCAGCACTGTGGACTGGCACGGAAAGGCCCGCGCATCCGTCATGTTGACGTAGTGGGGCCGCCGCGCCGCGAAATTTGAGTAGGCATAGACATAGCCATTGCCGACCAGCCCATCCCCGAAATACCCGACCGGCGCGCCCGAAGGCAGGACGCAGTCGCTGTGCCCGCCCCCTTCCTCGGCCGGGGCGGTGTGGGAGGTCTTGAAGCGGACGACGTATCCGATATGCCCGGGTTTTCCGAAGGGCAATGTATAGGTGGTTGCCATGAGGCAGGCTCCGCGAAGTCACGCCAAGCAGAACAGGGCAGGATGTCTGTGAAAGGCCGCGATCTTCTGAAAGGCGATCATGGAAAGAATGGGGCGGGACTGGGGTTTTCACCACATGTTGAGATGAACGGGCGCGCCGGCTGCCCGCGCGGACCCGCCTGATAGGTGGATGCCGCGCCGAAATCATCGCCCGATCGAGGGATGCGGGGCGTGAAAATGGCCGGGCGGGCCATGCCGGGGCGGCGTGCCGGGCTTGGCAAACTGGCGCCGATGGCCCCAGCATGCCATTGATGCAGAATACAAAATCCCGGCGGGTGTGATGGCGTCAGATCTTTTCCGGCTGCCCGCCTGGGCCGACCGCACCCGCGACCGCCCGGCGCGCCGCCCGCCCGACCTGCTGCATGGGCTGGAGGACTGGCCGCAACCCCTGCAAGGCTTGGCCCTGGCCTTGCAACAGGTGGCGCTGCAATCCGTCTATTGGCTGCTGCCGGGGCTGGCGGCCACCGCCTATGGGCTGGGGCCCGAGGGCGCGATGGGCATGATCTGTCTGTGCCTGGTCGCCACGGCGGTGGGCGGGGTGCTGCATGGGCTGTGGAAGGGGCCGGTGGGCTCGGGCTATGCGCTGCCCAACGTGCCCACGCCGGTGATGCTGGGCAGCTATTTGGCGGCGGCCTCGGCCGGGATTTCCTTCGCCGCGGCCGGCGCCACCCTGACAGTGGCGGCGTTGCTGGTGCTGGCGCTGTTCCTGGCCGTGCCGCGCCTGCTGGGGCTGATCCCGGCGGAGCTGAGCGGCGTGGTCGTGTTCATGATCGGCGTCAGCCTGTTGCCGCGCGCGCTGGACCTGGCGCTGCGCAGCGGCGGCCGCATGCCCCAGGGGCAATCCCTGCTGCTGATGCTCGGCATCGTGGGGCTGATGGTGGTGGCGGTGATCCTGCGCTGGCCGCTGTCGCGCTTCGCCGTGATCCTGGGCGGGGCGGTGGGCTGCGGCCTGGCCCTGGCGCTGACCGAGGGCAGCGACGGCAGCCAGAAATTCCTCGCCGCCGCCCCCTGGTTCGCCCTGCCCCGGCCGGTCTTGCCGGATTTCACGGGCATCACCCCGGGGCTGCTGCTGGTCACGGTGGTGGGGTGCCTGTGCTGCCTGCCGTCATGGCTGGGGGATCTGCTGACCTTCCAGCGCACGCTGGATGCCGGCTGGACCCGGCCGGACCCGGCACCCTTGCGGCGCGGCGTGGTGGCGGGCCTGTTGTCCATGGCGCTGTCCGGGCTGTTCGGGGGGTTCGGGGCGGGCACGTCCTCGGCCTGCGTGGGGCTGGCGGTGTCCACCCGCTCGCTCAGCCGGGTCATCACCTTCATCGGCTCCGGCATTCTGCTGCTGCTCGCGTGCTCGCCGAAGCTGGTGGCGCTGTTCGTGCTGATGCCGGGGCCGGTGGCCGCCGCCATGGTGGCCTTCGTGGGCTGCTTCATGCTGGCGGGCGGCACGGCGCTGATGACCGCGCGGGTGCTCGACCCCCGCCGCACCTGCTGCGTGGGGATGGGCCTCGCCGCCGGCCTGATGGCGCTGGCCCGGCCCGACCTGTTCCTGGCCTACATGCCGCAGGCCCTGGTCTCTCCCGTCACGCTGTCCTTCTGCACGGCCTTCCTGCTGCATCTGCTGACGCTGCCGATGGTGAAGCGCCGGACCAGCGCCACCGTGGCGCTGGAGGCACGCTCCTTCGACGCCTTCGTGCAGGAGATGGCGGGACTGTGGGCCCTGCGCCGCGCCACGGCGGACACGATCAGCCACGCGCTGCTGGAACTGGCCGAGATCCTGATGGCGCGCGGGCTGGAGAAAGCCACGCTGCGCGCCAGCTTCTCCGACGGGCTGGTGCGGGTCACGATCATGCACGAAGGCCCGGTGCTGCCCACGCCCAGCATGCGGCCGCGCGCGGAAGACCTGGCCGGCAGCGCCGCGGCGCAGGAAAGCTTCGCCATGTGGCTGGCGGCGCGGGAGGCGGTGGAATGCCACCGGCGCAGCCGGAACGGGGTGTCGAGCGTGACGCTGGAGTTCAGGGATTGAGAGGGGCGTCGCCCCTCCCGAAACCTCCCGCCGGGCGGAGCCCCCTTATGCCGCCGCCATCTTCCGGGCCAGCCATTCCCCGATCATCACGCAGGTGAAGTGCGTGTTGGCCCGGCAATCGGTCGGCATGATCGCGGCGTCCGCCACGCGCAGCCCTTCCAGGCCTTTCACGCGCAGGTCCGGGTCCACCACGCCGCGCGGGTCTTCATAGGCGGTCATTTTGCAGGTGCCCGCGGCATGCTGTATGTCGCCGGCCTGCTCCAGCATCAGCTGGTCCAGCGTCTCCGGCGGCAGGCCGGCGGCCTCCCGCATCGAGAGCTGGGTCTCACCGAAGGTGATGCTGTGCGCGATGCCGGCCAGGGTGGGCTGTTCGGCCAGGTCGGCCAGGCGGCGGATGGCGTCGCGCATGCGCAGCCGGTCGCGCGCGTCGTCCAGCATGTTCTCCTCGACGGTCGGGTCGATCTCCGGGTCGGCGGAGCGCAGGGTGATTTCCCCGCGGGAGAAGGCGTTGTACAGCCCCGCCGCCACGGCGCCGTCCGGGTTGGGCACGTCGCCCGCCGGCAGGTTGCGGTGGTTGAAGCCGATCAGGATCATGTCCCGCTCGCCCCCGCCCCCCAGCCCCGAGGTATAGGTCACGCAGCAATTGGTGTGCCGCGCGGAGGGGTCCTTGCAGGCCAGCTCCTCCTTCAACGCGATGGTGGCGCGCAGCACCGGGTGGTCCATGAAGTGCTTGCCCACATGGGGCATGTCCCGCACCACCGGAATGCCAAGCGCGGCGAGTTCAGCGGCGGGGCCGAGGCCCGAGCGCAGCAGGATGGCCGGCGAATGCACCGCACCCGCGCACAGCACGATCTCGCGGCCCGAAATCTCCTGCCAGACGCCATCCAGGCGCACGCGCAGGCCGGTGGCGCGGCCCTGGCTCACCAGCACCTTGTCCACCAGCGCGCCGCCCCGGATCTCCAGGTTCGCGCGGCCACGGGCGGGTTCCAGATAGCCGTCATTGGTCGTGACGCGCTGCAGCCCCCGGCTGTTGATGGGATAGCAGGCGACACCCTCGCCCTCGGCCGCGTTCACATCCGGGTTCCAGGGATAGCCGAGTGCCAGCGCCGCGTCGCGCAGGCCCTTGTCCACCGGGCCCCATGTCTCCTGCGGGGCGCGATAGACGGGGATGGGGCCGCCCTGGCCGTGATGGGGCACGCCGGCCATTTCCGGGTCGTCCTCCATCTTGGCGAACAGGGGCAGCACTTCCTTCGCGGACCAGCCCTCGCAGCCGGCCTCGGCCCAGCCGTCGAAGGCGGCGGCGACACCCCAGATGGCGATCTGGGCATTGACCAGGGAGGACCCGCCCAGCGCCTTGCCGCGCCAGTAGAATTTCGGCTCCTGCGCCTTGGTGCGCCGGGTCATCAGCCCGGGCCACTGCCATTCGGCCTGGTGGCGCGGGTCGTGCATGAAGGGGATGATATTGGCCGAGCGCGCGGCGGCGGGGGCCTCGGCGGCGCGCCAGTCGCGCCCTGCCTCCAGCAGCAGCACACGGCGCTTGGGGTCCTCGGACAGGCGCCCGGCCAGGGCGGCACCGGCGGAACCGGCGCCCACGACGATCACATCATACATGCGCGTTCTTTCAGACTGGATGAGAGTGTGGGGCGGCGGGGGCGCCGCCCCCATGCATCACCGCTTCTCGACGTTCCAGAACAGCGGAATCGCCGAGGGGATCAGGTTGCGCAGCGTGTTGCGATAGGCGGCGGGCTGCGCGAACTGCCCCCAGGGCACGGCCACGCCCTGGCTGTAGACGATCTCCTGGATCTCGCCCGCGATGGCGCGGCGCGCTTCCGCGTTGGGCGCGCGGGCGAAGGCGCCGAACAGTTCCGTCATGCGCGGGAAGCACATGAAGCCGGCGCCGCCCGAATCCTGGCAGTTGAAGTTGATGACCGAATTGGTCAGCGGGTTGCCCAGATCGACGTTCAGCGCGTGCACGCCATAGGCATGCCAGCCCTCGCGCCGGGTGCGGCGGGCCAGCAGCGTGGCCCAATCCGTCACCTGCGCGTCCACGTTGAAGCCGGCGCGGCGCATGCGGTCGGCCAGGATCTCGGTGGAGACGCGCGCGGCCTCCAGGTCCGACGCCACCATCAGCACGATGGGTTCGTTGTTGTAGCGCGTGGCGCGCAGGGCGGCGCGGGCGGCCTCGATGGAGGGGTTGGCCAGGGCCGCGATGCCGGCGTCGGATTCATTGGGCCCACCGCAGGTGAAGAAGGCCGGGCAGGTGCGGGCATAGCGCTGGTCCAGGCCGAAGCCCGCCATCACCTCACCCTGGTCCACCAGCCGCAGCAGCACGGCGCGGATGGCGGGGTCGTTGAAGGGGGGGGCCGCGTGGTTCAGCCGGAAATGGCCGGTGAACATGTGCGCGCCGGTGAAGTTCTGCACCGTGATGCGGCGGTCGCGCTCGAAGCTGCGCAGCAGGTCGAAGGGCGCGTACTGCATGTAGTCGATCTCGCCGGCCTGCAGCGCCGCGGCGGCGGTGCCGCCATCCGGCACCACCCGGATGTCCAGCGCGTCGATCAGCACGCGCTTGCCGCCGGCCAGGAAGTCCGCGGGCTCATCGCGCGGCACATAGTTGGGGTTGCGGCGCAGCAGCATGCGGTCGCCCGGCCGGTGGTCGGCGCGGGAATAGATGAAAGGGCCGGAGCCCACGATCTCCGTGATGCGCTCCGTGCCCGGGGTGCGGGCCAGGCGTTCCGGCATGATGAAGGGGGTGGGAGAGGCCATGGTGCCGAGCGTCTCGATCACCAGCCCGTAGGGTTCCTTCAGCACCAGCACGAAGGTCTTGTCGTCCCGCGCGGTCAGGCTTTCGGTCACGTCCATCAGCCGCCCGCCCAGCGCGGCCCGCGTGGCCCAGCGCCGCAGGGAGGCCACGACATCGCGCGCCGTCACCGGGCTGCCGTCATGGAAACTCAGGCCGTCGCGCAGCGTGAAGGTCCAGGTCAGCCCGTCGGCCGAGACGGTGTGCCCGCGCACCATCTGCGGGCGGTAGTTGAAGTTGCTGTCGGGCGCATACAGGGTGTCGAACACCATGTAGCCGAAGGTGCGGGTGATGTAGGCGCCGATATAATGCGGGTCGAGCGTGACGATCTCGGCCTCCAGCACGGCGGTCAGGTTCGCGGCGGGGGCGGGTTTCGGCGCCCCGGTCAGGCCCGCCAGGGCCAGGCCCACGCCCAGGGCCATGCCGCCCAGCCTTCTCATCACACGCATCGTTCAGGTCCCCGTTGTTCCGGGGCTGGATGCTGTGGGCGGTAACCGGTGGTGTCAACGCGGCGGCCGGGCGGCCTGGGGCGGGGCGGGCGGATGCCCCGCCCCGTTTGGCGGCAATCAGGCCGCGCGGTGCTCCGGAATGGGCGAGGCCACGGGCTGCCCGGCCAGGAATTGCGCCACGTTCTTCCGCAGCAGCTCGATCGAGGCCTCCCGCACCTCCGGCGCCCAGGAGGCCATGTGCGGCGTCAGGATCACGTTCTGCAGCGTGCAGAGCGCGGGCGGGATCTTCGGCTCTTCCTCGAACACGTCCAGGGCCGCGCCCAGGATGGTGCGCTCCGTCAGGGCCGCGATCAGGGCCTCGGTGTCCACCACGCTGCCGCGGCCGATATTCACCAGCAGCCCCTTGGGGCCCAGCGCCTTCAGCACCGCAGCGTTCACCATGTGGAAGGTGGCGGCCCCGCCGGGGGCGGCGACGATCAGGTGGTCCACCTCGGTGGCCAACGCCAGCACATCGGGCACATGCCGCCAGGGCAGATGCGCGCGCGGGGTGCGGGTGGTGTAGCTGATGCGCATGTCGAAGGCCTCGGCGCGGCGGGCGATGCGCTCGCCGATGCCGCCCAGGCCGATGATGCCCAGATGCTTGCCGGTGGCGGTGGGGCGGGGGCCGAGGTCGTTGCGCCAGGTGCCCTGGCGGGCCAGGCGGTCCGCGCGCGGAATGTCGCGCATCAGCGCCAGCAGCAGGCCCATGGCGTGGTCGGCCACGGCCGCCGCGTTGGTGCCGGCGCCATGGGTCACGATCAGCCCGCGCGCCAGCGCCGCCTTCACGTCGATGTTCTCATACCCCGTGCCCAGGCAGCAGATCAGGCCCAGCCCGGGCAGCAGGTCCATCTGCGCCGCGCTCGCCCCGGTGAAGCCGGAGGTGACCAGGATGCGCGCGCGGGCGCGGATTTCGGGGTCCAGGCCCTCGATGCCTGTCTTGTGCGCTTCATGGATGGTGAACCCCTCGCCCAGCACATCCCGGTAGGCGGGGGAATCCGACAACAACACCACATCCGTCATATCGACACTCTCTTCTCGGTAGGAACTCAGGAACTCTTCACCGCGACGCGCAGCATGCTGACGGCGGCGGCCAGCAGCGCGATGGTGGCACCGCCCAGCAGCGCCGCCATGCCCCCCGCATCGCCCAGCGAGGCCAGCAGCAGGGCGGCCAGCGCCGCCCCCAGGGATTGCCCCAGCATGCGCGCGGTGCCCAGCATGCCACTGGCGGCCCCGCTGCGCCCAGGCGGGGCGGTGCTGATCAGCACCCGGTTGTTGGGCGACTGGAAACAGCCGAAGCCCAGCCCGCACAGCATCATCCGCCAGCCCACATCCCAGGCTGCCGCTTGGTCCGGCAGCAGCCCCAGCCCCGCCAGCCCCGCCGCGAACAGCAGCAGCCCGATGGCCCCCAGCAGCCCGGTGGAGATGCGGTCCGCCAGCCAGCCCGCCGCCACCGCGCTGGCCATGGAGGCAGCGGGCCAGGGCGCCATCAGCAGCCCGATCATGGCCGCCCCGCCGGCGGCGTGGCGCTCCAGGAAAAACGGCAGCGCCACCAGCGCCAGCATCTGCGCCGTGAAGGAGGAGATGGAGACCAGCACCGACAGCCGGAACAGCGGGATGCGGAACAGGTCGACCGGCAGCATGGGGGCGGCGCGCCCCGTTTCCCGCAGCACCAGCAGCGTGCCGGCGGCCAGGCACAGCACGGCCTGCGCCGCCACCAGCCAGGCCGGGTGCCCTTGCGCCAATGCATTCGCGGTGGACAGGAAACTGCCGATGGTCAGCGCGCTGAGCGCGGCCTCCGCCGGGTCGAACTTGCGATGGGCGCGCGGCGTTTCCGGGATGGAGAGCAGCGCCAGCACCAGTGCCACGAGCCCGATCGGCACATTCACCAGGAACAGCCAGTGCCAGCCCCCCAGCGCCAGCAGCGCCGAGCCCAGCGGCGGGCCCACCGTGGCCGAGACGCTGGCGATGAAGCCGTTGATCCCCACCCCCTGGCCCAGCAGCCGGCGCGGATAGACGAAGCGCAGGATGGCGATGTTCACGCCCAATATGCCCGCGCTGCCCAGCCCCTGCAGGACGCGCCAGGCGGTCAGGCTGGCCAGCGATCCCGCCTGCGCCGCGCCCAGCGAGGCCAGGGTGAAGGCCACCAGCCCGGTCAGATAGACACGGCGATAGCCATAGATCTCGCCCAGCGCGGCGAAGGGCAGCAGGCAGGCCGCCATCGCCACCTGAAAGGCGCTGACGACCCAGATCGCCTCGCTGGGCGTGGTCTGCAATTCGCGCCCCAGCACCGGCAGGGCCACGTTGATGATGCTGGCGCTGACGGCGGACAGGAACACCGCCATCGCCATGGTCGCGATGGCCAGGTAGCGCTGCGGCGTGGGGATGCCGTCCTCTCCCTGGGCGACAATCCTGGGGGCCAGGATCATGGGCGGATCACTGGTCCGCCACGATCTTGTTGCCGGCCGGCAGCCAGCTGGCCAGCACCCGGTCCCCGGGCTGCGCGCCGGAGGCACCTTGCGCCCCGCCCGCGCGGTTGGCGACATAGGCCAGCAGGGGCTCGCCATCGTCCAGCCGCATGTACACATGGGTCATCTGGCCGCGATACACCACCTGCTCCACCACGGCGGGGGTGCCGTTCGGGGGGGCGGGGGCGTCGGGTGGGGAGAGGTCGATCGCCTCCGGCCGCACGGCCACCAGCACGGGGGCGCCGCCTTCCTGTCGGGGCACCAGCAGCTGGCCCCCGCCCGCCAGCTTCAGCATCGTGCCGTCCGGCTGCTGCCCGGCCACCGTGCCGCGCAGGAAATTCGCGGCCCCGATGAAGCCCGCGACGAAGCGGTTGGCGGGCTGGCTGTAGATCTCCTCGGGCGTGCCCACCTGTTCCAGCCGGCCGCCGCGCATGATGACGATGCGGTCGGCCAGCGTCATCGCTTCCTCCTGGTCATGGGTGACCAGGACCGCGGTGATGCCCAGGCGGCGCTGCAACTGGCGCAGCTCCACCTGCATGCTCTCGCGCAGGTTCTTGTCCAGCGCGCCCAGCGGTTCGTCCAGCAGCAGCAGCGTGGGTTCGATCACCAATGCGCGGGCCAGGGCCACGCGCTGCTGCTGCCCGCCCGAGAGCGCCGCCGGCAGGCGGTCCGCGAAGGCGCCCAACTGCACCAGCGCCAGGGCGTCGGCCACGCGCTTCGCGGTCTCGGCCCTGCCCACGCCGCGCATCTGCAACCCGAAGGCCACGTTCTGCGCGATCGAGAGGTGCGGGAACAGCGCGTAGTTCTGGAACAGCATGCCGATGTTGCGCTTGTGCACCGGCACCCTGGTCACGGGCGTGCCGCCGATCAGGATGTCGCCCGCGCTGGGCTCCACCAGCCCGGCCACCATGCGCAGGGTGGTGGTCTTGCCGCAGCCCGAGGGGCCCAGCAGCGCCACCATCTCCCCGGCCGCGATGCGCAGCGTCACGCTGTCCACCGCGACATTGCGGCCGTAATGCTTGGTCAGCCCCGACAGGGCCAGATCGACAGGCTGGGCCGCCACCGCGTCAGCTCCCGAAGACCTGGTTGAAGCGTTCCAGGATGGCGCCGCGCAGCGGGTTGATGTGGTTCCAGTCCAGCACGTACAGGCGCAGGTCGCGCATGCGGCTTTCGGGGTATGGCACCACGCTGGCCACCTGCGCCGCCAGGTCGATGCCGGTGACGGAGGGCGCGGCATAGGTCGCCTCCGCCAGGCCCTTCTGCACGGCGGGCGACAGGATACGGTCGATGAAGGCGGCGCCCAGGTCGGGCTCCGGCGCGCCCTTGACCAGCGTCACGCAATTCACGCCCGCGAAGGAGCCCTCGGACGGGCGGCTCTGCACCACGGGCGCGCCGCGCATGATGTAGGGCACCAGGCCCTTGGACCATTCGGGCCCCGCCACATCCGCCTGCCCCTGGCTGACCTGCAGCACGGTGGCGCCGGTGTTGTCGTACAGGGTCTGCACATTGGCCTTCAGCTCGGCCATCTTGTCCCAGCCCTTGTCCATCTCGTACTGCGCCTCCAGCACCGGCTTGCCGGTGACGAGGGAGGTGGCGATGGCCAGCAGGTGCACGCTCTGCGTCAGGCGCGGGTTGATCATCATGAACCGGCCGCGGAAGCGCGGGTTCCACAGGTCGGCGAAGCTTTCCAGCGGCGGGACGGCGGTATTGGTGAAGGGCGTGACGGTGGAGATGGCGAAGGCCACGCCGTAATTTTCGCTGTAGCGGAAGGCGGGGAAGACCTTTTCCAGGTTCGGGATCTTCGCCGCCGGCAATTCGTCGATCAGGTTCTCGTTCTTGGCGATGGGGATGCCGAGATCGTCCATCATCATCACGGAATAGCTGGGGCGGGCCTTTTCCGTGCGCAGGATGGCGATCTGGCCCAGCGTCACGCCCTCCCGCTGGAAGACGCGGCAGTTGAAGTCGGTCTGGAAGCGCGGGATCACGTTGCGGCGGAAATACTCGCCCTGCACGCCGGAATAGGTGCCGACATACAGGGATTTGCCCTGCGCCCAGCCATTCTGCACATAGAACAGGGGGGCGGCCAGCGTGGCGGCGGCCAGGCCGCGGCGGTTCAGCCCAGCGCTTTTCGACACGGTTTTTTCGGTCATCTCGGCCTCTCTCTGTTGCGGGGTTTGTGGTTCAGATGCCCATGGCGCGGCGCAGCCCCACCAGCTTCTCCAGCCCGATCACCGCCAGCACGCCGGTCAGGATCATCAGCGTGGACATGGCGGCGATGGAGGGATCGAAGATCCGGGACATGCTGCTGTGCAGGAAGATCGGCAGCGGCACGGTCTGCGCATCCGCCAGCCACAGGGAAATCGGGAAATCGTCGAAGGAGATCATGAAGGAGAACAGGCAGCCCGCCGCGATGCCCGGGATGATCTGCGGCACCGTCACCAGCCAGAACACCCGCCAGGGGGAAGCGCCGAGCGTCAGCGCCGCTTCCTCCAGGCTGCGGTCCACCAGCTTCAGGCTGGCTGTGATGGTGCGCACCAGATAGGGCAGGGTGATCAGCACATGGCCGATGAACAGGTTCATCTCCGCGTCGCGCAGCCCGGCGCGGGCCATGAACTGCAACAGGGCGAGGCCCGTGATCAGGATGGGGAAGATCTGCGGCGAGAGCAGGATGGCTTCCATCACCTGCGCGCCCGGCACCTTCCAGCGGTTCAGCGCATAGGCCGCCGGCATGCCCAGCGCGAAGGAGGCCGCGGTGGCCGCCACAGCCAGCGAGACGCTGACGATGAAGGCGTGCTGGAATTCCTCATCGGCGATGACGCGCCCGAACCATTCCAGGGTGAAGCCGCGCGGCGGGAACACCGCGAAGGGCGCCGCCGAGAAGGACAGCGACACCACCACCAGCAGCGGCGCCATGATGAACAGCAGGATCAGCGCGCCCGCGCCATAGACCAGCACGGCGCCGGAGGCGGAAAGCCGGCCGCGCATCAGTGTGCCCCCGAGGCGAGGCGGCGCGCCCGCTGGCGGTATTCGATCAGCCAGGTGGCGCCGAAATTGGCCAGCAGCGCGATGGCGACCATCAGGAAGGCGATGGCGCCCCCCATCGCCCAGTCATAGGCCGTGGTCACCTGCTGTTCGAGCAGGTTGCCCAGCATGGCCCCCCGCGTGCCGCCCAGCATGGCGGGCGTGATGTAGGAGGCGGCGGTGAGCGAGAAGACGATGCTGATGCCCGCCGTCAGCCCGGGGATGCTCAGCGGCAGCGTCACCCGCAGGAAGGCGCGCCAGGGGGCGGCGCCCAGCATGCGCGCGGCCTCGTTGATGGCGGGGTTGATGCGGGTGAGGGAGGTGGCGATGGGCAGCACCATCAGCGGCAGGAACACATGGACCGAGGCCACCACCACCGCCCATTCCGTGTACATGATCTTCACGGGCGTCACGCCGAGGCCCACCCCCTCCAGCAGCCAGTTCAGCACCCCGGTGCGGCTGTTCCCCAGCAGCAGCTGCCAGCCATAGCTGCGCACCAGCACGCTGACGACCAGCGGCGCCACCACCAGCACCATGGTCAGCCGGCTGAAGAAGGGCCGGGCATAGGCGATGGCCATCGCCAGCGGATAGGCCAGCAGCAGCGTGATGCCGGAGGTGACGAAGGCCACCTTCAGCGTCAGCAGCACGGTGCGCTGATAGGCGGGGCTGAACAGCAGCCGGTCGAAATTGGCCAGGCTGAAGGGCGGCGCCACGTCGCCGCTCTGGTGCTGGGTCATGAAGCCATTGCCCAGCAGCACCAGCGAGGGCAGGACCAGGAAGGCGAACAGGAACGCCAGCCCCGGCAGCAGCATGAGCAGGGAGGCCACGGCCTTGCCGCTGGGCAGGGAAATTCCCCGGGGTGCGGGCAAGGCCGTGGCGCTCATGCGGCGATCTCCTGTTCGGCTTCGAGGCGTTTTTCCAGGTAGTGGATGGTCACGCCCCCCTGCCGGAAGGCGGGGTCGGACAGCACCAGCCGGTGCAGCTCCGCGTTCACCGTGATGCCCTCCACCCGCAATTCCCGCAGGGCGCCCAGCAGGCGGTCCAGGCAGGCCGCGCGGTCGGGGCCATGGGCGATGATCTTGGCGATCAGGCTGTCGTAATGCGGCGGCACCTCGGCGCCCGGCACCATGTGGCTGTCCACCCGCAGGCCGGGCCCGCCCGGCGCCTGCCAGGCCGCCACATGCCCGGGCGAGGGGATGCTGGTGAAGGGATGCTCCGCGTTGATCCGCAGCTCGATGGCATGGCCCGCGCGGGCGATGGCCTCCTGCGCGAAGGACAGCTTGTGGCCCTGCGCCACACTGATCTGCTCGCGCACGATGTCGATGCCGGTGGTCATTTCCGTCACCGGGTGTTCCACCTGCACGCGGGTGTTCATCTCGATGAAGGCGAACACGCCGTTCTCGTACAGGAACTCGAAGGTGCCGGCGCCGCGATAGCCGATGGCGCGGCAGGCGGCGGCGCAGCGCTCGCCCAGCGCCGCGATCGCCTCTCGCGGGATGCCCGGTGCCGGGGCTTCCTCGATCACCTTCTGGTGGCGGCGCTGGACGGAGCAGTCGCGCTCACCCAGCCACACCGCGTTGCCGTGGTGGTCGCACAGCACCTGGATCTCGATATGGCGCGGGTGCTCCAGGAATTTCTCCATATAGAGCTCGGGGTTGCCGAAGGCGCGGCGGGCTTCCTCGCGCGTCGTGGCGACGGCGGTGGCCAGCTCCTCCGGCGCGCGTACCACGCGCATGCCGCGCCCACCGCCGCCGCCCGCGGCCTTGACGATGATGGGATAGCCGATGCCCTCGGCCAGCGTGGCGCAGGCGGCGGGGTCCTCGGGCAGGGCGCCCTCGCTGCCCGGCACGCAGGGCACGCCGGCCGTGCGCATCGCGGCCTTGGCGGTGATCTTGTCGCCCATCAGGCGGATCACCTCGGCCGTCGGGCCGATGAATTGCAGGCCGGCGCGCTCCACCGCCTCGGCGAAATCGCCGTTCTCGGCCAGGAAGCCATAGCCGGGATGGATGGCCCCGGCACCGGTGGCCAGCGCCGCGAGCAGGATGGCATCGCCATCCAGATAGCTGGCGCGCGCCGGGGCGGGGCCGATGCACACCGCCTCATCGGCGAGCGCCAGGTAGGAGGCACCGCGGTCGGCCTCGGAATACACGGCGACACTGCGCAGGCCCAATGCCTTGCAGGCGCGGATGACCCGGAGCGCGATCTCGCCGCGATTGGCGATCAGGACAGTGCCGAAACCCATGTGTTCCTTGCCTTAGCTGTTCCAGGGGCGAAGCCCTCGCCTTACGACGCCAGTTCGGTCAGCGGCACGATCTGCCCGCCACGGCTTTCCACCGCCTCACGCACCGTGCGCGCGATCTCGACCGCGCCCGGCGTGTCGCTGTGGACCAGGATGCACTGGGCATCGACCTTCATCCGCTTGCCGGACTGCGCGGTGATGGTGCCGTCGTTCATCAGCTGGTCGATGCGCGCCACGACATCGGCGGTCTCGGTGATCAGCGCGCCGGGCAGGCGGCGGTTCACCAGGCGGCAATTGTCGTCATAGGCGCGGTCCGCGAAGATCTTGCAGGCGGTGCGCAGGCCGATCTTCTTGGCATAGGCCATGCCATGGCTGCCGGGCTGCGGCGCCACGATGATGTCCTTGTCGAAGGCCTTGAACACATCGAACAGCAGCTCGACATATTCCGGGTTGGCGATGCCCATCTGGCCCATCGCGCCGTGGCTGGAGGCATGCGTCACCTTGTAGCCGCCCACCTGGGCGATCGCGGCCAGCGCGCCCAGCTGGTACAGCGCGTGCTTCTGCATGTCGCGCGGCTTGATATCCATGGGAATGCGGCCGAAGCCCAGCAGGTCCGGCAGGCCGACATGCGCGCCGAGCGCGACCTTGTTCTCCTTCGCCACCTCCACCATGCGGTGCATGATCACGGCATCGCCGGCGTGATAGCCGCAGGCGACATTGGCCGAGGAGATGATCTTCATCAGGGTCTCGTCGTCGCCGCTTTTCCAGCGGCCGAAGCCCTCGCCCAGGTCGGAATTCAGGTCGATCTTCATGCGTCCTCCGGCCCGGCCTGTGCCGGGTCATTGTGGTAGGGAGACAGTTCGAACAGCGGCGTGCCGAAACCGGCGAGCGCGCCGGGTTCCAGCAACGCGCGGCCCAGCACCCCCGCGCTGGGGGCGATGACCGGGCGGCGCACCAGCCCGGCCGCGATCAGGCCCAGGATATCCCCGGCCTGGATCCCGGCGCCGGGCGCCGCGAAGGGCTCGCCTGGCGCGCGTTCGGTGATGAGATGGCCCACGCCCGGGGAGAGCGCGAAGCTGGAAGGCGGTGCCACCACGCCAGGGGCCGCGACCAGCCGGATGCTGGCCTCGCCCTCGGAGATGTCGAGGCTTTCCACCCCGTTCGCGCGCATCAGCGCGGTCAGTTCCGCGATCTCGGCGGGTGTCAGCATCATGCCGCGGCCCTCCGCAGATAGCCGGCCTGGCGGCGCAGCGTGCCGAGATATCCGGCCAGTTCGCGCTCCGCCTCCCGCGCCAGGGCGGGGGTGCAGGGCACGAAGCGCAGGCGGCGGCCGGGGGCGGCCTGGCCCACGCGCCACAGGTCGGCGTCGATCACCACCCCGATCTTCGGATAGCCGCCGGCCGAATTGCCGTCCGACAGCTGGATGATCGGCTGGCCGGAGGGCGGCACCTGCACCACCCCCGGCACGATCCCGTGGGAGCGCATCTCCAGCGGCCGCACCCGCAGCAGGGCGTGGTCGCCCTGCAGGCGGTAGCCCTGGCGGTTGCTCTGCGTCGTCACCACCCAGGGCTGGGCCCAGAGCGCGGCCCGGGAGGGTTCGTCGAACTGCTCGTATTCGCCGGCGGGCACCACGCGCAGGGTGATGTCGCCCGGTTCCGCATCGCCGCAGGCGGGGCGGGACAGGGCCTGCCACGGGCTGGCGGCGCCGAAGCCCGCCGCATCCCGCGTGGTCCGGGCGGGGGCCGGGCCGATGGGCAGCAGGTCCCCCGACTGGAGCATCCGCCCCTGGAAGCCGCCGAACCCGTCCCGCAGCGCGCTGGAGCGGGAGCCCAGCACCACCGGCACGTCGATCCCGCCCGCCACGGCCACATAGCCGCGCAGGCCATCGGTGGGGGGCGACAGTTCCAGCTCCTGCCCGGCCTTCGCCGGCATGGCCCAGAAGGGCGGCAACAGGCGGCCATCCAGCCGCGCGCCGCAATCGGCGCCGGTCACGGCCACCAGCGTGTCGGTGGTGAAGCGCAGCACCAGCGGGAACAGCTGCGCCTCGATGCCGGCCGCGTCCGGGGCGTTGCCCAGCAGGGCATTGGCGGCGGCCAGGGCCAGCCGGTCCATGGCGCCGGAACGCCCGATGCCGAAGCAGCGGAAACCCAGCCGCCCCAGATCCTGCACCGCGTTCAGCGGCGCGCTCTCGATGACCTCGATCATGCCTCGATGCGCTCCACCCGGAAGCGGATGCGGTCGCCGAGCGACACCCGGTTGGGCGGGTCCATCGCCAGGTCGAAGGGCACAGGCACGTCCTGCGCGCGGCCGATCACATACCAGCCGGTGGGGTTGGCCACGGGGCCGCCGGGGCGGCGCGGCGCGCCCAGATTGCACTGTGCGCCGCCGATCATCACGGTGCCGCCCGCTGGCCGCAGCACCGGTTCCTTGCGGCGCGGGCAGAACAGCCGCTGGTCCAGCCCGAACAGGTATCCGAAGCCCGGGCTGACCCCCGGCGCGAAGATCACGTATTCCGGGGCGGAGTGCAGCGCCACCACCTCGGTGGGCGAGAGATTCACCTTCTCGCACAGCTCCATCAGGTCCATGCCGCCCTCGCCGCCATAGACCACGCCCACCTCGATCAACCGGCCGAGCGCGCGTTCGCGCGGGATCTCGGCCCAGCGGGCCAGGATGCGGGCGGAGATCGCCTCGGCGTCGCCTTCCAGCGGGTCCAGCACCACCAGCAGGTTGTTCATGCCCGGCTGCAGGTCCAGCACGCCGGGCCAGGCGCGGATCTCGTCGGTCAGGTTCCAGATGCCCATCTGGGTGGGCAGGGCCAGCGGGCCCTCGGCCTCCAGCAACAGGGCGGAGCCGCCGCACAGGCTGACGCGCGGCTGCTCCAGGGTAACAACGGGACTGCTCATGCCGGGCGCAGGGTGAACAGCGGCTGGCCCAGCACCACGTCCTGCCCGTTCTCGGCCAGGATGGCGGTGATGGTGCCGGGCTGCGGCGCGGAGACGGCGTTGAACACCTTCATCGCTTCCAGGATGCACAGCTGCTGGCGCTTCGCGACCTCGGCGCCGAGCTGCACGAAGGGGGCGGCATCAGGGGCCGGGGCGCGGTGGAACACGCCGTGCATGCTGGCCTTCACGGTGATTTCGCCGCTGGCGGGCGCGGGGGCCGGGGCCGGGGTCGGGGCAGGGGCCGCGACCGCCGCCGCCACGGGCACCGCCACCGGCACGGGGGCCGCCACGGTCGCCCCGCGCGCCACGATGCGCACGCGGATGCCGCCCTCGGAAACCTCGATCTCGCTGGCGCCCGAGGAAGGCAGCAGCGCGATCAGTTGCTTGACCAGGTCCAGGCTCGCGGGGGTCATCTCAGGCCGCCATCGCCGGGGTCAGCTTCGCCACCGCTTCCGCCATGCGGGCGGCGGCCTGTTCCAGCTTGTCCATGGAGGTCGCGATGGACAGCCGCACATGCGGCGACAGGCCATAGGCTGCGCCCGCCACCACCACCACCCGGGCCTCGTCCAGGAAATAGGCCGCGACATCGGCGTCATTGCCCAGCACCGTGCCCTGGGGCGTGCGCAGGCCGAACAGCCCGCCGCATTCCACGAACAGATAGAAGGCGCCCTGCGGCCGGTGGCAGCGCAGGCCGGGGATGGCATCCAGCAGCGGGATCAGCCGGTCCCGCCGTGCCTGGAAGGCGGCCGAGCGGTCCGCCAGGTAATCCTGCGGCCCCTCCAGCGCCGCCACGGAGGCCGCCTGGCTGATCGAGCACAGGCTGCCGCTGCTCTGCGACAGCACTTCCTTCATGGCCGCGATCAGCGGCGCGGTGCCGCCCGCGAAGCCCACGCGCCAGCCCGTCATGGCATAGCCCTTGGACACACCCGACAGCGTCAGCGTGCGCTCCTTCAGGTCCGGCGCCACGGCGGCGAAGCTGTGGAAGGTCAGCCCGTCGAACAGGATGTGCTCATAGATCTCGTCGGACATCAGCATCACCCGCGGGTGGCGGCGCAGCACCTCCGCGATCACCAGCAGGTCCTTGGGGCCATAGACGGCGCCGGTGGGGTTGCTGGGGGTGTTCAGCATCAGCCAGCGGGTGCGCGGCGTGATGGCGGCCTCCAGGCTTTCGGCATCCAGCTTGTAGCCGTTGTTCTGCGCGCAGGGCACGACGACCGGCACGCCGCCCACCAGCCTGGTCATGTCGGTGTAGGAGACCCAGTGCGGCGCGGGCACGATCACCTCGTCGCCAGGGTTCAGGGTGGCCATCAGCGCCAGGAAGATCAGGTTCTTGGTGCCCGGGGCGGCCATCACCTCATTGGGGGCGTAGTCCAGGCCGTTGTCGCGCTGGAACTTGGTGCGCACGGCGCGCAGCAGGGCGGGCGTACCGCCCACGCTGGTATAGCGCGTGTCGCCCGCCCGCATGGCGGCGATCGCGGCCTCGATCACGTGGTCGGGGGTGTTGAAGTCAGGCTCGCCGGTGGCGAGGGTGATGACATCCACACCCGCGGCCAGCAATTCGCGCGCGCGCTGGGACGCACGGCCGGACGCGGAGGGCTTCACCCCCAGAAGGCGATCGGCGGTCAACTTCATCACTCTGGCACAGCCCTTCGGATAGACGTTCCGTCATGGCCGCGTGCCGATCCGTTGTCCGGACCTGTTTGGCTACATCCTCAACACGACTGTCAGTGGCCGGATCCTGATGGACAGGCGGACCCGCTCCCGACACTGTGCTGCAATGCCACATAGGGGGCGCTATTTGAAGCGCGCCACCGGTGATAAGTTTTGGCTAATCAGCCATGCCCACCCACGCCGCCACTCCCAACCTGCGCCAGCTGCGGCTGTTCCTGCTGGTCGCCAGCGGCCTCAGCCTGCGCGCCGCCGCGCGGGAAATGCTGCTGAGCCAGCCCGCCGCCACCCTCAGCCTGGCGGGGCTGGAGCAGCGCTATGGCGTGGAATTGTTCGAACGCCGCAGCACCGGCCTGCTGCGCACCCGCCCCGGCGCCGCGCTGGCGCACCGGGTGGAACGCTGCTTCGGCTATCTGCACCGCGCCCTGGCCCGGCTGCGGGCAGGGCAGGAAGGCGGGCCGAAGCCCGAGCACAGCCTGTCCATGCTGACCCTGCCGCAGATGCGGGCGCTGATCGCCATGGCCGAACACGGCGGCTTCAGCGCCGCCGCCGCCGAGTTGGGCCTGCGCCCGCCCAGCCTGCACCGCGCGGTGGGAGAGCTGGAGCAGGTGCTGGGCGTGGGGCTGGTGCACCGCGAGCGCGCCGGCGCCAGCCTGAACGCCGCTGGCCACGAGCTGGCCGCGCAATGCAACCTGGCGCTGAGCGAACTGCGCGCCGCGCGTGAGGAAATCAACGAGATCAAGGGGCTGATGGAAGGGCGAATCGCGGTGGGGGCGGTGCGGCTGTCGGCCGCCGGCCTGCTGCCCGCCGCCATCACCCGGCTGTCGGGCGAATTGCCCCGGGTCAGCTTCCTGGTGATCCAGGATGAGTATGAGGCGATGTTCCAGGCCCTGCGCTCCGGCCGCATCGACTATATGTGCAGCACGCTGCGCCCCAACATCCCCAAGGACCTGGCGGGGGAGGAGATCTGCCAGAGCGAGCTGTGCGTGATCTGCCGGCAGGGCCACCCGCTGACGCGCCTGCCGGGCATCACGGCGCGGGACCTGCTGGCCTATCGCTGGGTCACGCCGCATCCGCGCACCGGGGCCGCCGCGCGCTTCCGCGCCATCTTCGAGGCCGAGGGCCTGCCGCCCCCCGCCGCCACGGTGGAAACCCGGCTGTTCGAGCTGACGCGCGGGCTGGTGATGGATGGCGACTTCCTGGCCATCGCCGCCCGCAGTGAGGTGGCGCACGACCATTCGCTGGAGGCCCTGCACATTCTGCCCGTGCCGGTCCCGGCCGCCGCCCGCCCCGTCTGGCTGGTCAGCCGGCGGGACTGGAGCCCGACCTGGCTGCAGCGCCGCTTCGCCGACACCATCCGCGCCGTGGCGGCCGGCTGAAACAGCTTCCTTGCGTTTCACGCTGCGCTGCACTACATGCCCTCTCGTCAGCGGGCCGCAACGCCCGCCGCGCTCTGCCGCGTGAGTGGTGCGGGGCAGGATCGCCGAAGGGCGGTCCGCCAAGGCACTGGGGCCGGGCGCCATTCCTGGACATTTTCGTGGATCGGCCCCGGCACGCGGGCCGGACCATCCGCACCGCCCGCCGCGAACGCTGCGGGCGTACAGGACGCGTATCACCCCTATGTCGTTTACCGAACTCGGCCTCTCCGAGCCTATCCTCCGTGCCCTGACCGATGAGGGCTACGAAACCCCCACCCCGATCCAGGCGCGCGCCATTCCCGCCGCCCTGGCCGGCAAGGACCTGCTGGGCATCGCCCAGACCGGCACCGGCAAGACGGCGGCCTTCGGCCTGCCGCTGCTGCACAAGCTGTCGCAGTCCAGCACCCGCGCCCCGCGCGGCGGCTTCCGCGCGCTGATCCTGTCGCCCACCCGCGAACTGGCCAGCCAGATCGCGGACAATCTGAAGAATTACGGCCGGCATCTGCGCCTGTCCGTCGGCGTCATCGTCGGCGGCGTGCCGCAGGGCCCGCAGCGGCGCATCCTGGGCTCCGGCGTGGACATCCTGGTGGCCACTCCGGGCCGCTTGCAGGACCATCTGGACGCCGGCACCGCCAAGCTGAGCAGCGTGGAAGTGCTGGTGCTGGATGAGGCGGACCAGATGCTCGACAAGGGCTTCTGGCCGGCCATCCGCCGCCTGCTGCCGCTGCTGCCCAAGCAGCGCCACACCATGTTCTTCTCCGCCACCATGCCCACGGAAGTGGCGCGGCTGGCCGATGACATCCTGAACGATCCCACCCGCATCGAGGTGACGCCCGTCTCCACCACGGCGGAGCGCGTGGACCAGAAGCTGCTGGTGCTGGATGTGGACCGCAAGCGCGCCAAGCTGGCCGACCTGCTGGACGGCCCCGGCGTGGGCCGCGCCCTGGTCTTCGCCCGCACCAAGCACGGTGCGGACCGCATCGTGAAGAACCTGGAGCAGGACGGCATCAAGTCCAACGCCATCCATGGCAACAAGAGCCAGGGCCAGCGGGAACGCGCGCTGCATGAGTTCAAGCGCGGCACCGCCCCGGTGCTGGTCGCCACCGACATCGCGGCGCGCGGCATCGATGTGGACGGCGTGACCCACGTCATCCAGTACGACATGCCCGACACCCCCGAGGCTTACGTCCACCGCATCGGCCGCACGGCCCGCGCTGGGGCCTCGGGCATCGCCATCGCGATGTGCACGGTCGAGGAGAAGGAGAAGCTCTGGCAGGTCCAGAAGCTGATCCGCGTCGATCTGCCCAGCGAGGATCTGCGCCGCGACACCGCGGAGCCGATGGAGCGCGTGGCCCATCGCGCCGGCCAGCCCAAGGCCCGCGGGCCGAAGCCGCCCCAGCGCGGCCCCCGCCCGCAGCGCGCGGGTGGCGGCGGTGGCCAGTCCCAGGGCCGCCCGCAAGGCGACCGCCCGGCCCAGCCGCAGCAGAACCGGCCGCGCCGGCCGGGCCCCGGCGGCAACGGCCAGGGCCGCCGCCCGGCCTGATACCGTGGGGAGGGCTCGCCCTCCCCATCCCCCGTTCCGGGGCCTATGCTGAGGGGGCCATGCTTCGTCCCCTCCGCACCCTGTTGCTGTTCATGCCCTTGCTGGCCTGCGCGGCGCCGCCAGCCCCGCCGCGGCCCCCGCTGCCCTACCCGGAGAGCGTGCGCGCCCGCATCCTGGCCATCGCGCGGGCGGAATGGGCGGAATGGGGCGGCATCGTCGCCGACCCGGCGGCACCCCCTCGCCTCGAAGCCCGGCCCGAGAATTTCCCCCGCCTGATCGCCTATTGGAACGCGGTGCCGCGCGATGAGGGCGCTTTGGCGCGCAATCGCGGGATCTACGCGGCCGACCCCGCCCATCCGCCCGCCACGCTGTGGGCCGACCCGCCCTGGTCGGCGGCCTTCGTTAGCTATGTGATGCTGCGCGCGGGGGTGGACCGGCGCGAATTCCCCTCCAACGCCAGCCATGCGCTGTATCTGGACGGGCTGCTGGCCGATGCGCGGGATTTCCCGGCCCAGGCCCCCTTCCTGCCCTATCGGCCCGAGGAATACGCGCCCCGCGCCGGGGATCTGGTCTGCGCTGACCGCAGCCGCCAGCCCCTGGCGGACTGGAGCGAACGCCTGGCCGAGGCCGGGCAGTTCCGCCCCATGCATTGCGACATCGTCACCGCCACCCCGCCCGGCTTCGTCGAGGCGATCGGCGGCAATGTGGCCGATGCCGTGACGCTCAGCCGCTTTCCGGCGGACGCGCAGGGCCGCCTGCTGCCCCGCCCGGCCGGGCATGCGCGCTGGCTGGTGGTGATGCGCAACCGGCTGGGGCAATTGCCGCCCTGGGGGGGCGTGCCGATGGCGGGGCTATCGCGCTGATTTGACACCGGCCCGCGGCGGGGTTGTCATCCCGCCCATGTCCGACAGCGATCTGATCGGCGACGCCTGGCGTGTCGCCCCCGCCACCTACGCCGCCGCGCGTGAGGTCCCCTTTGCCCTGCCCGAGCTGCCCCGCAGCCAGTACGTGACCATGCGCGACGGCTGCCGCATCGCGCTCGATGCCTGGGTACCCGAAGGTGCCACCGGCCCGGTGCCCACCATCCTGATCCACACCCCCTATTACCGCCGCTTCAAGCTGAAGGAGGGCGGGCAGGGCGACGCCATCCCGAATGCCGGGAAGTTCGTGCGCTATTTCGTGCCGCGCGGCTACGCGGTGGTGGTGGTGGATGTGCGCGGCACCGGCGCCAGCTTCGGCACCCGCGATGCCTTCCGTTCCCCGAAGGAGCGCGAGGACGCGCGCGAGATCACCGACTGGATCATCGCCCAGCCCTGGTCCGACCAGCAGGTGGGGGCCACCGGCATTTCCTATCCGGGGGCGGCCAGCGACTTCCTGGCCAGCACCGGCCACCCGGCCGTGAAGGCGATCGCGCCGCTGTTCGCGGTATGGGACACCTATACGGACAATTACTACCCCGGCGGCATCCTGCTGAAGCAGCTGGCGAAATCCTATGACGACCTGATGGTCGCCATGGACCACGACAACCGCGAATTGCTGCGCAACTACGTCTATTACCAGAACCCCGACCTGGCCGGCCCCCACCCGGTGGACGAGGACGCGGACGGCGCGCTGCTGGCCCAGGCCCTGCATGAGCACAAGGGCAATTTCCGCCAGCCGGATTTCATGGGCGAGTTCCGCTTCCGTGAGGAACCGCTGCCCTATGATGCCAGCTTCTCCTCCGCCTCCTTCAGCCCCTATTCCGTCAGCCCGGGCATCAGGCCGGATGTGGCGGTCTTCGCCTGTTCCGGATGGATGGACGGCGCGGGCTACGCCAATGGCGCCATCTCCCGCTACCTCACGCTGAAGAACAACAAGGTGCATCTGCTGCTGGGCCCGTGGGACCATGGGGCGCGCTGCAATGTCTCGCCCTGGCGGCGCGACCAGACGCCGGATTTCGACCTGCTGGGCGAGATGCTGCGCTTCTTCGACCACTACATGCTGGGCCGCGCCACGGGCCTCGATGCCGAGGCGCCGATCCATTTCTTCAGCCTGCATGCCGAGCGCTGGAAATCCGCCACCCAATGGCCGCCGGTGGAGACCACGACCCGCCTGCTGCCCGGCGCCGATGGCGCCCTGGCCGCGACCGCCGCCCCCGCGCGTGCCGAAACCCGCGCCGATTTCACCTGGGGCCCCGGCAACGGTACGCGCTATGAGCGCATCGCCGGCATCAACGCCACCACCTATTACGCCGACTGGCAGGAGCGCGAGGCGAAGCTGCTCGGCTGGTCCGGCGCGCCGCTGGACCAGGCGATGGAGCTGTCGGGCCATGCCATCGCCGACCTGTGGCTGGAATCCTCCGAACCCGATGCGGCGCTCTTCGTCTATCTGTCGGAGGTCGAGGCCGACGGCACCGTGCGCTATGTGACGGAGGGGCTGCTGCGCGCCCTGCACCGCAAGGAAAGCCCGGCGCCCGCGACCTACCGGACGACCTGGCCCTTCCGCAGCTTCCGGCGGGAGGACGCGGCGCCGCTGGCGGTGAACGAGCCCACGCATATCCGCATCCCGCTGCTGCCGATCTCCTGGACCTTCGCCAAGGGCAGCCGCATCCGGGTCTCGATCGCGGGGGCGGATGCCGACCATTGCGTGCAGGTGCCGCATGGCCGCCCGCCGAAGCTGACCCTGCTGCTGGGCGGGGAGAAGGCCACGGCGATCCACCTGCCGCTGCGGCCGGTGGAGTAGGCTGTCGCCGGGGCCGGTGCTAGCCTTCGGACCATGAGCACCGATCCCCGCCTCGACCGCCTTGCCGAAACCGCCATCCGCGTGGGCCTGGGCCTCGCGCCCGGCCAGGAACTGGTGATGACCGCCCCGGTGGAGGCGCTGCCGCTCGCGCGCCTCATCACCGAACACGCCTACAAGGCCGGCGCATCCCTGGTGACGACGCTGCTGAGCGACGATGTCTCCGCCCTCGCCCGCTACAAATACGGGCGGGAGGAGAGCTTCGACACCGCCTCCGGCTGGCTGTTCGAGGGCATGGCGGCCGCCTTCCGCAACAACGCGGCGCGGCTGGCCATCGTGGGCGACGACCCCGCGCTGCTGGCGGGGCAGAATGTGGAGCATGTGGCCCGCGCCAACCGCGCGCGCTCCAGGGCCTATCGCCCGGCGCTGGAGCTGATCAGTTCCTCCGCCATCAACTGGACCATCGTGGCCGCCGCCACCCCGGCCTGGGCGCGCGCCGTGTTCCCGGAACTGCCGCAGGAGGCCGCGGTCGCCGCGCTGTGGGACGCGATCTTCAAGGCGTCGCGCGTGGAGGGCGAGGACCCGGTGGCGGCCTGGGCCGCGCACAATGCGGCGCTGGCCACCCGGCGCTCGATGCTGAACGCCAAGCGCTTCGCGGCGCTGCATTTCCGGGGCCCGGGCACCGACCTGAAGGTGGGCCTGGCCGATGGGCATGCCTGGATGGGCGGGTCGTCGCAGGCCAGGAACGGCATAACCTGCAACCCGAACATCCCGACCGAGGAAGTGTTCACCACCCCCCACATGCTGCGCACCGAAGGCCATGTGGTGGCCAGCAAGCCGCTGGCCTATCAGGGCACGGTGATCCGCGACATCCGCGTGCGGTTCGAGGAAGGCCGCATCGTGGAGGCCCATGCCAGCACCGGCCAGGAGGTGCTGAGCCGCATGATCGGCACCGATGAGGGCGCCCGCCGCCTGGGCGAGGTGGCGCTGGTGCCCCATGCCAACCCGATCGGGCAGACCGGCATCCTGTTCCTGAACACCCTGTTCGACGAGAACGCGGCCAGCCACATCGCGCTCGGCCAGGCCTATGCCCAGTGCTTCGAGGACGAGAACCTGCCGGAGGACGAGCTGACCCGGCGCGGCGCCAACCGCAGCCTGATCCATGTGGACTGGATGATCGGCGGCGCGCAGACGGACCTGGACGGCATCCGCGCCGATGGCGTGGCGGAGCCGCTGATGCGCGCCGGTGCTTGGGTAGAGTAGGCGCCTGGGTGGAGTAGGCGCTCAGCCGTTCCCCAACGGCCGCATCAGCCAGCGCGTCAGCTCCGCCGCCGGCATGGGCCTGGCCAGCCCCGCCGCCTGCCCGGCCCAGAGCGGGGTGAAATCCGCCCGCCCCTCCGCCTCGGCCTTGGCGCGCAGCGGCGCCAGCGCGCCGCCGGCGGTGGGAAAGGCGGGGGCCTCGGCGCTCAGCGGCCCGACCTCGCGCATCAGGCGGTTCATCAGGCCCCGGGCGGGGCGGCCGGTGAACAGGTTGGTCACGGCCGTGTTGCTGTCCGATGCCTGCGCCAGCGCCTGGCGGTGCACGGCGGGGATGCTGGCCTCCGGCGTGTGCAGATAGGCGCTGCCGACCTGCACGGCGGAGGCCCCGAGCGCGAAGGCCGCGGCCACCCCGCGCGGGTCCGCGATGCCGCCCGCCGCGATCACGGGCACGCGCAGCGCGTCCACCATCTGCGGCACCAGCGCCATGGTGCCGGGCTGGCTGGCCATGTCGAGGCCGAGGAAACTGCCCCGGTGGCCGCCGGCCTCATAGCCCATGGCGATCACGGCATCCACGCCGTGCTCCTCCAGCCAGCGCCCCTCGGCCACCGTGGTGGCGGAGGAGATGACCCGCGCCCCCGTGGCCCGCACCCGCGCCAGCAGGGGTTCGGCGGGCAGGCCGAAATGGAAGCTGACCACGGGCGGGCGGAATTCCTCCACCACGGCGCAGAAGGTGTCATCGAAGGGCGCGCGCCCGGCGGCGGCGACCGGGGCGGCGGGGTCCAGCCCTTCCTCGACATGATAGGGCGCCAGCCGCGCGCGCCAGCGCATCTGCGCCGCCGGGTCCGGCACGGGCGGGGTGTGGCAGAAAAAGTTCAGGTTGAAGGGGCGCCGGGTGCTGGCCTTCACCTCCGCCAGGGCCGCGCGCAGCTGCTCCGGCGAATAAGTGGCGCTGGGCAGGGAGCCGAGGGCCCCGGCCTCGCACACCGCCACCACCATGGCGGGGGTGGTCGCCCCGGCCATGGGCGCCTGGATCAGGGGCAGCTCGATGCCGAACAGGGTGGTGATGGACATGCTTTCCTCCTGAGGGGCAGGCACGCCCTCCTCTTGGCGGGGAGTTTAGAACTCCCCAAACCCTGGCGGGAAGTCAGAGGGCGGCGACGGCCGCGAAGCCGGCCTCGGCCGCCAGCAGGGCCGCGTCGATGTCGGCCTCGGTGTGCGCGCAGCTGAGGAACATGTTGTGGCGGGGGTGGAAATAGGCCCCGGCCTCCAGCGCCGCCGAGCAGAAGGCGTCGCCCATGCGGCTGTCGGTGTCGCCCGCGAACAGCATCAGCGGCATCTGCGGCGGGCCGGACTGGTCGATGGCCAGGCCGTGGCGCGCGGCACCCGCCGCCAGCCCGGCGCGCAGGCGCTCACCCATCGCGCGCATGTGGGCGGGGCCGTCCAGGCGCTTCAATTCCCGCAGCGTGGCCAGCGCGGCGGCCATCGCCACCGCCCCGCACCAGAAGGAGCCGGTGGCATAGACCTGCGTCGCGGCCTCCCGGTACGCATCGCCGCCGGTGACGGCGCCCATCGCATAGCCATTGGCGATGGCCTTGCTGAAGGCCGTCAGGTCCGGGCGCACGCCCAGCGGTTCCCACGACCCCGCCAGGTCCAGCCGGAAGCCCGCGCGCACATCGTCCAGGATCAGCGCGGCGCCGGCGGCATCCGCCAGGGCGCGGGCCTCGGCGGCGAATTCCGGGGTGGGCAGTTCCAGCGGGCGGGCCATGTCGTGGCGGAAGGCGGAGACCAGGATGGCGGCCAGGTCGCCCTGTGCCTCGGCGGCGGCGGCGCGCAGGCTGGCCAGGTCGTTCCAGTCGAAATGGATCAGGTGCAGCCGGTCCTCCGTCGTGACGCCCGCGAGCGACGGCGTGCACCAGGGCGCGGCCCCGTGATAGGCGCCGCGCGCCACCAGCACCTTGCGGGCCCGGGTCTTGGCGCGGGCGACCGTGACGCACAGGGTGGTGGCGTCGGTGCCGTTCTTCTGGAACATCGCCCAATCGGCGTGGGCGACCATATCGACCAGCGTCTCGGCCAGCTCCACCAGCACGGGGGCGGGGCCGTTCATGGCATCGCCCAGCGCGGCCTGGCGGGCGGCCGCGGCCTCCACCACCGGGTTGCGGTGGCCCAGCACCATGGGGCCCCAGGCGCACATGAAGTCGATGTAGGTGCGGCCATTCACGTCGGTCAGGCGGCAGCCCTCGGCGCTGGCGAAGTATTGCGGATACCCCGCCGGCAGCTTCGCCGCGTTCAGATGCCCCCACAGCCCGCCGGGAATGACACGGGCGGCCCGTTCGCGCAGCGCCGCATCCTTGTCGTTCAACAACGCCATCACATTCCCCCTGGGCAATTTTCCTGGTTCCGGCAGCATGAACCCGATACCGGGAGAATCAATCCATGCGTCCATTGTTGGCCGGGCTGTTCGGCCTCTGTCTCTGCTTCGGTGCGGCCCTGGGGCAGGGGCAAGCGCAAACGCTGCGCATCGGCATCGCGTCGGACCCCGATGTGCTGGACCCCACCCTGTCGCGCACCGTCGCCGGCCGGCAGGTGTTCATGGCCCTGTGCGACAAGCTGATCGAACTGGACGCGCAGGGCCGGCTGGTGCCGCAGCTCGCCACCGGCTGGGAGTGGCAGGAGGAAGGCCGCGCCCTGTTGCTGACACTACGTGAGGGCGTGCGCTTCCATGACGGCGAGCCCCTGACCGCCGAGGCCGCCGTCGCTGGGCTGAACCGGCATTTCAGCTCCCCCGGCAGCACCCGGCGCGGTGAGATGGGCCCCGTGACCGCCATCGAGGCCGCGGGCCCCATGCAGGTGCGCATCCGCCTGTCTGAGCCCTTCGCCCCGCTGCTGGCCGCGTTGTCGGACCGCGCGGGCATGCTGGTCTCTCCCCGCCAGGCCACTGTGCTGGGCGCGGATTTCCAGCGCGCCCCCGCCTGTGCCGGCCCCTTCCGCCTGACGCGCCGCGTCGCGCAGGACCGCATGGAGCTGGAGCGCTTCGAGGAATACTGGGACCGCGCCAACATCCATGTGGAGCGCGTGATCTACCGCCCCATCACCGACGGCACGGTGCGGCTGGCCAATCTGCGCGCGGGCTCGCTGGACGTGATCGAGCGGCTGGCGCCCTCCGATATTGATACCGCGCGGCGGGACCGCCGGGTGCGGGTGCTGGAGGGGCCGGGGCTGAGCGCCGTCTATATCGCGGTGAATGTGGCCAATGGCGCGCGCGCCAACACGCCGCTGGGCCAGGATGCGCGGGTGCGCGCGGCGCTGGAGGCCGCGATCGACCGCGCCGCCCTGAACCAGGTGGCCTTCGAGGGGCTGTACACCCCGGGCAACCAGTCCGTCCCGCCCGGGCACCCGCAATACATCGCGGGCCTGCCGGTGCCGGGCCGCGACCTGCCCCGCGCCCGCGCCCTGCTGCGAGAGGCTGGGCAGCCCCGCGTGCGGGTGAAGCTGTCGGTGCCGAACAACAGCGAATACACCCAGGCCGCCGAGATCATCCAATCCATGGCCGCCGAGGCCGGTTTCGAGATCGAGATCCAGACCATCGAGACCGCGACCCTGCTGCGGCAATGGACGGCGGGGGATTTCGAGGCGCTGCTGATCGCCTGGTCCGGCCGCACCGATGTGGACGGCAATCTCTGGACCTTCAACGCCTGCGGGGAATCCCTCAATGGCGGGCGCTATTGCAGCGCGGCGGCGGATGCCGCCCTGCGTGAGGGCCGCACCAGCGTGGACCCCGCCGCCCGGCTGGCCGCCTATAGCCGCGCGATGGAGGTGCTGCTGCGCGACCGCCCCTACCTCTATCTGTGGCACCAGCGCGTGTTCCTGGGGACGGGTGCGGGGGTGGAGGGCGTGCGGATGATCCCGGATGGGCTGATCCGCCCGCAGGGTGTCAGGCTGCGGGCGGGGTAGGGCTCAGCGCGCCGGCAGGCGCTGGAGGATGGCGCGCATCTGGGCGATCTCGCGTTCCTGGTCGCGGATGATGCCTTCGGCCAGGGCGCGGATCTCGGGGTCGCGGCCGTGTTCCAGCACCACGCGGGCCATGTCGATGGCGCCCTGGTGGTGCGGGATCATGCCGGCCACGAAATCCCGGTCGGCGTTGCCGGTGAAGCGGATGTCCATGTCGCGGTGCATGCGCTCATTCGCCGCGCGGTAGCCGCGGGTGGAGGGCGAGGCATCGGATGCGGCCGGCGCGCCGTGGCCGCGCATCATGTGGGACATGCCATTGGCGGGCGCGGAGGGCGCGCCGTGGTCATGGTCCGCCTGGCGGCCGGCCGGCTGGGCCAGCGCCAAGCCGCCCGTGCCGGCGAGCATGGCGGAAAACGCGAGAAGCAGTGTGGCGTGGCGCATTGTATGGCCTCCTGATGATCATGGCCCGGCGGGTATATGCACCCCGGATCGTATCGGTGCATCACGCGTGCATGACATACTGTGTCAGGCCGCCCGCCGGTGCATGCCCCACGATATTTTTGCGGCGCACACCGATTCCGGAATGAATTTTTAAGCCTTCACCCCCCTCTATTGGCGCGCCGAAGCGGAAGGGGCCACTCCATGCATAAATTCTTCACGAACTTGAGCATTCGCGGCAAGATCATCGGGGCTTTCGCCCTGGTGATGCTGTGCACGGCCGGGCTGGGCGCCTTCGCCGTGCACCGGTTGTCCGCGATGAACGCGGTCGCGCTGGAGCTGCGGGACAACTGGCTGCCTTCCACCCGGCTTCTGGGCCAGATCGCCACCCAGGGGCAGCGGCTGCGCGGCTCCTATGCCATGGCCATCAGCGCCCCGAATGAGGACCGGCGCCGGGCGATGATGGAATCGGCCCAGGCTTCCTATGACGAGATCGAGCGCGCGCTGGCCACCTACCGCCCCATGATCATGCCCGGGGAGGAACGGACCCTGGCCGATGAGGTGGAGGCGAGCTGGCGCGACATCCGCGAATCCCATGCCATGCTGGTGCAGGCCTTCGCCCGGGGCGATGTCGCGGCGGCGGTGCAGCACCTCAACGGCCCCTATGCGCAGAAGACGACGCGCTTCCGCAGTTCGACCGAGCGGCTGGCGAACTTCAATATGACGGGCGGCCAGGAACTGGCGGCGCGCAGCGCCGAGATGGGCAGCGAGACCCGCTGGGGCATGCTGGGCGCCGTGGGCCTGACGGCGCTGCTGAGCCTGGGCGCGGGCATCGCGATCGTGCGCGGGGTTTCGGCGCCGGTGCGCGGCATGACCACCGCGATGGAGGCCCTGGCGCGGCGCGACATGACCGCCGCCATGCCCGACACCGACCGTGGCGACGAGATCGGCGGCATGGCCCGCGCCCTGGTGGTGTTCCGCGACAACATGATCGAGGCCGACCGCCTTTCCGCCGCGCAGGAGGCGGAGCGCCAAGTGAAGGAGCGCCGTGCGGAGCATCTGGCGGGCCTTGTGCGCGGCTTCGAGGGCCAGATCGGCGAGCTGACGGGCATGCTGTCCTCCGCCTCGACGGAGCTGGAGGCGACGGCGCGTTCGATGAGCAACACGGCGGCCAGCACGAATGACCAGGCGGGCACGGTGGTCA